>NZ_LMUJ01000032.1:246584-265472 GCF_009765975.1 Acidisphaera sp. S103 | reverse complement strand
GTTTTCTACCCCGCGGAGCCGCGGGTGCATCGTGCCGCCGAAGCCCAGCGGGAAACTGCCCGCTTTGTTTCCCCGCCTGATCCGGCCCGAATCCGGCCGTTCGGTCCCCGCCAGCAGGCGAATCAGCGTAGACTTGCCGGCACCATTGGCGCCGAGCACCCCCAGGCCATGACCTTCAGGAATCGCCATGTTGACGTCGCGGAGTACGACCTGGTGGCCTTCGATGGTGCGATAGGCTTTATGCACGTGGTCGAGAACGATCATGTATATACCACCATCCGTGACCGCAGCGCCCGTTCCAGGGCGAACCCGATGCCGATCGACGCCACCACCCATATGAGCAGGTAATTCAGGTCCACCCAGTGCGGATCGTACTGCGGGAAGAATCCACTGCGGAAAAACTCGATGCCCTGGAGTATCGGGTTCCATACCAATATGTCCCGTGCCCAGTCCGGCATCGAAATCGGCGAGAAATAGATGCCCGAAGCCACGTAAAGCAGACGAATGAGCGAGGCGTATAAGGTTTCGTACGACGGAAATGCTTCCAGGATGACCAGGTTGAACGCGCCGACACCCACGGCGAGCAGCCAAAGCACGGTGATGGCCATCATCGCTGTCATCGGGTCGGCCGGCGCGCCACGCTCGCCAAGCAGGGCGGCAATAGAAAAGATGATGATGCCGACACAGATTTCGGTTGCGAATTGGCGCAGCGCATGTGCCATTATGATGTCGGTGCGCTTCACGATCGGCAATTGCAACATCACGTTGTTCGCCTCGGACGCGCTCATGACGTCGTGGGAAACGTGGGAGAACATCAGGAACGGGACAAGGCCGGTGATGTAGAACAGGAACATGTTGTCGCCGACTGGTGGCGGCGAATGGTTCACCGCATAAAAGACTGTACCCAACGTCATCAGGTGGGTGATCGGCTCCATGATCGCCCAGAAATAGCCGAGCCTGGTCTGCCCAAACCGGGTACGGATGTCGCGGAGCATGATCGCGTAGATCACGCGCCAGCGCGTAACGATATCCTCGGCAAGGGTCGGCGGTCGCCGTTCCGGGCGGATCCTGGCGGTTTTGTTTTTGGCAACCAGCCACGTTGCCGCCTCCCCAAAGTCCGGCGGCAGCGCACACAAACCGGCCACATACTTCAGATGCGCTCGGCATTCCGGGTCGTCGGCCGCCAGTTCGACCGCCCGTTCGGCTGCCTGCAGCGCCTCGGAGAGTTGGCCCAGTGCGGCATGAACACCGCTCAGCACCCGCCAGACCGCGGCATTGGCCGGTGCCTGCACCAAGGCGTTGTAAAGCTCCTTCAACGCCTGGTCATACAGGGCGCGGGCACTCAGCAGGGAAGCCAGGTTCAAGCGGTATTCCGTGTTGTTGGGGTCCGCCGTCACAGCCTGGCGGGCTGCGTCGGCAGCACGTCCGGTATTGCCCGCGTGATGCAGCACCGACGACAGCAGACGCCACCCCATCGGGGTTGCCGTCGGCGAGACCACGTGGATCGACAAGTGCTCCGCCGCCTCTTTCCACCGCCGTTCGGCCGCAAGCATGGCACCGACATGCAGCCGTATCTCGGTATTGGCAGGGGCGATGCCGATGGCCTCCTTGCCGATGCTGATTGCCTCCGTACGTTCGCCTGCCACATCCAGTATGCCGCTGAGCGTCCGCAGCGCGGAGAAGCTGGCGGGATCGACCGACAACGCGGCGCGCGCGAAACGTTTGGACTGCACGGTATCGCCGGCGTGCAACAACATCATGGCGGCATGCAGCAGGACAGCAACATCGTGCGGCTGGCTTTCCGCCGCCGCGACGGCCTGCCGCGCCAGGCTTTGGTAATCTGGCTCCTTCGGGACCTCGCTCAATAGTTTGCCCCCAGGTTACGTGGGATCCCGCCGACGGCGCTGACCCCGGTGATGATCTGAAACACTTTCGCAGCCTCGGAAATCGGTGACTCGCTGACATAGATCAGATCATCCGGCAGCACCGGGAATCGTTGAGAAACGAAAAACCCGGCCGGGTCGCGCAGATTCAGGCGGTAGATCACCTGCGTGCTGTCGTGGCCGGGTGCGAGCTGGCTGGTCAGTTCGGCGGCCTGATGGCGATAGATGAATACCGCGGCCGGATCGGCGTGGTTGTCCGACAACCCCTCGATACGCGCCAGCGTATGCGCCAAGGTCATTTTGTCCGCGTCATAGATCTGCTCGCCCGGATGGTTGACCTCGCCGAAAGCGTAAAAATAACTCTGGCGCGGTTCGACCAGGATACGATCGCCGGGCGCCAGGTCCTTCTCCAGCGCCCGGCTGTTTTCCAGTTCCGACAAGGTCCGCGTCACCGAACTGCCACCGCGGGTAATGCGTACCAACGCCTGGTGATCCGGGGTGTGCGGGCCGCCGGCCATCGCCAAAATATCCAGCAGGCCACTGGAGTTCGGCACCACTGGATAGCGGCCGGGCTTGGCGACGTCACCCTGCACGATGACGTCGTTGGTCAAATCGTCGGTTACCAGCGTGGAAACCTGTGCATCAGGCACCTCGGACGCCAGACGCGCGCCGACATCCTGCTCGATTTGCGCTGGCGTGTGGCCGGCGGCACGCAGCCGGCCGACATAAGGAACGCCGATCGTGCCATCGACCGCGACCCGCGTGGTCGTCTCGATGCCGGATTTGTCCGTGGTCAGCGAGGTTCCGTTCGGATTAGGCTCCCAGATGGCGATGTGCAGCAGGTCTCCCGCACCGATCAAGCCATTGGCACGGCCGGGCGGCAGGACGATTGACGGTTCCACACGCTGTCTGGCCACGAAATCGCTGATGATACGATCCGAATCAGCGTTCAGGTCGACCAGCGTGTAGTTCGGCGAGGCTCGCTCGATATCGCTCGTTCGCGGCCCGCTGCCAGGGACGGTGGAACAGGCGGCCAGGGCCAACCCAATCGCGGCGGTACCCAGCAGATTACGCGACAGGCTCATGATACGCTCTCCGCAATGACGGTGTTCGGCTGTGACATTTTGTCCTGCCGCCGGTTCGATTGATGAGAACCGGGCTGGTTGGCTTCCAAATACAGGGCTGCATTGGTTCCGGTATGAAAGTCGAGCCGCCGTTCGCCCCCCGGTGCGGCCGTGCCGGCAAGGATCAGGTCTGCCAGTTCGGCATAGTTGCCGATATCGAAGAACTCGATCTGGTTTGGGTGATACCGGGCGAACTGTAGAAACGCCAAGGTGCGGGATGCCAGCACCCGGCAGCCCATCTCAAGCGCCATCGCGATCGGCCCGGAACTCGACTGACCGACTTCGAGGTATGGCAGTACGACCATGTCGCACAGCGCCATCGCGCGCATGAACGTTTCGTCGTTATGCACACCCAGGAAATGAACACGGCTATGCAGATCCTCGGGATGTCGGGTAAGAAAATCCTTCGATGCCGCATCGAGATTGAATGAAAGCGGCGCGCCTTTTTCGTTCACCGTATCCAGGATGGTGTGTCCGATATGCGCTTCGTCGAACAAGGTCTGGATATAGGGATCGATCGCCTGTTCGCGCCTGATCGCCTGTGGATGTACGCCGCCGAAGATCAGAAGATGATGATCGTCCGGCAAATAATGGAGTGCACGCAACGCGATTTCGAAGCCCTTGTAGGGCGACAGGAAACCAAATGAGCCGATCAGTTTTGCATCCGGCGGAAAGGTGCGCAAAAGCGGAAACTGATCTCGCGTCGCTGTCTGCCGTATCCGCTCGGCGTCCGCCGCGGCGATAAAGCTCAATGGGTGGTGCTCGACATTTCGGACCCGGAACACGTCCCGCAGCAGGCGGGCATCGCGTTTTGTATGGACGATAACACTGACAGGCTGCCGCCGCTGGCGGGCTCGCAGGAACCGGTAGGTACGCGTGCCAAGATCGCGGTTGCGGTGGAAGGCACTGACGATACGAAACGCGCGAACGATCCGGCCGGTGATCAGACTGTATCCGATCGCGGACCAGTCCAGCGGTTCCTGGCCCAGGATAGTATGAAATGTAACTGATACCGCGGGGGCGGCGGTCACCAGTTTGCGGAAGCGCCGCATGATCTGCTTCGTGGTGCGGCCCAACGTGCCATATTCAAGTTGAATGTTGACGCTATCGAATTCGTGCAGCCTGGCGGCGATTTCCTTGATGTGGTCGTCGGCGAGACGCTGGACCCGTTTGTGCGGTGCGCGCAACAAGTACTGATCCAGGTCGAAGACCGTGACCTCGGCATGCGGACGAAGCTGCTGTTCCAGCGCCCGGGTGTAGCCGGCGATACCGCACATCTCATCATACGTGCTGATGATCGCGAGGCGAAGCGGACCGGATCGCGGCGGAGTGGCTCCATCGAACAAGCGAGGCCTCCTATCTTTGACTGGCACCGACATTTCGCACCACGGCGACACATACCCGGCGATGTGCTGAAACAGGTTCTACGCCGCGATATGTTTACGATTGGTTAACGCGGCTCTTCCGACGTACGGAAAATTTTTGCCGGCGATGCGAAAGACCCGGCCGTTACAAACGTTTTGTTAACCAGATTGACCTAATCTTCGCGTGGCTGAAAGCGGGTTGACCCCTGTCGCCGGCGGCAATTGACAAAAGATCAGGGAAAAACCCCTATGAAAGCTGCTTCTTTCGAAGCCGCCCTCTTACGGACTTCCGAGGCATCCACGCGCATCCGGTCGCTGAGCCCTGTGGTTCGGATCTATCCGCATCGGCGGTTTCTCTTTTTGCAGGGCGTCCCCGGATCGTTCATGCACAGCCTGGGACAGGCGCTGGCCGCGCGTGGCCACGGCGTGTCGCGCGTCAACTTCAATGGCGGGGATCGCCTGGTTTGGCCATCTCTGCCATCCATCGATTTCACCGGCCGAACGAGTGAGTGGCCTGCCTTCCTGCAACGCCTGGTACTCGACCTCGCGCCGACCGACCTGATCCTGCACGGCGATTGCCGTCCGCTACACAAAATCGCGATTGAACAGGCGAACCGTCACGGCATCACCGTGCATGTCTTCGAGGAAGGTTACCTGCGCCCCGACTGGGTTACCTTGGAAGTGGGTGGGGTAAACGGATACTCGCGGTTGCCGCGCGGTGTGGCGGCTTATCATGTGGCGGCGGACCTGCTGCCCGCACAACCGGCCGCGGCGCACGTGCCGCCGTCGCTGCGCACGCGGGCGCGGGACTGCATCGTCTACGGCATGGCCTGCGTGGCGCTCAGCCCATGGTTTCCGCGCTATGCCACGCATCGTGGCTGGTCGTTGCCGCACGAAGCAGCCGGCTGGATCAAACGGGCGCTGCGTGCGCCGTTCGCGGGCCGGCGCAGCCAGGCGGCGATCCGGCATGCCTTCGCAGCTCGGGGCGGCTTTTTCGTGCTGCCAATCCAGATGGATAACGATTCACAGATCCTGTGCCATTCCGACATTGGCGGCATGATGCACGCGATCCTCCTGGTGGTCGCATCGTTCGCCCGGCACGCCGCGCCGGACGCGGTGCTGGCGGTGAAGGAGCATCCGCTGGACAATGGCGTGATCGACTGGCGTGGCGTGACCCAGGCGGCCGCGCGCGATGCGGGCGTTGCCGATCGGGTCGTGCTGATCGAGCACTGCGACCTGCAATTGTTGCTGGATCGCGCGCTGGGCATGGTCACGGTCAACAGCACCAGCGCCACGTTCGCGTTGGCGTCCGGCGTGCCGGTGATCGCCCTGGGGCGTTCGGTCTACGACCTGCCGGGATTGACGCACCAGGGGTCACTGGAAACGTTCTGGCGCGCGCCGTCGCCGCCCGACCCGGCGCTGTTCGAGGCATTTCGACGGGTGCTGGCGCATGCCTGCCTGCTGGACGGCGACTTCTTCACCCGTGATGGCGTGGCTCGGGCCGTCGCCGGCGCGGTTCCACGGATCGAGGCGGCGCGCGATGCCGCGACACGCATCGATGACATCGTGGACGATGCAGTGGTGAACATGATGATCTCAGAGACGGCCCCGGGCGCGGTCTCGGTGGCGTGACCGCTCGCCGGCCGATTTGGCTGGATATCGCTCGTCTCGTCGAACGGGCCTGCGTCGGCGCGTTCACCGGGATCGACCGCGTCGAACTGGCCTACGCGGAACATCTGATCGTCACGGCGCCGGAGCGGACGCGGTTCGTGATGCTGGGACGCTGGTCGAGCCGGTTCCTGATGTTTCCGGAGGTCACCACGCGGCGGTTCCTGGCGGGGGTAAGGCGGGCCTGGGACGGCGGCAGGCCGGGGGACATGCGAGGCGCGGCCATACGGCTGCTGGCGATGGCCGCCATGGCTTCGCGGGCACCGGTCGATCCCTCGGCGATCTATCTGCTGGTGTCACATCGGCATTTGCATCGGCAGGCGGCGCTGGCCCGGGCACTAAGACGCTCCGGGGTCGTATTCGTGCCGATGATCCACGACCTGATCCCGCTGGAATTTCCGGAATACGGCCGGCGGGGGGAAGCGGATCGGCATCGGCGCCGAATGGATACGGTGGTTCGGCTGGCGGACGGCGTGATCGTGAACTCGGCCGCGACCGGGGTCGCGCTGGCACCGTATCTGCCGGCGGATCGGGCGGTGCATGTCGCACCATTGGGCGTTTCACCACCGGCGCGGGGCATTGCCCCGACGGTCGGCGACCGACCGTATTTCCTGAGCGTCGGCACGATCGAGCCGCGTAAGAACCATTTGCTGCTGCTGCATGTTTGGCGACGCCTGGTTGCCGCCCACGGGGAACGCGCGCCGCGATTGCTGATCGTCGGGCAACGTGGGTGGGAGAACGAGAATGTGGTGGATTTGCTCGACCGTTGCAGCGCGCTGCGGGGGCACGTGGTCGAACTTGGGACGGTGCCCGACACGCGGCTGACCGCACTACTGCGCGGTGCCCGGGCGCTGTTGATGCCAAGCTTCGCCGAGGGATTCGGTCTGCCGGTTGCCGAGGCTTTGGCACACCGGACGCCGGTGTTGTGCAGCGATCTACCGGCGTTGCGAGAGGCCGGAGGGATGGTTCCAGAGTACCTGGATCCGCTGGATGCGCCGGCCTGGGCAGCCGTGGTGATGGATTATGCGGCGGACGGGTCGCCGCGCCGGAACGCTCAGATAGGTCGCTTGCCCGGCTGGCAGGGCACGACGTGGGATGCCCATGTCGGGTCGGTGCTGGCTTTCGTGGACGGGGTGAAGTCGCGGGCCGATCTACGCGTTCGGGCCGAAGCGAACCGCGATCATCAACAGCAGCGTCCCGCGATCATTTCTGACACGTCTTCGCCGAACCTGGCCCGATAACACACCAACCTCAATCGGGCATGCGGCCTCAGATCAATCGAACGGCAGCCCTACGTAATTCTCCGCCAACGACCGAGCCGACGCCTCAGACGTGCGGACCAGGTCGAGATCGGCGAAGTGGATGCGCTGCTCGAAATCGGTTTCGTGCTCGTTCCGGTGCAGCATCGTGGTCATATACCAGGAAAACCGTTCCGCCTTCCACACACGCCGCAGGCAGGTGGCACTGTAGCGATCCAGCAGATCCTGGCTGTTACGCTTGTATTTCGCCTCCAGTGCCCGCGACAGCACCAGCACGTCGGCGACGGCGAGATTAAGCCCCTTCGCCCCGGTCGGCGGCACGATATGCGCGGCGTCGCCGGCGAGGAAAAGCCGGCCATACTGCATCGGCTCGCAAACGAACGATCGCAGCGGGATGATGCCTTTCTGCACGATCGGTCCTTCGGTCAGCGACCAGCCGTCATCCGTGCCGAGACGCGCCTGCAACTGCTCCCATATCCGGGCATCCGGCCAGTTGGCGATATCATCGCTGGGATTGCACTGGATATACAACCGCTGCATCTCGGGCGATCGGGTGCTGAGCAACGCAAAACCATCGCCCTGGTTGGCGTATATGATCTCCTCCCAGGAACGTGGGGCGCTGGTCAGGATGCCCAGCCAGCCGAACGGGTATATTTTCTGAAATTCTGTACGAATCGATACAGGAATGGCCTGCCGCCCAGGTCCATGGAAACCATCGGCACCAACGACATAGTCGCAATAGATGGTTTCCAATGCACCGGTTTCGTCACGCCGGAAATCGATCGCCGGATGATCGGTCTCGACGTCGCGGATGGTGGTGCCGCCGACACCAAAGATGATTTCACCACCATGCGCCAGACTCCCCGCGATCAGGTCCTTCAGAACCTCGTGCTGCGCATAGACGATGTTTCGCTTGCCGCCCGTCAGGCCGTTGATATCGACGTGATGGCGCTCGCGGTTCCATTGCAGGGTGATGCCGTCATGAACATGCGCTTCCCGCATCATGCGCGCACCCAGCCCCAACTCCTTTATCAGTTCGACAACCCAATGTTCCAGCACGCCGGCGCGGATGGTTTGCTCCACGTCCTGGCGGCCGCGGGATTCGATGATGACACAACCGATTCCGACGCGATGCAGTAGATGCGCCAGAAACAATCCAGCGGGACCGCACCCAATGATGCCAACCTGCGTGCGCACGGCGGAGGCCCCCTATCGTCCGATCATCAGGCTTGTCCCGTTTCGGCCGCGCGCGTTGCCGCGGCGACCGCTGCCTCAAGCTTCAGGATGCGAATGGCGTTCTGGTAGAACAGCTTTTCGACCACACCCGCCCTGAAGCCCTCCATTTCCCACTCGTCGCAACATTGACCGGGGCTCCAGCCGGGATAGTCGGAGCCGAACAACACCTTGTCCTGCAAACGGCGCTGCATATCGTGCTTCAGCGCCGCCGGGATATATTTTGGCCCCCAGCCGGAGATATCGATCGAGACGTTGGCCTTATGGATGGCCACTGCAATCAACTCCTCGGTCCACGGCCAGCCGGGATGGGCGGCGACGATGTTCAGGTGCGGAAAATCGGCGGCGACGTCGTCGATGTTCGGAATCGGGCGGGCGTGACCCAGCTTGAAGCCCAGGCCGCCCGGTTCACCGGAACCGATCGCGGTGGTGCCGCAATGGATCAACACCGGCGCGCCAAGCGATTGGAGCAAATCCCAGATCGGGTAGAACTGCTTGTCGTTGGGGGAGAAGCCCTGGACCGGCGGCTGGTATTTTACGCCCAGCAGGCCGAGGGTCTTGATGGCGTGCTCGATTTCCTCCAGGCCCTTGCGGCCGCGCCAGGGATCGACCATCGCCCAACCGGGCAGGAAGACATCGGGATAGTCCCGCGTTAAGGCCGCCAGTGCTTCGTTCGCATAGACACCGCCGGCCGCGCCGTGCTCGGCATCCCATGCAATGGGGATAGCTAGCGCATCGTCGCGACGGAAGTCCTCGGCGATTTGCTGGTCAGGGCGCGCCGCGAACTTGCCTTTGAACATGCGCTGGGCCGCCGGCATGAACGGCATGCTGGCCTGGACATAAGCTTCGTTCATCGGATGGACGTGGACATCGATGGCACGCACGACGGTTGCTCCCTAATTATTGGCGGTCATGCCGGGCAGCGACGCCGCCCAGCTTTCCGACGCAAATGCGATGGTGGCACGATCCGCGATCAGGACAAGACGCGATTGGCGTTCACCCGCGGGCCACGCATCCAGTTCGACCGGCGCGTTCAGGACGTGATGGACGCCCTGGATCACAATCGGACCCTCCGAACCCTCGATATCCAGCATCCCCTTCACGCGCAGCAGGTGTTCGGCGTAACCGATACGGACCCGGCGCAACCAGGCATCGAAGGCGCGCCAGTCCAACGGCCGATCGGCGAACAGCGACACCACCGCGTGCCGTCCGAGGTGGTCCGGATCGACACGCTCGGCGAACAGGCCGGATCGATGTGCCGCTGCCGTGGCCAGCGACGGATTGAAGAACGCCGGCGGGAACAGTGACGCCGCATCGACCTCGCCATGCGACGCCGCCAGGACCGGCGCGGCCGGGTTGTGGTCGCGCAACGACGTCCGCAACCGTTCCACCACGTCCACCGCGGCGAGGTCCGTCTTCGTCACCACCAACCGATCCGCCAATGCGACCTGCTTGACGAACTCCGGATGCCGCGCCGCCTGCATTTCAGCGAACAAGGAATCAACCGTGGTGACGATCGTTTCCAGGCGCATGGCCCGCGACATCACCGGGTTTCGTAGGATGGCCTGGGCGATCGGCGCCGGATCCGACAGCCCGGAGGGCTCGATGATCAGCCGTTGAAACCGCGGCACCCCACCATCTTCCCGGCGGCTGAACAGACGCATGACCGCGTCTTCCATATCGCCCGCCAGGTTGCAGCACAGGCAGCCGTTCGCCATCACGACAGTCTTGTCGGCGCCGTGGTCGATCAGGTCATGATCCAGCGGGATTTCGCCGAATTCGTTGACGGCCACGGCAGTGCCGGCCATGCGGGGGTCGCGCAGCAAGGCGTTGACCAACGTGGTCTTGCCGCTGCCCAGAAATCCACTCAGCAGCACCACCGGCAGACGGGCCCGGTCAGTGTCCTGGGTCAGGAAGGAGAAGCGGTTCACACGTCCTCCGTCAGGAACCGATTAACCAGCCGGTCCGCCTCGGTTCGATCCGCCCGCATCTGCACATTCTGCCGGTTGCGGGCACCGGATGTCAGATAGAACCGCTCATACTGCTCGTTTCGGCTTGCCAACGCGCTGCCGGCGAAATCCCAGCCCAGGCGGAAAATCCGTGCCCGCTCCAACGACGTCGTATCCCCGGCACCGCGGAGATATTTGTCGATCAGCGGCCGCAGCGCCGGATCGGCGAACGCCCCCGCCGCCGGCGTCGCCAACACGTTGTGCGACCCGATCAGCCGGATGATCTCGTTCACCCGCGGGAACCAGTACGGCAGGGAGATACGCAGCGCGTCCATCGGCCGACCATCCAGAAACCAGGCACCATTGCCGTACTCACGGGCACCTTCCTCTCCGGCCCGCACGGCGGAGCGGGTCAGTTCGGCGTATGACCAAATCTCACCTAATATCTGCAGCGTGGCAGGGTCGGACGCGCCGATCGCCTCGGCCATCCGGCAGGCGATGCCCCAGGCAAACTCCAGCTTGGTCCAGGCTCGGATCATCGTCTGGTGCATGGCGTTGGCGCGCCAACTCGCCGACATGACTGTGTTGTAGACCTGCAGGTTGCCGTCACAGAAAATGCGGTTGCGCGGCACTTCCACGTTGTCGAAAATGACAAATGCGTCCTGTTCGTCGAAACGGCCGGACAGCGGATGGTCGAACCGGTTGTCCGGCAAGGACACACTGTCCCGGCAAATGAATTTGAGCCCCGGCGTGTCCATACGAATACAGAACGACAGCGCATGGCGCCGGCTGGCATCCGGCATTGGCTGGCTGGGATAGACCGCGATTTCATCCGAGAACGGCGCCAGTGTCGCCAACACCCGAGCACCCCGCACCAGAATGCCATGCTCAGTTTTTTCCACCGTATGCAACTGGGTCTCATCGAAGCCGGACGGCACGTGACCCTTCGACTTGTCCGACATGGCGTGGATCAGCGTATGGGTCAGGCTGAGGTCTTCCCGCGCCAATTGCTTCTGGAAGGCCACCAGGTTGGCAGCGCCCTCTTCATTGCCATTGACGGCCCATTCATCGGCTCGGCCGGCGAATCCGGCATAAGTAACGTTCATGTAGTCCGGCGTGCGCCCCATCAGCCCGACCGAGAATTCAGCGACCCGGCGCAACGCCTTGTGCCGGCGCAGCAGGTCGTCCTTCGATCGGGGGATCATGTGGCTGACGGCGATCGGCTCCCCGGTTTCCGGGTCCGGCATCAGGCAGTCATCAGGATATTGGTGATGCAGGTCGTAGACGGCGGCGATCGACTCGGCCGCACCACGCAGCCCCGGGTGATCCATCGGGTCGGTCACACGCTGGCCACCAAGCCAGAGTTCTCGGTTATCACGGAGACCGCGCAGGAAATCCGCCCCGGTGCGTGCTGGCATTGCCGTTTTCTCCCGTCTTTCCGTTTGCGTGGCATAGCTGTTCCGCTTCCGCCTGTCTAAGCTACATTGGGATAAAAGCGGCAGCACAGGCGGCCGGCGAAAAATGGGGGAGAACGGAATGGCCGGTGCATCGATGCAGGCGGATCAGGGACGGCTGCATGTGCGGGTGGCGGCGCTGTGCTTCCTGGTGCTGTTCCTGGAGGGTTACGACATCACCTCCATGAGCTATGCCATCCCGTCACTGATCGACGCGTGGCACGTCAAGCCGCCGCAATTCACCATCGCGTTGACCGCCGGCAGCTTCGGCCTGCTGTTCGGTGCGCTGAGTGCAGGGCTGTTGGGCGACCGCCTGGGTCGCAAACCGGTGCTGATCGGCTGCACCGCGGTATTCGGGCTGTTCTCCCTGCTTACCGCATTCAGTACCGGCCTGGTATCACTGGCGGTGCTGCGGTTCGGCACGGGCCTCGGGCTGGGCGGTGGCATTCCAATCGCGATCGCGCTGGCGACGGACTACGCGCCGCTGCGCAGCCCTCGACGGCTGGTGATCATGATGAGCGCCGGCGTCTCGGTCGGCAACACGATGGGCGGGTTCATCGCATCGCAGATCGTCAGGAGCACGGGTTGGCAAGCGATTTTCGTCGTCGGCGGACTGCTGCCCTTGCTGGTGATCCCGCTGCTGATCCTGTTCATGCCGGAATCGCATGCGCTGCGAGCGGTCGGTTCGGCGGCTCGGCGGACCACACCGATCGATCTGTTCCGCAACGGGCTGGCGTTTCGGACGTCGATCTTGTGGATGGTCAATTTGTTCAACCTGGTTGGGAACTACTTCATCTTGTTCTGGCTGCCGGCAATCCTGCACGCGAAAGGACTCAGTCCGTCGGCGGCGATCCTGGCAACGACGATGTATGCGTTGGGCTCGATCATCTGCGCGCTGATCACCGCGCCGATCGTGGACCGTTTCGGGGTGGAGCGGATCATCGCCGGCATCCTGTGCATGGGGGCGCTGTGCGTGCTGCTTGTGGGGTCGTTTGAGTTGCCGTTCCCGCTGCTGTGCCTGGTGATCGGTGGTGCCGGAATCGGGATCGGCGGGTGCCAGCATGGGATCAACTCGGTGTCCGGGGCGCTGTATCCTCCGGAAACACGAGCGACAGGTGCGGGTTGGGCGCTGGGGTTCGGGCGGATCGGACAGATCGGTGGGCCGCTGATTGGCGGGACGCTCCTGGGATTGGGGTGGGCGTCGCGGGACATCTTCCTGGCGGCATCGGTGCCGGCGGCGTGCGTGGCAATCGGCATGGGAATGCTGGGGTGGCTGCGCTATCGGCACGATGCGCGGGGTGCGGTGGTGGCATTAGGGGAATAAACTCAAAAGCATCAACCCGGCGCGGTTTGGTGAGGTGTTGGTGCGTTGACGCGTCGACTGTGCTATAATCGGACCCTGGGCTTCACCAGAACTGTCATGCATCCATTGATCGAACAGCACCGGCCCGAGATCGCGCTGCTATGCCAAAGCTATGGCGTGCGACGATTGGAGGTGTTCGGCTCCGCCGCACGAAGCACTGATTTCGATCCGGATCGCAGTGACGTCGATTTTCTCGTCGACTTTGCCCGGGACAGTGGCCTGTCCGCGTTGCGGCAGTATTTTGGCTTTGCCGAGGAGTTGGAGCGTTTGTTGGGCCGCTCGGTCGATCTGGTGGAACGGGACGCAATCGAGGCTAACCGCAATTACATCCTCCGCCGCCATATCCTTGCCGACGCTGAACCCGTCTATGGTTAAAGGGTCGGGCGGCGACGCGTCCCTGCTACTGGCTATGCTTCTGGCGGCGCGTGATGCGCGCGGCTTTCTCTCCGGCCTGGATGAGGCGGCCTTCATGGCGAGCCGGCTGCATCAGAACGCTGTAATCCGGTCGCTGGAGGTGATTGGGGAGGCTGCGGGCAAGGTGTCCCCTCCCACGCTTGCGGCGAACCCGGACATTCCTTGGAATCAGATCACGGGGATGCGCCATCGACTGATACATGGTTACGCCGACGTCCGCCTCGAACTGGTTTGGATTGTGGTTCGACAACGCCTCGATCCGTTAATCGCCGCTTTGGAGCGGTTAGTGCATGTTGAGGATGGATCGGCTGGGTAAGTGGCGGACACGACGCGACGGAACCAGTCTTCCTCGTCCCATGCGAACGGCGGCCCATCACAACCCTTTGGTCCCGAGCGAAGATTTTCATGTCGTGGGCGGTATAGGTCAGATGCAGAACGTCCTCGCGGATTATGTCCTCGGCGGTACGAGAGCCGAAGCAACTGGCGTATGCATCTGGGGAGCAACGGGGAATTGTTCCATGATGTAGGCGTTGAGGTGCAACGACCGGCACCAAATCTGAACCGACGCCATGGCCCTGCGGCGCCTGCCACCCTACACTGGCTCCAACCTTCCGGGAGTCCGACCATGCGTAACCTGCCCCACCTACTGCTCTGGACCGACTCGCCCGGCCCATACATCGATGCCATCGCCAAGGCCGGCCTTTCCGACCGAGCAGTGGTCGACACACTTGGCCGTAAGGACAAGCCGTCCGAAGCGCAACGTGCGGAAACCCATGTCCTGCTCGCCGGCGGCGTCCCGCCCGGCCTGCTGCCGACCATGCCGAACCTGAAATGGGCGCAATCCATGACCGCGGGCGTCGAGGGCTGGCTCGCCTTGCCCGACCTGCCGCCGAACCTGACCCTGACCTGCGCCCGCGGCACCCATCGCGAGTCGATGCCGGAAAACATCCTCGGCGCGCTGTTCCACATCACCAAGCCCTATGCCGCGATCGTCGAGGACAAGAAGCAAAGCCTGTGGCGCCACCGCGTCGCCACCCCGCTGAACGGCAAGACGCTTGGCATCCTCGGGCTTGGCGCCATCGGGCAGGAGGTCGCACGTCTCGCCACCGCCCTCGGCATGCGGGTGATCGGCACCAAGCGCCGCCCCGCCCCGATGCCCGGCCTGGCCGATGTCCTGCCATCCGACCGGACCGACGAGGTTGTCGCGGCTTCGGATTTCGTTCTACTGCTGCTGCCCGCCACGCCGGAGACCGACAATTTCATCAACGCCGAGCGGCTGAGGCATATGAAACCGTCCGCGTGGCTGCTGAATTTCGGGCGAGGTCACCTGATCAAGGACGACGACCTGATCGCGGCGGTGCAGGCGAAGACGATCGCCGGCGCGGTGCTGGACGTGTTCCGCCAGGAACCACTGCCGAAAGAGCACAAGTTCTGGGGCACCGAAGGCATCCTTGTGCTGCCGCATATCGGCGGCCCGCACCCGGACCGCGACAGCATTGTCGCCAAACTGTTCGTTGAAAATCTACGCCGCTTCCTGGACGGAGAAACGCTGAAGGAGGTCGTGGACAGGGCGGCCGGCTACTGAACCGCGTCACAGTTCGTGGAAAGGACGGCCGGAATGACCAGCAACTCGCCTGCCCATGATTTTCTGCTGCCGCGCCTGACCGCATTGGTCGACGAAGCGGTTAGCCGCGGCATCACCCGGGATGTCGCGGTGGCGGTGTTGATCGACTTGGTCACATCGCCCCGCTTCGACACTGCCGCACCTGGCCCAACAGACGATTCGGCACCGCATCCGCTATGGGACCGCGGCCCGGATAGCTTGGTGCTGGTGAACGGCGTCAGCCCCCAGGGCCCACACGATCCCGCCGCACAGGATGAGGCCGATTTCGTCAAGCCCATCCCCTTGTTTGGCCCGTCATAAAGGGTCAGCGGATCGCGACGACCTCAGGACACCACGTCGGCGTCCGGCCGGTCGTCGCCCTCCGACAATTCGGAGTGCCATTTGCCGTCCGCGTCCTGAAATTCGATGTGCGTGGTATCGCCGGGCACCCGCTGTTCCGCCGCCACCCGCCTCGCCGCCACCAACGCCGCCGTCTTGTCGCGAAACGGCTCCGAGAACACGTCATTCAGCTTGTAGGCCCAGCCACCATCGTGCTGAACGACCTTGTAGTGGAGCTTTGGCATGACTTTTCCCTTTCCGCGACCAGACTGACAGATAGGAACCCCGGCGCACATGCGCCATACGCGACGCGATCGATCGTCCATGGCATGATCGCGGCCTAACCCGGAGGCTCGCATGCCCGACACTCAGGACAACGCGGCACAAATCGCCTATTGGAACGATAGGGCGGCCGTGACGTGGACCACGTTCCAGGAGCGCCTCGATGCACTGTTCGAGCCACTCACCGCCCTTGCCCTGGACGCCGCGGCCCCGGCCCCGGGTGAGCAAATCATCGATGTCGGCTGCGGCTGCGGTGCGACGGTACTGGCACTGGCGGATCGCGTCGGCGCAAACGGCCAGGTCCTCGGCCTGGACATTTCCGAACCCATGGCGGCCCGTGCGCGTCAGCGCATTACCGCCGCGGGACTGACCAATGCTCGTGTGACCGTGTCGGATGCCGCGGTTCATGCCTTTCGGCGAGAGAACGCCGACCTGCTGTTCTCCCGTTTCGGCGTCATGTTCTTTGCCGATCCGGTGGCCGCGTTCGTCAACCTGCGCCGCGCGCTGCACCAAGATGGCCGGCTGCTCTGCGCTGCCTGGCGCCCGTTGGCGGACAATCCCTGGTTCACCGTGCCACTCGACGCCGCCCAGGCGATGCTGCCACCACAGCCACCGGCCGACCCGAATGCCCCCGGTCCGTTTGCCCTCGCCAACCCGGATCGAACGCTCGGGATTTTAGCCGATGCCGGCTGGCATGACGTGATACTGACACGCCACGATGTGCCGATGCGCTTCGCCGCTGCCGGCCAGATCGAGCAGGCAACCGAATTCGCGACCCGCGTCGGAGCCCTGGCGCGCATGCTGGCCGATGTAGACCCCACAATGCACGCCCGCGTCCGGCAGGCTGTCGCGGATGCGCTGAACGCCTACGACAGCCCGGCCGGCATCAGCCTGTCCGGTTCGATCTGGCTGATATCGGCACGGGCCTGAAACAAGCGCGTGTCAGATCGCGCTCGGATCCAACCGATACCCGCCGGCGGCGGTGACCAACAAGCGACAATCGGCCGGATCGCTCTCGATCTTCTGCCGCAGCCGATAGACATGCGTCTCCAGCGTATGGGTCGTGACGCCGGCGTTATAGCCCCACACCTGGTCCAGCAATACCTGCCGTGACACCGTGTGATTGGCATGCCGGTAGAGGAACTTGAGGATATCGACTTCCTTCGCCGTCAGACGAATGCGTTTTTTCTTGTCCGGACCAATCAAGAGCTTCGCGGCGGGACGGAAGGTAAAACGTCCGATCGTGAAGGTTGCATCCTCACTGGTGTCGAACAGCCGAAGCTGGGCCTGCAACCGCGCGAGCAGTTCGTTCGCACGAAACGGCTTGGCGATGTAGTCATTCGCGCCTGCGTTCAAGCCACTGACGACATCGCCTTCCTCGGCCGCGCCGGTCAGCATGATGATGGGCATCGTGTGCCCCTGCTTGCGTATCTTCGCGCAGAAATCGCGCCCGTCACCATCGGGCAGGCCGACATCGAGGATGATCGAGTCAAATCGAGCATCCGCCGCGCCAAGATGCTGGCTCGCTTCATCCAGGGATGCCGCCTCGAACGACTCGAATGCACCGCTCGATGCAATGTGATCCGCCAAAACCTGCCGAAGCGCGTCGTCGTCCTCGACGATCAAAATTGGTCTCGCAGCCGACATGTTTATCTCCCTCACAGTCATACCGATATCGTCTCCATACCGGCTTAAGTCTTCAATCGCAAAGAAACTTTCCGTGATCACGCATATCGCGCAATGCCACCAGACATCCGATTTCTATCGATCTATTTCACAGATCAAGTGAATGGGTCCAATCTATCAAACCATGGTAAATAGAGTGTGATGGTTATTACCATCACACTCTATTTACCATGGTGTAGCGCCGGCAATGTTCCAGATAGGCCGCCTCATGCAGGCCGACCAGATCCACGACACTGTTCCAGAGCCACGATGGCGCATCCAGTGATTTCGAGCGGTTGCGCCGCAGTTCCTTCACCCATTGAGCACGGCCGGAGGCATCCAACTGACGCGCATGACCGCGACCCACGACGTGGGCGAGGAACGCCGCGACGCTCACCGCCTCATCCCTGGTCAGCCGTTCGATTTCCACTTTCAGGTCCTGAGGCAGCAGCGCTCGGATGAATACGGACCGGCCAAGAATCTTCGTCGCGATCATGCGTCCGCCGAGGAACGGCGACAGGTGTCCCGCACCCGTGATCACGCGTTCGGCGTCATCGCCAGGCATTCCGGCGTCCATGTCATGGGGAGCCGCGGCCTTGGTGGCCTGTTTGACGTCCATCAGGCAATGCCGCTCCGCCTTGCCTTCCCCGACCGCGATCAGCACCGCCAGACGCAGCCGGCCGAGCGAACTGCAGCCCTTGCGCCAGTAGGCAGCATCGAGCACGCGCAGCGGAGCATCGTCGTCGAACGCTCGCAGCGACCTCGCGAGATGCCGCGTATCGTCCTGCTCGAACAGAGCATCCACGGCAGAGCGTTCCTGCTTCAACAACGGCCAGAAGCGTTTGCCCAAAGGAATGACAGGCTCGATGCCCTCGATCCGCTCATCGGCGAGATGCTTCCACGAACGGCCGGCGGCCCGCCGCATCAGCAGCTTGACGGTCTTCGGCATGTCACTGCTTTGATCGATCGTTTTGCCCTGCACCCGCGGGGCGAACGCCGACTCGTAGCCGTCGATCATGCATTCCAGCATCCGGGCGGTGGTAACGCCGGGAAGATCAGACCCCCGCGCGCTCATCGCCAGCGACAAACCAAGGCGGATCAGGTCGTGTGCGGGATTGCCTATCACGGTCTGGTCGAGGTCGCGTATCTCGATGGCGAGTTCCTCGTCCGCGCTGGCCACCGGCCCCAGATTGCCGACGTGACAGTCACCGCAAATCCAGATCGGCGGCCCCTCGGGCAATGGCCGCCTGTCCGAGGTCTCGAGCCATTCGTAGAACCGCGTCGTGCT
>NZ_LMUJ01000032.1:139181-246423 GCF_009765975.1 Acidisphaera sp. S103 | reverse complement strand
TCTGGTGATTTTTTGTTGCATCATCGTGGCAACACAAGATGTGGAGCAGCGCCCGCGTGAGACAACCGCCGCTGACCTTCTTGTGACGGCGTTCCTCAGCGGCCTTCGACCGCAGCGCTGTGGCAGAAACCGGTGGTTGCATTCACTTTCGCCGTCACGATGGGCGACGGCCCGATGTCCGGGCCTGAACGTCCGGCTGTACGCTCAGACATGACGCACCAGGAGTCAAAGTCATCCGGCACCTTGAACCGGCCCGCCGCGAAACCCAGCCGGGTTTTCCGCGGGGCGGAGGAATCCTCAATACGAGTAACCGTCACCAATGGCTTGCCGGCCTTGGCGATGATGAAAGGCTCACCCCTGACCGCCTCTTCAAGAAGCCTGGACAGATGGGTCTTGGCCTTGGTGGATGTTGACACAGCGCATAATGAGCGTGTCTCACCATACTAAGTCCACTTAGTTTAGGCCATGCCTGGCGCATCGAAAGATAAATTTCGCCCTGGCGATCCCAACGCCCTGGTGCGGGTTCTTTCGTCCGAACCCGGAAAACCCCGATTCTGTCGATAGCCGATATGATTCGGCAACATATTGTGACAGGCGATTGTTTACCGTGGCGCCATGGGGGGTCGTTGCTCAAAAAGGCGGCGACCTGTAGCGTCGATCCATCATCAGGAAGCCGGATATCAGTCTGTTCATGCCCGCCCGCTCGCTTCTGGTCACCGTGGCGCTGCTTGCCGCCCCGGCGTTGGCCGTACCCTCGGCCCTCGCCAGCCCGAACGATCTGACGATCGTCACGCGCGACGCGTCGCTGCAGCAAGCGATGCAGTCAGCCTACGTGCAGCCGTTCACCGCCCTCACCGGCGATCCGGTCCAGCAAGAGGTCTGGGACGGCGGGATCGACAAGCTGCGCACCCAGGCCAAGACGCCCAACAACCCCTGGGATTTGGTCCTGGTCGACGCGGACGAACTGTCCGCCGGCTGTGGCGAGGGCCTGTTCGAGAAGCTCGACTGGTCGGCGATCGGCGGCAAGGACCACTATCTGCCACAGGCGGTCAGCGACTGCGGCGTCGGCGCCGTCGTCGACACCACCGTGCTGGCCTGGGACAAGGACAAGCTGCCGGTCGCCCCGACCTGGGCGGATTTCTGGGATGTGGCGAAATATCCCGGCAAGCGCGGCCTGCGCAAAGGCGTGCGCGGCAACCTGGAGTTCGCCCTGATGGCGGACGGCGTGGCACCGGCCGATGTCTACAAGACGCTGTCCTCCGCCGAGGGCGTGGACCGGGCGTTCCGCAAGCTCGACCAGTTGAAACCCTACATCGTCTGGTGGTCCACCGACACCGAGGCAGCGCATATCCTGGCCTCCGGCGACGTGCTGATGACCACCGGACCCAGCGGGCAGATCGCCGCGACGGCGGACCAGGAACATAAGAATTTCGGCCTGCAATTCGCCGGCAGCCTCAATGAGGTGCAAAGCTGGGCCATCATGAAAGGCAGCCAGGCCGCGCGTTCGGCGCAGCAGTTCCTGTATTTCACCGGCATGCCGGCGGTCGAGCTTCGGCTGCTGAAGCAAGGCGGCGATGCCGGGCTGGTCAAGGGACTGAACGACGGATTGCCGCCCGACCTGGCCGCCGTCTCGGCGAGCGCACCGGCGAATCTGGCCGCCGGGCTGAAGGTCGACACCGGCTTCTGGCACGACAACCTGCCCAAGCTGCGGCAACGCTTCGATGCCTGGCAGGGGCATTAGGCGCTTCGGGATTTCAGATTGTTTCGGTAGCCACGAGACCTGATGCCGTCCCTGGTTCCGATCACGTGACGAATTCGTTTATTGCCAAACATTCCGACGCCGTTTATTCGAAAGGACTACGGCGTCATCCGCCGGCTTCGATCCCGTCGACGAAAAGCAATCAAGCGCACACAGAGTTACACTGAGTTCGGCACAGAGTTGCACCGAGAAAAAAATATAGCGCTTCGCGCAGTTATTTTCCTTCCGTAATCGCTTCCTACCTGCGCAAGCCGCCCCTTCGCGCGAAGCGCAATAATTCTTCTCAGTGCAACTCTGTGCCGAACTCAGTGTAACTCTGTGTGCGCTTGATTGCTTTCCGATCCACCACGGCCAGCCGGTCCCGTCGCAGACTGAACATCGATCGCCCCGGCGGCCAGGCCCGCGCGCCGAACCATCAGCCCCGCTTCGGCCAAGAAAGATACAGATTCAACACCATCCAGCCTCCACCCCCGCAATCGGCGCTTTGCGCGACGCGCGATTGGGTGCGATAAAAGTCGCCGATGCGCGTTCTTTACCACCTCCCACTGTCGCCCTACGCCCGCAAGGTCCGCCTCGTGCTCGCGGAAAAGCGACTGCCGTTCGAGCTGCGGCTGGAAAAAGTGTGGGAACGCCGCGAGGAATACCTCGAACTGAACCCCGCCGGCACCGTGCCGACCATGGTCGAGGACAATGGCCTCGTCATCCCCGATTCCGCGGTGATCTGCGAATACCTCGACGAAGCCTACCCCGACAGCAGCCTGCTCGGCCGCACCCTGGCGGAGCGGATCGAGGTCCGCCGCCTCTCCGCCTGGTTCGACGGCAAGTTCGCCCTCGAGGTGACGCAGAATCTGTATGGCGAGAAATTCCTCCGCCGCCTCACCCGCCGCGGCAATCCCGATCCGTCGGCAATCCGCACCGGCTACACCGCCCTGCGTTATCACCTGGATTACATCGGCTGGCTGGCCGAGACCCGGAAATGGCTGGCCGGCAGCGCTCTGTCGATGGCCGACTTCACCGCCGCGGCGCATCTGTCCACCCTGGACTTCATCGGTGAACTGGACTGGACGATCTCCCCCCCGGCGAAGGACTGGTATGCCAGGATGAAGTCGCGTCCGAGCTTCCGCGGCATCCTGGCCGACCGCGTCGCCGGCACCACCCCGCCGGAACACTACGCCGACCTGGATTTCTGAATCCGAAGTCCGTGCCCCACAGGTCTCAGGGTAACGGATGGGCGGAGACCCGCTCACCGTCATGGCCGGGCATGTCCCGGCCATCCGCGCTTCGTCCGTTGGTGCGAAGGCGACCGGGACACGCCCGGCCGTGACGGTGAAAGGGGCCATCTTCCCCCGCTATCGCCCGCGAACCCCGACCCAGCACCGGCACGACCCGGCCAAGCCGCAACCGGACGTCATCCCTGTTACAATTAGAATTGCATCGAACCCGTTGCGTTTCATTCGACGCGCTATATTCAGGCTGCACCTCACCAAACAGGAGCGACCTCTATGTCCCTGATCAAAGTGGCCGCCGTACTGGGCCTCGCCGTCATGCTGTCCGGCTGCGTCGTCTACCCGGCCGGCCCGTACTATCACCCGTATCATTGGCACTATTACTAATAGCGTGACCGTCCCCGCGCCGCGCCGCTCCGGCGGCCGGCCCACGGCCAAGGCCGCCGCCAAGCTGGAAACCACCATCCTGGACGCGGCCACGACCGCGTTCCTCGCCCACGGCTACGCCGCGACCACGATCGAGGCCATCGCCCGCACCAGCGCCATCGGCAAGCGCACGCTCTACGCCCGCTGGAGCGGCAAGCCCGCCCTGTTCCGAGCGGTGGTGGAACGGCTGATGACACGCTGGCTGTCCACCGCCGAGGACTGGGTGGAAAACGACGATCTGCAAACCGCGCTCAATGAGGCCGCCGCCCGCATTCTGGCGGTGGCACTCACACCTGAAGCCGTGGCGCTGCACCGCCTGCTGATCGCCGAAAGCGCCCGCTTTCCCGAACTGCCGCTGATGATGCGCCAGGCCGGCGCCAACGCCGGCACGACACGCATCGCCGCCCTGCTCGACCGAGCCATCGCCCGCCGAGACATTCCAGTGCGGGATACCACCCTGGCGGCCGAACAATTCCTCCATCTGGTGCTGGCCGGTCCGCAACGGCGAGCCCTGGGCCTGGGCCGCCCGCTCGACGACGAGCAGACACAGGTGTGGGGACAGGCTGCCGTGGCGCTGTTTCTATCGGGAGTCCGAAGCTGATAGTTGCCGCGCCGGTCGGATTGATGTTACCGCACGGGGCATGAAATGGCAGGGATGTAAGGCCGTATGAAGCTTTTGCTGACCGGCGGGTGTGGCTTTATCGGCTCCGCGGTGGTGCGGCATTTGCTGCGCCACACCGACCATGTCGTGATCAATGTCGACAAGATGACCTACGCCGCGTCCGAGGACGCGTTGGAAGACGGCCTCCGCCACAACCGCCACCTGTTGGTCAAAGCCGACATCGCGGATGCCCCAGCGATGCGCCAGGTGTTCGAAACCCACGATCCGGACGCGGTAATGCACCTGGCGGCGGAAAG
This sequence comes from Acidisphaera sp. S103, assembly GCF_009765975.1. Lineage (GTDB taxonomy): Bacteria > Pseudomonadota > Alphaproteobacteria > Acetobacterales > Acetobacteraceae > Rhodopila. The sequence goes on along the minus strand of NZ_LMUJ01000032.1, from coordinate 242,094 downwards.
CCACGTGGACCGCTCGATCGACGGCCCGGCCGACTTCGTCCAGACCAATGTCGTCGGCACCTTCATCCTGCTGGAAGCCGCCCGCCGGCACTACGCTGCGTTGTCCGCCGACAGGAAGGCGGCATTCCGCTTCCACCACGTCTCCACCGATGAGGTGTTTGGCGCGCTCGACCACGACGACCCGCCGTTCACCGAAACCACGCCCTACGACCCACGCAGCCCCTATTCGGCGACCAAAGCGGCCTCCGACCACCTGGTCCGAGCCTGGAGTCACACCTACAAACTGCCCACCATCGTCTCCAATACCTGCAACAACTACGGCCCCTGGCAGTTCCCCGAGAAACTGATCCCGTTGGTCACCCTGAACGCACTCGAAGGCCGGGACCTGCCGGTTTACGGCGACGGGTCGAACATGCGCGACTGGCTGTTCGTCGAAGACCACGCCGCCGCCCTGGTGCGCGTGGTGGAAAGCGGTACCCCCGGCGAGACCTACGCCATCGGCGGCCGTCAGCCACGCACCAACCTGCAGGTGGTGAAAGCGATCTGTGCCCACCTGGACACCCGCATCCCCGATCCGGCCGGCCCCCGCGAGCGCCTGATCCGCTACGTCACCGACCGCCCCGGCCACGATTTCCGCTACGAGATCGACCCCTCCCGCAGCGAACAGGCCCTGGACTGGAAGGCCCCGCACGACTTCGAAACCGGCCTGGCCCGCACCATCGACTGGTACCTCGCCAACCGAACCTGGTGGGAGGCATTGCGCGCCGCGAAATACGCCGGGCAGCGCCTGGGCACATCGGTAGACGACAAGGGAAAAGCGGCATGAAGGGCATTCTACTCGCCGGCGGTTCCGGCACGCGCTTGCATCCGATGACCCTGGCGGCGTCGAAGCAGCTGCTGCCGGTCTACGACAAGCCGATGGTCTACTACCCGCTGTCCACGCTGATGCTGGCCGGCATCAAGGACATCATGCTGATCTCGACGCCCGACGACCTGCCGCAGTTCCGCCGGTTGCTAGGCGACGGGTCCCGCTTCGGCGTCCGCTTCGAATACGCCGTGCAACCAAGCCCGGACGGCATCGCCCAGGCTTTCCTGATCGGCCGCGACTGGCTGGCCGGCGAGGCCTGCGCCCTGGCCCTCGGCGACAACCTGATCCACGCCGACCACCTCTCCACCCTCCTCCGCGCCGCCTCCGCTCGGCCGGTCGGCGCCACCGTGTTCGCCTACCAGGTGCGCGATCCGGAGCGCTATGGCGTGGTCGCCTTCGATGCCAACGGCAAGGCGGTGGAGGTCGTGGAAAAACCCGCCGCGCCCACCAGCAACTGGGCGATCACCGGCCTCTACTTCTACGACCACAACGTCAGCGACATCGCTCGGTCCATCAAGCCATCCGCCCGCGGCGAGCTGGAGATCACCGACCTGAACCGCGTCTATCTGGAGGCGGACACGCTGCACGTGGAGAAACTGTCGCGCGGCTGTGCCTGGCTGGATGCCGGCACGCCCGACAGCCTGTTGCAGGCGGCGACCTTCGTGCAGACCATCCAGTCCCGCACCGGCATGCTGGTCGGCTGCCCGGAGGAGGTCGCCTTCCGCATGGGCTTCATCGACGCCGACCGACTGCGCCACCACGCCACCCATCTGGGAAAAACCGAATTGGGCCGGGTACTGATGGAACTGGCCGAGGGAGAAAGCGCGTGAAAGTCGAAGCGCTGGCGATCGCCGACGTCAAACTGATCACGCCGCCACGCTTCACCGACCCGCGGGGCTTCTTCTCCGAGACATGGAATCCCGGCCGCTTCGCCGACGCCGGCGTCCCGGGACCGTTCGTCCAGGACAACCACGCGATGTCGGTCGGGATCGGCGTGCTACGCGGCCTGCACTGCCAGATCGGTCCGAACGCCCAAGGCAAACTGGTGCGCTGCATAAAGGGCGCGATCTACGACGTCGCGGTGGATGTGCGGCAGGGTTCGCCGACCTTCGGCAAATGGGTGGGCGCCGAGATCAGCGCCGACAACTGGACCCAGATCTGGGTCCCGATCGGCTTCCTGCACGCCTACTGCACGCTGACCGCGGAAACCGAGGTGATCTACAAAGTCACCGGCGCCTACGACAAGCCAGCGGAGCGCGGCGTGATCTGGAACGACCCCGATATCGGCATCGAGTGGCCGGTGGCCACAGACAGCGTGATCCTGTCGGACAAGGACAAGGTGCTGCCGAGGTTGCGCGACCTGTCGGCGCTGTTCCATGTTTGACGGCGCGATGCCCTCACCGTCATGGCCGGGCGTGTCCCGGCCATCCACGCACGAACCGTCAGGGCGCGCCCAGCCATGACCGCCCCCATCCTGGTCACCGGCGGCACCGGCCAACTCGCCTCCGCCCTCGCGACCGCCCCCGGCATCCACCGCGTCGGCCGTCCGGCCTTCGACTTCGACCACCCCGAGACGATCGAGGCCGCATTTCGCACAACAGCCCCCCGGCTGGTGATCAACGCCGCCGCATACACCGCAGTGGACGCAGCCGAGACCAACGCCGACGCCGCCTATCGCGCCAACCGCGACGGACCGGCCACCCTGGCCCGCCTGTGCGCCGAGGCCGACGTTCCGCTGATCCACATCTCCACCGACTACGTCTTCGACGGCGCCAAACCGGCCCCCTATGTCGAAACCGACCCGGTGGCACCGCAGGGCGTCTACGGCGCCAGCAAACTGGCGGGCGAGCAGGCAGTGCTGGAATCCGGGGCCAATGCGATCATCCTGCGCACCGCCTGGGTCTACGCCGCCACCGGCAAGAATTTCGTCCGCACCATGCTGACCTTGGGCAAGACCAGGCCGCGGCTGACCGTGGTCGCCGACCAACACGGCTGCCCAACCACCGCCGCCGACCTCGCCGACGCCATCCTGAGCGTGATCGCTCGGGTGGATGCGACGGGATGGCAACCAGCCTACCAGGGTATTTTCCACGCCGCCGGCACAGGCGCGACCACATGGTTCGGCCTCGCCGTCGCCGCGTTCGAGGAAGCAAGCCGCCACGGTGCCACCGTGCCGGAGGTCGCCCCGATCACCAGCGCCGAATATCCGACCCCGGCCAAACGCCCCGCCAACTCCAGGCTGGACTGCACCCGGCTGCACGACGTTTTCGGCGTCCGCCTGCCCCCCTGGCGCGACAGCCTGACCCGGACGGTGAAGACGATTTTCGCAACCGCGCCGCCCTGATAAACAAAGCATTCGATCAAGACCTGTAACGGCTGCCCGCCGCGCGCCACTCTCGCTCCCGTCACGGCCCACCTGTAAGAAGCCGCTTCGGCGCTGGCCGTCCGGGCATAACCTGGGCCAAGTCAAAGCGACATTCGGACACTCCGAACGGTCGCACCGTCCAATTCAACGCCAAGAAGCCAAGAACGCCAAGATTTGGGATGCTCGTCCGGAGGCAGACTGTCAGGCGTGGTGCGTGGCCACCAGACATTGGCGTCTTGGCGTTGAATTGGCGATCGCGAACCCGGCGGCAAACCGAATAGGGCACCGCCGGAGAAGCGCCTCTCCCGACGCAACGGATGCTGAGATCAGACCGACTCCCGCTTTCGTCACCCGCCCGCCCTCAGCCAGGCGCCGCCCCCTGCCACCGCCCCCGATTGCGAGAACCGAGGCACGGCGGCACTCTCGTCCCGACATACCTCCACTCCGGCCCCAAGCCGCTCCAACGCCGCGCGACGACCACCAAACGGAAATGAGGAATTTGGCGTCCGATGCCGCGTCTCATCGAGATCATACTCTTCCTCACCCCCTTCGTGGCGTTCGCGGCATGGCGCCTGTGGTTCCCTTCCCCCCTGCCGCCGCCCGGCCTGATCTACGGCCTGGCCGTCTTCGTCGGGCTGATGCTGGCGGCACTGCTCTGGACCTCGCATCTCGATGCCGAGGATGGGCACCAAGCCTACGTCCCCGCTGTCATGCAGAACGGCCGCATCATCGAAGGCCACCCGGCGGCATCCCCATGACTCGCGCCGATTTCCTGACCGACCCCGCCCTGGCCAGGATCTGGGACGCCCTGCCGCACGCCCGCGTCGTCGGCGGCGCCGTGCGCGACGCCCTGGCGGGACGGCCCGTGGCGGACCTCGACCTCGCGACCCCCGACCCACCAAACGCCGTCACCCAGACCCTGAAGCGCGCCGGCCTCAAAGTCGTCCCGACCGGCCTGTCGCACGGAACAGTCACCGCCGTGGTCGACGGCCGCGGGTTCGAGGTCACCACCCTACGCCGCGACATAGAGACGGACGGCCGCCACGCCACCGTCGCCTTCACCACGGACTGGCGCGAGGACGCCTCACGCCGGGATTTCACTATCAACGCCATGTCGATGACCCGCGACGGTGCGGTGTTCGACTATTTCGACGGCACCACCGACCTCGCCGCCGGCCGCATCCGCTTCGTCGGCGACGCCGCCACCCGCATCGCCGAGGACTACCTGCGCATCCTCCGCTTCTTCCGCTTCTTCGCCCGCTTTGGCCGCATGCCGCCCGATCCCGACACGCTAACAGCACTGCGAACCGGCATCCCCGGCCTGGCCACGCTATCGATCGAGCGCGTCTGGCACGAAATACGCCTCATCCTCGCCGCTCCGGATCCGGCCAACGCTGTCGAACTGATGAACCAACTCGGCATCTGGCAAGCAGCAGTACCCGAGGCCGCCGCCGTCACCCGCCTGGCCGGCCTACCCACCGACCCGGTGCTGCGCCTGGCCGCGATGCTGACCGGCGACGCCCTGGGCCTCGCAACCCGGCTGAAACTATCCAACGAGGACCGCGACCGCCTGCTGCGCCTGCTGGCAACGCCACACACCACCGGCTCCGACGCCGATCTGCGCCGCCTGCTCGCCGACCACCACAAAACCGACCTGATCGACCGCACATGGCTGGACGCCAGCCCCGACGCCCGGCAACGCCTGTCCGCCATGACCCGCCCCGTCTTCCCGCTGATCGGCCGCGACGTCGTGGCCCAAGGCATCCCCGCCGGCCCCGCCGTCGGTGCCCTGCTGCGCACTGTGCGCCAATGGTGGATGGACGGCGGCTGCACCGCAAATCGAACCGCATGCCTGGCAGAACTTGCGCGTCTCGCAAACGTGACCAAGATGGAGGGCAAGAGGTGACACACATGCCGGATATCGAAATCTACACCCAAGCCTGGTGCCCGTATTGCGAGCGCGCCATGCACATCCTGAACACCAAAGGCGTCCCGTTCCGCGAGATCGACGCCCCCCAAGGCTCCACCGCCCGAGCCGAGGCTCGGCAGCGCTCCGGCGGCCGCACATCCGCCCCGCAGATCTTCATCGGCGGCCAGCACGTCGGCGGCTGCGACGACCTGATGGCATTGGACCGCGCAGGAAAACTCGACACTATGTTGGGATTGACATGAAATCCGCTGGCACTCACGTGGCAGGAGTGCCAGATTACCGTTTGAAATTGGGTCTCTGTCAGGGCCAGGAATGATTCACTACCAGTTGCGATGCGGCCAGGCCCACGGATTCGATGGCTGGTTCAAGGATAGCGCCAGCTTCGAGAAGCAGGCCAAACGCGGCTTGATCGAGTGCCCCGAATGCGGCGGCACCGATATCGAGCGCGCACTGATGGCCCCCGCCCTGGGCCGCCGCGAGGCGGTCCCGGCTGTCGTCGAAGCACCACCGCCCGCTCCGTCTGCCGCGCCGCCCGAGAATGTCCCGGCCGTCCGCCTGCCGGCCCGCATGGTCGCCGCCCTGCAGCGCATGCGCGCCGAGGTGGAAAAGCACTGCGACTATGTCGGCCCCGATTTCGCCGACCAGGCGCGCGCCATGCACCGCGGCGAGGCCGAACCCAAGGCCATCTACGGCGAAACCTCCGACGAACAGGCGGAAAGCCTGGCCGAGGAAGGCATCTCCGTCTCCCGCATCCCCTGGGTACCCCGCGCCGACGGCTGAAACCGCCAAACGCTTGGGGAGGCGATGACCGAACCGAAGCTGACCTATGTCGCCCTGATCACCCGCGACACCGCGGCCGCCTCCCATCTGCTGGGCGACGTCCTGGGTCTGCGCCAATCCCTTTGCCCCACCGAGGACGGTGACGTCCCCGTCTTCGCCGCCGGCCAGTCGGCGCTGGCATTGTTCGCACCCGGCAGCCGTTTCGTCGACGGCGAAACCCGCACCGGCGTGCATCATATCGGGCTGGACCCCGGCGCCCCCCCACCCACGACCGATGCGCCCAGGACCGCCCTAGGCGGCGGCATCCGGCAGCCGCTGCCCATCATGGAAACCGCCGGCGTGCGGGTCTTTCTGACACCCAGACTGGACATCGCCCACAGCAGCACACCACTGATCGAGCGAATCGACCACCTGGGCATCGCCAGCGCGGACAACCAGGCCGCCATCGCCCTGTTCAACGGCCGGTTGGGGCTGCCCGTGGAAAGCCAGCAGACCGACGTCGAAGTCGAGACCGTGCTCGAAAGTTTTACCTCCGACAAATACGGCGTAGTCTACCATTCCCGCACGCCTCGGGTGGTCGGCGGCCTGCGCGTCGCCTTCCTGACAGCAGGCGATTGCGACCTGGAATTCCTACAAAACTTCGATCCCTCCCACGGCGCCGCGCTGGGGCACGGGACAGCGGGAACCACGCGGCAGGATCAGGGCGCGATCACCAAATTCATCGCGGCCCAAGGCGCGGGACTGCACCACGTGGCCCTGAAGACGCCGGACATCGACGAAGCACTCGGCGCGCTGGAACAATCCGGTGCCAGGATGATCGACCGGATCGGCCGCCCGGGATCCCGCCGAGCCCGCATCGGCTTCATCCATCCCGCCAGCTTCGGCGGCGTGCTGTTCCACCTGGTGCAGCGCGATCCGATCTGAAACCAACGAAGGGAGCGCAACATGCAAGTCCAGCCCTACCTGTTTTTCGACGGCCGCTGCCAGGAGGCGATCGATTTCTACCACCGGGCGGTAGGCGCCGAGGTCCAGATGCTGATGCACTACAAGGACAGCCCAGTCGCCACATCGCAGCCACCGGCCTCCGACGACAAGGTGATGCACGCCTCCGTGCGCATCGGCGAGACCGAGGTGCTGATGTCCGACGGCATGTGCCAGGGCAAGCCGTCGTTCCAAGGCTTTTCCTTGGCCGTATCGCCGGCCGACGACGCCGCCGCACAGAAGACATTCGCCGCGCTGGCAGACGGTGGAACGGTGACAATGCCGCTGGCAAAGACGTTTTTCGCGTCATCGTTCGGGATGCTGACCGATCGGTTCGGCGTGGGCTGGATGGTCATCGTCCAGGGGTAACGCATTCGCCACGCTAGCGGATGTTCATCCCCACAGAGTCCGCGTTACGGTTCTTCCGAACGAGGCGGCATTCGCATCGCGCGTCAGACAGATGGCAGGACCCCAATCGATGAAACCCCTAACCGGCATCCGCATCCTGGACTTGACCAAGGTTCTGGCCGGGCCACTCTGCACACAATACCTCGGCGACCTCGGTGCCGAGGTCATCAAGGTCGAACCCTGCCAGATCGGTGACGACACCCGCCGCTGGCCACCCTTCCGAGACCAGACCGGCGCCATCTTCCTCAGCGTCAACCGCAACAAGCGCAGCCTGGCGGTGGACCTGAAAACCCCGGAGGGCCAGGCCATCATCCACAAGCTGGCCGCCAAAGCCGACGTGGTGATCGAGAGCTACGGCACCGGCGTCGCCGAACGCCTGGGCATCGGCTACCCGGCCCTGCAAGCCCTGAACCCCCGCCTGATCTACTGCAGCATCTCCGGCTTCGGCCGCACCGGTCCGCTGGGCCACGCACTGGGCTACGACGTCATCCTGCAGGCGTTCAGCGGCATCATGGGCATGACCGGCGAAGAAGGCGGCCCACCCATTCGCAGCCCGTTCTCCCCCATCGACCAGACCACCGGCCTGCACGCCGTGTCCGGCATCATGGCCGCCCTGATCAAACGCGGCCAGACCGGCGAGGGCACACAACTCGAAGTCTCCCTCTACGAAACCGCCATGTCGTTCCTGAACTACAACTTCCACGTCTACTGGGAAAAAGGCGTGCTGCCCGACAAATGCGGTTCCGGCCACGAATCCCTGGTGCCCTACCAGGCGTTCGAGGCCGCCGACGCCCCCCTCCTGATCGGCGTCGCCAACGACAACCTATGGCGCCGCTTCTGCAAGGCGGTAGAGCGCGACGACCTCGCCGACGACCCGCGTTTCCGCACCAGCCCGGACAGAGCGGCAAATCGGGAACTGACCGTAGGGATCGTACAGGACATCGTACGCACCCGCTCGCGCGACACCTGGATCGAGCTGCTGACCGGCCTCGGCGTGCCCTGCGCCCCAATCAACACCCTGAAGGACGTGCTGGACCACCCGCACACCGCCGCCCGCGGCCTGGTTATGGAATATCCGCACCCCGTCCTCGGCCCGATCAAGACCATCGGCCAGCCCATCGTGTTCGACGGTGCCCCGCGCCAGCCCGGCACCCCGCCGCCGATGCTGGGCGAACACAGCCGCCCGGTGCTGCTGGAACTCGGCTACCCCGACGCCGAGATCACCCGGATGGCGGCCGCCGGCGTCATCGTGGACGGCGCGCAATGACCGAGACCCACGACCTGATCGTCATCGGCGGCGGCCTGGTCGGTGGCGCCATCGCCTGGGGCGCGCAGGCCAAGGGCGCCTCCGTCGTCCTGCTCGACGAAGGCGACATCGCCTACAGAGCCGCTCGGGGCAACTTCGGGCTGGTGTGGGTGCAGAGCAAAGGCGCCGGCATGCCGCCCTATGCCCAGTGGACCCGCCAGTCGGCGGCGCTGTGGCCGGACCTCGCCGCCCGCCTGCATGCCGCCACCGGAACCGATACGGCATTGCACCAGCCCGGCGGCCTGGCCTTCTGCCTGTCCGATGAGGAGTTCGACCAACGCGCCGCCCTGATCCACCGCATGCACAACGAAAGCGGCGACATCGGCACCCGCATGGTGTCCCGCGAAGAGGTCCGCACGATGGTGTCCGGCCTCGGCGATGAGGTCACCGGCGCCAGCTTCTGCCCGATCGACGGCCACGCCAGCCCGCTGCACCTGCTGAAAGCCCTGCACCAGACACTGACTTACCGGCCGAACCGCAAAGTCTCCCACATCGATGCAAGGCCAGGCCTGTTCACAGTCCGAACCGGTGAAGAAACATACATCGCCCCCCGCATCGTCATCGCCGCCGGCCTGGGCAGCCGAGACCTGGCACCGATGGTCGGCCTGCACATGCCGGTATCTCCGTTGCAAGGGCAGATCATCGTCACCGAACGGATGCGCAAGCTGATCGACTACCCCACCCACGTCCTGCGGCAAACCGACGAAGGCACCGTCATGCTCGGCGACAGCCAGGAGGACGTAGGCTTCGACATCACCACCAAAGTCGCAGTACTGAAGCAGATCGCCGACCGCAACACACGCATCTTCCCCGCGCTGAAGGACGCATCCATCATCCGCATGTGGGCCGCACTACGAGTCATGTCGCCAGACGGCTTCCCGATCTACGAACAATCCGAACGCTTCCCCGGCGCCTTCGCCGCGACGTGCCACAGCGGCGTAACCCTGGCCGGCGCGCACGCCCTAGCCCTGGCCCCGGCGATCCTGGGCGGCACCCTGCCGGACGCCCTCTCGCCATTCGCCAGCACCCGGTTCAACCAAACCGCCGTCGCATAACGAGCCAGCAGTTCTCCCCACCCCTATCATTGCAAGGGGCGGAGCGACGTCGGGTCAGGCCCCATAGGCATTCGCGGCAATCCCCATCCATCGGGCCTGGGCACCGTCGCGTAACCGTCATGGTGTGCGAAGGCACGCCATCCACGCCTTTGTTTCACAGGCAACAACACCCTACAACAACGCCACACCACCCGAATATTGCGCACCCCCACCGGTCTCACCGATAGCTTGGGCCAACCGATCACCGACGATCTCGCAAGGTTCCAACTGCAATCCCGGTGCAATCACACGTACCACCGGCACCCCGAACGCCGGCCGGGTTAGATCAACCGACCATGCAACAATCCCGCGTTCCGCCAACCGGCTAACCATCGCATCAACAGTTTCTCCGGAAACAACCCGAGGCGCCGGCGCCTCATCATCAGGTCGCAACAACAAACACCCGTTCGGGTTCAGTGACGACGCCCGCGTTAACTGCCGCAGATCACTCTCATTCAACGCCGCCTGCCCCGCTTCACGCTGCTTCGCCGCGATCACATGCAGGCTGAGTTCCGACTGACACATCTCGAAAATCGCCGAACGGGCAGCATCCGCGAAATCAACCCGCGCCGCCATTCCGAGCGCGAAACCGTGGCCATCGGGGCGGGTGGAAAACGCCGCGACCACCGGGATGCCAAGATCGCTGGTGAGATCCAGCAACGTGGTCTCCCGGCCGCCTTGCCCGGCCCGAACTCGATCCAACAATGTGGTGGTTTCACCAGCAACCGGCATCGAACGGCCGCGGCGGCCACCCCGCCACCACAACGCCACGGCATCGCGCTCGATCAGTTCCAGCAAGCCCCGCAGCGTCGCGGCCTCACGCGTCGCTCCGGCGGCACACCCGGTGCTCAACTTCATCGGCGGAACGAAATCGCGCGCCGCCCGTCGCAGGCACAGATCGGCCGGATACCATGACACCGCACTATCCGTCAGCCGCCGCACCGGCATCCAGTCGATGGCACGATCGGCGGGCACGCCGCACGCTGACAGGACCGCCTCGACAAAGCCGCGCACCCCGGGATCGAGCGTCTCCGGACACGCGCCAAACCGATCGTCCGGCTGCGCGAACTGGCTGAGGTACTCGATGCCCTCGCCCACACAGGACTCGAAAGCATGCCGCGGATCCAGCCCCGAACCGGCGGCACCGCCGACCGGCAATCCCGCATCATGCAGTCCCAGACACGCGGGATCAGCCTCGGCGCCAAAGAACGTCAGACCCGGTGCATCCGGCATCGGCCACCGGAACAGCCGGCGAAATAGCGCGGCAGCCCGCAGCATCCGGACACGACCGTCGGTTGCGCCGACGTCACCATCCCCGTATCCCAGGATGCGTAACAAATCGGCTGCACCAGACGCCCCGGCCAAAGCAGTTGCCGCCGCCCGCAACCGATCGGCGAAAGAGGTTTCGACGCCTGCCACCGGCATTTCCAATCACGCTCGAATCACGGTTGAAGCCTCATTGTTCATTTCGGCCATATGAGCTAAATATCTGCTGTTCGGCAAAAGGTGGAGCAACAAACATGAAAACCCCCATGAAGGTCGATTTCGACGATACCGAGGAAAACTGGCGCCTGTGGGGCGAACTTGTCGAATTGTGGATCTGCAACCTGCATCCGCGACCCACGGATACCGGGAAGCTGGTGAACCAGATGACGGCTCATGGCATCAAGGGTGCCAGCGTCTACGGCGCACCAGACCGGCAAGTGCAGTTCTATCAGTACGGCAACGACGATCCCCTGATCATGCTGCTGCCGACCGAGGCGATGATGAAGGAGGGACGCAAGACCGCCGTTGCCGGCCAACCCTACCCGCTTCCGACATTCTATGATGCCGTCTACACCGGCTCGCGAAAGTCCTTCACGGCCGACGAAAACACACTTCTCACCGCGTGCCGTATTGGTGAATACACGATCAACAACTGCGAGTAGTGGCGTCGGGCTCGGTTTGCCTACCAGACGCCATGTTCGATCGACTCGGTCGGCAAACCAGCAGCGGCCAATCCGTCGCGGAGATGGCTCCACTCTTCGCGACGGCGAATTGGGTGAATGTGCAGATGCCATTTCATGATTGCCTCGGGCGTCGGCGGCTGGGACCCGTACCAGCTTGCCCGGATGCTCTCGATGAAATGGTCGGCCTCCGCCTTTGCCTCCGCCGATCGGCCGAGCATGGCATACGCAGCGGCGCGCCAAGCGGGAATGTCGGGAATGACGTTGCGCGACAAGTCCGCCGCATGGATCGCGGCCTCATAATCGCCGCACAGATAATGGATCTCGGCACGATACGCCCAATGGCTCGGGCTGGGCGCCAAAACCTTATCCATCGCAAGCGCCGCGAATTCCGAAGCGCGTTCGAGTTCTCCACAAAATGCCAGCAGGTTGGCAGCCGAGATGGTGAACCAGGAATCATTGGGATTCAGTTCATGCGCCACCTCGACGTGCATGATCGCCTGATCGAACTGCTTGATCAGACTGTTGGACCAGGCCATGCAGCGATGGGCATGCGCATCCGACGGGTCCAATCGGACCGCCTCACGCGCGTAACTCAACGCGCTCCTCTCCCGATCGGGCGTCCGAAACACGCCGGGATGGGTGATGTGTTCCAGATTCTCCAGGCCGGCCAAACCCTGATAAGCCGGCCCGAACGCTGGAGCCTCACGAACGATCTCCTTGAACTGCTCCTTGAGGCGGCTCCAAACAATCGGATTGAACGTACGGAGTTGCGTCTGGCACCGAAGCCAGCGATCGTACAGGGCGAGCGAGACGTCCGGGCTGTCCGAAAATCGCCGCAATCGTTCGGCGGACAGATGGACATTCAGCCCCATTGCGATGCGGGACACCACCTGCCGCTGGACGACGAACCAGTTCTCCAGATTCAGTTCGAAATTCTGGCTCCAGACATACAGCCCCGAATCGACCTCCTTAAGCGTGATCATCATGTTCACGCCGTTGCCGATCTGGTAGGCGACCATTTGCACGTCGTAGCGTCCGGCGGTCCCGGGCGTTGGTTCGGCCGTCGGCATCGAAACCGGCGGATCGGTGATTTGCCATTCCCGGAAGCGAACCAGCGAGGCAATCAGGTGCTGCCGGAACTCCATCACCAGATGCGCCTTGCCGGGATCGACTTCCCGCAGCGCGACATTCTGCACAAACAGCCACAGGCGGGTCTCGCGCGTCCGGACCGACGCCGGATCGGGTGTGCGAGCCGGCACCGGCAGGGCGGCGGGCTTCGCCGCCGCCGGCTCCGCCGGTTCCAACAACCCGGTCTTGATGTCGGCGACCAGCTTCTGCGTCGCCTCCGCCGGCTCCATGCCGTAATCGTCGTCCAGCAGGTCCCACAGCGCCTTGTAGACGCGCAGCGCCCCCGCCGTGTCGCCCATCATCGCCCGAGCCCGCATCAGCCGGCGCGCGGCATCCTCATGCGTCGGGTCGAGGTTCAGGATGGCCTGCGCCAGGTTCCCCTGCGCGGTCAGATCATTGGCTTCGTCGGCCAGCGCCGCCTCCAGCGCGCGCAGCAGCCGGTCATGCACCGTCTGCCGCTTCGCCAGCAGCCACGACCGGAAGGACGGATCCAGGTCTTCCAGCCCGGCCAGCAGATCGGCCGCCAGATTGCGCCGTTCCAACAGCAGCGGATGAACCTGGCCGGCTTCGGCTGTCTTGATGGCCGTCAGGACATCCACCTCGACCGTCCCGAACTCGAAACCGATCTCGCGGGCGACGATGTGCAGGCCGTCATGGTTCAGACCCTGCAAGGTAACACGTAATTCCCGGATATTCTGGCGCAGCGAGGCCCTGGCATGTTCTTCGCCCGACTCGCTCCACAGCAGGCCGACCAACCGTTCACGCGTCTCGGTCTGCGACTCGCTCAGGGCGATGTAGCCAAGCGCCGCGCGCAGTTTCAAGCTTTTGAAACGAAGCTCCCGCCCCCCAATGACGAAAGATGCAGGCCCGAACAGCCGCATCCGCAACACCGTGTCCACGGCGCCGTCCCCCCGTTCCATATCCGCCATTTACCTACTCCCGCCGATGCCATCGAAGCGCGATGTCCTTTCGCGGTCAACCCGATCAAAGGGACCCGGCATGCAAGAGCGATGCCTTGACCCCGACGCAACCGTGCGCCTTTCCGATCAAGATTGGTGGAGTAATCGCAGGTATCGAACTCGGCGGACCACGGCGGCCACCCCTTTGCCTACGCGTAATTCCCGCCTCAGTTCAAACGGCGTAATGCCGCGAACGGATGTGGGTCCGGCTCATCTTCCGCTGCCGGCATCTCGACTCCTGACATCCGCGGATACGGATCCAACGCCAGCCCGAGTTGCTCCACCGCCGCTTCGCCCAGGTCGATCTGGTTGCCCTCGAACGGGATCTCGTCGTCGGAGTCCGGGTCGATATCGTCGGATTCCTCGCCCGACGGGACGAAGCGGACCTGAAAAACCTCCTCCACCGGCGCATCGAAGTCTTCCAGACTGACGACACACGTTTGCGTGATCTCGGCCCGCAGCACGCCGCGCGCCTGGACGATGTCCCGCCCCTCGCGGATCAGGTGGAACGTGCAGGTCAGCGCCAGCACCGCCGGCAGCTTCATCCGTTCAGCCAGCGCGGCACACTCGGCCTGGGTGGCCTCGACTGTCATATCCAGCCCCTGCGGTCCGACGCGATCCAACGACAGCGGCCGGTGAAATTCGGGGATCATCGCGCCGCCTCCTCCGCCGGCAGGAACCGGATGTCGCCCCGCGACAGCACGTCCAGTGCCTGCGCGGCGAGGCAAGCAGCCTGGCTTCCGGCCAGCCGAACCAGCGCAGCCGGCGAACCGGCCGGCGGTTCGGCGCCGCGCCAGAAATTCCGGGCAATCGCGGCCTCCAAGGCCGGCGCGTCCTCCCATACCGCGGCATAGGCTGCGCTGCGGCCGTGAAAAGCCTCCCACATCGCGCGATTGCGCTTGCCGACGGACAGATCGCCCACGCCCATTTCCCGCAGATTGATGTCCATATCCAGGAACATGGCGTCAAACACCGCTTGGGCCAGCGTCGCACCCGGTTCGGGTTCGCCGTCCAGGCGGCGGACGATCAGATAAACGTACAGGACGATGGCGTCGAACCGCCCGTCCAGCGTATCCGGCACACCCAAGGTCGCAAACAGGTAAGGATCGCGTGCCGCGGCAACCGCCGAACCGTAAAGCTGGAAGGCGGCCCGTTCGTGTTTGCCGCGTCTGCGAAGGAAACCGGCCAATCACACCTCTATGCTCATTGCCACGGCCAAGACGGCCGCGGGCTCATTTCAACGACCAGATGGCCGCATGCTCATTGACACGGCCTTGGCGACCGTGACACGCACCTATAGATAACACCGGCCGCCGATCCAACCAGCCGGTCACCAAAATTCGCGGGATATACCAGTTACCCATGTCAACGCCCCTTCGGCCAATCACTCTCCGCCGGCTGATGCTGATCTCCTGCCTGCTGTTGTCCTCCTGCGGGTGGCTGATGCCGGCACCGCAGTTGCGCGGCAACAAGGTGGACCCCGAGTCGATGAAGGAACTGGTACTCGGAACTTCGACCAAGGCCGACGTCACGGCGGTCATCGGGTCGCCCACCGCGCGTGACACGTTCGACGACAACACCTGGCTGTATATCTCCGAAGTGACCCAGCCGCGCATCGGCCGCGTGCTGGGTGAGCTGAACCAGAACGTCGTGGTGCTGAATTTCGACGACAAGGGCGTGCTGAAATCCATCGGCAAGCTGGACAAGGATGCCGCCCTGCCGTCCCCGATGATCGCGCGCACCACGGCATCGCCAGGAACCGAGGCATCGTTCCTGCAACAGCTTCTGGGCAATATCGGCCGCTTCAACCCGACGGGTGCAGGGGCGAGTTCCGGCGTCGGCGGCGGCGCACCAGGCAGCGGCCTGAGCGGGATGTAGCGGCCAACTGCCACGGAGGTGTCTCGGGCAGCCTTGCCGCCATCCCCAATGGGTGCGTAAGCCAAGCCTGACCATGGCCGGGCTTCCTCAGCGTCCGAACACCCCCAGTCGTGGTTTTTCATCCGTGACAATCGATCCCGTCCAGCAGGCCATTGATCGCGGTTTCATGCCTGTGGCGGTGGAGTAACCGATCGGGCTGGCGTCCGGTTCATGACGAAATGCGGGCATCCGCACACCGGCCAGCCACCACCGGCGGCGGATGCCCGACAACCGACGCCACGCCCACCCTTTACATACCGGCACGATTGCCCGCAGTCTTGTCGCGCGCGTTCACCAACGGACGCACTGCCGCGCATGAACCGGTGCCCACAGCACCGGACACCGCGGCAATAAAGAATCAAGTCCAGGGAAACACCAAATGGCCAGCCCACCCCCCATGTCCGGTCTCGGAACCGGCCCGACGATGAGCATCGCCGAGGACGGACGTTCCACCCGCACCACCACCGCCGCCGAGAGACTGACCGCCCGGCTCGACCGGCTGCCGATGACCCGATCGTTGTGGATCATGGCGCTCCTGCTCACCTTCGGCGGGTTCTTCGACGGCTACGCGATCGGCCTGATCGGCGCCCTCGGGCCGGGACTGTTCAAAGCACAGATCTTCACCCCGACCACCGTCAGCTTCTTCGGCCTCAGCGGCTTCGCCAGCTTCGTCGCCGCGCTGTTCGCCGGGTTCTTCATCGCCACGCTGTTCGTTTCCTACATCGCCGATCGTTTCGGCCGTCGAGCGATCTTCGCTTACTCGCTTCTGTGGTTCGGCATCGCCAACTTCATCATGGGCATGCAGACCACTGCCGACGGTGTGAACCTGTGGCGCTTCATCAGCGCGTTGGGCGTCGGCCTCGAACTGGTCACGGTGGACGCGTACCTGTCCGAACTGGTGCCCAAAAAGACCCGCGGCGCCGCGTTCGGCTTCCTGCAGGCCATGAGCGCCATCGCCTTCCTGGTGTCCTATTTCCTGTCCTGGCAACTGATCCCCACAAGCATCTGGAGCTATGACGGCTGGCGTTGGGTCACCTGGATCGGCTCGATCGCCGCCGTCGTGATCTGGTGGATCAGGCTCGGCCTGCCCGAAAGCCCGCGCTGGCTGGCGCAGCAGGGCCGCATGGAAGAGGCCGAACGGGTCATGGCGGATATCGAGGCGCGCGTCGCCCGCGATTACGGCAAACCGCTGCCGGAGCCGGAAGTGCCGCACTACCAGGATCCGCGCAAAGGCAGCCTGTGGGAGATTTTCAGCCCGGAATACCGCAAGCGCACGGTCATGCTGATGCTGTTCAACTTCTTCCAGACCGTCGGCTTTTACGGCTTCGTCGCCTGGACGCCGACGCTGCTGATCGCCAAGGGCATCCACGTCACCCAAAGCCTGGAGTACAGCACGATCATCAACGTCGCCGCGGTCGCCTTTCCGTTGGTGCTGATGTCGTTTGCCGACAAGATCGAGCGAAAATGGCACTGCTGCCTGGCCTGCTTCGCCATCGCCGTGCTCGGTATCTGGTTCGCCAGCGTCGACAGCACCTTGGCTTTGATCGCCCTGGGCGCCTGTCTGGCAATGGCGGCGCAATGGCTGTCCTACGGGTTGCACAACTACCAGGCGGAACTGTACCCGACACGAATCCGAGCCCGCGGCGTCGGCTTCGTGTATTCCTGGAGCCGGCTGAGCGGCATCCTGACGCCGTTCTTCATCGCGTTCTTCCTGCGCGATTTCGGCGCCACGGGTGTGTTCACCTTCGTCGCGGTGTGCATGGGGATCGTGATCCTGTCGGTCGCCACCCTGGGCCCACGCACCAACCGGTTGGAGGTGGAAGCAATCGCGCATTAGCGTCTCAACCCACGCACCGGCTGGAGGCGGAGGCAACCGCCACCAGCCCCTCCCGTCATGGCGTGCGCAGGCACGCCATCCACGCCTTGCCTTGAGGCCCGCACCGCAAATCGGCGATGGCGGGCCGCAAGCGAGCGCACCTAACCCACTATTTTACAGCGTCCATCTTGCCATACAGCAATGTCTCGGGCAGCTTTACCGCCATCCCGAATGGACGCGCGACCCCGGCCTGACCGAGGCCGACCGCGTCCTGGCACCGTAGAACAGGTCTTTCATCATGGATGTCTCCCAACCCACCGTCCTCACGGCCGCGGACTCGCTGGCCTTGCGCTACGGCGCCGACGCGGCCCCCGCCGCCGGCCCGTGGAACGACCACCTCAGCCTGCTGCTGTCGCACCGCTCCGTCCGAGGCTACCGTCCGGACGCGCTGCCCGTGGGCACGCTGGAAACGCTGATCGCTGCGGCGCAATCGGCCGCCACCAGTTCCAACCTGCAGACCTGGTCGGTGATCGCCGTCACCGATCCGGACAAAAAGGCCGCGCTGTCGGTCGTCGCGGCAAACCAGAAGCACATCAAGGAATGCCCGCTGTTCCTGGTCTGGGTCGCCGACATCTCCCGCAATCAGCGGCTGGGCGCCCAGGAAAACGTCACACTCGAAACGATGCCCTACCAGGAAACCTTCCTGGTCGCCGCCATCGATGCCGCCCTCGCCGCCCAGAACGCCACCGTGGCCGCCGAGTCGCTCGGCCTGTCCTGCGTCTACATCGGCGCCCTGCGCAACAACCCGCAGGAAGTCGCCCGCATCGTCGGCCTGCCCAGCGGAGCGATGGGTGTATTCGGCATGTGCGTCGGCTACGCCTCGACCGCCGGCGCCACCGAGGTCAAACCCCGCCTTCCCCAGGACGTGATCGTCCACCACAACACCTACGACACGACCGGCGAGCAAGCCCACCGCGCCGCCTACGACGCCCTGCTGAGCGGATTTTCCACCCGCAACGACATGGCGGTCGACACCTGGACCAAGCGCGTCATCGGCCGCATGGGCAAGATCGCCGCCATGGCCGGCCGCGACAAACAAGTCGCAACGCTGCACGCCATGGGCTTTGAACTGAAGTAGCGGTCGGTCCCCGTCATGGCAGGCGAAGCCCTGCCATCAACGCCATTGCAGAATCGTCATGGCAGGCGAAGGCCTGCCATCCACGCCTTCCTACAACCCCTAATCGAACCCCAGGAACCCCTCAACCCCACTGATCGGCGGCGCAACCTTCAGCGCCGCCACATCCGGCACCGGCCGAGCGGTCCGCGGGTCCCCGGCCAGCAGCGCCTCCAGTTCCGCCGCCACCCGCAACACCAGCGCATCCCCACCCCGAGGCCCCACGATCTGCAACCCAAACGGCATACCATTCCGGTCCACCCCCACCGGCAGCGACACCGCCGGATGACCCACGACCGTGACCGCATACGCCATCGCCAGCCAATGGAAATACGTCCGGGTCCGCTTACCGTCGATCTCCGCCGGATACAGTTCCCGCCACGACCGAGGACTGATGGTGATTGACGGCGTCAGGATCACATCGTACTGGCCGAAAAACGACTGCCACCGATGATACAGCGCGGTCTGGATCGCGAATGCGCGGCTGATGTCCTCGGCGTTATAACGCAATCCCTCCTCGACATTCGCCCGCACGTTCGGCCCGACCCGATCCGGCGTATTCCGCACCTTGTCCAAATGCGCGGCGAGGAACGTCAGCGCGCGCAGCACTTCGAACGCCTCATCCGTGCCAGCGCAATCAGGCGTCGCATCATCCGCTCGCGCGAACACATGCCGGAACAGCCCGGTCTTCTCACCAAACACCGAGGCAATGTGCTGCTCCGTCGGCGCGAACCCAAAATCCGGGGTCAACGCGACCCGCAACCCGCCAAGATCGATCGGCGCCAGCGGATAGAAATCCTTCGCTTTCCGCACCGTCTTCCCATGAATCGTGGTCGCCAGCGGATCGCCCGCATCGTTCCCGATCATGCCGCTGAGCAGCAACGCCGTATCCGCCACGGTCCGCCCCATCGGACCCACCACCGGCAGCCCGCTCCACCCATGCGGCCGCCGTTCGGTCGGCACCAGCCCCGGAGTCGGCCGGAACCCGACAATCCCGCAGAACGAAGCCGGATTACGCAACGACCCGCCGGTATCAGACCCCTGGCAGATCGGCACCATCCCGGTCGCCAGCGCCACCGCCGATCCACCGGATGATCCGGCACACGATTTTTCCGGATCGAACGGATTACCGGTCGCCCCATAGACGGCATTCCGCGTATTGGCCCCCGCGCCGAACTCCGGCGTGTTGGTCTTTCCCACCACGATCGCCCCCGCCGCCCGGATCGCCGAGACCAGCCGAGCGTCCTTCGCGGGAACATTGTCGCGGAACAAAGGGCTGCCGAAAGTCGTGCGCAGCCCGGCGGTCGGCTCCAAATCCTTGATCCCGATCGGCAGCCCATGCAGCGCCGGCAGTCGGTCGCCACGAACCACCGCCGCATCGGCGGCCTTCGCCGCAACCCGAGCCCGGTCGAAATCCCGGGCAACCATCGCGTTGACCGCATGATCGACCGCCTCAATCCGGTCAATACAGCTCGCCAGCAACTCGGACGAAGACAGCTTCTTCGTCCCGATCAACCGCCGAGCCTCGACCGCTGTCAGCTCACACGGTTCCATCGCTCAATACCCCAGCGCCAGACCGTCCTTGCGAGGCTCCGACCCGCCAACCAGGCAACCGCGCTGATGGTCGATCCAGATCGCCTGTCCGCCGCCATGCGGCCGTTCCGTCGACTCCGGCATATGCCCCATCGCCGCCAACTCACGTACCAGTTCAGCAGGGACGCCCCGTTCCACCTGCAACTTCCCGCCCGTGGGGAACATCCGGAACAGATCCATCGACTGCTGGATATCCAGCCCGTACTCCAGGAAATTGGTCAGGAACCAGGACTGCCCGACCGGCTGGTAGTGCCCGCCCATCACCCCGAACGGCATCACCGCGCGTCCGTCCTTCATCAGCATCCCCGGAATGATCGTGTGCATCGGCCGCTTCCTGGGCGCGATACAGTTCGGATGCCCCCGTTCCAGCCGGAACCCGAACCCGCGGTTCTGCAGCATCACGCCCGACTTGTGTGCCAGGATGCCGCTGCCGAAATTCTCAAACAACGAGTTGATGAAGCTGCACGCATTGCCGTCCTTATCAACGACACACAAATAAACCGTGTCCTTATGCGGCGGCAGCATCGACTCACCAGCCGCCGGCAGCACAGGCATTGCCGCCGTATCGCTGATCAGCGCCCGCTGAGCCGCCAGATACGCCGGACTCAGCAGTTTCTTCACCGGAACATCGACCTGGCCGGGGTCGGCCAGGAACGCATCCCGGTCCCGATACGCCAGCCGAGCCGCCTCGATATGCCGATGCGCACGCACAATCCCGGCCGGTCCGTCCGGCGCCGTCGGCAACCCGCCGAGCATCCCCAGGATCATCAGCACCAGCAGTCCCTGCCCATTCGGCGGGCACTGGTACACGTCGTAACCCTTCCAGTTCAGCGTGATCGGATCGACAAACTCCGCATTGTGGAGGCCAAGCGCAAAATCTTCCTCGGTATGCAGCCCGCCATGCTCCCGCAGCGTAGCCACCATGTCCGCCGCCACCGGCCCCTCATAGAACGCCTTCGCCCCATGCCGAGCGATCGATCGCAGCGTCTCCGCCAGCGCCGGATTGGCGAAAATGTCGCCCACCTTCGGCGCGGCACCATTCGGCAGAAACGGCGTCGACCCGCCCTTGCGCAGCTTCTCCACCCCGCGCGCCCAGTCCCAGGACACTTTCGGAGACACCGGCCAGCCATCCTGAGCAAACCGGATCGCCGGTTGCAGCAGCTCATCCAACCCCTTACGGCCGTGCGCCTTCAGCAGCGTTTCCCACGCGTTGACCGCCCCCGGCACGGTCACCGAATGCGCCGAGGTCGCCTCCAGCGCCCGCATCTGCCGGCTTTCATACCAATCGATGTTCGCCGCCGCGGGCGCTCGGCCCGACCCGTTCAGCGCGAACACCTTCCCGGTCCCCGCCGGAGCGTAGAGGCAGAAGCAGTCACCGCCGATGCCGGTGGACTGCGGCTCGATCACGCATTGCACCGCCACCGCGGCCACCGCGGCGTCCAGCGCGTTGCCGCCGGCGCGCAACACATCCAGCGCTGTCAGCGTCGCGGCCGGCATTGACGTTGCCGCCATCCCGTGAGTGGCATAGACCGGGCTGCGGCCGGGAAGCTGGTAATCGCGCATGGTGATCCTTCGGTCGAGAAACCGTCACAATAGTCCAGGTGACGGACAAGGCAACGCGGAGGGAGCAGACAAATGGCGGAACAGATCACTTACGACGCTTTCGAGGCCGTCGACATCCGCGTCGGCACCATCGTCGAGGCCAAACCTTTCCCCGAGGCCCGTAAACCGGCAATCAAGCTGATCATCGATTTCGGCCCGGAGATCGGGCTGAAAAAGTCCAGCGCCCAACTGACCGTCCACTACCGCCCCGACCAGTTGCTCGGCCGCCAGGTCTGCGCGGTGGTGAATTTCCCCCCGCGCCAGATCGGCCCCTACATCAGCGAGGTCCTGACGCTGGGCATGCCGGACGAGGATGGGGCCGTCGTGCTGGTGCGCCCGGACCTGCGGGTGCCGGATGGGGGGAAGCTGTTCTGAGGATGAAGATTGTTCGGAACCGGCGCGCGGGCTTCCCGTCTGGATCGATGCCGTAACGTTCTGATATGGCCCATCTGCAAATCACCCTGGTGCTGGATTCAGGTGCACGCATTGGCCCGGGTAAGGCGGCCTTGCTCGAAAGCATCCACGCAACCGGCTCGATTGCTGCGGCGGCACGCGCAATGGGGATGGACTACAAGCGTGCATGGCTGCTGATCGATAGCCTTAACCAGACATTCATCACCCCGACAGTCGAGCGGACCCTCGGCGGCGTGCGCGGCGGCGGCGCAGTGTTGACGCCGCTCGGGCAAGATATTCTTGGGCGGTATCGACGTTTGGAAACCGCCATGCGGGACCTCGCTGTGTCCGATCTCGCCGGTCTTGAGCAACGGGCGAAGACAGGACCAATCCAAAAAGTATGAGGCCACAGGAGACCACAGGGCTAGCGGCCTGAACGTTTTTTGAGTATCGCTATGGCATAAAGACATAGCGGTGCGAGATGATTGATCAAGCGCGGGTAGATAGCGAGGTCAGGCGAACTCCCAGCCTCGGGCGGATCATCGATTTTTTTGCTCGCTACGGTAACTTCACCTTGGGGGGCGGCAGCGCGACCTCGGCGGTGATGCACCGGGAGCTGGTCACGAAACGCCACTGGCTGTCAGACGATAGCTTCGCCCTCTGTTTTGCGCTCGGACGTCTGACGCCGGGAACCAATCTGCTTGCCAACTGCACGGCCCTCGGCTGGCTGCTGCGTCGCTTACCCGGCGCGATCTGCGCGCTGCTCGCCGCCTCGATCCCCTGCACGTTGATGGTGGTCGTGCTGACCAGCCTGTTCAGCGAGTGGCAGCAGAACCGCATCGCACAAGCCGCCATCCATGGCGCGGTCGCGGCGGCCGTGGCGATCACCGCCAAGACCAGTTGGACGATTGCGCGGCCCCATTACAAGGCCGGCGCCCGGCTGCGTGTTGTCATCATCGGGGCGGTAGCGTTCGGAGCCTACGTCGGCCTGGGTGTTTCGGCGATCTACATTCTGCTGCTCGCGGGCGTCGTGGGCGCGTTTCTACCGGAGGGCCGGTCATGAACGCCGTTCTGCTGTATCTTCTGCTGCTCAAGGGGACGGTGACCGCCTTCGCGGGGCTTGCATCCTTGCCGGTGATCCAGGACTCACTGGTGGTCCACTACCATGTGCTGACCGACCAGCAACTTAACGAAGCCGTGGTAATTACGCGAAGCACACCCGGACCGGTCGGGCTTTACGTCGTTAGCGTCGGCTATTTCGTCGCTGGTCTGCCTGGCGCGATCGCCGGCTGGCTCGCCATGATTACCCCAGCGCTGCTGGTGATCCCCCTCGTCCACTATACCGGACGGCATATCGAACATCCCCGCGTCAAGGCGATCTTGCAAGCCGTCGTGCTGGCGAGCGCCGGCCTTCTACTCGCGGCGGCTATCCCTCTCGCTCACCAGGCGCTTACCGACTGGGTAACGGTGGGAATTGCGGCGGTCAGCCTGGCTCTTTTGCTGACAACGGAAATCGACACGCTCTGGATTATTCTCGGCGCCGCGATCATTTCTCTATCGGCGTCGTCTCTTGGGATCGTCGCTCATATCACCTGAACTTGCTACACCGCCCGCTTCCGGGATCAAGTCCCCCTAATCCAACTCCACATCCTCCTCCACCGTCCCCACCTCCCGCACCCCCACGACCTCACTCAACGCCGAGATCAACTGCGAAACCGGCCGCTTCCCCTTCACCTGCATCCGCAACATCATCATCCCGCCGCCACGCCGAGGCCCAACCTCCACGCCCTCCTCATCCGCCCGATCCAGCGCCTCCTCCACCCCGTTGCCTTCCCGATCCAGCCGCACATGGTTGATCGCGAAACGAAGCTCCGAACAGCGCAGCAGAATGGTCCGCAGCAGGTCATGGCCGTCCTCGTAGGCGATCTGGATATCCGTCGCCATGCGCCGCGGCCTGGGCAGCCGGCGCGTCAGCATCGGAAACCCCAGCATGATCACGAAATGCCCGATCACCGTCGCCACCGCCAGGACCAGCAGTCCCGCCCCGCACGCCATCCCCAGCGCCGCCGTCAGCCAGACCGACGCCGCCGTGGTCAACCCGCGCACCACGTCGCGCCGCATGAAGATGACGCCGCCGCCGATGAAGCCGATTCCCGAAACGACCTGCGCCGCGACCCGAGACGGATCCAGCACGATCCGCCCGTTCGCCAGGACATCCATGAACCCGTATTTCGACACCAGCATAATCAGCGCGGCGGACACCCCGACCAGGGTATGGGTCCGCAGCCCCGCGCTTTTCTGCCGGATCTCCCGCTCCGCCCCCACCAGAGCCGACAGGACGAAGGCCAGCGTCAGCTCGCCCAGTTGCAACCATCCCTGCCCGGTAAAATCCACGAAACCCGACATCCACATTCCTCTTCCATCGCCCGCCATCCGGCCTAACATGACGGTCCAAGGATGAAACGCGACAGGCCACGGCATGGCAAAGCACAACTCAGATGGCACCACCCAGTTCGCCGCCCTGCCCTGGCGCCTCAGCCCGGGCGGCACGCGCCAGGTCATGCTGCTGACCTCGCGGGAGACACACCGCTGGGTCATCCCCAAAGGCTGGCCGATGAAGGGCCGCAAACCCGCCGAGGCAGCCGCGCAGGAAGCATACGAAGAAGCCGGCCTGATCGGCCACATCGACAAGCGCCCGATCGGCAACTTCCACTATCCGAAGCGGCTGCCCGACGGAGAAGTCCTATGCCAAGTCTGGGTGTTTCTGTTCCGCGTCGAACGCCAGCTCGATAACTACCGGGAAAAAGGCCAACGGGAAACCAAATGGTTCGATGCCGAAGAGGCCGTCGACCTAGTGGAGGAAGGCGGTCTCGCCGAGATCATCGACCGCTTTTCCGGGTCGTACGCACGATTGATCGTGTATGGAAAATCCTGATACTCAATTCGGCCGATGGTTACTGATGGGACATAGGCATCACGCGGATCCGGGGAACCGTTTCCAACACCTGCCCCTTGTGCGCCCAGGCGGCTACCCATCGGCCCGAAATGGGTGTCCTCAAAGCGGGTTCGGGCCGACCACTTCCCAGTGGTGACGCTCGAAGAATGCGGCGCGTTCGTCGTCATTCATTGCGTGATGTTCCGAAAGTTTCTCGATCAGGCCGCCAGCGTTCGCCGGCGTATAGAGAAACAACACGCGGGCCGTCTCCCTGCCCGTGTTCTTCCACGCGTGCGGGACGTTGCGCGGCATGAACGCGCAGGTGCCGGGGCCACCGACGGTCACCGCCTCGCCGATCTTGAAGGTCATTTCGCCGGACATCACCCAGGCGACCTCATCGCTATCGTGGTGCAAATGATGGATGCTCGCGGTACCGGCTGGCAGGGTCTCCTCGAACATCATGATGCTCTCGTTGGTCTCGCGCCCGAGAAGCTTCAGTGCAAAGAAGCGACCGGGGGTCGGCGATTGGATAATCTTCCCGCCGCCCGCCGGTATGACAAAGCCCGTTGCCGCATTCATGTCCGTGTTCCTTCCCACCGCTGAAAAGAAGCTGAACCTTGGTATTTCCCCCTGTCATCGGGGCTGCCGATACAGCGACCGCGGGATGCCGGCGTGCCGATCCCGATTGTAAAACAACGAGTACGCTCACCCCACCTGGTGGAACCCCGGTTCCTCCGGCGGGTCCGCCAGATCCTCATCGATCGACGACACCTCCGCCAACCGGGGGCCTCGGCGGCAAAGCCGGGACAGTTCCTCCACCGACGCGACGTCGCCGGCGATCAACGCATCCACAGACCCGTCCGGACGGTTGCGCACCCACCCCGACAGGCCGAGTTCGGTCGCCTTGTGCGTCATCCAGGCCCGGTAGCCGACCCCCTGCACCCGGCCCGTGATCACCAGCCGTTTCGCGTTCACCCATTCCCCCGTGTCAGGTCGATATACCGCGCCGCCAGCACGATATCCGCCAACATGCCCGTGCGCCGGTCCGCGGCCTCAAAGTCCTCACCCCATTGCTCCGCCTGGAACAGTTCGTCCAGGGCACCCAGGGCGTAAGCTGTCTCCGCATCCATCTCACCCGCCGCCAGCGCCAGGCCGAGCACCAGGCTGCCCAGGGCCGGCACCGCGATGCCGAGGCCGGCGAGCGCGTCCACATCCAGCGCCGCCACCGCGCGCCGCAAGGCCGCGATGCTGTCATGATGCTGCTTCACATAGCCAACGCCGGAAGCCACACGCAGCGGCGCATCATAGGCCAACGCGACCCAATCCAGCCAGGGCTGCCATTGGCGCTGCTGCCGCTCCACCAGGTTCTGCGGCGCCTCGGCGCGGTAGCACAGCAGGTCAGTCTCGCCATAACGGGCGATGGCATCGACAGTGGGGGCCGGATCGGGAGCAATCCGCTCCAGCGCAGTGCCGGCGAGGCGGGTAAGCGGCGTGTCCTTGAACGACATCTCGCCGCCCTTGATACCGCCGGCCGCCTGCCATTCCTCGGCGATCGCGTCCGCCAACCGTGCCTTTCCCACCACCAGGGGGGTTCCGCTCGGCAGGCGCATCGGCCTGCCGTCCAGCAGGATCGAATACCCTTTTTCAGCCCCTTGAACCGAGGCGGTGTCCCAGAAGCGCTTCACCAACGACCCTTTACCGAAACAGATTTTTCAGCAACGCCCCCGGATTGGGCATGCTCGGTTTGCCCGCCTTGGCGGGGGCAGCATCCGGAACCGCCTGACCGCGCGCCGCAGCCAGCGCCGCGGGGCAAACATCGCCCGATCCGCCGCCGAGAAGCTTATCCGTGCCCAGCAGGCCACCGACAATACCCAAACCCGTAGCGCCACCGATTACAGCACCCGCGACAGTGCCGGCATTGGCTTCCGCCGTGCGAAGATCGTTCATTTTAACGGCCGGATCGCGGATCGGGCCAGTGACGGTGAGCGGTATCACCACGCCAGTGCCAGCAATCCGTGCCTGTGGGCGCATCGTCATGTCCAGGGTTTCGGTACCCAGGTTGACGGTTCCCCCTCCGCTCATCGTCAGCAGCGAAGAACTCAGGGCCAGTGCCTTGATCGTGCCGATACCGCGCTGAGCATCCATACGCATGCCAAAGCACCGCAGGTCGCTGGTTCCGCCTTTGCCCACAAGGTTGAGCGCGTTCAGCGAGTCCATCACCTTGCCTAGCAGATTGCCCATCAGGCGGTTGTCCAGGGTGCCGCCGGCCATGGCGAGGCCGAGCGAGCCACTCAGCGACGCGGCGATGGCATGCGGCGTGTCGCCGCTGCCGCTGAGATCGGCATAGATCTCGACGTTGCCCGTCGCGTAAGCGGGCTGATGCGTGGCGGCGAGGATGGGTTTCAGCGCCAGGCCGGGCGCATGAAGGACAAGATGAACCGCGGGGCTGGGCTGCGCGGCATCGATGGAGAGTGTGCCGGACAAATGGCCTCCCGGCACATCGGCGGCGAAGGGATCGACGGTCAGCTTGCCGTGCGACAAGACAGCGCGGGTGTCGATCGCTTTGTAGTCTGTGCCACCCGTATGCAGGTCGGCGACGTGCAGTTTCAGGTCGGCGTCGGCCGAACGCAGCGGGGCGAACGGGATCGGCTGGCCGGAAAACAGGGGGTTGCCCCGCCGCTTCTGCGGTTGTGACGGTGGCGGCGCAGCGCCTTGCGATGGGGCGGAGGGCGCGGCGGCCGGTGTCTGGTCGATAGCGGCCTGAAGGGCGTCGAGGTCGATACGGTTCGATTTCAGGTCGGCGGTCAACGACGCTCGGGCCGCCAGGGCAATCGCGGCATCGCCCGACAGGTCACCGTCCGCGCTGGTCAGGGTGATGCCATGCAACGCCGCACCATGCCGGAAACCGCCATCGGCATCGGTCAAACTGCCCTGGAACGCCACCGTCTTGATAGCCGGCAACGGCCGCCCGGCCAAAGGCGACAACGCCGACAGATCGGGAATTTGCCCGGTCACCGCGACGTTCATACCGGTCATCGCCCGAACATCCGCGATCGAGCCCTTCGCGGAAACCGTCGCCGAGGCCGCCTGAATCGCAAGATCGACCGGGAACGGAGCCGGCTTGGCATCAGGCAACAGCAGCGCCGGCGGGCCGAACGTGCCCGTCGCGGTCAGCGGCGTGTCGCCCACCCGGACAGCGGCGGCGATCTTCATCGGCTGGTCGGTCCTCGGGGCCTCGACATCCAGCTTGTCGATCTTGAGGCCAGCGAACTGGCCGCCCAGGTCCGAGGTCCCGACATGCAGGGTCAAGGTCGAAAATTCGGGCAACCGGCCGCCCGTGTCAGCGACCTTGGCGGCAAAACTGACATCATGCAGCGGTGGCGGCACAAAGCCTTGCAGCAAGGGAGTCAGTGCCGCGGCGTCGGGCACCGTGCCGCTGACCGCCAATTGATAGCCCTTGCCCTGCAGCGGCTGGGTCATCGATCCATCGGCCGTCAGCTTCGCGGCCCCCACGGTCAACGCCAGCTTCACCGGCCAGGGTGACGTCGCGGCCGGGTCCTGCAAGCGGGACAGGCTGCCGGTATCGGCGGCCAGCTTGAATGCCGTGCCGTTGTAGACGGCGTCCATGTCCAGGTGCAGCGGCGCGTCCGGCGATGCGGATGTCGCGTCCAGTTTCGAGACGCCGACGGCGGTGACCTTGCCGGTCACATCGTCGCGATAAGCAATCGTGCCGTCCTGGATGCGGATCGTGTTGACGCTGACGGTCGTCGGCGCCCGGGGCGTGGACGGTGCGCTGGTCTGAGGACTGGCAGGTGCTTCAGGCGAGACCTCCGGCTTCATCAGCCAGTTGGGTTGGCCGTTGGCCGCGGTCTCCAACAGGATATCGGGATGGATCAGCACCAGATGATCGATCTCGATCCGGTGGGACAGCAACGGCAGCAGACCGAGTTCCAACGCCATGGACTGCAGCGTGGCCATCTGCGGACGGGAAAAACCCGGCGGATTGGCGAAGGCGACATCTTTCACCTGGATCGTCGGCCGCAGGGCGAATTCCAGGCTGATCTTGCCGTTCAGCACCAGGTCCCGGCCGGTGGCACGCTTCACCGCCTCGATGATACGGGGCTTGAGTGTGTTCGGGTCGAAGCTGGCGAGGAACACCGCCCCGCCCCCCACCGCAAGAACAATGACGGCCGCGACGGCGATCAGTGCGATGCGCAAGGGACGGCGCATGGTCATCGTTGTCTCCCGGGTGGTTGGGCCGGCGGGGCATGGAAGCCGAGTGTCTTGAAGGTCGCCCTCATATGGGGTGGCAGGTCGGCTTCGACAGTCAGGGTACCCCCGGCCGGATGAGGCAGCACCAACCGCCGCGCATGCAGGTGAAGGTCGGACGACAGGCCCTCGATCAGGGCGGAAAACGCCAGGTTCTGGTCCGGTTCCTCGTATTTCTCATCGCCCAGGATCGGGGCCTTGATGGCGACACAGTGGACGCGAAGTTGATGCGTGCGCCCGGTCAGCGGCTTCAGTTCCAACCACGACAGCTTCCGCGCCGCATGATCCAGCGTCTGATAATCCGTAATCGCTCGGGCGCCATCCGGATCGTCGCGATCGGCAGGGGCCGTGCGTTCGCCGCGAGCACCACCGATGCGCTTCAGCGGCAGGTCGATGCGGCCCTCCACCGGGACCGGCCGTCCAGCCACCACCGCCCAGTAGGTCTTGTCGATGTCACGCCCCCTGAACAGGGCGGCGAGCTTTCCGGCGGTGCCCGGCGTACGGGCCAGCAGCAGCGCCCCGGTCGTGTCCCGATCCAGCCGGTGCACCAGCCGAGGCCGATGTTCGGACCCGAACCGCAGTGCGTCCAGCATCCCATCCAGATGCCGGGTGATCCCCGGCCCGCCCTGGACCGGCAGCCCATAGGGCTTGTTGATCACCAGCACCTGGTCGTCCTGGTAGATGACCGCCTGCTGCAAATCCTTGGCATCATGCGGATCAACCCGGCTGACGGGCTTGGGCTCAGCCGGAGCATCCATTTCCGGAACACGGACGGACTGGCCGACGGTAAGCCGCGTGTTGGTGTCAACCTTCGCACCATCCACACGGATCTGCCCGGTGCGGCACCATTTCTGGATCAGGCTTTGCTGCGTGCCGGGAAAATGACGGCGGACCCAGCGGTCCAGCCGGATATCGGCCTCATCTTCGGTGACGGTGCGGGTTTTGAGGGTCATGCGCGGGGTTTGGGGTTTGGGGACGGTGGGGTCAAGGTTGAACGCTCCGCCGGTCGCGCGATAGGCTGCCGGCAAAACCCAAGGGAGCGACGACCATGGAATTTGGCATCGGGATTCCGACAGCCGGCGATAGCTGGAAAGTGGCACAGCGGGCGGAGGAACTCGGGTTCACCCATGCCTGGTTCTATGACACCCAGATGCTGGTGGCCGACCCGTTCGTCGCCATGGGCGGGGCAGCCCTGAAGACCTCCCGCATCCGCCTGGGCACCGGCGTGCTGGTGCCAACCAACCGCATCCCCGCCGTAACCGCGGCCGGCTTCGCCACCCTGAACGCCATGGCCCCCGGCCGCATCGATTTCGGCGTCGGCACCGGATTTTCCGCCCGCCGAGCGATGGGCCTGGGCGCCATGAAGCTCGCCGACATGGAGGAGTACATCCGCGTCGTCTACGCCCTGCTGAACGGCGAGACGACCGAGGCGGAAGTCGATCCCGGCGTGCGCAAGAAGATCAGGTTCCTCAACCCCGAACTCGGCCTGATCAACATCAAGGACCCGGTCCGGCTGCATATCTCCGCCCTCGGCCCCAAAGGCCGGCAGATGACCGCTCGGCATGGCGCCGCCTGGAAAACGGTGATGTCCGGCGTCGACGACGGCCTGGCCGCCCTCCGAGGCATGCAGAAAACCTGGACCGACAGCGGCCGCGCCGCCGGCGATCTGTATGCCTCCGCCTGGGTCTGGGGGTGCCTGCTGCGCGACGGAGAAACCCTGGACAGCCCCCGCGTCCGGGCAGAGGCGGGACCACGCGCGGCGGTGCTGCTGCATCGCGCCGCCGACGTCGACATGGAGGGCTGGCTGAACACATCCCCGGTGCCGGACAGCGTGAAAGCGGTGCTGCAAGGCTATGTCGAAGCGGCACGCAAATTTGAACCGGCGGACGCACGCTATCTGATGAACCACACCGGCCATTGCGTGGCGATCAAGCCCGAGGAGGAACGCTTCATCAGCGCCGAACTGATCCGCCAGACCACGTTCACCGGGACAGAGCAGGACATCAAGCAGCGGATCGAGGCAATGCGCGACGGCGGCCTGTCGCAACTGGTCATCCCGATCGTCCCCGGCCATGAATCGGCGATCGAGGACTGGGGCCGGATCGCCAAGGCGTTTCACTAACGACCGCTGACGCCGACATACCAACGCCGTCCTGGCCTGGCGTCAGTCCGGGCCATCTGATCCAGCATCTTATACCAAGCGCCGTTGATACCGATTCTTGGATGCCGTCATGGCCGGGCGCGCGCTATGCGTGTCCCGGCCATCCACGCTTCATCGGCTGGTGCGCAGATGGCCCGGACTGACGTGGCGCCGGGCCATGACCAGACCGATGTGTCAATGGCTGTTACCATAAGATCGGCGCTATCGTTTCGCCCGCAGTTCCGCCCAGTATTCCAGGCGCCGGCCGATCTCACGCTCGAACCCGCGGTCTCGCGGTTGGTAGAACGACACACGATCCATGCCGTCCGGGAAGTAATTCTGGCCGGAGAAAGCATCCTCGGCCCCGTGGTCGTATTCATACCCCGCGCCATACCCAAGCTGCTTCATCAGCTTCGTCGGCGCGTTGAGAATATGCGCCGGCGGCATCAGGCTGCCGGTATTCTTCGCCGCCGCCTTCGCCTGCCCGAATGCGGTATAAACCGCATTCGATTTCGGCGCCGTCCCCAGATACACAACGACCTGCGCAATCGCCAATTCGCCCTCCGGCGAGCCCAGCCGCTCATAGGTCTCCCAACCCGCCAAAGCCTGTGTCAGCGCATTGGGATCGGCCATGCCGATATCCTCAGCCGCGAACCGGACCAGCCGCCGGGCAATATAACGAGGGTCCTCACCACCGTTCAGCATGCGCGCGAACCAGTACAACGCGGCATCGGGGTCTGATCCACGCAACGACTTATGCAACGCCGAGATCAGATTGTAGTGCTCTTCCCGATCCTTGTCATACAGCGCCGCCCGCCGAGACAGCAATTCGGACAGCGCGGCAGTGTCCAACGGCGGCGTATCCCGCGGCAACGCAATAATCTGCTCCACCATGTTCAGCAGATACCGCCCATCACCATCGGCCATCGCACGCAACGTCGCCTTGGCATCCTCGGTCAACGGCAACGGACGGTCGATTTCTTCCTCGGAGCGGATCAGCAACCGGTCCAGGGCCGCGTCGTCGAGCCGCCGCAGCACCATGACCTGGCAGCGGGACAGCAGCGCGCCGTTCAGGGCGAAGGACGGGTTTTCCGTGGTGGCCCCAATCAGCGTGACGGTGCCGTTTTCCACCACCGGCAAAAACCCGTCCTGCTGCGCCCGGTTGAAGCGGTGGATTTCGTCCACGAACAACAGCGTCCCCTGCCCCACCCGCCGCCGCTTGGTGGCATCATCGAACGCCCGCTTCAGGTCAGCGACGCCGGAGAACACGGCCGACAACTGAACAAACGCCAACCCGGCCCGCGACGCCAGCAACCGCGCAATGGTCGTCTTACCGACACCCGGCGGCCCCCAAAGGATCAGCGAGGCAAGCGACCCACGCTCCAACATACGTGTCAGCGCGCCCTCGGGACCCAGCAGATGGTCCTGTCCGACGACTTCGGACAGCGTGGCAGGCCTCAGCCGATCCGCGAGCGGACGGTTGCCGTCGGGTTGAGGCGGCGCCACGGGATCGGGGGCGCCGAACAGGTCATCAGGTTCTGACACGAGGTCAGCATACAGGGAATGCAGCCATCAGGCGAATGGGGACGGCTCGACAAACACCGCCGCGGCAGTAAATCATCGTGGACGAACAAACACAGAGGGGGAGCCGGATGACGGTCCGTGGGATCGATTTCGCACCGCCGGCTGATATCCGATCGCGGAGAAGCCCACGTCACGCAGGCGGCCACGATCCGTCGCGTAAATCATGCCCGTCCAACGAACGCCCATGTTCCATGAAGCGCGATACCAGGACATGACCCGGCGACGGCGCATCTGGATCGCCGGAACAGCGATCGTCGTGCTGTTCGTGCTGTACGAGATCGTGACGTCGTTCGTCGCCTATACATCGGATGCTTATGTGCGGTCCGATCTTATAGCCGTGGCACCCCAGGTCACCGGGCGGATCGTCGGCGTCAGCGTGGTGGACAACCAGACCGTGGCAGCGGGAGACCTACTGGCCAGCATCGATCCGGTCCCGTTCCAGTTGGCCGCGGACCAGCATCAGGCCGAGGTAGCGGAAGCCAATGCGCAGGTGTCCGCGGATGAAGATACGATCGCATCCACTCAAGCGGCCCTGACAGCAGCGACATCAGCGGCGACTTTCGCCCGTGAGACGCAAGCCAGAGTGACAGCGCTGGCGACGGCCGACGATGCGTCTCGCGCCGATCTGCAGAAAGCCCAGAACGAAGCGCTGCGGGCGAATGCGGCGGTGCAAACCAGTCAGGCGGCGATCGAACGGGCGCAGGCCATGGCGTCGATGCACCGAGCAGGCCAGGTGCGGGCAACAGCGGCCCTGGTGGAGGCGCAGTGGCAGTTGGCGCGGACGAAACTGATCGCACCGGCGAGTGGGACGATCACCAACCTGACAGTGCGGGTGGGCGATACCGCGACGCAGGACGTGCCGCTGATCGGGATCGTCGACGCGCATGCCTGGCGCATAATCGCCAACTACAAGCAGAATTTCATTCGCGGCTTCACTGTGGGCGACACCGCCTGGGTGTGGCTCGACTCCGAACCGTGGCATCTGCATCGCGCTCGGGTTGACGGCGTGGCGCGGGGCATCAGCCGCGATCCGTCGGCGGGGGTGCTGCTGCCCTATGTCGCGCCGACCACCGACTGGATCCGGCTGCAGCGCCGGTTTCCGGTCACGCTGACATTGGTCGATCCGCCGCCGGACCTGAAACTCTACATGGGCGCGGATGCCCGTGTCCTGATCCTGCCATGAGTGCCGTCGCGATCCGTATCGTCCGGGAGGCGATCGCGGGCACATATCGCGACCTCGGAGAAGTTCGGCTGACCGGCCCGCGCGGACGGCGGTGCGCGGTAACGACGCTGGCCGTCGCGCTGGCCGTGGTCGTGGCGCTGGCCGTGCACGTCGATGATGCGTTGTGGGCGGCGATCAGTGCGTTCGTTTGCTCGCAGGCGACGGCGCCGGCCTCGGTCCAGCGGGGCGCTCTCCGCATCCTCGGCACATTCGGCGGCGCGACGCTGGCGGTTCTGGCCAGCCCACTGCTCGCGGGCGACGACGTCGCGCTGATCCTGACGCTGCTGGCTGTCAGCACAGCCGGAGTGCTGGGGCAACTTGTCGGCCGGTATGGTTACGCATGGTTGCTGGGGGCCGTGACCGCCGACATGGTGCTGATGGCACTGCTGAGCGATCCCGGTTCGGCGCTGGCGGTCGGGGTGAACCGTTCGGCTGAAGTGACGATCGGCACCGTGGCGGCGATGACAGTGGCTCTGCTGCTGGGGGCACCGGCCGCCGCGGCACCGGCGATACGTGAATCCCAATGGACGGATTTGCTAGGCGAGCAATGGCCTTCCATGCGGCATGCCATACAGGCCGGCGTCGGCGTGATGTTGATTCCGCTGGTATGGCGCTGGCTGGAACTGCCGAACATGGGACAGTCGGCGATCACGGTCGCGGCCGCGATGGCGGTTCCGGCACTGACCAACGATGCGGCGATAGACCAGGCGAAGATCACTGAACGTGCGATACATCGTATCCTGGGTTGCCTGTTGGGCGGTGTGGCGGGCTTGGCCTGCCTGACCCTGTCGATCGACAATTTCCTGTTGTGGTTGCTGGCACTGAGCGCGGGGATATGGGTCGCCGCGCATGTGCAGGCCAGCGAACGCGGGGTCAGCTATGTCGGCACGCAGTTCGCCGTGGTGCTGATCTCGACGCTGGTGCAGGGAAGTGAACCGCCGGCCAGCATCTGGCCGGGGATCGAGCGTTTCGTCGGCATCACGGGTGGCGTGGTGATCCTGCTGGCCGTCGTGATGCTGACCAGTCCGGAAATCAAACCTCCGGCGGCTCCCCCGGAATCGGCACTTTGCCGAAACCAATGATCAGTTCCGTCACCTCAGCGATCGCGCGTTCCGCCGCCTCGCCATCCGGCCCTTTCGCCACCAAAGCCACCCCGTTGCCACTCGCTCGGTAGAACGGGTAACTGCCCAGATCCAGGTCGGGATAGCGTTTCTGCACCGCCTCCAGCCCCTCGGCGATGATGCCTTCCGGCAGCCCGACGACATGGACAGCCCGCATCTCGATCTTGGCGCCACCTTCCAGCCGAGGCGCCAGCCACTCGAACATCGACTGCATGACCCGCGGCACGCCCGCCATGACGTAGACGTTCTCCATCTGGAAACCCGGCGCCACGCTGATGGAATTCTCGATCAACACCGCACCTCGCGGCATCGTCGCCATCCGTTGCCTCGCCGCATTGAATTCGCCGGGCTTGTAGCTGGCTTCCATGCGGGGCCACGCCACCGGATGATGCTCCCACGGCACACCGAACGCGGCGGCGATGCACTCGCTGGTGATGTCGTCGTGAGTCGGGCCAATCCCGCCCGTGGTGAACACATAGTCGAACTTCGCCCGAACTTCGTTCACCGTCGCGATAATCGTTTCGGGCACGTCGGGGATCACCCGCACCTCACGCAGCGGGATGCCCCGGTTCCCCAAACCCGTCGCCAGGTACTGTATGTTCGCATCGCGGGTGCGGCCGGACAACACCTCGTTGCCGATCACCAGCAGGCAGGCGGTGGGATTTGTCTTGGACATCGGATCGTTCCCTAGAGGAAGTCGCGCAGCAGCGGGATCAACGGCTTGTCGGCGGGCGGCATCTCATACTCGGTCAGCTTCGACGCCCGCACCCAGGCCAGCGTCTGGTTCTCCCGCCCCGTCGGGATACCTTTCCAGCGGCGGCACAGGAACAGCGGCATCAGCAGATGAAACCCCTCATAGGCGTGCGAAGCAAACGCGAACGGTGCCAAACACGCTGCAGTCACGTCGATCCCGAGCTCTTCCTTCAGTTCGCGGATCAGCGCGACCTCCGGCGTTTCGCCGGGGTTCAGCTTCCCCCCGGGAAATTCCCACAGCCCCGCCATCTTCTTGCCCTCTGGCCTGCGAGCCAGCAGCACACGGCCGTCGACATCGACCAGCGCGCAAGCGGCAACCAGCAGCAACGGCTTGGCATCGGGACTATCCGTATCGGCTGCCGGTGCTTCGGGACGGCCAAAAATATCGTCGCGCGTCGCCTCGAACACGATAACCGTGTGTTCATCACGGTTGGTCAGGGACGACCGAACGCCGGTCCCCACCTCCCGAAACCCCACACGACGCAGCACTTTGCAGGACCCGTCGTTCCCTTCGGTGACCTCAGCGGCAATCAGGTCCAGCGGCAGGTTGGCGAACGCCCAGCTTGTCATCCGCCGCGCCGCCTCGGTCGCCACCCCATGCTTCCAATACGACCGGCCGACCCAATAACCCAACCGGCCGGTACGGCGGGCGGCATCGAGACGCAGGCCGACAACGCCGACGATTGTCTCCTTCCGGCCTTCCTTGCCCGTGATGGCCAGATGATACGCTGCCCCCTCGGCAAGCTCCGCCTGCGTCGAGGCGATCCACTCGTCGGCCAGGGCCCGCGGATAGGGATACGGAATTTCCGCCAGCGTGCGAGTCACTTCCCAGTCGTTGACCAGACGGTGCAGCGCCTCGGCATCGCCGGGCCGCAGCGGCCGCAGTGTCAAACGCTCGGTCTTCAGGGGTTCGAAGACCGCCCCGGCAGCCGGCTTGGGTTTACGAGCAGTTTTACGGGGCGGTTTCGGTTGTTCGTTGGTGGGAATCGGGACGGACCTTATCAGCATGGCGTTGCCGCAAATTGGCTCAGCGGGGGTGGCGGACGCAAGGGCGGACCCGGCAGGATCCATCACCCGAGGAGCCGCCGAGCCTCGGCTGCGTCGGCGGCAATCTGGGCTTTCAGCGCGTCCAGACCGGAAAATTTAATCTCCGGCCGGATGTAGGTGTGCAACGCCACGGTGATATCGGTGCCGTAGATGTCCTGATTGAAGTCGAACAAATTGACCTCCAGGCGGCTTTCGGTGCCGGCGTTCACCGTGGGGCGGCGGCCGATGTTCGACACGCCTTTATGGATCGACCCGTCCGCCAGGCGGATGGTGACCGCGTAGACCCCCCGCGCCGGCTCCAGATGGCGCCCAAGAGGAACATTGGCGGTGGGGAAGCCAATGGTCCGCCCGCGCTTGTCGCCATGGCTGACGATGCCGCGGATCGCCCATGGGCGCCCGAGTTCGGCGGTCGCCCGCTCAGGATACCCGTCCTGCAGTGCTCTGCGGATGCGCGTGGACGACAGCGGTCCCTGCGAGTCGGTCACCGGCGGCACCAACGTCACGCCCATGCCAAGCGCCTCCGCCCGATCGGCCAGGAAACTGGTATTGCCGCCGCGGCGGTGGCCGAAGGCGAAGTCCTGGCCGGATACCAGGTGGCGAACACCGAAGCCCTTGTGCAGCACCTCGCCGACAAAGTCCTCGGCGGTCATCAGGCTGAATTCGTGGTTGAACGGCAGTTCATACAGGAGGTCGACACCCAGGGCGGCCAGGGCATCGGCGCGTTCGGCGGACAGCGTCAGACGGAACGGCGGGTCATCCGGCCGAAAGACCTCCCGCGGGTGCGGCTCAAAGGTCAACACCGTCAACGGAGCGTCCGGCCTCGCGGCATGGGCGGCTCGGATGACGCTGGCGTGGCCAAGATGGACGCCATCGAAATTGCCCAGCGCAACGGTGGCGCCGCGGGCATCTTGCGGCAGATCCCGCCAATTGGTGAAAATACGCATCAGAGGCGCTTGAAAACCGAGGAATGGGATTCGTTGATGGTCACTGCGTTCTCCTCGACAGGCTGTGTCCGCTGTAAGGTGCCGCTTTTAGGTGACAGGTTCAAATCGGTGGTTTCCGA
Organism: Acidisphaera sp. S103; assembly: GCF_009765975.1. Classification (GTDB taxonomy): domain Bacteria; phylum Pseudomonadota; class Alphaproteobacteria; order Acetobacterales; family Acetobacteraceae; genus Rhodopila. The sequence goes on along the minus strand of NZ_LMUJ01000032.1, from coordinate 203,697 downwards.
AGGCCGCAAGGGCAGGTGTCTGGACAGCCGTGGCTCCTGAGAAACACATATTGCCCTCCACTTAATCTGTAGCTACGTTTTGGGCACTACAGGGCTGGAGCGGCGGATAAAGAGCGTGGCGCGATGGACATGGGACCCAGAAAAGGCCCGAACGAATTTATTGAGCCACAAAGTCAGCTTCCAGCTCGCTGAGCGGATATTTGGAGACCCCATGATCGCAACCAAGCTGGATCCCTATCCACGGGAGGAGCGATGGCAATCCGTCGGCCAGCCAAGTGCCGGCAGTCATGTCACTCTTTTCGTTGTGCATACCGATCCTGCGATCCAGCCGGACGGAGAGGAAGAAGGCCGGATCATCTCGGCTCGGCGCGCCACGTCGCACGAAAGGAAAGAGTATGAGAAAGGGCAATTCTGACCCGCTGCCACCGAATCTCGCGGCGGAACTGGCGGCTTTGGAAGCCATGCCGGAGGACGCGATCGACACCAGCGAAATGCCGGAAGTCAAGGATTGGTCCGAGGCGCAGCGGGGACGGTTCTACAAACCCAAGAAGGTGCAAAAAACCCTGAGAATCGATGCCGATGTGTTGGCGTGGTTCGAAGCGCAAGGTCCCGGGCATCTCACCCGCATGAACCGAGCACTACGTGCTACGATGCTTTTGGAGATGCGGCGGAAAAAGAAACGCGAAGCCGCATAGATACAGGCAGCGGGCAACTGAGCGTGTGAGGTAAAAAGTTACCGGTGGTAGCGTCACAGCACGGCAGAATGCGATAAGCGACGCACGGACGCAGCCTCGAACCGCACACGAAAGGAACACAATGCCGGCGACTGAGGTTGGAACACCCGAAGACCTGCTGACCGAACTATCGGCATGGGTGAAAATAGAAACCCCGACGACCGACGGTTCGGCGGTCAACCGGCTGATGGACGTGGCCGAGGGCGAACTGTCCCGAGCCGGAGCGGCCATCACGCGCATCCCCGGGCGGAACGGGTATGGCGACAACCTGATCGCCCGTACACCCGGCACCTCAACTGAAAAGCCGATCCTGGTCGCCGGACACCTGGACACGGTCTGGTCGCACGGCACGCTCAACTCGATGCCCTACGTGGTGGAGGGCTCCCGGGCGCACGGCCCCGGCATCTACGACATGAAGGCCGGCAGTTTCCTGGCGTTCCATGTCCTGCGCTCGATCCTGCGGCAGAACATCGCGACGCCGCGGCCGATCGTGCTGCTGCTGACCCCGGATGAGGAAGTCGGCAGCCCCACCAGCCGCTGGCTGATCGAGCAGGAAGCGGCCCAGGCGGCGACCGTGCTGATCCCGGAACCAGCCGGTGGCGGCGGCGCCTGTGTGACCGCCCGCAAGGGTGTCGGGCGGTTCACGATGCGGGTGGAAGGGCGCGGCGCCCATGCCGGCAGCGCGTTCGACGACGGCGCCTCGGCGATCGTGGAGTTGTCGCACCAGATCATCGGATTGCACCGCATGGTGGATGTCGAGCGCGGCATCACACTGAACGCCGCACCGATCTGGGGTGGATCACGCCCGAACGTGATCGCGCCCGACGCCGGATGCGAGATCGACCTGCGCGTGAACTCGGCCGCCGACGGCGTCCTGATGGAAGAAAAGCTGCTCGGCCTGACCGCAAAGACCTCCGGATGCCGGGTGATCGTCGAGGGTGGAATGAACCGCCCGCCCTACACCGAATCGCCGGCGATCTCGGCGCTGTACACGCACGCACAGGGAATCGCCCAACAGGTCGGGCTAGCGCTGCCAAAGCAGCATCGCGGCGGCGGATCGGACGGCAACTTCGCGGCCGCGCTAGGCGTTCCGACACTGGACGGGTTGGGCTGTCCCGGCGCCGGAGCACATGCGAGCCACGAACACATCCTGTGGGGCCACCTGGCACAACGGGCGGCGCTGATGGCGGGACTGCTGGAGACCCTCGCTTAGCCAACCTCGAAAACATTGATCTCGACATGATCCGGATAGCGGGCGCCGGACGCGAGGAACAACGGGCGGGTCAACCACTGATAGTCCGGCGCGGCCGTCTCGAACCGCGGGGTCGTGCGAAAATAAACGTCGTTCGGATCGACGATCTCGCCGTTGGCGATGCGGGCCATCACCTCCGGTGGCCCAAAACGGACTCCCGTATTGACGACATAAATCAACGCACCATCGTCGAGACGGACGATATAACGAGCTTCCAGCGTCGTGTAGCCGTCCGGACGGATCACCTGGAAGTCGGCGCCCGCCGACAGCACCTCACCGTTCAGCCGCGGCCCCTTGATCGTCCCGCCGACAATCGGGATGACGCGCCGCAATCCCTCAGGGGTTTCCCCAACAACGATCGGCGACGCGATCAGCACATGAAGATCGGCTGTATGGACCAATGTCGGCGTCATGACGGCACCTCCGGCGAGGCGGCAGCGCCCAACGCATCCGCGGCCGTCTGGACACAGCGTTCGAACACCGACAGGTCGTGCCAGCGATCCTGATCGTCGCAAATCACGGTACCGCCGGACTCGGTGATACCACCCTCGATCATCAGATTGTCGAACAGCCCGAACTGCTCCACCAGCAGCCCGTCGGGATCCCACCAAGACCCGTCCGCCGCCTGCCGTCCACCGCCGATCGACGACAAAGTGCGATCGAGAAACGCCGTCGCCACCGTCGCATAACCGAACACCGGCAGCCCGAGACCGCGTGCAAAGCCGATCTCGAAAACCGTGCCGACATCGGCACTGGGTCCGCGAAACGGCGTCAGGTTGGCGATGACCGCCGCACAGCCGCGGATATGCGCCTCGTTTCGGCGCGCAATCCGGCGCCACTCGGGCAGTCCGGCCCACGCGGGCGGCTCATTCGGCAAGTCGTCGAGCGGCGAGACGCCGGTCAGGCGAAAGCCGGCGCAGATCGCCTTCTTCCGCCCCATCCACGCGACGGCATCGGGCAGAAACACATCGGGGCCGGCGAGGTAGACCCTGGCCATGCGGCGTCTTTCAGCCCTCCAATGCGGCGACGCCCGGCAGCGTCTTGCCTTCCAGCCACTCCAGGAACGCACCGCCCGCCGAGGACACATAGCTCAACCGGTCGATGACCCCGGCATGGCGCAGCGCCGACACCGTGTCGCCGCCGCCCGCCACGCTGCGCAACCCCGCCGTTTCAGTAGCAGCGGCCACTGCCTTGGCCACGGCGACCGTGGCGGCGTCAAACGGCGGCGTCTCGAACGCCCCGAACGGGCCGTTCCAGACAAGGGTTTTCAACGACGGCAGCAACTGGCCCAGCGCCGCCACCGAGGCCGGTCCGACGTCCAGGATCATCGTGTCGGCCGGAACGGCATCGATGGATACTGTTTCGGTAGGCGGATTGGGCTTGAATTCGCGCGCGACGACAGCATCCGTGGGCAGAACGATCCTGCAGCCGGCCGTCCGCGCCTTGTCCAGAATATCCAGCGCGGTGCCATGCATTTCGGCTTCCTGCAAGGATTTGCCGACCCCCTTCCCCTGCGCCGCCAGGAAGGTGTTGGCCATCGCACCGCCGATGATCAGGACATCGACCTTGGCTACGAGATTGCCCAGCAGCTCCAGCTTGGTAGACACCTTGGCGCCGCCGACGATCGCCGCGACGGGACGCACCGGCTTGCCCAGCGCGGCATCCAGCGCCTCCAGTTCGGCTTGCATCAGCCGGCCGGCATAGGATGGCAGCAGATGCGCCACCCCCTCGGTGCTGGCATGGGCCCGGTGCGCGGCGGAAAACGCGTCGTTGACGAATATATCGGCCAGCTTGGCCAGCGCCGCGGCGAAACCGGGATCGTTCTTTTCCTCGCCGGCATGGAAACGGGTGTTTTCCAGTACCAGCACATCGCCCGGATTCAACAGCTCCACCGCCTGTTCGGCAGCAGGACCGATGCAATCCTCGACGAAGCGGACCCGCCGGCCCAGGACCTGCCCCAGCGCCGCGGCCATCGGTGCCAGCGACATGGACGGCACGCGCTTGCCCTTGGGACGATCGAAATGGCTGCACACGATGACCCTGGCCCCCTTTTCCGACAATTCGCGAATCGTTGGGGACAGGCGCTCGATCCGGGTCAGGTCGGAGATTTTGCCGTCCCGCATGGGAACATTGAGATCGGCACGCAACAGAACGCGCTTACCGGAGACGTCAACGGTATCGAGGGTACGGAAAGGCATCAGACGGGGTTCCTGCATGGGCGCCTCTCGACCTTGATCGTCGTGGCGGCGCGTGGCGTGTTGGACGGCATGGCCGGATCGGCCGGCCGCGATAATACCGCGATTTGCCAAACCCCGACCAGGGTGGCCACGTAGTTTCGAGTCAGGCCCTGAGGACAATTGTAGGTCATCGCGGCAATGCCAAATAATCATGTGAATTCCGCCTCGCCGGAAACAAGATTGCCCGAGCATAGGGTGCAAAAGGCTCGGCTCAAATTCCCCGACCACGCGATCTCAAGCGCTACGGCGGTGCGTGACAAGTCGAGGGCAATGCCCAGACAAGCGGATGCTCCGGCAAACGCCTCTATGATACCCGAACAGGGATGTTCCGCACGACGATTACTTGGCAGATGCCATGCCAGGGCACCACATCAAACTAAAGTAGTATACAAGTAAAAACTTACACCTATCCGTCAAGGCAGTAATTTCGACTGCCTTGTACGTCCGTCGCCAACCACAAAATAGAAAATTACCTAGCGAAAGCGCCAGACAATCGGTTGGCGCAGTTGACATAAGACATAATTGAAGCTATTCAGCTGTCATAGTTAGCCGGTAATGAGCATGAACAAACCGGATGCTAAGGGATCGTCAGTCAGTCCTGGTGTCGGGTGACTTGGAGTACGCCAAATTGTTTCGATAAAAGTATAAAAACAATAATATCTCCATTGCATCCGTATTGGCCGGGAGTGGTTTCTCATGTCGGGATCTACCTGGACGTGGATTGGCGGTACCATCAATGTGGACAGCCCCAGTGACTGGGAGCTGACCGCCGGCCCAGGCAACACCACAAACATTCCAGAGAGCGGCGATACAGCAATCAATACTGGAACTTTGGTGGGTTCCGGGCTGATCGCCGCCTCGCTCATCAATAGCGGCACCGTCGAGGCATCCAACAACAGCGTCCCGGGTTCCTCCACCGGTGGGGAACTGGAAATCCAGGGGTCGGTCAGCGGCAACGGGTCCATAACCATCGAGCCAGGTGCAACGTTGGCGATCGACGGCACGCTCGGGGCGGGACAGACGATTGTCTTCAGCCCCGGGGCGCCGGAGACGCTGATTCTGGGCTCGCCCACCGCCACTACGACAAACGCGATCACCGGCTTCGCCGACGGGGATAAGATCGAGATCGCCAACGGCATGGTGATCTCTTCTGGACCCATTTTCACAAACGGCCAAACGCTGACGATAAACCTGCAAAACGCTGGCGGTGTGAACAGTAGCTACGCTTTTACCAACATAAGCTTCGCGGCGAGTACCGTGGCGGTATTCAATTGGGAGAACGACCCCGCCACTGATGATCCGGCCATCTTCCCCACCCGGGATTTCTCTTGGATCGGCACATCGGGCGGCAATCTTGCCACGGCCTCCAACTGGATCGATGAAACGGATGGCAAGGATCCGGCCCTCGCGCCTCCCGTCGCGACCGATACTGATTCTTTCAGTAACGGCATCGGCGGCGCACTCATCGGCACGATAACAGCGGAGATGCTCTTTTTTAACAATGCCGGCACCTGGTCCATCGGGGCCGGAACAGAAATGTTCGCCTCACAGCGATTGTTCGTTGGAGGCGGGACAACCGGAAGCCTCACAATCGGCGCCGGCGGTATTTTGATCAGTGGCGGCAATATTTTTGTTGGCAATGCTCCCGGAGGCAACGGAACCCTCACCGTCAGCAGCGGCGGATTGCTGCGACAGAACGGCCCGGCGAACCCCGACGGGTACGATATGGAGATCGCCAGCAACGCGGCCTCGGGGACTCTGGCGGCCTCGGTCGGCTTGGTGACGGTAACGGGTGCAGGGTCTCTCATCGACATGGGTGCCAATGGCATCGTTATAGCCGAGGATGGTGGAAACGGCGCACTGACAGTCTCCCAAGGTGGTTCCGTCAACGCGACCACCTACAATTCGAACCTCTATAACTCAATCGCCATCGGCCGGCTTGGCAACGGAACTCTTACCGTTACGGACCCGGGTTCACGGGTCAGCGCCAACGGTCTCGTCTATGTCGCCCATACCGAGACCGGCACGCTGACCGTGGAGAATTCTGCCACGTTCCTGGCGACGCCCGACGCAACCGGGGTCGCAGGGGTCATCATCGGTGAGGGGAATGATAACGGCGTCGGTGGCACCGGTATCGCTGATGTCACGACCGGCGGCGACCTGCTCAGTCAGGGTTATGTGATCGTCGGCCTGCGGGGAACCGCCGGCCAACTCACAGTCAATGGCGGTACGGTGCAGGTCGGCACCACCCTTGCCGTGGGAACCGGTGGGACGATCACGGGGACCGGCGGAGTGATCGCCAACGATACCACCGAATCCGGTAACGGCACGCTCAGCATTGGCACCGGCGGCACCGTGGAACTGACCGGGACGGCGCAAACCAGCAGCTATGGCGTCTACATCGCTTCATCCAACAATGGCACCAATCCCTCGGAAAGCGGGGTCGCGACTGTCAGCGGCACCGGTGCGCTGCTGAACGCCAACGGCAACGGCATCGCTGTCGGCCAATACGGTTCGGGCACTCTAACGGTCTCCCAAGGCGGCACAGTCGTCTCCGGAACCGCGAATTCGAGCATCCTCGCCGCGCTCGGTATCGGACGACAGGGCGTCGGAAATGTGATCGTCGACAGCGGCACTCTTCTGGCAAACGGCGAAGCCTTTCTCGGGCGAGCTGGAAGCGGAGATCTGCTGGTCGAAAACAACGGCAGTGTGCATGTCGGCCTGGACGGCACCGGCAGCACGACCGACGGCGCTCTCCAGGTCGGCGGCGCCGGCTACACAGCCGGCACGCTGCTCTACGTCGGCGGCACCGGAAGCATGGAGGTTGAAAGCGGCGGGATCGTCAGCAGCCAACTCAACATCGATGTCGGCTACGACGGCTCGAATGGCACCCTGTCGATCAACCACGGCATTGTCGAAACCAGCCAATTAATCCATATCGGCATCAGCACGACAGCCGCGGTCGGCGATACGATCATCACCGCGGCCGGCACGACGGCTGTGACCGCTCCCACACTGGAAGCGGGCAATGGTTCAGTGGATATCGGCCCCGGCGGGACGTTGATCTCGACCAGCGCGGCGCTGAGCATCGCCGCCTCCGGAACCTCCAGCATCGTCATCGGCGGGGGTGTCGGTGTCGTCGCCGGCGTCACGGTACACGGCGCCGGCGCGCTGCTGTCGGCCGGGAACAACCGCCTGGGTGTCGGCGACGACAGCGAGGGCAGCCTGCTCATCAGTCAAGGTGGATCGGCGTTTGCCGAAAGCGCTGGCGTCGGCAGCCCGGCCATGTATATCGGCGCGACGGACACCGGCACGATCAGCGGCACCGGTGCAGTGACCGTCACCGACCTGGGTTCCGGTCTCACCGCGCTCGGCCAGTTGAACGTTGGCTGGTCCGGAATCGGAAGCCTGCTGATTCAGAATCAGGCGAGTGCGTTCACCGGCGGCTACGTCAACGATCCGGCGCAGGGCCTTGACGTCGGAACGGACGCTGGTGCCTCCGGCGCCGCCACCATCACCGGCCCTGCGTCCCTCCTCTCCAACACCGGTGCGTTCATCGTGGGCGACGCCGGCCTGGGCAGCCTGTCGATCCAGTCCGGCGGCACGGTCATCACCTCCCCCGGCACAGTCGCGGACCTTGCCGGCGCCGTCATCGCGGCGCAGTCCTCGGCCGCCGGCTCTTCGGTCACCGTCACCGGCGGCGGCTCCGGCTGGCGGATCACCGGCAGCCTGGACGTCGGCATGGCCGGCGCCGGGGTTCTATCCATCACCAACGACGCCACCGTCACCGCTGCCGCGCTGGATGCCGGGGTGCAAACCTCGGGCACCACCGAAGGCACCGGCCAGATCAGCCTCTCGGGGGCCGGCAGCAACCTCGACATCAGCGGAGGCGCCACCATCGGCGACGCCGGTTCAGCCAATCTGTCGATCCTCGACGGCGCCACCTTCGCCGCCGGCAACCTGACCATCGGGTCGCAGGGCACCGGTAGCGGCGCGGTCTTCCTGTCCGATGCGGGCAGTGCGCTCGACATCGCCGGCACCCTCAACGTCGGCACCGCCCTTGGCGTGGGCGAACTGACGCTCGGCCCAAACGCCTCGGTATTCGCCTCGAAAATCGTGCTGCAAGGCGCCGTGGTCAACGAAGGCGGCCTGCTCGACCCGACCGAGATCGACATCACCCAGGGCCAGTCGATCGTCGGCTTCGGCACCGAGGGCGCCATCGGCGCGGTCATCGTCAACGACGGCCTGATCGAGGCCGCGGCCGGCACCAAGCCGTCGCAGAAAGTCGAAACCGTGATCGGCACGATCGTCGGCACCTTCGACGGGCTATCCGGTTCGGGTGAGTTGCTGATCAACGCCGGCTCGACCCTGGAGCTGACCGGCGGGCCGGTGGACGGCTCGCAATCGGTGGTGTTCGGTGCCAACAGCGGCGCGCTGGTGGTGGGCGACATCGGCGGGTTCCAGGCCGTCATCACCAACTTCGTGGCGGGCGACACGATCGTCGTGGACACGCCGACGCCGGCGACGTTCACCCAGAACGGTTCGGTGGTGTCGGTGGTGCAGAACGGCACGACCCTGGGCACGCTGGACTTCGCCACGCCGCAGATGGCGCAGGCGGCGTTCGTGACGGCGGATGCGCTGGTGGACAACGCGCTGTGCTTCCTGGCCGGCACGCTGATCGACACGCCGGACGGACCGGTGGCGGTGGAGCGGCTGGCGGCCGGCGATCGCGTGCGAATGGCGAGCGGTGCGGTGCGGCCGGTGATGTGGGTGGGCCACGGCCGGGTGCTGGCGACGCGTGGGCGGCGCAGTGCCGCCACCCCGGTGATCGTGCGAAAGGGCGCGCTGGGGCCGAACGTGCCGTCGCGGGGCCTGCGCGTGACCAAGGGGCACGCGCTGTGGTTCGACGGCGTGCTGATCCCGGTGGAGTTCCTGGTCAATCACCGCTCGATCCTGTGGGACGACCGAGCGCAGGAGGTGTCGGTCTTCCACGTGGAACTGGAGACGCACGACGTGCTGGTGGCCAACGGCGCGGCGGCGGAAAGCTACCGCGACGACGGCAACCGGTGGTTGTTCCACAACGCCAACAGCGGGTGGGACCAGCCGGCGAAAACGCCGTGCGCGCCGGTGCTGACCGGCGGCCCGGTGGTGGATGCGGTGTGGCGGCGGCTGCTGGACGCGTGCGGCCCGAGGCCATCGGTGCCGCTGACGGAGGATCCGGATCTGCACCTGCTGGTGGACGGGGCGCGGGTGGAGGCATCCCACCGGACAGGGGACACCCACGTGTTCGCGGTAGACGCCACGGCTTCGACGGTGCGGCTGGTGTCGCGCGCGGCGGTGCCTCAGGAACTCGGGGTGGCTCGGGACCCACGCTGCCTGGGTGTCACAGTGCGGCAGGTGGTGGTGCGACAGGGCACGCGGTTCCGGGTCGCTCGTGGCGACGATGCGCGGCTGGAGGCGGGCTGGCACCCGCTCGAGGCCGGCTCCGGACTACGCTGGACGGACGGCAACGCAGCGCTGCCGGGGGCGCTGTTCGCCGACTTTTCCGGCCCGTGCGAATTGGTGGTGCATATCGGCGGCACCACCAGGTACGTCGATGACGGGGAAGTTGCAGCGGTCGCCTGAAAGACCACCGCATGAAGGTCGGTTCCGGAGCGCCGTCAGCGCTCCGGAACCGACCGCTTCTAAATGCTTCCGAACAACGCGGCGGTGTCGGACATACGGTTGGAGAAACCCCACTCGTTGTCGTACCACCCCATGACCCGCGCCAGCGCGCCATCGACCACCGAGGTCTGGGTCGCATCGAACGTGCAAGACGCCGGATTGTGGTTGAAGTCGATGCTGACCAGCGGCACCTTGTTGTAATCCATGATGCCGGCCAGTTCGCCTTTGGAGGCGTCCTGCATCGCCGCGTTGATCTCGTCCTTGGTCGCCGGCTTCGACAGGTTCACGTCCAGCGACACCAGCGAAACATTCGGCGTCGGAATGCGGATGGCCGTGCCGTCCAGCTTGCCCTTCAACTCCGGCAATACCAAACCCACCGCGCGAGCCGCACCAGTCGAGGTCGGGATCGCGGAAACCGCCGCCGCTCGGGCGCGATGCGGGTCCTTATGCAGCGAGTCCTGCAGGTTCTGGTCGCCGGTATAGGCATGGATGGTGACCATGTAGCCGCGCAGGATGCCGAACCGCTCGTGCAGCACCTTCGCCATCGGCGCCAGGCAGTTGGTGGTACAGGAGGCGTTGGAGATCACCGTCATATCCTTGGTGATCGTCTTGTGATTGACGCCATAAACGATCGTCGCATCGACCTCATCCGCCGGGGCGGAGATCAGCACCTTGCGCGCGCCCGCCGTAATCAGTGCCGATGCCTTGGCTTTGCTGGTAAAGATTCCGGTGCATTCCAGCGCCACATCGACGCCCTGGTAAGGCACCTTGGTCGGATCGCGTTCGGCCGACACCTTCAGCGGCCCATAGACCTTGCCGTTGTGGCGGATGGTGATGGTGTCGCCCGACACCTCGACCTGGCCGGGAAAGCGGCCATGCACGCTGTCGTAGGCAAAAAGATGGGCGTTGGTCTCGACGCTGCCGAGGTCGTTGATGGCGACGGGGACCACGTCATCCCGGCCGCTTTCGATAATGGCGCGCAGTACGAGGCGCCCGATGCGTCCAAACCCGTTGATCGCGACCTTGACGGCCATGATTTGCTTCCTTTCCGCTACTTGCCGGTAACTCACATCTGCTTATTGGCACATCATTAAGATAAATCAACGGTCGGGCTCTGCGCAAATCGCGGATTTGACGCGCGTTTTACCCAAGACGGCGTATCACCGCCGCGATCACGGCCTCCGGCGTGATGCCGAAATGCGTATACAGGTCCTCGTATCCAGCCGACGCGCCGAAGCCGGTCATGCCGATGAACGTGCCGTCGGGCCCCAGCCACTGATCCCAACCAAAGCCGCTTGCGGCTTCGATCCCGACACGTGGCGCGCCACCCAGCACCTGGGCACGATAAGCCGCGTCCTGCTGCGCGAACAGTTCCCAGCAGGGCAGCGAGACGACCGCGACCGCGATGTTGTCCCCGGCCAGCTTCTCCCGCGCGGCCATCGCGATCGGCACTTCCGACCCGGTGGCGATAAGGGTGGCCTGGCGCGCACCGTCGGCTTCCGCGAGGACGTAGCCACCGCGCGCACTGCGATTCTCGGTTATATCCGTCCGCCATGCCGGCAACTCCTGCCGCGACAGCACCAATAGGCTCGGTCCATCCGAACGACGCACCGCGAGCTCCCAGCACTCAGCCGTCTCCATCGCATCGGCCGGACGGAAGACGTGAAGGTTGGGCATAGCGCGCAGGCTGGCAAGATGCTCGATCGGCTGATGCGTCGGACCGTCCTCGCCGAGACCGATGGAGTCGTGGGTCAGCACGTACACAACCCGCTGGCGCATGATCGCGCACAGGCGCAACGCCGGCCGCAGGTAGTCGCTGAACACGAAGAGCGTGCCGATATAGGGGATGATCCCGCCATGCAGCGCCATGCCGGCGGCGGCGGCGGCCATGCCGTGCTCGCGAATGCCGAAATGGATGTGACGGCCACCGTAGTTGCCGGCGGAAATCGAGGCCATGCCCCTGACTGGAGCCAGGTTGGATCCGGTCAGGCCGGCGGACCCGCCAAGCAGTTCGGGTGTCGCGGGGACCAGGGTTTCCAGACACGCCTGACTGGATGTTCGGCTGGCGCGATTGGGCCGGCCGTCGGCGATGTCCTGTTTCAGTTCGGCCACGGCCTCATGCCAGTTGTCCGGCAGGCGGCCGGCCATGACCCGCTCGAACTCGCCGCGCTGGTGATGCCGGGCGAGGCGCTTCAACCAGGACCGGCGGGATGTGGCGCCCCTTGTGCCGGCCGCCTGCCACCGATCCAGCAGGTCGCCCGGTGTGTCGAAGGGTAATCCGTGCCAGCCCAGACGCCCCTTCGCCTCAGCGACCTCCCGCGGCGTCGAGGATAAGCCGTCAACGCCATTGATCACCGCCTTGGCCGGCGCATCCGCACCGATGATGGTGCTGCACGCGATCAGGGTTGGCTTCTTCGAACGCACGGCAAATGACAACGCCGCATTGATCTGGTTCGGGTCGTGGCCGTCCACCTGCTTGGTCGCCCAGCCACAGGCGGAAAAGCGCTTCAGCACGTCATCCGAGTAAGTCGGCGCCGCATCGCCATCAATCGATACCTGATTGTCGTCGTACATGACGGTCAGCTTCGACAGTGCCAGGTGTCCGGCCAGCGCCGCGGCCTCATGGCTGATCCCCTGCATCATGTCGCCGTCCGACGCGATCACCCAGGTCCGGTGATCCACCAGCGATTTACCGAAACGCGCCGCCATGTTGCGTTCGGCGATCGCCATGCCCACCGCGGTCGCCAGGCCCTGGCCCAACGGACCGGTCGTGGCCTCGATCGCCGGGTGCGCGCCATACTCGGGATGGCCGGCGGCAGGCGAGTGTAACGTCCGGAATCCCCTGATGTCGTCGACGGACATGCCTGCATGTCCGGTCAGATGGATCAGCGCGTACAGCAACAGCGACCCATGACCGGCGGACAGGATGAAACGGTCGCGGTCAGGCCAGCGTGGATCGGCGGCATCAAATTTATGAAAGCGGGTCCATAACGCGGTCGCGACATCGGCCATGCCCATTGGCAGGCCAGGATGCCCGGACTTCGCCTGTTCCGTGGCATCGATCACCAAAGCCCGGATCGCATCCGCCATGCGCCGCTCCGGAGTCACGGGGCGGGCCAAAATTCCCGCCTGAATAGCCAGGGTTGGATAATTGGGCGATGACTCGGCTGCAACAGCCATGCGAACTCCTTGGGCCGGCGCTATAGGCGGCAAGGCGTGGTCCGGCAACCCGGCAGGTCTTATTTCCGGGCCGGAGAACCCGGGGCGGTCAGGTTTGCGACAGCCTGCCCAAGGCAGCCTCGATGCCGAAATCCCCAGGCAGGGCGCCGCGCGGGAACAGCTTCGTCACATGCCCCATCTTGCGGCCCGGCAACGCCTCGGCCTTGCCATACAAATGCGGGATCACACCCGGCTCGACCAGGGCCGCCGGCCAGAGCGCCATGCCGTCCGGCCCGATCAGGTTCTTCATGACGGCGTCCGAATGCCGTGTCGCCGGCGGCAAGGGCAACCCGGCAATAGCCCGTATATGCAGTTCGAACTGGCTCGCGGGACAGGCGTCGATGGTCCAGTGGCCGGAGTTGTGCGGACGCGGCGCGATCTCGTTCACCAGCACCGTGCCGGCGCTGTCGACAAACATCTCCACCGCCAGCAGGCCGATCAGGTCCAGTGCCTCCGCCACGCGACGGCCGATCGCCTGCGCAGCCTGATCGGTTGCTTCGGAAATCCGAGCGGGGGCCAGGGTCAGGTCGAGGATGTGGTCGCGATGGCGGTTCTCCACGGTGTCGAACGACGACAGGCTGCCATCGGCGCCGCGCGCCACGACCACGCTGATTTCCCGGTCGAAATCGATGAAGCCTTCCAGGACGAGGGGCTTCGGACTGAGCCGGTCCCAGGCTGCGTCCAGGTCCGCCGGCGTCCGCAGCATAGCCTGACCCTTGCCATCATACCCGAGGCGGGTGGTCTTCAGCACAGCGGGAAGTCCCAGGCGCTGAACCGCTTCGTCAAGTTCCTGGCGCGAATCAACACGGGCCCACGGCGCTGTCGCGACGCCGGCGCCGTTGAGGAACGTCTTTTCATTCACCCGGTCCTGGCTGATCCGCAGCACCGACGGTGCCGGGCGGACAGGACGGATGGAGTCGAGCAAGTCCAACCCCTCGGCGCTGACATTCTCGAATTCGAAGCTGATCACGTCCACGGCATCGGCGAACGCCCGCAGCGACACCGGATCGCTGTAGTCGCTGATGGTGACGGCATGGGACACCTGCGCGGCGGGACTGTCGGTTTCGCGCGTCAGGATGTGGCAGCGGTAACCCAGGCGCGCGGCAGCCAGCGCTGACATCCGGCCAAGTTGCCCGCCCCCGACAAGTCCGATGGTCGCGTTGGGCGCCAAAGGGAAATGAGTCGGGAAATCTGTCGGAAAACGCGTCATGACGGGTCGGCTGGCGCCTGTTGCGGCGCGTCCGCCACCCCCGCGGTCTGTTCCGCCCGCAGCGCATCCAGCCGGGCGGCAAGCGTATCGTCATGCGTCGCGAGAATGGCCGCCGCCAGCAGTGCCGCGTTCACCGCCCCGGCCCGGCCGATCGCCAGTGTACCAACGGGGATGCCGGCGGGCATCTGGACGATGGACAGCAGGCTATCCATCCCTTTCAGCGCATGCGATTCAACCGGAACACCCAGCACCGGAAGCGACGTCCAGGATGCGCACATGCCGGGCAGATGCGCCGCCCCGCCCGCACCGGCAATGACGACCTTCAGTCCGCGATCCCGAGCGGTGAGTGCGTAATCCCGCAAGCGATCCGGCGTCCGGTGCGCGGAGACGATCTTCACTTCGTGATGTACCCCAAGGCGGGTCAGTATCTCGGCGGCATGGGCCAGCGTCGGCCAATCCGACTGGCTACCCATGATGATGCCGACGACAGGCATTGCTTCAACGGACGGGGACATCTCAGGCGATGCTATCCGGGATCAGCCGGCTTTCCAGCCAGGCGATCTCATCGCGCAGCATCAGCTTGCGCTTTTTCAGGCGTTGCAGGTGCAATTGGTCGGACGCACCCTGATCGGCCAATCGGGCGATGACCGTGTCGAGGTCCCGATGCTCGCTGCGCAGCCCGTGGAGTTTGCGCAATAACGAATCTCTATCGCTCAGCATGATTGCAACCCACGATAGAAATTTTTAACGTTCCTACACGCGAATAGCGTCTGGCCAGATCGATGGCAAACGCGTTACGGTCCCTTGCCGCGGCCATTGCGGTGGTCGCTGGCAGCCAACCGGTCAAACGCGGAGGTACCCAGTCCATGAGTCTGAATACCCGTCTCGACGCTTTAAAGGAACGGCATGCGTCCCTCGAAACCCGAATTTTCGATGAGGACCATCGACCGCAACCCGACGCTGAGACCCTCATGCGACTTAAAGTCGAAAAACTGCGGTTGAAGGAGGAAATGGAGAGGCTACGAACTCTGGTCAACTGAGGAGACACGGTTAATCCCCCCGTCACGCCGGTCAGGCGGCCTCGTCCGCCTCCGGCGGTGGCGGTACAGGAACGGTCCGCCCTTCCCGCTCCAACCGCTCATTGGCCTGGGAAACCGCGGCATTCAGGTCGGTCTGGCTGCACAAACCCAGGATGACAGGATCGCGCGGCTTGATATTCGCGCTGTTCCAATGGGTGCGTTCCCGCACTTTCTGGATGGTGTCCTTGGTGGTGCCCAACAGCTTGCCGACCTGGGCTTCTGAAAGCTGGGGGAAATTGCGCAGCAGGAAAGCGATGGCATCCGGGCGGTCATTGCGCTTCGCCACGGGGGTATAGCGCGATCCTTTCAGGCGCTTCGGCATCGGCAGGGTGTTGACGATCAGCTTCAATCTCGCGTGCGGATCGGCCTCACACTGGCGGATATTCGCCAGCGTGGTCTGGACGTTGGCAACCGGATCGTAGCCGACAATGCCCTGCGCGACCTCACCATCGGCGATGGCTTGGACCTCCAGCGGATGCATGCCGCAGAAGTCGGCGATCTGCGTGAAGGTCAGGGCGGTTTTCTCGATCAGCCACACGGCGGTGGCCTTTGGCATCAACGGAAGGGTCATGGCTTTCACACTCTCAGGGTCGCCGGCGGATGTTTTTCATTCTGACGATGTCGCTTGCGGGCCATCCAGCGCAAGTGACGGATCGTAGCCGCGGCCGAATGCCGGATATGACAAGCCGAGGGGGGTGGGTCAAGCGACTTTGGCGGTATTATGTTCGATCCGACGCGCATGGCAGAAACGCCGCGTCGCCGGATGTGGTCCAAGGGAGAACGAAATGGCCCGGGAAGAAGACGAACCCCTGACGAAACGGCGCCGGCTGGAGCCGCTGCTGCTCGATAGTCTGGGGATCGAGGAATTGCGCAGCTACATCGATGAACTGAAAACCGAGATCGCTCGGGTCGAGGCGGATATCGGCCGGAAGAACAGCCATCGCAGCGCCGCGGACGCATTCTTCAAGCGGCCATGAAAAACGGGGACCGGTTGCCCGGTCCCCGCGAACGCTTCCGCGTTACGCCGCCTTCGCGGCTTCCTGCGAGTCGTTGGCAATCGGCGTCGGCGTGGTCGCCGCTGGCGCGCCGTTGCCGATCGCGATCTTGCGGGGCTTCAGCGCCTCGGGCACCACACGTTTCAGGCCGACATGCAGCAATCCGAGTTGGACGTCGGCGCCCTCGACCACGATATGGTCGGCGAGCACGAAGCGACGTTCAAACGCTCGGCCGGCGATACCGCGATGTAGGATCTCGGCCCGCTGCCCTTCATTGGCGACGCGGCCGGAGACAAACAGGGTGTTGTCCTTGACCGTGATATCCAGGTCCTCGGGACGGAAGCCCGCCACCGCCACGGTCAGGCGGTAGGAGTCATCACCGATCTTCTCGATATTGTAGGGCGGATAGCCCTGTGCTTCCTGACCGGAAGCGGCGGTATCCACAAGCCGGGCCAGCCGGTCAAAACCGATGGCGGTACGGAAAAGGGGCGCAAAATCAACGGTAGACATGAGAAAACCTCCTGCAAAGCAAGGTCACTGGTTGCGGGCCGCCCATGAGGGGCCAGCCCTTTCTGTGGGTGTCGGGAACCCCGATGGGCATTCCCGACCCCGACAGAATTAGGCACCAGCGATTGACCGTTCAAGAGGCTTCGCAGAAGCCGAGCGGGCGTTTAGCCCGCACGCCGAAGCTTATTTCTTGCTGCCAAGCCCGGCGAACTTCTTGTTGAACTTCGCGATCTGACCGCCGGTGTCCATCATGCGCTGCACGCCGGTCCAGGCCGGGTGGGACTTCGGATCGATGTCCAGGCGCAGCGTGTCGCCTGCCTTGCCCATGCAGGAACGCGTTTTATACTGCGTCCCATCGGTCATGATGATGTTGATCTCGTGGTATTCGGGGTGAATGCCCGGCTTCATGGTCTGGTTCCTTGCTGGCGCCGCCGATCCCGACCGGCCGCGCGAACGCGGGGCTATAGCGGGGCAGCGCCGCCGGCTCAAGGCATTAAGTTTGATCGCGACAGCGATGGACCCGCCCGGATGGACCGACTATCAGGTGCGGCCTTCACGTCCTTGGGCCATTTTCCCGTATGCTGATCCGCTTGCTCGTCCGTCTGGTCGATTTCAGCCGCCGCCATTCGCTACCAGTCGTCCTTGGCGGCCTGCTGCTGGCCGTGTTCGCCGGCTGGATCGCGTCCCGCCATCTGGGGGTCAGCACAGACACCGACCTGCTGTTCAAGGACTCCCTGCCCTGGCGCCAGCGGGCGATGGAGATGAACAAGGATTTCCCGCAGTTCCACGACCTGCTGGTCGCCGTGGTGGACGCGCGCATCCCCGAGGAAGCCGACGCAACCGCGGCTGAACTCGCGGCCAGGCTTGGCGCCGATCCGGCGCATTTCCGGACCGTGCGCCGGCCCGATTCCAACCCGTTCCTGGAGAAAGAGGGGCTGCTCTTCCTGCAACCGAAGCAGCTATCCGACCTGATGGACCGGACGATCGACGCGCAGCCGTTCCTCGGCCAGCTTGTCGCCGACCCGTCGGCACGCGGCCTGTTCGCCGCGCTGTCCCTGTTGGGGATGGGCGTTACCCAGGGCGATGCGGACCTGTCACCCTACATCGCGCCCATTGGGGCCTTCCATCAGGCACTCTCCGATGCGTTGGCGGGGCATCCGAAGCCCTTGTCCTGGGAAACGCTGTTGGGCGGCGGCCTCAGCAAACTGGCGGGACCGTATCGTTTCGTGCTGGCGCAGCCCCACCAGGATTACGGTGCACTGGAACCAGGCGGCGCCGCCACCAAGGCGATGCGTGCCATCATCGCCGAACTGCCGTTCGTGAAATCCGGCGACGCGCATGTGCGGATCACCGGACAGGTGGCGCTTGCCGATGAGGAATTCGCCAGCGTCGCCCAGGGCGCCGTCAAGGGCCTGATCGGCAGTCTGGTGCTGATCACGCTGTGGCTGTTCCTGGCCGTCCGGTCATGGCGGCTGATCGTGCCGATCCTGATGACGCTGATATTGGGACTGATGCTGACGGTGCTGTTCGCCACCGTCGCCGTGGGCACGCTGAACCTGGTTTCGGTCGGATTCGGGGTCCTGTTCGTCGGCATCGCCGTCGATTTCGCCATCCAGTTCTCGGTTCGCTATCGCGAGTTCCGGTTCGAGACCGGCGACTCCGCCGCCGCGATGACGGAGACCGCACGACGTGTCGGGTTGCAGATCCTGATCGCCGCGCTTGCGACCGCCGCCGGCTTCCTGGCGTTCGTGCCCACCGCCTTCTCCGGCGTGGCCGAATTGGGCCTGATCGCCGGTGCCGGCATGATCATGGCGTTTATCTGCACGCTGGGCTTCCTGCCGGCCGCCATCACCCTGTTCCGCCCCCCCGGCGAGGCAGCCGAGGTCGGATTCACGTTCGCGGCGGACATCGATCCGGTCGTCGTCTACCGCCGGCGAGGGATTCTGCTGGTGTTCGGCATACTGGCGGTGACCGCGGTCGCGGTCTCACCCTGGCTGGTGTTCGATTCCGATCCGCTGGACACCAAGAATCCCAACACCGAGGCGATGCGCACGTTGCGCGACCTGATCGACAATCCGCTCACCAATCCGTACACGATCGACGTGCTGACACCGAACGCCCAGGCCGCACAGGCGCTGGGAGGCAAACTGGAGAAATTGCCCACGGTGTCCGGGGCAATCAGTATCAACAGCTTCGTTCCCGACGATCAGCAGCAGAAGCTGGCGGTGATCGCCGACGCCAACACCATCCTGGCCCCCACCCTGACGCCGCATGGAGCGGCTGCGCCGGTTACCGCGAACCAGATCCGGATGGCCGCCCAGGCAGCCCTGGCACAGATCGACCCGGCCCTGCCGAAGCTGCCCAAGGGTCATCCGCTGGCGTTGATCGCCGACGATCTACATCGGATGCAGACAGCGCCCGACGCGGTGCTGATGGCGACCGATGCCGCGCTGACCCGCTTCCTGCCCACACAGCTTGTCCGACTGCGGCTGGCCCTGAGCGCGGAACCGGTCACGCTGGCCTCGATCCCGGACTATATGGCGCGGGACTGGGTGCTTCCGGACGGCCAGGCCCGGGTACAAGTCAATCCGAAACCCGATGCGCAGACCCCGGCGGGGCTCAAGGCGTTCGTGCGGCAGGTTACCGCCGTCGCACCCAACGCAGGCGGGTCCGCGGTGACGATCGCCGCCACGGCGGAGACGATCGTCGGTGCGTTCCGTGATGCGGCGATCTACGCCGTGATCGCGATTGCGCTGATCCTGTTCGGCCTGTTGCGCCGGGTGCTGGATGCGGCGCTGGTGATGGCCCCGCTGCTGCTGTCGGCGTTGCTGACGCTGCTGGTCGCCGTGGGGCTGCCGCTACCGCTCAACTTCGCCAATATCATCGCGCTGCCGTTGTTGCTTGGCGTCGGCGTGTCATTCAATATCTATTTCGTAATGAACTGGCGTGCCGGGCAGCAACGGCCGCTTGGAAGCGCAACCGCTCGGGCGATCCTGTTTTCGGCCCTGACCACCGGCACGGCGTTTGGATCGCTGGCGCTGTCGGCGCATCCGGGCACGTCGAGCATGGGAAAATTGCTCCTGATCAGCCTGGGTTGTACGTTGCTGGCAAGTCTGGTATTCATCCCGGCGCTGCTCGCAAGCCTGCGGCCGCCCGCGCGTGATCGGACCTGAGAGGCTGTCATGGACTGGAAAACGCCGGCCGTGCTTTCATTGCTGTTTCTGGGCGCCGCCGCGGCCCCCCCGCCGGACTGCCAACCGGACGCGACAAGCGGACAGGCCATGCCGGTCCCGCTTGATCTGGCAGGGCGGCCGAACGCCCAGTCCGGACTGACCGATCAGACATTCGCGGAGCTGCCGGGTAACAATGGCTGCCGCGGCCCGCTCGCGTCCAATGCGCAATCCTCGACGCTGCGAAATGACTCGAGCGATGCGCTGCACGGCCTGCCCATGCCGGACGCCCTGCGGCCGATCGACCAACCGAAACGGGCGCCGGACTTCCAATAACGCGCACAATCCGGTGAAACCAGGCATTTGCGGGCCGAATGCCTCTGCGAATGCCCACTTAGATGCGGTGTCGTCCTGAAAGGAATCATCGCATGAAGAAATTATTGTTGGCTGTGCTGATACCCCTGAGCCTCGGAGGCTGTCTGAGTTTCAGTGACACCTCCTCACCACCGCCGACGCACACGACGGTCGTCGTGCCGCCGGGGTCGACCGTAAGCTGCTCGAACGGTCAGCCGGGTCCTTGCTGAGTTGATGTCCATGCCGGCCGCCGTTGACCTGGCCTTCTCCGGTCAACATCGGCCGGTATGAGTTTCCACAGGCAGCCCGACCCGCCGTGAACGAAACGCGGCCTGCGAAAGCCACGGCTTCTCTTTTTTCAGGCGGATGAAGCAGGATAAGGGCGGATGAAGGGGGTTGCCTTCGCGATCAGGCTTGGGCGGTGATGTAGCGGATTTCGACTTTGGATTGGCCGAAGTTAATCAACAGGCATAGGGGTTAGCCCGTCACCCGCAAGTCGTTTCGGCATTGCGGGAGATGGACGTCGCTCAGCGCCGACCACCGCGGGTTCGACTCGGAAACCTTTTCAACGAACCCACGACCGAGCGCAGTGGCAACCCGAAAAGCACACCCAATGATCCGCTCGGTCACCGGCCCCAGCAACCGCGCATCTCCTTTATCCATCTTCATCCCGCTAATCCGCCTTAACAAACCTACCTTGACGTCCGTGCCGACGCCTGAAGGGGGCGCGAAGACCTTAAGCTGCGGGCGCCAATGAACCATGCATCTCCCGGAACGGCGGACAACCCATGGGCGGTTTCTATCGAGTCTCACGTACGCTTGCCGCGACGTGCCTCCCAGGCCTCGGTCAGCAGGCACAGGATTTCGAACAGCATCGAAGCGCCGTTGAAAGCGGTCAGCGAACCGACGTCGAATGGCGGCGAGACCTCCACCAGATCCCCACCCACGAAGTCGATGCCGCGTAGTTCGCGCAGCAGGCGCAATGCCTGCAGGGCGGTGATGCCGCCAGCCTCCGGGGTGCCGGTGCCGGGTGCCTGGCTTGGATCCAGGCTATCGATGTCGAACGTCAAATACGTGGGCCCATCGCCGGCGATGCGGCGGGCTTCCTCGGCGGCGTAGCGCCAGCCTTTGTCGTCGAATTCCTCCATCGGCAGGACGCGCATGCCGCTGCGCTGGCTGAACCCCCACATGTCCGGGTCGTTGGTGGTGCCGCGTATGCCGATCTGGGTGACCCGGTTCGGGTCCAGCAGGCCTTCCTCCACCGCCCGCCGAAAGGGCGCCCCGTGATGGAAACGCGAGCCCATATAGTCGTCGCCGGTGTCGCAGTGGGCGTCGATGTGGATCATCCCCACCGGACCACGGGCCGCCACCGCCCGCAGGATCGGCAGGCTGATAGCGTGGTCGCCGCCCACCGACAGCGGCACGATGCCGGCGGTGATCAGGATGCGATAGAATGCCTCGATCTCTTTCAGCGCGGCCTGCAGCTCGTACGGTTGCTCGATCCAGCAATCGCCCAGGTCGCGGACACGGGCGTTGGCGAACGGCGTGATCCGGGTGATGGCGTTGATACGCCGAAGCAATGTCGATTGTTCACGCACCGCACGTGGGCCATGACGCGTGCCGGAGCGGTTGGTGACTCCGCCATCGAAGGGCACGCCGACAATGCCGATATCCACGTCATCGGTCTGTTGCGAGGCAGGTGTTCGGAAAAAAGTCGCGATGCCGGTATAACGGGGATGCGCCTGCGGGTCCTGAAAGTCCTGGTACTTCTCCGGCTGCTTGATCATCCGTCTGGTTCTTCCGTTGCTGGCATTGTAGGCATGATGCCTCGCCTCATCAGCTTTTTCAGGTTGTTTTCGATGCCACCCTCTGAATTGGACCTGGACGCCTATCTCGCTCGGATCGGCCTGCCGGCGGCCGGTCCGCCAACCCTGACGCTGTTGCAGACGATCGTCGCCGCGCAGGCGGCCACGATCCCGTTCGAAAATCTGGATATTATCCTTGGCAGGCCGATCCGATTGGATATCGGGTCGATCCAGGCCAAACTGGTTCACGCCAGGCGCGGCGGCTACTGCTTTGAGCAGAACACGTTGCTGCGAGCGGCGCTGGAACGGCTGGGATTTACCGTGACCAGCCTTATGGCCCGAGTCGTCCTGGGCGCCACCGCAGATGCCATCACGCCGCGCACCCATATGCTGCTGCAGGTCGACCTGCCGGATGGGGCCTGCCTGGCCGATGTCGGGTTCGGCAACCTGACGCCCACCGCCCCGCTGATGTTGGCTCGGGATCAACCACAACCCACAGGACATGAGGACTACCTGTTGCGACCGTTGGACGGCGAAACGCTGTTGCAGGCTCGTCTGGGGACGGAGTGGAAAAACGTCTACCGGTTTTCCGGCCTGCCATCGCACCCCGTCGACCATGAGGTCGGCAACTGGTTCACCTCGACCAGGCCGGACGGGATATTCACCAGCAACGTGATCGCCGCGCGTCCCGGGACGCGATGCCGCAAGACATTGTTGAATGGCACGGTGACGATCCGCGACCCGGACAACCGGCCGGAACGGTTGATACTGAAGACGGAAACGGCGTTGCGCGACGCATTGCACGACCATTTCGGGCTTGATCTGGACGCCGGTGAACTGGCCGCCGTGCATGCGGCCATCCGGCGCTTTTCCGGCCGAAAAGAGACCGCGTTCGACTTCGACTGACCGCGCGCCCTTCCCTTCTCTTCCGATCCTCCGGCATGCTCGTTTTGGAACAAGGGAGTGGGCGACAATGAACAACGTGGTCGAGACAGCGTCCGGCAAGGTGCAAGGCACGGTCGAGGAGGGGATTCTCGCCTTCAGGACGATCCCGTACGGCGCTTCGACGGCGGGTGCGAACCGGTTCCTGCCACCCCGTCCGGCCACGGCGTGGACGGGCATCCACGATTGTTCGGACTTCTCCGGCAAGGCACCCCAGGCCGGGTTGCGGCCGGCAACGCGGCCGGAGCTGGAGAATTTTTCCGGCGCAGCCGATCCGTCACCGGAGACCGAGGATTGCCTGACGGTGAACGTCTGGACCCCTGGCTGCGACGCGGCGGCGAAACGCCCGGTCATGATGTGGTTCCACGGCGGCGCCTTCGCCTACGGGAACGCCAACACCCCGCGGACGCGGGGCAGCCGCCTGGCGGCGCGCAACGATGTGGTGGTGGTCACGGTCAATCAGCGACTGAACATTTTCGGCCACCTCGACCTGTCCGCGTCCGGCGATGACCGGTTCCGGCTGTCGGGCAACGCCGGGACGCTCGACATGGTCGCCGCGCTGGAATGGGTGCGCGACAATATCGCGGCGTTCGGCGGCGATCCCGGCAACGTCACCATCTTCGGCGAATCCGGCGGCGGAGCGAAAGTCAGCACGCTGCTGTCGATGCCGCGCGCAAAAGGCCTCTTCCATCGCGCCATCATCCAGAGCGGCGCCGTCGTCCGTCTGCGCACCCAGGAACGGGCGCAGGCGCTGACCGAGTGCGTGTTGCGCCATCTCGGAGCGACCGCGGCGTCAATCCAGACCGTTCCGGTCGCCGACCTGCTGGCCGCCGTCGAGCCGGCACAGAAAGCGCTTGGTCCGTCGCCGGCGCCGCTGTTCGATCGCTACCCGTTCGGTCCGGTGATCGACGGCGACGTCCTTCCGGCACATCCGTTCGATCCCGCCGCATCCGATATCATGGCCGATATTCCGCTGATCATCGGCGACATGAAGACCGAGACCACGAGCTTCCTCGCGGTTGTCGACAAGGTCTGGGATCGATCGCTGACCGAGACCGAGATGCAACAGCGGGTCGCGGCGATCGCAGGCGCGCATGCCGGCCGGGTGATCGAACTGTATGGGCAGTTGTATCCCAAGCTGAACCCCGCCGAACGGCTGATCGCGATCACGACTGACAGCAATTTCCGGATCCGGTCGCTGACGCTCGCGCAACGGCGGGTGGCACTCAATCGTGGTCCAGTCTGGATGTATTCGTTCGAGTGGGAAACGCCGGTGCTGGGCGGCAAGCTGAAGGCGCCGCATGCGATGGACGTGCCATTTGCCTTCAACACGCTGGACCTGACCAACGCGACGGGTGGCAGCCCGGATGCGCAGGCGCTGTCCGACACGATGTCATCGGTATGGGCGGCATTCGCTCGGAATGGCCGGCCGGATCATGCGTCCATCCCCGCGTGGCCTGTCTATGATACCGCGGCCCGCGCGACCCTGGTTCTGGACAAGGTATGCCGGATAGAGAACGATCCGCGTGGCGAAGCACGCCGGTTGTGGCAGGATATCACCGGTACCGTATAGGGGAAACGATCCATGTACGTCCAAACGGTCACCGGCCCGATCGGGCTGGATCAGCTCGGCCGCACCTTGATGCACGAGCATCTGTTCATCGCCTTCGCAGGTGCCGAATTCGACCCATCCGCAACGTTCGACCGTTCGGGATTTGTCGCCGAAGCAGTTCGCCGGCTGCGTCAGTTGCGGGTTGAGCACGGCGTGCGCAGCTTCGTCGATCCCTGCCCCATCGAACTCGGCCGCGATGCGGCCTTGATGCGGGAGATCGCGGAGAAATCCGAAATGAACGTCGTCTGCACCACCGGCTTCTATTTCGAGGAAATGGGCCTGCCAGTCTATTGGCGGGCGAGGACGGTGGAGGAAATCGCCGGTCTGTATATCCGCGAAATCACCTACGGAATTGGAAAAACCGGAGTAAAAGCAGGGGCGATCAAGGTGGCGACCGGCGCGCCTGCTATTACCGCGCTGGAACACAAATTCCTGGAAGCAGCGTGCATGGCGCAGCATGCGACAGGTGTTCCAATCATCACCCACACCCAGGACGGATATGCCGGCCCGGAGCAGCAGGCAGCGTTCGCCAAGGGCGGAGTTCCGGCACATCGTTGCCTGATCGGACATTGTTGCGGCAACGCCGATCCGGCTTATCACCAGCGTGTCGTCGACGGCGGATCATATATCGGATTCGACCGCATTGGGTTGTTACGTTTCCAACCAGACGAATTACGAGCGGATAATTTGGTGCGGTTGGTGAAGGGCGGTCATCGGGCGCAGATCATGATGAGCCAGGATCGGCACTGTGGGTGGCTGGGCAAGCTCGCCCGTCAGGTCAGCCCGCAGGAACAGGCCAGGATGGATGCCCTGCGCGCGGAAGGACAATGGCCGCCGCCCTATACCTACCTGTTCACCGATTTCGTTCCGATGCTGAAAGCCCGCGGTATGACCGAGCAGGAGATTTATTCCATCCTGGAGGACAATCCCCGACGCTTCTTCGCCGGTGAAACGCTACCGCTCCGGAATGAGGGTTGAATCGATGGACGCTGACTACATCGTCGTCGGCGCCGGCTCTGCCGGTTGCGTCGTCGCCGCCAGGCTTTCCGAGACCGGCGCGAATGTCATCCTGCTCGAGGCTGGTCCGAAGGACTCGCTGCTATGGATCCACATCCCCGCCGGCACCCTAAAGCTGCTGTACAATCCTGTGGTGAACTGGAACTACAGCGCCGAGGCCGGCGAAGGCAGCAGCGGACGCCGCATCCACTGGCCGCGCGGAAAGACGCTGGGCGGATCAAGTTCCATCAACGGGATGCTGTACGTGCGCGGCAATCCGGCCGACTTCGACGGTTGGGCGCAGATGGGCTGCCGCGGCTGGAGCTTCGACGATGTGCTGCCCTATTTCCGCAAGTCGGAGACCTATAAGCAAGGCGACGATCCGGAATACCGCGGCAAGGATGGACCACTGAAGGTCGAAGACTACCGCACGATCCTGCCGTTGACCCACAAGTTCATCGAAGGCGCCCAACAGGCCGGCTACAAATTCAGCAAGGACCTGAACGGACGGCAGCAGGAGGGCGTCGGCTACTCACAGATGACCCGCAAGGGAAAGTGGCGTGGGTCGACCGCGCAAACATTCCTGAAGGAAGCGCAGGGCCGCCCCAACCTGCGCGTCGAGACCGAAGCACTGGCCACGAAACTGCTGTTCGAGGGCAAACGATGCGTCGGTGTGGCCTTCCGCCAACGCGGCCAGATCGTGGAAGCCCGCGCGCATAAAGAGGTCATTCTGTGCGGTGGTGCGGTGAACTCACCGCATTTGCTGCAGGTGTCCGGCGTGGGACCGGCGGAGCATCTTCAATCCATCGGCGTACCGGTGGTGCACGACCTGCGCGGCGTTGGCGGCAACCTGCAAGATCATTACGTTGCACGCGTATCGCATCGCGTGAAAGGCTCGATCTCCATCAACAAACTAGCGCGCGGGATCAGGCTGGCACGCGAAGTATTGCGGTTTGCACTGGAAGGCCGGGGCGCCCTGACCTTCGGCGTAACGACAGCCCAGGTCTTCTGCCGGTCCACACCCGAAAAAGCCAGCCCCGACCTGCAGCTTCTGTTTACGCCCGCCAGCTACGATCCCAGCAAGTTCGGGACGCTGGAGCGCCAGGACGGCATGACGGTTGCGGTGTGTCCGGTTCGCCCTGACAGCCGCGGCACGATCATGGCCGCAAGTGCCGATGCGACCCAGAAGCCGGTGATCACACCCAACTACCTGTCCGATCCGGCGGATTTCCAGGTTCTGAAGGCAGGGATCGGGTTTACCCGCGGGATTTTCGCAGCACCGGCGATCGCTCAACACAGTGTGGTGGAGACACTGCCGGGACCGGATATTACCACCGATGACGGGCTGCTGGACTATGCGCGGCACTACGGCACCACGATCTATCACCCGGTTGGAACCTGCCGGATGGGCGACGGGCCGTCCGCGGTGGTGGACTCGCGGCTGCGCGTGCATGGCCTGCAGGGCCTGCGCGTCATCGACGCATCGGTGATGCCGACCTTGACCACCGGCAACACCAACGCGCCCACGATCATGATCGGTGAGAAGGGTGCCGCAATGATCCGGGAGGATCACGCAGCCGCGAGGTGAGGCCTTGAGCGTGATCGCCTAAGGCCGGATACCTTAAGTCACGGCTTCGATGCCGGTCGCGCCGGCTGCCTGCAGGATCGCCTCTGCCTTGGATCGCTTCGCAGCGGATGTGATGCGCACCGCCAGGACCAGATCGCCGTGGGCCGCGCGGGTGTCGCGATCGTCTTGTTCCATGTGATCGGCGATGTCATGGGCCACAAAAACCGACCCGCCGGCAGCCCCGCCGGCGACAACCGCCGCCGCGATAGCAGGCGCTGCGGCCCCTCCAGTCGCAACGGTGATGCCGGCCGCGGCCAGGGCCGCCGCCGTTGCCGCCGTGCTGGCCCCCAACGTGCGAGCCTGACGGGCATCCGCATCGGTGGCGGCCGGCTTGGTTCCTGCTTCTGGCGTTTCCGTCCCCTTAATCAGCCCGGGTGAGGGAAGACTGAGATCGGCACGATCGAAACCGGACATCGACAACTTGCTGACCGCTGCCTGCATCTGGTCGGCATTGGCGAATGTCGCCCGCAGCTCCCGCAGTGACGCGCCGGTGTCTGCTTGATCATTCATGGTGACTACCTTTGATGAGTCGCCGAAAGTCTCGGATCGTTGGACCCGATACGGTTCGAACGGACCATGCGGCGCCCGGGTTTGTTCAACACTGGCGTGATTTCGCTAATGCATCATCACGGCTTCGTGCGGACTGGCTTCTTCATCCGCCTCGCTTCGCTGTGCGACGCCCCCCTCGATATCGCGGGCAACGGCGTGCACGCCACGATGCGTTCAACCAAGTGCCGGCTTCGGCGGCCCGGTGATCGACAGTTTCTCCCGTTCGGGATGACCGGATGGATGGGCGTGGAGATACTCGTGCGGGTCCACCGCCAGGTAGCGGGACGGCCGGTGAGCTTCGTGCTGAAACACGGCGACCGCGGCCAGCAACCGCCTGTCATCCTCCGACAGACGAATCGTCTCCCGCAAATGTTCGGTCCAGCTTTCCATGGACCAGACCTCGACCCAGCCTTCCGGGTGGGCGACATCCTCATACACCTGCCAGAACACCGCCCCGGTGCGGCCACGGACGTGATGCAGTTCGTCCATAAGCTTCAGGAACTCGACCCGCTGCAACGGCTCAACGCGGTAGTAGGCCATTTCCATGATCCGCCCGCGCGCGTTCCGCAGCAGCGGGACGAATTCCGGCGCGGCGGCCTCGGGTAGCGGTGCGGGCGGCTCGACGGTGAGTGATTTCGCGCGAACGATCGCCTCGATGCTGAACGTGCGGGCCACAACCATCAAGAGCAAGCCAACGACGGACGCGGTCAGGAAGGTGTACGGAATGCCGATCGCGCCACCGAGCCAGCCCCAGCCGAACGATCCGACCGTCAACGCCCCGTTCTGCGCCAACTGGTAGATCGACAAGGCGCGCGCCCGGACCCAGGGCGGGCAGACGAGTTGCGCCGCGGCCTGGATGGTGGCGAAGGCGGAGGTCCATCCCAGACCGAACAGCAGCATGCCGAACGAAGCTGGTATCCAGTGCCGGGACACCCCGACAATCGCCATGCCGACACAGGACAGCAGCGTGCAACCCACCACGGTTCCGCCGCGTGACAGCTTGCCGCGCACCATCGGCAACAGCATGCCGGACGTGACTCCCCCGACGCCCATCATCCCCAGGATGACGCCATACATGCCGGGACCCAGGTCGAGGTCGCGCCGCACGAACAGCGGCAGCAGCGCCCATGGGGCGGACGCGGGGATCGAATAGGACGCGGTGCGGATCATCGCCGCCTGGATCGCCGGCGTGTTGCGCACGAACCGCATGCCGGCGCGCATGGCGGAGACAAGATGTTCCCGTGGCAGACCCGTGAACCGACGCTCCCGGCGCCAGACGAACAGCGCGCTGATCACCGCCAGGATCGAGATCGCATACATCGAAAAAGCCAGGCTCGACCCACCCAGCAAAATCAGAAACCCCGCGATCGCAGGTCCCACCGCTCGGGTCAGGTTGTAGCCGATCCCGTTCAGCGCGATGGCCTGAACCATGTCCTCACGCGGGACCAGTTCGGGGACGATGGCACTCCAGGCGGGGGCGGTCAGCGCGGAGCCGATGCCGATCGCGAATGTCAGCGCCAGCAGCCAGAACGCCGTCATGACGTGGCACAGGGTCAGGATGGCGAGCAGGCTGGCGGCCAGGATCGTCCATGTCTGCGCACCCAGCAGAAACACCCGGCGATCGACGATGTCGGCGAGCGCACCGCCGGGCAGCGCCAACAGGAAGACGGGCATGATCGTCGCGGCCTGCACCATGGCGACGACCAGCGGCTGCGGGTCCAGTGACGTCATCAGCCACCCGGCACCGGTGTTCTGCAACCATGTGCCAAGCCAGCCGACGACGCTGGCAAGCCACAGATGGCGGAAGGTTCCGTTTCGCAGCGGTATCAGGGCGGAGGGAACGCGCATCAGATGTGCGCTCCACTGGCGGGATCGGGCACTGTGACCCGGATCCGAATGGTCGGTCCGCCGATCAGCGCGCTGCCGGTGATGCCCCACTCGGCGCGCCGGATCTGGCCAGTCGCCACGATCGTTCCCCGCGACCGAACGGTATCCAGGACGAGCGGGTGTGTTTCGCCGTGCAACGTAAGGTCGCCGGTGACCGTTTCACCCTGGCACCTGCCGTCGAACGTCAGGGCTGGGAAGCGTGCCACATCCATCATCCCCGGTCCGGTGATCCGATCGCGGATCGTTTCGCTCGCCATCGTCAGGCTCCCCGCGTCGATGTCCAGCATAACCTGGCATGCGCCAGTGTTGGCGGGATCGTAGCGTATCCAGCCGTGAAAACGGGTGAATTTTCCATCCAGCGGGATCAGACCAAATCCATAGGACCGCAATTCGACAGCACTTTCGGGTGGCCGCAATCCAGCCTGGTCGGGCCACGCCGGACCAGCCACAAGAAGCCCAGCCACAAGAAGCAAGGACAGAAATGACAGCACCAACCGCATGTCCATGCGTATAGATGGATTTTCGTGGCATTACCGTGGCATGGATCGCCGGAGCCGCTCATCTGGCCACCGCGACGAACGTGCGCCATACTCGTTCACAGGAATAAGCGGAGGATGCGAGACGTGCCGGTGGAAAAGCAAGCCTACCGCGAGGCGATGGCCCGGCTGGGTGCCGCGGTGAATGTGATCACCACCGACGGGCCAGGCGGCCGTGCCGGCTTTACCGCGAGCGCCGTCACCAGCGTGACGGACACGCCGCCAACCCTTCTGGTGTGTGCCAATCGCTCGAATGATTCGTATCCGGCGATGCGGCAAAATGCCGTGCTGTGCGTGAACACGCTGACGCCGGCTCAGGAGGGTCTTTCGCCTGTGTTCGCCGGCATGACCCAGCACACGATGAATGAGCGTTTCGATGGCTATGCCTGGCATCGGCTGCAAACCGGCGCGCCGGTGCTGGACCAGGCGGTGGTGGTGTTCGACTGCCGCATCACTCAGGTGGTTGAGGTCGGTACCCACGATATATTCATCTGCTCGGTTGAAGCGGTGCGAACCGGGTCCGCGCATGAGGGCTTGATCTACTACGGGCGCGGCTACCACAAGGTGGCGGGACAAAACTGACTGGCGGATCAGCCGCTGGCGACGACGGGGGAAACCGATGGGGATGATGAACGGCTGCGCCTGCTGCGATGTCGGCGTCCTGGGGCGGCGTGGACTGCTGACGGGGGCTTCGGCTCTGGGTGCGGCCGGACTTTTCGGATCGGCTTCCGCGGCCGAAAAGCCGTTTCGGATCGACGTGCACCATCACATCGCGCCACCGGCCTGGGTGGCGGCGTTGAAAGCCGCGAAGCTCGATTCGCCGCCGATGAACAACTGGCGGCCCGAACAGTCGCTGGAAGATATGGACAAAGGCGGCGTCGCCATCGCCATGACCAGCCCGACCCTGCCGCAGGTCAGTTTCCTGGGTGCCGCCGACGCCGCTCGGGTCGCCCGCGAGTCGAACGAATACGCCCGCAAACTGGCCGACGACCATCCGGGCCGCTTCGGTGTCTTCGCGATGCTGCCGATGCCGCATATCGACGAAAGCCTGAAGGAACTCGCCTACGCCCTGGATACGCTGCACGCGGACGGCATCGGCATGATGACCGACTACGGCGACAAATGGCTCGGCTACCCCGAATTCCAGCCGGTATTCGACGAACTGAACCGCCGCAAGGCCGTCGTCTATACCCACCCAACCACGCCGAACTGCTGCGTGAACCTCGCTAAGGACGTGCCCGACGTGGCAGTGGAGTATGGCGCGGATACCACCCGGACCATCGTCAACCTGATCTTCTCGGGCGCGTCGCAGCGGTATCAGGACATCAGCTTCATCTTCTCCCATGGTGGTGGCGTGCTGACGGCAGTGGCGGAGCGGTTGCAGATCCAGATGGAAAGAATGCCGCCCTATAAAGGGAAGATCACCCACGATCAGGTGCAGCATGAGTTGAACCGGTTCTTCTACGACACGGCCCAGGTCGCGAACGCGGTCACCATCGAGGCACTGGCGAAACTGGTGCCGACGTCGCAGATCGTGTTCGGGTCGGATTTCCCCTACCGGACATCGGCGGAGACCGCGGCGGGGCTGGCGCAGCGGTTCAAAGGCAAGGTGTTGCGCGGGATCGGGCGCGATAACGCGGCCAGGATTTTGCCAGCGGTGCGGCACGTTTGAGGACACGCCGCCAGTCAAACATACCAGGAGATTAAGCCGTGAAAGCATCGCTGTTTTATCTGCCGAGCGCCGGCAGCCGAACGGAGATCGAGGCCGGTATGGCGGGCATGCGGCCCGAGCTTTATCAGCGGATGCTGGCGGAATTGTCCGAACAGATCCGGATGGCAGACGATCTGGGGTATGACTCGGTCAGCTTCACCGAACATCATTTCCATATCGAGGGGTTCGAGGTCTCCAACAATCCGGTGCTGCTCGATTTGTATTTCGCGATGCAGACGAAACGGATCAGGGTCGGACAGTTGGGCATCGTATTGCCGGCGGCCAACCCGATCCGCGTCGCCGAGGATATCGCAATGCTCGATCACATGACCGGCGGCCGTGCGAACGCCGGGTTCGCCAGGGGGTATCAGCGGCGCTGGGTGGACATCATGGCGCAGCAGACCCACGGCGTGAGCGGGGCGCTGCCGCATCAGCACGACGCGATCGATGCCGCCAACCGCGCGGCATTCGAGGAGAATTTCCAGATCATCAAGAAATGCTGGACGCAGGAGATGCTGACCCACGACGGTCAGTTCTGGAAGGTGCCGGCGGGAGAGACTCCATGGACTCTGGATACGACCGCGAAATATGGCAAGGGCGTCGAGAACGGAATCCTGAAGGCGGTCGGCGTGGTACCGAAGCCGTTGCAGAAACCGCACCCCCCGGTCTTCCTACCCTTCGCGTCATCGGAAAACTCGATTCGCTGGGCCGCGAAAGAAGGCGTGACCGCAATCCTGCCTGCCATGCTGCCGGTATATGAAAACCACCTGTACGACGTCTACGCCGAGGTCTCCGGGCGTCCTCGCGGGCATGGAACGGGGCTGCTGCGCGACGTGATCATCGCCGATACGGATGAGGAGGCGATGGCACTATGGCGGGATTCCGGCCAGTTCTCCGGCCGCGCCTGGTTCGAACCGTTCGGCTTCCGGCGCGGGATGCAGGACCCGAAGACCGGGTCGTTCCTGACGCCGGAGGAAGCCGTTCGCGAAGGCTACATCCTGGCCGGGACCGTCGACACGGTGATTCGCGGGGTTGAGGCAAACATGAAGCGGCAGAATGTCGATTGGATATTCTGCTATACTTACAATTCACTGATCCAGCACGCGAAACTGATGAAGTCAATCGAACGGTTCTACACGGAGGTGATGCCTCGGTTTGGGTGATTTGGACGGCCGACACCCTCTCCCCGTCATGGCCGGGCGTGTCCCGGCCATCTTCGCATCGGCGGATGAAGCGCGGATGGCCGGGACACGCCCGGCCATGACGGAAGGGGCGCCACCAATCCGCCCCAACGATTCTGCACCCATCCATTATCCTGACGCCTATAAGGCCACGCCCATATCGGCGTCACCGAAACATACCGGTCACACAGTAACACAAATCAGTACTTGCTTTTTCACCGATCCCTATGGGAAACATCGCACCTCAACCCGCAACCAGGGAGGCCGTGAATGACGATTATGCGCGTTTTCTCCTCCCCAGCCGGGTTCTCGGGCGTCCTTACGACCGTATCGCTCTCGCGATCCTAGATCGAAGCCCGCGGCGCCCCAGGCGCCATCTCTCCTAACTTCCCCCCGCCGC
This sequence comes from Acidisphaera sp. S103, assembly GCF_009765975.1. Taxonomy (GTDB): domain Bacteria; phylum Pseudomonadota; class Alphaproteobacteria; order Acetobacterales; family Acetobacteraceae; genus Rhodopila. Next base: position 170,030 of record NZ_LMUJ01000032.1, on the reverse strand, counting down.
CGCCTCATCAGCGGCACCCCAGAGGATCGGTATGCCGGCAACGGCAGCCGCCCATATCGTGACCCACGCTTCCGGAAGGTCTTTTCAGGCCGTTCTTGGCTACACCGCCGTCCGCTGGTTGCGCCAGCCCGCCGCCGTCGCCGCCACCATCGCCGCCATCCTGATGGCCACCGTGGCCGACCTGGCGATGCCCATCTACGCCGGTCGCCTCATCGACGCAGTGGCCGAACCGGACCGCATCACCGGCCGGACCGCGGCCATCGCCGCCCTGGTGGCGATGGCCGCGCTTGGTTCGCTGCAGATCGTCGGCCGCCACCTCTCATTCCTCGGCATCATCCGGGTCACCACCCGCATGATGCGAGACGCGGCACAGGACGCCTTCTGGCGAGTCCAGCGCTTCGCCACCGACTGGCACGCCAACAGCTTCGCCGGCTCCATCGTGCGCCGGGTCACCCGAGGCATGTGGGCGATCGACCTGCTGAACGACACCGTCGTGCTGGCCTTCGTCCCGTCCATCCTGGTCCTGTTCGGATCAGCCCTTTTGCTGGGGCTGCGCTGGCCGGCGATGGGCGGACTTGTCTTCGGCGGGGCGATGGTTTTTCTCGTGCTGTCCATCGTCGCGACCCTGCGCTACGTCGCCCCCGCCGCGCGCCTGTCCAACCGATGGGACACGCGCATCGGCGGTGCCCTGGCCGACGCCATCGGCTGCAACGCCGTGGTCAAGGGTTTCGCTGCCGAACCGCGCGAGGACGCGGTCCTCGCCGGCATCCTCGCCAAGTGGCAGCGCCGCACCCGCCGCACCTGGATCCGTGGCACCAACAGCAGCACCGCGCAGAACACCGCCCTGCTGATCCTGCGCACCACGGTCGTCGGCACCGCGCTGATGTTCTGGTGGCAAGGCCGAGCAACGCCGGGTGACGTAACGTATGTGCTGACGGCGTATTTCGTCGTGCACGGCTATCTGCGCGACCTGGGCCACCACATCGCCAACCTGCAACGCTGTGTGAACGACATGGAGGAGATGGTCGCCCTCGATGCCGAACCAATCGGCATCGCCGATCGCCCCGCCGCCCGCGACCTCAGCATCACCGCCGGCCGCATCGGCTTCGAGGACGTCACCTTCCGCTACGGCGGCCACACCACGGCGCTGTACGACCGCCTGACGCTGACCATCCGCGCCGGCGAACGGGTCGGCCTGGTCGGCCACTCCGGGTCGGGCAAATCCACGTTCGTGAAGCTGATCCAGCGGCTGTACGACGTGACGGACGGCCGCATCACCATCGACGGCCAGGACATCGCCGAGGCAACGCAAGCCAGCCTGCGCCACCAGATCGCCGTCGTTGCCCAGGAACCGGTGCTGTTCCACCGCACCCTGGCCGAGAACATCGCCTACGCCAACCCGGCGGCCACGCGGGCCGAGATCGAACGCGCCGCCCACCTCGCCAACGCCCACGACTTCATCGTCCGCCTGCCCCGCGGCTACGCAACATTGGTCGGCGAACGCGGCGTAAAACTGTCCGGCGGTGAACGCCAGCGCGTGGCCCTGGCACGCGCGTTCCTCGCCAACGCGCCGATCCTGATCCTCGACGAAGCCACATCCAGCCTGGACAGCCATTCCGAGGGCCTGATCCAGGACGCGATGCAGCGCCTGATGCTGGGCCGCACCTGCATCGTGGTCGCCCATCGGCTGTCCACCGTCCGCGCCCTGGACCGCATCCTGGTGTTCGATCGCGGCGACATCGCCGAGGAAGGCACGCACGTCGAACTGATGCAGCGCGGCGGAGCTTACCGGGATCTCTTCACCCACCAGGCGGCCGGGCTGATGGATGCGTAGACTGCGCCTTTTGGCGCCGTGTCGATCAGGCAGAAAGTGGTCTGTTCAGTAACCCGTCTTGTTGGCGATCATGGGGCCTGCCGCTCGTCCGACGTTGAGGGACGGCGCCAGTGATGGAGGCCCACACCGGCGACCTGAGACGTGCGTTGAGAGGGTGCAGTTCGCGCCCGAGCGGCGCACGCATGGCATATGCCGCGGTCGTGTTACGGTTGATCTTGCTTGTCCGCCGAACCGACGGTTATCGTTCATCCATGATGTCCGGATTGGCGTGCATAGGGGAAACGTCAGCGTAGTTGTCTCGCGCCCCCGAACTACGCAAGGAAGGGGTGGTAACACCATGGCCGAGAACATCGCCATACCGATCGGGGATCCGCGGCTCATGCCGCCCAGGGTAACGATCGCCGCTCGCATGGACCGGTTACCGCCATCGCCCTATGTGCGCCGTTTCATCGTGCTGTTGGCGCTCGGCGCGTTCTTCGACGTTTTCGACAACGGCCTGATCTCGTTTATCGCGCCCGGCCTGTACAAAGCCGGCATCATGGTGCCGACGACCGCCGGATTCTTCGACATCCACGGCTATGCGAGCCTGATCGCCGCGACGTTCGTCGGTATGTTCATCGGCACGCAGTGGCTGGCTCCGCTCTCGGATTATTTCGGTAGGCGGACAGTTTTCACCTACGCGCTGGTCTGGTACAGCGTGGCCACCTTCTTCATGGCACTGCAGACAAGCGATGTCGGTCTTGTCGTCTGGCGCTTCCTCGCCGGCATCGGCATTGGCGTCGAATTCGTCACCATTGACACTTATCTGTCTGAACTGGTGCCCAGGGAAAGGCGCGGCAAAGCATTCGCGTCCGTGTCCCTGATCGGTACAACGGCCTATCCAATCACGGCATTTCTTGCCTGGGCACTGGTTCCAACCACCGTCTTTGGTCTCGACGGTTGGCGCTGCGTCGCCATCATCGGCGCGAGCGGCGCCATCATTGCCTGGTTCCTGCGCCTGGCCCTACCCGAGTCGCCACGCTGGCTCGCGCAGAAAGGCCGCGCCGCAGAAGCCGAACGCGTCACGCGGATGATCGAGACACGGGTCGAGACCCAGGTCGGCCGCAGGCTGCCGCCACCACAAACGCTCGACAACGAGATTGAGCACAGTATCGGTTCTTACGCGGAAATTTTTCGCCCGCCTTATCTGCAACGCACCCTGATGCTGATTGTGTTTCAGGTGTTGCAGGTGGTCGGCTATTATGGATTTACCAGTTGGGTACCGACGCTACTGTTGGCGCAAGGAATTACGGTCACACGATCGCTGGCCTACACGGTTATTATCGTGGCCGCCAATCCGTTCGGCGCTCTGTGCGCGACACAATTCGCCGATCGCTGCGAGCGAAAATGGCAGCTCGCGTTGTCCGCGCTTTCGATCGGGATCTTCGGCCTGGCGTTTTCGCAGCAGACCAGTGCGGCAGGCATTATGGTCACCGGCGCGTTGATCGCGTTTTCAAACACCGTGATGGCGTACTCGTTCCATGCTTATCAGTCGGAGCTGTATCCGACCCGGATTCGTGCGCGCGCGGTCGGTTTCACATACTCCTGGAGCCGCGTCAGCACCGTGTTCGTCGGTTTCATGATCGCCTGGTGCCTGAGAAACTACGGGACAATCGGTGTCTTCACTTTTGTCGCCGGCGCCATGTTCATGGTGTTTCTGATCATCGCGCTTCTGGGCCCGCGCACCACTGGCCTACGGCTGGAGGCAATTTCGCGTTGAATTGGTTTGCTCCAATGAAAAATTCGCGCCTGCTGCGGTGAATGTCCGGTTCCTAGATCACCTGATCGGCAGTCTGGCGGCCGAGGTGGGTCGAAACCAGCCATTGTTCAGAGTCGCCTCCCGACCGACCGACAATCCTGACAAGAAGGACCACCCCACAACCCATCAAAATCTCCGTGGCGCGCCCTACCCTCGCGCCGCCAGCGCCACCCCACCCAAAGTCATGGCCAACGCCACGATCTGGCGTGGACCGAATGTCTCGCCCAACAGCACGCCCGACCCGATCACCCCCACCAGCGGCGACACCAGCACCGTCGTCGCCGCCGTAGAAGCGGGCACCATCCGCAACGCCCGGAACCAAGCCAGATAGCCGATCGTCAGCGGAATCGTGGAAATATAGGCGATCGAGACCCACCCACCGGCGGTGACATTCCCCCAGTGCGGATGCTCGAAGCAGGCCAACGCGATAACCAGCATCATCCCCAGCATCGCCTGCCACGCGACCGAGGCCGTCGGCGGCAGCCGCAGCGGCTTCTTCTTCGCCAGCACCGTCCCGAGACCGAACAGAATCGCCGCGGCCAGGCTCATCCCCGCGGCAGGCAGCGTCTGCCAGGTCGCCCCGGCCGTATCGGCACCGACCAACAGCACGACGCCACCCAGCGCCAATACCAGCGCCACGATTTTCCGAACCGTCGGCCGCTCCCCCAGCATCGGCCAGGCCAGCAGGGAGGCCCAGACCGGCAGGGTGTAGGTGATCACCACCGCCTCGGACGCCTTCAGCCATACCAGCGACTCGGTCGTCAGCACGATGAACAGCCCATAGTTCAGCATCGCGAACAAAATCAGCCGCGGCCACTGGTCACGCGGCGGCCAAATCCGCTCCCCCCGGATGAAAGCCACCAGGAACGCGAAACTGAACCCGGCGACGCCGCAGGACGCGCGCATCGTGAACGGCGGCAGCATCGTCAGCAGAAACTTCGACTGCGGCCAGGTGAGTCCCCAGCTACAGGCGGTGAACAGCACCAGGGCAATACCCTCGGTGCGTGCGCTGATGATCCGCCCTGGGCGAAACTCAGCGGATGTAGACACGGACCTGGCTCGCGGCCAGGGCCGGGTCGGTGCGCACGCCCAGATGGATGCGGTCCGCCGGCACCTGGTCCCGCATGATCGAGCGCATCACCCCGGTGGCGTGTGCCTGCCCGGCAGCGATCTCCGATGTGTCCTTCAGGACCGCCACGACGTCGAATTGCACGTCCGCATACCTGGCCCTCGCCGCGGACACGGCGTCATGCAGCAGCTCAGCATAATCCGGCGACGGCACCGTGTAGTCGATGGTCACCAGCGGTGTGCGCGCATCCAGCGTGACGGGAGCCTGCGGCGGAGCCGGCTGCGCCTTGGCCTCCGGCGCCGGCGCGAAAGTCGTCTGGTCGATCAGCGTACAGCCGGTGAAGCTGAGCAGCGCCAGTACAACAGGCACAAGTCGGGTCACTGGCGATACTCCGGCGCGTCGCGATCGAGTTGCCGCTTGATACTGTCCAAATGCAGTTTCGGCGAATCCCGTCCGCCTTCATGCCGCATCTGCTCCGCCGTCGCCTCGGCGATGTGAACCGGAACCGGCACGACCAGCCGGCCGGTGGATTGCGCCAGCCGCTGCACCTCACAGGCACGTTCGAGATAATACAAATCGTCCCAGGCCTTGGCGATGCTGGGCGCCAGGACCAGCACACCGTGGTGCTTCATGAACACGATGTCGGCGTCGCCGACGCTGGCAGCGATACGATCACCCTCCGATTCGTCCAGCGCCAGGCCGTTATAGGCGTCGTCCACCACCGTGCGGCCGTAGAATTTCAGCGCACTCTGCCCGGCCCAGATCAGCGGATCGCCCTCCACCATCGTCAGCGCCGTGGCGTTCGGCATGTGGGTGTGGAACGCGGCGCGGGCGCGCGGCAAACGCGCATGCAGGCGGGCGTGGATGTAGAAAGCGGTGTCCTCCGGCACCCCGTCCCCGGCAATGACATTGCGATGAAAATCGCAGACCAACAGGCGGGAGGCGGTGATCTCCGCGAACGACCAGCCATCGGGGTTGACCAGGAACAAATCGTCCCGGCCGGGCACCATGAAGGACAAATGGTTGCAGATGCCCTCGCTAAGCCCCATCCGCGCAGCCGCTCGGAAACAGGCGGCAAGATCGACACGCGCCTGCCAGACATCGGGGCTGTCCAGGTCGCCATTTCGCATGATCGAAGGTGTGTTCATGACATGCAGGCTTGCAGGAAGCCGGCCACTGAGCAAGATGCCGCGATGACACAAACAAACCTGCGAATTGACGGCAAGCGCCTCTGGGACACCCTGATGGGATACGCCGAGATCGGCGCAACAGCGAAAGGCGGCGTGCGCCGGCTGACCCTGACTGACGTCGACAAACGCGGACGCGACAAATTCCGCACCGAATGTCGGGCACTAGGCCTGACCGTCCGGGTGGACGCGATCGGCAACATGTTCGCCCGCCGGCCAGGACGCGACCCGTCGCGGGCGCCGGTGCTGTTCGGCAGCCACCTGGACAGCCAGCCAAGCGGCGGCAAATTCGACGGCGCGCTGGGCGTGCTGGCGGGTCTGGAGGTCATGCGCAGCCTGAACGACCTGGACGTCGTCACCGAAGCCCCCCTGGAACTGATCAACTGGACGGATGAGGAAGGCAGCCGCTTCGGCCACAGCCTGATGGGCTCCGGCGTCTGGGCCGGCGTGTTCGGACTGGAAAAAGCCTACGGGCTGACCGACACCGAAGGCGTATCTGTGGCCACTGCATTGGACGGAATCGGCTACCGGGGACCGGAGCCGGCCTCCCCCTTCAAGGCCGATGCCTATTTCGAACTCCACATCGAGCAAGGACCGATCCTGGAACGCGAGGCTAGGCAGATCGGTATCGTGACCGGCGCCCAGTCCCAGGTCTGGTACGATGCGGTGACGATCGGACAAGACAGCCACGCCGGAACCACGCCCCCCTCCACCCGCAAGGACGCCCTGGTCTGCGCCGCCCGCATCATCGACCTCGTCGACCGCATGATGCGCGCACGCGGCGAAGATGGCCGCGGAACCGTCGGCCAATTGCTCGTCTCCCCCAACAGCCGCAACGTAGTGCCGGGCGAGGTCCGTTTCTCGATCGAATTCCGCCACCCCTCGGATGCGGAAGTCGATGTTCTTGACGCCGAGTTCCCGCCGGCCGCGCAGGCCATCGCCGACGCCTGCGGGATAAAGCTGGAACTGACCACACTGTTCAAGATTCCCGCCCAACCCTTCGACCCGTCCTGCGTCGACCTGGTCCGCCAAGGCGCCGCCAGGCTCGGCTACAGCACCCGCGAGATCGTCTCCGGCGCCGGCCACGACGCAGTCTACGTCGCGCGCCACGTCCCGACGGCGATGATCTTCACCCCCTGCAAGGACGGCCTGTCACACAACGAAGCCGAGAGCATCGAACCAGAGGAAGCCGAAGCAGGCTGCCAGGTATTGTTCGAGGCCGTGGTCGCTCGGGCAAATCGGAGTCTGTGAGGAAGGCCCATCGTCTCTCGCGCGGTCATGGTGAGCGAAGGCCCATCGTCTCTCGCGCGGTCATGGTGAGCGAAGGCCCATCGTCTCTCTCGCCGTCATGGTGGGCGAAGGCCCACCGTCTCTCGCGCCGTCATGGTGGGCGAAGGCCCACCGTCTCTCCCGCCGTCATGGTGGGCGAAGGCCCACCATCCACGCCTTTAGTTAGGAGGGCAAAAGGCCTAGATGCCGCCCCGTCGGCATGACGGGGTAGCCGGCCGCGGCAGTTAGAGTGGTTTCCATTCGCGTCGGCTCACGGAGCCCGCCCTACAGTGCGGAAAAATCTTCAACGGTCCATCTCAGCGGGGCAGGATCCACTCTGATCGCCCCGATCCGCGGGCGGTTGAGGTCGGCAATCAGCACGATACCGCCCGCCCACATGACCAGCAGGAGCGATGTCAGCACGATATGCCGGCTCCCCGACGCCCTCAGATGGTAGCCCAGTGCGCCGATCGCCAACATCGACCCGCCCATCAACATCCATGTCAGGTCGGCCGGCACCTGGCTGGCAAAAGCAAACCGCTCCGCCCGCGCGGCACTGAACATCTCGGTCAGTGCCAAGGCCAGGCCCGACGTGGTGGTCGGCTGCTCATGGCTCAGGACCTGCATTGCGTGCCAGATCTGCGCCTCTAACGCTGTCTTGCGGGCGATCAGCCCCGCTTCGTCCTCAAACCGGTTCGTGCTGACATAGGCCAGTTGCACTTTGGCAAACTCTTCGATCATCGCCGTGATCGGTGGACCTCGTTCACCCCCGATCAGCTTCGATCGCAGCCAGGCTGTCTGCACGGAATTGGCTTCCTGCAGGACAAGACTCCGTCGGGCCTCGTAGCGGTTTTGCGCGATATTGATCGTCAGGCTGAGGGTGAATGCCAGCAGCCCCAACATGCCGGCGGTAATCGTGCCGATTCCGATGTGCTCTTGTTCCCCGGCGGGCCGGCGCTGCGCGCGATGCATGCCAATCCGGTATCCGATCTCGTTGGAGACAAACAGAGCCGCGGCAACCAGCGCACCGAAAAGCACCAGGCTGAAGTCAGTCAACGAGTTCAGAACTTGGTCGAGCATAACGAAGACCGGTAGTGGAGGAGGGATGATCGCAATCCGTTCGCTGCAGATCAACCAATCACCGTGCCCTCCCGTTTTTACTAGCGTTGTACGAGGAGGCTTCGGCCCGCGACAAGCCACGGAAAACTGGCGCAGCCCATATTCACTCGATGAACCGGACCAGAACAGCATCAACAAATCTTGACTTATTTCCTATATTAATCTATCACTAAGGAATGGAAACCTTTTCCCAGCCGCCTCAGACCATCGATCTCGCCACGCACCTGTATTACCAGCTTGTCTATACCCTCACCGACTTGTTGCCGCCGCCGCTCGATGACACGCCCGCAGCGCTGCGCACCAGAAACCACGCCGCCATCGCCAAGGTGGCGGCGCTGCTGCCGGTCAACGCGAACGAAGCCGATCTCGCCGCCCAATGCATCGCCGCTCGTGCCCAGGCCGAGGAGATGTTGCGCCTGATCCGTCAGAACGCCGATGACATCCAATTGGTGATGCGCCTGAACGCCCAATACGGATCAATGGTGCGGACATCGCTGTCCGCGCACGCACGCCTGATGCGGGTCCAGGCGGTGCGCCAGAAGCGGGAGGCGATCGAGGGCGCGGCCAACCAGGACGCATGGGCCCAGCATATCGCCGAACGCTCAATGCTGGGGGTGGTGAATCCGGATGCTGGACCCCATCAGGCGGCGTGGCCCGAACCGGCACTAACAACGAACCCGGACCCCAGGATTGAACACCACGTCTCAGAAGACGACCTAAATTCTCAGGACGCGGCTTTTGAGACCTGGCTGAGCAACCAACCCTGGAACCAGCGATCCGATGAAACAGGCCAAACCGTCCACGAAGCCATAGCCAGATCGAGTTTGGCCAGCCACGAATTGCCCACAAACAGCCGCGCAAGCCCCGCCAGACCGGGCTAACACCAAGCCCCGTGACACCGACTCTCCGATACCGTCACGACCGGGACGCCCGAAGCAGTGTGCCCGGCCAAGGCACCTCTCTTTTAAGGCGGATTAAGCGGGATAAGGGGGGGATGAAAGGGATGACGCTCGCAATCAGGCCCCGGCGGTGATGCGGCGAATTTCGACTTTGGGCTGGCCAAAATTGATCAGCAGACACAACGGCTTGCCGGTCGCCCGCAAATAATTCCGGCATTGCGGGACATGCACATCGCTCAGCGCGCCCACAACTTTGAGTTCAACGATAACCTGATCCTCGACCAGCAAGTCGGCGGTATATTCGCCAACAATCACGTCGTCATAAAAGACCACGATCCCCCGCTGCTGCACCACACCAAGCCCGGCTTTTCGCATCTCATGCGCCAGGGCATTCTCATAAACCTTCTCAACGAACCCATGACCGAGCGCATTGGCAACCCGAAAAGCACACCCAATAACCCGCTCGGTCACCGGCGCCCAAAACCGCAAATCCCCTTCATCCACCTTCATCCCGCTAATCCGCCTTATAAAACCTGCCTAAGCGTCCGCGCCGACGCCGAAAGGTCTTACGCTGCGGATATTAACGAACCATGAATCCCTCCGAACGCGGACAACCAATGGAGCGTTTCTATTTAGCCGGCCATATCGATGGGAGAGACCGCGCCCAAATATCCCGGTCTGGCGCCCCGAACCTGCCATTCCGAGAAGCTTGGGCGAAGTCCAACAACAAGCGAGTCAGCCGACGCCCCTCCCGCAGCCGACCGGTCACACCGGCAACGGAAACCGGTCCAGATACGGCTGATAATCCGGCTCCACATCGATCTGCAACGTCCCCAGCACGCGCACCACGGCGTTGTAGAACCCGATCGTCAGCGTCAGATCCACCACCAGTTCGTTGCCCAGCTCGGTTTGCAGCGCCGCGAACGTCGCCTCGGCCATCGCGCCGTCCTTCGTCATCTCCCGCGCCGCCTTCAGCACCAGTTTCGACAGCGGATCGAGGCTGGTCGCCTTCCCGGCCGTATCGTCGATCAACGCCTGCACATCGTCATCGCTGACACCGAAATCATGCCCCAGCTTGACGTGATGCGACCACTCATACGGCGACCGAGCCAGCCAGCCGACCTGCAGGATCGCCAGTTCGCGCAGCCTCGGGTCCAGCTTGCTGCCATACCGGATATAGCCACCCAGCCCGGAGAACGCCCGAGCCGCCTTGGGCGAATTGACCAAGGCCTTGAACAGCCAGATCGGGCGCTTCAGCAGATCCTGGTCCTCGGGCGCGAGGTCGGACGGTTCGAGATACGGAACGCGAGCCATTGGTTTCCTCCATTGAATGGATTGAGCGTAGAACCACTCCGTCGGATATGAAAATCGTGACCGGAGGACCCCTGAGCCATGCGTGCGATCGTTACGGCCAACGGCACCCTGACCGTGAACAACGAAACGTTCCGCGCCGCCCTGGGACGTGGCGGTGTCCGAGCGGACAAGCGGGAAGGCGACGGCGCCACACCTGTCGGGATATTGCCGCTGCGAAACGTGCTGTACCGGCCGGATCGCGGCACCGCGCCCATCTGCGCGGTCGCCGAACGAGCACTCGCACCCGACGACGGTTGGTGCGACGACCCGTCCAACCCGTCCTACAATCAGGCGGTGCGTCTGCCGTTCCCCGCCAGCGCCGAAGTGTTGTGGCGGGACGACACCGTTTACGACATCATCGGCATATTGGGGTGGAACGACTCACCCGTCGTGCCGGGTCGCGGTTCGGCGATCTTCCTGCATATCGCCCGGCCCGACTACGCGCCCACGGACGGCTGCGTCGCCCTCGCCCCCGATCATCTGCGACGGGTCCTGGCGATGGGACTGACCGAACTGGTGGTCAGGCCGGCGTAGGCGCGAATCGCACCGCCTGCGCCTGGCACTGCAACGCCAGCCGGCAGACCGAGAACACCTGTCCGCCGTCCAGCATCCGTCCCGTGCGGTCCCGGACGTCCTCAAGAAAATGACGGTAGTACGTCACCGGCAGCCCACCGCAATTCTGATAGCGTGTCCGCTGCCGGTTCGATACGAACATGTGGTCACCGCCTGCCCTGCCCTCGAGGTCCAGGTTTTTCCGCAGTTCCAGCGTGCCCTCGGTCCCGACCAGGAACAACCGCCCATCGCCCCAGTCCGGCAATCCATCCGGCGTGAACCAATCCAACCGCATCGTTCCCGTCATCGTCTCGCTGCGCAGCGTGATCTCGGCAAAATCCTCGAACCCCTGTGGCGGCGTGCCAAAACACCCGATCGTGCTGGCCGAGATCGTCGCCTCGGACGCGCCGGCGAACGCCAGGAACTGGTCGATCGAGTGGACACCGATATCGTTGATGATCCCGCCGTACGCCTCACGTTCGAAGAACCAGGCCGGACGCAGCGCCCGGTTCAACCGATGCGGCGCCAGACTGTTCAGGCTGACCAACCGGCCGAGTTCACCCGATCGCGCCACATCCAGCGCCGCCTGGATCGAAGGCGACGTCAGCCGTCCCAGGGAAACCGACCAGATCCGCCCGGTTTCACCCACCACGGCCTCAACAGCGGCGAGTTGCTCCGGTGTCGTCACACCGGGCTTGTCGACCATCACGTCCTTGCCACGGCGCATCGCAGCGATCGCCACCGCGGCCCGATCGCGCGGCACCGAACCCAGCACGATGAAGTCGATCGACGGATCATCGAGCAACCGATCCCGCGACACCGCCGGGACATCCGGAAACCGCTTGCGAAACCCCGCCAGCACGCGCGGATCCGACGTCTCCGGATCATGGCCGACACAGACCGCGCCGGCGGCGAGCAAACCGGCCGTCAAATCGTAGACGTGGCGATGGTCCAAACCGACAACAGCGAAGCGCGACATGCGAGTTTCTCCCCAGTCCACCGAACTGGGTCACTTCTGTTCGGAAAGGTCCATCTGCTCCGGTCTAAGGCCACAATTTTTCATTCGCCGCCCGGCCGGTTACGGCGGATGCCGGCCGATGTTCCGCCCGATAAACCGTTCCGATATCACCCTGTTTGGTATAGCGGAATTCCTCGTCGTCGACCCTCATCGGCTGAATGCAGACCATCTCCGGTCGTTGGCTTGCACGGTCAATCGCTCGGCGGTGTAATGGGCCGCATGGCAATACTGGTAACCGGTGCGGCGGGGTTCGTCGCCTTGAACGTCGTGGAACATCTGCTTGCGGCGGGTCGGGATGTCGTCGGTCTAGACCGCATCAAGCTGCCGGAACGCGCGGCGCGCGATTTTGCCTCGTTGCCGGGGCGGCTGACGATGATCGACGGGACCATATTATCGAACGCCGATCTGTCACGCGCCCTGACGGCAATGCCGGTCGAGGCGGTCATTCATTGCGCTGTCATCACCGCCGGATCCGAGCGGGAGATCGCGGACCCGGAGTCCGTCGTCGCGGTCAATGTCCAGGGCGCGGTGACAACGCTGATGGCCGCCGCACGTTGTGGCGTGAAGCGGTTTGTCTATCCCAGTTCGGGGGCGGTTTACGGCGCCTCGGCGGCGACGGTTGATCTGATGGACGAAGATACACTGCGCCCGGCGCCGGTGAACCTGTATGGACTGACAAAATTCGCAGCGGAATCGATCCTTCCTCGTATCGCCGAAACACAGGGTGTAGCGCTGACGGTTGCTCGTCTCGGGGTGGTGTATGGGCCGTGGGAATACGCCACGGGGGTACGGGATACGCTGTCGCCAATGCTGCAGACCCTGGATTTAGCGGCGGCGGGGATCCAGGCGGTGCTGGGTCCGCCCTGGCGTGGGGATTACACGCTGTCGCGCGACATCGCCGCCGGGTTGGTGGCACTGGCGGAGATGAAGTCCACGCCGCGGACGATCTACAACCTGGCGACCGGCCAAGGTACCACGGCGGAGGATTGGTGCCGGGCCGTCGCGGCCCGCCTGCCCGGTTTCCGGTGGCGTCGCGCCAGGGATGGGGAGGCGTGGAACGTCGAAAGCCACACGGGCTACGACCGGGGGGCGATGGATATCGCCAGGATCATCGCCGACACGCCGTATCGGCCGGCGTTCGATATAGAGCGTGCAGCGGAGCATTTGCTGGCCTGGAGGACGTAGGCTCCGTTTCGCGTCATTGGCACGCAGGTCGGTTGCCACCCGGCTGCGTTCGGAATTTCATAACGATCGAAACCATTAGTGACGCCGCCAGGTTCTGCGTTACACGTCCAGCGGGACAATCAAAGTAATAAAAACAAACAATATGTTGCGATTTTGGCTTTTCCGTAACTGTTCTTGGTGAATTTTTGATGAACAGCCGATCGGCCTGCCCCGTTGCGGTGGCAAAGCCGACATCGCTGGGCTATGGCGGGGGCCACCATCACGTGACGCCGATCACCATGGTTTCGATCGAAAGTAAAATCTCAGACTGCCTCATCCGGAGACACCAGATTCGTAATATCGCGATATTTCATACCTTTTGGCGTGCATATTTGTACAGGCGTGTATTTCTTGCCGGAGGACTACGAATGCCGTGACTGACCCGCGATTTGCCTTCAGATTTCCTGCCCGGAACGGGCGTGCAATGACTTGGCTCCTGCCAGAAATCGGACGATGAAAATGCGCTCCACAAACAAGTTCTCTCTATCGGCCATCGTTGCTGGAATAACTGCCCTGGCGGTTTCCGGCGCCCCACGGACGGCCCATGCCGACGTGACCTGGACCCTGTCGGGGGTGGCGTTCGCCGACGGTGGAACCGCCGCGGGATCTTTCGTCACCAACGACGCAGGCATTCTGACATCCTTCGACATCACGACGACGGCGGGCAGCGTGCTGCGCGCGGAAACCTTCGACAGCGCGACGGGCAGCACGATTGTGAGCGACAACGCTTCCAATTTCGAAATCGACTCCGACGATGGTGAGGAGAATCTGATTTTGACCGCCCAATCAGGCGATTTTTCGGTTGCCAGCAGCCCCGGCCCGGTGTTGTTCGCGAGCAACGGCACCAGTTTCGAATCCGACGCCGGTATAGCCGCGGATGAAGATTTGACCGGTGGTGGAGCCAACGGCGGCAGCCTTCCGGTGCCCGAGCCCGTGTCGATGGCATTGCTCGGCACCGGCCTTGTAGGTTTGGCGACTGCCCGCCGCCGTCGTGGCTAACTGGCGTACCGGCCTCGTCATGACCCGGCATCGCGCCATGACGAGGCTGGTATCCGGTGCCGCCCGACCGGAGCGCCCCCTTTCTTGCCCTGCGCGTGAACCATTCCGTATCGCAGCAGATCGCCGGACAAAAACGCCTTCTTCCCCCATCGTCACGTCACGTTTTTGCCGCCCGGCGATCTGCCTTATCGTAACGGTTCGTGCGCCGTTTCACGCAGGCCCGCGATCGTTATGAAGCTGATCGCCGCCGCCGCCATAACATAGGCGGTCGGTGCCATTTTCGACCCCGTTTCGTCGATCAGCCATTGCGAAATGAACGGAGCGAAACCGCCGAATATGGCAACCGCCAGCGCGTAGGAAGACGACATCCAGGTGGAACGGCCGCGCGTCGGAAAGATCTCCGAAATCGCCGCCGGTCCGGGACCGGAGAACAGCGAGATCGAAAAAGCAAAAACAACCTGAATCAAAACGACGCTGACAAAGCCATATCCCCCCGTCAGCACTAAGAACGCTGGAATCGGAATGATGAAGCACAACGCGCACGACGCCAGCAGCAGCCGCTTTCGCCCGATCCGATCCGACAGCGCACCCATCAACGGGACCAGGACCACCAGCGTGAACAAACTGGCCGTCGATGCCCACAGCGACTGGGCCGCGGTCAGGTGCAATTGCGTTCGTGTATACGTTGGCATATACGTCAAAAACACGTAGAACGATACGGTCCACAGGATGGTGAAGCCGAACGCCTGCACGGCGTGGCCGAGGGTTGACGCCTCCGCTGTCTCGCCTTCGGCTACCGTCGCCCGGTAGGGTGGGGTCTCATCGACGTTTCGCCGCAGCCACAGGCCAATCGGCCCGAACAATCCGCCGAGGAGGAACGGGATCCGCCAGCCCCAATCGTTGATCGCATCCGATCCGATCCATGAGGTCAGCAGCGCGGCGAGGCCCACCCCAAGTAAGCCGCCGCCGGCGACGGACATCTGCTGGAAACTGGTGTAGAGCCCGCGCTTACCCTCCATCGACCATTCGGCCATGAACGCCGTCGCCCCGCCCCATTCGCCACCAGTGGAAAACCCTTGCAACAGACGCGCCACCAGCAACAGCACCGGCGCCATGACGCCGATCGAGGAGTAGGTGGGCAGCACGCCGATGATGACCGTTCCCAACGCCATGAGTAGAATGGTCAGCACCAAAGCGGGCTTGCGGCCGCGTGTGTCGCCCATGCGGCCGATCACAATCCCGCCCAGCGGCCGGAACACCAGGCCGACTCCGAACACCAGGAAGGTATTCAACAGCGCCGAGGCCGGATCGCCTTTTGGAAAGAAATTCAGTGCCAACGATCCGGCGAGGTAGCCGAACACGCCGAAATCGTACCATTCCATGACGTTGCCGATCGTCGCGGCATAGATCGCTTTACGACTTTGTTCCGCGGTCGGCCGTACGGCCGCCAAGCCCGATGCTGATACCGACATGTGCCGCCCCTACCTGCCGCGGCCATCGAAGCATGCGTTCGGCGAGACGAAAAGCGGTGAATTGAATTGTGCCAACACGCGGTGCAGCGCGACCGCGTATCAATCCGGGTTGCCGTGTGACGTGGACGGGGCCAGCGCCCGCCATTTTGCCACGGCGGTGTCATGCGCCGCATAGCTGCGGGAGAACACATGTCCACCCGTTCCGTCCGCGACGAAATACAGGTCGTCGCTGGCCGCCGGGTGCAGCACCGCATGCAGACTGTCGGGGCTCGGGGAGCAGATCGGCGACGGAGGCAATCCCGCACTGCGGTACGTGTTGAAGGGATCGTCCCGGACCAACTCCGCGTGGGTAAGCGGGTGATCCAGTACCCCGGCGCCATTGCTGGCCGAATAGATCACGGTGGGATCGGCTTGCAGCCGCATCCCCAGCCGCAGGCGATTGAGATAGACGGCGGCGACATGCGGCCGTTCCTCCGGTTTCGCTGTCTCCCGCTCCACGATACTGGCCAGAATCAGCGCGTCGTGGGGACTGGATAGCGGCAATCCGGGCGCCCGGTCGGCCCAAGCCTCGGCGAGGTCCTTGTGCATCGCCGCCTGCGCCCGAGCCACGATTGCCGTGCGATCGGCGCCGTATTCGTAATCATAGGTCTGCGGCAGAACCGACCCTTCCGCGATCGTCCGCACCTCACCGGTCATCGCGTCGGCATGTGCCAGCACACCGACGATCTGCTGCGCGGTCAGCCCCTCGGCGATCGTCAGACGGTGTTCGACCGGATGTGCCGAACGCAAAATCGCCAGCACCTGGCGGATCGATGCATGCGCGGGGAAGGCGAATTCGGCGGCATGCAGTGTTCCCTCACCCCGGGTCAGCCAGGCCGCCGCACGAAACAGACGCGGCTGGTCCACCAGATCATCCGCCGCCAGCGCCTGAGCAAGCTGAGCCGTTCCACCGTGCGGCACCAGGATGTCGCGCGAGGCCGCCAGCGGGCCGGGTCGCACCAGGGCGCCACGCCACCAGTGAATACCGCCCACCGCGGTGCCACCCAAAACGGCAACCGTCAGGAGGCCGGTGAGTAGCGCCCATCGCCGCCGCGACGACGGTGCCGG
The DNA here is from genome assembly GCF_009765975.1 of Acidisphaera sp. S103. Taxonomy (GTDB): domain Bacteria; phylum Pseudomonadota; class Alphaproteobacteria; order Acetobacterales; family Acetobacteraceae; genus Rhodopila. Next base: position 153,130 of record NZ_LMUJ01000032.1, on the reverse strand, counting down.
ATCAGGCGGCGCGGAAGATGACAGAGGCGTTGGTCCCACCAAACCCGAAGCTGTTGGACAAGGCCACCTTGATCCGCCGCTGCTGCGCCGCCTTCGCCACCCGATCGATCACGCTTTCCCGGCTCGGTTCGTCCAGGTTCAGCGTCGGCGGCGCTACCCCGTCGCGGATAGCGAGGATCGAGAACACCGCCTCGATCGCGCCCGCGGCACCCAGCAGGTGACCGGTGGCCGACTTGGTGGACGACATGGCGATACCGCGGGCCGCGTCGCCGAACAGCCGTTCGACCGCTTCCAGTTCCAGATCGTCGCCCAGTGGCGTCGAAGTGCCGTGGGCGTTGACATACTGGATGTCGGCGGGGCTGTAGCCGCCGCTTTTCATCGCGTTGCGCATCGACCGGAACGCGCCGTCGTGGCCTTCCGCCGGGGCGGGGATGTGATACGCGTCGCCGGACATGCCATAACCGGATACCTCGGCGTAAATCTTCGCGCCGCGCTTCCTCGCGTGCTCATATTCCTCCAGCACGACGCAGCCGGACCCTTCGCCCATCACGAACCCGTCGCGATCCTTGTCCCAGGGGCGCGAGGCGGCGGTGGGCCGGTCGTTGAACCCGGTGGACAAGGCGCGGGAGGCGCAGAACCCGGCGATTCCAAGCTCGCACACCGTGGCTTCCGCCCCGCCGGCCAGCATGACATCGGCGTCGCCCAGCCCGATCAGCCGCGACGCATCGCCGATCGCATGCACGCCTGTCGCACAAGCCGTCACCACCGAGTGGTTCGGCCCCTTGAATCCGTATTTGATCGACAAATGGCCGGACGCAAGATTACTGAGCGCCGAAGGAATGAAGAACGGCGACAACCGCCGAGCCTTGCCTTCATGGACCTGGATGGAGGCCTGATAAATCGTCTCCAGCCCACCGATTCCGGACCCGATCATCACGCCGGTGGCGCAGTGATCATCCTCGGTTTGCGGCACCCAGCCGGAATCCTCGACCGCCTCGGAACCGGCGACCATCGCCAGATGGATGAAGCGATCCATCTTTTTCTGGTCCTTGACCGGAATCCACTCATTGATGTCGAGCCCGCCGTCGGCCCTGGTTCCGGCGGGCACCTGGCCAGCCACCTTGCAGGGCGAATCCTTGGCGTCGAACGCCGTGATGGCGCCGATGCCCGACTCGGCATTGATCAACCGGCGCCAGACATGCTCCACGCCCACACCCAGGGGACAGGCGATGCCCATGCCCGTCACCACCACTCGCCGCATCACAGCAGGCCTTTCACGCTCATCCCAGGGCAGTTCTTACTGCTTCTGCTTTTCGATATAGTCGATCGCGTCCTTGACGGTCGCGATCTTCTCGGCCGCGTCCTCGGGGATCTCGACGTCGAATTCTTCTTCGAATGCCATCACCAGCTCGACCGTGTCCAGGCTGTCGGCGCCCAGGTCGTCGATGAATGACGCTTCCGGCGTCACCTTGGCTTCGTCCACGCCGAGGTGTTCCACCACGATCCGCTTGATCTTGTCGGCAATGTCGCTCATCGGCTCCGCTACTCCTGAACTGTCGTTGGGTTGTCGTCGTTGTCCGGCTTTTCCGCGGCCGGGCCTTGTCCCGGTCCATGAAGCGAGCCGCGCCAGACATGGCACCGGGCGCTTAGCATGGTTTCCCGCGGACGGGAAAGGTTGCCGGCTGGTTACGCATCTCCCTAGATCATCGCCATTCCGCCATTAACGTGCAGTGTGGCGCCGGTGACCCACCCCGCTTCATCCGAAGCCAGATAGGCAACGGCACCCGCGATGTCATCCGGCTGACCGAGTCGCCGGAGCGGAATGGATTCGGATAGTTTGGTCTTCTGTGCTTCGCCCAGCACGTCGGTCATCGCGGTGACCACGAAGCCCGGTGCCACCACGTTGATGGTGATCCCGCGGGAAGCGACTTCCTGCGCCAGCGCCTTGCTCATGCCGACCAAGCCGGCCTTGGCCGCGGCATAATTGGCCTGTCCGGCATTCCCGGTCGCGCCGACGATGGATGAGATGTTGATGATCCGGCCGGCACGCCGCCGCAGCATGCCGCGCAGCGTGGCCCTGATCAGGCGGAACGGCGCGGACAAATCGACATCCAAAACCGACTGCCAGTCCTGGTCGGACATCCGCAGGGCCAGCATGTCGCGAGTCATTCCCGCGTTATTCACCAATATATGCAGTGGGCCGGTGGCTTTTTCCGCCATCTCGACCAGGGCGTCGGGTTCCGACGCGTCACGCAGGTCGGCGGGGCAAACATGGGCGCGCTCACCGAGTTCGGCTGCCAATGCCTCCAGCGCCTCACGCCTTGTGCCGGACAGGGCAACATTGGCGCCCTGGGCATGCAGGGCACGAGCGATTGCCGCTCCGATGCCACCGGAGGCGCCGGTCACCAGGGCGGCCTTGCCATCCAATCGGAACATCGCCGCTTCTCCCTCCTCGCTCAGAGACTTTTCAGCACCGCTTCGATCTCCGCCGGCGTGCCGGCGGCGGCTCCGGACGCGTCCGGTGCGATTCGCTTGATCAGTCCCGTCAGCACCTTGCCGGCACCGAGTTCTATAAAACTGTCGACGCCCATGTCCGTCATCGCCGTGACGCATTCGCGCCAGCGCACGGTGGCGGTCACCTGCTGTATCAGCAGGTCGCGGATTTGCCCAGGATCGGATTCGCGTTTGGCCGAGACATTCGCCACCAGCGGCACACAAGGCGCCTTGGGCATCGTCGTTTCAAGCGCTTCCGCCATCACATCCGCCGCCGGGGCCATCAGCGCGCAGTGGAATGGCGCGGACACCGGCAGCAGCATCGCCCGGCGGACGCCCTTGGACTTGGCGATCTCGATGGCCCGTTCGATCGCCGTGCGATGGCCGGAGATCACCACCTGGCCGCCGCCGTTGTCGTTGGCGGGTTGGACGACTTCCAGCACGCCGGTTTCCGGCACCGGTCCCGCCTCGGCGCAGATCGCCCGTGCCTGATCCATGTCGGCACCCAGCAGGGCGGCCATCGCGCCTATGCCGGCCGGCACCGCCTTCTGCATGGACTGGCCGCGCAGCTTCAACAGGCGCGCGGCGGCGGTAACCGAAAAGGCCCCGGCGGCGGCGAGCGCGCTGTATTCCCCCAGCGAGTGGCCCGCGACGACCAGCGCCTTGCGTTGCAGGCTGGTCCCGCCTTCCCGTTCCAGCACCCGCAGCACAGCCAGCGAGTGCGCCATCAGTGCCGGCTGGGTGTTTTCGGTCAGCGTGAGCTCTTCGTGCGGCCCCTCGAACATCAGCTTGGACAGCTTTTGCTTCAGGGTTTCGTCGACTTCCTCGAACACCTCCCGCGCGGCGGCGAAGGCGGCGGCGAGGTCGCGGCCCATGCCGACGGCCTGGCTGCCCTGGCCCGGGAAGATGAAGGCATGAACCGGCATGATGCGGAGACCCTCGGAGGATGTCAGGTTACAGACGTGTAGGATTGGCGCGGGGGCGTAGCGGCGGGTGTCAGGACTGTCAAGGAACACGCCGAGGCAAAGCCGGCGTGGCCCCCCTTGACCGCGGGATTTGCTGCGCGGTCCCGATCCCGTCGCAGCGTGGCGGTGGCGCGCGAATCCAAAGGGCGATCGCCCAATCGCGCCCGGCTGCGGAGCCTCCTCAAACACATTACGATTGACAGACTATATCGTATTCCGCTGTAACTGGCATCTCACTGTGTTCCAGGATCCCTATTTGTGGATTGCGGCCGGACGACCTATCGTGGCGATGACCGGCCGGCGGCCATGCGTTCCGCCTTGCGCGGCACGTCGATCCTGGCGTTGACCGTCCTGGTATCGGGCATGTTTGCCGCCACCGCGCAGGCCCAGAATCTTGTGGTGAACGGCACTTTTTCCCAGGCCGTGATCGGTGGCGTGACCCAGGCCGCCGAGGCAGCCGAATTCGGCTCGACGAACAACGGCTTCACACCCGCCCAGACGCTGGTCGGATGGTCGACCGCCGGTTACAATTTCGTCTACCTGCCGAACACCGCCGACACGACCGGCGCGACGGGCCAGGCGACGGTGAGGCTATGGGGGCCGGCCAATGGCGGGACGAACGCGGCGCTTCTGCCACTGTGCGCCCCAACGAGCGGCGCCTGCACCGCGGGCAGCGGGAATTACATCGGCGCCGACGGGGCGTATGAGGTCTCGGCCATCACGCAGACCATCAACGGCCTGACCGCGGGGAAATCTTACGCTGTGTCGTTTGCCTGGGCCGGGGCGCAGCAATCCGGCTTCAGCGGCGCAACGACCGATGAATGGACCGTCAGCCTGGGCACGGTTTCCGTGTCCAACCCAAGCCAAACAACCAGCCTTGTGTCGCTTCCAACCGAAGGCGCCTCGGCCTGGGTGAACCAGACATTCGATTTCATCGCGACCGGTCCCAGCGAACTGCTCTCGTTCCTGGCGACCGGAACACCCACCGGCCAGCCGCCATTCGCGTTGCTCGCCAACGTGTCGATGACGCAAGTGCCGGAACCCGCGAGCCTGGCGCTGATGGCCACCGGACTGGTGGGTCTGGTTGCCGCCGCCCGGCGCCATCGTATGAGAGGGCGCACGACGGTTTGATCGCCGTTTGCGCCAGGATCCGTGGGGACATCGGGCGCACGACCAGCTTGTGAGTGCATCCCATCACGAGACGAAATTGTAGTATTTATGTTTGTCATCTAAATATTGATTTTGTTTTCCCATTCCCAGATTTTGTTGACAATGATCACCCAATCGGTGGTAAATCACTATCGAAATGAGATATTTTGAAGGACGTCCAATTATGGACACACGGCGATCAGGCCTTTGTATCGTCAGGGGTTCACAGGCATTCGGCGCCCGAGCCATTCGCGGTGCATCCGCCGCGCTGCTGATCGCCGCCTTCTCCGGTTCGGCGATGGCCCAGAACCTTGTTCAAAACGGCAGCTTCGCCGTGACCGGCGGAACGACGTCGATCCAATTCGGCACCGGCTACAGCAATAGCCTGGGCGAATCCGTGGCGGACTGGACGACCGCCGGCTACAATTTTGTCTTCCTGCCAGGCTCGACGACGGCTCAGGGGTCAGGGGGCTCGCTCAGCCTGGGCACCAGCCCCGCGCCCCCCATCGCCGGCGAAAATTACGCCGCGGCGGATCCCATCTACGAACAAGGACCCATTACCCAGACGATCAACGGACTGACGATCGGACAAACCTATGCCGTGTCATTCGCATGGGCGGAAGCACAGCAGACCGGGTTCACCGGTACGGTGAACGATTATTGGGCGGTCAACCTTGGTCCCAACAGCGCGACAACCCAGGACACGACGGGGAAAACGATCGCAACGCAATCCTTCTCGGGATGGATGAACCAAACGTTCGATTTCATCGCGACGAGCAGCAGTGAGTTGCTGTCGTTTACGTCGATGTCTCCTGGCGGCAGCCCGCCTTTCGCGCTGCTGACCAACGTGTCGGTGACGCAGGTGCCTGAACCGGCAAGCGTGGCGATGGTGCTGACCGGCGTCGTGGGGCTGATCGGCCTGGCACGGCGACGCCGTTCGACGGACGGAGGCAGCCTAACCCGCGCCTGATCGAGGCACACGCGAATCCGGTGCCCATGCGCCGAGGGAACCGCGTATAGGCCGTTGCGACATGTTTATCGGACAGCATCTGCTTGCAATCGCGAAAATGACGGCCAGCCTGTCGGTCTGGCTGGTTGTCCTGGCATTGGTATTCCTGCCGCTGGAGCGGCTGTTCTCCCTGCGGCGGGCACGATTCTTTCGAGCCGGATTTCTGACCGATCTGGGGTATTATTTCATCAACGGCATCTTGCCGGCGTTGGCGCTGGGCATTCCGCTCGGCGCCGCGGCATGGGTCGCGCATCGCTGGGTACCGGCCAGCGCGACGGCTGCATTCCTCCATGCACCGCTGGCGGCCCGCTTGGTCGTTGCCCTTGTGGTGATGGAGGTCGGGTTTTACTGGGGCCACCGCTGGTGCCACGAAATTCCGTTCCTGTGGCGGTTCCACGCGGTCCATCACAGCCCCACCCATGTCGATTGGCTGGTCAACTCGCGCGGGCACCCGGTGGACTTCATCTTCACCCGGCTTTGCGGGTTGATGCCGCTGTTCGTGCTGGGTCTGGGCAATCCCATGGGCGGCGATGCCGCATCCATCCCCTTGATCGTAATGCTGCTGGGTCCGGTCTGGGGCTTCTTCATTCATGCCAACGTGCGGTGGCGCTTCGGCCCGTTAGAGTGGCTGGTGGCGACACCGGCCTTTCACCATTGGCACCATACGAACGACGGGCCGGCGCTGATCAACAAGAACTATGCGCCGATGTTGCCCTGGGTCGATCGGCTGTTCGGGTCCTACTATCTGCCGAAAGATCGGCAACCGTCGGTTTACGGCACCCACACCGCGGTTCCGCCCGGCCTGGTTGGGCAGTTGCTGGACCCGTTCGCGCCGGTCCCGCGTTACGGAGACGGCAGCATCGACAGCACGGCTTCGGCCGCGGCCTCCGAGGGTGTGCCTGACGCGGGCCGCAGCAGTGTCAGGGCCTCGGCGAATCCCTGACGCTGGGCCGCGGCGGCGTCCGGGTCGGTCAGCAGGCGGTGCAGTTCGGCGGCGAGGCGGTCCGGCCGGCTTTCGTACTGCAGCAGTTCCGGCACCACTTGCCGGTTCAGCAGAAGATTGACGATCGAGGCGTATTTCACCTTCACTACCCGTTTCACGATCTGGTGCGAGATAGGATTGATCCGGTAGGTGACCAGCATCGGCACATTGGCCACCGCCAGTTCCAGCGTCGACGTGCCGGACTTGGTCAGCGCGGCGTCGGAAGCGGCAAAGGCATCATGCTTGCCCTGCGTGTCGGCGACCAGGATCGGCTTGATCGGCCAGGATGTGGTTCGCTGCCGCACGACGGCCTCGACCGGGCCGGCCAACGGCACGACCGGGATGACGGGTTCGGGGAGGAGGCGGATCGTTGCCTCCAGGATCGGCAGCAGACGAGATACCTCGGTTTGGCGGCTGCCGGGCATGACGGTGAGGATTTTGGCACCGGCTGGGATGGCGTGGCGGGTGCGGAAGCGTTCGGCGTTGCCGGTTTCGGCGCCGCTCTCCAGCACCGGATGGCCGACGAAGCGGGCGGACAGGCCGTGGCCGGCGAAGAAGGCCGGCTCAAACGGCAACAGGCACAGGAGTTCGTCCCATAGGCCGGGGTAGTGCTTTACGCGGCCTTCCCGCCAGGCCCAGGCCTGGGGGGCGACATAATGCGCCCGCTTGATGGTGGTGGGCTGCAAGGCCCGTAGCACGCGCAACGTGAACCCCGGCGAATCGATCGTCACCAGTAGATCAGGGGTTCGGTGCTTGATGTCGGCGACGGTCTGTTTCAGCAGTGTTTTAAGCTGGAAAATCTTTGGCAGGACTTCGAGCAACCCCATCAGTGCCACGGTTCGGATCGGGAACAGGCTGTCGAGGCCCTGTGCCGCCATGGCGCTGCCACCGACGCCGGCGAACGCGATGTCGGGGCGCCGTGCCTTGATCGCGTGCATCAGGCGCGCGCCCAGGATGTCACCGCTTTGTTCGCCGGCGATCAGGTAGATGAGCGGCATGCGTCAGGACGGCCGCTGCGGGAGGGGCGGTGTTAAATTAATCGATGTTACCATAGATCCTTCGGCACCGTCGCGCACTCGTCATGGCGGGCGGATGGCCGCCATCCACGCCTTTGTTTTGCCTGCAAAAGGCGTGGATGCCGATCTGCATCGGCATGACGGACGGGAGCCGACCGCCAGGCCCGCACCAACATCAGATTGGTATCACGCAAAACACGCGATCGCAGTGGCAATCAGCCGGTTCAGCGCCGGCATATCCATGGGATGATCGGTTTCGTTCGACACCGCGACGGTCAGGCGATGGCGGAGCAGGATGAAGATCTTCTGGTCGGAGGCGCCGGCGGCCCAGGCTGTGTCCGCCGGCAGGTCGGGGAACGCGCCATTGACGTTGCTGCGGAAGCAGGCGGCGTAGCTGGTGCCGGTGTGGGTCGGGGTCAGGGCATAGTCGACCCAGCCCTCCGGCAGCAGGCGCTCGCGGTTCCAGACACCGTCGTTCAGATACAGCACACCCAGCTTGGCGTAGTCGCGCAATGTCGCGTAGCCGGCGCCGGAGGCGATCAGGTTCCCGGCCATGTCAGCCGAGTGCTGGTAGCTGCCCATGCCCAGCCGATCGACCAACAGGCCGTAGGCGGTCTGGTAGTAGGGCAGGCCGCGGCGCTCGATCTGGTCGCGGATGATGGCGCCGAGGACGTTCATGCCGCTGTTCACGTAGCGGAACACCGATCCGGGGATCGTGGCGACGAGGGATCGTTGGGCGGATTCGAACGCGTTGCCGGCTTCCTGGTAGACGGCACTGTTCTCGAACCCGATGGTGGTCCGGCCGTCGCCGTGCCGCACCGGGAAGCCGAGGCCGGAGCGCATCCGGACCAAATGGTCCAGCGTGATCAGGCGATGTATGTCGCGGGGATCGGACCAAAGTGGCGCCGGGGCCGGATCGTGCATCGATGCCAGCCAGCCGTCATGGATCAGGCGGCCGATGACGGTGCAGGTGATGGCCTTGGTCATCGACCAGCTTGGGGTCGCGCGATCCGGGGCACCGAATGGGCTGTAGCGTTCGGCCAGCACACGGTCCGGGGTCGCGATCAGGACGCCGTAGGCGCCGGGAGAGCCGGCGAAGAACGCATCCAGCGCGGCGGCGAACGGCGCAGGTGGGGCTTTGGCGGGCTCGACGGCATCACCGAGTGGCCAGGGCTGATTGGGGGCGGGGCGGTGGCGTTGGATGGGTTGGGGGTCGAAGGCGGGGGCGGTGTGCGGCCCGAGCAGGATGCTGCCGTAGCCGGGGCGGGTCAGTGCGTGGCCGACGGTGTTGTCCCAACGGACGGTGGCCTGACGGGCGGCGGGATCGGTCTCGACGATGATGCGGCCGGCGGCGAAGGCGGCGTCGGCCTCTGCCTGGATCGAGGCTTCCGGTGCGTGAGCGCTGAGGCCGGACGGTACCTGCGCGACACGCAGGCGGAAATGGCGGTCGGCGGTGGCGCGATCCAGGCCGCTGACGAACATCATGTCGGCGTAGCGTTTGGCGGCGAAATTCACTGTTCGCTGGCGCAGGGCGGCGGCTGAGGCATCGTAGACGATCGGGTCGACCGGTCCGGTCCCGGACAGATGCGGGGTGCGGTCGAAGATCGTCTCCATCCAGGCAGGCTGGGTCATTCGGCGGGGACCATGTCGAAGAAGCGGGTCTTCATGCCCTTCTGGTTCTCATACAACGACCCTTGCAGCGTGGCCGGCGGCAGTGGCAGGCGGATCGGCGCGGGGGCCAGCCTGGGCTGCTGGGTCTCACCGGCAACCATCAGCTTGTCGAAGGCTTCGATGCCGTTGGGGAAGCCGAGGATCGGCCAGGCATCGGCCGTGCGGAACTGGAACAGCAGCAGCCGGCGATCCCGGTCGGAGACGTTCGGCGCCGAACCATGTATCGCCCTGACGTGATGCACCGTGATGGAGCCGGCCTTGCCGGTCAGGGCGATGGCCTTGCTGAAGTCGACGTCACGGTTCGCCGGGTTCATCGCGCCGCAGAAGATGCCGTCGGTGTGGTGGTCGAAGGTCGGGCCTTTATGGCTGCCGGGAATGATCATCAGCGGGCCGTTTTCCATCGCCATGTCGTCGAACATGACGCCGACCGCGGCGAGGTCGTCGTTGGTGTGGGGGTAGAATGCCCAGTCCTGATGCCACTCCACCGGCGCGCCGAAGCCGGCGCATTTCATGTTGAGCTTAGCGGAATCGAAGCGGATGTTGGGACCCCACAGCGACTGTAGGACCGCGACGATCTTCGGGTGCTTGGTGAGAGCAGCGTAGGCAGGGTGCTGCGCATGTGCCGCCTTGATCCGGCGGACCCTGGGATTTTCCGCGGTGTGGCTGTCTTCCAGGTCGTAGATGTTGTTGTGGGCGGTCAGGCCGCGGGCGCGGTCGATGAAGCCGTCGGTGACGTCGCTGAGAGTGCGGACCTCGTCCGGGGTCAGGACGTCGGGGACCACGATGGCGCCGACGTCGTTGTATTCATTGATCTGGGCCTGGGTGAGCATGGTGTCCTCCGAGCTTTGTGGGGGACGATATACCGGGGTTGGGCTCCGGTCGAGATAAGGGGAAGACATTGGTTGGCCCGAACCGGTGACCGCCAGCACCAAAGGGTGATAGGGTCGCGCCAAACCGGGAAAGGACCACCCATGGCCGCGCATTTCGATCTTCTGATACGCAACGGCACCTGCGTGCTGCCGTGGGGTTCGGAGGACACCGATGTCGGTGTGCGCGACGGCCGGATTGCCGCGCTGGGCGTGGGTGCGGATGCGTCCGCCGACAAGGTGATCGACGCGACCGGCCTGCACGTGCTGCCCGGCCTGATCGATCCGCACGTCCATCTGCGCGATCCCGGTGACAAGGCGGTCGAGACCATCCCCACAGGCACCAGAGGCGCGATCCTTGGCGGCCTGACGACGGTGTTCGACATGCCGAACACCAGCCCGTCCATCACTGACCCCGAACAACTGGCCTGGAAGCAGGACTACGCGGAGAACGTCGCGTGGTGCGACATGGGTCTCTACGTCGGCGGAACGAAGACCAACATCCCCACCCTGCCCTCGCTGGAACTCGGCCGCGGGGTCTGTGGGATCAAGATCTTCGCCGGCAGTTCAACCGGCGACCTGATGATCGAGGACGACGAGCACCTGGAAAAAGCCATGCGCTCCGGCCGCCGGCGCATCGCCTTCCACAGCGAGGACGAATACCGGCTGCAGGCGCGCAAGCCACTGTTCAAGTCGGGCGATCCGTATTCCAACCACATGGTCTGGCGCGATGAGGAATGTGCGTTCCTCGGCACGCGCCGGCTGATGGCACTGGCTCGTAAGACTGGGCGGACGGCGCATATCCTGCACGTCTCGACCTTACAGGAACTGGATTACCTGAAGGATTTCCGCGACATCGCGACGTGTGAGGTGCTGGTCAATCACCTGACCCAGGTCGCGCCCGATTGCTACGAGCGGTTGGAGGGGTTTGGCGTCATGAACCCGCCGATCCGTGGGCAAGAGCACATGGACGCGGCTTGGAAGGCGATCAACGACGGCACCGTGGATACGATCGGGTCGGATCACGCGCCGCATCCGCGCGACAAGAAGCTGTTGCCGTGGCCGGATTGCCCCGCCGGCCTGACCGGTGTGCAGACGCTGGTGCCGATCATGCTGGATCATGTGAACGCCGGCCGTGTTTCCCTGGCCCGCATGGTCGATCTCATGTGCGCCGGTCCCGCTCGGGTTTACGGCGTGGTGGGCAAGGGACGGCTGGCCGCGGGGTATGATGGCGACTTCACGCTGGTGGATATGAAGCGGCAGCGGCGGATCGAGGAATCATGGATCGCCGCGCCCTGCGGATGGACTCCGTTCGCCGGGATGCAGATCACCGGCTGGCCGGTGGCCACGATCATCCGCGGCCAGATCGTGATGCGTGATGATGAGGTATTGGGGGCGCCGTCCGGCAAGCTGGTGAAGTTCATCGGGTGAGCCTTGATCTTCTGATCGTTGGCGCCGGACCGGCTGGGATCGGGGCGGCGGTCGAGGCGGTCCGTCACGGCCTGTCGGTGATGGTGCTGGATGAAAACAGCGCGCCGGGCGGCCGGATCTGGCAGGCGCTGGAGACGCGTGGCGCGAAAGATGCCGACGACGCGGCAGCCTTGGGGCTGATCCAACGCTTTCGCGGCGGTTCGGCGCAGGTGCATTGGAACGCCACGGTCTGGGCGATCGAGCCAGATGGACAGGTGTTCTGGTCGGACGCGGACGGCGCGCACTTGGTTTTTGCCCGTAACGTGTTACTGGCGACCGGAACCACGGAACGGCCGTTGCCCGTTCCGGGCTGGACGTTGCCTGGCGTGATGACGGTTGGGGCCGCGCAGATCGCGCTGAAGACGGGTGGTCTGCTGCCGGACAAGGGTACGTGGCTGGCCGGGCAAGGCCCATTGCTGCTGCTGTATGCGACCCAGGTATTGGATGCGGGCGGCACGATCGCCGGCGTGATCGATCTGTCGGATGGGTTTGCGCCCATGCGGGCGCTGCGGCACGTTTCGGTATCGGCCTGGCCGGAGATCAGTCGCGGCCTGGCGTGGCGGCGGCAATTGTCGAACGCGGGGGTGCGGTGGATCGCGGCGTCGGCGGTGCGGGCGGACGGTGAGACGGTGCTGCGATCGGTTTCGTTCCGTGTTTCGCAAAATTGGAAGACCGAGGCCGCGAACTTGCTGCTTCTGCATGACGGCGTCATTCCGTCAGTGCAGATGTCGCGGGCGGTTGGCTGTGTGCATACGTGGAGCGATACGCAACGCTGCTGGCAGCCGGTGGTGGACGAATGGGGGCGGACATCGGTGCCCGGAATCCTGATCGCGGGCGATGGGGCCGGGATCGGCGGTGCGGCGGCGGCCGTACTGTCGGGACGAATCGCGGCGCTGGGCCTGGTTGGTGGCGACGCATCGCCCCTGCGCGCCGAACGCGCTCGGTATTTGGCGGTTCGGCCGTTGTTGGACACGCTGTTCGCGCCTCTGCCGATGCGGCTGGATGATACGACCTTGGTCTGCCGGTGCGAGGAAGTGACCGCCGGTGCCGTGCGGCAGGCGGTTCGGACCGGGTGCCAGGGGATGAACCAGTTGAAGGCCTATACGCGGTGCGGCATGGGGCCGTGCCAGGGCCGCATGTGCGGTCCCATCGGCATCGAAGTGCTGGCAGAGGCTCGAGGCGTCCCGGTTTCGGCAGTTGAGCCGTTACGCACGCGGTTTCCAACCAAGCCTGTCAACGTGGGCGCATTGACCAGTCTGTAGCCGCGGGTCTTGGCATTCGGCCGGCGGCGGGAAACAATGCCGGGACTGCATAAGGAAACGCCCGCATGAGCACCACCACGACCCACAGCCCGTATCTGCCGGTCCGGAATGACTGGCTGGCACGCCGCAAAGAGACGATCCTGGAGCCGGAACTGCCGATCGTCGATCCGCACCACCATCTGTGGGAGCGGCCGGACTGGCTGTATATGCTCGACGACCTGCTGGCGGATACCAATAGCGGGCACAACATCGTCGGCACCGTGTTCGTGCAGTGCCGGTCGATGCATCGGGCGTCGGGACCTGAGGCGTTCAAGCCGGTGGGAGAGACGGAATTCGTCAACGGCGTCGCGGCGATGAGCGCGTCCGGTGGTTATGGTGCGACGAAGATCTGCGCCGGTATCGTGGGGCACGTCGATCTGCGCGAGGGTGAGAAGGCCCGCGCGGTGCTGGAAGCGCACATCCGAGCCGGCGGCGGGCGGTTCAGGGGTATCCGGCATATCACAGCGTATGACCCCGATCCGAGCTTGATGAATCCGGCTTATGCGCCTCCGCCCCGGTTGATGTTTGATGAGACATTTCGAAAAGGGTTTGCCTGCCTGGCGCCGCTGAACTTGTCGTTCGATGCGTGGCTGTATCATCCGCAGATCGGCGATGTGACTGCACTGGCGCAGGCGTTTCCCGGGACCGCGATCTGCCTGAACCATGTCGGCGGCCCGCTGGCGATCGGGTCGTATGACGGCAAGCGCGCCGAGGTGTTTGCTGACTGGTCGAAGTCGATCAAAGCGCTGGCAGCCTGCCCGAACGTGGTGGTGAAGCTGGGCGGCATGGCGATGCGGATCAACGGATGGGATTTCCATACCAAGGCGGAACCGCCGTCGTCGGGAGAACTGGCTGCTGCTTGGAAGCCTTATGTGGAGACCTGCATCGAGGCGTTCGGGGCGGAGCGGTGCATGTTCGAGAGCAACTTCCCGGTGGATAAGGGATCGTACGGTTACGCGGCGTTCTGGAACGCGTGCAAGATATTGGCGAAGGGCGCCTCGGCTGGGGAGAAGACTGCTTTGTTCAG
>NZ_LMUJ01000032.1:106931-139000 GCF_009765975.1 Acidisphaera sp. S103 | reverse complement strand
GGGACCCGCCCGGCCATGACGGTGAGGGCGTGGCCGATCGACTATCCGCGAGCCGTATCCTACGCCTCCGGGCAAAAGCCCAGGATCGCGGCGAAGCGGTCGCGGTAGGCGTCCCACACCTCGGGGTTCAGCAGACGGGGCGGCTTCTTGCCGTCCAGGATATCCAGCATCTGTTCGGCCGCGATCTTCGCGATGTTGTGGCGTGACTGCCGGGTGATGCCGGCGGTGTGCGGGCTGACCAGCACGTTGTCGAACCGCAGCAACGGGTGGTCGGACGGCGGCGGTTCGTCTTCCCAGACATCCAGGCCGGCGCCGGTGATTTGTTTCGCGGTCAGTGCGGCCGCCAGCGCGTCTTCGTCATGAATCCCACCGCGCGCGGTGGTGATAAAATAGGCGTGCTTCTGCATCTGGGCGAATTGAGCGGCGCCCATCATGCCGCGGGTTTCCTTGGTGTGCGGGCAGTTGATCGAGACATAATCGGCGGCTCGCAGCAGGTCTTCCAGGGTCGCGGCTTTTTCTGCGCCCTTGGCGGCAATCTGTTCGGCGGTCTGATACGGGTCGTAGGCAATCACCCGCATCTGGAACAGGCCGCGGCATAGCTCCGCCACGCGGGTGCCGACATGACCGATCCCGATGATGCCGATCGTGCGGCCTTGGACGTCGTCGCCCATGAAGTCTCGCCGGTCGTAGGTGCCGCCGCTGCGCATGGCGTGGTCGGACATGACGATCCGCTTCGACAGCGCCAGCATCATCGCCATGACGTGTTCGGCAACGCCTTCCTTGTTGCCGCCCGCCTGGTTGACCACAGCGACCCCCGCCGCCGTCGCATCCGCCAGGTTCACCGTGTCGAAGCCGGCACCGTTCGTGGACAGCACCAGCAGGTTGGGGCAGCGCGACAGCAGCGGGGTGTAGCCTTGCAGCTTCATCACCAGCTCCTGGCGGCTGCTGCCGATCTGATAGGCGTGCGCCTGCGCCAGTACGGGCTCGATCGCGGAGTCCGGGGAATCGTTTTCCAGTTTGTCCACGTGGATGTCCGGCCGCTTGGCCAGCATATCGAGATACACCTGGGCTGCGACGTTGTTCACGTAGAACACCCGCTTGGTATTCGGCGCCATTGTTGGTCTTTCCTGAGACGATTAGGGTCCCGGGGCTTAGCCCAATGTCGTGCCGCTGGGCAAATCGCACGGGAGGGAGACCATCATGACCGTCGCCGGAAAAGTGGTGTTGATTACCGGGGCCGCGCGTGGCCTGGGATTCGAGTATGCCCGAAGCCTCGGCCAGGCCGGCGCGCATGTCGTAGCCGGCGACGTATTGGACTGTTCAGCCGCGGTAACCGCGGCTGGCGATGATGCGTTCGGGGTGACCTTGGATGTCGCCGACGCCGCCTCCGCCGATGCGATGGCCCGGCAGGCGATGGAGCGGTTCGGCCGGATCGATGCGCTAATCAACAACGCGGCGCTGTACGGGTCCTTGCGCGGTGGCCGGTTCAACCAGATTCCGGAGGACGACTGGGACGCGGCGATGACGGTCAACGTCAAGGGCATCTGGAACTGCTGCAAGGCGGTCGTGCCGGCGATGCGCCAGTCGGGCGGTGGGTCCATCGTCAACATCGCCTCGCTGGCGGCGACCTATGGGATGCCGTTCGCGTTGCACTACACAACCTCCAAGGCCGCCGTGATCGGACTGACGCGGGGGTTGGCCAGGGAGTTGGGGCGGGATTCCATACGGGTCAACGCGGTCGCACCCAGCGCGGTGATGACCGAGGGGACGGTCGAATTCCTGGGCGACAAACTGGACCGCGGATTGGAGGTCATTCGTGCGGGTCAGTCGATCCAACGGACCCTGGAGCCGGCGGACCTGGCGGGCACGATCGCGTGGCTGATCGGCGACGGCAGCAAATTCGTGACCGGCCAAACGATCGCGGTAGATGGGGGCACGGTGATGCTGTGAAAAGACCCGCGAAGGACACACCATTATCCCCCTGATCGCGTTATCTTGCGATGGCATGATCAGTCGATAGAAAGACCGGCGCCCGATCCGGCACGGGCAGGCCACACCCCGGACGCGATCGGTCCTTGATCTCCGTCCTGGTCCGAAGACGCAGCCGAACCGCCTATCCCCACATCCTCCAGGTCGCCTTTCATTTTGGATGCCAGGACGCGGGCGATCACATCGTCGATCCCATTTATCAGCGTCTGGTAGTCGACCGGCTTGGGAAGGTGCCCGTCCATGCCGGCGTCCCGGCATTGTGCCACCTGGTCGGGGAACGTGTAGGCCGTCAGCGCCAGGATCGGCACCTGGCCTTGGGCGCCGGGCAGCGTCCGAATGCGCCGCGTCGCTTCCAGCCCGTCTATCTTCGGCATCCGCACATCCATCAGGATCACGTCGAATTGCCGTTCCGTGGCCAATTGTATCGCTTCCTGGCCACCTTCCGCCATCACCGCCTCGTGGCCGGCCGCGTCCAGGAACGCACCGATGATGTCGCGGTTGATCTTGATGTCGTCAACCAGAAGCACGTGCCGACGAGACGACGAGGACGCGGCTTCCGCCGGCTCCGGCGGCGCGGGCAATGCCAGTTCACCCGGCGGCAACTCGAACCAGAACAGGCTGCCGCCACCCGGATTGCTCGCGTGATTGATCGTGCCGCCCATCAGCCTGATAATGCGCGCGGCGATGGCCAGGCCCAAGCCGGTTCCTTCCACGCTGGTCGCGGCCTCGAGCCGTTCGAAGTCCTGGAACAGCCGGTCGCGGCTGGCTTCATCGATCCCCCGGCCGGTATCGGCGACTTCGATGCGCAGCCCGTTCGGCACGGCACCGGTAAGCAGGCGCAACTCCACGCTGCCGGCATCGGTGTATTTCACCGCGTTGCCCAGCAGATTGAGCAAGACCTGCCGCAGCCGTGACGGGTCGGTGACGATCTGCCGCGGCGCGTCATGGGCGTTGACCACCCGCAGACTCAGCGCACGCTTGGTCGCCATCGGACTGATGAAGGCGACGCATCCTTCGGTCAGGTCGCGAACCGAGACCTCCACCGGGTGCAGTTCCATCCGGCCACTCTCGATACTGGCGAAATCCAGCACCCGCTCGATCATTTCGAGGAGATGCCGCCCGGCCTGCATCATCGCGCCGACATGGGCGTCCTGCCGGGGGGAAAGTCCCGGTTCGATGCGCAGAAGCTGGGCGTACCCCAGAATGCCGTTGAGCGGGGTTCGCAGTTCATGCGTCACCATGGCAACGAAGCGGGTCTTCGCCTGGTTGGCATGCTCCGCGGCTTCCTTGGCGGTGCGCATTTCGGCCTCGGCCGCCTTGCGTATGGCGGCCTCCTGCTCAAGGGCGAGGTTGGCCGCGGTCAAATCGCGCAGCGAGCAGGCAAGGCGCTGTTGCAATTCCGTCTGCGTGACCGCCTGCGTCATTGTGCGCCAAAGGCTGGTGGCGTTCACCTGGTCCTTCACCAGATAGTCCCGCACGCCGCGTTTCATCGCCTGAACAGCGATCGCCTCGTTGCCTTGTCCGGTAATCAGCACGACCGCACACGGCAGTTCGCCATCCACGACAGCCGCGGCGAGGAATTCCAACCCGGTCATGTCGGGCAGCCTGAAATCCAGCAGCACGCAATCGAATTTTTCCGTTCGCAGCGTTGCCAGGCCGGCCGCGCCATCCGCCGCTTGCTGAACATGACAGGTGTCGGGTCCAAGCTGTGCCAGCAATTTGCCATACAGACGGCGATCGACAGCATCATCGTCAACGATCAACAGACGGTAGTCTCGCATTACGTGTATCCTTGATACTACTCCATGCTTCCACAATACGGCTTCAACGTTAAGGAAGAGTTAAGATCGCATCGCGTCGAAACGGCGTTTATTCTTTGTTAACATCTATGTGGCAGAATACCCGCCGGTTTGCCCCGAGGAGGGTGATGATGACCATGGAATCCGATGCTGCCACCGCGACACCTCGATCCCGTTCGTCGCCCAGCCTGTCGGCGGAAGATCGATTTGCCCGCGTCGTGGAAGCATCACCCACCGCACTGGTGCTGGCGGGACGATCCGGACGGATCGAGATGGTGAACGGGCAGGCCGAACGCATGTTCGGGTACGACCGAGCGGCATTGCTCGGTCGGCCTCTGGAAATGCTGTTGCCTCCGCGCGTCCGCGACCGGCACGTCGGCCTGTGCGGTGGTTTCTTCGCCGCCATATCGCCGCGCATGATGGGCGACGGGCAGGACCTGTTCGGATTACGCAAGGACGGCACTGAATTCCGACTGGAAATCGGGCTTAATCCGATCGATATCGATGGCGAACCGATGGTGCTGGCCGGCATTATCGATGTTTCGGCACGGCACCAGGCCGAACGGGAAAAAGAACAGCAGCGGGCCGAGTTGGAGCGGTCCAATGCCGATCTCGAGGAATTCGCCTATGCCGCCTCGCACGATCTGAAAGCGCCGCTGCGCGCGATCTCCCACCTGGTGCAATGGATCGTCGACGATATCGAACCGGTGGCGAATGCCGAGACATTGGAAAATATCAAGCTGCTGCAGGGGCGTGTGGCGCGCATGCAGATGCTGCTGGACGGGTTGCTCGCCTATTCCCGGATCGGACACACCAATACAACGATCGAGGACGTCGACATCGCCGAAGTGATTCAGGAGGTTGTCGCCATGCTGGGGCCGCCGCGGGGCTTCGTCGTCGCCTGTGAAGGTCCCATGCCGGTCATCCGCACCCATCGCGTGCCGATCCAGCGGGTACTGGAAAACCTGATCAGCAACGGGCTGAAGCATCATGACCGGACCGAGGGCCGCATCACGGTGCAGGCACGCGCGGTGGATGGCCTGACGGAATTCCGCGTCACCGATGACGGGCCGGGGATTCCGCCGCAGTTCCACGATCGGATTTTCCTGATGTTCCAGACCCTGGCAAGTCGCGACGACGTCGAATCGAGTGGCATAGGACTGACGATCGTGAAGAAAAAAGTGCAGACCCATGGCGGTCGTATCTGGGTCGAAAGCGCCCCGCCGGCGCGCGGCACCAGTTTTGTCTTTACTTGGAAGGAGGCCGCGGTTTGACGGGCAACACAGTGAACATCCTGCTGGTCGACGACGATAAAGTGGATGTGATGGCGGTCAAACGATCGTTCCGCGAACTGAGGATCGCCAATCCGGTGATCGAGGCGCGGAATGGCATCGAGGCGTTGGAGTATCTGCGCGGCCAGAACGGCCGTGAAAAAATACCATCGCCATGCCTGGTTCTACTTGATCTCAACATGCCACGCATGGGCGGAATTGAGTTCCTCGAAGAACTGCGCCGCGACGCCGCCCTGCGCGGCACCCTGGTGTTCGTGATGACCACCTCGGCGGCGGAGGACGACAGGACACGCGCATATCAGAAGAACGTGGCGGGATATGTCCTGAAGCATCGGCCGGGGCAAAGCTTTCTGGAGGCGATCAGCATGCTCGAGCACTACTGGCGGGTGATCGAATTCCCCGCCTGACCCGCCCTTCATAAAGATCGTAACACATATGCTGGACGCACTGGCTCGTTGGCTTGTCGATCCCTCCGGGCTGACGCCGCACGGGTTTTGCCTGTCGTGGGAGCCGGGGCTGATCTGGTTGCACGCGCTTTCCGACGGCGCGATTGGTATCGCTTACCTCACCATTCCGCTGGCGCTGACGATTTTAGTGCATCGTCGGAAGGATTTGCTGTTCAAGCCGATGTATCTGCTGTTCGCGGCGTTCATCGTGTTGTGCGGTGTGGATCATTGGTTCGAGCTGCTGACGCTGTGGGTGCCGGCCTACGGACTTGAAGGGCTGGTGAAGGCGGCGACCGCCTGTGTGTCGGTCCTGACGACGATCATGCTGTGGATACATCTGCCTCGACTGATGCTGCTGCCGTCGCCCACGCAGTTCCGCGAAGTCAACGCGGCGCTGTCGGAACGTGAGCAGCGGGCGTTGGAGTTGGTTCGGCGAAACAACGATCTAGAGCAGTTCGCCTATATCGTGTCGCACGACCTGAAGGCGCCGGTGCGCGCCATCGGGCAGTTGGCGGAATGGATCGGCGAGGACATCCAAGGGACCGCCAATCCGGGGGCGTTGGAGAATCTCCAACTCATGCGGCAACGCATGGTCCGGATGGAAATGCTGATCACCAGCCTGCTGAACTATGCGCGTGTCGGGCATGCCAAGGCGGAGGCGGAGCCCGTGCATCTTGGCGACCTGGTCGAGGAGATCGTCAGTTCCATCGCGCCGCCGCCGGGTTTTCTCGTGCGGTTTCAGACCGAGGTGGCGACGATCGTCACACAAAGACCGCCGTTGGACCATGTCCTGCGCAACCTGATCTCCAATGCCGTCAAGCACCATGACCGTTCGGAGGGTTTGGTTCTGGCATCCATGCGTATGGTCGACGGCGTGGCGGAATTCTGCGTGGAGGACGATGGGCCGGGCATCGATCTGGCGTTCCACAAGCAGATTTTCATGATCTTCCAGACCCTGCAAAGCCGCGACGACCGGGAGACCAGCGGCGTGGGGCTGTCGATCGTGCAGAAGATCGTCGAACGGGCTGGGGGACGGGTCTGGGTCGAGAGTGCTCCGCCCCGGCGCGGCACGATTTTCCGGTTCACCTGGCCGGAAGCGGTGATCGGTCCGGAAGCGGCTGGGTCATTCCCGAGGTCCTGAAAATACGCTAAGCGGTTCGGATGCGTTACCGCGTTCGACACACCACCAGTTACGCCTACGGCACACCGGTCGAGCTGGCGGCGCACATGGTGCATCTGCGGCCTCGGCCGCGGCCGTGGCAGACCGTCCTGTCCGAACGCATCACCACAGCCCCCACGCCGGCTCGGCGTCGCGATGGGCTGGACCACTTCGGCAATCATGTCACCTGGCTGTTCATGGACCTGCCGCACGCGGATTTCGAGGTCACATCGCACGCCGTCGTCGATGTCGATTGTCCGCCGCCGCCTGCCGCCCAGGACACGCTGCCCTGGGAAGATGTGGCCCAGGCCACGCACACGCCGGAGGGATGGCAGGCCGCCGAATTCCGCTTCGGCACCGCGATGGCGCCGATCGATGCCGAGGCGAAGGCTTATGTCAGCCAATCCTTCACTCGGGGACGGCCGGTGTTGGCAGCGCTGTTGGAGCTCAACAACCGTTTCTTCACCGAATTCCGTTTCAGGGCGGGCGTGACGTCGATCGCTACCCCTGTCGCGCAGATCATGCGGCAACGCGAGGGGGTCTGCCAGGATTTCTCCCATGCCTTGATCAGCGGGCTGCGCGGCATTGGCCTGCCGGCGCGCTACACGTCCGGCTATATCCGCACCAAACCGCCGCCGGGTCAGGTCAAGCGCCAGGGTGCGGATCAATCCCATGCCTGGGTCGGCTGCTGGCTGGGTCCCGAACATGGCTGGGTGGATATCGATCCGACCAACGGCATCGTGGTGAAGGACGAACACGTGGTGCTGGGCTGGGGCCGTGATTTCAGCGATATCAGCCCGGTGCGCGGCGTGATCCTGGGCGGCGGCGACCACGTCGTCCGGGTCGGCGTCGATCTTGAACCAATGGATGCTGGAGACGCCGTATGACTTCGCTTCGTGTGCTGTCGACCCTGGCCGTGATGGGGGCGATGCGCGATCTGACGGCTCAGTATGAACGCGAAACCGGCACGCCGATCGAGGCGGATTTTGCTCCGACCGTCGCGCTGCTGGACCGGCTGCGCGCCCGAGAGGCGGCGGATATCGCCATCCTGACAGCACAAGGCATCGACGACCTGACTCGGGAGGGCGAGGTTCGTCACGGTAGCCGATCGGATGTTGCGTTGTCGTTTGTCGGTATCGCGGTCAAGGCCGGCGCGCCCAAGCCGGATATCGCGACGGTCGCCGCGTTCAAACAGGCGCTGTTGTCGGCGCGATCCGTCGCATATTCGCGGATCGGTGCCAGCGGCATATTCTTCGCCGGCCTGATCGAGCGGCTGGGCATCGCGGCCGAGGTCAATGCCAAGGCGATCGTCGTGCCGTCCGGTTTCACCGCCGAACGCCTGGTGAGTGGCGAGGCCGAACTCGCCGTGCAACAGATCAGCGAACTGATGGTGGTGCCGGGTATCGAGGTCGTCGGCCCCCTGCCCGCCGACATTCAGACTGCCGCCACGTTCTCAGCCGGGATTCTGGCCGGCTCTGAACAGGCCGAGGCGGCTTCTGCCTTCCTGCGTTTCCTGACGTCGCCAGCGGTTGCTCCCGTGCTTCGGCGTGCCGGGCTGCAGCCGGCGGTTATTGCCCCTTGAAGACCGGCTTGCGCTTTTCGTTGAATGCCAGCACGCCCTCGCGGCGGTCTTCGGTATCCACCAAACGGTTGTAGGCCTCGATCTCGAACATCAGGCCGCGCTTCAGGTCCATTTGCAGGCCGTGATGGATCGACTTCTTCGCTTGCCTGACGGACAACGGGGCGTTGTCGCAGATCGTCTGCGCCGTCTCCAACACCTGGTCCATCAACGTGCCGGGTTCGCAGACGCGGTTCAGGATGCCCCATTCCAGCGCCTGTTGGGCCGAGAATGGCTTGCCGGTCAGGATGATTTCCTTGGCCCGCCGTTCGCCGACCACACGGGGCAAAGTCTGGGTGCCGCCGCCGCCGGGCATGATGCCGATGGTGACCTCGGTCAGGGCGAAGCGGGCGGTGCTGACGGCGTAGGCGAAGTCGCAGACCAGCACCGCTTCCAGGCCGCCAGCATAGGCATGGCCGTTGATCGCGGCGATGACCGGCACGGGACATTCCAGCAGGGCGTCACGGCCACGCTCGAAAATCTCGTGCTGGTGCTGCCATTGTTTGGACGTCAGGGTCTTCCGCTGCTTCAGGTCGCCGCCGGCGCAGAAGATTTTTTCCCCGGCACCGGTCAGGATCACGCAGCGGATATCGCCGGGGTCGTCGATCAGGCCGGTCCACAGATCCAGCAGATCAAGTCCCATCTGGGTGTTGCGGGCGTTGCCCACCTCCGGCCGGTTGAGCGTCACCTTCAGCAGGTGTTCGCCGACGGTTTCGGCCAGGATGGTCTCATAGGATTTCATCAGGGCAGTCCTCGGTCCCGCGCCGCCACGGCCCGAAGGCCATGACGACGGGGAAATAACGATCAATCCTCGGCGACGATGGGATTGCGCAGGATGCCGATCCCGCTGATCTCCACCTCGATCGTGTCGCCGGGCTTCATCCACAGCGGCGGAGTCTGGTAGGCACCTACACCGCCCGTCGTGCCGGTGGCGATCACGTCGCCGGCCTCCAACTGGGTGAATGTCGAGCAGTACTCGATCAATGTCGGGATATCGAAACACAGGTCGTCGATCGTGGCGTGCTGCTGTTCCACCCCGTTCAGCCGGCTCATCAGATGCGCTTTGGTGACATCGCCCATTTCGTCCGGCGTGACGATCCAGGGGCCGAAGGCGCCGGATTTGTAAAAATTCTTGCCGGGAATGAATTGCGAGGAATGCCGCTGCCACTCGCGGATCGACCCGTCGTTGTAGCAGGAATAGCCCGCCACCACGCTCTGCCAGTCCTCTTTCTTCACGTGCCGGCAGCGGCGGCCGATGATCACCGCCAGTTCGCCTTCATAGTCGAAGGTGTTCGACGCGTTCGGCCGCACCATCGCCTGGCCGTGCCCGACCTGGGAGTTGGGATAACGGGTGAAGATGATCGGCTTGGGCGGCAGGTCGCGGCCGCCTTCCTTGATGTGGCTGACGTAGTTCAGGCCGATGCACAGGATCTTGTCCGGATCGGGGATCGGCGGCAGCAGGGTGACGTCTTCCAGCTTGAAATCGGCATGCCGAACGGCTTCCTCGGCCAGCGACGTCGTCGCCCACAGCGCGTGCTTCAGTCCTGGCGCTCTGCCGCCGAGGTCGATCACGCCTTCGTCCTTGAGAATGCCCCAGCTTGCCACGCCGTCCGGCCGGCGGAAGCTCAATAATTTCATCGCGACGCTCCTGTTTGCACTGGCCGGTATCGATACGGCGCCGGGTCTCGCTAGGCAAGCCAGGGTGGCGTCAGCCGACCTTGCAAACCCCTTTGCCGTTCCGTCCAGGATGCGTGCCCGGCACCGGACCGAGCTTGATGGTGGCGAATGAGGGGTCTGTGGTGTCGGGAAAGGGGGTTTCGCCCGCCGGATAGCAGTTGGATGCCAACAGGAAAGCCATCAGCGAGGCGTACTGCGTTGGCGTCAGCGACGACGGGGAGTTCATCGGCATGTTGTTGACGACCAGGTAGCGGACAATCGCCAATGTCCAGCCGTTCCGCTTGGCCGTCAGCAGGAAGTCGTCACCGGCGACCGACGGCGCGGCCGAACCCTGAAGATTGGCGCCATGGCATTTCGCGCATGTGGTGGCGAACAAACGGGCGCCCGCCTTGGCCTGCACCTTGGTGTAGAGGGCTGGCGGGTTTGCTGCCGCCGCGGTTCCGGGGTCCGAACCAACTGATGCGGCGGCTGGGATGACCATCGAATGGAACTCGGCGGGCAGCGCGGATGAGCTGTCCACTGGCGGCGGTATCAGTTCTGTATGGCGGTTGCATGCCGCACTGACCAACGACGCCGCCGCGGTGCGCAGCATGATCACCCCGTTGCCCGTGACGATCTCGGTTCCGCCGGTAGCCTCGGGTAGCGCATGCGAACCGTCGCCGGCCGGTACCGCGACCCAGGCGAGATATCCGTTGTGGGTGCCATACGAAGGTGCGCTCGATGGGGTTCCGCATCCATCGACCTGGGTCGCGCCCTCCGGCACGCCCAGCACGGTGTTGGCCAGCGCGCCCTCCAGCCCGCCCAGCACCCCGGTCTCGGTCGGCCGGCCACGCGCGACCTCCAGATAGGCGATCGCCCGTGACGCGGACAGTTGGTAGTCCATCAGTTCGCGTGCTTTCAGCGAGTCCTGGAGATACGAAACGGCGGCGAGCAGATTGACCAGCGAGCCATGCAGCGGTTCTGCCCATGTCGGCGAGGCCTTACGGTCCAGCAGCGAATCGATGTGGCCGATGGCACCGGCACCCGGGTTCGTCAGGTCGGGGCCGGCGACATAGCCGTCGCCATGTTCACCCGCCAGCAGGTTGATCGCCTGCTGGCTGGCGTGATGGTAGACGTTGCGATCTGTCGAGTAGCTTGCGTCCACGCGCACGAGTTCGTCGATCGCGGCTTTCACATTGGCAAGCGAGGCGAGCGCCTGCTGATGGTCGTCCGGCGGATCAGCCGCCGCCGCCGGTGAAGCCGTGGAAAGCATCATGCCGATGCTTGCCGCACACAGAAAAAGAACCAGCCCGCTGATGCGGGCTGGTGCCAGGCGTCGCCACGTAAAGTCCAGCATGCAATCGACCTATTTCAGCGTGAAGGCGGTGATCATGGCCTGCTTGCCGCCGGTCTTCGGCAGCTCCGGAATGGTCGCGTTGCCCGCGGCGCCGGAGGCCACCACGACGAACTCCTTGCCGTTCACCTGGTACGCCTCGCTGGGCGCCTGGATGTAGCCGCCGGTGTCATAGCTCCACAGCAGCTTGCCGGTCTTGGTGTCGAACGCGTTCTCCTGCCCGCCGAGGTTGCCTGAGAACAGCACGCCCGATTCCGTCACCAGCGCACCGCCGTAGTTCGGCAGATCGAAATTGTGCCGCCAGTTGAACACACCGGTCGACACGTCGATGGCGTTCATCTGCCCGGTGTTCGGCCCGACCAGCTTGGGGAAGCCGCCACCGAGATAGAACTGGCCGGCGATGTACACAGCGTCCTTCTGCGCGGTCCAGCGGCCGCACTCGTTCTGGCTGGGGACGTAGAATGCGTTGGTCGCGGGGTCGAAGGCGCCGCCCTGGTATTCGATCCCACCCAGCGTGTTCGGGCACGCGATGTTGCCCTCGATGGTCGGTTCGGTGTGGGTGCCCTTCTGGAAGCTGGTCACCGTGTGATCGACCAGCGCGCCGGTCCCGGCATCGAGGATCCAGAAGTTGCCAGCCTTGTCGCCTGTCGCCACTAGTTGGCGGGAGTCGTTGCCGACCTTGCCGGTGAACAGCACCGGCTGCATCGGCGGATCCCAGTCATGCGTGTCGTGCGGGATGAACTGATGATACCATTTCAGCGTCGGCGACTTGCCCGAGATGTCGAGCGCCACCATCGAATCCGAGTACAGATTGTCGCCCTTGCGCACCGTGCCCAGGAAGTCCGGGCAGGGATTGCCGAGGTTGAGGTACATCATGTGTGCCGCCGGATCGAGCGTGACGCCGCCCCAGGTGGCCGCGCAGCCGCGCTTCCAGGAATCGCCGGCCCAACTGTCGTGACCCGGCTGCCCGGGACCCGGCACCGTCTCCCACCGCCAGATCACATGGCCGTCTTTGGGATCGTAGGCCGAGATATTGCCGATGCCGCCCCAGTCGCCGTTGGAAACCCCCATCAGCAGCATGTCCTGGTTGGTGCCGGGATCATGATACGGGACCGGCGCCATCGTGTAGAAGGAGTTGGCGATGTCATCCACCGTCACCTTGTCCCAGACCGTCTTGCCGGTCTGCGCGTTCAGCGCGATCAGGTGTCCGTCCAGCGTGCCGATATAGACGTTGCCATCCAGCAGCGCGATCCCGCGGTTGGCCGCGAATGAGATCACGTGCGGACTGTCCTTGAACTGCCACTTCAGCTTGCCGGTCGCGGCGTCCAGCGCATAGATGTGGTCGTGCGCCGACGTCACGTACATCGTGCCATTGTAGACAATGGGTGAGACTTCCATCGGCCCGCTGTCGTCAACCTGGAATTTCCACGCCGGCTTCAGCCCGCGCACATTGGCCGGGGTGATCTGCGCGGCGGTGGTGTAGTGGTTGCCGCTGTAACTCTTGGCGGGCAGGATCCAGTTCGTGGCGTCCTTCGCGGCGTCGAGGAAGTCCTGCGGGCTGGGTGTGGACTGCGCATGCGCGCTGCCGGCAGCCAGACCCAAGGCGACAGCGAATCCCATCGCCGCCGGTATCAGGCAGGCGGGCCTGCCCAACAACTGATCACGCAACATGTTTGCTCCCCTTTGAAACTATCTTGCTTTTCGGATTCCGGCCGCCACTGCGACGGCAACGTCCCATCATCTGCTGTCCGCCCACAACGCCCGACCGGCAAATGCAATCATACGTTACCTGAAAGCATCCATATCGGATCGGCTATTACACATCAGCGCTCGGCGCAGCTATGCGCACCGCCGTCCGTTCGACAGACAGCCAGCGTCCAGGTCCCAGCCCCGCAAGTGACACCACTATCGAAACAACACAGATGTTGTGCTCTCGACTTTGCCTCCTTCGAACCAGTCTTTGCGACCGTTATCATGCCGACGTTATGGCGCCCGTTATCGAGGTGTCAAGTTCCCACATCGCAGGGAAAACGTTCCCGGAAGACAGCATCCACGGGGCTGCCACTGCCGCTTCTTCCTTAGCCCCGCATGCACGCGCCGGTGCGATATAATCCATCCCAGCAACAATATCCGACGCCACCGATTGGCCCCCAATCTACACAATCGATGGATTATGCCGGCAAGATACGCCACCGGCCACAAGCGGCACCCTCGTGACCCGCCTCTGCTTCCAACAGGTCGAGTAGGATTCCGGACATCCTCGCCTCTTCACATGAATTTGTGTTAATTTTCCCGGTCGGGATGAATCGACAACTGTATCTTATCCAGAATAACTGTTCGCCCGCTGTCCATTCCAGTCCCCCGGAAACCACGCTATCCTGTCCCAAATGCAAAGGAGCAGACCGTGAGCGCAACCGCCCAACTCCGCGCCGCACTGGCCGAACCTGGCCTGTGCATCGCCCCCGGCGCCTATGACGGGTTGACCGCGATGCTGGTCGCCCAGGCCGGCTTCCCGGCGGTGTACATGACCGGCGCGGGCACCTCGGTCGCGCACGGCTATCCCGATTTCGGCTTGCTGACGGCAACCGAGATGGTCGCCAACGCCGCCCGCATGGCGCGTGCCGTCGATGTTCCGGTCATCGCCGACGCCGACACCGGCTACGGCAACGAACTCAACGTGGTCCGCACCGTCCAGGACTACGAACAGGCCGGTGTCGCCGGCATCCATATCGAGGACCAGGTCTCACCCAAGCGCTGCGGCCACCTAGACGACAAGGAGATTGTCTCCCGAACCGACTGGATCGCGAAAATACGAGCCGCCGTGGCGACGCGGCGGGATTCGGCGTTCCTGATCATCGCCCGCACCGATTCGCGCGCAGTGGCGGGATTCGAGGAGGCCATCGGCCGGGCGAACGAGGCATTGGCCAACGGCGCCGACATGGC
Organism: Acidisphaera sp. S103; assembly: GCF_009765975.1. GTDB lineage: Bacteria > Pseudomonadota > Alphaproteobacteria > Acetobacterales > Acetobacteraceae > Rhodopila. Next base: position 124,744 of record NZ_LMUJ01000032.1, on the reverse strand, counting down.
GTTCGTCGAGGCCCCCCAAACGCTGGAGGAAATCGCCGCCGTGCCGAAGCTGGTGCATGGCCCTTGCCTGCTGAACGTCGTCTGGGGCGGTAAGACGCCGATGCTCGACCTGCGGGAGGCGGAAGCGATCGGCTTCAAACTGGCGATCGTGCCGGCCCTGCTGCTGAAGGCGGCGATCGGGGCCTGCGACGACGCGCTGGCCGCCCTGAAGGCAACCCATACCCATCCCACTCCGCCTGGCGGCATGACGGTGCGCGACGTGTTCGGGCGAGTCGGTGCACGCGACTGGGATGGACTGCGGACGAAATTCCGCCCCGACGGTGTCTGATCCAGTGTGAATTGGATCTACTCCGCCGGCTCCGCCTCCACCGCCGTTGCTTGCCGAGGCTTGCGCATGACCAACAACAACAGGGCCGCCGGCAGCGTCGTGCAGATCAGCAGCACGTAATCGTTCGCATACGCGATGATCTGCGCCTGCTGGTTCACCACCTGGTCCAGCAGGGCGACGCCATGATGCGTGTGCGGATTGAATGCCCGGACCGCGGACAGAGCCCGGTTGAACGGCGTCACGCTGGCGCCGATCACTTCATGCAGCGCCTGCGTGTTGCGCGCCAAAACCGTCGAGGTAACCGAAACGCCGATCGCCGCGCCAATATTGCGCAGCAGGGCAAACAGCGCCGCACCCTCGGTCCGCAGGGCCGGTGCCAAGGTCGCAAACGCCAGGATTTGCAGAGGCATGAACACCAGCCCCAGCCCGAATCCCTGCAGGACAATGGTCAGGATGATGTCGCGCTGCGACACATCCGGCGTCCATCCGGTCATGATGTAGAAGGACAGGCATAGCAGGACCAGCCCGCCGCCGACGAGGTAGCGCGGATCGACCCGGGTCGCCAATTGGCCGCTGATCATGATCGCGGTGAAATTGCCCAGCCCCCGCGGCGCCATGATCAGGCCGGCGGTTTCCACCGGGTAATTACTGAGCACCTGCAGCCAGGGTGTCATCAGCGCCAGGCTGGATACCAGCAGCGTTCCCACCGCAAACATCAGCACCAGCCCCGAAAGGAAATTCATGTCGCGGAACAGGCTTGGACGCAGCAGCGGCTGGGGCGCGGAAAACAAATGCACGGTGAACAGGTAGCAGCCCAGGCCGGCGAGGACAGCCTCGACGATGATCTCCCGCGACGAGAACCAATCCAGGACCTGGCCGCGATCCAGCATCAACTGCATGGCACCGATACCGGTGGACAACACCGTGAAGCCCAGCCAATCGAAGCGGGACCTGGCCTTTTGCCGCGTGCCGGGCAGGAAGATCAGCAGCCCCGCCGCCGCCAGCACCCCGAACGGCACGTTGATGTAGAACACCCAGCGCCAATCGTAGTGTTCGGTCAGGAAGCCGCCCAGGGTCGGCCCCATGATCGGCCCGATCATCACCCCCATGCCCCATACCGCCATGGCGAAACCGCGCCGCTCCGGCGGGTAGATGTCCAACAATGTCGCCTGCGACAACGGTACCAGCGCGGCACTGAACATCCCTTGCAGCAACCGGAAACCGACAATCTGCACCAGCGATTGCGCCGCGCCGCACAACATCGACGCAAAGGTGAAGCCCAGGATGCAAACGACGAAGAGCGGCTTGCGGCCGAACCGGGTAGCGAGCCAGCCCACCGGCGCCGTCATGATCGCCGCCGCGGTGATATACGATGTCAGGACCCAGGTGATCTCATCATAGCTGGCGGAGAAGCTGCCCTGCATGTATGGCAGCGCCACATTCGCGATCGTCTGATCCAACGATTGCAACAGCGTCGCGCCGATGGCGGACACCGTGATCATCGTGCGATAGCGGCTGTTATCCACGCTGCTCATAACAAGGTTCTAATGACCATGATGCTGCTATTGGTTGAGGTCACGTGCTTGCATCAGGATGACCGCATCATTCGATCGGGGTCAATTGATAATGCAGCCTGTGGCTGATCTTCGTCTGCTCATCCATGTCTTGTGACCGCGCCGGGGTCGTTTTACAGCGCTACGCCAACCCACAAACCGTTTGAAATAAGGGGTTCGGATGATGCCGGCGGCAAGCAATGCGTGCGGTATCCCGCGGTCACAGGCGGCGTGATCGATCGCGGCGCCGCCGTGTTCAGTGTGGCCGGCATCCTGATGACACGCCGCCGATGCGCCAAACCTGGCAACACTGTACAGTTACGATTTTGAATGTGACCCGAGGGTGTTGCCTGAATGCCGGCCATGCGATCCCCGTGCAGGCCAGCGCGCGACGGTCGGGGTTAGCCCAGCGCACCCCATGACAGCACGCGCCGGATCCGGACGGCGATAACCGGAAGTGCTGCCAGATCCATCGTCCGGTATTGCGGATAGCGCCGGCGCAGCCGCTCTTGCGCCTGGTCATGCTCCTCGCCGCCGGACAAAATATCCGCCGGCCCGCGCAGCATGATCCAGCCAAGGCGTGTCCAGTCCTCATCCCACCGGTCCACGGTCACCGCCACGGCCGGGTTTTCCAGGATATTGCGCACCCGCTTCAGCGGTATGTCGGTGCGCTTCGGCTTCTCGTCCACCGTGATGTAGAGCGACATTCCGTCCACCTGGAAGCAAACCGGCACAAGATGTGGTGCACCAGTTCGATCCGCGGTCGCCAGGTGGGCGACACGGCTGCGTTCCAGGAAATCCCGTTGCACATCGTTCATCATGGCGGCACCATAGCGCTCCGCACGCCGGAGAGCGACCGGATTGGCCGCGAACCGGCTTCAAGGGAGGACAACATCATGGCCGACGCAGCCACAGCCGAACGGACCACCACGCTGCCGCGCACGCCGCCGCAGATCCTCGGGCCGTTTTACCCATTCATGCACACGCCAACTGACAGCGGCGACCTGACCGGTGGCGGAAAGGCGAAGGGCACGATCCTCTATTTGTCCGGCCGGATCCTGGCCGCCGACGGCCAGCCGGTCGCGGGCGCCAAAGTGGAGATCTGGCAGGCCAACGCCGCCGGCCGCTACGCCCACCCGAACGACGACAACGTGGGGGCGCCGATCGATGAAAAATTCAATGGTTTCGCCGTCACCACGACAGATGGCCAGGGGCGTTATGCGTTCAAAACCGTCCGGCCCGCCGCATACCCCGCCGCACCCGGCCGCTGGCGTCCGGCGCACATCCACTTCTCTGTTACCGCGAAATATGAGCAGCTCGTCACCCAGATGTATTTCAAGGGCGGCGAGTACAACGAGACGGATTCCTGGCTCAACAGCGCCAGCCGCAAAGACCTGCTGATCACCGACCCGAAGCCCGCGGACGGCAAAGAACCGGGGGCGCAGGCCGTGACCTTCGACATCGTGCTGACGCGAGGGTGATTTCATTTCGGTCCGACGGACCTGGACGAGTTGGCTGACGTCAGCCCGGATTCAGGCCGGGCGACGGGCGCTGATTGGCGCCATAAGCGGCGGCGGCCTCGGCGAGCCGGATCAATTCCACGCCGTTGAGTGCATCGGCGCCCTCGACGTCGCCCAGCTTCAGGGTTCCCGACGCATCCGAACGGACGCCATAGGCGGCAAGCTGGTGCGGGGTCAGCGCGGATTGCGGCGAAGCCGATGCAAGCCCGGCCGGGGCGGCCGCAACGGTCTCGGGCTTATTGGCCACGGGTGGTTTGGCGCTGACGGCGGCGGCAGGCGCAGGCGTTGGGCCTAGTTCCGTCGCGGCGATCTTCTCGGGATCTATGCCGGTGGCCTTCTCCGCGAATGCAGTGACGATGTAGGTGATCACCCCGAGCGGCCCACCCAATAGCCCGCTGACCAGCATCGAGCCGCCCTCGCGCAACGTCTCCGGGATCACGTCACCAGTCACCGTTCGGTAGATTGTGCCTATGACCGGCAAATATTGCAGTGGGTTGATGGCGGAGAGGAACTCATGAAAATTGAAGCCATGGTCATGGCGTTCCGTCGCCTGAGCCGCGGCAGGCGCGGCGGCTTGTGGGCTGGCGGCGATGGTGACCGGGATTTCTGGCGTAACCATGACACATGCGGGTTGCGGGCAAGCGAGCTTACCGAGGCAACCATCGTGCCAAGTCACGCAACCAGGGACTCACCCGTCAAGGACCGGCGCAGTCTGGACCATGGCACTCCTCCGGCGGTGCCAGATACGGCACGCGGTTTTCACTGCTGCTGCATCCGGAACAAGACCACCGACCGCCCTGTCTCGGGCGGCGATTTGCCCCCGCTATCTCTACCATCTGGACGATATCATGGTCCGCGATCCGGGCTGACAGGATCGCGGACTGCGGCAGCCTGTTTTACCGCGCCTGAAAATTCGGCGGCCGGCGCTCGCCCATCGCCTTGGTGCCTTCCTTGAAGTCGGCCGTATCACGCAGCCAGGCTTGCTCCTCGTATTCGCGTTCTGCGGCCCGAGCGACAGCGTCGGCGAGCCCGCGGCGCAACGTCTCCCGCGTGGCGACGATCGCCAGCGGCCCTGACCCGGCGATTTCAGTCGCCAACTCGACCGCCTTCGCCCGCACTTGGTCCAAGGGTACGCAGTAGTCCGCCAGACCGATCGCCAGTGCTTCCTCACCGGTGATGCGCCGGCCGGTGTACATCAGCAGTGCTGCTTTCTGCTCGCCGATCAGCCGGGGCAGGGTCGCGGTCAACCCGAAGCCCGGGTGGTAGTTCATGCGAGTGAAGTTGGTGGAAAACCGAGCCTCCGGGCAGGTGACGCGGAAATCGGCCATCACGGCCAGTCCGACACCTGCACCGACCGCCGCGCCTTGCACCGCCGCGACGATCGGCTTGGTGTTCCGCCACAGCCGTTGCGCCTCCTTGTAGAGATGCCGGCCACGCTTGGCCGTGCGCGCGACGCCGTCGGCGCCGCGGCTGCCGAAGTCGGCTCCGGCGCAGAAGTGCTTGCCCTCGGCACACAGCACGATTGCTCGGACCTCTGGCGTGCGGTCATACACCTCCAGCGCATCGGCGATTTCCGCCACCATGTCGGTATCGATGAAATTGTTCGGACCGCGCCGCACCTCGATCGTCGCGACATTGCCCGCGACATCGACGGCGATGTGTTCGTAGGTCCCGTGCTGCATAGTGTTTCCTGCCCTTTTGGTCGACGCGGCTGAGTGTAACCCGGTTCCGCCGGGACGGGAAAGCAGCGGCACATTGCCTCCGGCCCTGAATCGCGGGACCATCCCAGGCTACGGTTCAAGGAGATCAGGGATGGCGCGCAACATCGCGGTCGGCGTCGGGATCATGGAGTATCCGTTCCAAAGCGCGGACGGGTTCTGGCGCTGGGTCGATCTGTGTGAGCAGGGCGGGCTGGACTCGATCTGGCAAACCGACCGCATCGTCAGTCGCACCCCGATCCTGGAGTGCATGACAGCGCTCGCTGCCATCGCCGGACGCACCAAACGGATCAAGTTCGGCGTCAACGTCGTGTCGGTGGCACTGCGGGAGCCGGTACTGCTGGCGAAACAATGTGCCACGATCGATGTGCTTTCCAATGGCCGGCTGCTGCCCGGGTTTGGCATCGGCAGCCCGCGCGGGGCGGAATGGACGGCCATGCATGTCGACACCACCACGCGCGGCCGCAAGACGGATGAGGCGCTGGAGATCATCAGCCGCCTGTGGGCCGGGGAGGCGCTGGATTTCGATGGCCGGCATTTCAAGCTGACCAAGGCCTCGATCGCGCCGGTGCCGGTTCAGCCCGACCTGCCGATGTGGATCGGCGGTTCGTCGGACGCCGCCATCAAACGCACCGCTCGTGTTGGCACCGGCTGGCAGGCTGGGGCCGAAACGCCGCAATTCGTCGGTGAGGTGATCGCTGGGATCAAGCAGGCGCTGACCGAAACCGGCCGCTCGATCGACGAGGATCATTACGGTGCCGCGTTTGCCTTCCGCTTCGGCGGGCCGGACGATCCGGGCGTGGCGAAGGTGATGGAGCAATACAAAGCCCGCACCGGCCGCGACCCGAGCGGTTTGTTCGCGATGGGTGATGCCGAGGTGATTTTGCGCCGCCTGACCGACTATATCGAAGCGGGCGCATCGAAGTTCATTCTGCGCCCGATCGCCGACGGTGATGCGGACATGTTCGCGCAGACCAAACGGCTGGTGGAGGACGTGCTGCCCCAGGTCGCCGCGCGCTGGCCGAAGCATCGGAAAGTGGCGGCCTGAAAACACCGTTCGAAACAGGGTGCTGCCGACACCGCCAGAGTCGTTGCGCCGGGCGTGCGCCAGCTGCCGGCCAAGGTTTATGACAAAAATATTTCAATGTCCCCGAATAACCCTTTCTATCCGCGGAATATCGATAATAAGCTTGTCGGTCGTGTTGCTTGGGGAAAGAAGGGATCGTCGTGACCGAAATCGATATGCGCATGTTCGCGAAAAACGCTGGCGTCAACATCACCTACCCGGCCGGTAGTACCGTTTTCAACAAAGGTGACCCGGGTTCCTGCATGTACGTGGTGCAGTCCGGCGTCATCGAGATGTTGATCGGCAACAAGGTCGTCGAGGTGTGCGGTCCCAACGAGGCGATCGGCTTCATGTCGATGATCGACGAGGCACCGCGCAGTTCGACCGCCCAGGTCCGGGAGGCGGCGGAGCTTTCCATCATCGATCCGCGGAAATTTCGCTTCATGGTCGATGAGGTCCCCAATTTCGCCCACTACATCATGGGTGCGATGGCACGCCGCATTCGCGGCATGAGCAATGCGATGTAAACGCGCCGCCCCGCTCGCTCGTTCCGGCAGAAAAAGGCGGCCGCCTGACAAATCGCCAGGCGGCCAACTCTCAATACGCCAAGGGGGCCTGCACCACTGGCACCCAGCGGCCATCCTTGATCACCGCCAGGAATGCCTTGGTCGATCCGTGATGCTGGTTCGGACCAAAGGAGTAAGTGTTGCCGTAGATATCGGTGAATTCGTGCAGGCTCTCCATCGAGGTCACCAGACTGTCGACCGTCAGATCCCGACCCGCCCCCTTCAGAGCTGCCAGAGCGATCTGTGCGACCGATATCCCGGTCTGACCGATGTAGTTCAGCTCGAAACCATACCGAGCCTTGTACCGGGCCATCAGATCGTGAATTTCCGGCCGCGGATCATCCGGATAGGCATACAGCGTCGGCGTCATCGAGTAGAAACCTTCCCCGGTGCCGCCCGGTGCGGTTGCAATGGCCGTATCGTATGACGCCGCCTGCCCCAGCAGATCGACATCCCAGCCGGCCTTTTTCACCGTCGAGATGATGATCATGGTATCCCGGACGATCGTTCCGAGCGTGATAAGATCACAGTGCGCCTCTCGCAATTTGGCGATGGCCGCGGAAAAATCGGTGTCGGTCGGCTTGTGCGCCGTCATCGCGACGATTTTCAGGTTCTCGGCCTCGGTCTGCAACGTCACGCCGGCCAGGACGTCTTTTCCGAAATCGGTGTCCTGATACATGATGCAGATGGCTTTCTTGCCGCGGCTGTCGATGAAATACTTCACCCCTGCCCGCATCTGGTCGACATAGGATGATGTCTGGCTGAACTTCAGCTTGTTGAACGGTTCGTACATCGATCGGGCCGCGGTCAACGGCAACAGCTTTGGCGTTCCTTTTTCCAGCGCCATTGGCCATGTCGCGTTGTTCATCGGCGTGCCGCCGTCCTGGATCGTCATGAACACCCTGTCGTTGTTGAGCAGCTTGTTCATCGCCTGCACGGCACGCGGAACCTGATACTGGCTGTCCTCCACGATATAATGGATCTTACGCCCGTTGATCCCGCCTTTACTGTTGGCTTCGTCGAACATCAGACGGATGGCGTTCGCGTTATTCACCCCCTGGATTGCGGTTACCCCTGATAGATCGGTCACAGTCCCGATCAGTATCTCGGTATCGGTAACACCCGGAACCTGTTCGGCCGGCTTCGCCGTCGATGTGCAGAGACTTGCCAGACCCAATACAGCCACTTGCAGCAAACCACGCATTTTACGCATTGGATTTAACCTCCCGTATTGCTCTTTTTGCCGAAAGGCACCCTCTCTCCGGAGGATTGCAGGCCGAACCACCATAAGTACCAGCGTCGCCGCACTCAATTTATTTCGGTATTTTACAAGTGCATTGCCAGTTCATTTCAGCTATATTGAAATTGGATGCAGATGCGTCGGCTTTGCCTTGAGGTGAAGCTGATTGAAGCTGCTTGTACTACCAGCGGCCGATCCCCCGGTACATCCTCGCCGTCAGGCCCCGACCCTGTTCTTCCCGCCCCCAATCCGCTATCCGGGTGCGAGAAGGAGCCTGTTGCCATGACCTATCTCGTCGCCGACGACCTGCCGACCGCCCCCGCTGGGGAGCGTTTCCGCGCCCTGCTTGCCCGTCCGGGCATCGTCCAGCTTCCCGGCGCGCATAACGGCCAGGCCGGCCTGCAGGCCAAGCAGGCCGGGTTCGAGGGCCTGTATCTGTCCGGCGCCGCCATGACCGCCTCCATGGGCATTCCCGACCTCGGCATGATCACCGTCGATGAGGTCTGCTTCTTCATCCGCCAGATCGCCCGCGCCACTGGCCTGCCGCTACTGACGGACGGCGACACCGGCTATGGCGAAGCGCTCAACGTCATGCACATGGTTCGCAGCTTCGAGGATGCCGGCGCCGCCGCCGTGCATATCGAAGATCAGCTTCTCCCCAAGAAATGCGGCCATCTGAACGACAAGAAGCTGGCGGACCCGCATGACATGGCGGCCAAGATCGCCGCTGCCCGCAAGGCCCGCCGCCACCTCTACATCATCGCCCGCACCGACGCCGCCGCATCGGAAGGCATCGACGGGTCCGTCGGCCGAGCGAAACTGTTCCTGGACGCTGGGGCCGACGCGATCTTCCCCGAAGCGCTAACCACGGCGGAGATGTTCAAGGAAGTCGCCAGTCGTCTGCCCGGTGTTCCGCTGCTGGCTAACATGACGGAGTTCGGTCGTACCCCGTTCTTCACCGCCGCCGAATTCGAGGCGATGGGCTACAAGATGGTGATCTGGCCGGTCAGCAGCCTGCGCGTCGCCAACAAGGCGCAGCAGAAACTGTATGCCGCGATCCGGAAGGACGGCGGCACGCACAACGTGACCGATGCCATGCAGACCCGCGCGGAACTCTACGCCACGATCGGCTACCATGATTATGAGGCGCTGGACGCGTCCATCGTCACCACGGTCATCCCGCAGGCGATGCCGCAACGGGCATAGTTTCAGGCCTTGTGGCCGTAGGCGACAAAAGCCGCGATCGGGATGGCGAGGCCATCGGCATCCCGATATGCGGCGGCGGCCCGGTCGATCGCGGCGACGATCCCCGGGATATCAGTGGCGGATTGGGCCTCGATCAGCGCCGCCATCCGAGCGGTGCCGGCTCGCAGCGCATCTAGCAACGCCCGCCCGTTGGCATGGTGCCACAGACCGGTCAGCTTGCGTGAACTGATCCCGGTGAAGCCAGCCTGTTCCAGGGCGGACTCGCAGTCCGTCGGTGTGCCGAAGCCGCCGCCCGGCGCGGGTGCTCGTGATGCCGCCATGTCGCCTTCCGACCGGATGGCGTCGAACACCAGTTTCCAAGCGATGTTTTCACTCGGCGCGGCCCAGATGGTGAACGCCAGGCGGCCACCCGGACGCAATACGCGATACGCCTGCCGCAACGCCTCGATGGGTCGGGGCACGTGGTGGATACCGAAGTTGGATATCACCGCGTCGAAGTGGCCCTCGGGATACGGCAGGGCTTCCGCATCTCCCTGATCGAACACGATGTTGCGGTGACGTGTCCGGGCGACGCCCAACATGGCGGCGGAGAAATCCAGCCCGCGCACGATGGCGCCGCGTTCGGCTGCCCCGGCCGTGACGAAGCCCGGCCCGCAGGCTACGTCCAGCACGGACTGGCCTGCCTCGACCCCGGCGGCGTCCAGCAGGGCGGGGATGAACGTGCGGGTGGCGGTGGCGAAGGATGCCTCGTAACCGCCGGCCGCCCGCTCCCAGCCGGCATGCTCGAAAGCGCGTATGGCTTCGGCGTCCGCCATCCTCAATAGGTCCGGAACATGCGGGTGATCGTGTCCGGATCGTTGGTGACGGTCAGCGCCAGGGCCAGCAGGACGCGTGCCTTCTGCGGGTTCAGGTTGTCGGCGATCAGGAATCCGGCCTGCCGTAGTTTCGTCCCGCGAAATACGCGTCCTGACCCGGCCCGGGTGGACTGTACCACGACGATGCCTTGGGCCGCGGCCTCGGTCAGCGCCTCGATTTCGGCCGGCGGGCAGAAGCCCGGCGCGAAGCCCGCGGCGATGATGCCCTTCGCACCGGCCGCCATGAAGGCTCGGACTGCCACACCGTCACCGCCGGCGTAGGAGTAGGAAATGTCGACCCGGGGCAGCGCCTCGATGGCGGTGATGTCGAACTCGGTGTCCGGCGCGTGCCGGCGGATCGGGCGACGGTAGAACGCGACAGCATCGCCATCGGCATGGCCCAGGACGCCGAAATCCGGGGTTCGAAACGTCTGCAACCGCATGGTGGCGGTCTTCGTCACCTCCCGCGCCGCGTGGATTTCGTCGTTCAGCATCACCAGGACACCCATGTCACGCGCATCGGGACTGGCGGCGACGCGGATGGCGTTGACGAGGTTCAGTCCGGCATCGGTGGACAGGCCGCTGGACGGGCGCTGTGCGCCGACGATCACCACCGGTATCGACACCCTGACCGTCAGGTTGAGGAAATACGCTGTCTCCTCCAGCGTCGCGGTGCCGTGGCCGATGACGATCCCGGCCAGGTCGGGATGATCGTGGACGAGTTGCTTGCACAGGGCGGCCAGCGCCTTCCAGTCGGTGAAGTTGATCGCCGGGCTGACGATGTTGCGGTAGCGCACGGCCATCACGTCGGCGACCAGTGCGGTTTCCGGCCAACGTGCCAGGATCTCGTCGGCGTGCATGACATTCCCGGCCGCGCCGTAGTCTTGCAGATCCAGGGGACCTCGCCCCAGCGAGGCGATGGTTCCGCCGGTGCCGATGAAGGCGACTTTCGGCTTGCTCATGCCGCGGCACTCAGGACGGGCGGCCGGTCCCAATGCCAGCGTGTATCCATCTGATAGGCGCCGGCGACTTTCAGGATGCGCCCCTCGCCGAAGGGGCGGCAGGCGATCTGCAACCCGATCGGGCAGCCGTTCGGATCGAACCCGCACGGCACGCTGATCGCCGGCAGACCCAGGTAGTTGAACGGCCGTGTGTTCGCCGACACCGCCATGAACTTCGTTTCGGTCCCTGGCGGCCCGTGATCGATGTCGGTTTCCTGCAGCGTCGGCAGGCAGGTGCGGATGGTTGGCGTCACCAGGACGTCGACCTTGGCGAAGACCTCGGCGGCAAAGGCTTTCAGCACCGGACCGCGGCGGCTGAGTGCCTCGACATAGTACGCGGCGGGAATGGCATAGCCGGGATACATCCGCCCGCTGATATGGGCGCCATAGGCTTGCGGGTCGGATCGCATCCACTCGGCATGGATCGGCGCCGCCTCGACGCGCGAGACGATCCCGCCGTACGCCGCGACCGCATCCATCAGCGGCAGCTCGAACCGGCTGACCGTGGCGCCACGCCCTTCCAGCACCGCCAGGGCGGCTTCCATCGCCGCGACGACCGGCTCGTCGGCGCCATCGAGGAAAACATTGGTCGGAACGCCGACCCGCACGCCACGCAGGTCGTTATCCATGAACATCTCGTAGCGCGGCACCGGTTCGCGCGAACTGGTCGGATCCAGCGGATCATGCCCGGCGATCACCGTCAGGACACGCGCGCAATCGCGGGCGGTGCGGGCCAGCGGGCCGACATTGTCGTGGGAAAATGACAGCGGCATCACGCCGTAGCGCGAGACGCGGGTTTGTGTCGGCTTCAACCCGGTTACGCCGCAGGCCGACGCCGGCAGCCGGATGGAACCGCCCGTGTCCGATCCCAGCGCCATGTAGTTGAATCGCGCCGCCACCGAGGCACCCGACCCCGACGACGATCCGCCGGTGATGTAGGGCAGGTTCCACGGGTTGTGGCAGTCGCCGAACGTCTTGTTGTGGCCGGTCGGGTTCTGCGCGAACTCCGCCATGTTCAGGCCGGCGAAGGTGTACGCGCCGGCTGCCGACAGGCGTTCGATCACCGTGGCGGTGACAGTCGGTCGGAAATCCCTCCGTAGCGCCGACCCGCAGGTGCTCAGCTTGCCGGCCTGGTAGTACATATCCTTGTGAGCCATCGGCACGCCATGCAGCGGCCCCAGGCGCTGCTTGTTGCGCACCGCTTCGTCGGCGGCCCGAGCGGCTGCTTCGGCCTGTTCACGCTCCTGCCAGATTACAGCGTTCACCCGGGGGTTGGCCGCGTCGAGGTTGGCCCAGCAGGCGTGCAGCAGTTCCAGTGAGGTGGTTTCGCCGGAGGCAACCGCATCGGCGGCCTGGATCAGGCTGATATCGGCCAGACCAGCCATTATGCCTTCTCCTTGGTCGCTTGCAGGGCGGCTTCGAAGCTGGATGGTTCATCCTCGAACACCAGCGTGCCGCGCAGTGCCTCGAAGGCCGCGACCGTGTCGGCCAGTTCCGCTGCCAGCCGCTGGGCTGGCTCGTTCGGCGGCTTGATTCCGAACCATCGCGCGATCGTTGCTTCAACTGAGGTCTCGAAAGCACCCATCTGTCGGTTTCTCCGGGTTCGGTGCCCGCGAGTAGGCAATAAAAAGGCAGGCCGGGCAATGCGGGATGGGACGAAAATCGACGAAACGCCGGACCCACACGACGTCTACGAAACGAACGTCCCCAACCGGCTGGATCGCCTGCCCTGGGCCGGCTTTCACTGGCTGGTGATCTTTGCTCTGGGGATCGCCTGGATCCTGGACGGGTTGGAGGTGACCATCGTCGGCTCGCTGTCCGGCGCGCTGTCGGACAGTCCGACGCTGCATTTGTCCGGCAGCGAGGTCGGTGCGGCGGCCAGTGCGTATCTGGTCGGGGCTGTGGGTGGGGCGCTGTTCTTCGGCTGGTTGACCGACCGGTTGGGCCGCAAGAAGCTGTTTACGGTGACGGTGCTGGTCTACCTGGTCGCCACCATCGCCTGCGGGTTGTCGTGGAATTTCTGGTCGTTCGCGTTGTTCAGGCTGCTCACAGGCGCCGGCATCGGTGGCGAGTATGCCGCGGTCAACGCCACCATCCAGGAGATGATCCCCGCCAGGCGCCGGGGTTTCACCGATCTTGTCATCAACGGCAGCTTCTGGCTGGGGGCGGCCATCGGCGCACTGGGCGCAACGGTGGTGCTGGATCCGAAGCTGGTGCCTACCGAGCTCGGCTGGCGTGCCGCCTTCATCATCGGTGGGGTTCTGGGGTTCATCGTGCTGCTGCTGCGGCGCTTCCTGCCGGAAAGCCCGCGCTGGCTGATGACCCATGGCCAGCCTGAGGAGGCCGAACGCATCGTCGGCGAAATCGAGGCGCGCATCGAACGCGAAACCGGCCGGCCTCTGCCCCCCGTGCCACCCGGCTCGCTAAGACTGCGGACCGACATCCATTCCTGGTTCAAGGCCGGCGCGAAGGCGCTGGTCACCACCTATCGGCGGCAGACCTGGCTGGGGGTCACGCTGATGGCGGCGCAGGCGTTCTGCTACAATGCGGTATTCTTCACCTATGCGCTGATCCTGACGCGCTTTTACAAGGTGCCGTCGGGCCATGTCGGCCTGTTCATGCTGCCGTTCGCGATCGGCAATTTCCTGGGACCGCTGGTGCTGGGCCGATTGTTCGACACGATTGGCCGGCGGATCATGATCACCGCGACCTACGGTGTGTCCGGCGTGCTGATGGTGCTGACCGGGTGGCTGTTCACCATGGGCTGGCTGGATGCGATGCAGCAGACGCTGGCCTGGACGGGGATATTCTTCGTCGCCTCGGCTGCGGCGAGTTCGGCCTATCTGACGGTGGGGGAGAGTTTTCCGCTGGAGGTGCGGGCCATCGCCATCGCGCTGTTCTATGCGTTCGGCACCGGCGTTGGCGGGGTCGCCGGCCCTGCCCTGTTCGGCGCCCTGATCGACACCGGATCGCGGGTCTCGATCTTCTACGGCTATCTGCTGGGTGGGGTGCTGATGGTCGTCGCGGCCGTGGTCGCCGGGTTCCTGGCAGCGAATGCGGAGAGACGGTCGCTGGAGGACGTGGCGCCGCCGTTATCGGCTGTGTAGCTGCTTCCCATCCGGCCGTGGCCAGCTTACCGTCCCGGCGAACAACACAAGGCTTGCTCGCTTCATGACCGTCCGGACCCGTCTAGCCGTCGATATCGGCGGCACGTTCACCGACCTTGTGCTGTCTTTGCCGGACCGGACCGTTTCCACCAAATTGCTGACGACACCAGGGGCGCCCGACGAAGCGGTGATCGCCGGGACGCGTCAGATCCTGACCGAAGCCGGGATCGACGGATCGGCGTTGGACTTGGTGGTCCACGGCACCACACTGGCGACCAACGCCCTGATCGAGCGCAAGGGTGCCCGCACCGCGTTGATCACCACCGCCGGTTTCCGGGATTCGCTGGAAATCGCCTACGAGCATCGGTTCGAACAATACGATTTGTATATGGAACGGCCGGTGCCGTTGGTCGAGCGCGATTTGCGGCTGGAGGTTCCCGAACGCCTGGCCGCCGACGGATCGGTACTGCTGGCGTTGGATGAGGATGCGCTGCTGGGTCTGGTGTCCGTGCTGAAAGCCGAACGGATCGAGGCATTGGCGATCAGTTTCCTGCACTCCTACGTCAACCCGGCGCATGAAGAGCGTGCCCGGGATTTGCTGGCCGCCGCGATGCCCGGACTGGCGATCACGCTGTCGTCGGAGGTCTGCCGCGAAATCCGTGAATATGAGCGGACCTCGACCACCGTCGCCAATGCCTATGTGCTGCCGTTGATGGCCAGTTATCTTGGGCGTATGCGGGCCGGATTGGCGGGGCTGGGGGTGACCTGCCCGCTGCTGCTGATGATGTCCTCGGGCGGGATTTGCACGGTGGAGACGGCGACGCGGTTCCCGGTGCGGCTGGTGGAAAGCGGGCCAGCCGGCGGGGTGATTTTGGCGCGACGGATCGCGGCGTTGGGCGGCTATGACCGAGCTTTGTCGTTCGACATGGGTGGGACGACTGCGAAGATCACGTTGATCGACGATTATACGCCGCAGCAGTCACGGCATTTCGAGGTTGCCCGCGCGTATCGGTTCGCCAAGGGGAGTGGCATTCCGGTGCGGATTCCGGTGATCGACATGGTTGAGATCGGCGCCGGCGGCGGGTCGATCGGCCGCGTGGATTCCCTGCGCCGAATCGTCGTGGGGCCGGATAGTGCTGGCTCCGATCCCGGGCCGGCGTGTTACGGACGCGGCGGCACCGCGCCGACAGTGACCGACGCCGATGTGGTGCTGGGGCGGATAGACCCCGTCCGCTTCGCCGGCGGCAAGATTGGCCTGGACCCCGATCGCGCCAAACGAGCGGTGCTGACCGACGTGGGATCCAGACTGGACATGTCCGCAGCGGAAGCCGCCCGCGGGATTGTCGAGATCGTCGATGAGACCATGGCCAGCGCGGCTCGGGTCCACGCGGTGGAGAACGGCAAGGACACAGCCGGCCGCACCCTGATCGCCTTCGGCGGCGCCGCCCCCCTGCACGCTGTTCGATTGGCGCAAAAGCTGGGCATCAGCCGCATCGTGATCCCGGTCGATGCCGGCGTGGGATCCGCGCACGGGTTCCTGGATGCGCCCATCGCTTACGAGGTCGCCAGAACGTTCCTGCTTCGGCTCGACGATCTGGATGCCGACGTGGTCGAGGACCTGTTCGGCGACATGCGCGCCGAAGCCGAAATGGTTGTGCGTCTTGGCGTCCCGTCCGGCACGCTGGCCGAACGACGAACGGCCTTCATGCGGTATCGCGGCCAGGGGCACGAGATCGCGGTGCCGCTCGACGGAGCCGCGCTCGATCCCGCCGCCCTGCGTGGTGTCTTCGAAGCCACGTATGCGCAATTGTTCGGCCGAATCATTCCACGATTGGAGATCGAGGCCGTTACCTGGACGCTGGCATTGTCGGAACCATACGCATTGCCGTCAGCCGACCCGCTTGTAGTTGCAACCGGGCAGGCGGTAGCGCAGGGGACACGCGAAATGATTGAGTCGCTGACCGGGACCACAATCGATGCCCCGGTTTACGCGCGGGCATCGCTGCTGCCCGGCACGGCGTTTTCCGGACCGGCGGCGGTGGTCGAGGACGGCACCACCACCATCGTTCCCACCGGTTTTTCGGCGCGTATCGCCCATGGCGGCGAAATCATTATCGAGGGAGGTCTCGCATGAGCGACCGCCGTAACGTCTCCGAAATCGACGTCCAGATCATGTGGAACCGGCTGCTGTCGGTGGTTGAGGAGCAAGGGCAAACGTTGGTGCGGACCGCGTTCAGTACGTCGGCGCGGGAGGCGGGGGATATCTCCGCCGGGGCGTTCGATCTGCGCGGACGGATGCTGGCGCAGGCGGTGACGGGAACGCCGGGGCATATCAATACGATGGCGGCCTCGGTCGGGCATTTTCTAAAAGTCTTCCCGGTGGAGGACATGAAGGAAGGTGATGTCTACATCACCAACGATCCGTGGAAGGGCACCGGGCATCTGTACGACCTGGTGGTCGTTTCGCCGACGTTCATGGATGGCCGGATCGTTGCGCTGTTCGCCTGCACCTCGCATCTGGTCGACATGGGCGGGGTCGGACAGACACCGGAGGGACGGCAGATTTGGCACGAAGGCTTGTTCATTCCGCTGCTGCGCCTGGCACGCGCGGGGGTGATGAACGAAGACCTGCTGGCGATGATACGCGCGAATGTGCGCGAACCGGTGCAGGTCATCGGCGACGTCTACGCCTTGATCGCCTGCAACGACATCGGCAGCCGGCGGCTGGTGTCGATGATGCGCGAATTCCGGCTGGACGATTTGGATATGCTGGGTGAGGAGATCATTACGCGCAGCCGCCGCGCGATGTCCGAGGCGATTGGCAAGCTGCCGAAAGGGACGTGGACGAATACGATGCGGGTAGACGGGTATGAGGAGCCGCTCGATCTGGTTGCATCGGTTACCATCGGCGAGGACACGATCCATGTGGATTTCACCGGCACGTCGGGGATGTCCACGTACGCGATCAACTGTCCGCTGTGCTATACGGAAGCCTATACGACGTTCGGCATCAACTGCGTCGTGGCGCCGACCATTCCGAACAATGCCGGGACGCTGGATGCGGTGAAGGTGACGGCACCGCCCGGAACGATCGTCAGTGCCACGTATCCGGCGGCGGTGTACGCACGATCCTCGATCGGCCACATGATGCCGGATGTGGTCTACGGCGCGCTGGAACAGGCCATCCCCGGGCGCGTTCCCGCCGAGGGCACGTCCAACCTGTGGACCCTGAAAATGGTCGCCGGGCATGGGCTGACCGGGGTGGGCGACAAGGCCGGCACACAGTTCATGGTCATGAGCTTCCATTCCGGCGGTGCCGGTGCTCGGCCGCGACAGGACGGGCTATCGGCGACCCCGTTCCCATCAGGTGTGCGCAACGTGCCGGTGGAGGCGACGGAGGCGATCACGCCGCTGGTCATCTGGAAGAAAGAGCTGCGGCAGGATTCAGGTGGTGCCGGGCGGTATCGCGGCGGATTGGGCCAGGTGATGGAGGTGAGTTCTCGCGAGGACGCCGCGTTCGGGATTTTCGCCGGTTTCGAGCGGGTGAAGTTCCCGGCGCGTGGCCGTAACGGTGGGGAGGCGGGACAGCGCGGGGGTTTGTCGCTGAAGTCGGGTGTGGAGCTGAAGCCGAAGGGGCTGCAGGTTGTGCCGGCT
>NZ_LMUJ01000032.1:0-106750 GCF_009765975.1 Acidisphaera sp. S103 | reverse complement strand
ATTTGTCGGCTGGGGCGGCGAAGCGGGAATATGGGGTGGGGTAGATGTCGCCTCTTCATCTTCGATTAAACCACGTAACTTGAAACGACCCGATATCCCTTTATCTAATCAACAGCCTGCTGGAGAGCAACGGGCTTCAGGCGTTGGAAATCGGCGCTTCGAAAATAGCAGATAAGAGCGCACGATGAACGAGCGCGAGCAGTGACAGTCCAGCCGCTTCAGGTTCCGCTGCCTTTTCGCATAGATCTGGCTCCCGGTTATGATCCTGTCCGATCAACAGGAAACCAACGACAATTCCTGCCTCACGCAGCCGATGCTCGGTCGTTTCCAAATGCCGTGTCAGCACTTCGGGATCTTCGTTGGCGAGCAGTGTCGAATCGTCCACTGGTGCTCCGTCCGAAATCAGGCATATGACTCTCCGGTCCCAGCGCGACGGATCAAGCCGTGAGGCCGCCCATTCCAAGGCTTCTCCGTCAACATTCTCGTGAAGAATATCCGTGCGAAGCGCGAGTAGCGCGTCTCGCGGAAATCGGCCTGCGCGGTCAACCGCGCCATAGATGATATGCCGAAGCTCGCATAATCGGCCCGGGTTGCGAGGCCTACCGCCCCATCGCCAGGCCCGGCGTGCTCGACCGCCTCTCCAGTTTACTGTAGTAAACCCTAGTATCTCCGTATCTATCCCCGCTTTTGCCATGGCATCGACCGCCACATCCACGGCAATCAGAGCCGACAACATGCCCAGCCCTGCCATCGATTTTGAGTTGTCAATCAGGAACGAGACAACCAATTTTGCTCGATCCGCCGGCGGGAAATGGGCCTGCAGGTCGCGGACAAGTTTCGCGGCGGCCGCTCCTATCGTAATCCGTTCGGCACAAAATTCGCTTTCAAACCGCCTCGCGGCCTCTTTGAAGCTTTTTGCCTCGTTCCTGGTTTCCTTACGAAGGACAAACGGGAGGTCACTCGCGTCTATGATCTCATCAAAGGCCGTCGTGAAAGCACTGTAGCCGTTCACCAAGCCCTGCCGCCTTGCGAAACGACTCTTGAGACCAATCACGAAGGGAGATTTCGTCAGCATCACCGTTCTATATCAGCCGAACGGAAACCGATTCTACGGGAAAATCATCGTCTCCCGCCGGGTGATCACGAACGCCTCCCGCCGCGCCAAAAAATCCCCTACGACCTCGGCAAATGCCTCCGGCCGTTCCGCCGCGATCAAGTGCCCCGCGTCGTAGACGAACACCAGATGACTGTTCGGTAGCAGCGCTTTGTATTCACGCCCCATCTCCGGCGGCATCACCCGATCCAGCGTGCCGAACAGTACCAGTACAGGAACAGCCAACCCACGCATCCGGTCCTCCAGCGCCGCATCCTGATCCGGGCCGCGCAGCCGCCCGACGAGGCGCCGTTGCTTCGCCGCAACCGTCGGGTCCGGGTCGGGCATGGGCGCGACCCGATCCGGATGACCGAACAGGAACGGTGCCATCTCCGCCGCGGTGCCGGATGGCGGACGCATGCCTCCGGGCCGGATCGCCGCCGGCCCCTCCAGCACCAGCGCCCGCACCATGTTCGGATGCCGTGCCGCCAGCCAAAGCGCCACCTTCGCCCCAAACGAGCTACCCAGCAGATCGAACACCTCGATCCCCAGCGCCCGCACCGCGGCGGCCATCGTCGAGGCGAGTGCCTCCATTCCATCCGACTGGGTATTTTCCGCCGAGTCCCCGAACCCCGGCATCTCGAACGCAATCACCCGCCGGTCGCGGCTCAGCAGGTCGTGCGCCGGTGTCATGTGCAGCCCGCCCGCGCCGTGCAGGTGGATCAGTGCTGGCCCCTGCCCCGCTTCCATGTAGCGGATCCGGAACCCATCGGCGTCGACGAAGCGTTCGGTGAAAGACATGATCTGAACCTCAGATATCGCGCACGCGCGGCAGCACGGTGCGCCCGAACAGCGTCAGCGCGTCCATCATCGCCTCCAAGTCGCCGGTTCCGGGATCGGTCAGGGAGATATCCAGCACGCCGGCGCCCATCGCGTCGCGGCACTGCCGGATCTGCTCCACGACCCGATCGGGGCCGCCGCAGAAGCTGATTGGCAGCACGCCGCCGACATTGGCCGGCTGCCGGACGCCGGCGACGTTGCGGGATACATCGGCCTCGATCAGCGCATCGCGCAGCGCCCCGCCGATGGGGAACGGTGCCCGCTTGTCGCGCCGAGCGAGCATTGCCTCCGCGGCGTCATCGGTCTCGCCCAGGATCATGTTGGCGCGGTAGATGATGTCGTCCGGCCCTGGCGTCCAACCGTGTTCGGCGCATTGTTGCCGGTAATACGCTGTCGCTCGTCCCATCGCCTCGAACGACCCGTAGGAGACGCCGAGGCCCATGCGATGGCGGGCGGCGAACGCGCCCGCTTCGGCGCTGGTGCCCAGGACGTAGGATTGCAGCCCCGGCAGCCGCCGGCGCGGCCAGATGGAGACTGTCCGATACTGGAAATACCGGCCCTGCCAGCCGAATGGTTCAGGTTCGGTCCAGGCACGAAGGATCAGTTCCATGCCTTCGTCGGTGCGCGCCCGAGCCTCGGCGGCGTTCAGGTCGTAGCTGAGGTATTCGTTGGTGGTTCCGCGCAGCAGGCCGGCGACGATGCGGCCCGGGGCCAGCGCGTCCAGCATGGCGAATTCCTCGGCCACCCGGATCGGATTGCTGGTGGGGACGATCGGACCCAGCAGCGCGATCTTGATGGTGTCGACCCGCCCCGCCAACCACGCCGCGGATACCGCCGGCGACGGCGTCAGAATGCGCGGCGAGTAATGATGTTCCGACAGGCTGACCCAGTCGAAACCGAGCGCCTCGACGAACCGCGCCCGCTCTTCCATCCCCCGCAGCGCCACGGACACAGTGTCCAGATCGCACGCACCTGACCGCACCGGCCACTCACGCGGCAAATCGGGTGACGGGACATAGCGCCCCGTTTCGAAATACGAGATTTTCATGGCCGTCGCCTGTGCCGTCCCTAAACGAAACGCTAATAGACATTCGCGGAACTGTCGACACACCGACGATAGAACTTGACACCACCGCCCGCCAGCGTCCGATGATGGCGCTGCAACCGGCGGCAAAAGCCGGCAAACAGGGAGCGCGCCCAATGTTCATCCGCAATGCCTGGTACGTCGCCGCCTGGGCGGACGAGATCGCCGACAAGCCCCTCGCGCGGCGCATCTGCAACGAGCCGGTGGTGCTGTTCCGCGACGCCGATGGTCATGCCGGTGCGCTGCTGGACATGTGCTGCCATCGCGGCGCCCCGCTGCACCTGGGCCAGGTGACCGAACGCGGCCTGGTGTGCGGCTATCACGGCCTGACCTTCGACCGCACGGGGGCGTGCGTCCATATTCCCGGCCAGGACCGCATCCCGGAACGCGCCCGCGTCCGGGCCTTCCCCCTGGTCGAACAGGACGCGTTCCTGTGGATCTGGATGGGCGATCCGGCGAAAGCCGATCCGGCCACGATCGTGTCCTATCCATGGCACAACGACACCGAACGCTGGCCGCATAAGCACACGATGTATCCGATCAAGAGTTCGGCCATGCTGATGGTCGACAACCTGATGGACCTGACCCATCTCGGTTATGTTCATGTATCGACCATCGGCGGCAATCCAACGATCCACGTCGAGGCCAAGATGGACACCGTCCGCACGCCGCTGGGGCTGAAATTCACCCGCTGGATGCTGAACTCCGCCCCACCGCCGACCTATGTTCGCGCGGTCGGGTTCGAAGGGCGCATCGACCGGGCGCAGATGTTCGAATTCATCGCGCCGGGCTCGATCCTGCAACTCAGCGCCGCGGATGAGGCCGGGGCCTACAAGGACGGTCTGCCCGAGGACAGCAAGCTGCAATTCCGCCTGTTCCATGGCCTGACGCCGGAGACCGACACGACTTGCTTCTATTTCTGGTCCACCGCCAATGGGTTCCGGCCCGGTGACCCGGCGACCACGGAGGCGCTGTTCAAAGAAATCGCCGCGGCGTTCAATGAAGACCGCACCGTGGTCGAAGCCCAACAGGCCAGGTTGTCCGAACTGGGAGAATCCACGTTGGTGGACATCACGACGGATGCGGCCCGGATGCACATGCGTCGCACGGTGGACCGGTTGCTTGCCGAGGAAGCGCAAAGCCTGGCCGCGGAATAGAACCACGCGCCCTCGGCCACGGGCGCGCTTCTCGCCGGCCCTACGCCGACAAAGCCCCTAGAGCGTTGTTTGATCGCATGATTCACGCGCTCTGGACGTTCCGCCCAGCGCGATCATGCTCTACTGTCGAACCAGTGCGTTCGCTCGTTTGCTCCAGCGTGCGCAGCGTCAGGGCCTCGAAATCCCGCACCCACCCGCGCGCATCCCCAAGCGGCGACTGCCGGATCGTTGCCCGCAAGCCAACCCGCAACGCCCGCCGCCGCTCGACATCCGCTGCCAGGGCGACCGCCGTGTCCACGTAGGCATCCGGCGTATCCACCGCGAGATCGCGCAAACCGGCGTTCGTCAGATTGCTGAAACTCAGGCGCTCGAAGAAGGCGGGACCGACCAGGCTGACGGTCGGCACCCCCATCCACAGGCATTCGCATGTCGTCGTGCCGCCGGTTTGCGGCAGCGTGTCCAGCGCGATGTCGATGTCGTTGTAGTGCGCCATGTGCTGGCCGCGTACCGCAACGTAGTCGAGCCGGTCGGAGGCGATCCCATGCCGGGCAAAAGCGTGCGCCATGTTGTCCCTGAACAAGCCGACCCCTGCCTCTGGCCGCACCATCAGGAAGCGGCTTCCCGGCACGCGGTGCAGCACCCGGGCCCACAGCGCGATCGATTCCGGCGCATATTTGTACGGGTTGTTCATCGTGCCGAAGGTCAGCCGTCCGGTGCGCGCCTCCGGCAACTCCGGCACGATCGGATGGTCGGTAAAACCGAGCGGACCCAGGCTGACCCAGCTTGCGGGCATCTCGAACGGGCGTTCCAGCAGCATCCGCGGGTCGGGCGGCTTCAGATACGGATCGACCAGGATGTAGCCGATCCGGCTAAGCCCGGACGAATGCGGATACCCGAGCCAACTGACCTGCACCGGCGCGGGTTGATGCGCCATTACTTCAAGCCGGTTGAGATGGGTCGAACCGCCAAGCTCAAACAGGATATCGAGGTTGTCGTCGGCGATACGCCGGGCAATGTCCTGCTCCGGCATGTTGGGCATCCGCCGGAATCCGGCAATCTTGCCGGCGATGCGGCGCTGCACCGCGTCGGGTGCGCCGGGATTGAAGGAATAGGCGAAAAATTCGAACCGGTCGCGGTCGTAATGATCGAAAATCGGCAGCGCGAAGTAGCTGACAGGGTGGTGCCGCAGGTCGGACGACACGAATCCGACACGAATACGCGGACCCGGCGGCGGCCGAACAGCACGAAGCGCGATTGGCTTCGCCTCGTAGCGGTCGCCCCATTCGCGGTGGCAGTCAACCAGCGTCAGCCGGTCCTGCATCGTCTGCACGCGGCCAAGCTGCGCATGCAGCGCACCGACGACATTGCGGCGCACCCAATAATCCAGCAGGACACGCCGATCCGGGAACAGCGCATCGAACGCCGCCAAGGTATCCAGGTCGGCAACGCGCAGCAGCGCGCTTTGCACCGCGTGGGCGCTCGATGGGTGCGGTACCCCACGCGCGACGATACGGCGCGCGATAGAAGCAGCGTCGGCGATATGTTCGGCCTCACTGCCGTAACGGCTGTTCAGCAGGCTCCAACACAATTTGCCCTCGGCATTGGTGTCACCGGGGCGCAAGGCGACCGCGCGGGCATAGTGCTCGTTTGCCGCTTCCCGCTGTTCCTCCGCCAACAGCGCATCGGCGAGCGACAAATGCACATCGGCATTCTCCGGCGATTGCGCCACAAGCTCGCGCAGCAGCGCGGCAGCCTGCCTGGCGTGCCCAGACAGGCGCAGCATCTGCGCCTTGATCAGCCGCGGCTCCACGTCGTCGGGCCGGTCCGCGATGACGGTGTCCAGGTCCACCAGCGCCTGGTCAACCCGCCCCGCCGTGTAATGGGCTCGGGCGCGGTCACGCAGCGCACCGGGGACTTCAGTCGCAACGGCCGCGTTTAACCGGACCATAGCCTCCGTATCGCGCCCGGCGCGCGAAAGCGCGTTGCCCAGAAGCCGCAGCGTGTCGACCCGATCGGGCGCGACGGCCAGCCCACGCGCATAGGCGTCCACGGCAGCGTCCGTCGCTTCCATATCGAGATGCACATTGCCGAGGTTGATCCAGGCGGTTTCGCTGTCCGGGTCGAGTTCAGCCGCCCGCTCCAGACACAAGCGAGCACGGGCGAAATCCCCAAGCTGGCGGTGCAACACGCCCAGCAAGTTCAGCGCCGGCGCATGGTCCGGCTGTCGCGCCAGCACGGCCTCAGCCGCCCTAAGGGCTTCGTCCCGCCGATCGGCGCGGAAGAGACGGACGGCGGCTTCGTAGTCGGGGGAAAGAAGACGGGGGCTCTGCCCCCTTGGTCCGCTTTGCGGCCCAAGCCCGCCAAGGGCCGGGGCCCTTGGAACCACTGATGAAGGGTGTTGGGGGGGAGGGGGCGACTCAGGTGTTGCAACCCGCGCTGTCCCCCCCTCCCCCCCAACACCCTTCATGAACGGGATCAAAGGGGCCGTGCCCCTTTGCGGGTCCAGGGCGGCGCCCTGGCCTTCCTGCCCTGACCACAGCGCCGCCAGCCCATCTTCCAGCCCGATCGACGGCACGAACCCCGTCGCACGCAACTTTGTCGTATTGGCCAGCATCGCCAGCGGTTCGGTTGTCGGCCTTGTGGATTCGGCCTGTAGTTTGGGCCGCCCCGCCAGCCGCGCCGCAAGGCCGGCAATCGTCCCGATCGTAACGGGCTGGCCGGACGCGACATTGACCGAACCGGTGATCGAGTTCCCCAGCAAATGCGCCAGCGCTCGGCCGGCATCGGCGACGTGCATGAAATCCCTGGCGGCTTCGCCTGGCCCGATCTCGCCCCGCCGCCCCTCGCGCAACGCCCCCAGCAGGCCGGGCACCAGCCGGGACGGTGCTTCATACGGCCCGTACAGATGAAACAGACGCGCCCAGACCAACCCAATGCCTGCCTGGATGGCAAAGGCCGCCATCAGCCGGTGCAGCGAGTCCTTCGCGGTGCCGTACAGCGTTCCGGGACGGCACAGATCGTCCTCCCGCCAGGGCCGAGCCGGCAGGGAGCGCCAATCATATTCCGCGCAGCTTCCCACCATCAGCATGCGCCGCGCGCCCCGATCCGCCGCCAGGCGCGCCAGATCGAGGGAAGCCGCGACCCAGTCGAGGTTTAGCGGTGACGTCCAATAAGCGCCGTGCCCGGTCACCCAGGCGCAATGCAGCACGGCGTCCGGCCGCACCGCCGTCACCAGTTGGCGCCGCGTCCCCTGCTCCAGCAGATCGGCACGATACCAGCGCGCACGCGGGTCGGTCACCGTATTGCCGACGGCATGGACCTCATACGACAGATCGAGCAACGGCCCGATCACCTGCCGACCGACAAAGCCCGACGCGCCCGTCAACAGTACCCGCGGCGCGTTCACGGTACGAAATCCGGCCAGGCGGCGTCGCGGTCCGACATCACCGCCGGCTGCGAAGGCCATGGGATCGCGAAGGCCGGATCGTTCCAGCGCACCCCGCGCGCACTCGCCTGATCGTAATCGCGGTCGATCTGATACAACACGGCCGCGTCGTCGGTCAGCGTCAACAGGCCGTGCGCGCAACCGCGCGGCACCAGCAGCCCCCGCCCGTTCGCCGCGGTCAGCTCAGTGCTGAAGGCACGCCGGAAGGTGGGCGACTCCGGTCGCAGATCAAGCGCCACGTCGAACACCGCACCGGCGATGCAGTGGACGATTTTAGTCTCGGCGGACGGTGCGACCTGGAAGTGCAGGCCACGCAGGGTGCCACACCGCGAGGATCGCGACAGGCTGGTCTGGACAGGCGCAAAGGCAATGCCGTTCGCGGCCAGGGTTGTGACACAGGACAACCGAACAAAGCTGCCGCGAGCATCTTGGGCCGCGTCAGGCTGCAGCAGGACGACGCCGGGCAGAAGGGTCTGCACCAACCGCATCGTCAGGCCGCGATGACGCGCAGGACCGGTGACGGAATGACGAACTGACCACTCCAGGCACCGATGAAGCGCGTCGCCTCCATGATCTCATCGGCGATGTTCCAGGGCAGCACCAGCAGAAAATCCGGCCGAACCGCCTTCAGCCGATCGGGAGCGACGATCGGAATGCGGCAACCGGGCATCCGATACCCCTGCTTCAGCGGGCTGGCATCGGCAACGAAAACGATCGTCTCCGAATCGGCACCGGCGGCGTTCAGCAGCATCGTGCCCTTCGCCGCCGCACCGTAGGCCGCGACGACGGCGCCATCCGCCCGAGCCTGATCGAGGAACGCGCGTAGTCCACCGACCACGCGCGCCGCGGCGTCCGCCAGGATCCGGTAGCTTTCGGGCCGATGCAATCCGGCGTCGATCTCCGCCTTGATGACCTGGTCGAGCGCGGGGGTCGCCGGACGTTGGCCCGTGCCGGCATGCTGGGCGAGCAGTCGCAGGCTTCCACCATGGGTTGGCAGCGTCTCCACGTCGAACACGGCCAGCCCGACCGCCGCCAACACCTTCCGCAGGACAAGGGCGGAGAAATAGAAGACGTGCTCGTGGTAGATCGTATCAAACTGCGCGCCTTTCAGCATCGCCAGCACATGCGGTACCTCGATCGACAGCACCCCGGCGGGCTTGAGCGCCCGGGCGAAACCACGGACGAAATCCATCAGGGCCGGCGCATGCGCCAGGACGTTGTTGGCAACCAACAAATCAGCCTGCCTGCCGCCCGCCGCCAGTTCGGTCGCCGTCCGTTCGCCGAAGAACGCGGTCAGTGTCGGGACACCGCGGCGCCGCGCCTCGGCCGTCACGTTGGCCGCCGGGTCGATCCCCAGGATCGGAATGCCACGCCCGGCGAATGCGCCCAGCAGGGTGCCGTCGTTGCTGCCAACCTCCATCACAAGGCTTTCGGCGGTCAATCCGAACCGATCCACCGCCATAGCCGAAAACCGGGCGGTGTGGTCGCGCCAGAATGCCGAGACCGAAGACATATAGCTGTATTCGGTAAACATCGCGCCCGGGTCGGCCGCCTGTTCCAACTGAACCAGCAGGCAGGCCGAACAGACCATGACGCGCAGTGGAAAACGCGGATCGGGCACATCGGGCGCATCCATCGACACCAGGCTGTTGGCGAGCGGCTGGTCGCCGCAGTCACACGCCTCGCAGGTCAGGCCGGCGGCGCAGAAGCGGCAGGCAACTTGTGGCGTCATGACGTCAGCCATGCCTCGATCTGGGCATGCCCCACGCGGTGCATGTCCCGGTTGGCCCATGCCGCCTGATGCCATGCGGCGATCCAGGCAAGCGCCTGGTCGATATCCGTCGTCGTCCGCCAACCCAGCGTCCGCCACGCTCGGGCGGGGTCCAGACGAAGCGTCGTGGTCTCGGCGAACGAAGCCTCGCCCTGCCGCCAGCCGCGGGTCGAGCCAAGTGCGTGTTGCAGCCGCCGGGTCAGTTCCACCGCGGTCAGGACATCGCCGGCCTCCGGTCCGAAGTTCATCGCCGGCGGCGCGTTGTCGTGGAACAGTGCCTGGGCATAGAGCAGGTAGCCCGCCAGCACGTCCAGCACGTACTGCCACGGCCGCACCGCCTCCGGTCGCCTGAGCATCATCGGGACGTCCGCGCGATGGGCACGGATCACATCCGGCGCCAGCCGCCCAGCCGCCACATCGCCGCCACCCAGCACGTTGCCCGCTCGCGCCGCCGCCGCGACACAGCCGTTTTCCCGCAGCCGCTCCCGCCAGCATGCGACCACATGTTCCGCCGCCGCTTTAGACGCACTGTAGGGATCGGTGCCGCCAAGCGGACTGTCCTCATGGAACGGACCACCGCCGGGGTCGGGGCGATAGACTTTGTCGGTCGTCACCATCAGCGCCACCGCGGCTGGCGCCGCATGCAGTGCCTCCAGCAGGTTGGCGGTCCCCATCACGTTCGTGGCGAACGTCTCCAGCGGATGGGCGTGACCTTCGCCAACCAGCGCCTGCGCGGCGAGGTGCAGCACGATCTGGGGCCGCGCCTGCCGCACGACGTCAAGCACCGCGTCGGCATCACGCATGTCGGCGATATGGCTCTCCACCGGTGGCCGCATCGCCTCAAACGCACCGTCCGGTTCGGCGGGTAACGCAAGGCCACTGACACGCGCGCCGAGGTGATCGAGCAACAGGCATAGCCAGGCACCCTTGAAGCCGGTGTGGCCGGTCACCAGAACGCGTTTTCCGGTCCAGAAGCTGGGGTCCGGACGACTTTGGATCATTCCCAGAGCTTCCACGGCGCCGCGCCGGAGTCCCACAACGCGTTCAGGGCAATTTTCTCGCGCAACGTGTCCATCGGCTGCCAAAACCCATCGTGCGTGAACGCGCCCAACTGCCCCTCCCTCGCCAGGGTTTGCAAGGGCTCCTGCTCGAACACCGTCGCGTCGCCCGCGATCAGGTCCAGCGCTTTCGGCTGCAACACAAAGAAGCCACCATTGATCCAGCCCTCGATCGGCATGTCGGTGAAGGTGGCGACGCGGTCGCCGTCAAGCCGCAAGCCGCCGAAGCGTGGCGGCGGGCGCACCGCGGTGACGGTCGCAAGGCGGCCTTGTGCGCGATGAAACGCGATCGCGCGGGCGATATCGATATCGCCAAGACCGTCGCCATAGGTCATGCAGAACGGCTCGTCCGGCGGCAGGTAAGACGCGACACGGCGGATGCGGCCGCCCGTCTGGGTCGCGTCCCCCGTGTCGATCAATGTCACCCGCCAATCTTCGCCGGTATGATTGTGGAAATCGATCCGATTGGCGCCGAGATCGACCGTCACATCAGACCGGTGCAGCAGGTAGTTGGCAAAATACGCCTTGATGACGTGGCCCTTGTAGCCGAGGCAGACAACGAAGTCGGTCAGGCCGAAATGCGCGTAGAGCCGCATGATGTGCCACAGCATCGGCCGGCCGCCGATTTCCACCATCGGCTTCGGGATCGTGGCGGTTTCCTCCGACAACCGTGTGCCACGGCCGCCAGCCAGGATAACGACTTTCATGGCCCCCCTCACGCCACCGCCGCGACATCTCCCTCATCGACATACATTGCCGTCGCCCCCAGATGCAGCACCACTTCGCACGCCCCCCCGAACCCATCGAACATCGCCCCCGGCAGCATCGCGTCCCCATCCGTCCAGCGCAACCCGGTCCCGGGCTCGAACGCGTGGAACCCGTCCGCCAGCAACGGGTCGTCCCCCCGGACCACCCGGAACCGCGTCCCCTGCCGCACCACCACACACCGCAGCGCAACCCCCAGGCACCGCGGGTCCCGTGCCAGACCCAACTCCTGCGGCACCGCCGCACGCGACACCAGCCGCACGGGGGATGCCCCGCTGGAAACGCCGAATACCAGCACACCCCCCATCTGCGCCGAAGCCTCCACCCGCACCCCGTCCACCAGCAGATGCACATCCGCATTCTGCGTCAGCGGCACCGACGGCCTCGGGCCGCACCCCTCCAGCAGCCGCCGCCACACCGCATCCACCACCGCCCCCCCGGTCAGCACCGGCGCACACGGCGTTTTCGCCGGCTGGTCCCAGCCGCTGTTGGCGTTCTGGAACAGCCAGCGGTTGCCGTCGTCGCGGTAACTCTCGGCTGGTGCGCCGTTCGCCACCAGCACGTCATGCGTCTCCAGTTCAACGTGGTAGACCGACATCTCCTGCGCCCGGTCGTCCCACAGGATCGAGCGGTGATTGACCAGGAATTCCACCGGGATCAGCACCCCGTCCACGAAGAACGAGTGCCCCTTGGTCACAAACAGATCCGTATGCGGCACGTTCGGCCCCAGCGCCCCCTTGCGCACGATCACCGGCGTCGCCGGCCCTCGCCGCCCCCGCGTCGCCAGCACCCGCCCGTGGCCCACCCACACCACCGGCCGCACCGCGCCCGACGCCGTCCGCACCCGGTCGCCAACCGCCAGCCGCTCCACCGGGGTCTGCCCGTCCGGTGTCCCGATCAGCGTCCCCGCCAGGAAGCACAGCACGGTGTCCACCAGTGCCCCCGCCGTGGTGAATGCCGCCTGCGCCAACGCCGCGTTGGCGAACGCCAGCGTCCCCAGCGTGCCGCCGGTCCCGATCACCGACACCACCGACCCGTTCTGCTGGAACGTCGCCGGCCCCGGCGTCTCCACCTCGATCGTGTCACCGGCCACGAACGATGCGATGGTGCCGCCGAACCCGCCGATGTCGTCCAGCCGCAGCACCCCCGAAGCACCGGCGAACGCCACGTCGATCACGCTGTCGTTCACGATGTAGCTGTCCGGCGTCGACAGGTCGTCCTGGAACGTCGTCGTGGCCGCGTTCAGCACCGGGTCCAGCAGCACCATCGTCGAGCCGGTGCCGACCAGCAGGATCCCCGGCCCGCCGGCATCCGGCTGTGGCGTGCCGTTCTCCGACCAGGTGCCCCCGCCCACCACCGTCCCGGCCACCGTCAGCGTGGCACCGCCGATCCCCTTGCCGACTTTGGACGCGATCGTGCCCTCGTTGATGATGAACCCCAGCCCGCTGGGATCGACTCCTCCGACGCCGCCGTTGCCGCTTTGCAGTTCTGAGGCGTTGATGATGTCGACCAACGGATCCAACGTGCCGCCTTCCAGCACCACCTGGCCGTTGCCGTCGATCACCCCGGCGTTCACGAACGCCCCGGGGCCGACGGTCACGTCGCCGTAGCCAAGCGCGGTGCCGATGTCCAACAGCCCGGTTTGCAGATAACTGCCCTCGCCGGACACCACCAGGGCGCCGGATGCGTCGCCCAGCGAGCCGATGGTCAGCGTGCCGGCCGAGACGGTGGCGCCGTCGAGGATCGACAGCACGCCGGTGCCGTCGTCGGCGATCGTGGCGGCTCCGGTCACGGTCAGGTCCGAACCGGGGCCGGTGACACTGACCTGGCCCACCGCGTCCTGCATCAGGGCGGCGTCGAGGGTGCCGACGGTGACTGTGGCGCCGCTGCCGATCGACAGCGCGCCGGCGCCGCTGGAACCCACTTCCAGCAACCCGCCGACCTGCCAGTCCGACCCCGTGCCGGTTACGTTCACCGATGAACCGGAGGCGGAGGCCGTGGCGGCGATGACTGCGCCGTCGAGGCCCGCGACCGTGCCGGGGGTGGTGATGACGGTGCCACCGGACTGGATCGACAGGCTGCCCAGGCCGGCGTCGCCGACAATGAACGCACCGGTGTTGGACAACAGGGATTGCACACCGGTCACCGTGGCCTCGCCGGAGCCTGTGGCGAGTTGTCCGACGTCGAAGCCCTCGGACTTGTCCACGGTGTTGTTGCCGGTGATGACGGTCGCCTGATTTTCGATCAGCAGCGATCCGTCGCCACCGAAGCCAACGCTCAACTGTCCGGTGGATCGGACCTGCGATCCGAAGTCGGAGACCGTCAGCGCGCCGGTGGCCCCGGCGGCACCGCCAATGGTGATCGCCTCGTCGGCGGCGAAGCGGGTGCCGGCCAGGACCGTGCCGCCCTGGTTGACCAGGGCGGAACCCTCATCTGATGATCCGATCGCCAACTGATCGCCGCCGGTGTTTACCGTCGCGCCACTACCTGTCACGTTCAGCGTGGCATCCGAACCGCCACCGACCTGGATATCGGCGGTGCCCGCGGCGGAAATGCCCCCACCATCGGCCATCAACAGCCCGCCGGCACCAATGGTGATGATGCCCGTGTCCGCCACCTGACCGGTCGTCGCGGTCAGGGTGCTGCCGCCAATGGAAAGACTGCCGCTGTTGGTCAGCAAACCAGTCACGGTCACCGCGCCGGCTGAAACGCCAAGCGCGCCGGCATTATCCACCGTGTCCAGCGTGCCGGGTGCGGCGATGGTCCACGACGCCCCCGCATCCACCGCGATGGTGCCAATAGCACTGAACGCGAAACCACCGGCACTGTCGGTCACGGTGCCGCTATTGCCCGCAAGTCCGCTCAAGGTTCCCTGTGTACCGCCGGCCAATTCCAGCGTCGTGTTGCTGCCCGCCGTTTCGCCGCCGACCACACCGCCGACGAACGCCCCACCCGCCTCCAGCACCAGCCGTTCGGTGCCGGTGCCAAACAGCACCGCGTTGCCGCTGCTGCCGCTGGTGCTTTCGATCAGCCCGTCATTGGTGAGCGTCCCGACCGCCTCGGTCGGGCCGCTTTGGAAGTCGACCCCCACCAAGCCGGCGATCGTGCCGTCATTCAGCACGACGGCGCCTGTGCCGGGGACATCGGCCGCAATTCGCACGCCGTCAAACGGACCCGAGATCGTCGCGGCCGCCGCGTTGACGACGGTGCCTCCAGCGGCGAGATCGACACCGAACCCTGCCGCGGCTGTCGCCTGAACGGTACCGAGATTGGTGACGAAACCGGCGCCGTTCTCCACCGCGACGCCCCAGTCCAATCCGCCGATCAGCGCCGTGGTCGCCAGGTTTTCGATTGTGCCGCCGGCGAAGAGAAAAGCACCGATCACGGACTGCGTCGCGCCGCCGGCGTCGCCCACGGTCCCGTAATTCTGCAACGATCCGGGTCCGGACAGCAGCACGCCGTAAGCCGCACCGCCGATCAGCGCGGCGGAATCGGACGTCGCGCCATTCGTGACCGTTCCGCCAAACGTGAGGTAAACGCCGGCGCCGTTCCCACCGATGATGCTGCCGAAATTCGCCACGGTGCCCAGGCCGAAGTTGACCGAAACACCGTTGCCCGAAGGACCGCCATCGATCAGCGCCGATTCGACGCCGATCTGACCGTTCGTTACCAGACCGGAGCCGATATCGACCGCGTCCGACGTGCCGCCAAAGATCGAGCCATCGTTGTTGACGACGCCCGCCCCCTGGATCATCACACCGTTCTGGCCGCCCGACAGCAGGGCGAGGGCGTCGCCGATCTGGCCGTTATCCACAGTGCCCGCGCCCATGGACACGGCGGCGCTGGTCGGACCCGTGCCGACGATCGTGCCGCCATTCTGCACGAGGCCAGAGATCCCGATATCGATCCCGTCCGGAACACCCTCGATCTGTGCCGACGGCGATCCGTTCCAGCCGTTCTGCACGGTACCGGTGTTGAACTCGATTGCGGCGTAGGTTCCGCCGGACTGGATGATGCCGTTGTTGATCGCGCTGTCGCCGGCATCGCCCACCGTGCCGAGCACCGTACCGGAAAACAGCCCCGCGACGGTGGTACCACTGGTGATGACGAGTGCGGGATTCTCCAGCACGCCATTGTCCAAGGTGATAGTGCCAGTGAGATTGAGGTCGGTGACGACCGTACCGGTAACCGTGAACGCCGGCACGATGAACGGGAAGGACCCTTCCAGTGTGACGCTGGACCCCGCCTCAAGGCTGACGCCGGCGGTCAGCGAGACACCGGCCGTCATCGCGATGGTGTACGCGGTGTTGATCGCCGCATCGGTGCCGCCGGTGCTGATTTCCTGCAGGACCGTGGTCAGGCTGCCGGCGTTGCCGACATTGAATGTGGTCTGGACCATTATACCCTGGCTCCCCACGGCGCTTTCGCCGCATAGATCGTTCGGATGGCGGCTGAAATCCGCATCATCGCAGCACCTGCTTCGTGTCCCGCCATTCGACCGAACAGCGGATGCCGGCGGGAATGCTGTGATTGGGATTGGGCAGGATCAGCCGGACGCCAAATGTTTCGCTTGCCGCGTCGATCACCGGATCGATCACCGTGGCCTTTGCCTTGTACGCGCCACCGACCGGTGCCACCGGATGCACGATCGCCGTCGATCCGACCACGATATCGCCGTAGCGCTCCATCGGCAGGACCAACTCAACATTGAGTGGATCGATCTGGGCGATCGTCATGATGGATGTCTGTTCATAGATATATTCACCGGCGGACAGCTTACGCTCGATCACGACACCATCGATCGGGCTGCGTATCTGTTTCAGGGCCAGGGTCCGCTCGCTGCGGTCAGCGGTCAGGGCCGCCACCTGCTGATCCGTCCGCGCCTGCTGGATGCGCAGTTCGCCCTCGCGGACCTTTGTCGCCAATTCGTCGAGCGCGTTGTGATTGACTTGCTGGCTGGCCTCCAGCGACTTCTTCCGTTCCAGCTCCCGGACCGCGAGTTCCTCGTCCGCTTGCTCGACCTTGATCGCGGTATCGTTCGCGGCTTTTACGCGGTCGAGTGCCAGGCTGGCTTGTTCGATGCTTGATTCAAGCCGAGCGACGACCTGGCCCTGCTTTACGTCATCGCCACGATCGACCAGCGTCTCCGACAGCATCCCGCTGACCGCGCTGCCGAGTTGAATTTGGATATGCGGCTTGATGATGCAGGTGCCGGATGCGGCGTCGGATTCGGCACGCGCCGGCACCGCCGCGATGAACAGACACAGTATCGGAATAATCGATCCGCGCATCTAGTCGGGCCTTCCAGCAAATGACAGGGAGCCTTGCAGCCGCGCCTCGAAACGCATCAGTTCACGCCTGACGATCCGGTGGCGCCGTTCGGCTCGGCGTTGCATAATCGAAAACAAAATGCAGGCGAGAAGGCGATGGCCGCGCGCCGCCGCCAGCAACAGCCGCGCGGCTGGATTGGACCGTAACGGATCCATCAACGCGTCTTCCAGCGACAGCACCTGAGTGAACGATCCCGCGTCGCCCTGCCGCGCCCCGCGTCCGGCGAGTTGCCGGTCGATCCGAGCCGCGTCGTGCCGGTCGCTCAGGATCACCGCGAGGCCGCCGCGGTCGGAGACACCGGGTGCGAGACGGATATCCGTGCCCCGTCCGGCCATGTTGGTCGCGATGGTGACACACCCTGCCTCACCCGCGCGGGCGACGATCGCCGCCTCCGCCGCATCCTGCGCGGCGTTGAGCAAGTTGTGAGCGACACCGTGGCCACGCAGAAGGCCGCTCGCCAGTTCCGAGGCGGCAACGGACCGCGTGCCGATCAGCACCGGCCGGCCCGCCGCGGAGAACCTGACCGCATGATCGGCGATGGCGCGCCATTTTGCTTCGGCGGTCGGCACGATCTGGGTTTTTTCCACCCGCCGGCGGCCGGGATGGTGCGTCGGGATGCGGATGACACCGACGCCGTAGACGGACCGCAATTCGCGCGTCACCTCCGCCAACGTGCCGCTCATCCCGCAAAGATGCTGATAGCGCGTAAAGAACCGCTGATACGTAATACGAGCCACCGAGGCGCGCTGACCGCTGGGCGCACAGCCCTCCTTAGCCTCGATCATCTGGTGCAGGCCATCGTTCCAGAAACGATCGGCCATCACGCGGCCGGTGTATTCGTCGATGATGCACACCTTGCCGTCGCGCAGCAGATAATGCACGTCGCGTTCGAACAGCAGCCGCGCCGTCAGCGCTTTCACCACCAGTTCGGACCGAACCAGCGTGCTGCCCCAATGTTCGCCCAGGCTTTCCGACAACAGCTCCACGCGACGGCGCCCGCCGGGAGTCATGTCGATACGGCGCTCACTGCGATCGATCGTGTAGTCAAGGCCCTCGGTCAGCCCCGTCACCAGATCGAGCGCCTCGACGCAGACATCGTCGCTCACCGCATCGCTGGCGGTCTCGCTGATGATCAGCGGCGTGCGGGCCTCATCGATCAACACGCTGTCCGCCTCGTCCACGATGGCGAAGTCGAGACCGCGCATCACCAGCGCATCCTCCGATCCGCGCCGCCCATCCAGGCGGGCGACGCGGGCGTGCAGCGCCGTCAGTGTGGAACGCCGGTGCATCTGGTCGCGCAGATAATCGAACACCAGTTCTTTGTTGCTGGTGTAAACAATATCGCACGCATAAGCCGCCCGCCGTTCCGCCGGCGTCTGGCCGTGGATGATCAGCCCCGTCGTCAGCCCCAGGGCTCGGTATAGCGGCGACAACTGCCCATGATCGCGTTCAGCCAGGTAATCGTTCACCGTCACCACATGCACCATCCGGCCCGCCAGCGCCGCGGTGGCGGCGGCCAGCGAGGCAGCCAGCGTCTTGCCCTCACCCGTCGCGAGTTCGGTCATGTGTCCGCGCAACATCGACCACGCGGCCATGAGCTGAACGTCGTAAGGCGTCATACCGAGGTGACGCGCGGCAAGAACACGAATCAACGCGAACGCCCGCGCTGCCGAGTCCGGCGAAATCCCATCCCGCAACCGGACACGCAAAGCCGCGGCGGCTTCCGATGCCTCGACCGAACCCGCGGCTTCCGCGGCATAACCCGCCGCCAACCGCGCCACACGCCTCGCGGCCAACCGCCACAGCATTTGCGGCGGACCAGGCAGCAGCAGCGCCGCGGCGACCCGCAGATGCTCTTCCACGACGCCGCGCGGGCGAGTGTGACGCTCCGGATACGGCACCGCCCGGGCAAGTCGCAGCGCCGGTGCCGCGGTCGCCTGAGCCGAAGGGCGCGGGATGGTGGTGGCGCTCATAGATCGAACCGCCGCAAGAACAACTGCCGAGCGGTGCGGGAAATACGCCAGGCCAGCGTCCGGTCGCCGTGCTGGAAGCGGACATAAACCCGCTCCCCGATGCGATGGTCCCGCAAGCCATCGGGCAATTTCACGTCCACCTGGAACACCTCTTCCAGCGCCCGCAGGTGCTGATCATCTGTCGGATCGACAGCGATCGAGCCACCGCCGACACTGGCCAGGGCGACACTCGGTAACTGCCGCGTCGCGGTCGGCACTTCGCGGCTTATCCGCTTGACATGGATGACCCGCATCGGCCGGCTCGCGAAACGCATATCGATGCCGCGCGTATCCTCTCGCACCAGTTCGATTTCCGATTGCGGCACGATAACGCGCACGCTGGCGGCATCGTCATTCAGCACGTAGCCGATCAATTCGCCGCGCCGCATGAACTTGCCGTCCAGGTCGCTCGGCATCGAAACGAGGAACCGGCCGTCGACCGGTGCCATGACCGCGAGAGTCTTCCGGCGCGACCGCATTTCATCCAACTGCGACTGGAAATAGCCGATCTGCTGGCGCAGCATCTGCGTCTGCACCCGATCGGTCCCTTCCGCCGCAGTGTAGCGCAATTCGACTTCTCGCAACTGCGTCGCCAGCAGCTGCACGTGCGCATCCAACACAGTGTCGGTCATCCGAGCGACCGAATTTCCCGCCGTCAGCATCGCGCCGGGTGCCGCGATCAATTCGGTCAGCGTGCCCTCGGCGCCGGCCCGCAGATCGGCACCCGCCGGCGCCCACACGACGCCCTGCGTCACCGTCCCGTACGGCAATTCCACCCCGAACAGCAGCAGCGCGGCGCACGCCACGGCACCGCCGGTCACCAGGATCGCACGCAACCGATGCTGATGCAGTGCCGGTCCTTGCGCCACCTTCCAAATGCCGCTGATCAGCGGATAGACGATGCCGGACAGCACGGTCCAGGCCGCCAGCACCGCGCCAACCCCATGCATCTGCGACGCCACGAAGACCGCGACCGAAAGCATCACCCAGATTCGATATACATAGGAAGCAACGCCATAGAACGCGAACCACTGCGCCTCGCCGCGGGCCTGCACGGGCGAAGTCTGACTCCGCACACCGAACGCGTATCGATTAACCAGATACCCGTAATACCGGGTCGCTCGGGTTGCCAGATTGGGAATCTCGATCAGGTCGGACAGGATGAAATACGCATCGAACCGCAGCAGTGGATTGCCGTTGAACAGCAGCGTCGACACACCGGCGATCAGCAGGCAGTTGAACGCCGCCGCCCGAGCCAGCCCTGGCTCGACATTCGTCCATACAATCATGGCGAGCCCGGCGCAGAACAGCTCCGTCAGCATCCCGGCGGCACCCACCAGCGCGCGCCGCCATTTATTGGTGAATGCACTAGCCGGACTGACGTCGACATACGGCACCGGCATCACCACCAACGTCATGACACCGGCCTCATGCACCGACGCACCGCCGATCTTCGCGGCGTAGCAGTGGCCGAGTTCGTGCAACAGCTTCAGCACGGGGAACGTCACCGCCAGGATCAGCAGGTTGTCGCGCGCCAGCACCCGGTCGGCGAGATCGTGCGTCAGTTCGGTCCAGTGCAGCAGGGCCTGCACCAGACCCCAGCCGACAACCGCAAGCCAGACCAGAAAGCCCCACACCGACCACAGCGGCCGCGCCAGGCCGACAGTCGCATCGAGGAACCGGTCCGGGTCACAAATCGGGATCCGCAGGTAAAGCGGGTTGGCCAGGCGCCGCCACAGCTTATTCGACGCCAGGCGGTGCGCCCGCTGCGACAGTTCGGAAAAATCCGGCAACCGTTCGGTCGCCAGCAGGTTGGCCCCATCGAGTTGGGCCAACAAATGGATCATTTCGTCCTGTGTCGGCCGTTCCTCACCAAGGCCGGCCAAGGACGTCCAGATTTCGTCCAGCGTGTGCGTGCCATCCATCAGCCCGATCGCCGCCTGCGCCGCCGGCGCATAACGATGCACGCTGTTTTCGATCAGGTCTTCCAGTACGAACCAGCGATCACCGCGGAAATGCTGGCGGGTGATCCGCACATGATCGCGCAACCGCGGCCGCACCGCCGCGACACGGAACCATTGGGCGCTGAGGAGCGGTTTGCCGGAGGTGCTCATGGGAGACGATCGCTCTCCCGTGTCACGGTCAGGTTCGGGTCGTTTGCATTTGTATCATGGCGGTCCCGGGACCTGATCCGAGAACCGGCCGGTACCCTCTCACCGTCATGGCCGGGACACGCCCGGCCATGACGGATGGGCTGGAGTCGGTTGAGAGCGTGCTCCGCGCTGTTCATGGCCACCACGACCACAGGAACAGCCGGATCGCATCGATCAGGTGATGGGTCCAGGCCCAGATCAGCAGATGCCGTCCGGCGTCGATCTTCGCCACGCCCTCCATGTTCGGCCGCAATTGCGGGGATACGTCGTCAAGCCGAGCCTCGACGTGGAACGTGTTGCTGCCGTCGCTTTGTTCCGCGATCGGAGTCACCCGCACCACATGCAGATCGAAATGCCGATCCGGCAGCGCCGACAGCACAAGTGTGCCCAAATGCCCTGGCGCCACCCGCGCGATCTCGCTGTCCGGCACGCGAATGATCACACGATAGCTGTCCAGCGGCGCGATCTCGAACAGCACCTGCGCACGCTGCACCGGCATACCGACCGACTGCGACAAATCGCCGTTGGTGATCAGCCCGTCGAACGGCGCAACGATCTTGGTGCGCGCCAGTTGCGCGTCCAGCAGGGCGATCTCGGCCGCCGCCTCGGCGATCTGGGCGCCATCGATGTTGACATCGGCGCGCGTGCCGGTTGCCAACGCCCGATCGAGTTCCGACTGGTGCTGCTGGCGGGTCGCGATCCAACGCAACCGTTGCAGGTTCAGTTCGGAATCATCCAGGGTCGCCAGCACGTCGCCCTGATGCACCACCTGCCCCGCCCGGACATGCTCGCTGCCGATGTAGCCATCCAACCCGGCGGCGATCGTCCGCCGCACTTCGCCCTCCACCATCGCCTGGGCGTTGACATGATATTCCGTGTGAAACAAAGAAAAGAACACGACCACGCCGACAACGATACCGGTCACCAACTTCAACACGTAATGTTCCGGACCGAGCAACTGCCGAGCCGTGCGCGTGAAGATGTGGAAGGCGATCGTCGTCAGCCAGCGCTCGCCAAGACGCAGTTGCCCAAGCACCGGGCCAACCAGCGCGGCGATCGCCTCGGTCAGATCGATCGCGTCCTGATCGATCGGCGTGTCGCGCTCCACGGTGATGGCACCGGCGATGCGCCCCTGCGTGGTCAGCGGAACGGTCAGGACGTACGGACCGGCACCTTGCGCGACCAGCCTGGCATGCGCCGCTCGGCTTGGCAGTGCCTCACCGTCAGGCAGCGGAAACAGCAGCGAGGCGCCCTGGTCCACCGCTTCATCCATCGCCGCGGCCAGGTTGACCGTGACATCCGCCCGTTTGCCCGAACCAACCGCGTGCGACAGGCCGGCGATACGGATGGACCGCCGCGTCACCCACCCGATCGCGACGCGTGAGGCCCGCAAACGCAACGCCATCTCGGTCGCGGTCGCACGCGCCGCGGCATCGAAGCGGTCGGCCGCCAGCGCGGTCGCCGCCACCTCCAACGCCGCATAACCCTGTCGCAACCTGGCGGCATCATCGACCGACTGAACCCGAAGCTGGCGCAGCTCGATCCATGATGCACCCCACTGCAACTGCCGCATGGCATCACGCAAAGCCGCATCGCCGGCGCCTTCCAATTCCACCGCCACGACGCCCTGGTCTTCACCGCCGAACAGCAGCGGGAACGCCAGGTGCGATACACGGGTCGCGGTGTGCCCGGGTGTGCGGCCACCCGGACGGCTGACCACGCCACGCCGTTCGGTCAGCGCCAGTTCCGCGACATGCGACAGTTGCGCTGATCCCGGGTCGCCTTCCGGCCATCGGGCGATCGGCGCCAGCGCACCATCCTGACGCAGCACCAGCACCGCGCGCGCGGCCCCCGGCAGCATCCGGCACAACAGCGCCAGCCAGGCCCGGGTGAACGGCGCGGGCGCCGATTCGGCGGCCAGGACGCTCCACAGCGCCTGATCGAGCGGCGTGACGGTCCCAGCCTCGGGTTCTGTCTGGTTTTCGCGCTCCATCGCGGACGGTTCCGGCGTGCTACAGCGTTATCGGCCCGATGCGAGACTCATAGTCCCGCATCCGAGCCGTCAGCAGGGTCAGCAGTCGCTTCGCGGCGTAGGGGGTCAGCACGATGCGGTTGCTCAACTGCACCGTCAGTTCCTTGGCCTGGGACGCGTTCCAGGTCTGGTTCATGCCGAACAGCAAAGTCAGTTCCTCACGCGTCACCAGAACGTTCACCACATTGGCGAACGTGGTGACCATTTTGCTGTCGTCCCAATTGACCTTCGTGTTCACCACCTGCTCGGCGATCGCCACGTCAACGGGGGAAGGCTCGTGCGGGGCGTTGTCGGAAACATCGGCCATTTCGTTCTCCTGAGTCATATCGGGTGGCTATCCCAGCGGATGCGCGATGACAGGGCGCCAAGGTTGTCATCGGGGTCGGTATCGACCAGCAGCCATGACTGTTCTTTCGTGGGCTCCATGGCTTGCGGCCCCCCTGAATTCACCAATTGGCCGGTCACCGGATCGACGAACGTAACGATCGCCGGGGTCCGTTCGGTCAACCGCCGCAGCGCCGCCGCGAAGTCCTGCGGCAGATGCGAGATCTCCGGCGCCGCCGGCAACATCAGCACCGACGTCTCATCACCCGGCTGAGTGAAGCTCGGCAGCATGATCGGGTCCGGCATCGCCATCAGCGCCGCCGTGTCGTTCACCCAAAGGACCTGCTGCGACGCAGCCGTGATCGTCACCGGCACGGTGATATCGGCGGCCGGCGTCGACGGCACATCCGATACATCTGGCATCGCGGCGTCGGGTGCCACGTCGGTCACGGCCGGCACCGCTGGCCGTTCGGTGCCTGGTACGAAGGCCACGATGGCCGGCGGAACCTGTTCGGTGAGCACCACGTCCGGCTGGTTGACAACGACCGGCATCAATGTCGGCGGCGAGGCAACCGTGTCGGTCGATGGCACCGTGACCGTGATCACCGGTTCGACGGCTGCACCGGCTTGCACAACCGAAACAGTCGGCGTCTCGCCATCCGTCGAACCCGCGGTGGCAGCAGATGCGTCCGCGTCGGTTGTCGCCGCTGGTACATCCGTGGCCGCCGCCGACGGCGTGACGGGCGGTGTCGCATCGTCCGGCACCGTGACCGGTGCGACCACCGCCGCAGCGGGCACCACGGCATCACCGGTCGGCGTCGGAATCACCACCGCCGGCGTGTAGGTGCTGCCTGTCGGCTGCGTCCCATCCGATGTCGCACCGGCCGACGAAGACGACGGCGCCGAATCACCGGTCGGATCGGTCGACGCCGGCACCACGACGAAATCGCTGTCGGTCGTCGGCTGCGAGGCCGCCGACCCAGTAGACGTCTCCGGCGCGGCAACCGGCACCATTTCCGTCATGGCACCACCACTCGCTTCGTCGCCGCCGGCCGAACCCCCTGGCAGCGGCGGAGCTGGAGGGGCCGCGGCGCCCTTCTTCCCTGGCGGCGGCGGGGGAGCAACGCCAGCGGTCACGCTGATCGTCACCGTGGTCGCGGCACCCGCCACATACGTCCCATGCGGCAGGTACGTGAAGGAATCTGTCCCGGTGAACGTCGCCGACGGGGTGTAGACAAACGAACCATTGCTGTTCAGCACCAGATTACCATGCGAGGTCGATGTCACCAGCGTCGCCGTCAGCACGTCGCCGGCGGTGTCGATGTCGTTCACCAGCACGCCCTGTGCCGCCGGAACGTTCAACGCTACGCCCTCACGCGTCGTATAGCTGGCCGGCACGCCGACCGGCGCCGGATCGACAACAGCCACGGAAACCGTCGCCGGCGCACTGGTCTTGGCGTTGGCCAGATTACCCGGCGGATTGCCCGTATCGGTCACCGTGAAGCTGAAACTGTCCGCCCCCAGATATCCGGCCGCCGGCGTATAGGTGAAGGCGTCGGAACTGCCGGCAACCCGCACCAAGGTCCCATGCGCGGGCTGGGTCGCAATCGTGTAGGTCAACTGGCTCGCCGGAGTCTCCGCGTCGGTGCCGCCCAGCACAATGACTTGCGGCGCATCGTGAATAACACTGACGCTTTGGGCGATCGCCACCGGCGCCTGGTCGACCGGGGTAACCGTCACCGACACCGCGGCCTGGCTGCTCTCACCGTCCGGATCGGTGGCCTGGAAGGTGAAGCTGTCCGAACCGTAGAAGTTGGCGACCGGCGTGTAGGTCAGAGTGTTGCCGTTGGTAATCGCGGACACCATGCCGTCGGCTGGCGCTGTGACGACGCTGTAGGTTAGCGTGTTCCCTTGCGTGTCGGTCGCCGCCAGCACGACCTGCACCGATGCGTCCTCCGCCACCGAAATGGTCTGCGGTGTTGCGACCGGCGCGATGTCGCTCGACCGGTTGATGGTGAAGACGGTCACATAGTTCGTGCCAGCCGTCGTGCCGTTGCCAGCCAGCGCGTTGCCGGACTGATCGAAGATCGCTCGGGTCCCCGACAGCGTCAGTTGGTATTCGCCCGCCGCCAGCACGCCGTTCGGCAGTTCCAGCGTCACCGTCGTGGAACCCAGCACATAGACCGGCACGACCGGGATCACCGTCGCACCCGTGGTGTTGAACTGGCCGTTGCTGTCCGCCTTGATCAGGCTGTAGTTCGCCGGGCTGTTGGCGCTGACCAGATCGAGTGGCTCGCTGACAGTCACCGTAATGCCGGTGAAGGCGAGACCGGTCGTGCCGTTATTGGCCGGGATCGGCGTAATGGAAACCACCTTCGGCGGCGTCTTGTCGGCGCTGCTGCCCTGGAACTCGAACGCACCGATGTCGAAATAGGTGTCTCCCGCCTGGGGCGCCCAGCTCTGCGAAGCCACGTTGTTCAAGGAGGCGCTGCCGTTGGCGCTGGAGAGCACATAGACCGGCGTGGACCCGAGCTGCGTGTTGCCCGCCGAGACCCCGACGACCGGACTGAGGTTGGCGTTCCCGGCCCCGTAGTTGAAGCTGAAGCTGCCGTTGCTGTTGCTGTTGCTGTTGCTGTTGATCGTGACTGAGAAATTGACCGGGCCGCCACCATTTTCGGCAACGCCCACCCATTCGAACGTGACCGAACTGGCCGTCTTCGAATAGAAGACTCCGCCGCCGGTGACCTCGGTGTAAATCTGTGCCCAGAGTGGCGCGATCCGAGCGGCGGCGGCCAGCCCGGCCACGCTTGGCGTATCGTATCCGCTGGTGTCAGGACCAGCGAATTGCAGGTAGCCCTGCGAGGAAACCAGGACGCTGGTGTAGGTCGTGCCGTAGAAGCTGAATGAGAACGGCAACGCAAACGTCGTGACCCCGCCGTCGCTTTGGAACAGCAACGTCATGCCGCTGGTGGCCGGCGGGCTGGTCGCGGCGCCATTGGTTTGCACATACAGCGGATAGCCGACGCCGGTATTGGCCGTCGCAGGATCGTCGTGCCGCGGCTGGTCCAGCAGATCGGTGAACGGCGCCACATAGGCATTCGCGGAGTCGATAGCGGGCGATCCGGCCGCCAGCTCGAAATCGTCGTCCGCCCCGGCCCCGACCGGCGTGCCCGGGCCGCCCAGGACCTGATCTGCCCCGGCGATATTCACGAAATCCGGGTTGCCGGTCTTGCTGCCGGTGACATCCTGGCCGCTGGCCGTCTGCCAGGCGGCGAGTGTTGCCTCGGCCACCCCTTGCCACAGGCCGAGCGTGGCCGGTGTGGCGTCCGCCCCCTGGTAGAACAGATTGTAGGCGCTGACGAAGCCCGTGGTGGCGCCGGCCGCAACGCTGATGATGTCGCCCTCGTCCACCCAGAGGATGTTGTTCTCGACCGTCACGCTGGACACACCGGACAAGGTCAACGCCTGGCCGATGGACTGATAAATAGTGTTGTTCAGTATCGAGATGGTCGACCCGCCGGTAAGTGCGATGCCGGTGGTGACGTTGTCATAGACAAGGTTGTTTTCGATCGTCGACGAATTGATGCTGCCGGCGATACCGATCGCGTCGCCATAGGTGATGTTGCCGGTGATGGTGTAGCCAGAGCTGCCGCCAAGCAAAATGCCATCCAGGCTGTTGCCGTAGACCACGTTGTCCGTCACCAGCGCGCCGCTGGGCACGTACAAGCCGGTGCTGCTGCCATAGACGGTGTTGCCGGACACCGTTCCACCGCCGCCAAAGTAGATCGCGTCGTAGCTGGTATTGACCTGATCATAGACCGTGTTGTCGGTCACAATCGCGCCGCTGCTGGAAATCCCCGCCCACGCATTGGAATAAACCGTGTTTCCGGAAATGAACGGCCGGCCGCCATTGGCGCTGGCATCGATGCCGTCCCGAGCACTGCCATGCACCTGCACGTCTTCGACGGTGGTGGCATAGTTCGCGGTGATACCGGCGTCACTGTTGTCGTAGACC
This sequence comes from Acidisphaera sp. S103, assembly GCF_009765975.1. Classification (GTDB taxonomy): domain Bacteria; phylum Pseudomonadota; class Alphaproteobacteria; order Acetobacterales; family Acetobacteraceae; genus Rhodopila. The sequence goes on along the minus strand of NZ_LMUJ01000032.1, from coordinate 79,670 downwards.
GCGCCGCCGGTGATGGCGATGGTGCCGGTGTAGGCGACGGCATCGATACCGTCATTGGTGTTGTTGTAGACTTGATCGTTCGACAGAGTGGCGGTCAGCACACCGTCCTGCAGGGTGATACCTGGGCCGATATTGTCGTAGATCGCACTGTTGTCGATCGACAGGGCGGAGATCGACCCGCTACTGGGCGTGAAGATGCCGTCCCCGGCGTTGCCGAAGGCACTGTCGTTCAGCAGGGTGATGCCGGTCGATGTGCCGCTAATCGCAATGCCGTAGTCGGCGCCCGTCAATGCAAGATTCTCGATCGTGACGTTGCTGGCGCCGGTATCGTCGATCGCACCCGCACCAGGCGACGTGTTGTTGCGATCGATCACCACGGTACCGCCGTTGGTCGGACCGACGATCATCGCCGGATCGGCGGCCGTTCCACCATCACCAACCGGCAGCACGGCATCGCTGGTTGCCACATAGTTGCCGGTATCGACGAAGATCGTATCGCTCGAAACGATCGGATAGGCGCGCAGCAGCGCCGCCAGACTGGCCATCGGCTGGTCGGGCGACTTGCCGGAATTGGCATCGTTGCCGATCTCGGTGGTGTATTGGTTGCCGGTCAGCGATGAGTCGTCGATGTAGAAGAGAGTGCCGCCATTCGCCAGCAGGAACGGCTGCGAGGTGCCGGTGACCTTGCCCGAAACCGCCTGGATCAGCGCGGTGCTGCCGGTCGTGGTGCGGTCCACCGTCCAGACATATTGCGCCTGACCGAAGCGATTGACCGGCACGTTGGTCGCGAGCGGCGACCATGACGCGCCGTCATTGGTAGAAACCTCCAAGTTCACCGTCGGCGCCACCGCGCCACCGGAAACCGTCTGATCCACTTCGATGGCATTGACCATCGCCCCGTAGTAGCCGGACACGCTGACCAGGCTCAGATCGAGGCCCTTGCCGCCGGTCGCTGTGACCGTGACATCGAGTTCGACCGCTTTGTTTTCCGCACCCGCCGCTTTGAAGATGTCGTAATCGGCCACCATCGTCGCGCCGTTGACGATGACATTGAACACCCGCTGCCCAACAGCGTTCGAGTTCGGATCAGCGAAGTAAAGCCTCAGCGTATAAGTGCCGTTGGCGACGGGAAGATCGTAACTAAGCGCGGAACCCGCGCTGGCGCTGACATCATCGCCAGTGGTGAACAGCGCGGCCGGCACGGTGCCCAAGGTCGTGATGGATGCTGTGTTGGTGAACGTGGACACGCTGCTGGCCAGATCAGTGTCGGCCTGCCAATTACCTTGCGTGGCGGTGGCGATCGTCGGTCCGCCGGCGTTGATCAGCAGGACCGCCTGGCTTTGCAGAAGGCCGCTGCTGTCGATATCGATCGGCACCTGCTGACCGACCTCATATTTTCCCAGATCCGCCGGATTGAGCACCTGCAGCGTCTGCGCCACGCTGGTTTGCGCCTGCGCCGTGTCGCCATCGTAGCCCAGGTTGACGCGACCGCCATTCGGGCCGGGTTCCAGGTTGTACAGCGTCGCCGGATTGCCCGCATCGATCGTCGGCGACCCCGGTTCCACATGGAAATCGTCATCCGAACCGTCATTACGGCCGATCGCCTGAACCAGCACCCCGTCGGCCAGAATCGTGTTGCCCACCCCGCCGCTCATCGTCACGCTGATCGATCCGGTGGTGGCCGTGAACACACCGATAATCGTGAACCCGACACCGCCATTGGTCACGCCCGTCGATGCGTTGTCGTACTGGTTGATCTGATCCAGCACAAGCCCTTGGCCGTTGGCATCGTGAACCACATAAGTCGCCGTGCCGGCAACGAAATTGCCCGGCCAGTTCACCGCCACCTGATACACCAGGCCCGGCGTCAGGCCGCTGAACGTCCAGGTCGCCGTGCCATTCGATCCCGCCAGGGATTCCAGCGCCGTGCTGCCGGCGCCGCCATCGGCGGGATTCGTGTCCGACCCATTGAAGTACGGTGTCCATACACCCGTCGTCGAGAATCCGCTTGCCGAGGACGCCGTCACCACCTGCTGCGCACCCGTTTGCGGAACGTAGCCAAGCAATCCGTCCGCACCCGCCGGATCGACGAATGCCGGGTTACCCACCTGGCTGAGCTGATCCTGCCCCGTCGCGTAATACCAACCGGGCAGCGTGCTGTAATTCACACCCTCCCAACTGCCGATCACACCGCTACCGGTCAGATCGAACATATTATAGTTACTAACGAGACCAGTTTCGGCGCTCGGCGCGATCGTCAGCGCCGGGCCGGCCGCGACCTCCAGGATATTGTTCTCGACCGTGTTGTCGATGCTCTGGGCATTGTAATTGCCATCCGAACCGGCGAGTGAGATAGCCGTGCCCGTCGGCTGGTCGATCGTGTTGTTGATAATCTCCTGATTGGACCCGCCGGTCAGCAGGATCCCCGCGGTGGCGTTCTCGTAGATCAGGTTCCCGGTGATGGGCAGCGTCGGCCCAGAGTAGTATTCAGCACCCGAAATGCCCAGCGCATTGCCATAGATCGTGTTGCCGGTGATCGCCCCGGGCAGGCTCAGCGTGTAATAGATGCCGCTGCTGGTGTTGTCGTAGACCAGATTGTCCTGCGCGACAGCCCCGCCCGAGAGGAACATACCGTTGGCGGCACCATAGACCGTGTTGCCACTGGCGGTCGCGCCGGATCCGATGTCCATCCCATCGTCACCGAGTTCATCATAGACAAGGTTATCCGTTGCAACGACGCTCTCACCCGCATTGATCCCATCCGAGCGGTTACCGAATACGGTGTTGCCGATGACGGTGCTGTAGCTGGCGGTGATGCCATCGGCACCGTTGCCGTTACTGTTGCCGTAGGTGACCACGTCCTCGATCAACGCGTAGCTGGCCGAGATGCCATTGCCATTGCTGTTGTAGACGCTGCCGCCCTGCACGGTCTGCTGGCCGCTGCCGTTCAGATAGATCCCGTCACCAAAGCTGTTGTAGATCTGGTCGTTGGCCAGCAGGATGCCGGAGTTGTTGTAACCGAAATAAACCCCATAACCGTATTCCAGCGAACCGTCGTTATCGATGGTGCTGTTCTTCACCACCAGGTTCGTGACGCCCGCGCCATACGGAACATCGACGCCGTCGTTCAGATTGTTGGCGATCGTGTCGTTCAGCAGGGTCACGCCGGATGCGTTGGTCAGATTGACACCGTCATACGCACCCTCCAGCGTCAGGTTTTCGATCTCGACATTGCTGATGCCGGCCAGTTGGAACACGTCCTCGCCGCTCGTTACGTTGCCGCGGTTCAGGATCGCATGGCTGCCGATGGTGGGACCGATGATCTGGACCGGATCCAGCGCGGTGCCCGATTCGGCCGCCGGCAGATCGATGTTTGTCGGCACCGTATAATTACCGGTATCGACATAAATCGTGTCGCCCGGCCCGATCGGGTAGGCGCGCAACAGCGCCGCGACGCTCGCCAGCGGCTGGTCGGGCGATTTGCCGGAATTTGCATCGTTGCCGACCGCCGTGGTGTACTGATCGCCCGCCGTCGAGCTGTTGTTGACATAGAAATCCTGGCCACCGTTGGCCAGCAGGAACGGATTGGACGTGCCGGTGACGGTGCCGGAAATCACCCGGATCAGCGCGGTATTGCCGTCGCTGGTCTGGTTCACGGTCCACAGATACTGGCCCTGCCCAAAGGAATTGACCGGCACGTTGGACGCGATCGTTTGCCACGTGCCGGCATTGGTGAACAACTGCACAGTCGCCGTCGGTGATGCCGTACCACTGGGATCGGCCTGTTCCAGCGCGATCGCGTTGATCATCGCCCCATAGCCACTGGTCACATCGACCAGATCCAGCGTCAGGCCCTGGCCGCCGGTGACCGTCACGGTAAAGGTCGCCGACACCGCGTGATAGCCTTCCCCGTATTGAGCCGTCGCGGCGGCAGCGATGTCGTAATTGGCCTGCAGCGTCACGCCGTTGGCGACGATGTTGAACACGCGGCTGCCCGCGGTACTGGTCGACGGATCGGCGAAATACAGCGTCATCGAGTAGGTGCCGTTCGCCACCGGCAAGTCGAAATTCAGTGCCTGACCAACGCCACTGCCATAAGCCTCCTGGACACCGGTGGAGAACAGCGCGGTCGGCACCCCGGCCAGCGTGCCGATATTCGTTGCCGACTGCGTATCGGTCTCGGTCTGTCCGTCGGTGCGGAACGCGTCGCCGGACCAGTTGCCCTGCGATCCGGTGCTGATCGAGGCGCCGCCCGTATGCAGCAGCAGCACCGGCTGTTCGCTGGTCAATCCCGTGGTCTGGAAATTGATCGGCAGCGTCTCGCCGATTTCGTATTTCGACAAATTGCCGGGCGACAGCACCTGGATGGACGTTGCAGACGGGCTGACCTGCGCCTGCGCTGTGTCGCCGTCATAACCCTGGTTCACCCGGCCGCCATTCGGCGACGGCTCCTGCACGAACGGCGTCGTCGGATCGCCCGCATCGATCGCCGGCGATCCCGGTTGCAGGTGGAAATTGTCGCCCGCACCGCCATTGACGCCAACCGGCACCAGCAACGCCGTGTCCGCGACCAGTTCGCTGCCGGGTTCGGCCTGCATGGTCAGAACCGCCTCGGTCCCGGTGGCGATGAACTGTCCGACTTCGTTTTCGTTATACTCCGGTTCGAACGGATACGTATTGGTGTAGTACAGCGTGCTGACCGACACGTTCGTGCCAACGACACTGGTTGCCACAACCGAAACGGCTTGGCTGATCGTGCCGCCATTGACGAAGTCGGTCAGATAGTCGCTGTTTTGATTGACGTTGCTGCCAACCAGGACGTTGCCGTTGCCGTCGGTGACCACGTACTGCGCGGTGCCAAAGGTGCCGGAAGCCTCGTTCAGCGTATTGATCTGATACGTCTGCCCGGGGATCAGGCCGGTGAACGTCCAGGTCGCCGTCCCACCCGACCCAGCCGCGGTCGTGTAATACAACAGCGGGGTTCCGCTGAGCGGCGCACTGAAGTCGTAGGTATGGTTGTTCTGGAATCCATCCGTCTCGAAGCCGTATGTGACCTGCGTCACAGTGGTCGTCGTGCCGGTAGGTCCGTCCGGCGTCACCACCGTTCCCGGCGTGGGACTCGTCAAGGAACTGTCCGCGGTATCATACACCGCGGTCCATGTTCCATTCAGTTGCAACGACCCCGCCGCGACGGCGCCAAGCGTCGTCAACTGCCCGATCGGCACGCCGAACGGCGTGTCGAACGTCCCCAGATTGGTGGCATAATCCGGCGAGTAGAATTCCGGCTGGCCACCCGGCGTTCCGAACCCGAAGATTCCGCTGGCCCCATTGGGTGCAACGAAATCCGGGTTGCCGACCTGGCTATGCTGGTCGAGACCGAGTTCGTAATACCATGACGCCAGGCTGGTATAGCTGACGCCTTCCCAGACACCGATCGTCCCGACGGTGCTGCCGGCCACGGTGCTGCTGCTGCCGACGTCGAACAAGTTGTAGTCGCTGGCAAAGCCACCTTCAGCCGTAGGCGTGACGACGAGCGCCGGGCCGGAGGCCATGACGATGATGTTGTTCTCGATCGTCGTGGCGGTTGAGTTGCCGCCGACCAGAATGCCGATACCAGTCAGCTCGTCGATCGTGTTGTTGACGATGTCCGCGTTGTTGCCGCCTGACCCGTTCAGCTCGATACCCGCGGTGGTGTTCTCGTAGATCAGGTTACCGGTGATCGGGATCGCCCCACCCGAGTAGTACTCGGCGCCATAAATGCCGATCGCGGCGCTGTAGATAGTGTTGCCGGTGATCGCCGCCGGAGCGCTCAGACTGTACTGGATGCCGTAAGATGTAACGTCGTAAACAAGATTGTCGATCGCCTCGGACCCGCCATCCACATAGATGCCGAAGGTCGCGCCGAACACGGTGTTGCCGGTACCGGTCGACGACGTATCCAGTTCGATCGCGGTCCGGCTTTTGTTCAACTGGCTGTAGACGAGGTTATCTGTGACGATCGCCGTATGGGCCTCGATTTGCGCGGCCCCGTTACCGAACACGGTATTGTCGATAACCCTGCCAGGAACAGTCGTGGAGTAACCGGCATTGTCGTTACTGTAAATACCGTCGTTGTTGTTGCTGTAGACCTCCACATTCTCGATCAGGCTGCCGGTGTTGTCGTCGATGCCGATTCCGTTGCCGCCATACAGGCCCGTCTGCTGGTAATAGGCACCGCCGTCGATCGTCGATGTGCCCACACCGTCGTAGCCGCCCTGCAGATAAAGCCCGGCGTTGTTGTTGCCGAAAACCTTGTCGTTGAGGAACTGAATGGCTCCATTGCCCTGGTCCACCAGGATCCCATCCTGGTTGCCGCCATAGTAATTGCCATTCCCATCCAGGCCATTGTCGGAGACGGTATCGGCCTCAATAATCAGCCCGGTCACCGCGGTCGCGGTGCCGCCGCTGTTCACATCGACCAGGATCCCGACATCGCTGTTGCCGGTCACCGTGTCGTTCAGCAGTTGCACACCCTTGGACGCGCCACCGATCTCGATGCCGTTGAAAGCACCCGTGATCGTGACATCCTCGATGGTAATAAAACTGCCGCCCTGGATGTCGAACACGTCCTGGCCGGAATTGAGGTTCTCGCGATCGAACACCGCCGAGGGCCCGCTGGTTGGCCCGGTGATGGTAAAGGCGCCCGCGCTGGTGCCGGACGTGGTGCCGGTCAGGCCGATGCTGGTGGTGACGTCATAGGTGCCCGCCGCGGCGAAGATGGTATCGCCTGCCCCCAGCGTGTAGGCCGCTTCCAGTCCCTGGATAGAGGCTTTCGGTGTGCTTGGCGTCAGTCCGTTGTTCGCATCGTTGCCGGTCGGGCTGATGTAGTAGTCGGTGATCTTGCCGGACACGGTAAATGTCTGCGACAGACCCGTAACCGACGGTGCGCTGACGGATGCGACCTGGATCACATAGGTGCTGCCCGCGGCCTGATTGGCCGGCACCGCCCAGGTGTAACTGCCGCTGTCGGCAATGCCCGTGGCGATCGGCGTGAACGTCGTGCCATCCGTCGAATAGGACACGGTCACGTTGCCGGTAAATCCGAATGCCCGCCACGTAATCGCCGTCGATGTGCCTTCCTGCACTGTCGCGCCAGCTTGCGGGGCCAGCACCAGGATATATTGGCTCGGGCTCTCCGACGCCTGCGCCGTGTCACCGAAATTACCGAGGTTGATATAGCCGCCATTCGGCTCAGGCTCATTCGCGTAGCTGCTGGACGCGTTGCCCCGGTCAATCGCCGGTGACTGCGCCGCGCTGGTGCCGCCGTTGATGACCGGGAACACCGGTTTTCCGGACGAGCCTATAATCGGGGCAAGGCTGCCGCCGGCGAAATTCTGGTATTGGCTTTGCAGGTGGAAGTCGTCGTCATAGCCCGGCTGTGACGGGCTGACATAGCCGAGAACACCTTCCGATCCGGTGGGGTTCACGAACAGCGGATTGGCGGTGAAGCTGTCGAGGTCACCGAACGTCGCCGATTGCCAGGCGATCAGCGACAGTTCCAGGACGCCTTCCCACTCGCCGATCGCGCCGCCACCGCCGCCTTCGATCTGGGTGCCGCCGGTGTAGAACAGGTTGTAGTCACTGGCGAAACCATTCTGGCTGTTCGCCGCGACATTGATGCCGATGCCGGAACCGATCACCAGGATGTTGTTCTGCAGCTTGATGCCGCTGCTGGAACCGGAAATATCGATGCCGTCGCCCACCGGCTGATCGATCGTGTTGTTGATGATGGATACGTTGCTCTGTCCGGCGATCGAGATCGCGACAGTCCCGTTGGCATAGATCAGGTTGTTGTCGAGGTTCAGCGTCTCGGCGTAGAATGGCTGGTCGATGATCCCCGCACCGTTCGAATAGATCACGTTATCGGTGATCGCGATCGTCCCGCCGGCATAATCCTGGTTGATGTCGTCGATACCGATCTGCGCGTTGTCGTAAACACGGTTCGCACTGACCAGCGCGGCACCGTCGTCAACGATGCCGATCAGGCTAGCGTAGACGACGTTTTCGGTTGCGCTCGCACCGTTCTGTACCTGGATGCCGTAACTGTTGGCACCCGACTCGTTGTAAACCACGTTGCCGGTGACCAGCACCGAACCCGTCGCGAAAATGCCGTAACCGGTGTTGCCCTGGACGATGTTGCCGGCATTGTCGGTCAGCACCGGATCGCCGATGACGGCGGTGCCGCTGTTGCCGTTCACATACAGCCCGTCCAGGTTGCCGAAGATCGTGCTGTCGGTGACAACGACCGAACCTGGATTGGCCAGATAAACGCCCCACCCGACGTTGTCGGCGAATGTTCCACTGACCGACCCGACCGAGCCGGACACATACAGGCCTGACGCCAGGCTGGCATTGCCGCCGGCTTGATAGGGCGCAATACTGAGACCACTGTCGGTCACGTCCGCACCGGTGATCGCGCCGACCGTGCCGTCGACATAGATGCCGACCGAACCCGAATTGGACACTGTCAGGTTCTTCAACAGCGTAATGGACGAGTTGTCCGCTCGGAATCCTTCGTTCGCCATGCCGGTGATCGTTACACCAGTGGAGGAGAATCCGGTGCTGTTCTGTATCAGGATACCACGGCCGGCGTTCTGCAGCGTCAGGTTGTTGACGGTTACCAGGTTAGCGTCTTCAAGCTGGATCAGGTTGACCGGATTGCCGGGGATCGCCGGGAACAGAATCGCGGCGGTACCGTTGGTCGGACCCTGCACGGTGAAGCCCTGATCCAGGCCCAGCCCATAGTTCACGTTACCCGACACATCGAACGGATCGATCATGCTGTAGCTGCCGGGATCGACGTAGATCACCGAACCGGACGTCAGCGAATACTGCCGCAGCACATTATCGATATTCGGCAGCGGCGCACTCGGCAGTTTCCCATCGTTACGGTTCGATCCGGGTGCGGTGGTGTACTGGTCGTTCGCCGTCGATCCATCGTTCACATAATAGGTGCTGCCGTTCTGTGGCACCGTGAACGGTTCGGTGGAACGGTCGAACACCGCCGGATCGCTGACCAGCGAAACCTGGATGATCAGGCCCGTCGTACCATACGGCACCGTCGCCGGCGTCGGAATCCAGGTATAGGACCCGGTGTTGCTGACCGCCGCGGCGATCGTCTCCAGCAGCTTCGGCTCACTCGGCAACCCTGAACCCAGCGATGTTTCCTGGTAAAGCTCGATATTGACCGACTGGTTGGAAGCGCCGGCATCGCCGAAATTGTTCCAGGTGATCAGATGCGGCGCATTGTCCACCCAGTTCACGTACAGCACCGGCGATGTCAGCACGATCTGCGCCGCGCTGGTCGACGAATCGGTCATCGCGGGCGCCTGATAGGCGCCATCCGGCGTCGCCACGCCGATCGGTGCAGTCGAAACGAATGCGTCGTCGAGGAACGATTCGTCGTAGGTCTCGCCCGTCTGCCGGGTCGCGGTGAAGGTGTATTCGACGAAGCGGGTTCCCGACAGCAGCGCCGTCGTGCCGCCCACCAGCGCCCAGCGGTCGGTGGTGTCGGGGGCTTGCACGGTGCTGGTCCCCAGCACGGTCTTGCCATCGGCGGCCAGCATCGTGACGGTGATCTGTCCCTGATCAGGCGGGAACGCGTTGCCGGAGATCACCCGGCCGCCGAACACCAGGTTCAGTCCACCGGCATCGATCTGCGCCGTGGTCAACCCGCTGGTCAGCAGGTTCACCGTTTGCGTAACGGTCCCCTGCTGCGCGGCGCCGGCAGCGAAATAACTCGATCCATCGAAGGCGGCCGGATAGCCCGTCACTTGCCCCGCGGACGCCGCGCTGCTGCCCGGGCTTGCAGTCCAACTGTCCAGCCCATTCTCAAACCCGGGATTGGTCAGATAGTTGGCACCGATCCCCGGCAACGCCGACTGCGGCCCGCTGCCGGTGGTCAACGTAACGAACGCATCATCGATATAGGCGTTGTAACTGGTATCGCCGGCGTGCACGGTCACATTGAACTGGAACAGGATCGAACGAGTCCCCGTCGCCAGCGCGATCGTCCCATTGGTCAGCAACCACTGCGTCGTCGCGTTCGGCGAGGCGACCGTCATCGTGCCAAGGGTGTTGCCGGTGGCGCCAAGCAGCGTGATCGTGATCGAACTGATGTCCGGCGTCGTTTCGCTCAATGAGCGGGTGTAGCCGCCGAACGATACCGTCAACGTTCCACTGTCGAGTTCCGCCGCGCTGTAGCCGGCCTGCAGCAGGTTGATCTGCTGCTGCGCAAAGCCAGTGGGATCGCCGCTAACCGCGCCGGCATAGAAATAATTGCTGCCATCATACGCGCTCGGTCCACCCGAGGGTACGCCCGAGCCGGCGCCGGCATCAGTCGTCCAGCCGCTCAGGCCTTGCTCGAAGCCCGGGTCGGTCAGCAGGTTACCGTTCTGAAGCTGCGTGTCGTACTCAACGATCGGGCTACCCTGCGTCAGCGCCGCATCCGCCGCCGCCTGCCCGCCGACCATCGGCAGAAGCTGGAAGTTGTTGGCCTGCATGTCGACGAAGTGCGGCATGCCGTTGGTCGGTTCGGGAACGGTCGAACCGGTGGAGTGCAGATCGTACAGCGCGACGTCGTCCTGCCAGTCCAGGATGTCGGTGAAATTCTGGGTCCAGTAGACCAGAATGCCGTTCGGACCCGCAAACAGCGTATTGTAGTCGCTGAAATACCCGCTCTGGCTGTTGTTTGCGACATAGATGTCGTAGCCGTTCAGCACCCACAGAATCGAGTTCAGGATTTCGACATTGGAAGAACCGTTTTCGATACGGATGTTGTCGCCGGTCGCGGTGTAGAACGTGTTGTCGGACGTGCTGATATTGGAAACGCCCGAAACCTCAAGGCCAACCGTCGTGTTGTTATAGATCAGGTTGTGCAGCACGTTCAGGTTGGCGGTCGCCAGAATGCCGGTGCCGTTGCCGTCGATTCGGTTGAACTGGATCGTGCCGATGAAATTCTCGACGCCCGTTACGTTCCCGTTGATGTCGTTGGCCAGCGACAAAGTGGTGCCGCCGATCACACCGCTGCCGCTCACGCCGATCTGGTTGCCGCTGATATTCTGATCCTGCATCTGGCCGGAAAGCTGCACGCCGGTGGTGTTGCCGCTGATGAAATTGACGCCCGACCCAGCCACAAATCCGAAGCCGCCATCGGCATTGTTGACCGCCGCGACCACGCCGGTCGTGTTGTTCTCGATCCGGTTGCCGCTCAATGCCGCCGCGGCGAAGTAATTCACCCCGATCCCCGCCCCGGTGATCACGTTGTCCAGGATCATGCCGGCGAATGTGTTGACGATGTTGATGCCGATCGTCGTGGCCGTGATCGTGTTGTAATCGATCGTCCCGGTATTGCCGGCGCCAAATGCGATACCGATGCCGGAACTGGTGATCGTGTTGCCACGCAACTCGAACCCGGTCGCACCCGACAACGACACACCCACACCCGTCAGCGCGCTGTCGATCACAAGCTGGCCAGACCCATCGAGCGTCAGCGTACCGCTGGTCTGCCGGCTTTCCCGCAGCGCGAACCCGGTGCCGCTTGCGGTAATGGTGCCGGCGATGGAGACGCCTTGCAGCGTCACGTTGCTGCCGGTCACCGTAACGCCATCGATCACCGCACCCAGACCCGGCTCGCCCACGATCGTCAGGCCGTTGTTGGCGGTCCCCAGGGTAATGGCGGCATAGGTGCCGCTGCTCAGGTAGATCACGTCACCCGAACCGGCGCTGGTGCCGCTCAGCAGGGTCGACAAGGTCGAAGGCGTGGCGACCGTCACCGCCGACGGCGTCACCGGCGTGCCGATCACCCGCAGCGACGGTGCGCCATCGTCGAGATCGGCCCAGGTCGCGAACGGATTGCCATTCGGATCCAGCGTCACCGACAGATCGACCAGTCCGCCGGTGCTTTGCGCCACACCGTCGCCACTCGCCTGACCCGGCAACGCGGCGGCGAAACTGGTGCCGTTCCACGTCAACACATAAAGATCCGTATCGGTGCCCGCACCGGCAACGGATTCGTTCGACCACGCCAGGATCAGCGCCGTCCCATTCGAGGCCAGTTTCGGCGCCAGCGAAATATCGGCGTTGTCCGATATCCCAAATCCCGTCTCGGCACCCGCCTGCACCGGCTTCCACGCACTGGCGGTGTATTCCGCCGCGTAGATCACCGACGCCTGCTGGAATACCGTCTCCGACTGGGCCGGATTGGTGATGTTCTGCTGCCACGCAACGAACAGATTGTTGCCGACATAAGCCACGGTCGGCGCAGCCGCCGCATACAGCGCGGCGCTCAGTCCGGAGCCGGACGCCGACGTATCCAACGCCGCCCACGTGCCGCCACTATACTGCTTCACGTAGATTTGCGTCGGCGCCGCGGCAAACGCCTGCGTCCACGTGACCGCCAGGTTGGTCCCATTGGTGGCGGCAGCAAATTCCGTCACCGGCGTCGAGGATCCGCTGACACCGCTGCCCGACGCCGCCCCGGTCCCCAGTGCGACCCAGGCGGTCCCGTTGTATTGCTTGGCGTAGATATTCGACACGCCGCCAGTGGTATCCAGCCACACCACGGTCGGCTCGCCGCCCACCATCAGGATCTGCGCGTTGGATGCCTTCCCGGTCTGGCTGACATTGCCCAGGGATACCCAACTGGTGCCATTGTATTCGGCAACTTCGATATCGGTGCCGGTCTTGGTCTGCGCCGTCCAGGCAACGATCGGCTGGCCGCTCGCCAACAGCGCGATCGCCGGTTCCGACGCCGCCTGCAGCAGCCCGCTGATGCCGCCCGCTTGCGCGCTGCCGGCAAGCTGGTTCCAGGCGGAACCGCTTTCGGTCGCCACATAGACCGCCGGAATGCCGCTCTGCGTATCGATCCACGCCACATACCTCGTCGTTGCGCTGGCAACGATCACCGGCCCGCCATTGTTGGTGGTGGGCGCGGCCAGGCTGGACCCGACTCCGCCAGCCAGCGTCGCCCATACGCCGCTGTTCGCCACCTGCGTGGGCAGCGCCGCCGCGGCACTGGTCGCGGCGGTCAGTTCGGGATTCTGTTCCGGGATCGGTGTTGACGCGTACGTCGCGACCGTCGCCACACCCGGATTGAACACCTGGGTGCCGGCCCCGGTGCCAGCGCTGATCGTGTTGGTGCCGGTACCCGCGTAGATCATGTCGTCACCGGCATTGCCGGTAAGCTGATCGTTGCCGGCAACAGCGGGCGATGTGCTGCCGGTGTCGCCGTAGATGGTATCCTGCCCGGTCCCGGCGGACGGACTCGACAACAGGCCGCCATTGATCGTGTCGCCGCCCTCACCGCCCACCAGCAGATCGTTGCCGGTGCCGCCCGAGATCAGATTGCCGGTCAGTTCGCCTTCGATCGTGTCGTTGCCGGCACCGCCGGTGATCGTGTTATTACCACCCTCGCCGAAGACCTCGACATTGCCGGCACCCCCGCTGATGGAATCGTCGCCGCCGACAGACCCCCAGATCGTTGCATCGCCGCCACCTCCGACGATTGTCTTGCCGGTTCCGTTGCCGCCATAGATCACGTCGTTGCCACCGCCGCCGGTGATCGAATCCCGCCCATCGCCGCCGTACAACTCATCGTCGCCCGCGTTGCCCATGATCGTCGAGGTGCCGGTACCGCCATAGATCGTGTCTTCGGTCAGCGCCGTGTCCGTCAGGTCGCCGAACAATTCGTCGTTGCCCGGCCCCCCGAAGATCAGGTCGGTGCCGGTGCCGCCATAGATCGTCTGGTTGCCCAAACCGGCATGGATCACATCGTTGCCGGACCCGCCGATGATCAGATCGTCACCCGCCGATCCCCAGATCGTCACGTTGCCGCTGCCACCGGTGATCGTGTCGCCCTCGCCGGTCGCACCGATCGAGTCCGTTCCGTAGATCAGGTCGTTGCCCGTCCCGCCCGACAGCACGTTGCCGGGCGCCGAACCGGCATACAGCGTATCCGGACCGGAACCACCGGTGATGGTGTCGGCCGAAGCCCCGCCAACCAGCAGGTCGGCGCCGCTGCCGCCAGTAATCTCGCTCGCCAGCGCGCCGGCATAGATGCTCTCGGCACCCGAACCGCCGGTAATGGTATCGGCGCCGGTGCCACCATGGATCAGATCGCCGTCGGTGCCACCCTGGATGCTGTCGTTGCCGGTGCCACCCACGATGATATCGAAGCCGCCGCCGCCGGTGATCGTATCGGGACCGGACCCGCCGGTGATCTGGTCGGACCTAAGCCCGCCGAAGATGCTGTCCGCGCCCTCGCCACCCGCCAGCGTCTCGTTGTTGGTGCCGCCGTAGATCGTGTCGTTACCGCTGCCGCCGAACACCGAGTCATCGCTGCCGCCGACACCACTGATGAAGTCGTTGCCCTGGCCGCCGTACACCGTGTTCTTGCCGCCACCGCCATAGATCGTGTCGTTGCCGGTGCCGCCCAGGATCGTGTCGCTTCCGGACCCGCCGGAGATATAGTCGTTGCCCCCCGAACCGCCGGTGGTGTCGCCATAGATCGTATCGGCGCCGCTACCGCCGTAGATCGTGACGTTGCCGAGGCCACCATAGAACGTATCGTTGCCGCCCTCGCCGTAGATCAGGTCGTTGCCGCCCTTGCCGCCGGTGACCGTGTCGCCGACGACGGTATCGGGACCCGACCCAGTAAAAATCGTGTCGTTACCGGTGCCGCCATAAATCGAGTTGTCGGAATTACCGCCCTGGATGTAGTCGCTGCCGCCATTACTGCCGGTGACGGTGTTGCCATAGATCGTGTTGCTCTTCGGGCCGCCGTAGATCGTGTCATTCCCAGTGCCGCCGTAGATCGTCGCGGTGCCACGGTCATAGATGTATTCGTTGCCGCCGCCACCGGTGATCAGGTCGGTGGACGGTCCGCCCACCAGCGTATCCGGACCGGCACCGCCATAGATCGTGTTGTCGGCCGCGCCGCCGATCACCATGTCGCCCAAGGTCCCGGCATACAGGGTATCTGGACCGTCGGCTGCGGCCACCGCGGCTGTCTCGGTCGCCGGCAAGCCATTCAGCGGCAGCCCCAGCGCGAGCCAATTCGCCAGCGTGCCGTACTGCTTCACCAGGTCAAGCGCTGGCGATCCACCAAATATGACGCTCTGCCCAAGCGCGCCGGTGGATTGCACCGTGGTGCTGACAGGCGTCGGCGTGCCGCCGGGATTGCTGATCGAGAACGAACTGGGCGGTGTCGCCTTGGCGAGCGTCGCCGCCTCGGAACTCACCGCGGCACTCACGTTGACGGCGAAGACCCCGCCATAGATCAGATTGGACCCTTCGCCCCCAATCAGCAGATTATTGCCGCCGCCACCGACGATGGTGTTGTTGCCGCCGCCGCCCTCGATCTCGTCGTTCCCCGAACCGCCCACAAGCACGTTGTTGCCGCCCGCGGCCTGAATAACATTGGGAATCGAGGTAACAATGTTCTGCGGGCCGTCGCCCCATTCATAACCTTTATTCGGCGTAATAACGACATTGTAGTCGTTCTGGCCGCCAAACACCGTGTTGTGGCCGCCGGGCGCATTGATAAGATCGGATCCGAAGCTGCCGTATATCAGATTCCCGCCAGCGGTGCCCCCGGTGATCGAATCGCCAAAAACGGTCTGGGTGACAGTGGACGTCGTACCGTCGGCATTCTGGGTCTTCTTGGTGACGATGTTGATGCTGACGCCCGGGCTGCTTGTCGTCCCGCCATAGATCGTGTCCGACCCGTCACCACCGACGATCTGGGCTGTGCCGTCACCGGCCTCGATCAGGTCGTCGCCGCCGCCGGCCGTGATCGTATCGTTACCCTCCTGGGTGCCCGTGCCGCCGATAATCGTTTCGTTGATCGTGTCACCGTTCGCCGCCTTCAATGCGCTGGTAACGTCCAACGTGTTGTCGCCGGTCCCAAGTTCCGCAAACAGGCTGGTGACCCCGGTAAACGTCTCGCTGGACCCATCGCTGGCGGTGACCAGGATCTCCGTGGGCGACTTTTGCGACACCGTGAAGTCGTCGTTGCCTTCCTCGCTCGGCCCGGCCGACAGGACCTCACCGGTAAGCCCCTCGGTGTAAACATCGCGCTTGTAGAAGTCTGCGCCGGTGTACAGCGTCAACTCGCCATCGACCACGGTGCCCAGATTCTCGAACTGGACATTGCAGTTAACACCCGCCGTGAAGGAAAACAGCGTGACGTTGAAAATCGACTGCGTAAAAGTGAGGCCCACGACCTGTTCTTCGATAAAAAGATCGGCCGTGATGTCGCCATTCAGGTTGAACGCACAAAGCGGATCGCCAAACTCCTCGATCCACGCCGCGATCTCACTCGGCCGCGTCTTGCCATTGCCGTCATTGGCCGCGGCATAGGCGGCCGCGGTCTCACCATTGGGGGCATAGTTCGAAGGCGCGTAATCCTTCAACGAAACGCTTATGCTCATCCCGATGCCGCCGCCGACCCCAACACTGAGCAGGCTGCCGAAGCCAACGCTGGCGCCAACACCGATCATCCCTTGAATGCCGACGAACGTCGCCGGCTCCATGCCTATCTTGCTTTGCGTCTGGGCATCGTTGATGAAGAACCCGTCGGCCAGATCGCCCGGGATCGCACCGGGATTGCTCGCCGCGTCATGCACCGCCTCCAGAATGCCGTACGTGTCGTAGCCCCCGGAGAACCGGGCATCGATGCTGAAAGACGCCGTCAGATTGGCGGTGATAAGCGGATAGACCGGGATGTCGATACTGGTGCTGATTTGCGCATACAGTTCCGGCGAAGTGATTTCCACCAGGGTTGCCTGCTGGTTGAACAACAGGCCGATCAAGCTCGACGGATTTGTCAGGACCGGGAACAGGATGCTGCCGGAACCGGCCTCCTGCATGAAAGAGCCGAACCCGGAATTATCACCCTCCGCCGCCGCCAAAGGATTGGGATCGTCGGGGCTTGCCGTGAAATCCGACGGGTTTTGCAAGTCGGTCATAAGCTGGCTGGAATCGTCGTCGGGTATCGAGTTGCCGCCGCTGCCGGGCGCCTGCCGCAGATCGAACTGGTTAAAATTGAAACTACCCAGGGAAATCATCCCTGACGCGCCCAGATCGTTGGAGAAATCGACGACCGCATCGACGAAACTGACGATCGACGAAAAATTCTGAACGTCGCCGCCGAAGATGTCGGAGATCGCCTGGACCAGCGGCTCGTTGATGATGGGAATCGGGGTGTTCAGGAAGTTCAGGATCGGCTGAATCGGTTCCAGCACCTGGGCCAGCGGACTGAGAATCGTATTCAGGTAATTGTTCAGGAAATCGCCCAGATCCAGCGAGATATTGTTCAAATCCACGCTCGGTGCGGCAGTCGCGTCCAGGTTGTCGCTGGTGAACGTCCAGGCACCCGGGGTGCCCGCCGGACTTCCCTCCGGCGCCGCCGCGCCAATCAGAAGCTGTGCGGTGAAATGCGGATACTGCGTATCCACCGTGCCACCCGAACCAAACCCAAGCTTGAGATCCAGGTCGATCTCCGCGCTGCCGGTCACGGCGATGTTCAGGTTGCTGCCGCTGAACGACGTAAGGTTTTCGACGGTTTCTCCGCCAATCGTGCTCGTTCCGCCGGTCAACCCAGCGGTAAAATTCAACGACGCCTGCGTCTGCACCGCGGTGTCGCCGGTATTGTCCGGGTCGGGCTGGCCCGGGATCGGCTGCGTCGCGGTCAACGCCAGGAAGCCCAGCGTCGCGGTGATCGCGGCGGTGGTCGACACGTTGGCAACAAGGTCGGCCGTCACGCCGTTGGAGATGGAAAGGGATTGGTTGCCGCTGCCCCCTGCCGTAACGATATAGGGACCGCTGTTGCGATCGACGCCCAGGGTGAACGCCAGGTTCCACCCCGCGCTGACCGACACCGCGCCTTGTGTGACCGTCAGCCCCAGGCCAGGCAGGCCAAGATTAAGGTTCGGCGAGGTGCCCGGCGACCACGTGCCACCAAGCGTGAAGATGATCTGGATGTCTTCGATATCCGAAACCTGAGACGGCAACGCCGACGCGTCGCCCGTAACGAAGGTGTCCCACGAAGTGGAACCGGTGGTCAGATACTGGATTTGGACCACCGGCGTCGCCGGATCGAAAGCCGAAAGAGCACCCGTCAGCGCGTTATAGATGTCCTGGACGCCCGCCTCCGACCCGATCTTATTGATGTCGGTCTGCAGTTGCGTCACGAAACTGCCGGCCGAGGCCAGCGCATTGCCGACGACCGGAATGTCCAGCCCGAACAAATCGGTATTCAAAACGGATTGCAGTTGATCGAGATACGTGTTCAGCGCGCCCAGAATACCGGTATCGTTGCCGAATAGGTCGGCGCTGGCGAACGCGCTCGCCAGGTTGGGCGGTGAGAAGGTGATTTGGCTGGAAACACTGCCGGCGCCGGCCAACAGATCCCGGTCGAACTGCCCGAGATTGGCGATCGTCAAGGTCAGCGAGCCGAGCGACGTGGTGCTCCCGTCGGAGGTCTCGGACAATGGCAGCGAGACAGTCACCTGCCCGGTGATCGTGGCGGTCACCGGGCCGGAGGCACTCAGCCAGCCGCTGCCGGCCATCTGCTGGGTCACGGTGGCCAACGATGTCGTGCTGGTCAGCCCGATCGTATACGTTGCAGGATCGGTCGTATCGCCGCTGGTCTTGCTCAACAGCAGCGTGGCACCCGCGAAGGTCACCCCGAGCGGCCCCAGCGACAACGAGCCGCTGGTACCGGTGACCAGCACGCCGAGCATGAACTGGGTGGTTGAATCCAGGTCGTACACCGGGTTGGTTGGCGACGCCAGGTTGATATCCAGCGCCAACTTGAAACTGGCGCTGGGCGTCACCGTCACGACGCTGCCGCCGATGTCGGAGACACCGGGCAGATTGGGATTCGTTCCTAAACCCAAATTCGGCAGATCGATGTTGATCGGGACATTGGTCGCGGTCAGGCCCGGCGTGAAGTTCAGCGTCAGTTGCAACACGTCGCCGGTCAGTTGAACGCCGAAACTGGCGCCACTGTTCAATGGACCGAAGGCCGTCGTCACCGCTGTGTTCAACGCGGTCTGAAGCTGATCCAGGGTGAAATTCGATCCCGGCAGCAGATCGGACGCCAGGTTGGCGAAGTCCTGAGTGATCCCCAACGCGGTGCCCAGCGGCTCGTTGATCAGCGGCACAAGCTGGCCGAACAGCCCGTCTGGGTTCGCCGCGGACTGGGTGACCAAGGCACCAAGCTGCGTCAGTGCCTCCTTCGCTTCGGCAAAAGTGAAAGACTGCGCGGTGGCCAGCCCCTCCAGCGACGCGGTGTTGGCCGTCCACCCTGAAAGCGTGAACATGTCGGGCGCGCTCAGCGCCAGGGCGGCGTTCGAATCCAGGCCAAGTTCGGAACCCAATCCATCGGCCGCCGTAAGCGGAAGGGAAATCGAGGCCGCACCACCAACAACCTCATTGAAATAGGCGGCGGTGTTCGCGGGATTGTCGAGGTTCGACAACAGGGCCGAACCACGCAACGACAATGATACGGTCGGATCGAACGCGATGGTGCCCGGCCCCAGATTGATTTCGACGTTACCCAATTCCGCCGTGGCGGTGACGCTTCCGGTCACCGCCAGCGTGCCGGTCAGCGACAACTGCGTTACATCGATGTTGCCGTTGAACGTCTGTCCCGCGGCCACCGACAGCGTCGGCGCGGTGCTGATTTGATCAAGCCCGAGGCCCAGTTGATTGCCCGCCGGTGCTTGAACGATGATCGTTGCCGCCGATCCCATCGTGGAAAAGAACAGGACTCCATCGCTGTTGGCCGTCGTGCTGCCGGCGTCCAGATCGGCATTCGAGGCGGGCGTGCCGATGCTGGCCGAGACCTGGGCGTAGCCGGCGTTGGCCAGTTCGGCATTCAATGGCGCCAGGGCCAGGTTGATTTCATTCGTCAGCATCTGCTGCGGGGTGGTGACGTCCTCCTCCGCCGCCAACTGCGCCGGGGTGGGATCGAGAACGCCCGTCGGGGCCGGGGTATCGTTGCCGGCCGTGGCCGTCGCATAGACCGTGATGTCCATGCTCGGCAGCCCGTCGACAGTGATCGTGAACGTCTGGTTGGTGGTCAGCACGTCGTCTTCCGGAACCGGACCGGCGGATGCCTCGACATAGACATCCGGCGCCCCCGCCTGGACGGTGTCCGACGTCGGCAAGCCCAGCCCGGTTTGCGCCGCCGCGCCGGCGGTGATGGCCAGCGTGCTGCCATAGCCCGATATCGTGAAAGACAGGAGGCCCGCGCTGGTCAGGCCGACCACGATGGGCAGGCGGTCGGCATTGGTCAGGGTCGCGTTCAGCGGCGCCAGCGCAAGCTGCACCTGCGTCAGCAACTGGCTCTGCGAACTGTTGCCCGCTGTCGATGCCGCGGTGATGGTAATCGGCGTCGCGGTGCCGCCGTCCGCCGTGACCGTGAACGTGGCATCCGCGCTCAACCGGCCATTACCCGGCAGGGCCGTATTGCCCACGATCGAGGCTGTCGGCAGCGTCGCCGGCGCGATGCCAAGTTCATACACCGCCGGGTCTGTCGGGGCAGTTGACACCGCCATGTCGGTGAACATCCCCGGTATCAAATTCAGCGTCAGCGCACCCCCATACATGCCGGCTGTCACCACGTTCGCCGGCAGGCCTGCTGTCGTCAGCGCGGCTGCCAGTGCCGAACTGATTTCGGTAAGGAGTTGTGCCGCGGTTCCATTGGCCTGCGTGGCAGCCGCAGCGACGGTCACGGACACTGTCGTCGGCGTGGCGTCGCCAGGGGCGGTCAGACTCAGGGTGAAATGCGCATCCGATCCCGTAGGCAGAACACCCGTTGTCGGCAACGGTGTCGCGCCAACGAACTGCACCGCGTTCGGCGCCAGGCTGAAGTCGAACCCGACCGCGATGGTGCCGGTGCCGTTGATCGACAGCGTCGCCGTCGCCGTCGTCGCATTCACATTCGTCAGATCGCCAAGGACGGTGCCCGCCGTGCCGGTCAGGTCATAGGTGAACGACGCCGGAGTGGTGTCGAAGCCGACAGACAGGGTGAAGCCGACGTCGATGTCGTTGCTGCTATTGTTGTAAGTGACGCTCGACCCGGTGACCCCCGTCAGGGCGGCCAGCTCCGTCTGGAACTGCTGGATGCTGTCGAAGGTCGGTGCATGATTCTGCGACGCTGTCAGCGCATCGACAATGTCCGTCTCGAACACCGAACCGAAATCGGCGGCCTGCCCCACCGTCACGTCGGTCAGCGGCACATCGGCGATCATCTCGGACGTTGTGCCGGACACCGAAGGCGCGTCGCCCACGTCATCCATCGCCGATGCGAGCGTCGAGAGCCCGCCCAGCAGATCGGTGGGCGCCAGATTGGCGAACGCCTGGAAGTCCAGCGATTCAGTCCCCACGATAATCACCGTCGGGACGGACCCACTCAGCGGATCGCCGTTGATCGTGACCTCGGTGGTCCCGTTGTTCAGGATGCCGAAGGTCGACGTCACCACGAAGTCACCGGAGATGGACGATGGCTGTTGTTCCGTGACCGTCATCAGTTGGCCGGCGGGGGTGCCCAGGATCGCGCCGATCGAGTTCGGCTGCGGCAGCCCGGTGCCGTCACTGGTCATGGTGATGTCGACAGACGTGCCCAGGTCGACGTTGCCCGAGGTCCCCGTCGCACCGAGCAATCCGATTCCTAGCGGCAACGGCCCGGAAACCTGGCCGGTCGCCGCCGCGGTCAGCCCATTCAAAATCACGACGGTGGCGTCTTGCGCCGAGATATTCGATGTCTGTGCGATCGCGAACGTGACGTTCAGGTTCACGGTGCCCGTCGCCGTCCCGGTGGCCGAAAAACCGAGATTGTCGTCGGCGGAACTGGGGGTCAGGCTGAACGTCGGGGAACTGGCATAGGTCGCGGTCACCGACAGGGTGAACACCAACTGGTCTATGCCCGGCGTCAGGCCCAGGGCTTCCGCCCCCGTGGTATCGGACGCCGGTATCTCTCCCGCGGTTGCAGTGACGGCGAACGTGTAGGCCGGGTTCGCGGCGGTGAATGCCGCCAGCGCGCTGATGATCGAGGCCTGGAAATTGTCGGTGCTGGCGCCCACCACCGCATAGGAATTGATCGCGCTGGCGATAACGTTGAGCACCCCCGGGAACGTGCCGCTTGTCGCCGGCCCAAGCCCGCTGAGTTGCGCCAGCGTTTCGTTCACCAACGGCATCTGGGTGGTCAGGGCAGTGGATTGATCGGCCGACGTGGTGACCGCCGCCGCCCACTGGACCAGGGTCTGCAACCCCGCCACCGACTGGGCATCAAGCGTTGGGTCGGTCGTTAGGCTGCTCGGCGCGACCACCAGGCTGGCCGCCTGCGCGGCACCGGTGATCTGCGGAACGCCACCGGCCGGCTGATCCAGCAGCCAGGTCATGCCCAGGTCCGCATTCCCACCAAGCGGGCTGGTCAACGGCAGCGTCGCCTGGATCGCGCCGCTGTAGGCCGTGGTGATCGAGCCAGTCGGACTCGAAACCAGTTGCGCTAACGTGACGCGTCCACCGCTGGTGCCGGAAAACGCGATCGTCGCAGTCGCTGGCTTCGTCGGATCGACGGTGCTGCCATTCTGCGCACCGATCGTCAGGCTGCCATCGTTCACCTGCACCCGCATCAACCCGAGCGCCGCCGTCGCCGTGATCGGTGAGGCAGTGATGGCGGTGAACGCCAGGCTCAACGCGCTGCTGTTCTCGACCAGCACAAGGCGCTGGTCGTCGGGAAGCGTCGTATCGAACGACAGGCCAACGGTAAGGGCAGCGGTCGCCGTCCCGGTCGCCTGCACCGATCCGTTCAGTACAAAGTTGGTGCCGCCGATCTGGGTGTCGATCGTGTATGGCACCGTGGTATCGAACGCATTGCTGGCGTTGACCAGCATATCGAGTTCGTTGTCCGCGGCATTGACGCTGAACGTCACGGCAATGCCGTTGTTCTGCAGCGCCGCCGCCACCTGATCCAGCGACGTCGCATTGCCAATTCCGGCCGCCGCGGTGGTGAAATCCGAACCCAGGTCGAACAACTGGCCCAGGTCCTGACCAAGGACCGGCACGCCGGCGCCGAACCCGGCACTGCCCACCGCGGACGAAATCAGCCCCGGCAGCGCGTTGACCGCCTGCCGCACCAACGCCGGCGAAATCGTATCGAGCTGCGCCCACGCCCCAAGGCTGTTCAGGTTGGAGCCGCCGACGCTGGCGAGATCGCCCGACCAGTTCAGTTGCAACGA
The DNA here is from genome assembly GCF_009765975.1 of Acidisphaera sp. S103. Classification (GTDB taxonomy): domain Bacteria; phylum Pseudomonadota; class Alphaproteobacteria; order Acetobacterales; family Acetobacteraceae; genus Rhodopila. Next base: position 56,382 of record NZ_LMUJ01000032.1, on the reverse strand, counting down.
TTGCGTGCCGCCGGCCAACAGATTGGAACTGATCGGCAGGGTCAAATTTGCCGACCCCGACAACGAGGTCGAAACCAAAGCCGTCATCGGCTCGCCGTTCAGCTCGGCTGGCGTAATATAATTGTTGGGATCGCCGGCGACCGGGTCCTGAAGCTGCACGGTCGCGGTAGCAGCAACGGAGGCCGACCCGCCCGTCACCGTTGCATTGGCGGCCCCCAGGGTCGCCGTGGTGTTGAAGCCCGCCGCGGCGAGGGAAACGCCCTCGGTGATCTTCGCCGGTTGAATAAAGAAGCCTGGCGCCGCGCCGGTCACGCTGCCGGTATCGTAGCCGAAGGTCAGCGCCATCGACACTGTCGCCTGCCCGGACAAAGTCGGCGGCGTGCCGATTTGCAGACTGATCCCCGCGGTACCGGAGGTCAGGTTGAGCGGTGCCGTAATGGGCGCGCTTGTCTGGAACGTACTGAGGGTGAACAGATACTCGCCATGCGCGAACACGCCCACCACACCGCCGGCATCCGCCGGATCGGCCTGCAATGCCGCGGCAAGACCCTCATATGTCGACGCCGCGCCGTTGCTGGCAAAATAAGCCTCGATCGGCTGCACCAGATGCGTCTGCACCTGTCCCGGCAGATCGACCAGATCGCCAACCGATGTACTGACGACCGGCAACTGCTGCGCCAGTTGCGCCTGGTGGTTCAGTTGGGTGGCAGTCCAGGCTTCGAAGCTTTGCAGGCCCGCCAGCAACGCATTCTGCGCGGCGGCGGTGATCGGATCCCCCGACAACAGAACGCGCGGTTCAAGCGTCTCGAATACCAGTGGTGTACGCAGCAACCGGTCGGCGGTATCAGCGGTGGCCTTGCCGGCACGGGACCCGCCGGGCGCACCACCCCCATCGTATCCGCGAGCAAATAACGCTTGTTGGGAGACAGTTCGGAGCAACCGCTGGTAGAGCCCCATGAGCAATCTCACTCTATGATCGGCAGGAAATACTAGCCGATTTTGTCTGTGCGTTTTAACCTTACTCAAATCCGTGATCGGTTGTCCACTTCCAACACTAATCTCGGCATTGCAATATGTTGCGCGCGGCCATCTTCGGGCCTTGAACCGGCAGGGGCTTTACGGTAGGTTTTCTGACGATCAAAAAAATGTGTGGTTATCCCCTGTTCACCAGTTGCATTTGTAGCGAATCGTCGTTACAGATGTACCCGCAAACGCCAGAAACCGCCACGATAGCGGCTGTTTCTCGTTTGTTTTATCGGTGGTTTTCGTTGGCGGCAGTCGGGCAGGATTTTCATCCTGCTTAATTGTGTCTGGTGGAAACTGGCCGACGATTGACGATACACCTCCATGACCCTCGTGTAGATGGGCAAGTGGCGGCGAAATATTATTATCGATGGATGTCGCCGCAACGGCGAAACCTGTAACGACGATGCGTTTTGCTTTTCTATCGGGTGGAGACTGTCCAAAACGGATCACTTCATTGCGTCTATAATAGAGTCCCCGGCCTTATAGAATAGGCTCCACATTTTATTTTTGGGCACCACAATAGTGGTCGTAGCCTGCTGCCGGCACCGTCGGGTCATTTCCAATCCGCATGATCTGTCTTAAAGTCGCCCATGGCCCCAGGCGACCCGAGATGAACCCTATACCTCACACCCTCTTCGAGCAGATCTTCCGTGCCGCCGTCGCGCACGTAAATGCCGGAAACCTCGACGCAGCGGCTTTAGCCTGCAACGAACTGCGGCGCGCCCGGCCCGACGATCCTGCGGTATTGCAACTGCACGCCACCCTTGCCCTGCGCACCGGCAACCCGAACGAGGCACTGAGCAGCATCCGCCAAAGCCTGACCATACGCCCCGGCCACGTGGCCTCGCTGGTCCTCGCCGCCCGGGCAGCGATCGCCGCCGGCACACAAGATCAGGCGGTGACGCCGTTGCGCGAAGCCGTGGCACGAGCACCCGATCTTGCCGAACCCGCGTTCCTGCTGTGCCGGACACTGCTCGATCTGGGCGACAAGTCGCTCGACGCCATGCTGGATCTGCTGGCCGCGCGCCATCGGACCCAGGCGGCCGAATGGCAGCACCTTGGCCTCGCCCTACAGCGCGCACGAAAACCCGCCGCCGCACTCGTCGCTTTCACCCGAGCCGCGCTGGCAGACCCCACCCTGGCAGACGCCCAATTCGGCCGCGGCCTGCTGCTGCGCGACGCCGGCCGGATGACCGAGGCACGAACGGCACTGCAACAAGCCGTCACCCTCGACCCGACCGCCGCGGGCGCCTGGTTCGCGCTCGGTCTTACCTGCCAGGACCTGAACGATGAAAAGGCAGCGATCACCGCCTATCAGGCAGCGTTGCAGCACCGGCCTGATTTCGCCGAGGCCGCCGTCAACCTCGGCATCGCCCTGCAGCGCCAGGGCGACATGCCGGCCGCGATCGACGCTTACCGATCCGCCATCCGCATCCGCCCCGACTCATTCAGCCGGGTCGCCCAGGCGATCACGGCGGCACGCACCGGCATGCTATGGCTCGATCCCACTGCTTTCCGCCGGGCGCTTGGCGCGTAGACGCCGCGCACGGAACCGGCGGCGATAGACGCCCGGCGTGCTCAGCAGAGTCTCCGCAGTCGCGTCGTAGCGCGCGGCTGCCTCAGCCGAAAATGCCTCGAACACCATCTCGGGTATTTCCCGAGGCACCGCGAAGCACTGCGCCACCGGCGTGCCGCGCGGCAATGTTCCGCTGAAAGTCGGATCGGTCCAGACCGCCGGAAACAGGATGCCGACATCGCTGAATCGGTCGGCATCCACCAAGCCGGTCACCAGGCGGAACGGCAGGTCCTCCCGATTGACCGGATGTGTTGCGAACAGCGACCAACCCGGCTCCAGTTCGATCGTCCAGAAACTATTGAATTTGACCAGAACACGATTGGGGTGATGCAGCGGCGTGCCCAGCACCTGTTCCGGGACGTGGAAGCTGATCGGTGAACGCGGATGGGCGTGAACCGACGGCGTCGGCACATCCCAATCCCAGGATAGCGCCCCGTCGCGCACGGTCACGTCGCAGGGCAACGGGATGACGAAGCCATAGGTCATCGCGTCGACGAAGGGCGGGCATTGCTTGACGGTGCGCACATCTTGCCCATGCGTCGGCGAATGCGCACGGGGCTGCATCGCGCGCAGCCAATCCGGCAGGGCTTCACGAGCCGGGATAGGCCGCGGAAGATGATCGGCAAGCGCGGGATCGCAACGGAAGACGATACGCATGGACAGCGTGATGCACCGGCGGCGTCAGGGCCGCAACAGCGCACGCGCCATCGCATCCCGCCAGCCGCGATATTTTCGGTCGCGTTCGGGTGCCGCCATCATCGGCGCGAACCGCCGCTCGCCGGACCACGTCGCCGCGAATGTATCGGCATCGGGATAGAGACCCGCCGCCATCCCGGCCAGGTACGCGGCGCCCAGGGCCGTGGTTTCCAGGCACGTGGGCCGGTCCACCGGCGCGGCCAGGATGTCGGCGAGAAACTGCATGGTCCAGTCGCTCGCGCTCATGCCGCCATCGACCCGGATCACCGGCCGGGTGCCGGACCAATCGGCACCCAGATCGGCCTGCATGGCATCCAATAGGTCCTTGGTCTGGTAGCCGACACATTCCAGCACCGCGCGCGCCAGTTCCTTCCGCGTCGTCCCCCGAGTCATGCCGGTCAGCAGCGCTCGGGCTTCACTGTCCCAGTGCGGTGCGCCCAGACCGACAAAGGCAGGCACCATATAGACGTCCTGCCCCGGGTCGGCCTCGGCCGCCAAGGCCCCCGTCTCGGCCGCGGAGGCAATCAGTCCGATGCCGTCGCGCAGCCACTGCACCGCCGCACCGGCGACGAAGATCGACCCTTCCAGCGCGTAGGTACGCTGCCCGTCGAACTGATAGGCGATGGTCGTGACCAGCCGATGGCGACTAACGATCGCCTGCCGTCCGGTGTTCAGCAGTGCGAAACAACCGGTGCCATAGGTGGATTTGACCATGCCCGGGTGAAAACATGCCTGGCCGATCAAAGCGGCCTGCTGATCCCCCGCGACGCCGCGAATGGCGATCGGCCCCCCGAATTGCGCCGCCGTGGCGGTGCCGAACGTGCCGGCGCTATCCCGCACCTCCGGCAGCATGGCGCGGGGAATGTCGAACAGCGCTAGCAGTTCGTCGTCCCAGGCACCGCGATGGATGTCGAACAGCAGCGTGCGCGATGCGTTCGTAGCGTCCGTGGCATGCGCAGCGCCTTCGGTCAGCCGCCACAGCAGGAAACTGTCCACCGTGCCGAACGCCAGATGCCCGGCCTCGGCCGCCGCCCGAGCGCCGTCCACCGTATCCAGCAGCCAGGCGATCTTGGTCGCCGAAAAATACGGATCGAGCCGCAAGCCGGTGCGGGCGGCGACCATATCACCGTGCCCAGCCTGCTCCAGTCGCTCGCAAAGATCCGCGGTGCGGCGATCCTGCCAGACGATGGCGTTATGAATCGCTCGCCCGGTCCGGCGATCCCACACCACCACCGTTTCCCGCTGGTTGGTGATGCCCAGCGCCGCGACATCCGTCGCCGTCAGACCGGCATCAGCCAACACCCGCCGCGCGGTCGCCAGCACCGAGGTCCAGATATCCTCCGGATCATGCTCAACCCAGCCAGGCCGCGGATAAATCTGGTTGAATTCCTGCTGGACCGTCGCCACCGGCGCGACCGCGGCGTCGAACACGATGCTTCTTGTCGAGGTCGTGCCCTGGTCGATGACAAGGATGTGCCGGGGCATGGTTGTTGGTCCTTCAGGGGTTAGGAGGGCGGTGCCCTATAGGCTCTAAGACCAGGTGTCGGCCTAGCCCCCGTGTCATGGCCGGGCCAAGCCTCATAGCATCGGGGTAGGCGGTGGATCGAGAATTGCCTGGCCGAACCGACGCCGACCTAACCGACATGGCCGGGCATTGTCCCGGCCATGACGGTGAGAGTGTTCCGGCCGGCCAAATCCTTTTCCCTATCCTCGCTATCCTGACGCCCAGGGACCTTGACCCGGCGATCACACCGGGAAGCAGGCTGCCCGTAAAGCCGCACCCTGTGTCATCACCGAGGCTGGCCCGGTAATGACACAACGGCGCAACGACAGTATCAGGCCTTCTTCGGCGGCGGCGACGCTGCCCAGGTCTTGATCAGTTCGTCGTAGTCGATGGTCTCGCCTTTCGGCTTCTCATTGGCAAGCTTCCGCTGCGGCGCCAGGTTGCCGTCCTTCACCGCTCGGTCATACCAGTACTCGGCGGTCTTCTCCGGGTTCATCTTCGGACCCAGTGCCCCCTGCGCGCCGGATTTCTCCAGTCGCGTCATGATCGCGTCCTGATCGCGGGCCAGGCCATCCATCGCCTGCTGCGGCGTCGCCTCCCCCGAGATCGCCTTCGACACGTTCTGCCACCACACCTGCGCCAGCTTGCCATATTCCGGCACGTTGACACCCGTAGGAGTCCACAGTTTGCGCGCCGGGCTGCGATAGAATTCCACCAGTCCGCCGACCTTGGGCGCCAGTTGAGTCATCGCGTCGGACCAGATATCGCTTTCCCGGATCACGTGCAGCGACGTCACCGCCTTCTTCAGCGTCACCGTCTTGGAGACGCAGAACTGGGCATACAGCCAGCCAGCCTTCACACGCTCCATCGGCGCGTATTTCAGCATGGTCCAGCAACCCATGTCCTGGTAGCCCAGCTTCATGCCCTCCTTCCAATACGCACCATGCGGGCTGGGGGCCATGCGCCATTTCGGCGTGCCGTCGGCGTTCATCACCGGCAGCTTCGGATCGGACAGGGCATGGGTAAACGCGCTGTACCAGAAGATCTGTTGCGCGATATGGCCCTGGCCCGGCACCGCACCGGCTTCCAGGAAGTCCATGCCGGCCGCTTCCGGCGGCGCATACTTCTTCAGCCACTCGACGAACTTGGTCGTTGCATAAACGGCCGCCGGCCCGTTGGCGTCGCCGCCGCGCGTGATCGAGGAACCGCGCGGAATGCCGTCCTCCATCCGGATGCCCCATTCGTCCACCGGCTTGCCGTTCGGCAGGCCGCGATCGCCCGAACCCGCCATCGACAGCCAGGCGTCGGTAAAGCGCCAGCCCAGGGACGGATCCTTCTTGCCGTAGTCCATGTGGCCATAGACGCGGACGCCGTCGATTTGCTTGACCTGGTTGGTGAAGAAATCGGCGATGTCCTCATACGCCGACCAGTTGACCGGCACGCCCAGTTCATACCCGTATTTCTGCTTGAACTGCGCTTTCAGCTCCGGCTTCTGGAACCAGTCATACCGGAACCAGTACAGATTGGCGAACTGCTGGTCCGGCAACTGATACAACTTGCCATCCGTGAACGTCGCGAACGAAAGCCCGATGAAATCGTTCAGATCCAGGTTCGGATTGGTGATGTCCTTGGCATCGTTCGCCATGAAATCCGTCAGCGAGCCGCCGACGATGTCCTTGTACCGAGGATGCGTGCCGATAAAGTCCGAATCGTTCATCCAGAAGTCGTAGATCGGCTTACCCGACTGGATTTCGACCTCGATCTTATCCACCAGCAAGCCTTCGTCCATCAGCTCATGGTTGACCTGAATGCCGGTGATGTCCGCGAACGCCTTCGTCAGCGTCTTCGATTCATACTCGTGAATACTCAGGATTTCTGAAACACAGCTCAGTTTCATACCCTTGAACGGAGCGGACACCTTGATGAACCATTCCATCTCCGCCATCTGCTGATCCTTGTTCAGCGTCGACGGCTGGAATTCGGAGTCCACCCACTTCTTCGCGGCATCCACCTGCTGCGCGTAGGACGGTGTCGAGGTCAGGATCGCTGCGCCACCCACCGCCGCGGCCGTCCCAGCAGTGGCGGCGGCTCCCTTCAATACGCTACGCCGTGTCGTATCCATGTCTGTTTCCCCTCTATTTCCCCAGCCCCATGCTCGGGATAGTTTCACGCGAAACGAAACATCGCGATTCCGTAAACGATGGATCCGGCGAACGGGTACCAAAGGTCCCCCCCGCCCAGCCGCATCCAGATGATGAAGATGAACGCCGACCCCAGCAGGCTGACGAAGAACCGGTCACCTCGCGTCGTCGGAAACCGGAGAATGCCTGAGCGCGGCGTTTCCGGCCGATAGATCGCCAGCAAGGTCAGAATGATTAGCGCCACGGCGACGCAGCCAAAAAACGCCGCCGTCGCCCAGGTCCATGCCATCCAGGCGAACATCGCGTCCCTCCCTAGACCCGGCCAAGGGCAAAGCCCTTGGCGATGTGATTGCGCACGAACCAGATCACCACCGCACCCGGCACCATGGTCAGCACGCCGGCGGCGGACAGCAGCGCCCAGTCCATGCCGGACGCCGAGTAGCTGCGCGTCATCACCGCCGCGAACGGCAGCGCATTGGCCGATGTCAACGTCGTGGCTAGCAATTGCTCCACCCAGGAGAACATGAAGCAAAAGAACGCGGTGACACCGATGCCGTTGGCGATCAGCGGCAGGAACAGCTTGATAAAGAAGCGCGGAAACGAGTAACCGTCGATCGCCGCCGTCTCATCGATTTCGCGCGGCACGCCGCCGACGAAGCCCTCCAAAATCCATACCGCCAGAGGCACATTGAACAGACAATGCGCCAACGCCACCGCCCAAACGGTGTCGAACAGGCCCACCGCATAGAACAGGTTGAAAAACGGCAGCGCGAACACCGCCGACGGCGCCATCAGGTTGGTCAGCAGCCAGAAGAACAGGTGCTTGTCGCCGATGAAATGATACCGGTTGAAAGCATACGCCGCGGGCAACGCCACGGTCACCGAAATCACCGTGTTGATCGCGACATAGGTCAGCGACACACCGAACGCATGCACCCACGTCCGGTCCTCAAAAATCGCTCGGTATTTCTCCAGCGTCGGATGATGCGGCCACAACGCCATCCCCGACATGATGTCGGCATTTGTGCGCAGGCTGAGGTTGATCAGCCAGTAAACCGGCAGCATCAGCGCGACCAGATAGATGATCAGCGCGATCCGGGGACCGACAACCGAGCGCATCAGGTGTCCCTCCGGCGATCGAGTTGCGTCATGACCGTGAAGAATATCCAGCAGGCGGTCAGGATGATGATGTAATACACCAGAGACATCGCGGCGGCGCTGCCCACATCAACCTGCCCGATGGCGATCTTCACCAGGTCGATCGACAGGAATGTGGTTGCATTCCCGGGTCCCCCACCGGTGACGACAACCGGTTCGGTGTAGATCATGAAGGTCTGCATGAAGCGCAGCAGTACTGCGATCACCAACACCTTCTGCAGCTTCGGCAACTCGATGTTGACGAACACCGCCCAACGGCTGGCACCGTCGATACGAGCCGCCTGATAGTAGGCGTCCGGGATCGCGCGCAGACCCGCATAACTCAGCAGGATGACCATCGGCGTCCAGTGCCAGACATCGATGACCACGATCGTGATCCACGCGGACACCGGGTCCTGCGTGACGTTGTATGGCAGCCCAATCCCCGTCAGCACGGCGCCGAACAGGCCGATATCCTGCCTGGCAAAAATCTGCCACATCATGCCAACGACGTTCCAGGGGATCAGCATTGGCAGCGCGGTGACCACCAGCGACAGGCCGACCGCCCAGCCGCGCCTGGGCAGGCACAGCGCCACCGCGATCCCCAACGGCACCTCGACCGCCAGCGCGGCGGCGGAAAACGCGAACGTCCGCATCAGCGCGCCGGCGAAGCGCGCGCCGATTTCGCTGGTTGGATCCAGCAGATCGCGGAACCACGCGTCGCCATTCCAGAAGAAGTTGTTCACCCCCATCGAGTCCTGAACCGAATAGTTCACCACCGTCATCATCGGAACGATGGAGGAGAACAGTACCAGCGCCAGCACCGGCAGTACAAAGAACCAGGCACGATTATTCGTTGGTTTATCCATCATGCCGCGATCCCCTCGACACGAACCTCATTCTGGTAGACCAGCACATGCGCGGCATCGAAGCTGACGTTGGCTTCGGTGCCGACACTTTGCATATCGGCGGGAATGGTCGCCACCAGCGGCACCCCGCCCAGGCTGACATGCGCCAAGCGCTTACGGCCGAAATCATCGACCCGGCGCACCTGGACCTTCAGGCCAGCACCCGGCGTCAGCGTCACGAAGTCCGGACGCACGCCGATCCGCACCGCCTCGGACAGCGCCGGATACCCGGCGCCCAACACAATTTCCCCGCCGCCGGCATAGGCTCGGTTGCCGTCCACCCGAGCCGGCAGGAAATTCATGCCCGGCGACCCAATGAAATAGCCGACAAACGTATGGTCGGGCTTTTCGAACAGTTCCTCCGGCGTGCCGATCTGCACCGCCTGGCCCTCGTTCATCACCACCACCCGATCGGCAAAGGTCAGTGCCTCGGTCTGGTCGTGCGTCACATAGATCATCAGCAGATCGAGCGCCCGATGCACCGCCTTCAGCTTCGACCGCAACTCCCATTTCAGCGCCGGATCGATCACCGTCAGCGGTTCATCGAACAGCACGGCCGACACGTCGGAACGCACCAGGCCGCGACCGAGGGAGATCTTCTGCTTCGCATCCGCCGTCAGCCCGCGCGCCCGACGCTTCAGGTCCGCCGTCAGTTCCAGCATCGCGGCGATCTCCGCGACCCGAGCGGTGATAGCAGCAGCGGGCATTTTGCGATTCCGTAGGGGAAACGCGAGGTTTTCAGCCACCGTCATCGTGTCGTAGATCACCGGAAACTGAAACACCTGCGCAATATTACGCTGTTCGGTCGGCAACCGCGTCACATCGCGATCATCGAACAGCAACCGCCCTTCCGATGGAATGATCAGCCCGGAGATGATATTCAGCAGCGTCGTCTTGCCACAGCCGGACGGCCCCAGCAGGGCGTAGGCCATCCCCTGCTCCCACACATGGTGCAGCGGCCGCAGCGCATAGTCCTTCTCACTGCGCGGTTGTCGTGTGTAGGCGTGGGCGATGCCGTCGAGGGTGATGCGTGTCATGGTCAGGCCGATGCTGCCATGGCGGGCGACGCCGCCAGGGTTTCCGACGTGTCGAAGACGAAGCAACGCTGCATGTCGACGGATACCTCGGCGGGCGCACCCGGTTGCCAGTCGTGCACGCCGCGCACCAAGCACACCCAGGTGCCCAGGCCGACATCGACATGAACAAAGCTCTCCGATCCGCTGAGTTCGGTGACCGAAACGACGCCCGGAAATCCCAGCATCCCCGCTCCCCCGCCGCCGACGGTCGCGCCATCGCAACGGAACCCGACCCGATAGCGCCCGTCCGGCAGGTTCGCCAACACACCGATGGCCGGCAATTGCCGACCGGTCGAGGTCTCGATCACCGCGCCGCGCTTGATGACGAACAATTCGTTCAACGGCGGATCGGAAAACACCCGCGCCGCGGTGAGGTTCTCCGGCCGGCGATAAACCTCCGAGGTCGGACCGTGCTGCGTCACCCGTCCTTCCCACACCGTCGCCGTCTCGCCTCCCAACAGCAGCGCCTCGGTCGGTTCGGTCGTCGCATAGACCAGGATCGCGTTGCTTTCGGCGAAGATGGGCGGCAGTTGTTCCCGCAGTTCCTCGCGCAGCTTGTAATCGAGGTTGGCCAGCGGCTCATCCAGCAGCACCAGATCGGCGCGTTTAACCAGGGCGCGAGCGATGGCCGTGCGCTGCTGTTGGCCGCCGGAAAGCTGCGCCGGCATGCGATCCAGCAGGTTCTCCAACCGCAGCAGCCCGGCCGCATGCCGCACCCGCGCCTTGATCTCACCCTTCGGCAACCGAGCAACCCGTAGTGGCGAGGCGATGTTTTCGAAAACCGACAAGCTGGGGTAGTTGACGAACTGCTGATAGACCATGGCTACGGACCGCTTCCGCACCGGAATCCCGGTCACGTCCTTGCCGTCCAGCAACAACCGTCCGCTGGTCGGCTGATCCAGGCCCGCCATCAGCCGCATCAGCGTTGTCTTGCCGGCCAGCGTCGGACCCAGCAGCACGTTCATCGTCCCGCGCCGCAGGGTCAGCGAGACGCTGTCGATGATCGTGTCCTGGCCAGCCGTCAGGCCAATATTGTCCAACACCAGACTCATGGGATACTGGCCATTCCTTCCTGCATCATCCAATGAATCGCGTCGTCGACCGCGGCGATTTGTTCCGCCGACAGACGCAGGCCAAGTTTACTGCGCCGCCACACCACATCCTCGGCGGTACGCGCCCATTCAGCCCGTACCAGGTAGCGCAGTTCCGCTTCCGTCAGATCGGCGCCGAAGACACGGCCCAGATCGGCCATGCTGGTCGCGCCGCTCAGCACGGCATCGATCCGGGTGCCGTACGCTCGCGACAACCGCCGCACGGTCGCTTCCGGCACGAACGGATAGCGAGCCGCCGCGGCAGTGAATTGGGCCTCGAACCCATCCACCGGAAAATTGCCGCCCGGCAGCGTCACCAGCCCAGTCCACCCCGCCGCCCGTTCGGACGCGACCGGCAGATGCGGTTGCAACATCGCCAGCGCCGATTCCGCCAGCCGCCGGTAGGTCGTGATCTTGCCGCCAAACACCGACAGCAGCGCCGGTTCGCCTGTGGGCGCATCCAATTTCAGCACGTAGTCGCGCGTCGCTTCCTGCGGTTCCGAGGACCCATCGTCGAACAGCGGCCGAACGCCGGAATACGACCAGACCACCATGTCCGGAGTGACCGGCTTGCGCAGATAGGCACCCGTGGAGTCGCACAAATAGCGGATCTCGGCCGCACTCGCCCGCACGTCGCCAAGATCGCCGGTGAAATCCTGGTCGGTCGTGCCGATCAGTGTAAAGTCACGTTCATACGGAATAACGAAGAAGATGCGTCCGTCCGCGTTCTGAAAAATGTAGCAGGACTCATGATCGTACAGCCGCCGCACCACGATATGGCTGCCCTGCACCAGACGCACCGAGGCTGGAACATTCGCCCGTATGACCGAACCGGCCACCTCGCCCACCCAGGGGCCGGCGGCGTTGACCAGTACCTTGGCGTGGATGGTGCGAACAGCACCGGTCGCCTCATCGCGTAGTGCAACGTTCCACACCCCGCCAACCCGTTCCGCTGAAATGCACGCCGAGCGCGTCGCGATCGTCGCTCCGCGATCGGCCGCATCGCGCGCGTTCAACACCACCATCCGCGAATCCTCCACCCAGCAATCGGAGTATTCGAACGCTCGGGTGAATTCCGGTTTCAGCAATGCACCAACCGGGTCTGTGGCCAGCCGCAAGCTGCGTGTCGGCGGCAGGCGCTTCCGCCCGCCCAGATGATCGTACAGGAACAGGCCAAGCCGCAGCAGCCAGGCCGGCCGCAGCTTCTTGTGGTGCGGCAGGACGAAGCGCAACGGCCGGACAATGTGTGGCGCGATACCCCACAGCACCTCACGCTCCATCAGTGCCTCGCGCACCAGGCGGAATTCGTAGTGCTCCAGGTAACGCAGACCGCCATGGATCAGCTTTGTGGACGCGCTGGACGTGCCGGACGCCAAATCCGCCCGATCGCACAAAAACACCCGCCAGCCACGTCCCGCCGCATCACGGGCGATGCCGCAGCCGTTGATGCCGCCGCCAATGATGGCGAGGTCGTACTCGGAACTGCTGCCAGCCGCATCCATCGGGTTCGTTCGTCTCCTCACGCCATGCGCATTCGCGCATTTGTTTGGTCGTTTTGATCGTATGCGCAGATAAAAGGAAAATGCAAGCAGTCGGTCGACAGCGATTGGCTCGGAGATTGATATCGTTCGACAGAATGCCAATAATGTTATACATCACCCACAGGAGGATGACATGACCGATGACGCATCAGACCACGGTGACCAGCGGGCGCTTGTCCTTCAAGCCGCCCAGGAGAGCGGATTGCTCGGCCCCAAGCAGCGGACAATGGCTGGGCGGTTCTCCGAAGCCCTGATTCAACAGGCGAAGCGCGTCAGCGGTATCTCCGTGAACACCGACCTTCTGACCTACGCGCTGATCAAGCTCGCTCTGGAGGACGACTTCGGGGAAAAGCTGCTCGCGCGAAAGGGCACGGTGCCGAAAGGAACATTCTCTGCGGACTGATCTCGCGCGATCGCTGCGGCGGATCAAGCCGGAGCGCTTCGACCGTCCATTGCCGCGCCGAGACGACGCCGATCTCGATTTCGCCGACTCAGCGGCCTGGTTTGGACCGGCGCTCCTCCTCGACACCTGCGTTTATGTGGACACGCTGGAAGGCAGCGTGCCGCCGCCCGTGGAGCACCTTCTAAGAGCCCGCAGGCTGATGCATCTGTCGGTGGTCCTGGGGGAATTATCGCACAACTTCGGACGTCTTAATCCCGCACATCCGAACACATCCGCCCATCTCGCGGCACTCACCGGGGTGCTCAGCGACATTCCGCCCCATCGCATTGAGGACTCCGTCAGCGCCGGCGTCGTGATGGAGGCGGGTATTCTGGCCGGACTGGTCTTTCGTCTGGGCGGCTTCCAGCCCGGACAGGAAGTCGCGGCACTGAACGACGCCACGATCTACCTGCATGCCCTCGAACGCGGATACGTCGTGCTGACACGGAACCTGCGCGATTTCGACCTGATGAACCAGATCATGCCATCCGGGCGGGTGTTGTTTTATCGAACCACTTAACGCCGGCGGCTGGATCAATCAGGCCCGACCATATCGCTCTCCCGCGGCCCGCCCGTTTCCACCACCTCCACCTCACGCGCTCGGCACAGCGCCGCAATTGCTGGGGACGGCAGGTGATCCGTCACCAGGACGTCGATATCGGCCAGCGTGGCCAGGCGCGCCGGCGCGGAACGGGCGAATTTGCTGCTGTCAGTCACCAGGATCACCCGCCGGGCGTTCTCGATGATCGCGCGGGACACATGAACCTCGCGAATATCGAAATCGAGCAGCGTCCCATCTTCATCGATCGCTGAAATCCCGATCACCGCCGTGTCCACCCGGAACTGACGGATCAGGTCCACCGTCGTCGCGCCCACAATCCCGCCATCGGTCGGCCGCACGCTGCCGCCGGTGATGATCACGTCGATCGCGCGATTACGGTAAAGTTCCGCCGCCACATTCAGATTATTGGTGATCACCAGCAGCCCCGACCGCCCGGCCAGAGCCTTGGCGACCTCCTCCGTCGTGGTGCCGATGTTGATGAACAACGAGGAATTGTCGGGAATTAACCGAGCAGCCGCCTCTCCGATCAGCCGCTTGTGCTGCTGCGCCACCAGCTTGCGGGCATCATAGGCAAGGTTCTCGACACTGGACGCGACGATCGCCCCGCCGTGCACGCGCGTTATCACCCGTGCTTCGCTCATTTCGCTCAGATCGCGACGGATCGTCTGCGGCGAGACATCGAAATGCGCCGCCAGATCCTCCACCGTGACCCGCCCGGCTTCCCGCAGCAGGGCGACGATCTCGTTCTGACGGCGGGAGAAATTGTGACCAGAACCATCCACGGCCTCACGCATCCCGTGTCGCGATGCCGAGGTTGAAAGCGACCGAAATGCGCAGCCCAGTGCCGCGATAGGGCCGCACCTGATGATACAGCCAGGATGGAAACAGCATCAGCAGGCCCGGACGCGGCCGGATCGTCTCGGCGCTGCCCACCGACGTGCCGTCCTCACCGGCGAATTTCAGCGCCGGCGCATACATGCCCGGCCCCGGCCCGCGAGGGTCCAGCATCTCGAACTCTCCTCCAAGCGAGGGATCGTCGGCGCAGCCGCCATCCGCGACATAATACGTGCCGGACCAGAACGACCCCGGATGGTAATGGCAAATATTGCCGTCGCCTGGGCCATTGACGTTGGCCCACGCCTGCACCGTCCAGACCGGCTGTACCGGCTCTCCACGACGATCGGCGGTTAACTGCGTCGCCACACCCTTGGCCACATCCAGGATGGCGGCGATCGGCGCACCACCCCAGGTGACGATGTCGCGATCGGAATGCCAACCGCCCGCATTGGATGCCTGCACCGATCGGGTCTGTTCACGCCGCAGCAGGATAGTGCGCTCCAATTCGGCGTTCAGTTCCGCGGCCCCCGGCATCTCGACCGCCGCGACCGGCGTCGCGAACAGGCCTTTCACCGCGATTTCGACGCGCACCATGTTCGTTTTCCTCCAGAATGCGAAAGCAAGCGATCCGAACCGGATTGGCCCCACACTGTCAAGTCCGGTCTGGCCGATCGTTGCAGGCCAGCCGCGAAGATGCTGGGATACCAGTAACGGCGAAAAACCGCCCGACCCGGAAACGCGAGCGCACCATGAAAACGACCGTGACCTTGGCCACCCTGCTGCTGGCCGGCTCTGCTTCCTGCGCCTTGGCCAAACCCGATTGCACCGTCGACGCCCTGAACGCCCTGCATGTCGCCGGCGTCCACGTGACGGAAGCCACCCCCACTACCGCGACGGCGGCGACACCTGCCCACTGCGCGGTTCAAGGCACCATCGACACCAAGGGCGACAACGCCCCGCCCGGCTCCGCTCGGTTTCTGGTGCAACTACCTGACGCCTGGCAGCAACGCTTCTTCCTGATGGGCGTCGGCGGCAACGCCGGCACGCTGACACCCTCGGTCAACGCCACGGACCGCGTATCGGCGCTGGGCAAGGGTTACGCCGTCATCGTCCAGGACTCCGGCCACGTCGGCAACGGCACCGATGCCGGCTGGCTGCGCACTCCCGACGGCAAGCCCGATCGAGCGAAGATGGTCGATTTCATGTATCGCGCGGCGCACGATGTGACGGTCACCGGCAAGCGCTTCGTCCAGGCTTACTACGCCGCCCCCGTCCAGCACGCCTATTTCGACGGTTGCTCCACCGGCGGCCGCATGGCGATGATGGAGGCCGAACGTTACCCGACCGATTTCGACGGCATCATCGCCGGCGATCCGGCGATGGACTATCACTCCACCCTGCTGCGCTTCGCCGTGGAGAAGGCCGCGCTGTCGTCACAAGCCGCCTACCTGTCGCCTGAGACACTACGGACGGTCGACAAGATCGTCACCGCCAAATGCGACGCGATCGACGGCGCCACCGACGGCCTTGTGCAGAACCCCACCGCCTGCCCGATCAAGGCCAGCGACCTGATCTGCCACGCCGGCAACACCACCGACTGCCTCAGCCCCGAGCAGGTGCAGGTCCTGCAAGACTACACCAGCGCGGTACGAGACCGGCATGGCCACGCCCTATATCC
The DNA here is from genome assembly GCF_009765975.1 of Acidisphaera sp. S103. Classification (GTDB taxonomy): domain Bacteria; phylum Pseudomonadota; class Alphaproteobacteria; order Acetobacterales; family Acetobacteraceae; genus Rhodopila. Next base: position 40,167 of record NZ_LMUJ01000032.1, on the reverse strand, counting down.
TGGCTGGGCAATCACCAACCTGTCCGGCCCCCGCGGCGCCAGCTATTGGAGCCTGGGCGAAACCGCCCCCAACCTGTCCCAGCCGGAGGCACCCTGGGGCGACGACACCAACGCCGCCCCGCGCGGCTGGACCTTCGCCCGCCAGGCACTCAGCTTCTGGATGGGTATGGGGCCGCAACAATCGATGCTGGGGCTGGATGTCGATCCCAAAACGAACACAGTGGGCGACAAGCTGGTCGCCGCGCTGGACAAGACATACGGGCCGGCTGAAACCAAAAACCCCGCGAAACTGCTGCCGTTCATCCAGCAAGGCCGCAAGCTGATCTTCTACCACGGCACCAGCGACCCCGCGATTCCCGCCGCTCGCACAATTCTATTCTATAACGATCTGGCTCAGGCGCTGCACGGCGTGGCAAAAACACAGGCCAGCGTGCGGCTGTTCCTGGTGCCCGGCATGCAGCATTGCAGCGGAGGCATCGGGCCCGATCAGTTCGACACGCTATCGGCGATCGAAGCCTGGGTGGAACATGGCAAGGCACCGGACGCCATCCCCGCCAGCACCAAGTCCGACAGCACCGCGCCACACAGCCTGCCGCTGTGCCCCTATCCCCAGCAGGCCCGCTACACTGGCACCGGCAAGCTGACCGACGCCGCCAACTGGGCTTGCGCCGCCGCCACGAAATAGCAGCTCCACAAACCACGAACTGGCTTGACGCCAAGACTGTCACCCTTCATATAGCTATTTAGTTATATAACTAAATGGCTATGACCAGTGACCCAAGACCGACTCACCACCACCTTCGCCGCCCTCGCCGACCCCACCCGCCGAGCCATCCTCGCTCGGCTGTCCTTGGGCGAGGCCTCCGTCAACCAACTGGTCGAACCCTTCAGCATCAGCCAGCCAGCGATCTCCAAGCACCTGAAAGTGCTGGAACGCGCCGGCCTGATCACCCGCGGGCGGGAAGCGCAATGGCGCCCCTGCAAGCTCGACGGGACCGCCTTGAAGGATGTCGCCGACTGGCTCGAACCCTATCGGCGCTTCTGGGAGGAAAGGCTCGATCGCCTCGATGAGCATCTGCGGATGCTGCAAGCCAACGAAAGGAAGCAACCATGACCGACACCACCGACCGCGAGATCCTCGTCACCCGCTTGTTCGACGCCCCACGGGAACTCGCCTGGCAGGCGATGACCGATCCTAAACATGTCGTGCAGTGGTGGGGGCCACGCGGCTTCACCACGACGATCCAGGAAATGGACGTCCGGCCAGGTGGCGTGTGGACACATGTCATGCATGGTCCGGATGGCGCCAACTATCCGAACCACAGTGTGTTCCAGGAGGTGATGTATCCGGAGCGGCTGGTGTTCGCGAATGGCGGCCATCGGGAGGGCGGCGGCCTGGAGGTGAATTTCATCAGCACCTGGACGTTCGAGGCGGTGGACGACAAGACGCTGGTGACCATCCACATGGTGTTTCCAACGGCAGCGCAGCGGGACATGGTCGTCAAGGAATACGGCGCCCTCGAGGGCGCGAAACAAACACTCGAACGCCTGGCCGAACACCTGCCGACAATGGGTTTCGATGAGCGGCACATCGTCATCGAACGCATCGTCGATGCACCGCCGGCGCTGGTGTTTCAGTGCTGGACCGATCCGAAGCACATGGCATGCTGGTGGGGGCCGCACAGCTTCACCAACCCAGTCTGCGAGCTTGACGTCCGGATCGGCGGCACCTGGCGCATCGTCATGCGAGGCCCCGACGGGACCGACTATCCATGCGGTGGCGTCTATCGGGAGATCGTTCCCGCCGAGCGCCTGGTGTTCACGAATATCGCAACAGATGCGGCCGGGCAGCCGATTCTGGAGGGCCTGACAACGGTCACGTTCGCCGCAATGAACGGCAAGACGAAGATGACAGTCTCCACCGGCGCGACCGCCCTGGTCTGTTACGCGCGAGCCTATCTCGAAGGGATGGAAATGGGCTGGACCCAGAGCCTGGAACGTCTCGACGCGGAAGTGGCGAGGCTGCGCTGAAACGGGGGCCTTCACGGCCCCCCGATCCCGCCTATGCTGTCCGGGTGCGAACCATCTACCACGACCTGATCCCCGGCCTGTGGCTTGTGTGGCTAATCGGCTGGGCGATCTCCGGACTTCGTACCAAGCCGGTGCTCCGCGCGGAGGGCGTCGCGTCCCGCCTGCTGCACCTGATCCCGCTTCTGTTCGGCATCGCCCTGCTCATGGTGCGCCAAGCCGGCGGTCCCTGGCTGGCGATGCGAATCTACCCACAAACGGTCTGGTCGTTCTGGATCGGCACCGCTCTGATCGCGGCCGGGCTGAGCTTCGCCGCCTGGGCCCGCATCCATCTTGCCGGCAACTGGAGCGGGACGGTCACCCTGAAGCAGGATCACAGCCTGACCCGCACCGGACCATACCGGCTGGTGCGGCACCCCATCTACACGGGACTACTGACCGCCGTCCTGGGCAGCGCCATCGCCGACGCAGAATGGCGCGGCCTGGTCGCATTCGTGCTGATCACCCTGTCGTTCGTACGCAAACTCACCATCGAGGAACGCTTCCTCACCACCCAGTTCGGCGACGCCTACACACGCTACCGCGCCGAGGTCCCGGCGCTGGTTCCGTGGACGGTCACCCGGCGATGAAGGTTGACTGTCATCCCACAACCACTTTCCTGGGCCGCCCACCTCTTGCGCCATTTGCCCGCGCCGCGGCAGCTTTCGCGGGTGATGTCGCTTGCCCCGCCAGTCGCGCCATATAGGCTTTCGTCCCAAGCAACCCCGCAAGCAGGCCCGGCACGGACAGGTCGGCATCGAGTGCTTCCCAATGCAAGCCATATCCCGATCCAAGGATCTCGACCTTCGCCAATTGATCCTCGGTCGCAGTTTCCAATCCCTGCGCCAACCGAGGCGGGAAACTGAACGTGCAGCCATTGGTCAGGTCGATAATGACGCGGCCCTGCCCACGATCATACCGCGCACCGGCCGCACGCGGCTCGACCACGGAAGCGACACGACCATGCTCCAAGGCGACATCGATCTCGGCGTCAGTCAATCCGGCCATGAATGTCCTCCCACCGCGCCAACAACATCGCTTGCTGCTCAACCACGATCCGCATCGCCTTCCGAACTTCGACACGGGTCATGCCTTCCGCCCAGATCAGTTCGGGGGCACCGTCCGCGCCGACTAGATTGATCTTGGCTTGGCCGTCACCAAAGACATGGACATGAGCAGGCACATGATCGTCCACAAAAATGATCACACGCAGACCATAGGCTCGGAATACGGTGACCACCTGTTCAAATAACCCGTCGTGATGGGTTTTTCAACACCTTACGACTTCACCACCCACACCACCGCCCCAAACGCCGCCGCCAACACCACCAGCGCCCAAACCGGGTTCACCACCCGAGGCGCCGCCACATCCGCCGGCAGCAGCTTCGTCCCCGTCACCATCGGCCGCACCAGATTGTGCCGCTTCAACACCGCATAGGCCACGATCGCCAGCACGTGCAGAACGATCACCGCCTCGATCGCCGTGAAGTTCAGGCCGTGGATATGGGTCAGCCAGTCGCTCCGGTCCTTGCCAACCAGGTGCATCAGCGGCCCCTCGGTGTCGCCGCCATCGTCGAGATCGTTGGCACACAAGCCCGTCCCCACCTGGATGCCGATCAGCGCCAGCATCACCAGCACCATCCACCCGCCGGCGGCATTGTGCCCGATCTCCCGGTCCGGCTCCCGCCGTCCCAGATGCGCCAGGTGCCGCAGCGCTGCCAACGGACTCCGCAGAAACCAGGAAAACCGGGCAGTATCGCTGCCGATGAAGCCCCAAACGACGCGGAACAGCAGCAGCGTCAGGATCCACTCGCCGATCCACACATGCAGGGTCATCCGGTTAAGATACTGCGTCACCCACGCCGCCAGGATCAGCGCCACCAGCAGCCAATGGAACAGCCTGACCGGCAAATCCCACACCTTTATCCGCCGCATCCGCTCATCCTTCCATGACGCGCCGCACCATACCCCTACGACGCCCAGTTGCGTCCAGCCGGCGGATACGCTTCTCTCCCCCCATTCCAAACCGGAGCCAGACAATGCGCGTCAGCGTGATGCAGATGAATCCCGGCGCGAACAAGACGGAAAACATCGCCCAGGCCCGCCGCCTGATCGAACAGGCGGTGGAGCAGGACCGCCCCAACATCGTCAGCCTGCCGGAAGTCTGGGACTCCCTCGGCGGCGACCGCGCCACCCGCACCGCCAACGCCGAGATCCTGCCCGCCAAGGGGTCCAACGAACCCGGCGGCGAGGCCTACGAGTTCCTCCGCGAGACCGCCCGACAGGCGAAAGTCCACGTCCACGGCGGCTCCATCATCGAACAGGGGCCGGAGAAGCTGTTCAACACCACCGTGGTGTTCAACCCCGATGGCACCGAACTGGCGCGCTACCGCAAGATGCACCTGTTCGACATCGTCGCCCCCGACGGCACCGGCTACCGCGAAAGCAACAGCTACGGCGCCGGGGACGAAGTCGTCACCTATGAAGCCGACGGCGTCAAAGTCGGCTGCGCCATCTGCTACGACATCCGCTTCCCCGACCTGTTCTGGAAGCTGCGCGAACAGGGCGCCGAACTGATCTTCCTGCCAAGCGCCTTCACCCTCGCCACCGGCAAGGACCATTGGGAAGCACTGATCCGCGGCAGAGCGATCGAAACCCAGTGCTGGTTCGCCGCCCCCGCCACCTGGGGCAAACACCTGGAGGGCAAGGGCGAACCCCGCTTCACCTACGGCCACTCCATGGTGGTCAACCCCTGGGGCCATCTCGTCGCCCAGGTTTCGGACGGCATCGGCTGGACCACCGCCCGCATCGACCAGGATCTGACCGCCAAGGTGCGTCGCGACATGCCCGTCCTGGAACACAGGAAGCGCGTTTGAGCGACCTGGTCTCCGGCCCCCCGGTCAGCGAGAATCGGGGGTTCCTGGCCGGCCAGATCGCCTTCGTCGCCGGCCCCACCCCAATCGCCTGTGATGCTCGCAAGGCCCTGGTCGCCCGGTATGGCGAATGCCCCCTGCCCCAAGCCGCTGTTGTGATCGCCCTGGGCGGCGACGGGTTCATGCTGGAAACGATCCATCAGGTCCTGACCCTCAATGTGCCCGTCTATGGCATGAACCGCGGATCGGTCGGCTTCCTGATGAACACCTACAGCGAGGACGACCTGCCCGCCCGTGTGTCCCGCGCCCAGGCGGCGGAACTGCATCCGCTGCGCATGCACGCGATCACCGCGACCGGTTCGGTGGAAGAAGCACTGGCGTTCAACGAGGTCAGCCTGCTGCGCCAGCTTCGCCAGGCCTCGAAAATCCGCATCTCGGTGGATGGCCGAGTCCGGCTGGAGGAACTGTCCTGCGACGGCGTGCTGATCTCCACCCCCGCTGGCTCCAGCGCCTATAACCTGTCGGCGCACGGTCCGATCGTGCCGCTGTCCGCCAATCTGCTGCCGCTGACCCCGATCAGTGCGTTCCGCCCCCGGCGCTGGCGCGGCGCCCTGCTGCCCAGCAGCGCCGATGTGTTGTTCGAGGTGCTGGAGACCGACAAGCGCCCCACCGCCGCCGTGGCCGACTTCACCGAGGTGCGCGACGTGGTCTCCGTCGCCGTCAGCGAGGACCGCACCGTCGCCGTCACCGTCCTGTTCGACCCCGATCAGGGCCTGTCGGAACGGATCATCGCCGAACAGTTCACCGTGTAACCCAATACCGCTACCACAAACACCACTATACCGTGTAAAATTGCGTAAACCACACGGATCACGCTCGACTGACACCGGCCGTGCAAGCAAGCAAAATCATCAACGGGAGTTTTCATGGCCACCGACGATCTGCTCACCGCATTGAAGGTGTATGAACCGGAACTGATCGCGATCCGGCAGGACATCCACCGCCACCCCGAGGTCGGGTTCGAAGAAACCCGCACCGCCGCCCTGGTCGCCGACCGGCTGCGCGCCTGGGGCCTCGACGTCACCGAGGGCATCGCCAGGACCGGCGTGGTCGCCACCCTGAAGGGACGCCAGCCCGGCCAGCGCGCCGTTGGCCTGCGTGCCGACCTCGACGCGCTGCACATCCAGGAGGTACCGGACCGCCCCCACGGCTCGACCGTGCCGGGTAAGATGCATGCCTGCGGCCATGATGGCCACACCGCCATGCTGCTGGGTGCCGCGCGCTACCTGGCGGAGCATCCGGACGAGTTCGGCGGCACCGCCACCTTCATCTTCCAGCCGGCCGAGGAAGGTCTCGGCGGCGGCCGCGAGATGGTGGAGCAAGGCCTGTTCGACCGCTTCCCCGTCGATGCCGTGTACGGCATGCACAATATGCCCGGTATTCCAGCGGGGACGTTCCGTACCCGCACCGGCGCGTTCCTCGCCGCCAGTGACACCTGGACCGTGGTATTCAGCGGCACCGGCGGTCACGGCGGCGCCGGCGCGCACTTGTCGACAGATGCCACCCTGCCGACAGCGCAGTTCATCATGGCGCTGCAAACCATCGTCAGCCGCAACGTCGCCGCCACCGAAACCGCGGTGATCAGCGTCGGCTCCATCAACGGCGGCGACGCCGGATCGCCCAACATCATCCCATCCCGCGTCACCATCACCGGCACCGCCCGCTCGTACAGCCCCAAAGTGCGCGACCTGATGGAAAAGCGCCTGGGCGAACTCGCACAGACCCAGGCCGCCGCATTCGGCTGTTCGGCCGAGGTCATCTACCTGCGCCGCTACCCGCCGCTGATCACCCACGCCGAACCGACTTCGGTTTCGATCGCCGCCGCCACCGCCCTGGTCGGCGCCGAGAACGTCGAAACCGACTGCCCGCCCATCACCGGGTCGGAGGATTTCTCTTTCATGCTGCAAACCCGCCCCGGCGGCTTCATCATGATCGGCAACGGCACCGGCAAGGACGGATCGGTGCACCACGTCCACACCCCCGGCTACGACTTCAACGACGACATCCTGACCTTGGGCGCGGCATACTGGGTGCAACTCGTGCGCTCTGAATTGGGAGCGGTGTAACAGGCGTCGAAAACGGGGAAAACGATGCGGCGATGGGCGTGGCTCGTGCTGGCTTCCCTCCTGGCCGGCTGCGCCAGCATGGGGGGATCATCCCTATCGATCCCACCCATCAATGTCGCCGGCGCCCGCAAACCGTCCAACCCGCTCACCGCGACGATTGCGTTGCCGCCCGGCACCGGTCCCTTCCCCGTCGTCATCGTCCTGCACGGCTGCGGCGGCCTGTCGTCGGCCCGCATGAATGAGTGGGCCACCCGCCTGAACAACTGGGGTTACGCCGCGGTGCTGCTGGACAGTTTCGGTCCACGCGGCGTCACCACCGTGTGCGCGCCCAGCGCCCAACATTTCGTCACCCCGGCCGACCGAGCCGGCGACGTCCTGAGCACCGCCGTCTATCTGCGCTCGCTGCCCCAGATCGATGGCAGCCGTATCGGCGTCCTCGGCCTGTCGCATGGTGGCGCAACCGCGGCCTGGGTCACCCAGCGCCGCTACACAGACCGCTTCCCCGGCCTGCTGCGCGCATCCGTGGACTACTACGGCCCCTGCCGGTCACCCGAAACCTACGGCGACGTCCCGCTGCTGGCCCTCGCCGGCGATCCGGACGACTGGGGCAATTCGGCCCTGACCTGCCACGCCTTCGCCGCCAAACTGCGCCCCGGCCAACCGTTCGAGGTCCACACCTACCCCGACACCTACCACGCCTTCGATGCCGAACGATCCACCGCCAAGAAGGTCGAGGGCCATATCCTGGCCTACAATCACGACTCGGCCGAGGACAGTTTCATTCGAACCCGAACCTTCCTCGACCGCACCATGGCGCCACGGCAATAGGCTCCGATGGGAACCGACCGGACCTGGGTTGATCGCCAATCTCCAGCAACTGTGCATATCCGATAGCTGGCGTCCGCAAACACAATCTGAAGCACGGAAGGCACCGCCGACCCAGACCCAATAGTTGACCCCTCGCAGAGACCGGAAGGCGCCCGAAGCGGAAGCCTTCATGGATGCTCCGGCTGATTGCCGCCGTGAAAGCGGCCAAAGTGCCGCGCGGAAAACAGCGCGATCAGGAGAGCGCCAGCGCCGAACGCGGCGACGTCAGCCGTATCCTTCAGGCTGAAATCACCGACGCGGCAGATGAGCACGTAGCCGATGACGATGTTGAACAAGCCCCAAAGCACGTTGACGGTCGATGAGGAGAGCCCTTCCCCCGGCGGTTTGGCGAAGGGACTCTGAAACGGCCTGCCCATCATGCCGCTGACGAAATGGGGGATCGCGTTCGCAAGGAAGACGCCGCCAAGGAAATAGGACAGGAACGAAAGCCAGGGCATCTCAGGCGCTCCTCGTTGACAGGAGATCGATGATCTCTTGGCTGGTGCCGGTCTGACCAAGCCGCGGAAAGACGTTCCTGACGCTGTAGTCATTGGCCTCGGGACGCGCGTCGGTCATCGCATCGATGGCGAGGGTGACGTTGAATCCTTGCTCATAGGCTTGGCGCGCCGTCGCCTCGACGCCGGTTCCGGTGGCTACGCCCGCGATCACCACCTGGGTGACGCCGCGCGCTTTCAGTTGGGCTTCGAGATCGGTGCTGGCAAACGCCCCCCATGTCCGTTTCGTCACGACAATATCGCTTGGCTGCTGATCGAGTTCGGGCAGGAAGTCGGTCCACCCGTCGGTAAACGAGCCGCCGCCACGCGATCCCTGTTCCGTCCGGCCCGGCGCCCGTCCGGCTACATTCACGAGCACGACCGGAAGGCCGCGCCCACGAAAGGCGTCGAGCAAGACACGCGTCTGACCCACCACTTCGCCGATCGTATGGATGAACGGGGAACCGGCGATCCCTTTCTGCAGGTCGATGACGATGAGTGCGGTGTTCGGATCGAGGGTAGTCAACGCCATGGAAGCTCCTCTGGAATTCAAGCGGATGCGATCGGGCCTGGGGCCGTCCAGCCGCGATCAATCGTCAACAAGCCGCTTGAGCAGCTCGACGGCCCTTGCAAGTTCGTCCTGTTCCTGCGGCGAGAATCGCGTCTGAAACGTCCGGGTCAGCCAGTCCTGGCGCGCCGCGCGTCCCTCCTCGGCCCATTTGCGGCAGGCGTCGGTGAGCGAGAGAAGGGTCCGCCGCCCGTCCGCCGGGTCCGGCGCGCCGTTCACCAGGCCCGCGCCTTCCAGTGCGGCGATGAGCGGGGCCATCGATTGCGGACGCATCCCCTCGGCTCGGGCCAAGCTCGACGCCGTTGCAGGGCCGTCCTTCTCCAGACGCAGCAGCACCGCCACCTGAGAGGGTGTGAGGTCCCCGACATGCGCCTGTTCACGCAGCCGGCGCTTCAGCTTGCCCAGCAAGGCGCGGAGGTCCTGCGCCAACGCTGAGGCCCGCATGACTTCCTGATCGTCCCGTGCATTGGCCATGCCCGATCAGCTATCATATGAACAGGTAAACTGTAAAGTCTATCTGTTCAGGTAAACTGGCCAATCGGAGAGAGGTCAGGCGTGTTGGTCGAGGCCGCACCGGCATGAGGCTCGCCACCGTAAAGCCAGCGCGCCTGACGGCAGCGCGGCGTTATACCGTCTGCAGGATCACCTCCGCCCGCATCTCCGGCGTCACCTCCCGCCGCCAGTCCGCACCGCTCGGCAGCACAGCCTCATGCGCGCGCAAGGCATAGTAGCTCGTGCCTGTCCCGTCGGGGGTTCCACCGGCCTCCACCGTCTTCACCGCCTGACGCAACAGCTTGCGCGCCTGGATGATCGCCTTGTCCGCCGGCCCCAGATGCTCTTTGGAGCGATCCACGATCCGCCCCATGCTCTCCTGGATCGCCCGGTCCTGCACGTTGATCCCGTCGATACCGGTATAGCTCTCCGAACGCTGCACGTTTCGATCAAGCATGTAATTATTGGCGCGATTGGCGTGCGACCGGAACGTCGCGGGATCGACATGCACCGGCCCGTTCCCCAGCCCCCGCTCCTGCCGGTCCAGGTCGGTCAGCGCCTCACCGGGACTGTACGCCCAGTTGTACACCATCGTCGTTTCGTCATCGATCGGTACCCAGGAGTGCCCGGCGACCAACGGTACACCACTCTCGGCCCGGGACGGCCGGATCTGATGGAACGGCAGCACGAAATGATAGGTCCGAATGTGCATTTCCGCATCGCCCAGCGGCCGCAAACCAGCATACTGATAGCCGTAATCCGTGATATCGACGACGAGTTTGGGCGCCTTGCCACGCACGAACGGATTGGACGGCTTGAACCCGCCGCGAGTCGAACTCTCACTCAACAGCCGGTGCATGATCGGTGCGTGGGACGTGTCGATGCCGCCCTCCAGCCCCTGCAGCCAGTTGCACTCCTGGATCACTTTCGTTACGTGCAGATGGGTTTCCGGCGCCGCGGTCCAGGCGAATTTCGGCACCGGGGGCATGTGCTCGACCGGCCCCAGATAGGCCCATACGACACCGCCCAGCTCACAGGTGGGATACGCCGTCAGTTGCACCTTATGCTTGAAGTCGTTCTCCTCCGGCTCGTTCATCATGTCGACGCACGCGCCGCTGACATCGAACTTCCAGCCGTGATACACACACCGCAGCCCACACTCCTCATTACGTCCAAAAAACAGTGACGCTCGGCGATGCGGACAGTATTCGTCCACCAGCCCGACCCGCCCGACACTGTCGCGGAACGCCAGCAGATCCTCCCCCAGCAACCGCACCCGCACCGGCTCACCATCCGGTTCGGCGATCTCGCGCGCCAGCAATGCCGGAATCCAATAGCGCCGCATGGCATTTCCCATCGGCGTCCCGGACGCCACCCGGGTAATCAGTTCGTTCTCGTCACGTGAAAGCATGGCCGAGTCCCTCCTGCCTGTTTGCTGCATTGGCGAAACGGGCACGGCTTCGCGTACCCGAAGCACGGTCATGCTAATCCCATCGCAACGCATAAGAAAAGTGAAGCCGTCGGCACCGCCGATCCGGACCGCCTTGATCCCGCCGCCCGCCGGGCCATACTGCGCCACCCAGACCGCCGGAAGGACCACGCCGATGACCGCCCCCTTGCCAACCGCCAAGCCCGAGGAAGTCGGCCTCAGCCAGGCCGCCCTCGACCGGCTGTCCGCGGCGCTGAATGAACGCATCGCCAGCGGCCACATCCCCGGCGCCGTCGCGCTGGTCGCCCGCCACGGCAAGGTCGCCTACCACCAAAGTTTCGGCCGCCAGGATCCGGCTTCCGACAAGCCCATGGGCACGGATGCGATCTTCCGCATCTATTCCATGACCAAGGCACTCGTGTCCGTCGGCGTGATGATGCTGTGGGAAGAAGGCCGCCTGCTCCTCGGCGACCCGATCAGCAAATACATCCCCGCCTTCGCCAGCACCCAGGTCGGAGTCATCTCAGGCGACGGCTACACCACCACGGCGCCGAAAAGCCCCATCACCGTCCAGGACCTGCTGCGCCACACCTCCGGCCTGACCTACGAATTTCGCGGCAACACGCCAATTCACAAAGCCTATGCGCAATCCCGCATCGCCCGGCTGAAACAGTCCAACGCCGACCAGGCCGAGGGCCTTGCCGCCCTGCCGCTGCTGCACCAGCCGGGCACGAGGTGGGAATACAGCCGCTCCACCGATGTGCTGGGCCGTCTGGTGGAGGTCATCTCCGGCCAGACCCTCGGAACCTTCCTCTCCGAACGTGTCCTGACGCCCCTCGGCATGACCGACAGCGGCTTCTCGGTCCCCGCCGCCGATCAGTCCCGCATCGCCGAACCCTTCGCCAAGGACCCCGAGAACAGCACCGATGTCGCCCTGCTGGATGTCCGGCGGCCGGCGCTGTTCGAATCCGGCGGCGGCGGCATGGTGGCCAGCACGATGGATTATGCCCGCTTCCTCGGCATGCTCCTCGGCAACGGCCGTCTCGCCGCCACTCGCCTGCTCGGTCGCAAGACCATCGAGTTGATGACGTCCGACCATCTGGGGACCATCACTGGACCGGCTGACCTGCTGCCGCCCGGCCACCGCTTCGGCCTGGGCTTCGCGGTGCGGACCCAGCCGGGCATGGCGCCGTTCCCCGGATCGGTCGGCAACTACTATTGGGGCGGCGCCGCCGGCACCACGTTCTGGGTCGATCCCACGGAACGGCTGTACGCCGTGCTGATGATCCAGGCCCCGATCCAGCGGGAACACTACCGGGTACTGTTCCGCGACATGGTCTACGCCGCGATCACCGACTGACCACCCACGGCCGCGATGCGGCGGCACCCCGACAGTGTCGTTTCAATTGATAAGAACACTGGCAGGCTGATAGCCCGGCCAGTGCGTCACGCCCAATCTATGCTTCAGAAGAACAATCAAGCACCCACAGGGTCACACCAAGCGTACACCCAGAAAACCAGGATCACCCGCGCACACCGATCAGCCTCGAAAGAAAACATCAACGGCGCGCAGCGCCATATTCCTTCCTCTGTGAAACTCTGTGCAAACTCGGTGCAACTCTGTGTGCGCTTGATGACTTTGTCGCCACCAATACGACGTAGCAGGTATCACCCGAAACGACAGCGACAAACGGCCGGGAAACGATCACCCCTCTTCCCGCCTAAGCACACACCAGCGCAATCCGGTGGAACGACACCCCCAGCCGCCTGTCATCCTTGTCCCCCGCCACCAGCATCGGGCTGGCCGCATTGGGATGATCCAGCATGATCTCGATCTGCTTGCGCCCCGTCACCAGACGACCCGGCACCACACACCCCACCTCGCCGCGCGGCAACGCGACGAAGCTATGCACCAGCGTCCCGCCGATCAGCACATCCAACCGCTGTCGCGGCAGCAAGGGCGGCTTGATGTAGGGCGCGACATCCATCTCCAGCCAGTATTCGTCTGCCTCGCCGGGAACATCGACAATCAGCACGCTACGCTCGCCAACCGTCCACTGGTACCCGGCTTCCGGCCCCGACCAGCCCACCCCAAGGTTCGGCCCAGCGTTTCCCTCGATCCCGAAGGCCAGTTCCGTCCGAGCCGGCGGTTCGGCCGCCCCACTCACCAAACGCCCGCCACTCGCCCGCAGCCAAATCGCATGGGCGCGGCGCAGCATCCGCATCCAGGACCCGAAATCCAGGTCCGGCACCGAGTCGCGTTCGGCAAGGCGCCGCACATAACCCACCATCATCCGCTCGTCCGCCACCACCACCGATCCCGGCGGATGACCTGGACAGGCCTCCCGCACCCATAACAGGACGTTCGGGCCATAGGCCGCCAGCGCGACCCGCAGATCGATCAGATCGCCGGCCAGCAACGGCTCGTTCTGACGGAACACCAGGATCTTGGCGGGAGTCTCCAGGTCGGCGATCAACTTCCCGGCGAGAAAACCGATCGTGCGGACTTGCTGCTGATGCAGCACTTCCGGCGCGATTTCGCCGGCTTTCACCTGCGCATGGAAGGTGAAATCGTATTTGGTCAGCTTGACCATATACTCGTCGTGCTCGACGTTGATCCGGATATGGCTTGGATCGGCGATATTCGCGAACCTGGCGTTCAGGCCCCTGACCAGATTGCGCAGCGGAACGCCGGCAAAGCGCAGCAGGCCCAGCGGCTCCGCCCCCGCCCGCCGTTGCACCAGCCCGAGTTCGCAGTTGTCGCCAATGCTTTCGAACCGCAGCACCAGTTCGCCATCGGACAGGGCGGAAGCGGTGTTCGGATCAGCGTCCATTCAGCGGACTTCGCTCCAAGTGGATGGTGCGGTCATACCGTTCGGATACGCCGCCACCCAATAACGATGACGCTAGCGGAACAGCACGCCCGCCGCCGCCTGGGCCGCGGCGACAATCGGGGCGGGGAACAGAAAGAAGAACCCGGTGAACAGCCCTGTTGCCGCCACCACGAACGACAGCGACGCCGGCTTGGCATCGAAGGGTTCGGTCGCCGCATCGAAGTACATGACCTTGATGACGCGGATATAATAGAACGCACCCACCACGCTGGTCAGCACGCCGATTATCGCCAGCGTCCACAAACCGCCCTGCACGGCCGCCAGGAAGATGTACAGCTTGCCGAAGAATCCGGACATCGGCGGAATACCGGCCAAGCTGAACAGGAACAGCGCCCACACCAATGCCAGCGCCGGATCGTTCGTCGCCAAGCCGGCCAGGTCGGAAATCTGCTCCACCGCCTTGCCCTTACGCCGCATCGCCAGGATGCAGCCGAAAGTGCCCGCCGTCATGAACACGTAGATCACCATGTAGACCAGCGTGCCGCGTATCCCGCTGGCGGTGCCCACGGCCAGGCCGATCAGCGCGTAGCCCATATGCCCGATCGACGAATACGCCATCAGCCGCTTGATGTTGGTCTGCCCGATCGCCGCGAACGCACCCAGCACCATCGACGCAATTGACACGATCACCACCAGGATCTGCCACGCCCCCACAAGGGACGCGAACGACGTGCCCATCACCCGCAGCAGCAGTGCCATTGCCGCCACCTTCGGCCCGGTTGCGAAGAACACCGTCACCGGTGTCGGTGCGCCCTCATACACATCCGGCGTCCACATATGGAACGGCACGGCGGAAACCTTGAACGCCAGTCCGACCAGAACGAACACGATGCCCACAACCAGGCCCGGCGAAGCGCTTTCCGGCTTCAGCAACAATTCATGCAGCGACCCGAGGTCCATGGTGCCGGAGAATCCGTACACCAGCGAAATGCCATACAGCAGCAGGCCGGACGCCAGGCCGCTCAGCACGAAATACTTCAGCCCCGCTTCCGACGACCGCAGATCATCCCGAGCGAACGCCGCCAGCACGTAAAGCGCCAGCGACATCAGCTCCAACCCCAGATACAGCGTCATCAGGTTGGACGCGCCGGCCATGATCATCATGCCGACGGTGGAGAACAGCATCAGCACCGGGAATTCGAACCGGGCGATCCCTTGGGAACGGTTCCAATCCAATGCCAGGATCAACGACAGAGTCGCGCCGGAGATGATGAGGATCTGGTTGAAGGCGCTGAAAGGATCGGCCACGAACTGGCCATGGAAACCGAAGCCGTTGGCCCGCGTCAGCACCAGCAGCCCGGAGATCAGGAAGCCGCCGATCACGAACATCGAGCACAGCAGGGTGCTGTCCTGCTTGCGCAGCACGCCGAAAATCAAGGTCGCCATGCCGACGCAGGCCAGGACGATCTCGGGAAGGGCGAGGGTCCAGTTCATCAGTGCATGATCCCGGCGAGCTTGGTTGTGGCCGCAAGTGCGGCGGTATGTTGCTGCACCATCGCCCCCACGCTGGCATCGAAGAAGCTGGTGAAGCTGGACGGGTAGATCCCCATCCACAGGGTCAGCACGACCAGCGGCGCGAACACCGCCCATTCACGCGGGCTCAGGTCCAGAATGTGCCGCAGATCGTCCTTGGTAATCCGGCCGAAGATAACCCGGCGATACATGTACAGCATATAGGCTGCCCCCAGGATCATCCCCATGCCGCCCAGCAGCGCCAGCCAGAAATTCACCTGCAAAGAGCCGATGATGACCAGGAACTCACCCACGAACCCAGCGGTGCCGGGCAGCCCGATCGAGGCCATCATGAACAGCATGAACACCAGCGAGTAGCCAGGCATCCGGTCGGCCAGACCCCCGTAACGCGCGATCTCCCGCGTATGGATCCGGTCGTAAACCACCCCGACGACAAGGAACAAAGCAGCCGACACCACCCCGTGCGACAGCATCTGGAACAGCGCGCCGGAAATCCCCTGCACGTTGAAGGTGAAAATGCCGATCGTCACGACGCCCATATGGGCGACCGAGGAATAGGCGATCAGCTTCTTCATATCCTCCTGCGCCAGCGCGACCAGTGACGTGTAGATCACCGCCACCACCGACAGGGTGAACATGAAGGGCGCGAAATGCGCCGCCGCCTGCGGCAGCATCGGCACCGAGAACCGCAGGAACCCGTACGCGCCCATTTTCAACAGCACGCCCGCCAGGATGACGGACCCCGCGGTCGGTGCCTCCACATGCGCGTCCGGCAGCCAGGTATGCACCGGCCACATCGGAACCTTCACCGCGAAGGAGGCGAAAAACGCCAGGAACAGCCAGTTCTGCATCCCCGCCGGAAACATCGTGTGCATCAGCACGGGGATATCGGTGGTGCCGGCATGCACCCACATGGCGATCAGCGCCAGCAGCATCAGCACCGACCCGGTCAGCGTGTAGAGGAAGAATTTTACCGCCGCATAGACCCGGCGCGGCCCGCCCCAGACGCCGATGATCAGGTACATCGGGATCAGCACGCCCTCGAAGAACATGTAGAACACGACGAAATCCGTCGCGCAGAACATGCCCACCATCATGGTTTCCAGGATCAGGAAGCTGATCATGAATTCCCGGACGCGGGTGTGGATCGCTTCCCAGCTCGCCAGGATGCAGATCGGCGTCAGCACCGTGGACAGCAGAACGAACAGCACGGAAATGCCGTCCACGCCCATGCTGTAGCCAACCTTGTATTCCGGCAGCCAGGTGACGTGTTCGTTGAACTGGAACCCGCCGTCCGACGGGTCGAACTTCACCCACAGGACCAGCGACAGCACCAGCACCAGCAGGCTGGTCCACAGCGCCGTCCACCGAGCATTGGACGCGACAGTCTGTTCGTCGCCGCGCACCATCATGATCACCAGGCAGCCGACCAGCGGCAGCCATGTGATCAGCGACAGGATCGGGAAACCGGCGGCGTTGGCTACAGCGTTCATTCTATCACCGGCTCAGCATGAAGATGCCGATCAGCACGACGACGCCGATCAGCATGGCAAAGGCATAGACCGCCAGGGAGCCGGTCTGGATTTTGACGACCTCGCGCGACCCGTCGCTGGTCAGCTCCGCCAGCCCGTTCGGCACCCCGTCGATGATGGTGACGTCGCCGACCTGCCAGAACAGGCGTGCCAGGCGGATTGCCGGCTGCACGAAGATCACGTTGTACAGCTCGTCGAAATACCACTTGTTCAGCACGAACCGGTAGATCGGCCCGAACTGCTGCGCCAGGCGCATCGGCAGCAGCGGATTGGCGATATACATCACATACGCCACCCCAATCCCCAGCAGGCCGACGACCAAGGGGGCGAGTTCAACCCAACCCGGAACATCCTCGAGATGTTCAATCACCTGGTTATGCGGCCCGTTGAAGATCGCGCCGTTCCAGAAATGCGGCCAATCCGAACCGATGAACCAGCCATGCAGCGCCCAGCCCGCAAACACCGCGCCCGTGGCCAGCACGACCAGCGGCCCGAGCATCACCCACGGGCTTTCATGGGCGTGCTCCAGCACGTGGTGGTCGGCCCGCGACGTGCCGTGGAAGGTCATGAACAGCAGCCGCCAGGAGTAGAATGCCGTCAGGAACGCGGCCAGCACCGTGCAGATGAAGGCATACATGCCGATGCCCGTCCCCGCCGCATAGGTGGCGGAGATGATCGCGTCCTTGGAGTAGTACCCGGCGAACCATGGAATACCGGCCAGCGCCAGATTGCCGATCCACATCACGATGCAGGTGATCGGGATAATCTTCGCCAGCCCGCCCATCTTGCGCATGTCCTGCTCATCCGACATCGCATGGATCACCGACCCGGCCGACAGGAACAGCAGCGCCTTGAAGAAGGCGTGCGTGATCAGATGGAACACCGACGCCTGATAGGCGCCGACGCCTGCCGCAGCGAACATGTAGCCAAGCTGCGAACACGTTGAATACGCGATCACCCGCTTGATATCTGTCTGGCAGCACCCGACCGTCGCCGCGAACAACGCCGTCGAGGCGCCAACGAACGTCACAAACCCCAGCGCATACGGCGCGTATTCCATCAGCGGCGACATCCGCGCCATCAGGAACACGCCCGCCGTCACCATCGTCGCCGCATGGATCAGTGCGGAGACCGGCGTCGGCCCCTCCATCGCGTCCGGCAGCCACACATGGAACCCAAGCTGCGCCGACTTGCCCATGGCGCCGATGAACAGCAGGAAGCCGATCACCTCGATGGCAGAGAATGTCGAGCCGAACAGCGAATAGGTGTCCGCACCGTGCTGCGCCACCGCCGGGAAGATGGTGGAGAACTCGACCGAACCGAACTTGAAGAAGATCAGCGCGAGGCCAACCGCGAACGGCAGGTCGGCGACGCGGTTGACCACGAACGCCTTGATCGCCGCCGCGTTGGCGGACGGCCGGTCATACCAGTAGCCGATCAGCAAATAGGAGCACAGGCCGACGCCTTCCCAGCCGAAGAACAACTGCGTCAGGTTGTCGGCAGTAACCAACATCAGCATGGCGAAGGTGAACAGCGACAGGTACGCGAAGAACCGGTACCGCGGCCGAGCCTCGTGCCCCATGTAGCCGATGGAGTAGACATGGATCAGCATCGACACAAACGAGACCATGGCCACCATGACGGCCGACAGCGTGTCGTAGCGCAGTGCCCAGTCGACGTGGAACCGGCCGGACTCGATCCAACTGCCCAGGTCCAGCACCGCGGGATCGGCGCCGCCTGTGAGCTGGAAGAACGCCACCGGCCCGCAGATGGCGGCGATCACCATGCCCAGGACGGACGCGCCCATGGCGCCCTTGTCGCCGATCGCCTTGCCCAGCAGGCCGGACACCAGGGCGCCCGCCAATGGCGCGAAAACGGCAATTCCGAACAGCATGTTCAACCCTTCATCAGGTTGACGTCTTCAACCTGAATCGACCCGCGGTTGCGGAAGTAGATGACGACAATAGCCAGCCCGATCGCCGCCTCGGCCGCCGCGACCGTCAGCACCAGCATCGCCATCACCTGCCCCGCCAAATCATTCAGCGCGGCCGAAAAAGCGACGAAGTTCAGGTTGACGGCCAGCAGGATCAACTCGATCGACATCAGGATGACGATGACGTTCTTGCGGTTCAGGAAGATGCCGAAAATGCCCAGAACGAGCAGGATGGCGGAGACCACCAGGTAGTGGCCCAGACCGACGTCCATCATGGATGGCACTCCTTGCCGCTACCCTTGTGGTCGGGCGTGCAGGCATCAGGATAAGAGGTTGGCTGCAGCCCATCCGTCATGGCCGGGCCTGTCCCGGCCATCCGCGCTTCGTCCGCCGGTGCGAAGATGGCCGGGACACACCCGGCCATGACGGTGAAAGTGTGCCGCCCCGGCCACGACGGGGAGTTGCTAATGCCCATGTCCATGCCCCCCCGCGTCGGCATGTTCCTCGACCGGCTCGACCTCCGGCGGCTTCGGCAGCAGATACCCACCCGACTGAGTCGTCCCCGCGCCCAGCGACACCGACATCATCTCCAGCGTCTCGGCCACCGTCCGTTCGGTCTGCCGGCGGATATTCTGATGCCGCGACGTCTTCCGGTCGCGCAGCGTCAGCACGATCGCGCCGATCATCGCCACCATCAGGATCAGCCCGGCCGTCTGGAACAGGAACACGTAATCCGTGTAGAGAATCCGCCCCAGCGCGTCGGTGTTCGACACCCCTGTGGGCACCGGCGACATCCGCAACTTCACCGCGGCCGGCGCCAGCGTCCAACCGCCCACCACCGCGGCCAGTTCGATGAACAACACCGTGCCCACTGCCGCGCCAACCAGCCAGTAGCGCTGGATTCCGCCGCGCAACTGAGCAAAATCCACATCCAGCATCATCACGACGAACAGGAACAGCACTGCGACGGCGCCGACATAGACGATGACCAGGATCATCGCCAGGAACTCGGCACCCGCGATCAGGAACAGCGCCGCGGCGTTGAAGAACGCCAGGATCAGGAACAGCACCGAGTGCACCGGATTGCGGGCACTGACCACCATGGCGGCCGACACCAGCAGGATCGCGGCGAAAATGTAAAAGAGGATCGCGGTGATCATCTGTAGGGCGCGTCCAGTTCCAGCCGCCGAGCGAGTTCCGGTTCCCACCGGTCGCCGTTCGCCAGCAGCTTGTCCTTGTTGTACATCAGTTCCTCGCGCGTCTCGGTGGCGAACTCGAAGTTCGGCCCTTCGACGATCGCATCCACCGGGCAGGCTTCCTCACACAGCCCGCAATAGATGCACTTGGTCATGTCGATGTCATAGCGGGTGGTGCGCCTGGACCCGTCGTCCCGCGGCTCCGCCTCGATGGTGATCGCCTGCGCCGGGCAGATCGCCTCGCACAGCTTGCAGGCGATGCAGCGCTCCTCGCCGTTGGGGTAGCGGCGCAGCGCGTGCTCTCCCTTGAAGCGCGGACTGATCGGACCCTTCTCGTAAGGGTAGTTGATCGTCACCTTGGGGCGGAAGAAGTAGCGCAGCGTCAGCCCCAGCCCGGCGACGAGTTCGCCCAGCAGCAGGTTGCGCGCGGTACGGTCGAGGAACGCCATCTACGGGAACTCCTTCCGAAGCGTCATGGTGGGCGAAGGCCCACCATCCACGCCTTGGCCGATCCCGGCACCGATATCCGAACATAGTGGACCTTCGCCCACCGTGATCAGAGACAACGGCGACCAGCCGGCCGCTATGACAGAGCGGATTGAATTAAACATTGGGAAGCCATCCGAAGGCCATCAGCGCGCCGGCGGTGATCACCAGCCACAGCAGCGACAGCGGCAGGAACACCTTCCAGCCCAGGCGCATCAACTGGTCGTAGCGATAGCGCGGGAACGTCGCACGCACCCACAGGAACACGAACAGCACCGCGCAGATCTTCAGCACGAACCAGATCACGCCCGGTATCCAGGTGAACGGCTCCACGCCGAACGGTGCCTGCCAACCACCCAGGAACAAGATGGTGGTCAGCGCGCTCATCAGGATCATGTTCGCGTATTCGCCGAGGAAGAACAGCGCGAAGCTCATCGACGAGTATTCGACGAAGAACCCGGCCACGATCTCCGACTCACCTTCCGGCAAATCGAACGGCGACCGGTTGGTCTCCGCCAGCGCCGAGATGAAGAACACGATGAACATCGGGAACAGCGGGATGCAGAACCACAGATGCCGCTGCGCGTTGACGATATCCGTCAGGTTCAGGCTGCCGACGCACAGCAGCACGGTCACCAGCACGAAGCCCATCGAGACTTCATAGCTGACCATCTGCGCCGCCGACCGCATCGCACCGAGGAACGCGTATTTCGAGTTCGACGCCCAGCCCGCGATGATGATCCCGTAGACGCCAAGCGAGGAAATCGCGAACAGGTACAGGATGCCGACATTGATATCGGCGCCCACCCACCCCTGGTCCACCGGAATGACCGCCCAGGCCAGCATCGCAAGGGCGAAGGTCAGCATCGGCGCCATCAGGAACAGCAGCCGGTTCGACCCCGTCGGGATGATGGTTTCCTTCATCAGCATCTTCAGCGCATCGGCGAACGGCTGCCACAGACCGAACGGCCCGACGACATTCGGCCCCCTGCGCAACTGCATCGCGGCCAGGACCTTACGTTCCGCATAGGTCAGATAGGCGACGCCGATCAGCAGCGGCACCAGCACCGCCAGCGCCTCCAGGAACGTCCGGATGACGATGCCGAGGTCGTTGTTGTAGAGAAAATCGACCATCACCCTACTCCGCCGCCATCAGGGGCTCGGTTTGCGCGGCAACGCACGCCGCCATGGTCGGGCTGGACCGGCTGATCGGATCGGTCACGTAGTAGTTCGCCACCGCCGACACCAACGGCTCGTCGCTCAGCACCGCCGGATCGCCTGTGGGGCCGGTGTGGTCGGAGCAACCGAACCGCGGCAGGTGCCCGACGCGGCCGAACACCGGATTGACCTGCTCCAAACGCGCGCGCAGCGCCTCAATCGTGTCATACGGCAGGGTCTTGCCGATCACCGCGCTGAACGCCCGCAAAATCGTCCAGTCCTCCCGAGCATCCCCGGGCGGATACACCGCCCGGAAGCCCCGCTGCACGCGGCCTTCGGTGTTCACGTAGGTGCCGGACTTTTCCGTGTAGGCCGCGCCTGGCAGGATCACATCCGCCCGCTGGGCGCCGGCATCACCGTGATGCCCCTGGTAGACGACGAATGTCCCCGCCGCGATGCGCGCCGGATCGAACCCGTCCGCACCCAGCAGCCACAGCAAGTCGACCCCGCCGCCCAGCATCACATCGGCCGTCTTGTCCTGCGGCCCCGGCACGAAACCCAGGTCCAGTGCGCCCACACGCCCCGCCGCCGTATGCAGCACGTTGAAGCCGTGCCAGTCAGCCGACAACGCTCCGACATGCGCGGCCAACCGCCACGCCGCCGCCAGGATCGCGCTGCCATCGGGACGCGCCAGGGCGCCCTGCCCGACAATGATCATCGGCTTCTTCGCGTCCGCCAGCACTTTCGCAAAGTCGTGCTGGTCGCCATGCAGATCCGTCAGCAGCGAAGGCGACGTCCCCAGATGCGTCACCGCGTAGGTCAGGTCCGTTTCGCTGCCGATCACCCCAATCGGCAGTCCGCTCGCCAACCGAGCCTTGCGGATGCGCGCATTCAGCACCGGCGCTTCCTTGCGCGGGTTGGCACCCACGATCAGGATCGCGTCCGCCTCCTCGATCCCAACGATCGAGGTGTTGAAGCAATAAAAATCGCGCCGTGAGGCATCCAACTTGGCGCCATCCTGCCGGCAATCGATATTCCCCGACCCAAGACTGGCCAACAGGTCCTTCAGAGCCAGGACGCTCTCGGCATCAACCAAATCGCCGGCGACGGCGCCGATCCGGTCGCCAGACAGCGGTTTCAGCTTCGCCGCGATCGTTGCGAACGCCTCATCCCACGTCGCCGCACGCAGCTTGCCGTTTTCCCGCACCCAGGGCCGGTCCAGCCGCCGCCGCTTCAACCCATCAATGGCGAAGCGAGACTTGTCGCCCAGCCATTCCTCGTTCACGTCCTCATTGATGCGCGGCAGGATGCGCAGAACCTCGGTGCCGCGCGCATCGATACGGATATTCGCGCCAACCGCGTCCAGCACGTCGATGCTGTCCACCTTCGCCAGTTCCCACGGCCGAGCGACGAACGCGTAGGGCTTCGAGGTCAGCGCACCGACCGGGCAAAGATCGATGATGTTGCCCGATAGTTCCGAACCCAGCGCCTTTTCGACATAGGTGCCGACTTCCATGTGCTCGCCGCGCGCCGTGGCGCCCAGGTCGGGCACCCCAGCCACTTCGGTAATGAACCGGATGCACCGCGTGCAGTGAATGCACCGGTTCATCGACGTCTTCACCAGCGGCCCCAGGTTCTTGTCCGGCACCGCCCGCTTGTTTTCCGCGTAGCGCGAATGATCGGCGCCAAACCCCATCGCCTGGTCCTGCAGATCGCACTCGCCGCCCTGGTCGCAGATCGGGCAATCCAACGGGTGGTTGATCAGCAGGAATTCCATCACCCCACGGCGGCCGTTGCGTACCATCGGGCTGTCGGTATGGACGATCATGCCGTCGGCGACAGGATAGGAGCACGAGGCGATCGGCTTGGGCGGCGCCTTCTCGACTTCCACCAGGCACATCCGGCAGTTGCCGGCGATCGACAGCCGCTCGTGATAGCAGAAGCGAGGCACTTCGATCCCGGCCTGCTCCGCCGCCTGCAGAATGGTCGACCCGTTGGCGACGTCGACAACGATTCCGTCGATGGTGACTTTGGCCATGGTCTAGGCTTTCTCTGCGTTCGGCATGACACGTCCGTCGTCATGGCCCGGCTTGTCCCGGCCATCCACCCCCAGGCGTTCGTGCGCGGATGGGCGGAACAAGCCCGGCCATGACGGTAAGTTGAGTGTCTCGGTCATCCCCTACTCCGCCGCCATGGGCATGGACTTCGCACTTCTCTTATACGCGGCGATACGTTCTTCCATCACCGGGCGGAAATGCCGGATCAGGCCCTGGATCGGCCACGCCGCCGCATCGCCCAGCGCACAGATCGTGTGCCCTTCGACCTGCTTGGTGACCTTCTGCAACGTATCGATTTCGTCCACCGTCGCCCGCCCCTCGGTCATGCGGGTCATGACGCGCCACATCCAGCCGGTACCCTCACGGCACGGCGTGCACTGGCCACAGCTTTCATGCATGTAGAACTTCGACAACCGGGTGATCGCCTTGATCACGTCGGTGGATTTGTCCATGACGATGACGGCCGCCGTGCCCAGTCCGCTGGTCACCGCGCGCAGGCTGTCGAAATCCATCAGCACGGTGTCGCAGATCGATTTCGGGATCAGCGGCACCGACGCACCGCCCGGAATGACCGCCAGCAGGTTGTCCCACCCGCCACGCACGCCGCCGGCATATTTCTCGATCAGTTCCTTCAGCGGAATGCCGAGTTCTTCCTCGACATTGCACGGCTTGTTCACGTGGCCCGAGATGCAGAACAGTTTCTGCCCCGTGTTGTTCTGCCGCCCGAGACTGGTGAACCACGACGCCCCGCGCCGCAGGATCGTCGGCGCCACCGCAATCGATTCGACATTGTTCACCGTGGATGGGCAGCCGTACAGACCGACGCCGGCCGGGAACGGCGGCTTCATCCGCGGCATCCCCTTCTTGCCTTCGAGGCTTTCGATCAGCGCCGTTTCTTCGCCGCAGATATACGCGCCGGCGCCACGGTGGAAAAACACATCGTAGTCGTAACCAGACCCGCACGCATTCTTGCCGATCAACCCGGCCTCGTAAGCCTCATCGATTGCCCGTTTGAGGTTTACAGTCTCGTTGTAGAACTCACCGCGGACGTAGATGTAGGCGGCCGTCGCGCCCATCGCGAAACCGGCGACCAGGCACCCTTCCACCAGTTTGTGCGGATCGTGCCGCAGGATATCGCGATCCTTACAGGTGCCAGGCTCCGACTCGTCGGCGTTCACCACTAGGTAACACGGCCGATCCGCCTGCTTCGGCATGAACGACCATTTCAGCCCGGTCGGAAACCCCGCCCCGCCGCGCCCGCGCAGCCCGGAATCCTTCATCTCCTGCACGATCGCATCACGCCCGCGCGCCAGGATCGCCGCGGTGTTGTCCCAATCACCGCGCGCCCGAGCGCCGTTCAGGAACGGATCGTGCTGGCCGTACAGATTGGTGAAGATGCGGTCCTTATCTTGCAGCATCTCAACCCTCCGGAGCGAATTGCAGGGTGGTCAACGTCGTCGGCCCGCCATCGGGCGCCGAGGTCTGCCGCCCGCTCATGGACCCCGGAGTCGGCCGCTCGCCACGCCGCAGCGCGGCCAGCAGGGCGGTCACCTTCTCGGCGTCCATATCTTCGTAAAAATCGTCGTCCACTTGCAGGATCGGCGCATTCACGCAGGCCCCGAGGCATTCGACCTCGGTCATGCTGAACATCTTGTCCTCGCTGGTCTCGCCCCAGCCCTTGATGCCGGTGGCCTTGCGACACGCCTCGGTCACTTCATCCGATCCGCGCAGCCAGCACGGCGTCGTGGTGCAGACCTGCAAATGGTATTTGCCGATCGGCTTCATGTTGAACATGAAATAGAACGTCGCGACTTCGTATACGCGGATTGGCGCCATGCTCAGGCGTTCCGCCACCGCATCCATTCCCTTCAGTGGCACCCAGGCGCTGCCGGTCTGCCGCTTCATCTGATGCTGCACGACGTACAACACCGGAATGACCGCGCTGGCCTGCTTGCCCGCGGGATACCTCGACACGATCTTCGCGATTTCAGCGTCGCTTTCGGCATCGAACGCGAAGCTGGCCGGCTGTTCGAACGCCGATCCGTTGGTGGCTGCCATCACTTACCTGTCGATCTCGCCGAACACGACATCCAGCGATCCGACGATCGCGCAGACATCCGCCAGCATGTGCCGTTTGGTCATCACATCCGTCGCCTGCAGGAAGGCAAACCCGGTCGAGCGGATTTTGCACCGATACGGCTTGTTGGTGCCGTCCGCGACCAGATACACGCCGAATTCCCCCTTCGGGCTTTCCACCGCCGTATAGGTCGCGCCGGCCGGCACGTGATACCCCTCGGTGTAAAGCTTGAAGTGATGGATCAACGCCTCCATCGAGCGTTTCATTTCGCCGCGCGTCGGCGGCGTGAACTTGCGGTCCTGCACCTTCACCGGCCCCGGCTTCATCTTCGCCAGAGCCTGCTTGATGATTTTCACGCTTTCCCGAGTCTCGTAGATCCGCATCAGATACCGGTCGTAACAGTCGCCATTGCGGCCCACCGGAATTTGAAAATCCACCTCGGCGTATTTGTCGTACGGCTGCGACCGCCGCAGATCCCACGGCACGCCGGATGCCCGCAGCGGCGGCCCGCTGAACCCCCAGGCCAGCGCCTGCTCCGCCGAGAATACCCCGATATCGACAGTCCGCTGCTTCCAGATCCGGTTGTTGGTCAGCAGTTCTTCCAGCTCATCAAGGAACTTCGGAAACGTCTCGGCCCACGCCGCTATCTTGTCGGTCAGCCCCGCCGGCAGATCCTTCGCCACCCCACCCGGCCGGAAGTAATTCGCATGCAGGCGCGCGCCCGACGCCGCCTCATGAAACTCCATCAGCTTCTCACGTTCCTCGAACCCCCAAAGGCTCGGTGTGATCGCGCCGACGTCCAGCGCGTAGGTCGTGAGGTTCAGCAGATGATTGAGCACGCGGGTGATTTCCGCGAACAGCACCCGAATCCACTGCGCCCGATCCGGTGCGGTGATACCCAGCAGCTTTTCCACCGCCAGCGCGAACGCATGCTCCTCGCACATCGGCGACACGTAATCGAGCCGGTCGAAATACGGCACCGCCTGCATATACGTCTTGTACTCGATCAGCTTCTCGGTGCCGCGATGCAGCAACCCGATATGCGGATCGGCTCGCTCCACGATCTCCCCGTCCAACTCCAGGATCAGCCGCAGCACACCATGCGCGGCCGGATGCTGCGGACCGAAATTGATCGAGTGGCTGTCGATCTCGACCGTCCGGCCGGACGGTGTGATTTCGGTAACGACCGTCTCGCTCATATCCTAGCCTTTCGCCTGTTCGGCGGCGCGTTCGGTGAACACCTTCTCGTCGCCCGGCAATGTCGTCATGGCTTCCCACGGCGACAGGAAGTCGAAGCTGCGGAAATCCTGGGTCAGCCGCACCGGCTCGTTGACCACCTGCTTGCGGTCCTCGTCGTAGCGGACCTCGACATAGCCGGTCAGAGGAAAGTCCTTACGCAGCGGATGCCCCTCGAACCCGTAATCCGTCAGGATGCGCCGCAGGTCGGGCTGGCCGGAGAACACGATCCCGAACAGATCCCACGCCTCGCGCTCCCACCACGTCGCCACCGGCCATACGGTGTGGATCGACGGCACCGGCGTCACGGCATCGGTGGTGACGATCACCCGCACGCGCTGGTTCAGCGAGACAGACAGCAGGTTGTAGACGACATCAAACCGCTCGCCGCGCTCCGGCCAGTCGACACCGCACAGATCCATCATCTGCTCGAACGCCAGGCGCGGATCGTCGCGCAGCGCCGTCATCACCCCAACCAGCGAGTCGCGTGCCGCTCGGGCCACCACTTCGCCGCCCTCGACGCGGCTGCCATAGACGCCACGAACCGACCCGACAGCCTGGGACAGCAGTTCCTGAGCGGACGGAGGGGGCGGTGGGACGGCTTCCGCCGGTTTCGCTTCCTCAGCCACGGAGGATCGTCCCCGTGCGGCGAATCTTCTTCTGCAACTGCATGATCCCGTAAACCAGGGCCTCCGCCGTCGGCGGGCAACCCGGGACATAGATATCGACCGGCACGATGCGGTCACAGCCGCGCACGATCGAGTAGGAGTAATGGTAGTAGCCGCCGCCATTGGCGCAGCTACCCATGCTGATCACCCAGCGCGGCTCCGGCATCTGGTCGTAGACCTTGCGCAGCGCCGGGGCCATCTTGTTGGTCAGCGTGCCGGCCACGATCATCACGTCGCTCTGCCGAGGCGACGCCCGCGGGATGATTCCCAGCCGGTCCAGATCGTACCGAGGCATGTAGGCGTGGATCATCTCCACCGCGCAGCAGGCCAAGCCGAAGGTCATCGGCCACAGGCTACCGGTTCGCGCCCAGTTCACCACCTTGTCGAGATTGGCGACCAGAAACCCTTTATCGGCGATTTCCCCGGTGATGCCCTTGATGACGGCATCCTGCTCCGGCCCCGGCGGCAGATGATCGCGGTTCCAGGCCAATGCGGTGACGTCGCTCATGCTGCTACTCCCACTCCCCATCACTCCCACTCGAGGGCGCCTTTGCACCACTCGTAGACGAAGCCCACGGTGAGAACGCCAAGGAACGCGATCATCGACCAGAAGCCGAATGCGCCGATTCCCTTCAGGGCAACCGCCCAGGGGAACAGAAACGCGACCTCCAGATCGAAGATGATGAAAAGGATGGCGACGAGGTAATACCGCACATCGAACCGGCGGCGTGCATCGTCAAACGCCTCGAACCCGCATTCGTAGGCGGACAATTTTTCTGGATAGGGCTTCTGGCGGGCGGCAAGGAGTGATCCGGCCACCATGGCGATGGCGATGCCCCCTGCGATCACAAGGAACACCAGGATCGGCAGATACCCAAAGAGAACTGGCTGCATGACGGATCCGCACTAAGTCGAGTAGCTGCTACCGCAGCATAGGACCAGCCAACGCCGTTGGCGCCAGCCTGTCCCCTCCCGCGATGCAGCACCCGGAGACACTAAACCCATCCCGCTACCACCGCCATAGGGGGACGGAACAGAAATCTGCCCTAAGTTTGACGAAACGATTGTAAATGGATGGAACCGCTGCTGGCGCGAGAGACGGGGCTCGAACCCGCGACCTCCGGCGTGACAGGCCGGCGCTCTAACCAACTGAGCTACTCCCGCAGCGGCAGGGGGCAGCGTTTAGGCTGGGGCGAAACAGGCGTCAACCCTTCTTCGCTAAAGCTTCGAAGGGTTTCACCCGCGGCCCTGCATTCTGCGAAGCGCGGGCGCGCGAGACAGGACGGATCCTACGAAGCGCGTAGCGCGCAATAGGATGGATTATCTCAGGTGTTTGTTTGCGAATGCGTGTCCTGAGCCGGACTTCAAGTAGCGCTCGAAGGCATCTGCCTTGTCGGGATCGGAAAAGGCGACGTAGCTAACGACGCGCCAGGGCATGAATTTCGACGTATGGGGCGATTATCCCGCATTGTGCTCGGCCAGCCGCCGCTTTGGGTCCGACGTTGTGCTGGCACAACGCTTGCCGGCTACGCCGACGCTCTCCGACACGTACACACACCGCACATGAAGTTCCTCCCTCTTGAACGCCGAAGCCTCGAAGAGAGGGGAAACATCCTATCAAATTCAGGATCAAAACAAGTCCTGCGAAGCGCAGCGCGCGAAGCAGGATGGTGGGCGGTGACGGATTCGAACCGCCGGCCCTCTCGGTGTAAACGAGACGCTCTACCGCTGAGCTAACCGCCCGGCAGGCAACCGGGTGGCCCCCGAAGGCGCCACCCGCGGCAAAATCAGCCCACGGCGTCCTTCAGGCCTTTGCCGGCCTTGAAGCGCACAGTGGTCGACTCAGGGATAGCCATCTCTTCGCCGGTGCGCGGGTTGCGGCCCGTGCTGGCCTTCCGAACCGCCGCGACGAAGGTGCCGAAGCCGACAAGCCGGACCTCTTCCTTCTTCTTCAGGGCGCCACTGATGGCGCCGAACAGGGCATCGACAACTTCACCCGCCTTGGCGCGCGAGAGGTCGGTTCCGTCAGCGACCGCTGCGACGAGGTCCAATTTGTTCACGGCATTTCCTCTCAATGTGGAAGATCACGAATCGAAGGTCTTCCGGACAGGTGCCCGGAAGAGCGGGCGGACACTACTGGCGTGATTTCCGCCCCGTCAATGCTCAGACCGCGGATTTCTGGGGAAAACCGGCCTCACAGGCGGCGGCTGCGCGATAAGTGAGCGCCTAAACACCCCCGACACCCAGCCAAGCGCCGCGCACCCTGACAATCAAGGATAAACCTAAGTTAAAAGAGGCTATCCGCCCCTTCCACGATGCGCCTGACGCATAGGACAGGCCCCGGGACTGCCTTAAGCCCCGGGACCCGGCAACAACCGCCTTAATGCGGCAGCGACGCCTGCACCGGCTGCGCCACCGGTGCTGGCACCAGCGCCTCCGCCGGCTCTTCCCACTCGATCGCGATCGGGCGACGCGCCAGCGCCTGAGCGATGACCTCATCTACCTCGGCAACGGGAATCAGCTTCAGATGCTTCTTCACGTTATCAGGGATTTCGGCGAGGTCCTTCTCGTTCTCCTTCGGGATGAACACCGTCGTGATACCCGCCCGCAGCGCCGCCAGCAGCTTCTCCTTCAACCCGCCGATCGGTAGCACACGGCCGCGCAACGTGATCTCCCCAGTCATCGCCACGTCGCGCCGCACCGGGATGCCGGTCAGGATCGACACGATCGACGTCGCCATCGCCACGCCGGCCGACGGCCCGTCCTTCGGAGTCGCCCCTTCCGGCACATGCACGTGGATGTCGCGCTTTTCGAACAGCGTTGGCTTGATGCCGAACCGCAGGCTGCGGCTCCGCACATAACTCAATGCCGCCGATACGCTCTCCTGCATCACGTCGCCCAGCTTACCGGTCTGCTTGACGTTGCCCTTGCCGGGCAGCAGCACCGACTCGATGGTCAGGATTTCACCGCCCACCTCGGTCCAGGCCAGACCGGTGACGACACCGACCATGTCCTCGGCTTCCGTCTCGCCATAGCGGTACTTCTTCACCCCGGCGAACTTTTCCAGGTTCTTCCGCGTGATCGCGATCTTGGTGACCTTCTTGGTGACGATCTCCTTCACCGATTTCCGGGCCAGGTTGGCGAGTTCACGCTCCAGATTCCGAACACCGGCTTCCCGCGAGTAGTACCGAATCAGGTCGCGCACCGCATCTTCGCTGATGCTCCACTCGTCCTTCTTCAGCCCGTGCGCCTCGCCCTGCTTGTTGATCAGGTGGCGCTTGGCGATCTCGACCTTCTCATCCTCGGTGTAGCCGGGGATGCGGATGATCTCCATCCGGTCCAGCAGCGGCTGCGGCATCCGCAGGCTGTTGGCCGTGGTGACGAACATCACGTCCGACAGATCGTAATCGACCTCCAGGTAGTGATCGGCGAACGTGCTGTTCTGTTCGGGATCCAGCACCTCCAGCAGCGCCGAGGACGGATCGCCGCGCCAGTCCTGGCCCAACTTGTCCACCTCATCCAGCAGGAACAGCGGGTTGGAGGTCTTGGCCTTCTTCATGCCCTGGATGACCTTGCCCGGCATGGAGCCGATATAGGTCCGCCGATGGCCACGCACCTCGGCCTCATCCCGCACGCCGCCCAGCGACATCCGGACGAAATTCCGCCCCGTCGCCTTGGCGATCGACTTTCCAAGCGACGTCTTGCCGACACCGGGAGGCCCAACCAGGCACAGGATCGGTCCCCGCACCTTCGGCGAACGCGCTTGCACCGCCAGGTACTCGATGATCCGCTCCTTGACCTTCTCCAGGCCGTAGTGATCGGATTCGAGGATCTTCTCCGCCGCCACCACGTCATTGTTGATCTTGCTGCGCTTCTTCCAGGGGATGGACAGCATCCAATCCAGGTAGTTGCGCACCACCGTGGCTTCCGCGCTCATCGGGCTCATGGTGCGCAGCTTCTTCAGTTCCGCCATCGCCTTTTCGCGGGCTTCCTTGGAGAACTTGGTCTTCTTGATACGAGCCTCGAGTTCGGCGTTCTCGTCCTTGCCGTCCTCGCCCTCGCCCAGCTCCTTCTGGATCGCCTTCAGCTGCTCATTCAGGTAGTACTCGCGCTGCGTCTTCTCCATCTGCCGCTTCACGCGGTTGCGGATGCGCTTTTCCACCTGCAGGACGCCGATTTCCGACTCCATGTGGCCAAACACGCGTTCCAGCCGCTCACTGACCTTGGAAATCTCCAGCAGGTCCTGCTTTTCGGGGATCTTCAGGTTCAGATGGCTGGCGACCGTGTCGGCCAGCTTCGACGGCTCCTCGATCTGGTTCAGCGAAACCAGCACCTCGGGGGCGATCTTCTTGTTCAGCTTGATGTACTGCTCGAACTGCGAGACGACGGTCCGGCCCAGCGCCTCCAGGTCCTTCTTCTCGCCCGTTACGTCCGGCAGCGGTTCGGTGACCGCCTCGAAATACGCCTCGGTTTCCTTGAACCGGACGATCTTCGCGCGCCGGCCGCCTTCCACCAGCACCTTCACCGTGCCGTCCGGCAGCTTCAGCAACTGCAGGATCGTCGACACCGTGCCGATCCGGAAAATATCCTCGACCGATGGGTCGTCCTGGGACGCGTTCTTCTGGGCGACCAGCAGAATCTGCTTGTCTTCCTTCATCACCGCTTCCAGCGCCCGCACCGACTTTTCGCGCCCGACGAACAGCGGGACGATCATGTGCGGGAAAACCACAATATCCCGCAGCGGTAGCACAGCCATCACGTCGCTTGGGGCTTTATCCGAAGGCCCCGATTTGTCAGAGGGCCGATCCTGTTCCGTCATAATTGACCTCCTAAAGGACAGTCAGCGTCAATTTCCGCCCAACAGCGTGCGGAAAGTTCCGCCCGCGAGCGGCACGGAAAACGCTTTCTCGGGTCTGTCACAACCCGTTCGCTCCGATATGGCGGCCGAACGGGGTGCCGCAAGCCCTTGAAATCCGCGATCGCGCCCGCGAGCCGCATTTCCGGGTTGCATTTAAATCAGGCGGAGTTTTCCGCCCTTTCTTTCCCATAAAGATACAGCGGATTGGCCCGCGCCTCCGCCACTTCGCGGTTGATAACGACCTCCTCCACCCCATCCAGACCCGGCAGGTCGAACATGGTTGTGAGCAAAATCTGCTCCATGATCGACCGCAGACCCCGAGCCCCCGTTTTCCGCGCGATCGCTCGGGTGGAGACCGATTTCAGCGCGTCCTCGGTGAAGGACAGCTTCACGCCCTCCATCTCGAACAGCCGCCCATACTGCTTCACCAGCGCGTTTTTCGGCTTGGTGAGGATTTCCATCAGGGCACCTTCGTCGAGATCCTCCAGCGTCGCCACCACCGGCAGACGGCCGATGAACTCCGGGATCAACCCGAACTTCAGCAGATCTTCCGGCTCGACTTCACGCAGGATCGCACCCATCCGCCGCTCATCCGGCGAACGTACCTCGGCGCCGTAGCCGATGCCCGACCCCTTGCCACGCGCGCCGATAATCCGCTCGAGGCCCGAGAACGCACCGCCGCAGATGAACAGGATGTTGGTCGTGTCGACCTGCAGGAACTCCTGCTGCGGATGCTTCCGCCCGCCCTGCGGCGGCACCGAGGCAACCGTGCCCTCCATGATCTTCAGCAGCGCCTGCTGGACCCCTTCGCCCGATACATCCCTGGTGATCGAGGGATTGTCCGACTTGCGGGATATCTTATCCACCTCGTCGATGTAGACGATGCCGCGCTGCGCCCGCTCGACATTGTAGTCGGCCGATTGCAGCAGCTTGAGGATGATGTTCTCCACATCCTCACCCACGTAACCGGCTTCGGTCAGCGTGGTCGCATCGGCCATCGTGAAGGGCACGTCCAGAATCCGCGCCAAGGTCTGCGCCAATAAAGTCTTGCCCGATCCGGTGGGACCAACGAGCAAAATATTGGATTTCGCGATCTCGATGTCGTTGTTCTTCTGACCGTGCGCCAACCGCTTGTAGTGGTTATGCACCGCCACCGAGAGAACCTTCTTCGCATGATCCTGGCCGATCACGTAGTCGTCCAGCACCTTGCAGATCTCTCGCGGGGTCGGAACCCCGTCCCGGGACTTCACCAGGTGGGTCTTATGCTCCTCACGGATGATATCCATGCAAAGCTCGACGCACTCGTCGCAGATGAAGACCGTCGGACCGGCGATGAGCTTTCGAACCTCGTGCTGCGACTTGCCGCAGAACGAGCAGTAGAGGGTATTTTTCGAATCGCCGGACTTGCTCATACGTACTCCTCCCCCGCACACAGGGGCACAATGGGGAATGATAACTCCCGATAGGCGGCAGGGACAAGAACCGCGGTAGCCAGACCCTGGAAACGCGTCAAATCATACGGTGAACCGTGTCGCGCAGACCACAATGAATTGAACGGACACACGATTGCAGGACGGCAATTAACCGCCCCGCACCGTGGATCCATGGGAAAAAACTCGATCAGGGCTTCGACGACTCACCCGATTCGGGCAGCGGACGGGTGTCCACCACTTCATCCACCAAACCGAAATCGCGGCTTTCCTCGGCGGACATATAGGTGTCGCGCTCCAGCTTACGCTCGATCGCTTCGATCGGCTGCCCCGTGTGTTTCACATAGATCTCGTTCAGCCGCTTGCGCAGCGTCAGGATCTCACGCGCCTGGATCTCGATGTCGGTTGCCTGGCCCTGCGCGCCGCCGGACGGCTGATGCACCATCACGCGCGCATTCGGCAGGGCGTAACGCTTGCCCTTGGCGCCGGCGGTCAAGAGCAGGCTGCCCATGGACGCCGCCTGGCCGATGCACACGGTGCTGACCGGGCTGCGGATGTACTGCATCGTGTCATAGATCGCGAGGCCAGCCGACACCACGCCACCCGGGCTGTTGATGTAGAAAGAGATGTCCTTCGACGGATTTTCCGACTCCAGGAACAAAAGCTGCGCGCAGATCAGCGCGCTGACCTGATCGTAGACCTGCCCGGTGAGGAAAATGATTCGCTCCTTCAACAGGCGCGAATAGATGTCGTACGCCCGCTCGCCACGGGCGGACTGTTCCACCACCATCGGAACAAGGTTGTTGCCGTATACCTCGACAGGGTCGCGGTCCCACATGGTGATCACCTAAGGTTCAGGGTCGAAGAAAGAAGCCGTTCATAAGTAAGTGCGCCGTTCAGGGATTCCAGCAACCCGGACGATCGGCCAGTCGGAATCATCAAGTACGGGCGCAACCGCTCAGGCAACCGCCCCTTCGACGTCCGGTTCCTTCGCCAGCTCCTCCGGAGTCACGACCGTATCGGTGACCTTCGCCAGTTCCAGCACGAAATCGACGACCTTGTCCTCCAGCAGGGGACCGCGGACGCTGTTGGTCAGTTGCGGGTACTTCCGGAAGAATTCCAGCATCTGCGCCTCCTGCCCCGGATACTGCATCGCGCGCTGGTACAGCGCCCGGTCCAGTTCCTGGTCGGTGACGACGATGTTGTTGATCCGGCCGATTTCCGCCAACAGCAGGCCCAACCGGACGCGCCGTTCGGCAATCGCCCGGTATTCCCGCCGCAGCGTCTCGTCGTCCTTGCTCTTGTCTTCCTCGTCCTGCGTGCCAGCCGTGCGAGCCGCCTCGAACTGCTGCCAAATCTGCTCGAATTCCTGATCGGCAATCGACGCCGGCACCGGGAAATCAGCCAGCCCGGTCAACGCGTCCAGCAATTCCTTCTTCAGCCGGATACGCGACATGCCGTCGAATTCCTGCTGCTGCCGGCTCGTCACCATCTCCCGCACCGCGGCCAGATCGTCGGCTCCCAGCTTCTTCGCCAGGTCGTCGTCGATCGGCGGGATGATCTGCGTGCTGAGCTGCTTGACGGTGATATCGAACGTCGCCGCCTTCCCCGATAGCTCCGCCTTGCCGTAATTCTCCGGGAAGGTGACGTTGATCGTCCGCGTCTCGCCGGGCCGAGCGCCCTCAAGCTGTTCCGCGAAGCCCGGAATAAACCCGGTGCCGCCGATCTCAACAGGCGTATCGGTCCCGGTGCCACCCTCGAACAGCACGTCGTCGATCTTGCCGGCATAATCGATCGTCAGGACCTCTCCGGCCATCGCGCCGGTTTCCCTGGCCGCCAGAACCTCCGCCGGAATCGGGTCCAGCGTATGGTTGTACTTGGCGATCTGTTCCAGCGCCTTGTCCACCGCGTCCGGCGTCACCTCGGCCTTGAAGCGGGTCAGTTCGATCGTGCCGAAATCCGGCAGGGTGATGTCGGGCAGCAGTTCCAGCACGACGGTGAATTCCAGGTCGCTGGTCAGCGCCGTCGGATTTTCGGTCACCAGATCGACCTTGGGCTGCTGCGCCGGGCGCAGGCCACGCTCGCTCAGCACTTTCTGGGTGGCCTCGTTGACCGACTCCTCCAGTACCTCCGCGGACACCGCACTGCCGTAGCGCTGCTTGACGATCGGCATCGGCACCTTGCCAGGACGGAACCCCGGCAACCGCAGCGTCTTCCCCAGAGTCGTCAGACGCTCGGTCCGGCGCGATTCCAGGTCCGCGACGGGTAGAACCACCGTGTAATTACGCTTCAGACCGTCAGAGAGCGTCTCGGTAACCTGCATTGTCCCAGCCAATCCTAACAAAATCTCGTTCAAACCCAGCCAGCCCCCACCGGGCATCAACCCGGGAAGCACACGCACGCGGCATGGTGCGGGCGAAGGGACTTGAACCCCCACGGCTTTCGCCACCAGAACCTAAATCTGGCGTGTCTACCATTTCACCACGCCCGCGCGCCAACGGTTCGGATCCCGCCTGACGCGACCCGAACGCGGCGCTTTACCCCAGGCATCGCGGCACGACAAGCAACAAGCGATACGTTCACCCGCACCGGTCGCCGGATTTTCCGACCCGGCGGCTGGCTCAGGCCGCTTCGCGGTCCCGCAGCTCGTTGTTGGTCCGGTGATCCCCGGCCATCCAGCGAGCCAGTTCCGAGTGCGCGTCGGCCCGGCGCAACGCATCGATCTCGGCCGCATTCGGCAGATCGACGGTGAATTCGACGATCAGCCCGTCGGGTGACGTGCAGTACATAGAGCGGCAATAACCGTGGTCGGTTTCCCGCACCGCCTCGCCCGCCGCCTTCACCCGAACAATCAGTTCGTCATACACGCCGTCATCCACCTTGAACGCGATGTGGTCGAAACTGCGTATCTCGGGCGGCCGCTCCGCCTGGCATTTCTGATAGACCTCATCGTCGGCGAACGCGAAGAACGCCAACGCCCCGCCGTCACCCAGGCTGTAGAACGTGTGACAGAACGCCACCTCGCGCTTGACCCAAGGACTGAAATGCCGCTCGCACCACGTGGCGGTCAGCGGAATACCCAGAACATCCTCGAAGAATTGACGATTGCGTTCCTGATCTTTCACCACATAGGCGTGATGGTGAAGACGCTCCGGCGGACGGGACAACAACTCAGCCATCACACGCTTCCTCCTTTATTTGCAGGTAATTTGCGCCTTGCTTCGCCAACCGACAAGCGGACGGGCAAAACCACCGCCGCCAACCTTGCATTTATTTTAATCACGAATGCCGTCTTGCATAGCACCCATGCGCATCTGCCTTTTGTGACGGAGTTTGGAGGGTGTACTCTACCGATAAGTAAATTTGATGGGGCGATCCGGCATTCGCGTAAATTCACGCGCGCTTGTGGTGAGTACCCAATCTTGAGCAGAGGGATCGGACAATGGGATTAGCCAAAAGCAGCAATGGAACATCAAAGCCAAAGCTTAAGGCGCCTCCCACCATCACGGATCCATTCGTCAGTTCCGGCCCTCGGGACTACAACATTGCCGCGGTCGACCGGACCCTCGATCTGCTGGAAGCCCTGTCCCGGCTCGGTCCCGCCTCGTTAGCCGCACTGGCCGAGAGCGCGGGATGTACCCGCACCGCGGCCTTCCGCCTGTTGCGGACGCTGCAAGGACGCGGTTTTACCATCCAAGACGAAGCCCGCGGCCTGTGGCGCCTGGGTGCGCGATGGAGCGCGCTCGGCCGAGCCGCGTCGGAACAAGGGGCATTGGCGGCAACGGCAATGCCGTTCCTCTCCGCACTCGGGAAAGCAACGGGCGAAAACGTCTATCTGAAGGTCCGCGACGGCATGGAGAGCGAGACCGTCGCCATCTACCAGACCGATCCGACCCTCCGCATGTATTCGGAAATCGGCAAACGCGGCCCGCTGCACGCCGGCAGCAGCCGCATCCTGCTCGCCTTCGCGCCGGAAGCGGTGCAAACCCAGCTCCTCGCCCAACGCCTCAACCGCTACACACCCGCCACCCGCATCGACGCGACATGGATCGCCGCCGACCTGCAACGCATCCGCACCCGCGGCTACCTGATCACCTCGGATGAGGTCGTCGCCGGTGCTGTCGGCATCGCCGCCCCCGTGCGGGATGCCGCCGGCGCGATCGTCGCGGTGCTGTATATCAGTTCGCCCTCCATGCGGATGCGCCCCCCGCGCCCGCGCAATCTGCTGCCGCAAGTGATGGAAGCAGCGGCGAAACTGTCGCAGGCGCTGGGTGCCGCCAGCAAACCGGCCCCGGCCGGCCTGGTGCGGGAAGATACCACCCCGGCCGGTTGGCCACTGAACGGCGGGATGCTCACGTCATCGCGCCCACACACGATCTTCCGGTAAGGCAAGCCGAGGGCCCCGGCCCTCGACCCCCACCATGGGCCGGCGACCAGGCCCCTCTGACCCCGCTCAGCGACTTGCCGAAACGGCCAACGGTCCTCTGACTGCGGAGGCGATTTCACGGGCGAGCGTCTGACTGACGCACAGATAGCCCAGGTCATTGTGATGCAGTCCGTCGGCGGCGATGAACAGGCTGGGCTTGTCCCCCTCATCAGACCACGCATCCATCAGTTGCCCACGGGAAAACAGGTTCACCCCGGTTTCCTGGGCGACCTCGCGCAGCGAAGCTTCCAGGGCGCTGTGGTCCGCGGCCGCCAACACCCTCGGGGAACGCTGATTGTCCATCAGGATCACGTCGATCCCGGCCTTCAGCAGCCGCTTCACACCCTCTTCCACCATGGCTTGAAACACCATCGGATCGGCATGGTGCATGGCCCCGTTGGCCCCGACCTGCCAGATCACCAGTTGCGGGCGTATGGCGATGACATCGGTGTCGAGACGGGCCAATTCCTCCGGCGCATCCTGGCCGCCGATACCACGGTTGATCACGGCGAAATCCGCGCTGGGAAGCGCCTTGTTCAATGCCACCTGAAGGACCGCGGGATAGGTGTGGGCACTGTCAGACGCCATCGCACCTGCGGTCGAGGAAGAACCAAGCGCAACGATCACCCCCTGGATTTGGGTGCCGATGGCGGCGTGCAGGTGCGGCAAGTGCAGCGTGCCCATCACCGGGTCGGCCGGACACGTAAGCGCCGCTTGGCTGGCGCCAGGCAGCAGCAGGCCGGCCGCACAACAAACGATCGATAAAAACCGGCGTCCGCCTCGGCCGCCCTTCAGAAAGCGCTTTGTCATCACGGATTTTTGATCGAAAGCGAGCGGCGAGTCCAGGATTAATTTCCAGACGATTTCTCACCCGGCGCACCCTCGGCATTGCGCCGCTTCCGCGCCGCCGCCGCATACTGACCGCGCGGGCGAACAACCTGGGAGTTCGGACGGACGACCGTGTCATAGTAATCGTCCCAATCCTCGGGACCGAATTGCGCCAGATCAGGCACGATTTCGTAGTTGTTGAGAGTCGAGTCCTCATAAACATGCCGAGGGATCGGCTGCACTTGCAGCAGCGGATAATCCGGCTTGAAGTCGATCGGCACGTTGGTCTTGGTGAGCCGCAGGTTGGTGATCAGCGGACCGAACCAGCGATCGGTCTCAATGATGCCTTCGAACGGCTCCCACCCGCCGCTGCGCGGAAGGTTGGCGGGGGCTCTGACCAACAGGCTCCACCCGGGCGCGGTGCGGACAACCAGTCCCATCCAAAGCTGGATCAGCCCGGGCTCCTGCAACGCACCCAGGAACGGCGGTGAAAACTCCTTGATTTCGTCCGGGGCGATCGAATCGAAATGATCGCGGAACCCGGGAAACTGGACGGCTGAATTGAGTGGAAACCAGTCGCCCGCCCCCTCGAACGTCCACATGATGTCATGCCCGTCCCATTGGACCGAAAAGCCAATGGGCGGAAACAGGTAGTAGCCGAAAGCCGCGGCCGAGGTAGCGGCTTCACAGTACCGAAACGCCCGCGTCGGCAGCGATCCGGCAGCCGAGCGGTCGGCCCGTTGCGGCATCCGGGCGGTTGGAATCATACGATGGAACGTAATCAGTTTCGGCTTGGCGGTCGCCTGTTCGGCGGCTGCATCGGACGGTGTGGGTTTATTCACGACAACAGATCCTCGAGGGGTGCGAACAACCAAACAGACCGGCCAAGGGCTCGGTCTGTCACCTTATAGCGCAACGCGTCCGATAGCGCTCGGCGTGTGCCCGCCGAATTAACGGACCGTGGCGAGCGTCGGCGCAAAGCCACCCATCCGAACCTTG
>NZ_LMUJ01000031.1:316704-345419 GCF_009765975.1 Acidisphaera sp. S103 | reverse complement strand
ACGCTCCTGCATCATCTCCTCGAGCTGACGATAGCTGATCGGATACGCCACGTACCAGCGCAGACCCCACAGGATCACCTCCCGCTCAAAATGGCTGCCCTTGAACTTGATCATCGTCCTCAATCCCACCGAAGCCGCCCCAGTCGATCCTACGCCAAGCCCCGGCCACGAAAAAATTTGCGACAGAACCGATAAACTTAGACGGCTCAATGGCCGACGAAGAAAGACTTTAGTCGAGGCCAATCATTGGCGGCATCCGGTTCGTCCCAACGCTGGTCACGGCCGAGATCGGCACAAGGGGAACGTTCTCAACGCGACCCGTGACCGGGCGACGCATCTGAGACACAATGCGGGGCAAGAAGGCCACCAGGGAGAACAACCCATGAAAGCGCTCACGCAGGAACAGTTGGAGTCTTTTCGCTACAACGGGTTCCTGTTTCCCCTTCCGGCGCTGTCGCCGGCGGAAATCGAGACCTGCATGACCGGGCTGCGGCGGTTGGAAACCGAGCTTGGCGGGCCGGTGGCGGAGGCGGAGGCGAAATGGCGATCGCATGGCCACATGCATGCGCCGTGGATCAACGACCTGATCCGCCATCCCCGGATCCTGGATGCCATCGAGGACGTGATCGGTCCGAACATTCTGGTCTGGACCAGCACATTCTTCATCAAGGAGCCGCATTCGCCGACCTATGCCGCCTGGCACCAGGATGGCGGGTATTTCGGCCTGGAGCCTCAGGCATCGGTCTGCGCCTGGGTTGCCTTGACCGACGCCAGCAAGGAGGCCGGCTGCATGGAGCAACTGTCGTTCCACGGTGAGCCGAAGTTGTATCAGCACTCGCCGATGGGTCTGCCGAACAGCATCAACCGGGCGGGGCAGACGATCGTGGAAGCGTTCGATGAGACGAGTCCGACGGCGATGGCGCTGCCGGCGGGATCATTCTCACTGCATCATGAGTTGGCGATCCACCGTTCGGCACCGAACCATGCGTCCCATCGGCGGGTGGGGATTGGGTTGAACTACATGCCCACGCATGTGCGGGTGGATGGTCCGGTGCGCTGCCGG
This sequence comes from Acidisphaera sp. S103, assembly GCF_009765975.1. Lineage (GTDB taxonomy): Bacteria > Pseudomonadota > Alphaproteobacteria > Acetobacterales > Acetobacteraceae > Rhodopila. The sequence goes on along the minus strand of NZ_LMUJ01000031.1, from coordinate 344,356 downwards.
GCGATGCTGGTGCGTGGGGAAGATCGCTATGGGCATTTCGATCTGGTCGATCCCCCTGGCGGCGAACGCGATGCGGCGGCGCTGGCGGCGCATCAGGATGTCAGCGACCAGTATCGGGAGAATTACCGTTTGCAGGTCGGGCGACATGAACGGCGGTTTGCCGGGGCTGGTTGAGCGTTCTTGTTTCGGGACGATTATGGCTTGGCGTTTCTGTCGTAGTTGGGACAGTCTGTGTTTCTGGCTTGGGCCTTCAACGCAGAGGGCGCAGAGCGGGGCGCAGAGATCGCGGAGAAAGCGATTTATATGTGAACACGTCAGGCCCGATCTGAAGATTCTGGGAAAATGCCCTTTTGTGGCGATGAGAGGACCTTTGGCGCTACAGCTAGATTGGGGGTGGCGCCTATTGCTTGGCGTGCCACTCCTTCAGCGCAGCGATGTAGTCTGATGAGGCTTTCAGGCGAGCCATATAACGGATGGGGCGCTGGCTCTCGAAGGGCAGAGCCCACGTCAGGGTGCCGCGCATGCCACAGTGCATTTCGTGGCAGCTTCCCGCGCCATCGTCCAACTGCAATTTTGATCCGACACGCGACAGCCGCAGGACGCATTGTTGTCCGTTCAGGCTTTGCGATACCGGCTCGCGATAGACGAGTTGATTCTTTTCGGCCTCTGCGACCCCCGATATGTCGCAGGCGTGCCCGTTGGCGAACTGTAGGGACGCCCTGATGTAGGCGGCGTCCTCTGCCACGGGCACGATCTCGACAACATCATCGCTGTCGTATCGTTCGCCGTCCACCATGCCGTTGACGAAATGCTTGCTGTAGCGGCCGGAAAGCGCCTCGGTGAGACTGGACGGGCCGGCGGCAACGGCGGCCAGTGTCACGATCGTTATTCCCAGAGCGATGGTGATGCTGGTCAGCGCGGTTCTGATATGGGTCACGGATTCCTACCTCTGGGAGTAGCGGCTATTCCCATATCGTAATCCTAGCCCGGCGCTTCTGACAGACGGGATTTCTCCGCATGCCCGCGACGCCGCGGCGCATCGGGATGTCAGCGACCGGTATCGGGAGAATGACCGTTTGCAGGTCGGGCGGCACAAGCAGCGGTTTGCTCAAGCGGGCTGAATGCCCTGTACAGCAAAAAGGCCAGCTTAATGCTGGCCCTGATGCAGATCGGTGAAACGCGGTTTAGCCGTTGGCCCATCCTGCGTCGAAAGCGTTGAGGGTGGGAACCGCCTGGTGCGCTCCGGTCACGACGCTCTGCGCATTGGCCAACCCGATGCCAAGGCTGAGAGCGGTGAAAGCGGCAAGAATGATGGTCTTCATCGGTAGTCTCCATGTCCGGTCGGGCGAAATGTCCGGCTTGGCTGGAGCGGAAGATGGACCAATGCGGTTCAAATGATAATCCGGTTTTCGGACATGGGATTTATGCGTGGGGCGGGGAGATGCCGAGACACCAATGCAACCCAGGTCAAACGACGCGCACGCCTTTTGTGTTGAAACCGGTATCCTGCCAGAAGCTTTCCCCCTCGAAGCGGCGCCACAAATCGGGCGGCAGCAGCTTGTCCCGTTCGGCCACACGAACCGCCGGCCGGACCGTGTGCAGTCCGGGAGTGCCCAGCCGAGCGTCGAACTCGGCCGCATTGAACGACACATGGTCGAAGTCGTGATCGAACGGCGGCAGACTGACGAAGTCATAGATGGCGTGCATCGCAAAAGCCGGGTCTCGGGTCAGCGTCTCATAGGTCAGCAGCAGAATGCGGTTCGATTCTGCGCTGTGCATCGCCGGCTTCAATGCGTTGTAGGCCTGCCCCACCATGCCGCCGCGCGCGGTCAGGCCGCCGGTCCGGGAATACACCGTTCCACCTGGGTCGAAATCGAAGATCCTTGAAAGCTCGAACGTATTCTCCCGAGTGATCCGTTCGATGCTTTCCAGCACCCAGGGCACATCTCGCACGCAGCAGATCATCTTCGCCTGCTGTGTCCGCCCGTGAGATAGAGATCGCGGCGCGGCAGCGCCCACCCGAGGGCGTGGCGGCGCAAGACGACCGGCGTGGTGCTCATCCCGCGGTTTGAGTTGTGTTTCCGTGATCGACCTGACGGTCTGTCCGGCAAGACTGATCGCCTCGTCGCTGACCCCTGTGTCGGCGGCGACCAGGATCTGGGCTCGTTTGATCTTGTGCGCCGCATGTTTGCCGCCGCTCAGCATCGCCGGGCGTGTCGCGCGTTCCGCCTCGCTCAGTTCGACCCGGTACCGTATATTCATGTCCGATCCCCCGTTGACGAGGGCGACGATGAATCGCGCGGCGACTGATTCTCATCCTGTTTTCACGCCGAAGCAGGGGCAATATCTGGCGTTTACTCACGCTTATACGCTGGTGAACGGGCGCCCGCCCGCCGAGGCGGACATGCAACGGTTCTTTCAGGTCGCACCGCCGTCAGTGCATCAGATGGTGGTTGCCCTCGAAAAAGCGGGATGGATCTCGCGCCAACCGGGGGTGGTGGCACGGAGCATCGCCGTTCTGGTCGATCGTCGCGATTTGCCGGACCTGCATCCGGGCTACGGTCAACCAGTTAAAGCCATTGTGCAGAGTTACTAGTCGGCCACCACCACACCCGGGAAATGGCACGCCACGCGATGGCCGGTTGCGACCTCCACGAGGGCCGGCGCCTCGGTGGCACAGCGCGGTGCCGCGGCTGGGCAGCGGGTGCGGAAATGGCACCCGGACGGAGGATTGATCGCACTTGGAATTTCCCCGGTCAGCAGGATCCGCTTCCGCGCCGCATTGAGCGTGGGCACGGCGGAGATGAGACTCGCCGTGTAGGGATGCAGCGGGCGGCGGAATAATTCGGCAGCGTTCGCAGTTTCCACCACGCGGCCAAGATACAGCACCACGATCCGGTCGGAGATATGGCGCACCACGGCCAGATCATGCGCGATAAACAGGTAGGTCAGGCGCAGCCGTTCCTGCAATCCGATCATCAGGTTGATGATTTGCGCCTGGATGTTCACATCCAGCGCCGAGATCGGCTCGTCCCCGACCACGAAATCCGGTTCTACCGCCAGCGCGCGTGCGATGGAGATACGTTGGCGCTGGCCCCCGGAGAACTCGTGCGGAAATCGCCGAGCCGCGGCCGGCGGCAGCCCCACCAGGTCGAGCAGGGCACCGACCCGAACGCGCGCGTCCGATGCGCTGCTGGCCAGGCCGTGGAGATGCAGTGCCCCGGACAGGATCTCGCCCACATTCATGCGCGGATTGAGCGAGGCGTAAGGGTCCTGGAAGATCATCTGCATCCGCCGGCGCAACGGGCGGATCGCCGATTGCGAGGCGTGGGAGATGTCCTGGCCGTCGAACAGGATGCGTCCGCCGGTCGGTTCCTCCAGCCGCATGACCACACGTGCCAGCGTCGATTTGCCGCAGCCGGACTCGCCGACCAGGCCGACGGTCTCGCCGGGGAAGACCTCCAGGTCCACGCCATCCACCGCGCGCAGCACGCGCCGCCGCTCCAGGAAGTTTTCGCGCGGCAGTTCGAAGTGCTTGACCAGGCCTTGCACTTGCAGCAACGGCTTCGGTCCGGCGGGCGGGCGCGACACGGCCGCGGTGGCACGCGCCTGTGGCGGCGCCAGGCGCGTGCCGTTTTGCGTGACCCAGCAACGGGCGCTGCGTTCGGGGGCGATCGGCAGCAGTGCCGGATGCTCCGAACAGGCCTCGACCGCGAAAGGACAGCGTGCGCGGAAGCGGCAGCCTTCGGGCCAGGCGCGGGCGTCGGGCGGCTGGCCTTCGATCGTCGCCAGCCGCCGGTCGCCGGTCTCGGTGCCGTCCAGCCGCGGCGCGGCATGCAGCAGTGCCCAGGTGTAGGGGTGGCGGGGATCGGTCAGCAGGTCCTGCGGCCGGCCTTCCTCGACCACCTCGCCGGCATACATCACCAGCACGCGTGAGCAGACCGAAGCGATCACACCCAGATCGTGGCTGATCAGGATTACCGCGGTGCCCAAATCGGCATTCAGCGCGCGCAGCAGGTCCAGGATCTGCGCCTGGATCGTCACGTCCAGCGCCGTGGTCGGCTCATCGGCCAGGATCAGTGACGGTTCGTTGGAAAAGCCCATCGCCAGCATCACGCGCTGGCGCATCCCGCCGGAGAACTGGTGTGGCCAGGAGTCCAGCACATCCTCTGGCTTTGCGATGCCCATGCGGCCCAGCAGCGACGCCGCTCGTGTGCGGGCCGCGTCCGCGGTGAAACGGTGATGCGCCGTCATCGTCTCGACCAACTGACGCGAGATGCGCAGCACCGGGTTGAGCGAGGTCATCGGGTCCTGGAAGACCATCGCGATCTCGGCACCGCGGACCTCGCGCAGTGCGCTTTCCGGCAGGGCGGTGATCTCCTGGCCGGCGAAGCGGATCGAACCGGCGACGATACGGGCCGGTTCCTCCAGCAGGTTCATGATCGACTTCGCGGCGACACTCTTGCCGGAGCCGGATTCACCGACGATGCCCAGCGTTTCGCCTCGGTGCAGGGTGAAGCTGACGCCGTCAACCGCGCGCACCACGCCGGCGTCGGTGAAGAACCAGGTGCGGAGGTCGCTGACCTGGAGCAGGGGGTCTGCATCGCTCATGGCGCTGCCGTCGATGCCACATCGTCATGCCGGCGCATGCCGGTATCCACGCCTTCCTTGTCGCACGAAGGCAAGGCGTGGATACCGGCATGCGCCGGCATGACGGGGCGCTCTGGCACGGCAGGGCGTACTGGCACGGCGGGGCGCTCTGGCACGGCAGGGCGTACTGGCACGGCGGGGCGCTCTGGCACGGCAGGGCGTACTGGCACGGCGGGGCGTACTGGCACGACGGGGAGTACTGGCACGGCGGGGAGTACTGGCACGGCGGGGCACTCTGGCATGACGGGGCGGGCGTTAGCGTCGTCTGGCATGTGGGTCCAACCAGTCGCGCAGGCCGTCGCCCACGAAATTGAAGCCGATGACGACCGTCAGGATCGCCAGGCCGGGGAATGTCGCAACCCACCATTGCGAGACCAGTTCGCGGCCTTCGGAGACCATGGAGCCCCACTCAGGCGTCGGCGGTACCACGCCTAGGCCGAGGAAGGACAGGCCAGCGAACACCAGAATGGCATTGCCCAGATCCAGCGTCACCAGCACGACCAATGGACCCAGCGCGTTGGGCATGATCTGGCGGAACAAGATGTGCACGGGGGAAAAGCCGATCGTGCGTGCCGCCGCGACGTATTCCAGCGAGCGTTGGCCCAGCACCAGGCTGCGTGCCAGCCGGGCGAATTTCGGCCACCACACGATCAGCATGGCGATCACCGTGTTGCGCGTGCCGATGCCCAGCGCGGCGGCGATCGCCATGGCCAGGATGATGGGTGGGAAGCAAAACATCAGATCGGTGGCGCGCATCAGGACCTCGTCGGCCCAGCCGCGGGCGTAGGCCGCGACGGCGCCAACCAACGTGCCGGCGGCCCCGCCGATCAGCACGACGGTGAAGCCGACTGTTAAAGAGGTGCGCGCGCCGTAGACGATTCGCGTCAGGACGTCGCGGCCGAGTTCGTCGGTGCCGAACCAATGCGCCGCGGAGGGCGCGGCGAGGCGGCCGGCGACGTTCACCGTATCGGGCGGGTAGGGTGTGATCCACGGTGCCAGCACGGCGGCCACCAGCCAGATCAGCACCACCGCGCAACCCAGGACGGCCAGTAGATAGCGCCGGCGCCAGCGGCGGCGACGGCCAGCGGCAGAGTCCGTCGTGTCGGCGAGCGTCGCGGCCGCTTCGTTGGTCAGCGCGGCGACGGTGACGGGATTCGTCATCGGCGCATTACCCTCGGGTCGAGCAGGGCATAGGAAACATCGACCACCAGGTTGACGATCACATAGACGACTGCGACCACCAGGGTGACGCCCATGATTGCCGGGAAATCGAGGATCACCGCGCTCTGGAACGTGTAGCGGCCCAGGCCGGGCCAGGAGAAGATGGTCTCGGTCAGCACTGTGCCGGTCAGCAATTGCGCGTAGGCCAGGCCGCCCAGCGTGACCACGGGCAGCAAGGCGTTCGGCAGGGCGTGGCCCAGCATGATGGCGCGCCCCAGCAGCCCCTTCGCGCGCGCGACCCGGATGTAGTCCTGCGACAGTACTTCCAGCATCGCGGCTCGGGTGGTCCGCGTGATCAGGCCCATGGTTGCCGATGCGAGCACGATCGACGGTAGGATCAGATGCGTGACCGCATCCCAGAACGTGTCCCACTGGCCGGCCAGCGGTGCGTCGATTAGCATGAACCCGGTCACGTCCGGCGGCGGGAACTGGTCGGCGCCGATCTGTCCCGGGCCGGGCGCCCAGCCCAGCCAGCCGTAGAACACTGCCAGCATGATGAAGGCCAGCCAGAAGGTGGGCGCCGAAACGCCGACCAGGGACACCGCTCGGGCCAGGTGGTCGATCCACGAATCGCGCTTCACCGCGGCCAGCACGCCCAGCGGCAGGCCAAACAACAGGGAGAGCAGGAACGCGACGGTGGAAAGCTCGATCGTGGCGGGGGCGTATTGCGCGATATCCTCGATCACCGGGCGCTGCGACGAGATCGAGATGCCCAGGTCGCCATGCATCAGGCCCCGCAGGAAGACCCAGTAGCGGTCCCACATCGGCAGATCGAGGCCCCATTTGTGGCGGTAGGCTTCGACGATGGCCGGGTTGTTGGCGGCGACGTCGCCAAGCTGCGTCAGCACCGGGTCGCCCGGCACCGTGTTGGCGATCAGGAAGATGATCAGGGTGGCGAGCAACACCATCGCCACGGCAATAAGCAAACGCGAGGCGATATAGCGCGGCAAGCGGTCGTGTCCCCCTCCTTTTTCTTGCCGCATACCGCACGGGCGGCGAAGCGCCAAGTTGTATTGTGCCGCCGCGCCCGTATGATCCGCGGCAGAAAATGCGCTTCGACGCAAATCTGGGAGGCGAACGTGAAAGAAATTGGCTGGATCGGCCGGCGTGATGTTGTGCGCTTGCTGGGTATCGGTGGTGCGGCGCTGGCGGCGGGGCTGCCGGCCAAGGTTCACGCCGCGGCCAGCGGCGGAACATTGGTGCTGGGCATCGACATCAGCGATTCCATCACGTTCGATCCGGCCCGCGAGGCGCAATACACTGCGCCGTTGAGCTTGCGGGCGGCGTACGAGTCGCTGGTGACGATGTCGCCGGGCGATTACCTGGAGGTGAAGCCGGCCCTGGCGTCGTCATGGGCGAAGACCTCGGATGGCAAGGGCTGGCGGTTTCACCTGGCCGACGCGAAATTCAACAGCGGCAATCCGGTCACCGCCGATGACGTGAAATGGACCTTCGAGCGGCTGATCAACCTGAAGGACCAGCCGTCGCAATACGTGACCAATATCTCGGCGATTAATGTGATCGACCCGAAGACGGTCGACCTGATGCTGGTCGATCCCACACAGCCGATCCTCGCGATTCTGTCCGGGCCGAATTTCGGCGTGATGGAACAAAAGGCTGTGGCGGCGCAGGGCGGAACGGCGGCGACCGACGCACCCACCGCCGACAAGGCGACCAATTGGCTGAACCAGCACTCCGCCGGCGCCGGCCCGTTCACCCTGGTGGGTTGGACCCGCGGGGCGCAGATCCTGTTGACCCGCAACGAACACTACTTCCGTGGTCCGGTGCAGTTCGAGCATGTGATCGTCCGCCATATGGGCGACAGCGCGACGCAGCTTCTGGCGATCAAGCGCGGTGACGTCGGGGCGGCATTCAATCTGATACCGGAACAGATCGCCACGCTGAAGGACGACAAGGAGGTGCGCGTGGAGGGACTGCGCAGCCTGGACTTCGTCTACATGGCCTTGACCAACGAGCCCGCGTTCAACAAGGCGCTGGCGGTGAAGGAAGCGCGTCAGGCGATCGCCTGTGCGATCGACTACGATGGCATCATCAAAAGCCTTCTCGGTGGGACGGCGATGCGCTGTGCCTCCTTTATCCCGATCGGGCTGTACGGCTCGACCGAGGAGACGACGAAACAGTTGGGCTGGCACCAGGATCTGGATCGGGCGAAGCAGTTGCTGCAGAAGGCCGGGCTGTCGGACGGGTTCGAGTTCAAGCTGAGCTATGGCGATGCCGCGGTGTCGGGGCTGTCGTACGCGGTGTTGGCGCAGAAACTGCAATCGGATCTGGCGCGCGTCGGTATCAAGGTGGTCCTGGATCCGATCGATCAGGTGAACCTGCGGACACAGTATACGACCGGGAAATCCACCGGCGGGGTGTTGACGTTCTGGAACCCGTCAGGCGTGGAAACGGATCAATGGGCCTCGGCCAGCGTGCTGCGGGTGGCCAAGCGGATTCATTGGACGCCCGACCCGGCGTTGACAGCGCTGGTCCGGCAGGCCGCCGCGGAGCAGGACACGACGAAGCGCACGGCGCTGTATGTGGAGTACCAGAAGGCGCTGCTCGACCAGGCGAGCTTGCAGATCCTGTTCCAGCCGATCTACCAGTTTGCGGTGCGCGACAGGTTGAAGACATTTCCGCTGACCGCGGCCGGGTGGGAGGCGGAGCTGTATCAGGTGACAACATAATCAAGGACCGACCGGTCTTTGGGGACCGGCGCGGCTTCAGGATTGTGTGCTGCCCGGCGCGGGATTATCGCGCGACAACGGGGTCGAGTTGCCTGACACCGGCCTGGAACAGATCCTCGCCTTCAATGTTGGTGGCGGGCTGATGCGGTGCCCGCCTTCGCCATGGCTGCCCTGATGCTGTCGGGACGGGTGAAGGCGAGATATTCCCGAGCATATTCGGGTGGCAGGATTTCGACCATCGTTTCGTTCTCGACCCAGACCTCGATCACGTGGAACGGGCCACGATTGCAATCGTAGCAGTGCCACCCCGCGCGCTGCGCGATCGCCTGAACGGTATTGGAGTCGGTTGACACGCTGAGCGCGAAATGGGTCGAACCGTAAGTGCGTGGGTCCGTCTTCACGAAGTTGCCGCCGACGTCACCACCAGGCCGGAGTTCCGTCCCCGCCGGGTAGACCTCCACGCCCGACCCATGGTCGTCGAGCTGAAGCGCGAAGAAACTGCCTGGGTTGGGCGGGAACGGTACCGCGGTTCCACCCATGAGTTCGGCGAGCACACCGGCGGCGTTCTTGGGGTCTCGCGCGGCAATCGAGAGATGATGGATCATGGCTTCCTCCTGAATTCGGGGCCGGCCTTTTCACTGCCGGTTAGCAACCTGCCCAACCAACGCACTGACGCTACATTTCCTATTGGACGGAACCTAGCATTTGGTGCCCGCCTTTGGCGACAAAGATGAGTTTGGTGGAGTCCTTTGTCCATTGGAAGGGGTGGGTCGGCGCTGGTGTTTGCCAGAAACTGTTTGATCGCGGCCTGTAGTTCGACGACCGAGCAGAACATGCCTCGCTTGAGCCGGCGCCTGGTCAGCCGTTGGGACCATGGTGTGTTGCTTTGCGGCCACGTCCGCGTTTCCATCGTTTATTGGGATCAGCCGAGCGCGCGGCAGACAAACATTCATGTTGATGCACTGTCTTTCAGCCGCTCGTCCGCTCCAGCCTGGAAACGAACATTCGGGCGCGGCAAGCCATAAAGTGCACGCAACGTGTCGCCGGCATATTGGGTACGGAACAATCCGCGCCGTTGCAGCAGCGGTACCACCTCGGCAACGAATACTTCCAGCATCGCCGGCAGCACCGGCGGCATCAGATTGAAACCATCGGCGGCACCGTCGCGGAACCAGTCCGCCATCAGATCGGCGATCTGTTCGGGTGAGCCCGCGGTGACGAAATGGCCGCGTGCGCCAGCCATATAGCCCAGTAGTTGCCGCAACGTCGGCTTCTCGCGACGTACTAACCCGACGATCACTTCCGCTCGGCTGCGGGCCGCCTCAACCTGACCGGGATCAGGGAAGTCTTCCGGCGACAATGTCCGGTCCAGTGGCAGATGCGAGAAATCGTGCCCGCCGAACCGCCCGGACAGCCGTTTGCGCCCCACCTCGGGGTCACTGAGGTCATTCAGTTCGCGAGCGATACGATGTGCCTCGGCTTCGGTGGACCCGATCACGGGGCTCAGCCCCGGCAATATCAGGACCTGTCGCGGCTCACGGCCTTCTTCGGCTACCAGCCGCTTCAGGTCGGCGTAGAAATCCCGAGCGGTCGCCTTTTCCATCTGTGCGGTAAACACGGCCTCGGCATGGCGCGCGGCAAAGCGGCGTCCGGTCTCCGACGACCCGGCCTGCACGAACACCGGCCTGCCCTGGGGACCTCGCGGCATGTTGAGCGGCCCGGTCACCTGATAGTGCCGGCCGGCATGGTTCAGCAATCGCAAACCATCGACGCGGGCATAGTGCCCACCGGTCCGATCGTCGAGCACGGCGTCGTCTGACCAACTGTCCCACAGCCCGGTCACGACGCGCATATATTCTTCCGCGCGCTCATAGCGTTCGGCGTGGGTGAGCGGGCCCTGACCGCCGTAGTTGCCGGACGCCGTTGCCAACCAGGTGGTGACGATGTTCCAGCCGACCCGGCCGCCCGACATGTGGTCGATCGAGGCGAACTGCCGCGCCAGGTTGAACGGTTCGGTATAGGTGGTGGAGCAGGTGGCGATCAGTCCGATCCGGCTGGTCGCGCCGGCCAGCGCCGCCAGCGTGGTGACTGGTTCCAGCCAGGTGCGCGGCGCGTTCGCCACATCCTCACCCACCCCCAACGAGTCAGCCAGGAAGATCGAATCGAACAGGCCGGCTTCGGCCTTGCGCGCAATGTCGGTGTAGTAACGGATGTCGGTCAGCGGCAGCGGCGAGGCATCGGGATGCCGCCACGCGGCCTCATGGTGGCCACGGCCGTGGATGAACAGATTGAGGTGCATGTGTTGCGTCATGGTCTTGCTCACCCTGGGCGCCGGGTCTGTCGCAGTGGGCTGTTTTCAGCCGGCGCGATTGCCGTGATTCTCGATTGCATTGTCGCATGGTCGGTCCGGATCGCCAACGCCGCCCGAGAGTGTGCGACCCTGCCATGCGGCGGATCCTGGTCAGCCGCATGGCAATTGTTTCTGTCTGCCCCAGGCGTTCGGGAAAGACGACGTCGTGCCATGAGCCGGGCAGGCCGGTGATCTGGCCGATGCGATGCTGGAATTCGGCGGAGTCCATCACGTTCTGCGGGGTTACCGTGCACCGGATGGGCGGGTCACGCAGCCGTTTTTCGACGAAATCCGCGCCGAGGTTCGAGTGCCTAATGTTCCCCACTCGTCCGACTATGCCTACCAGAAGGCCCTTCCGTTAGCGCTGGCCGGTGACGGCGGCGAGCAGCATCACCATACAGCTCGCCGCTGATGTTCATCTGCTGGTCATCAACTACTGAGTAGGCCTCTGGCCCGGTAGAGCCTGGCTTGTGCGGATCAGCGTCATGCCGGCCGGATGATCGGCTATACCATCATTGAAGGTTGGATCTACTTCGTCCAACACGCGCATCCAGAGCGGCTATGCAGGGGCTGGATGAGGCTTGATGCGGGAGCGGATTCATAGCACGATAGCAGTGCCGTCATTCGTGTTTCGAGCATCGCGATCCAACGGAGAACGAACATGGAGCTCAAAGACCTGATCGGTCCCTGCATGAGCAACCCTGGCACGCTGCCCTCCCACCTGGGCATCAATTTCCCTCTGACGATAGATCCGCCATACGATTTGACTACACTTTTCGGATCGACGTGGCTGACGAGCGAGTACACCCAAAAAGAGGAGATAGGTGGGAACCTTCTATGGATTGTTCGTAACTATAATGAACCTGTCGTGGCAGCGAATAGCGAACGTAGACGGCGGGACCGGTCGCTGTCTGTAGGGGCGAGGCCGCGGCCTGCGCCTAATGGTAGCCACGTCAGTTGGGCGCGGACCGCCGCGCCGTGGGAAGCCCCCTCGAGCGTGAAAACGGGCTGGACTGTTCTCAGGCCTGACGGCTTCTCCATCGGGACTGGGAACTCCGTCAGCATTCCCGCGAATGCGGATCGCGGGAATGTCGCGGACTTTCATACCCACCCATCGACGCCAGGGGGCACGAACCTGGAGAGATGTGGATATCAGCCCCCATCGCTGGAAGACCTCTTGGCTATGCAAAGGGCTAGAACATTCGGTAAAGATATCTTTATCAGCTTCGTTGCAGCCCATACAAACCATCTATATGCGATGGTGTATATACGAGGCCTTTCTCATATCGATGTACAGACAATATTTGAAGTAATACAGACGAGTTTGAAAAAACAAGGTGATCTGATTAAATTTCCGAACAAATCCGCGGCAGAAAAATTCGGTGCCAAGCAGATAAATTTCTTTAATGACTATTCGACGGGTAAAATTAGTGAAAAAATGTACAATGACCAAGTCCGCAAACTCGATGATGAACAGAACCTGGCCACGGGTTTTGGGGAGAAATATGCTCAACTAAATCTGGTGCACCTGAAGTGGGCATGCGCTGTATGCTGCGTCGGTCTCTATCATGGCCCGATCGGTAAACCCCTGGTATCCCTCGCGTAATCTAATGGATAAAATCTGACCTTTGAATCCGTAAAGAGGATACCCGCGATGGCGCTGACATGCGAGGCCGTGGGATGCGCACTGGCATCAAAGTCGAGGTGGGTGCCACGGATCGTGTCCAACCAGATGCGGTTGTGCGATACCGGAACAATCAGCGGAAGCATGTCTGGCGGGAGTGCTTCATGACCGATGGTGTCGCTGCGCTGCTGCACGACAAAACATGGCCGCCGCGCATTCCGCCGCTCGAACCCGATGTTGCAACGTACGTCGTCGCCACGAGAGATCGGCCTGTCGCGCTATCGCGATGGCCCGGGAGTTGCTTGCGGCCTCCGGGGATGCGATCCACCATCAAGCCGTGAAAAGGAATCTCGATGTCGACACTTGCTCCCGTCACAGGCCAGAAGGCCGGTCGGCGACGAACTGCGATCCTGGCCGGGGTCATCGGCAACGTGCTGGAGTGGTACGACTTCGCGGTCTACGGCTACTTCGTTCCGGTTATTTCGCAGTTGTTCTTTCCAAATCAGACGCCGCTGGTCTCCCTGCTGCTGACCTTCTCGGTGTTCGGGGTCGGGTTTGTGATGCGACCGGTCGGCTCCGTCGTCTTCGGCCTGTACGGCGACCGCCATGGCCGCAAGCGGGCACTCAGCGCGGTCATCTTTCTGATGGCCATTTCGACCTTTGCGGTCGGCCTGCTGCCGACCTACGCGTCGATCGGCGTGCTGGCGCCGCTGCTGCTTGTCGTGGCTCGGCTGGCGCAAGGCCTGTCCGGCGGCGGCGAATGGGGCGGCGCCGCGGCCTACCTCGTCGAGTATGCGTTGCCCGGCAAACGTGGCCTGACGGGTTCATGGCAGCAGGTCAGCGTCGGCGGCGGCTTTCTGCTAGGCTCACTGACCGCGGCCATGCTGACAACCTGGATCTCGCCCGAGAACATGCTCGCCTGGGGCTGGCGCATCCCGTTCCTCCTGGGTGTCGTGGTCGGCATTGTGGGCGCCATCATGCGCTGGCGGCTGGATGACACCCCTAAATTCGCGGAATTGGAGCATCAGGGACGGATCGCCCGTTCGCCTTTGACGGAGGCGTTCACGACGTTCCGCAAGCCGACCCTCCTCGCATTTGGCATCACGCTGCACAATACCGTCGGCTACTATGCGGTGCTGATCTACCTGACGACCTGGTTGACCAGCATCGTCAAAATGCCGCGTGGCACGGCGCTGTGGATCGGCACCGTCTGCCTGCTGGTGTTCGTCGCCATAGTGCCGTTGATGGGCGCGTTGTCCGACCGCATCGGACGGCGGCCTTTGTTCATCGCGTCATGTGTCGGCTACATCGTGCTGGCTTATCCGCTGTTCCTGCTGGCCTCGACGGGGGTGCCCGCCTATGCCCTGATTGCGCAGCTCATCCTGGTCGTGCTGCTCGCCCTGTATGCCGGGCCGGGTCCGGCGGTTTATTGCGAGCTGTTCCCGACCGAGGTCCGCTACACGGCACTCTCGATCGGCTACAACATTCCGGTGGCGATCTTTGGCGGCTTCGCACCGTTCATCGCCACCTGGCTGATCCATACCACCGGCAACCCGCTCTCGCCGGCGTTTTATGTCATCGCAGCCTCGCTGGGGACGTTGGTAACCATGATCTGGGTGAAGGAGACGGCTTTCGCGCCATTGCAGTGAAGCCCGGGGCGTAATGAGATCTGTTCGATCGCGTGATTCAGACCTCCGGCGAGTCCGCCTGCGGTCATCACGCTAACCGCGCAGGCTGACGCCGTTGGGATGGCGGTCGCGATACGCCGCGACCGCCGTTTCCATCGTAACGAACCGGGCGCCTTCCTTGGCCAACGTCTCGATGAACTGCTCCAGCGCCAGCATGCGTTGTCCACGGCCGACGACATGCGGATGGAACGTGTAGGTCAGCACACCCCATTCGCTGTGCTTCTTGAAATAGGTGAACTCATCGGTGAAATTCTGGAACACCGCCCGGGCATTCATCAGCCCCGGCAGTATCGTCTGCTCTGTCCGCATGAACTCGAAATGCGGGTGGTCGTCGAGTGACCAGCTTACCGGCATCTCGACCAGATCCGTGTCGGGACCGAACCGCATCGGCTCCAAGAGACTGGTTTCATCGTCGCGCCGAGCCTGGTAGGGCGAAATGTCGTGGCCCATCATTGAACTGTCGTAGATGAAGCCATGCTTCAGCAGCAGGTCCACGCTATGCGGGCTGAGGTCCCATGACGGCGAACGGTAGCCGCGCGGCTTGCGCCCGGTCAGGGCGACGATCGCCGCATTGCCGCGCACGAGTTCCTCCTCCTCGCCGTCGCGGCCAAGCGTCGCGGGAATGCGATGCGTCCAGCCGTGATTGCCGATCTCGTGCCCTGCTTCCGCCACCGCGCGCACTGACGCCGGGTAGCTCTCGATGGTATGGCCGGGGATGAACCAGGTCGTCGGGATGCCGTGCCGGCGAAGCAGGTCGAGAATGCGCGGCACGGCGACGATCCCGAAATCGCCGCGCGAGATCATCGTCGGCGATGTCAGCTTGCGGGAGATCATGGACGACGCATTGTCGTGGTCGAAGGTCAAGCAGACGAGCAATTCTGACATCCTGGGTCCTGACGCGGTCATATGCTTTCAATTTGAGCACAGCGGCTCTCGCCGTCAAAGGTCACCAGGGGACAAGATAGCGGAGGTGTCTCAAGGTTGCCATCAACTGCTGCGTGACGCATAAATTGCATACTGCTCGTATCAGCGCCTGCATCTACGCCAATTCAACCGCCGTCCAGGATCCGGAATATCATAGCCAATAAGCAACAAAACGGGAGGCCACATGGAGACCATCGAACAAAGAACCATGCGTAAGGTGATCCGTCACCTCATTCCCCTCTCCATCGTCTGCTACTTCGTCAACTACCTCGACCGCGTCAACCTGAGCTTCGCCGCCCTGGAGATGAACAGGGACCTCGGCTTCACCGCCACTGTCTATGGCTTCGGCGCGGGCGTCTTCTTCATCGCGTATTTCCTCCTGGAAACCCCGTCCAACCTCATCCTGGTCAAGGTCGGCGCCAGACGCTGGATCGCCCGCATCATGTTCACTTGGGGGTTGCTGTCCGGCGCGATGGCATTCGTTCAGGGTGAAACCAGTTTCTATGTCCTGAGGTTCCTGCTCGGCGCCGCCGAGGCCGGGTTCTTCCCGGGCATGCTGTTTTACCTGTCGCTGTTTTTCCCCGCCGCCTATCGCGGCCGTATGGTCAGCACCTTCATGGTCGCCACCGCGTTTTCCGCTGTCTTCGGCGCCCCCGTCTCCAGCATGCTCCTCTACCTGGATCACTTCGCGGGCCTGAAAGGCTGGCAGTGGATTTTCCTGACGGAAGCCGTTCCAGCCCTCTTCCTCTCGGTGTTCATTCTTGTCCGCTTGAAAGATTCACCAGCGGAGGCAACCTGGTTGGACGATGATGAACGCGCCTGGCTCATTGACCGCCAGGCAGCCGAACGCCGGCAGCGAGAAGCCGTCCACAACCTGTCGGTGCTGCAGGTTCTCAAAAATCCCCGCGTCGTGGCCCTCGGCGTGGCTGGTTTTGGTATCGCCTATTCGACCTACGGCATCGTCTATTTCCTGCCGCAGATCGTGAAGAACTTCGGCCTGACCAACATGCAGACCGGTTTCGTCAGCGCCATACC
Organism: Acidisphaera sp. S103; assembly: GCF_009765975.1. Lineage (GTDB taxonomy): Bacteria > Pseudomonadota > Alphaproteobacteria > Acetobacterales > Acetobacteraceae > Rhodopila. The sequence goes on along the minus strand of NZ_LMUJ01000031.1, from coordinate 328,174 downwards.
GTTCCTGGTCGCGGCAGTGGGCATGATCTGGTACGGCAGACGATCCGACCGCGTGATGGAGCGCAGAAGTCACTGCGCCATTGCCTTCATCATCTGCGCGGTCGGCCTGGTTGCGACGGCCCTGATACCCTCGCCCACGCTGCGTCTGGTCACGTTGTGCATCGCCGCCTTCGGGGCATGGTCGACCTTGCCGGTGTTCTGGGCGATGCCCACCGCCTTCCTGTCGGGCGCGGCGGCCGCAGCCGGGGTCGCCTACATCAACTCGATCGCCAACATCGCCGGCTTCGTCGGCCCCTTCATCATGGGCTGGATCAAGGACGCGACGGGAAGCTTCGACGGCGGGTTGCTGGTTATCGCCTGCGTTTGCCTCGGTTCGGCGATCGCCATCCTGTGCACCTCACACGACACGGTGCTGGAACAATCCCCTGACGAGGAAGGCGTCGCCCCTTTGCTCGTCCCTGCTCGTGTCGTGCCCCGTCCCGGAGAGTAGGACGCTTCGTTCGGCCGGGTCCCAATCCGGCCGAACGAAGGATCGACGCACTTACTCCGCCGGCGCGACCGCTCGGGTTTGGATGCGGCGCGGGATATGCAGTCCCACCACGGCAATGATCGCGCTGATGCCGGTGAACACCGCCAACCCATACAGCCCGCCGGCATAGCTGCCGGTCTCATCCTTCAGCCAGCCCACCACCGCCGGGCCGACTGCGCCGCCGATATTGCCGAAGGCGTTGATGAAGGCGAGCCCGCCCGCCGCCGCCGCCCCGGTCAGGATCATGGTCGGCATGCCCCAGAAAGGTCCCTTCGTTCCATAGAACCCCGCCGTGGCCAGGCACATGCCGGCCAGCGACCACCAGGTGCCCATCGTCGCGCCCGCGATTGCAAGCCCCGCCGTCGACATCAGGCAAGTGCCGAACAGCAGCCAGCGGCGATCGCCAATCCGGTCCGACAGCCAGCCGCAGAAAATCATCGACGCCGCGCCGCAGACATACGCCAGGCTGGTGGCAAACCCGACGTTCATCGTCGATGCACCCAGCGACCGGATGATCTGCGGAATGAACAGCAGCAATCCCAGGCTCGCGGTCACGATGCCGAGGTAGTTGAACGACAACAACAAGACTTTCGCATTCGTCATTCCCTGAAGCACGCTGTAGGTGCCTCCGGCCTCCACCGCTCGGCGTTCCGACTGCAGCGTGTCACGAAGCCAGTCGCGTTCCGCCGCCGGCAGCCACTTCGCTGTGGCCGGCCGGTCGGTCAGCGCGACCAGCACGAAGATGCCGACGATGACCGTCGGGGCAGCCTCCAGAATGTAGATCCACTGCCAGCCCCTGATGCCTAGCGTCCCGTCCATACCCAGGATGGCGGTGGAAATCGGCGCCCCGAGTGCGACTGAGACGGGAAGTGCGAGGGTGAACAAACCGATGATCCGGCCACGATGGGCATCGGGAAACCAGTAGGTGAACAGCAGCAGTGTGCCGGGAAACAACCCGGCTTCACCGGCGCCCAGCAGGAAGCGGACCAGCAGGAAACTGGTCGGCCCGACCACCGCGGCCGTCACCGCCGAGACGATGCCCCAACTGACCATGATACGCGCCAGCCATAGCCGGGCGCCGACCTTTTCCATGGCCAGATTGCTGGGAACTTCGAACAGCACGTAGCCGACGTAGAAGGCCGTCGAACTGAAGCCGTAAGTGGCTGCTGTCAGGCCGATATCCTTGTTCATCGTCAGTGCCGCGAAGCTGACGTTGATGCGGTCAATGTAGCAAAGAAAATACATCAGCATCGTCAGTGGCAGCAGGCGCAAATACACCTTCCGCATCGCCGCTTTCTCGATGGCACTATCCATGAATAACCTCCCAACACGCCTTTACGGTCTTATGGGTCGCCGGCATTTCCCGCTTGCTGACCCTGCGTTGAGTTTTGACCTCCTGGATGGTTCTTGCAACCGTCTTGCGTGGAGACCCGGCGCTCGGCCATGGCCGCCGAGGTGGACACCGGTCCGGCGGCGGCGCTTTTATCGATCAATCCGCAACCAGGAGGGCAGTGCGATGAGTCGTTTCGACAGCTACGCGAAAAAATACTCCAGCATCCACATGCGGCGGGAGAACGGCATCCTTGAGATGCGCTTTCACACAGACAATGGCCCGTTACGCTGGGGCCTGGTGCCGCACGGCGAATTGCCCGATGCGTTCGCCGATGTGGCACGCGACCGCGACAATCGGGTGGTGATCCTGACCGGCACGGGCGACGAATTCTCCGGCGTTCGCGCCACCCCCGGCACGCGCTCACTCGCGCAGGGGCTCACGGCCAACGCCTATGACCGCGTGCACTCGGAGGGCCGGGCGTTGCTGATGAACCTGCTGAACATCGAGGTGCCGGTGATTGCGGCGATCAACGGCCCGGCCTGGCGGCATGCTGAAATCCCGCTGCTGTCCGATATCGTGCTTGCGTCGGAAACCGCCGCATTCCAGGACTCGGCGCATTTCCCCTCCGGCATGGTGCCAGGGGACGGCATGCATATCGTCATGCCGATGCTCCTGGGGATGAACCGCGGCCGTTACTACCTTCTGACCGGACAAACCCTGTCGGCGCAGGAAGCCAAGGACCTCGGCCTGGTGGCGGAGTTACTGCCGGCGGAGAAAGTGCTCGCGCGCGCCTGGGAGCACGCCGCGTTGCTGACCCAGAAACCCACGCTGCTGCTGCGTTATACGCGGCTGATGTTCACCGAATATATCAAGCGACGCATGCAGGATCTCCTCGGCTATGGTCTCGCCATGGAGGGCCTGGCGCTGATGGAGACGCTGGAGCCGCCGGCGTAGCCCGCAACGTTCACGGGAGCGTGCCCGGCACGGCAGGCCCGCGCTGCCGGCCGATGCCCGAATCCCCGCGACGAGGAAAGCGATCAGGTCGTCAGAAAGAAAATGATAGCTGTTCGCCGCGCTCGACGTTGCCACAGGCGCCATCGTCGGCAAATGCTACCCATGCCACCGTTCCACGGAGTTCCGCCAGTTTCTCGACGAAATCGAGGTCAAGGTGCCGGCTGGCCTGGATGTGCATCTGACGCCGACCAGCAGCTCCTGGTTAAACCAAGTCGAGCGATTTTGTACTTACAACTCTTCATCGACATGATACGGCGACCTTATGGTTCAGGACACTAGTACCCACTATCAGTGAAGCATGAGCCAGCGGGGTCGGCCGCCAGCCGAGTTCCGTCTTCCATCGGTTTGTCGCGCTTCATTGATTCTGGGTACTGGGCTGCACCAAGGATTACCGCAATAAGGCAAACAGCGAGCGCTGCTTTGCCCGCTCCGGCAACCGCGACCGAAATGGTATCTTTGTGTACATCGAGGCCAATGTACGTGGAAGACTTCTTCGCAGCCCGCCTCCTCTGCATGAGGTTCGGTGCATGACCATCCAGCACCACCCTCGAAACCCTGCGTACTGCGAGACGGGCCGCCTCTATCTCAGGTGAGCATCTATTGTGGGGGCGAAACCCTACTTCGGCAGATGAGAAGGGGACTAGTCGAATGGCCCAAAATCCACTTAAGGGCAGCGAACGTCAGCCATTGCCGGGAGCGAAGGCCGTCGCCAGGGCCGATCCCGCAGAACGGCTGGAAGTCAGTGTGCTTCTGCGCCACAGCAACGCTGATGGGTTGAAGGAGAGGGTAAAGACGCTCGTCAAGCGCGAGGCAGCGAGTGGCCATCTCTCCCGTGAGGAATTCGACGGGCAGTTTGGCGCCAACGGTGCAGACATCGCCGCGGTCAAGAAATTTGCCGCCGCACAGGGCCTATCAGTCGTCCAGGAACACGCCGGGCGGCGCACCGTGGTGCTGTCAGGAACTGTCGCCCAGTTCAGCTCCGCGTTCGGCGTGGAATTGCAGCGGTTCGAATATCCTGGCGGCGCATATCGCGGGCGGATCGGGAGCGTCCAATTGCCGGACGAGTTACGCGGCTGCGTCGAAGCCGTGCTCGGCCTCGATAACCGGCCGGTGGCGAAGCCGCATCTGCGTGCACGCCGGTTGCCCGGCAACGTGCGTTCGCAAGCCGCCGCCGGGGACGCCACGTCATTCACGCCGTTACAGATCGCTGCGCTCTACGATTTCCCGCCAGGGACCGGGCGGGGGGAATGCGTTGGAATCATCGAACTCGGCGGTGGCGAGCGGCCGGCGGATCTGAGCACATACTTTTCGACGCTTGGGATCAGCTTGCCACCGACAGTCACTGTGGTCTCGGTGGACCACGGCACGAACGACCCGACCGGCGATCCGAACGGACCCGACGGAGAGGTGATGCTCGATATCGAGGTGGTCGGCGCCATCGCGCCGCAAGTGAATATCGCAGTCTATTTCGCACCCAATACGGATTCCGGCTTCCTCGACGCGATCACCACCGCGATCCATGATACGACGAACAAACCCTCGGTTATCTCCATCAGTTGGGGCGGCCCGGAATCGTCGTGGACTCAGCAGTCGCTGACCGCATTCGACATGGCGTTCCAGGCGGCGGCAACAATGGGCATCACCGTCTGCGTGGCCGCCGGCGACGACGGGTCGAGCGACGGCGTGACCGATGGCGCCGATCACGTCGACTTCCCCGCATCGAGCCCGCACGTGCTGGCTTGCGGCGGTACTACCATCCACGTCGCGGGGAACGCGATCACGAGCGAGACCGTATGGAACGACGGCGCGCAGGGCGGCGCGACCGGCGGTGGCGTGAGCAGCGTTTTCGCGCTGCCGAGCTGGCAGGACGGACTGCAAGCGACAATGACATCGGGCGTCATCGCGCCGCTGACTATGCGCGGCGTGCCGGATGTCTGCGGCGATGCGGATCCGGAGACGGGATATAACGTGCGTATCGACGGCACCGATACCGTGATCGGTGGAACCAGCGTAATTGCACCGCTCTGGGCCGGCTTGGTAGCCCGCATCAACGCGACGAACGGCAGTCCGGTTGGCTTCATCAGTCCGACGCTCTACGCAACGCCTGCCGCGCTGCGGGACATCACGCAGGGTAACAACGGGGACTTCGCGGCGAGGTCTGGCTGGGACGCCTGCACGGGCCTCGGCAGTCCGGATGGTAGCCGGATCGCAACTCTGCTCGTATCAGCCCCGACGAGCTGAGCAACGCGGTTGCGGCACGAGACGGCGGGTGTCTCCGGTAGTCTGCACGAATCTGCCGATGTCCGCGGTGCTGGCGGCGGACCAGGCCACTGGATCTACCACCTCGCCCGCTTCGGCGTGTCGGATCAACGCCCTGCTCCGACCGCTCTTGCCACGCGGGGTGAGATGCGCACTACCAGGATGGCGATCGCCGAAGCGAACGCCGTACAAGCGACATAGTAAAGGCCGCCCGAGAAACTGTTCGTCGTGGTCTTCAGCCAGCCGATCACGACAGGACCGAAGATCCCACCAAAATTGGCAAAAACGCTGATCAACGCGATGGCCCCTGCCATCGTCGCGCCACTCAGGAACAGCGGTGGGACGGTCCAGAACATCGGCCGAGCGATGCCGATGCCGATCTCGACCAGTGCTACGGCGATCAGGGCCCATGCTGACGTTGCATAGAAACCCATGCCGATCCAACCGATCGCACACAGGATCATCAATGCCGAGAGAAATGGTCGTTTGTCCTCGATCCGATCGGCAAAATAGCTGCCGGCGAGCATGGCGCAAATGCCGACCACCGACGGGACCGCGACGATCCAGCCAACCGCAAAATTGGTCACGCCCCAGCCTTTAACGATCAGTGGCAGGAAGTAGCCCATCGAATACGATATCGTGCCGAACGCAAAATAAGTAAAGCACAGCAGCAGCACTCGCGGATCCACCAGCCCGCGCCGGACGCTCAACGGATTGTGGGCGGCTTCGACCGAGGTACGCTCCCGAGCCATCGTTGCCACCAGCCAGGCTCGGTTTTCCGGCGCGAGCCAAATGGCGTTCGCCGGCCGGTCCGTCAGCAGGCGGAGCACGACGAAACCGAGCAGGACGGTGGGGATGCCTTCCAGCAGAAACAACCATTTCCACCCCTCCAACCCAAATACGCCGTTGAGTTCGAGCAAACTGGTCGCGATCGGCGCACCCAGGGCACCCGATGCCGGGATCGCCAGCACCAGCGCGGCATTGACCCGGGCGCGATAGGCGCGGGGGAACCAGTAAGTCAGATACAGCAGCATGCCGGGGAACAGCCCGGCCTCGGCGGCGCCCAGGAGGAAGCGCGCCAGGAGAAAGCTGCGCTCTCCGGACACCAGGGCCATGCCGCTCGCGGCGATCCCCCAGGTCATGGCGATGCGGCCGATCCAGCGGCGGGCGCCGATCCGCTCAAGGATGAGATTGCTGGGCACTTCGCACGGGATGTAGCCAAAGAAGAAGGCGGCCACGCCCAGGGAGTAGGTGTAGGGCGAGAGGCCGAGATCCTTGTTCATGGTCAGCGCGGCGAATCCGAGGTTGACCCGGTCTACGAGGCTCAGAAGGTAAAGCAAGAAGACCAGGGGCAGCAGCCGCCAGGCGACTGTTCTTATCGTTGTGCGCTCGATGTCTTCGGCCATGGTTGCCTCCCATTCGTGCGCCGTTCTTGTTGCTGGGATGTCTGGCCCACGGCATTTGCCATGGTACCGTGCCATCGCGGCGTTGTTGCCGGCGGTTTGTTCTCGCACGGCATATGTTGGGCGCGTTGCAGGAGGAGTAGATACTTGACTGGGCTGGGGGGGAAGCCGGCAGGGGAACCTCGACGTCGTGTACCGACCCAGGTCGTAGCAAACCCCGACGTTGGGCCTTGGCCGGATTTCAACGGCGGATAGTTCGGTTGGAGCGAAGGCTGGAGCCGGTGTGGACCGCGATGTGCGCGGCGAGGAAGGCGCAAGCGATCATGCGCTCGCATGGGTGGGGCTGAAGCCCACGAAGGGAAAACGGTCAGCCTGATCCTTTAACGGACATCCTTGTGCTGCCGCCACGCGACCGCCAGCAGCACAATCGCCAACACCGGCACGATGACATCGGTCCAGAACGGGACGCCAGCATTTCCCGGAGCGAAGTTCCCGGCGATCATCATCTGGTGGACGTGGCCGACGGCATCGCCGAGCAGTGCGATGGACGCCACGCAGACCACCGCCGCCTTGAACGGCAGGCTGGCCCGGAACGCGATACAGGCCGTGACCCCGAATGCCAAGTCCGCTACGCCGACCTCAAACTGGAAGGGGCTGACCTCCCAACCGATGTCAGCCGCGGCGACGGACGGGAGAACGATATGGAACAAGGCAGCCCATATGCCAGTGACGCCGATTGGCAGGAGCAGTACCCACGATAGAAACCTGTCCGCCGTGCGGTTGCGCCGGAGAGTCGGCACGAGCAGCGCGACGACCAATAGGACGGCGGGAAAGTTACGCAAAATGAATGCTATAGCATCGATTATCACGGCGGCGGCTCCTGTGGACGAGCTGTGCTAGTGTAGAGCACAGAGAAAGCGGGGTGATCAGGGTCGCGATGACTTACCGGCCCTCGGCCGATGTGGGAAAAGACATTCGCAGATCGCTCCATGGAAGTTTGGCCGCAACGTGTTGTGGCCCTCGAACACTTCCACGGATTTGGCCCATCTGCCACGGAGAATGGCCCGCGCACGCGGATCGGCCAACCCCTAAGCCAGCAACCGATCGGTGATCATATCGCTTGCGCCGATATCTCTCCACATTCTGGACACTCCCCTACGCTAGGGATACGGCGGCAACGGGCTCGGTGGTATCACCCCCGCACCACACCGCTGTCGTCGGCGTCCAGGGCGAAGGCGGCAGCCATCAGTGCTCGTGTGTAATCGTGCGTTGGGCGGGCGAGGACATCCTCGGCGGGACCTTCCTCGACGACCTTGCCGTTGCGCAGCACGACAATGCGGTGGGCCAGGGCTCGGACCACCTTCAGGTCGTGGCTGATGAACAGGTAGCCCAGGTGATGGTCCTGTTGCAGTTGTTGCAGTAGGTCGACGATCTGCGCCTGCACCGACATATCCAGCGCACTGGTTGGTTCGTCCAGCACCACGAACCGGGGTTTCAGCACCATCGCTCGGGCGATGGCGACGCGCTGGCGCTGACCGCCGCTGAACTCGTGCGGATAGCGGTCGCCGATCGTGCTGGCGAGACCGACTTCCTCCAACGCCGCGGCCACCCGCTTGCCACGCTCGATACGCGACAGGGCGGGTTCGTGCACGGACAGGCCCTCGGCGATGATTTCGGCCACGGTCAGGCGGGGCGACAGACTGCCGAACGGATCCTGGAAGACGATCTGCATATCGGCGCGCAACCGGCGCAACTGCTTTTTGTCCAGTCCGGCGAGGTCCGAACCATCGAAACGAATGCAACCATCGGCGGTCACAAGGCGCAAGAGTGCATAGCCCATGGTGGATTTTCCGGACCCGCTTTCACCCACCAAGCCAACCGTTTCGCCTTCGTGAACAACGACGTTCACGCCATCGACCGCCCTGACATGGCCGACCGTCCGGCGCAGGATGCCGCGGCGGATGGCGAAATGAACTTTCACGTCCGAACCCTGCATCAATGTCGGCGCACCCGCACGCAACGGCCGTGGGCAGCCTCGCGGTTCGGCGGCGAGCAACATTTGTGTATACGGACATTGGGGGGCATCGAACACGTCCGACACGGTTCCGGCTTCCACCACGACACCGTCCTTCATCACGCACACCCGGTCGGCGTATCGGCGCACGATCGCGAGGTCATGGCTGATCAGCAGCAATGCCAGTCCGCGGGCGGACTTTTCCGCTGCCAGCAGCTTCAGGATCTGTGCCTGGATGGTGACGTCCAGGGCCGTCGTGGGCTCATCGGCGATCAGCAGAGCGGGATCGTTGGCAAGGGCCATCGCGATCATCACCCGCTGCCGCTGGCCACCGGAGAGTTGGTGCGGGAACGCACCAAGCCGGTGTTCCGCGTCGGGAAAGCCGACCTCATCGAGCAGCTTGATCACGCGTGCCCTGGCGGCGTCGTTGGTCATCCGCTGGTGCAGTTGAACCGCCTCGGCGAGCTGCCGCCCGATCCGGGTGAGCGGATTGAGGCTGGTCATCGGTTCCTGGAAGACCATGCCGGCGATGCCGCCGCGCAGCCGGCGCAGCACCTTGTCCCCTGCCCCGATCATGCTCTGGCCGTCCATCACGACGCGGCCGCCGCAGGCCGCGCCGGATGGCAGCAACTGCAACAGCGACAGCGCGGTCAAAGACTTGCCGGACCCGCTTTCGCCGACCAGGGCCAGGGTTTCACCGCGATCCAGTGTGAAGCTGACGCGGTCCACGACGGGACGGCCGGCGAAGCTGACGGTCAGGTCTTCGACGGACACGAGGCTCATTTGGGTGCGCCCGGACGCAGGACCTTGCGCGGGTCGAAGGCGTCGCGCACCGCCTCACCCACGAACACCAGCAGGATCAGCAGGCCGCCCAGCACCACGAACGCGGTAATGCCCAGCCAGGGGGCTTGCAGGTTGTTCTTGCCTTGGGACACCAGTTCACCGAGCGAGGGAGATCCAGGGGGCAGGCCGAAGCCGAGGAAGTCGAGGCTGGCGAGGATCGTTACCGACCCGGACAGGGTGAACGGCAGGAAGGTCAATGTCGCCACCATGGCGTTGGGCAGGATGTGCCGCCACATCACGGCGAGGTCCGACACCCCCAGTGCCTTCGCCGCCCGGACGTATTCCAGATTGCGGCCACGCAGGAACTCGGCGCGCACCACGCCGGTCAGGTTCATCCAACTGAACAGCAGCAGGAAGATCAGCAGGATGCCGAAGCTTGGCGTGATGATGCTGGCGAGGATGATCAGCAGGTAAAGCTGCGGCATTCCAGACCAGATCTCGATGAAGCGCTGGAACAGCAGGTCCACCAGGCCGCCGCGAAAGCCCTGGATGGCACCGGCGGCGATGCCGATCACCGACGAAATCGCCGTCAGGGTGAAGCCGAACAGCACGGAAATGCGAAATCCGTAGATCACGCGCGCCAGAACGTCGCGGGACTGATCGTCGGTGCCCAGCAGGTTCTTCCAGTCCGGCGGCGATGGCGCCGGGGTCGAGGGATGTTTCACGATCGATTGGTACGAATAGCGGATGGGCGGCCAAATCATCCAGCCATGGGCGTTGATCGACGCTTGCACGTCGGGGTCGGTGTAGTCGGCGTCGGTGGGCAGGAAGTCGGACCCGAAGGTGTCCTCACTGTAGTCTTGCAGCACCGGAACGTACCAGTGGCCGTTGTAGCGGATCAGCAGGGGGCGGTCGTTGGCGAGGAACTCGGCGAACAGGCTGAGGCCAAACAGCACCAGGAATATCCATAGCGACCAGTAACCGCGTTTGTGGGACCGGAAGATCGCCAGGCGGCGGCGTGTCAGGGGCGAGAGGTGCACGGTTATCTCGCCTCGAAATCGATGCGTGGATCGACGACGGTGTAGAGCATGTCACTGACGATCTGCATCAGCAAACCGAGCAGGGTGAAGATGTAGAGGGTGCCGAACATGACGGGGTAGTCGCGCTGGATCGCGGCCTGAAAACCGAGCAGGCCGAGGCCATCGAGGGAAAAGATGATTTCGACGAGCAGGGCGGAGGAAAACAGGATGCCGATGAAGGCCGACGGGAAGCCGGCGACGATCAGCAGCATCGCGTTGCGGAAGACGTGACGATACAGGATGCGCTGTTCGCTGGCGCCCTTGGCCCGCGCGGTGATGACGTATTGCTTGCGGATTTCCTCCAGGAAGCAGTTCTTGGTCAGCACGGTCAGGCTGGCGAAACCGCCGACCACGATGGCGATTGTGGGCAGGACGATGTGCCACAGGTAGTCCAGGACGCGGGCGCCGACGCTCCAGTGTTCGGAACCCTCACTGTGCAGTCCGCGTAACGGGAACCACTGCACGAAGCTGCCGCCGGCGAACAGCACTACCAGCAGGATGGCGAACAGGAAGCCGGGCACGGCATAGCCGACCAGGACGGCGGCGCTGCTGGCGACGTCGAAACGGCTGCCGTCGCGGACGGCCTTGGCGATGCCGAGGGGAATCGAAATGAAGTAGACCAGGAGCGTGGACCACAACCCGAGGGAGATCGAGACCGGCATTTTCTCCTCGATCAGTTGCAGGACCGGTTTGTCGCGGAAGAAGCTGCGGCCGAAATCGAAGGTCAGGTAGCCGCGCAGCATCAGCAGGAACCGTTCCGGGGCCGGCTTGTCGAAGCCGAACATCTTCCTGATGTCGGCCACCATATGCGGATCCAGGCCGCGGCCGCCGCGATAGGCGCCGTTGCCGGTGGGCATCGTCTCCGAACCGCCGTTGCCGGTCATGCTGCTGAGCCCGTTGGCGCCGTGGCCTTTCAGTTGGGCGATCATTTGTTCGACCGGTCCGCCGGGTGCGAACTGCACGACGAAGAAGTTGATGGCGATGATGCCGAACAGCGTCGGGATCACCAGGAGCAGGCGGCGGAGCAGGTAGGCGCCCATCAGGCGGGGGTGCCTA
>NZ_LMUJ01000031.1:311278-316409 GCF_009765975.1 Acidisphaera sp. S103 | reverse complement strand
GGTGCTTGTTGGGGGGGAGGTTTGCACTGTGGCGGTGGCGCGCGTGAAGGCGTGGATGCCGACGTGCGTCGGCATGACGCGGGGAGGAGCCGGCATGACGAGGGGAGGAGCCGGCATGACGCGGCCGGCATGCATCGGTATCACAGGCCGTGGCGCCGGGCTTCGTCGGTGGCGGCGGCCTTGGCGGAATCCTGCCACCAACTGTCCAGCTCCAGGCCGGTGCGGACGGGCTTGTCGGGGCGGCCGAAGCGGTCCCAGTAGGCGACTCGCACGGTTTGCAGATCCCAATGCGGCACGAGATACCAGCCGTTCAGCAGCACTCGATCGAGGGCATGGGTCGCGACCACGAGATGTGCGCGATCAGGCGCGGTGACGAGGTCGTGAACGAGGGCGTCGATCACCGGGTTGCACACGCCCATCAGGTTGTCGCCGCCCACCAGCTTGACGCCGGCGCAGGTCCAGTAACCGGTCTGCTCGTTGCCGGGACTGTCGGTCTCGCCGAACTGGACGACGATCATGTCGAAGTCATAGGTGTCGGACAGCCGTTGGTACTGGGCCGGATCGACGGTCCGCACCCGAGCCTCGATGCCCAGCTTCGCGAGCCATTGGACGTAAGGCAGCGCTACACGTTCGAACGCCGGCTGGTTCAGCAGGATCTCGAAGCTGAACGGCTGGCCGGCGGCGTTGACCAGCTTGCGGTCCTTTACCTTCCAGCCGGCCTGCTCCAGCAGGGACAGGGCGGCGCGCAGTTGCTCGCGATTGTCGCCGGAGGCGTCGGTGACCGGCAGCGTGAACGGCTTGGTGAAGATGTCGGGGGATAGCTGGTCGCGATACTTGTCCAGCAGGGCCAGTTCGGCGCCCTGGGGGATGCCGCTGGATGCGAGGTCGCTGTTGCTGAAGTAGCTCTGAGTCCGTGTGTACGCGCCGTAGAACAGGTTCTTGTTGGCCCACTCGAAATCGAACGCCAGTGCGAGCGCATGCCGCACCCGCTCATCCTGGAAGAGCGGCCGGCGGGTGTTCATGCCGAAGCCCTGCATGCCGGTGGGCATGCGGTGGGGCAGTTCGGCCTTCTTCACCAGCCCCTTCTGGACGGCGGGGAAGTCGTAGGCGGTTGCCCATTCCTTGGAGATGTTCACGTTGCGGAGGTCGATCTGGCCGGCCTTGAAGGCCTCCAGCGCCACGGTGTCGTCACGAAAGAACTCGATGCGATAGGTGTCGAAGTTGTTGAGGCCACGCATGACCGGCAGGTCTTTCGACCAGACGTCGGGGACGCGGACCAAGGACAGGGTGCGGCCGAATTCGAAATGGCCGATCTTGTAGGGGCCGGACCCGAGGGGTGGGTCGGTCAGGGGTTTGTCGAAGTCGCGGCCGGCCCACCAGTGTTCGGGCAGGACGGGCATCTGGCCGAGGATCAGCGGCAGTTCCCGGTTGGTGCTGGATTTGAAGCGGAAGACGACGCGGGTGGGGCTTTCGACGCTGACCGAGGCGACGTCGGCGTAATACTGGCGGTAGAACGGGCGGCCTTTTTCCCGCAGAGTGTTGAAGGTCCAGGCCACGTCCTCGGCGGTGACGGGCGTGCCGTCGTTGAATTTGGCCTCCGGGCGGAGTTCGAAAGCGACGCCCATGTGGTCGGCTGGGATCTCGATCACTTTCGCGAGCAGGCCGTATTCGGATTCGGCTTCGTCGGCATCGGGCTTCAGCAAGGTGTCCCAGACGCGCAACACGTCCAATGGCGCGTCGCCGCGGACGATGAACGGGTTGAAGCTGTCGAAGGTGTCGATGCTGCTGAGGGCGATTTCACCGCCCTTGGGGGCATCCGGGTTGACGTATTCGAAGGATTTGAAGTCCGCGGGAAGAGCGGGTTTGCCCAGGAGGGACAGGCCGTAGGTGCGGATTGGTGCCTCGGTGGCGGGTGCTGCCGGGGCAGCGGGCGCGGGGGGCGCCGGCGATTGGGCGTGGCTTGCCGCGGGTATGGCGAGCAGCCAGAGCGCCATTGCTAGTCCCGATCCTGCACGCATCCTATCGCCTCCTGCTTCGGTTGGCCGGCGGGAGGCCGGTGGTTCGGTCGCCCCGCTTCCCTGTCCCCGGACCTGGTTCGGGGTTTCCGGTGAACTGCATCGTTGGTGGCGATGCCGGGGTCAAGCCAGGGGTTGCGGATATTTCGCACTTGGTGGGTGGGATGGGGGTGGACGGCGGGATGGCTGGTTCTGTTGCAGCCTTTAGCAGTGAGCGAGGCCGGTTAGAAGCCGTGCCATGGCGAAACAGCGACAAGCGGTTCAGGTGCGGCAGGATCAACCCTTCAAGGGCCGGCAGTTCACCGCTGAGGTGATCCTGTGGGCGGTCCGGTGGCATTTGATGTTCCCCGTCAGCTATCGCGATGTCGGGCTCATGCCGCAGGATCGCGGCGTCGAGGTGGACCACACCACCATCTTCCGCTGCATCCAGGCTTATGCGGCCGAACTGGAAAAGCGGATTCATCCCCATCTGCGCATAAGCAATGGCTCCTGGCGGGTGGACGAGACCTACGTGAAGGTCAAGGGCCGCTGGATGTATCTGTATTGCGCTCAGATACCTCGCAGCCGAGGCAACAACGTCGCAACAAAACCCTTTTCCTGGCCGCTGATGTGAAGGGTGTGCGAGATATGCACACCCCTACGGCGGAAGGGGGGTCTATCTTGTTGAAACCCTTGTCGCCGGGGGTCCGCATACTGAGCGGACCCTTCGCCGACCCGGCCGTTCAATCCCGATCAAAAGAACTCACTGCGGCGGAACTCCAATCGGGATGAACGCGATCCGCACCGGCCATGCTGCTGTTGGACCCGATGACGACAACCTGGCCGGTTGCGCCGGGCACGTTGGGGTCCCTCGCCGCGGCCGACCCCTGCTGAAGGCTGGCCGCGCTGCACGAAGCCGCCGACAAGGCGATAGCCACGATCAGGCAGCGCGATTGAAACAGCATTTTACGCTCCTCAGAACGAAATACTGGGAAATTCTACTGCCACGGGGGGGTAGTGCGCAATCCACGTTTTCTTGTCTCGCGCTTGGCACCTCTCTCGCTACGGCCTGCTACCCGTCGAATGCGCCACCGCCGGCGGTTTCTTCATCAGCACGAACCCGTATCGCCATAGCACCAACACGGTGCGCTGACCGCCCCATCAAACCTCGGAAAAGTGTTGTGCAACTCCCCAAAAATGTTACCCCGCCCCGCGGTCAATTTCTCATAATGTGTTTCGAAATAGCAACCAAAAGAAGAATGATTTCCAAACCCACCAGCGCAATGGGGCCGCCCCATGTCTGAAAATGGGGAAACATGGCGCAGTCAAAAAAGCACAACGCAAGCTGCGATCCAACAGAATCGTTCCTTCTGCAGCTTGTCGCGGAGAGCTTGGTCTTGCGCTTCCAAACTCTCGATAGTTTCATCCTTGGCTGTCGCAGTTTGATTGCCGAGGACCTACTCAAGATCAATGTTGGCGTGATCTTTTTCGGAATTCATCGGCAATTGCTGCATTGGAGATGACGATGTGTCGCACTCCCGCACGATAATATTGCGCCCAAGCACCCTCTGACCAATGCGTCAATTCGACCAACTGTCCTGGCGTCTTGTTCGCCAAGTACTTTGAAACCTGCTCGATTGTTCGGTGCTCAGGTGAACCTGGGTCGGCGTCAGCTCTAAAAAATATCTCTGACCGGCTCGCTGCCAAACATGCGGACCGGTCGGTAAAGGCTGGGCAGCACAGGGCCATAATCCCAGGCCTGAAACCGTTCGTCGACCAAGGGGTCTTTGCATCGGCCCAGATGCACCATGTGGGCAATATAGAGGACCTTTTGTAACGCCAGATTGGATAGTTGCCGGTTTCTGAGCTTGCATGCCGTGGCCGCGGCTGATGCCGTCGATATGGCCATAGCCTCCCCCTACCGCCAGCGAATCGCTTTAAGGGAACGCTGGGAACGTGCGAATCGTGCCGAGCAAAAAATTCTCGCCATTACGAACGTATGGGGAACTATATCGTATGCGTCAGCCAGGCGGCATGTGCCCAAACGCTTTTATATCGAGGTCCCGTTCCCCAGGAACCCGACCTCGAACCATGCGGTTTGTTGCCCCGAACGTTGCCCCAAGTTCTATCTGAGGTCAGATCGTGCCAACAGATAGACTATAAGGTATTGATTTAATTGGTGCGCCCGGCAGGACTCGAACCTGCAACCGAGCGGTTATGAGCCGCCAGCTCTAACCAATTGAGCTACAGGCGCGCACCGCGTCTTAATGCCCGCACCCGCCACCCCGCGTCAACGCGAAGCATCAGCCCCCTTGCCGGAATGCGGCAGCCCCGGCATTGCTGGCGGCCGAACAATAAGGGCAGTTCGGGACGATGGTCGAGCCACCAGTGCGCAGGCGGGTCTCGCATGGCGGTGCCTGGAGCCGATCGAAGACGCTGATTGTGCTGCTGGTTGCGGCCAACGTCGCCGCTTGGGCATGGGCGTGGCAGGCGTTTGCTGATCGGCCGGCGTTGCTGGGCACCGCGTTGCTCGCCTGGGTGTTCGGGCTGCGCCACGCGGTGGATGCCGATCATATCGCCGCCATCGACAATGTGGTGCGCAAGCTGATGCAGGACGGCAAACGGCCGATCGACGCCGGATTTTTCTTTTCCCTCGGGCATTCCACTGTTGTGATCCTGGCTTCGCTCGCCATCGCCGCGACCACGGCGGCGATGCAGGACCGGCTTCAGGTATTCAAGGCGGCGGGTGCGATCATCGGCACCTCGGTTTCCGCCGTGTTCCTGCTGCTGATCGCCGTGGTCAACCTGATCATCCTGAGGGGTGTCTGGCGCGGCTTCCGCCACGTCGCCCGCGGCGGCACGCTGGAGTCCGCCAGCCTGGACGCGACGCTGCTGGGGGGTGGTGTGCTGGTTCGGCTGTGCCGTCCCTTGTTCCGATCGGTGACCCAAAGCTGGCACATGTATCCGCTGGGTTTCCTGTTCGGCCTGGGCTTCGATACGGCGACCGAGGTCGGCTTGCTGGGTATCGCCGCCACTCAGGCGGCGCAGGGCATGTCGCCGTGGCAGACCCTGGCGTTTCCGGCGCTGTTCACCGCCGGCATGGCCTTGGTGGACACCGCCGATAGCATCCTGATGGT
>NZ_LMUJ01000031.1:300485-311173 GCF_009765975.1 Acidisphaera sp. S103 | reverse complement strand
CTACGGCTGGGCGTTCGTCAAGCCGTTGCGGAAGCTGTGGTATAACCTGACCATCACCGCCGCATCCGTTGTCGTCGCGCTGTTGATCGGCGGGATCGAGGCGCTGGGCTTGCTGGCCGATCAGTTCGGGCTTCAGGGCGGGGTGTGGTCGGTGGTGTCCGGGCTGAACGGCGGCCTGGGCAACCTTGGGTTCGCCGTGGTGGGGATCTTCGCGGCGGCGTGGGGTGTGTCGGCGGTGGTGTATCGGTGGAAGGGGTATGAGCGGTTGGCAGAGGCGGCGAGTGAGTAGGAAGGTTGAGCTTGTATTCTCCGCTGCGTTTTTGGCTCAACGAGAAAAGTCGAGTGGCATGGTCCGTCAGAATTACGCAATAGAAAATACCCAATAAATCAATGAATTGTATTCGAAACGTATATCTTGAATTCCGCAGATCCTGCATACGTGTCGCCCGAACGCGATAAGGCTGGCTTTCCGATATTCGGCACAGTAGGACGCTGTATGAGCAGAATGCAGACACGTTTTACCATCATCCCGGCGCTGCTATTGTGCCTACAGGGCTGCACTGACCATCGCAAGGCTATAGCAATGGCTATCCTTTATCCTCACGAAGATGAATTTTCCAGAGAAAGTAATGATGCATTTACAGGCGCGATTTTGGGGAGATTTCCTATTGGATCGGATGTAGAATCTTTGAGAAAATTCGCTGTTTCGCTTGGGGCTGGGCGTAAGAAAGGGGAGCGGACCCTAGGTCAAGAATATTTCGATCTTATTTGTCCAATACCGGAATATATTACCTTCGGTTATGAAAGTTCGGTTTCTATTCAAATTCACACCGACGGACCTCTGATAAAAAATGTGAGAGTCACAAGGGGCGGCGTGGGATTTTAGGACCCGCGGCTGTGTTCCATTAGCTCTCTTTAGGGCTCGCCGGGGAATAAGCGAATTGTCCGGTGAACGCCGCCGGCCTCTCATCGTTACGGCGGGCGAAGGACAGCCATGACGGGACTGGGCAACAGTGCCAACATCGAAGCATTTGTTTATGCACGAAGCCTTAGGGTGTCAGTTGTTGGCATCGCGCTGTTTCGCCTTCACGGACCACGCGCGATGCAGGGGTGCTGTCAGCAGCAAAGCAATCAAGAATGCAGGCAAAAGCCTGCCGGCCACCCCGCCAAACGCAAACAACACTTAACCCGGCAGCCCCGCCAGTCGCATCCGCTGGGCCAGCGTATCGCGGCTGGCTGGCGGCAGCATGGCCCGTGCCCGCCACGCGCCGATCCGGAAATCCGGGTCGATCGTCAGCAACTGCTGTGCGGCCTGCTGCGCCTCATCCAGCCGGCCAAGCACCGCGAGACTGGCGGCCAGCACTCTTGCGTTGGCGGCGAGGCCCGGATGATGCATCGCCGCCACCCTGGCCCAGCGGGCGGCATCACCGTAATGGCCGGCGATGTAGTGCGCGCCCGCCGTCACGTGGTCCTGCCACGCCCGCTCGGGACCCAAGGCTGGCATCGTTCCGGCCAGTTCGGCGTGAAAGATCGCCGTCTGCGCATCACCCAGCCAACTGAGCGACAGGCCCTTGAGGCACTCGGCTATGCCGCAGTGGGGGGCGCCGTCGATGACCCGGTCCAGCATGGCGGCCGCCACCGCGTGGTCGCGATGCAGCACCGAATGCATGAACGCCAGCAGCGCCATCGCGGCCGGATCGTTGCGGTCCATGCGCGCGGCGGCCTCGGCGGCGGCACGCGCCTCGGCGGGGGGATCGGCGCACCAGCCTTGGCTGATGGCCATGAAATGCCACCACACCAGGGCGAACCACGTGCTGGCGTGCGGGCCTGGGCGCTGTTGGGCCAGCCGCAGCATGTCGGCGGCGGCGTCGAAGGTATGCCGCTCCGGCCGCATGATCGCGGTGTAGGCCCGCAGCGCCAGGTCATGGGCGGTCAGCGTGTCGAACCGGACCAGGGCCGATCGATCCAGTTCACGTTGCAGCAGCAACGGTGGGATGGCGCGGGCGATCCGGGGGGCCGGGTCCTCCCGCGCTTCGGTCGGGTCCCCCGGTGTGTGGTCGAACCGGTCGGACCACAACACGCGGCCGGTCTCGGCCTCGTTCAATTCCACGGCCAGCCGCGGCATGTCCCGTTCGGTTTCGGCGGACCCGTGCAGGATGTAGCGCGCGCCGGAGGTTTGGCGCACCCGCTGCAGGTCGATCGGCGCCCGAACCGAGGCTGCCGGCGTGCGGCTGACCGATAGCCATGTCGCCATGCCGCCGAGGATGCGAATGACGCCGTCCGTCGTGGACTCGGCGAACGCTTCACCCGCCCCCGTGGCGCGAAACGGCACAATGGCGAGGGAGGCTCGCGGGTCGGCCTCCGTCCGGGGTTCGGCGGGCTTGCGGGCCGGCCTGGGCTCGCCGGCCCATGCCAGGCACGCCTGCGGCGAAATCGAGACCACGGCGAGCGGTTCGTCGAGGTCCGGCTCGCTCATCGGGTCGGCGGGCACCGGAACGGCATAGCGAAGCTGGTCGTGCAACGCACCGAGCAGGGCGATGCCGCCCGGTGGGGCGATCCGCGCCAGACGTCCGGCAAGGTTGATCGCGGCGCCGCCGACATGACGCTTGCCGGCCAGGATTTCGCCCGCATTGACGGCCATGCGAAAACGGATGGGTTCGACGGCGCGCGCCGTGCGCCCCATGGAGGCAGCTTGTATGCGGAGGGCACATTTCAATGCCTCGGTCGCGCTGGCGAATTCGGCCATGATGCTGTCGCCGGCAAAGGAAAAGATGGTGCCGGAGGCAACCGTGACGGCGGAACGCAGGCGGTCGAGTTCCTGGCTGACCCTGCGATGGACCCCGTCGTCGTCGTCGCGCGTCAGCAGCGCATAGCCCTCGATCCCGGCCGCCAGGATGGCTGCCAGCCGGCGTTCGGGCGGTTGATCTGCCTGGGTCTGCTTGGCTCGCACGGGGCTCTCCGAGACCGGGGTGTCGACGTTTTACCAATGGCCCTAAATGTTGACCCATGAAGAATGGGTCAACGGCCGCCGGTAGGAGTCTCTTTCGGCGCGCGGCCCCCCGCCAACCCCGCACGCGATACCAACGGCCCGGGTCGCCGGAAGAGCAGGCAACCCGGGCCGTTGGTATTACATTACGGTCATCCCGAGGGGTCCGGCAATCTATAAGCGACCGCCGTCCACCACCCACAACTGGCTGCTGCACATGCGGCTGTCATCTGAGGCCAGCCAGAGCACCATCCTTGTGACGTCGGCGGGCACCAGCTTGGTCTTCAGGCACTGGGCGCGGAGCAGGTTGTCCTCGGCTTCCGGGGTCAGCCACAAGTCGATCTGCCGCTGGGTCATGATCCAGCCCGGGATGACGCAGTTGACCCGGATGCCGTGTGGCCCCAGGTCGCGGGCCATGCCCTTGGTGAGGCCCTCGATAGCCGCCTTGGCGGTGGTGTAGGCCGGCATACCGCCTTGATTGCTGTGCCAGGAGATCGAGCCGAAATTGACGATCGACCCGCCGCCGGCGGCCTGCATCATCGGTGCGACGGCCTGGATGGCGAAGAATTGGTGCCGCAGGTTGGTCGCCATCCGCTCATCCCAGTATTCGACCGTGACGTCCTTGTAGTCGTGGCGCTGATCGTTGGCGGCGTTGTTGACCAGGACGGTGATGGGGCCAAGCTGGCGGGCGGTCTGAGCGATGGCGGCTTGCAGCGCGGCGATATCCTTCAGATCACAGGGCAGGTATAGCGGCGGCGGCAGGCCTTCCCGGCGCACTGTTTCGATCAGCGAGGCCGCCGCTTCATCGGCGATATCCAGGAAGGCGACTTTCGCCCCCTGACGGGCGAACTGGGTCACGTGCTCCGCGCCGATGCCGCTGGCGCCGCCGGTGACCAGCACCACGCGATCGCGCAGGCTGGGGTAGACAGCGAACGTTTGGGTCATGGCAAATGCTCCTTCAACTGGCGGATCGCGTGCTGGATCATCACCTCGACCGGGGGGCCGATATCGACGACGATCGGGTGTTCGTTCGGACCTGGTTCCTCCAGCGTGGCAAACTGGCTGTCCAGCAGCGCGGGCGGCATGAAATGGTGCTTTCGCGCTTTCATCCGTTCGGCGATCAGGGCCTTGGAGCCGCGCAGATACATCAACAGCGTGTCGGGTCGGTCGCCGATCAGGATGTCGCGGTACGATCGTTTCAATGCCGAACAGGCGACCACCGCCGACTGGCCGGCTGCCCGCAGCTCGTCCTGCCGATCGGCGATGGCGTGCAGCCAGGGCCAGCGGTCTTCGTCGGTCAGCGGCGTGCCGGCTTCCATCTTGGCGATGTTGGCGGCGGGGTGGAAGGAATCGCCCTCCAGCAGGGTCCAGCCCTCCCCGCGCGCCAGGCCGGCAGCGACCGTGGTCTTACCGCTGCCCGACACGCCCATGACGACGACGATGGTCATTTTGTTTTCGGCTCCACATGGCCGCCGAAGCCGAAGCGCATGGCGGACAGGACTTTCTCGGCGAAGGTGTGCTTCTGGCGCGAGCGGAAGCGGGTGAACAGGGAGGCCGCGAGGACGTCGGCGGGGACGGCTTCCTCGATCGCTGCCTCGATGGTCCAGCGGCCTTCGCCGGAGTCCTCGACTTCGCCGGAGAAGGCTTCCAGCTTTTCGTCCTTGGCCATCGCGTCGGCGGTCAGGTCGAGCAGCCAGGAACTGACCACGCTGCCGCGGCGCCAGACCTCGGCGATGTCACCCATGTTGAGGTCGAAGCGCTGGTCTTCCGGCAGGGCGGTGGAGGATTTGTTGCGCAGGATGTCGAAGCCTTCGGCCATCGCCTGCATCATGCCGTATTCGATGCCGTTGTGGATCATTTTGACGAAATGCCCGGACCCGACCGGGCCGGCGTGGATGTAGCCTTGTTCGGCGCGCGGATCGCGGCCTTCCCGGCCGGGGGTGCGATCGATCGTGCCGATCCCGGGGGCCAGGGCGGCGAAGATGGGATCGAGGTGCTTCACCGCGCCGGCGTCGCCGCCGATCATCATGCAGTAGCCCCGTTGCAGCCCCCAAACGCCGCCCGAAGTGCCGACATCGAGATACCGCAGGCCTTTCTCGGCCAGGGCCTTCCCGCGACGGATGTCGTCCTTGTAGTAGGTGTTGCCGCCGTCGATGATGATATCGCCCTTGGCCATCAGGCCAGCGAGTGCGTCGATCGTATCCTGCGTGATCTTGCCGTGCGGCAGCATGACCCAGACGGCCTTGGGCGAGCCGGTCAGCTTGCCGACCAGGTCCTTCAGGCTGGACGCCGTGGTGGCGCCTTCCTTGCCGAGGGCGTCGATCGCGGTCGGGCTGGCGTCCCAGACGACCGAGGAATGACCCGCCTTCATCAGCCGCCTGGAGATGTTGGCACCCATGCGTCCCAGTCCCACCACGCCGATCTGCATTCCGAAAGCCCTCTGTGTTGCGGTTATCCCGAGCGGGTGCGCGGGGTCGTGGGGCGCAGCCTGCCATATGGTGAGGTTCTGGCAAGCCGCCCGCCCTGGGCGTCGTGTGCACCTGCCGGTGATTGGGCAATCTGCTTTCCATGTGCGTTAATTAAAAAACTGAAAGGTCAATAACGTTGTCCGAAACGAGTACGCGACCGGGAGAGAAACGATCGGACGTGAACAACAAAATTTCGGTGCCTCGTATGGATGACAGTCTGCTTGTTCGGTACCGTCAACAAAGCGTGGGCCTCTCGGTGGGCGCCAACTACAGACTGACCAGGGCGTTGATGCTGCAAGGGGGTGTGGGGTTCGATCAGAGTCCGGTGACGGATTCGAACCGCACATTCCGTGTTCCGGACAGCGACCGGTATCTTGTGAGTGTGGGCGGGCAGTATGAGATCTTGCCGAACCTGACGCTGCAAGCCGTTTACGCGCATGTGTTCTTCGCGTCGGCAGAAATCGTATCAGAGGCATCGACGATGTCCAGCATTCTGATCGGCAAATGTGCCAACTCCGCCGATACGGTCAGCCTTGGGGTTAAATACCGGTTCTGAGGCGGGCGGCCTGTCTGTGGCGTGGTGCCGGGTGAGGGATTTGAACCCCCGACCTTCGGTTTACAAAACCGCTGCACTACCACTGTGCTAACCCGGCAATTTCAATGGCTTACGCTGTTTTTGTGTCCGTTTTGTCCCGCTTTTGTCCTGCTAATCCGGCGCAAATTCGGAGGCGGCGGCAGTTAGAGCATACCCAATAGCGCTTCGCAATCTTGGTGACGATGGCAAAAAAAGCGCCCCGAGAGGCGCTATAGTCCCTACTTTTCAGCGCTTATTTTGGCCCGCGCTTGCTGCGCTTCCCATTCTCCCCAGAGACTTACCACAGCACCTCGCCCGAATTTTTCCTCCAGCAGGACCTTGGCCTCATCCGTATTCGCGGCCTCGATGGACGTTCTCTTATCGATCCCGGAGGGGTCACCTGCATCAACGATGGGGTGATAGGTGCTCATTTCGGGTTTTCTTTTCGCTGTCGCCCCATCCTTCGCCTTCTGCCACGCGATCATGGCTCTTCCCTCTTCATCACATACTCCACCATACCAGGAAGTGGCGCCTGCGACTTCTTCATCACTATGAAGCCAGACTGCCGCAGGTGTTCTACCAGCCGGTCCGCCACGATACTCACCATGAGGTGGTCTGCGTAGTATGGGCGACTGTGAGTGTGCGGCCCTTCAAATCGACGATTAAGTGGGCTGAGGTGAACCGGGGACGTGTCCTCAACACATTTTACACGATCCCTCGGCAACCCCTGTTTCGGTGCACTTCTCCATTCCTGTGGTGCAGGCGCTAACGGCGACTTATTGACAGTCGGGCTTCCGGATTACCAAGTACATCCACGACCGCGCGAACGCCTTGTTGGCTTTGACGTGTGCACGCCGAAATATATCCAAGATTACCTCATCATCGTCCGACACTGGCGCCATTGGCAATATCTCGTCCTCCCAACCATCCAGGACGATCATGTCGTGAACCTTGGGAGAGAGGACGAGTTCGAAATCGTGGAACGAAACACCTCGCCCCCACCGCACAAGTCGCTCTTGAAGTGCTAAACTATTCGCGCCGTGTTCTCGAATTGTATCGCCGATATCATGGGCAAAGTGGGCTCGCGGTGAAAATCGGTAGTATTCCTGCTTGATTTCGGGGGGCAACCACTGAAAAAAATCGATCTGGCTTGAATGGGAATCATGAAAGCTCAACCTGTTAGGTGTCTCCCCAATTACGATCACTCCACCCGGCCGGAGGGCCTTCATGGCGGTCTCCAGAATTTCCCGAAATTCGTGGAAATGCACGTGTTCCAGGACGGCTATCAACAGCACGATATCGAACTGGCGATCGCCGGCCAGCAGCGGCGCGGAGCGGTCAAACAACCCGGTCTCGAAACTAATATTTTCGATTCCCCAAAACCGAAGCCGCTCCTTCGCCACGGCGATGGGGTTTTCCTCGAGTTCAAAGCAGTGGATGTGATCCACATACGGGGCGAACGCTAGCGTCGAACTTCCCGTTCCGCTGCCAACTTCGATAACCCTGGCGCCTTTAAGGTCAAACGCGCGCCTCACCCACGGGACTAGATACGAATGGAACCTGTTCACCCGGTGATAAGTCTCCTCAATAACATCGATGGGGTACTGTTTTGAGGTGAGATAATTTTCTGGCAGGAGAGAGAACTTCCACCGCATCAGGACGGCCTTCATATGCTCCTGATACCTGGCATCCATGAAATCCAACGGGACGCATTCGGGTTCCGGTTGGGATGATTGCCCGCTTTCGGATGCAATCCGTGAGGATTCGAGTTCGGCCCAGGCGCGCCTAAGGGCGAGCTGCGCCTCATCGCGATCACGTAGCGCGCGGTCGCGTTCGTCAATCGCGAGGTCGCGCTCTCGGAGCGCCACCTCTCTTTGCCAGAATGGCCGCCGAACGAACGGGATACGGCGATGGATTTGGAATGGAACTCGCACAGGACCCTCAGTGAGACCGATACGCGAAGCCCCGCAGCATGCCACCGCCGCAACGCCAGCGTCCACCAGGAAGCCGCCGGCCTTCCCCCTTCCGTAACCGCACCCCAGCCCCGCCAGCGTTCTCCGGGATGAATTCAACCCCGGCGGCTTTGAGGGCGGTGCGGATGGCGGCGAGATTATTCGTCATCGGGATAGTGGCACCCCTCTCAAAATTGCGGAGGGTGGTCACCGAAACGGAGGCCTTCGCCGCCACCAATACAGCGCCGCCCGTGCCCTGGCCGACCTGTCCCGGGATGAGCGCACCGCCAAGACACCAATGCGTATCGCGCGATCCCGTCCCACGAGATGATGTCCGAATGTTCACGAACCAGTGTGGCGCGAATGACACAAGTGTAATCGCTCCACCTAGAGAACGGTTAACTCAACATCCGCATGTTCATCGTGTTGTCCGTGCGGTCACACGCTAGCCAATCCGCATCGACCCCGCCATGCCAACCATTAACGGGACCAGGAGATGCCCTAATGAACACTGAAACCCAACGCCATCCGCTGCGCCGGGCGGCGCTTGCCGCGACCTTGCTGGCCGGTACCAGTCTGGGAGGCTACGCAATCGGGCATAGCGCCTGGGCCGATAGCGTCGCGCCGGTCAACCCGCCTGGCGCCCAGCTCGTCCCGCACGTCCTGCCTGATTTCACCAATCTGGTGACCCAGGTGAAGCCCGCCGTCGTGTCCATCACGAACAAGCTGAAAGCCGGCGCCGCGGTGGATGAAGAGCCGGGTGGCCAGATGCAGCAGCTTCCCTTCCCGTTCAACCAGATGTTCCCGAATGGCCCGCAGCAGCAGCAGCAGGAACATGCGGTCGAAGCCCGCGGATCGGGCTTCCTGATCAGCGCCGACGGCTTCATCGTCACCAACAATCACGTCGTGAAGGGCGCGCAGAGCCTGAGTGTGACCCTCGACGACGGAACCGTGCTGCCGGCCAAGGTGATCGGCACCGATCCCCGCACCGATATCGCCGTCCTGAAGATCGATGCGGGTCATCCCATGCCGTTTATCCAACTGGGTGATTCGCACGACGTGAAGCCGGGCGAGTGGGTCGTCGCCATGGGTAATCCGTTCGGCCTGAGCAGCACTGTCACCGCCGGGATCGTGTCGGCCGTCAGCCGCGACATCGGCGCCGGTCCGTACGACCAGTTCATCCAGGTCGATGCGCCGATCAACAAAGGCAACTCGGGTGGGCCGCTGTTCACCCAGGATGGCAAGGTCATCGGCATGAACACCGCGATCCTGTCGCCCACCGGCGGGTCGGTCGGCATCGGCTTCGCGATCCCGTCGGACATGATCCGCACCGTTTCGGCGCAGCTTGAAAAGAGCGGCAAGGTGGTGCGCGGATATGTCGGCGTGGAAGCGCAGGAGATCACGCCCACCACCGCCATGGCCATGCACCTGAAGGTGAATGGAGGTGCCTTGCTGGCCGGTATCCAGTCGAACAGCCCGGCGGCCGACGCGGGGTTGCAGCCCGGTGACGTGATTCAGGCGGTGAACGGCACCAAGATCGAAAATCCCAAGGAACTCGCGCTGAACGTCGCCAGTATCCAGCCGGGGGATGAGGCGCATCTGAGCATCCTGCACGACGGTCAGAGCAAGGATGTGACCGTCAAGGTCGGGACATTGCCGAACGATCAGGTCGCCAGCAACAACCTCCAGGGCAACGATCACCACGCCCAGATCGGGCTGGCGCTGGGGCCGCTGTCACCCGACGTGCGCAATCAGTTCGACGTCCCCGATGGGACGAACGGCGCGGTGGTGCAGGGTGTGCAGCCAGGGTCTCCGGCCGAGGCGGCTGGCTTGCAGCCGGGCGATGTCATCGTTGGCGTGGGCATGCACGCGGTCAACAATCCGGCCGAGGCAGCCCGGGCAATGCGCACCGCGCTGAATACGGACCATGCGCTGGCCTTGCGGGTTATCCGGAATGGGCAGCCGGTGTTCGTGGGCGTGACGCTGGGCGGGCAGGCCGACCAGGGCTAAAACAGGGTGGGGGCGAGGCACATCGTTGCCTCGCCCTTATGCCGAGGCGGGAACGCCTTTGCCGCTCGCCGGTCGTGCCAGCTTGGCGGCATTCAGCGGTACTTCCACGTCGATTTCGAGCATCGAAACCGATGGTCCGCGGTCCAGTTTGATCTGCACCGCATCCCGGTCAACGGTGATGTGCTTGGCGATCACCGCCAAGATTTCTTCCTGCAACGTCGCCAGCAGATCGGATTTACCGATCACGCTGCGTTCGTGTGCCAGCAGCACCTGAAGGCGATCCCGAGCGACGGGGGCGGTGGTCTTTCTGCTTCGAAACAGTTCGAATAGGTTCATGCTACCCTCCGTCCGAACAGCCGGCCGATAAAGCCTGTGCGCTCCAGCGGGATCACCACATCGACCTGTTCGCCCTTCAATCGCTTCGCCGCGTCGAAATAGGCCCGCGATGGTGCGCTGTTCGGATTGTTCAACGTCACCGGCGAGCCGACGTTCGAGGCTTTGAGAACTTCTTCGCTCTCCGGAATGATCCCGAGCAGCGGGATCGACAGGATTTCCAGGACGTCCTCGACCTTCAACATTTCGTTACGCGAAGCCCGAGCGGCGTCGTACCGGGTGACCAGGAGGTGCTTGTCGATGCGTTCGCCGCGTTCGGCGCGCAGGGTCTTCGAGTCCAGCATGCCGATGATGCGATCGGAATC
>NZ_LMUJ01000031.1:299632-300389 GCF_009765975.1 Acidisphaera sp. S103 | reverse complement strand
CCACACCCACCGCCATATCGGCGTTGCGCATCGCCAGCAGCGCACCGCGTTCGATACCGGCGGGGCTGTCACAGATCACCCAGTCGAATTTTTCCTTCAACTCGGCGATGACCTTGTCCACGCCTTCCGTCGTCAGGGCATCCTTGTCTCGGGTCTGCGACGCGGGAAGCAGGGCCAGGTTCTCGATCCTTTTATCGCGGATCAGCGCCTGCGCCAGTTTGGCGTCGCCTTGCACCACATTGATCAGGTCGAACACCACGCGGCGTTCGGCCCCCATCACCAGGTCCAGGTTCCGCAAGCCGACATCGAAATCGATAACCACAACATTCTCGCCGCCACGCGCCAGCGCGGCGCCAAGCGCGGCGGTGGAGGTTGTCTTGCCGACTCCGCCCTTGCCGGACGTCACCACCAACACCTTGCCCATCTGTGTTCCCCCTAATCCAGCACTGAGATTTTCATCTGTTCGCCGTCCAGCCAGGCTTGAACGGGCTTGCCCAGCACCTTGGCCGGCATGTCGTCCGCGGTCTGGTAGACGCCATCGATCGCCAGTAGTTCAGCTTGCAACTTGCTACAGAAAATACGCGCGCCGGGATGCCCGGACAGGCCAGCAATGGCTCGACCTCGTAACGTTCCGTAAACGTGGACAGATCCGCCGGCCATGACCTCGGCGCCGGAAGCGACCGAACCCAGCACGGTAATGTCGCCGCGCTCGAAGACGACGGATTGGCCGGAGCGGATGGGCTGATCGATCAGCAAT
>NZ_LMUJ01000031.1:199181-299427 GCF_009765975.1 Acidisphaera sp. S103 | reverse complement strand
GGCCTCGATCCCGGTCCAGGACGGGTGGGCGCTTTCGGTGCCGATGATGCGGATGCCACGCTGCTCCAGCATCTGGAGGAACTGGGCCACGCCTTGCTGTTCGCGCGGGATGGCGCCCAGATCGACCACGACCGGGCGCGAGTCGAAGAAATTCGGCGACCGGTCCATCTGGGCGTCCAGGGCGTTCAGCCAATCGTTCAGCGGGGCTTCAGGCGCCAGCACCAGGGCCATGATGGAGCGGCCACGCAGTCGGATCAGCGGTTTTGTCTCGGATGTTGTCACACTTCCGACCTATCCGCTGACCGCGCGCTGGTCAACGGGAATCCGTGGGGGGTGGCACAAAATACTGTGGATAACCCTTCGCATCGACCGCTAGGTGTTGTGTTTGTGGTTTTCGGGGGCACTATAAGTGGTGGGGGTGGTCGCCATCGGACCGTCCGGATCCAGGCAGCGTGCCTTTATCGCCCGAGTCGAGTCGCGCCGGCCGCGATAATTTTTCTTGGCGGCCTCTGCGTTGAAAACCCCAGGCGTGAAGCCAGACCGGGCTCTCTTTTGGGGCGCCGGCGGCTACCGATCGTGTTCGCTCATAGTCTGCCTGTAACGCAGAGAACGCCGGGCGGGGCGCAAAGCGCTCCGAGATTGACTTTGGCGACCTTTGGCCAAGGGTAATGGCAACAATTCCCGAATCACACGCACCACTTCGTCACGATGAATGACGCTGCCCTGATCGCGTTCGTTTGGGGGCCATTCGAAGTGATAAATATCGGCGGTCCCTCCCGCCCGTGCGGTCAGGACGGATAGGGTCTTGCCATCGGAGAGGCCTCCGCCAGTGCGGCTTGCCGATCCGGCCGGGACGTGAAAACATCGGTGTCAAAGCTGGAGAAGCACGCCCATGATCGAAGAAATCCGTGATATCGCGACCCGCGCCGGCGCGATGGAGACGTTTATCGTGCACCCCGAACGGAATGGTTCGCATCCGGTTGTTTTTCTGCTGATGGATGCCCCTGGAATCCGCGAAGAACTCTACGATATGGCTCGGCGGCTGGGTACCTTCGGCTATTATGTCGTGCTGCCCAATTTGTACTATCGTGCGGGGAAAGATACGAAATACGGCCCTGATGTTACCACCAAGGGCAGCGCCGAGCAGGCCCGGATGCGTGCCGTCCGCACCAAGATGACGATTCCGCCGGTGATGGAGGATTTCGCCGACATGCTGGCCTTCGTCGATACGCAGCCGGCGGCGAAGAAAGGTCCTGTGGGAACGCATGGTTATTGCATGAGCGGGCCATACTCGCTGGCCGCGGCTGCCCGGTTTCCCGATCGTGTTGCCGCAGCGGCGTCGTTCTATGGCACGTGGCTGGTCAGCGAGAATGAGGAAAGTCCGCATCTGACACTGGCGAAAGCCAAGGGAGAACTTTATATCGGCTGTGCCGAACATGACGAACTGGCGCCGTTGCCGATGGTCGCCGAGCTGAAGGGCCTGTTCGACAAATCCGGTAATAGCGGGGAACTGGAAATGTACCCCGAAGTGCATCACGGTTTCGCTTTTCCGCAACGCTGGTGCTACGATAAAGCAGCCGCGGAACGGCATTGGGAACGGTTGATCGCGCTGTATCGGCGGCGCCTCGGGTAGTTCCACGATGACCGACATGGAACTGTGGAATCATTGCGAGAACCCTTATCCGTTCGTTCCGGCGGAGGTGTTGGACGCGGCTGAATCCGTCCGTGCCAGCCTGCCGAACAAATACTGCGAGCCGGACATCGCGGCCCAGTTGTATGATGAGGTGTTCGACGAATATCAGCTTTGTGACGATATCGGCCTGAATATCGTCACGAACGAGCATCACTCCGGTATCAACAATCTGTGGGCCGCCAGCCCGGTGATCACCGGCATCGTTGCCCGTTTGACGAAAAAAGTCCGTATCCTGTCGCTGGGGACCCTGGTCACCGTGCGCCCCGATCCGGTGCGTGTGGCCACGGAATACGCAACGATCGATGTTATCTCCCGCGGGCGGCTCGATATTGGCTTTGTCAAATCGGGCGCAACCGAGATGGTTTCAGGCGATGCCAACCCGATGCGCATCCGGGAACGGGAATGGGAAGCCATCGACCTGATCGAGAAATCCCTGACGTCCCACGATGGTCCGTTCAGTTGGGAGGGGAAGTTCTTCACTCACCCTCACGTGAATGTTTGGCCGCGGCCTTACCAGCAGCCGCGGCCGGAGTTCTGGGCGGCGACCAGCGATATGCCGACCTGCGCGGAACTCGGACGCCGCGGTATCGTCAATACGCTGCTGTTCGGCGGCTATGACCGCACCCGACAGGCGTTCGACACCTATAAGCAGGCTCGCCGCACCGCTGGCTTGCCCGCGCCGGGGGAAGACCGCTTTTCCTATATGGCGTTCTGCTACGTCGGCGACACGGATGAGGAGGCGTTCCGGATCGGTCAGAAAATTCCCTGGTTCCTGACGGTCAGTATCAAAAGCGCGCCGCAGATGTCGAAATTCATGCCCGGCCAGTTGCCGCCGGAGATGACGCCCGGTGCGTGGCGGGCCGGTGCTTCCAAACGCCCGACAAACCTGACGGTGGAGGCATTGATCGCCCAGGGCCAGATGTTCGCCGGCAGTCCTGACACGGTGGTGAAGCAGATCAAGACGTTCCGGGAACGTGTGGGTGGTGTCGGCCGCATCATCATGATGACGCGCCAGGGCCTGGTCACGCACGCCGAAGCGATGAAAAGCTTTCAGCGAGCCGCGAACGACGTATTGCCGCAACTCCGTGATCTGCCGCCGGTCGAACAGCGGGTTGCCGCGGAATGATGCGTCATGAATTGGAGATTTTGCGTGCCGGCGACGAGTCCGCCGATACGCTGCTGCTGATCCACGGGATCAACCCCATCAGTCCGCAGGCGCCGTTCGTGGCGGGACTGGCTCGTACGCGCTATGTCGTCGCGCCGTCGCATCCGGGTTTTGGCGCCTCGCCGCTGCCGGCTGATTTCGATACGATGTATGACCTGGTGAACCTTTACCTGGACGTACTGGACAATCTGCCGGGTGACGACATTGCTGTGTGCGGCTTTGGTTTTGGCGGTTGGATCGCGGCGGAGCTTGCCGTTGCCGGACACAATCGGCTGCGGCGGCTGATCCTGGTGGACCCGGTCGGGATCAAGATCGGCGGACGGGAGGAGCGGGATATCGTCCACATGTTCAATACGAACCCGGTGGAGTTGAACCGTCTCGCCTGGCACGATCCGGCGCGGCGTCCGGCGGGCATTTACGGGCTGGGGTGGCAGGCGACGATCAGCGATACCATGACGGACGCGGAGATGGTTTCACTGGCGCGCAACTGGGATTCACTGTGCCTTTTCGCCTGGCGGCCACATATGTTCAACCCGCAACTGCGGCACTGGCTGCATCGGATCAGCGTTCCCGCGTTGGTGCTGTGGGGAGAGAGCGACCGTATCGTTACGCCATCATATGGCCGTGGTTTCGCCGAGCTGATTCCGGGTGCGGTGTTTGAAACGGTGACGGAGGCGGGCCACCACCCGGAATTGGAGCAGCCGGGCGCTTTCGTCGCCAGTGTAGAACGGTTTTTGTCATGATCTTTATTGTCCGGATCGCCGCCGAACGGGTGCCGCCGTTGGACGTCAAGATGGTCCGGCAGACGCCGGCGATCGTGCCGGACGGTGCCGGATTGGTGGATTTCTTCTGCCTCGGCGACCCCGAGGCGGCGAAGGCCGCGGGCTGGCCGATCGTGCCGGTGCATGACGGCTGGTATACCGACGACGCTTCCGGCGGGATGGCGATCTGGGGGCAGGGATTGTTCTGGGAACTGCGAAGCACGCCGTTCACGGTGGTGGAAGCCTGTGGACCGGAGGCATGGCCGGCGGAGGCGAAACATGACGCCGGTGGCGAGGTCAATGTGCGGCAGGCGATTTTCCGGGGGTAGGCCACCCGGCCGTTGCTGCTCTCAATGGGCATCGGCCGGGGTGACTTTCGGCGCTGCCACCTTGCGCATGGCAGGCACCAGCAGGGTCGCGACGATGAAGGCCAACATGATCGCGCGGAAGGCGTCGGCGAAGGCCAGCGTCGAGGCCTCGCGGTAGGCCAGGTGCCAGAGTTGTTCGAGCGCGGCCTGGTGCCCGATGTCCGGGCCGCCCGGCAATGCCGCGTAGAGGTTGGTCATGCCCCGCACGAAGCGGTCCATCGACAGGTTGGCTGGCGTCAGGTGCGCCGCGATGCGCTGAAAGTGCAGGTTGGTTTGATCGTTGACGATCGCCGCACTGACGGCGATTCCAACGGCGCCGCCGAGGTTGCGCATCATGTTGAATAGCCCGCTGGCATATTTCAGCCGCTCCGGCGGCAGGCTGCCGAGGCCCAGATTGACACCCGGTGCCACCGCGAAGACCTGGGGAAAGCCGCGCAGGATCTGCGGCAACAGCAACTCGGCCGAACCCCAGTCATGGGTGATGAAGCTGTAGGTCCACATTGACAGGGCGAAGCAGCCAAGCCCGAACATCATCAACCAGCGCGTGTCGAACCGGCGCGCCAGCACGATATAGACCGGCGTTCCCAGCAGCGATGCGACGCCGGTAGAGAAGATCGCGATCCCGGTCTGCCATGCGCTGAAGCCGCGCACATACCCCAGGAACAGCGGCGTGAGGTAGATTGTCGTAAAGATGCCGACGCCGGTGATGAAGGACAACGCGCAGCCGATGGCGAAATTGCGGTTGCCCAGGGCGCGCAGATCCACCACGGGATTGCGGTAGGTCAGGCTGCGGGCAGCAAACAGCAGCAGCGTCACGCCGGCAATCCAGGCCGTTGTGGTGATCGTGGAGTCGCTGAACCAGTTCCAGCGCGTTCCCTCCTCCAGGGTGTATTCCAGGGTGCCGAGGCCGATCGCCATCAGCACAATGCCAGGATAATCCGCCCCACGCAGCAGCGACAGGTCCGGCTCATCGATGCGGACAAGCATCGGCACCAGGATGGTGATGGCAATCCCCGGCAGCAGGTTGATGTAGAACAGCCAATGCCAATTCAGCGAATCGGTGATCCAGCCGCCGATCACCGGGCCAAGCGTCGGCGCGATCGAGGCGATGGTGCCGATGACGGCGGCCGAATAGACCCGGCGCTGACCTTGGAAGAAGTAAAACGAGGAGGTGAACACCGTCGGGATCATCGAGGCGCCGAGCAGCCCCTGCAGGGCGCGGAACAGGATCATGCTCTGGATGTTCCAGGCCAGCCCGCACAACATGCTCGCGGCGGTAAATCCGGCCGCCGAAAGAGTGAACAGCCAGCGGGTGGAGAACACCCGCGTCAGCCAGCCGGACAGCGGGATCATGATGATCTCGGCGATCAGGTAGGCGGTCTGCACCCAACTAATCTCATCCTGCGCGGCGGACAATCCGCCGCCGATGTCCTGCAACGAGGATGCAACGATCTGAATATCCAGCAGCGCAATGAACATGCCGAGGCACATCACCACAAAGGGTAGTAGCGACGGCTGTTTTGCAGCGGGTTGGGTCATGGCGCGACCCGCCGATCTGTTGTTACGGCGACCGCCTGCGGGCTGGACCGCGTATCTACTCGCGTGGTGGTCGAAAGCCCCGGCCGCAGCATGCGAAGGTCGACGTCGTCGGCGTCGAGCAGGACGCGGACGGGCACACGCTGCACGATCTTGGTGAAGTTGCCGGTTGCGTTCTCGGCCGGGATCACGCTGAAGACCGCACCGGTCCCGGGCGCCACGCTGGCGACATGGCCATGGAAGACATGGTCGGGCAGCACGTCGGCAACCACCGAGGCGGAGTCGCCGTCGACCATGTGGGTCAACTGGTCCTCCTTGAAGTTGGCATCCACCCACAGCCCGTGGCTGGGGCTGACCGACAGCAGGTACGCACCGGCCGTCACATAGGCACCAACCTGAGCCGCCCGATTGCCGACATAGCCATCGATCGGCGCTCGTATTTCGGTGTAGCCGAGGTTGAGCTGCGCGGTGTGCAGATCGGATTGCGACTGCAGCAGATTCGCCTCGGCCTCGGCAATATCGGCCTCCAGCACCTTGAGTTGCTGACGGCCGGCATCCAGCGCCGCGGACGCGGCGAGTACGGTGTTGCGGGCCTGCTGCTCGAGCGATGAGGTGCGCTGCGCATCCTGGCGAGAGCCCGCGGCGGTCGAGGCCAGGGTGCGGTAACGGTCCGCATCCTGGACGGAGAAATTGAGCTGCGCCTGTTTGCTGGCGAGGTCGGCTTCCTGCTGGCGGATGGTGGATTGCTGCAGGACGTACTGGGCGCGCAATCCGTCCAGGGATGAGCGCCGCGCGTCGACGGCGGCGGCCGCATGGTCAAGCGCCGCCTGGAAGTCGCGGGGGTCCAGCCGGATGAGCACCTGGCCGGCCTGAACCGGCTGGTTGTCCTTCACCAGCACCTCGGCCACGAAGCCGCTGACGTGCGGGGCAAGGGAGGTGACGTTGCCGCCGACATAGGCATCGTCGGTGGTTTCGATAAACCGCCCCGTGGTCCACCAGTCGTGGCCATACCAGGCGCCCCCGGCCAGTATCGCCATAGCGACGCCGGCGAGGGCCAGCCGCTTCATGGGCAAGCGTTTGGTGGTCCGGATCGCAGGGCCTTGCGGCGGGGCGGGAATGGCCTCTCGGGCCACGACCGAACTAGACATGGGTGCCTCCTGTGGGTCGCGCGGCGCGGTGGATTGCTGGGATCGTGGAATGCGTGGTGGGCAGGGCGTGGCGCCTGTGCGTGTCATCGTTGGCGGCGGGACCCGGCGCGGTGCGGAACGCCGGCGCCTTCAAGGGACGCAGGCTGGTGCGATCCATCAGAACCGGGTCGGCCAGCGTGCCAGTCTCCGCGTCCACGATCACGACGCTCGGGCCTTCGGGGGCGAGATGGCGGTTGCCCCAGGCGAGCAACGCCCAAAGCACCGGGCGAAAATCGCGGCCGCGGTCGGTGAGCCGGTATTCGTCACGCGGCGGGTGGTCACTGTAGCGGTGTTTCTCAAACATCCCGGCCTCGACCAGCGCGACGAGGCGGCGGGTCAGGATGTTGGGGGCGATGCCAAGGCTTTTTTGGAATTGATCGAAGCGGGTTGCCCCGAGATAGGCGTCGCGCAGGATGAGGATGCTCCACCATTCGCCGACGCGGTCCAGGCTGCGGGCGATCGGGCATTGCAGGGTCTCAAAGCTTGTGCGGCGCATGGTCGACGGCCTTCGCTATCATCGTGCAAGCTATATAGCAGTCGATTGCATTATGCAAGTCTATTTTGTCGCGAGATCGGCTGGGGTCAGGCTGGTGGTGGAGGCGGGCGCCGATGCGCGCGCCTCGGAGACCGGCGCAGCTACGGCTGAGCCTTCATTTGCCGTTCAAGATTGGTGGGCTGGCAAACTGTCGCCGTCATGGCCGGACTTGTTCCGGCCATCTTCACACCGGCGGACGAAGCGCGGATGGCCGGGACACGTCCGGCCATGACGAGAGAGGGGTGTCCGGCCATGGCGGATGGGCCGCGACCCGTCCGGCCAAACAACTCTCCGTCGACCGCTTATTCCGATGGCGATGGGGTCAAGCCTGACCAGTTTTAGGAGAGTGTCCCCTCACCCCACCTTGATCAGGCCGGATGCCGACATCCGTTCGTGCGATTGCCGCATGCCCTCACCCACGGCCAGTGCCGCCGCCAGGGCGCGCCGTCCCACCGCGGCATCGACCAGAACCGGCGCGCCATCCAGCACCGATGCCGCGAACGCCGCGTGTTCGGCGGCCAGCGAGTCGTGATCGTCCCATGACACGTCCTCGATCCCGAAACCGGCCACGCCGGGCACGGGTTGCTGGCCGGGCGGCAAGCGGCCGTCGCTCCCCGGTGCGCGGGCGATGACGGTCAGCTTCCTCGCCGCGAAATCCGCTGCCATGTATGAATTTTGGGCGAAAATGCGCATCCGGCGTTCGGTTCGCGGGGAAATCCGGCTGGCGGTGATGGTTGCCACGGCGCCGTTGCGGAATCTCAACCTGGCGTTGGCGATGTCCTCGAACTGGCTGGCGACGGGGGCGCCGACGGCATCGACACTCTCGATCTCGCTGTCGATCAGCGCGAGGACCAGGTCGAGGTCGTGGATCATCAAGTCCAGGATGACGGACACATCGGTGCCGCGCGGCTTGAACGGCGCGATGCGGGTGGCCTCGATATACAGCGGTGCGCCGATCCTGCCCGCCATTGCCTGGTAGGCGGCGGAAAACCGCTCCAGATGGCCGACCTGCAGGACAAGGCCGCGTTCCTTCGCCAGGGCGCCGAGTTCATCCGCCTGCGCCAATGTAGCGGCGATCGGCTTTTCGACCAGGACGTGCTTGCCGGCTCGCAGTGCCCGGGCCGCCAGCGCGTAATGCGCCTCGGCCGGGGCGGCAACGATCACCGCGTCGGAGGCGGCCAGCAGATCTTCGTATGACAACTCCTGCGTGCCGGCTTCCCAGCCGACCGTCTTCGCACGCTCCTGGTCCGGATCGTGGATTCCGGTCAGTTTAGCGCGGGTGGAGGCGGCGACCTTCAGCGCGTGATAGCGGCCGAAATGGCCGGCACCGGCGATACCAACCCGCAGTATGGACTCCGGCATAGCAAACC
Source organism: Acidisphaera sp. S103 (assembly GCF_009765975.1). Classification (GTDB taxonomy): domain Bacteria; phylum Pseudomonadota; class Alphaproteobacteria; order Acetobacterales; family Acetobacteraceae; genus Rhodopila. Next base: position 290,812 of record NZ_LMUJ01000031.1, on the reverse strand, counting down.
TCGGCTGCGAAAGATGATGTGTGGTGGATGATCTGGCTGACCAGACATCCAATGCGTCACGGTCCTGTCAAGGGGTATCCGCATGGCGCATAGGGCTATCGCGGTTGATGCCGCTCGCCCCGATCGGAAGCAGGCGCGGTAAATCGCTGGAACGCACGGTCGTCCTGTGCTGAATCAGCCCCGCGGCGGCATAAGGAACCTGGCACGTGCGTATAACGATGATTGGCGGCGGCTATGTCGGCCTGGTGTCCGGCGCTTGCTTCGCGGAATTCGGCACCGAGGTGACGGTCGTGGAGACCGACGCCCCCAAGCTTGCCGCGCTGCGCGAAGGGCGGATGCCGATCTACGAGCCGGGGCTGGAACAGCTTGTGCGGGAAAACGTCAAGGCGGGGCGGCTGGCCTTCACCGGCGATCTGGCCGCGGCGGTCGACGGGACCGAGGCGGTGTTCATCGCTGTCGGCACCCCAACACGGCGCGGCGACGGGCATGCCGACCTGACCTATGTCTATGCCGCGGCGGAACAGGTCGCCAAGGCGTTAACCGGCTACGCGGTGATCGTCACCAAATCGACCGTTCCCGTTGGCACCGGCCGCCGCATCCAGGAGATCGTTCGCGCCGTCCGTCCCGACCTGGATTTCGACGTCGCTTCGAACCCGGAATTCCTGCGTGAGGGGAACGCGATCGGCGATTTCATGCGGCCGGATCGCGTGGTGATCGGCGCCCTGACGGATCGCGCGAAGGAGGTGATGCGCCGGCTGTACCGGCCGCTGTACCTGATTGAGGCGCCGATCGTCTTCACTGCCATCGAGACCGCCGAATTGACGAAATATGCCGCCAACGCTTTCCTGGCGATGAAGGTCACGTTCATCAACGAGATAGCCGATTTGTGCGAGAAAGTCGGTGCCGACGTGCATGACGTGGCGCGCGGAATCGGCCTGGACGGCCGCATCGGACGCAAATTCCTGCATCCCGGCCCCGGCTACGGCGGATCGTGCTTCCCCAAGGACACGCTGGCACTGGTCCGCACCGCGCAGGATTACGGCGCCCCGTCCCGCCTGGTGGAGGCCACCGTTGCGGTCAATGATGCGCGGAAGTCGAGCATGGCGATGCGTGTCATCTCGGCCTGCGGCGGATCGGTACGGGGCAAGACCGTGGCCGTGCTGGGGCTGACCTTCAAGCCGGAGACCGATGACATGCGCGATTCGCCGTCGCTGTCGATCGTTTCTCGATTGGCCGGCGACGGCGCGATTATTCGCGCCTTCGACCCCGAGGGGATGGAGCAGGCTCGGCCTTTGCTGCCGGAGGGCGTGCGGTATTGCGCAGATGCGCTGGATGCCGTGGCGGGGGCGGATGCTCTGGTGCTGATAACGGAATGGAACGAATTCCGAGCGCTGGCGCCGATGCGGCTGAGGGATGCGATGCGAGGGCGGGTGATGGTCGATTTGCGCAACGTCTATGATCCGGTGGCGATGCGGGAGGCTGGGTTCGAGTATCACGGCATCGGCCGGCCGGCCATCTGATGCCTGATGCGACGCGCGAGTCGGCCTTCGACCTGCTGACGGCGGTCCTGGAACGGCACCGTCCGCTGGAGGAAGCGTTGACCGCGCTTCCGGCACAGGATTCGCGGGATCGTGCGGCGGGGCACCGGCTGGCCGCGGCGGTGTTGCGGCGGATGGGGACGCTGGATGCGGTGCTGGAGCCGTTTCTGCGCAAGGAGCCTCCCGAACCGGTTCGTAACGTTTTGCGTATTGGCGCAGCGGGTCTGCTGCTGCTGGACACGCCGGTGCATGCGGCGGTGGGGACCGCCGTCGATCTGGCCAAGCGGCGTGGATTGGCGCCGTTCGCCGGGCTGATCAACGCCGTATTGCGCAAGGTCGCGGTGGCGGGACCGGACGCGCTGGAGGACCTGGATGCGCCTCGGCTGGACACGCCCGCGTGGTTGTGGACCGCCTGGGGTGCGTCGGCGCGTGCCATCGCCACGGCGCATCAGATCGAGGCACCGCTGGATGTCACGCTGAAACCAGGGATGCCTGTGCCGGAGGGGGGCGTTTTGCTGCCGACCGGGTCGGTCCGCTTTCCGGCCGGGACTCGCGTTGCTGATATTCCGGGGTTTGAGGCAGGCGATCTGTGGGTGCAGGACGCCGCTGCCGCGCTGCCCGCTGGGTTGCTGGGGGTACAGCCGGGGGAGCGGGTCGCCGATTTGTGCGCCGCGCCGGGAGGCAAGACGGCGCAGTTGGTTGCCGCCGGGGCGGTGGTGACGGCGGTTGAGCGGGATGCCACTCGTATTGAGCGGCTGACCGAGAATTTGCGGCGGTGGGGGCTGTCGGCGGAGGTGGTCAATGCCGATGCCGTAGAGTGGAGCCCGCCCGGGTTATTCGACGCCGTGCTGCTGGATGCGCCGTGCAGCGCCACCGGGACAATCCGGCGGCATCCGGATGTGGGCCGGATCAAGCGGCCGAGGGATGTGCAGACAGTTGTGCAGGCGCAGGACAAGCTGCTGGAGGCCGCCGCGCGGATGCTGCGGCCAGGGGGGCGGTTGGTCTATGCGGTGTGCTCGTTGCAGTACGAGGAAGGTGCGCCCCGGGTTGCCGCCGCTGTTGCGCGGGGTGGGTTGCGGCATGATCCGTTCCGGACGGAGGAATTGGCTGGGTTGCCGGAGGGTTTGACGAAGGAGGGCTTTCTGCGCACCAATCCTGGCCTCTGGCGAGACCGTGGCGGGATGGACGGGTTCTTTGCGGCGCGGTTGGTCAAGGATTGATCGGCTACGGTGTCACGCCCGAGCCTGGAATGGTCGCCCTAGCATCGCCGGGCGGTGGAGCCGGATGAGTCGGGCGTCGCGGGAGATCAGGACCAGCACGACGACGGTGCCGATATAGGGCAGCGCCGACAGCAGTGCCGATGGCACCGGCACCCCCAGTGCCTGGACGTACAGCGACAAATACATCAGCGCGCCGAAGAACCATGCCCCGATCAGCAGCCAGAATGGCCGCCATGCGGAGAACGTGACAAGCGCTACTGCCACCCAGCCTCGTCCAGCCGTCATGTCCTGCGCCCATAGCGGGGTGTAGGCCAGCGACATGTATGCGCCCGCCAAGCCGGCCAAGGCGCCGCCGAATGCCACGGCGGCGTAACGGATGGGAATGACCGGATAGCCCAGCGCGTGGGCGGCGTCGTGGGAGTCACCGACGGCTCGCAGGATCAGGCCCAGGTGGGTGGACCGGATGCACCAGGCCACGGCGGCCAGGATCGCCAGCGACAGATAGACCAGGATGTCGTGGCCAAACACCACTGGCCCCAGCACCGGGATATCCGACAGCAGCGGGATATGGATTTTCGGCAGTGTGGGTGCCGGAATCCCGACATAGCCGACGCCGACGAGGGCGCTGAAGCCTCGGCCGAAAATGGTCAGGGCGAGGCCGGTTGCGGTCTGGTTGGCTTGCAGTGTTAGCGAAATGACCGCGAACAGCAGCGACAACGCGACTCCGGCCAGGAGTGCGGCCAGGACGCCCAGTGAGGTGATGCCCGTTACATTGGCGGTGGCGAAACCGGCGATGGCGCCGGCCAGCATCATGCCCTCGACGCCAAGGTTCAGCACGCCGACCTTCTCCACCACCAGTTCTCCTGTGGCGGCCAACAGAAGGGGGGTGGCGGCGGCGATGGTGCTGACGAGAAACGCAACCAGCAGGGTGGTCATCGGGCGGGTATCCATCTGATCCGGTTCAGCAACAGGAGGTCGCAGCCCAGCAGATAGAACAGCAGGATACCCTGGAAGATGCCGGTCACCGCGTTCGGCAGCCCCAGATTGATCTGTGCCGCGTCGCCGCCGAGGTAGGTCAGGGCCAGCAGCAGGCCGGCCGGAATGACCGCCAGCGGGTTCAACCGGCCCAGAAACGCCACGATGATGGCGGTGAAGCCGTAGCCCGGCGACAGGTTGGTGGTGAGTTGCCCGAGTGTGCCGGTTGCCTCCAGCAGGCCGGCGACTCCGGCGAGGCCGCCGCTGATCAGCATGGCGATCCAGACCAGGCGGTTCTCGCTGAAACCGGCGAACTTTGCCGCCCTTGTCGCCTGGCCCAGGACACGGAACCGGTAGCCCAGAAGGGTTTTCTCCAGCATGAACCACAGGGCGACGGCGATCAGCGGTGCCAGCAGGATGCCGATATGGACGTTGGTGTCGGCGATCAGCCGGGGTGCGAGGGCGTTGTCGGAGAACAGGGCGGTTTGCGGGAAGCCGAACCCCTGGGGGTCCCGCCAGGGGCCGGTGACGAGATATACCAGGAGATATTGAGTGATGTAGGCGAACATCAGGCTGGTCAGGATCTCGTTGGCGTTGAAGCGGATGCGCAGCCAGGCCACCAGCCCGCCGTTCAGCATGCCGCCGATCGCGCCCGCGATCATCATGGCCGGGAACAGAACCCAGGGGGTTACGTCCGGACATGCCAGCGCAACCCCGCCTCCGCAGATGGCACCCAGTGTGAACTGGCCGTCGGTTCCGATGTTCCAGACGTTGGCCCGGTATGCCAGCGACAGTCCGACTCCCATCATGATCAGTGGTGCGGCTTTCACGACCAGTGCCTGGATGCCGTCTTGCTGCAGGAGAGGGGCGATGAGGAAGGTGTAGACGGTCAGTCCGGGAGGGCGACCCATGGCGGCGAAAATCAGGCTTGAGGTGACGCCTGTCAGCAGCAGCGCCAGGACGGGGGCGGCGTAGCGCCAGAATTTCGATTCGGTGCCGCGGGGTTCGATTTTAGGCACGGGGGCGGGTCATCGTTGGTTTCGCGTTTTGGGTTTGAGGGCACCCGCGATCGGGGATTTTGCCGTGGCCGACGCTGAAAGACGTGGGTGGCTGGGCTAGGCCCAGCCATGACACGGGGGGCATGGGTTTGGCCATGACGCAAATACAATGGCGACGATCTGCCGGGCTATCGCGCAGTGGCCATCTCCTCGAGCGTGGCGGTGCGGCCGCCCATGAGGCGCCCGATTGATTCGATCGTTGCGTCGCGCATCGGGATCGGCGGCGAAACGTGGCCGCCGGCGATCACGGCGATCCGGTCGGCCAGTGCGAAGATTTCGTCCAGATCCTGCGAGATGATCATGACCGCGGCTCCGGCCTGAGCCAGGGCGACGATGGCTTCGTGGATCGCCAGGGCGGCGCCGGCGTCGACGCCCCAGGTTGGCTGATTGATCACCAGCACCGCCGGATTTTGCAGAATTTCGCGGCCCACAAGGAACTTTTGCAGATTGCCGCCGGAGAGCGATCGCGCCTGCGCGTTTGGGCCGGTGGTGCGGACATCGAACCGTTTGATGATGTTGGTCGCGAACGCCGAGGTTTTTTTCGTGTCGATCGTGCCGAAACGAACCAGCGCCTGCCGGGTGAATCCCGACAGGAAGGCGTTCTGCGACAGGGTCATGGTCGGGACCGCGGCGTGGCCGTTGCGTTCTTCGGGCACGAAGCAAGCATGCAAGCGCCGGCGGTCGTGCGGGCCCATATGACCGGCGGCCACGCCGTCGATCAATACGCTTTCCGGCCGGTCGGCGAGGATTTCGCCCGACAGCGCATCCATCAGCTCGCTTTGGCCGTTGCCGGCGATGCCGGCGATACCCAGGATCTCGCCGCCGGCCAGGGACAGCGAGATGTTTTCCAAGCCCGAACCGAAATAATGGGGCGAACGAATGGTTAGCTTGTCCAGCACCAGCCGGGGCGGTGCCGCCCTGGCGGCGTGCGGCCGTGGCGCCAGCACGTTCAGGGGCATGTTGATCATGATTTCCGCCAGTTCCTTGACGGATTTTTCCGCCGGCGCGCAGGTGCCGACGGTCCTGCCCAGCCGCATGATGGTGGCATGGGAACACAGCGACCGCACTTCCTGCAGCTTGTGGCTGATATAGAGGATCGAGCAGCCCTCGGCCGCCAGCCGGCGCAGCGTCACGAACAGTTTCTGGACCTCGGACGGCGTCAGGACGGAGGTCGGTTCGTCCATGATCAGAAGTTTGGGATTTTGCAGCAGGCAGCGGACAATTTCGATGCGCTGGCGTTCGCCGACGGACAGGTCGTGCACCATACGGGCGGGGTCGAGCGGCAGGCCATATTCGTTGGAAATGCGAACGATCCGGTCTCGCAGTCCGATGCGGTCGTTGGCGCTGGCCAGGCCGAGGGCAATGTTCTCGGTGACCGTCAGCGCCTCGAACAGGGAGAAATGCTGGAACACCATGCCGATACCCAGGCGCTGGGCATGGCGGGGGTTCTGGATGGCGACTTTTCGGCCTTCCCAGACGATCTCACCAGCGTCGGGCTTCACCACGCCGTAGATGGTTTTCACCAGCGTGCTTTTGCCGGCGCCGTTTTCACCCAGCAGCGCGTGGATCTGGTTACGTTCGACGGTGAGCGAAACATGATCGTTCGCCAGGCAGCCGGGGTACTGCTTGGTCATTCCGGTCATGGTCAGCAGCGGGCCTGGTGGCGTTGGATCGGGCATGACTCACTCGCTGTCGGACGGCGGCGTTCGCGTCAGGTCAGCCTGCCTTCGACACCTTGGGCGAGCCACTGCATTTTGGACAGCGCGTCGTCATCCATCGTGGTGCCGGCGGCCACCTGCACCTTGCCGGACTGGTCCGCGATCGGGCCGGTGAACACCTTGTTCTTGCCGGAGGCGATGTCGGCGACAGTGGCTGCGGCCAACGCGGCAACATCGGCGGGCATGTTGGCGAACGGCGACATGACCAGCATGCCACTGTCGAAACCGCCCCAGGTGTCGGTGCTTTTCCAAGTGCCCGACAGCGCGTCCTGGATGCGTTTCACGTAGTATGGCGCCCAGACGTCGGTACTGGCGGTCAGTTCGGTGGCCGGGGCGAATTTCGCCATGTCGGTGGACTGGCCGAAGGCCTTGACGCCTCGGCTGGCGGCCGCCTGCAACGGCGCCGGCGAGTCGGTGTGCTGGGTGATAATGTCGCAGCCCTGGTCGATCAGTGCCTTGGCCGCCTCACCTTCCTTCGGCGGCTCGTACCAGGAATTGATCAGCACGAACTTCATCCTCGCCGCCGGGTTGACCGACCGCATGCCCAGCATGAAGGCGTTGATGCCCTGCACCACTTCCGGCACCGGCACCGATCCGACATAGCCGGCGAGACCGGCCTTGCTGAGCTTGCCGGCGATCACGCCCTGCACGTACCGTCCCTGGTAGAACCGGATATTGTAGGTGGCGACGTTGGCCGAACGCTTGTAGCCGGTCGCGTGCTCAAAGAAGACCTTGGGGTGTTTCCTGGCGGCGTTCACCACGTAGTTCATGTAGTCGAACGAGGTAGCGAAGATCAGCTTGTTGCCCTGGTTCGCCAGGTCGTTCAGCACTTTTTCGGAATCCGGGCCGTCGGGCACGTTCTCCACGAAGGTGGTCTTGATTGTGTCGCCGAAGTGTTCGGCCGCCGTCTTGCGCGCGACGTCGTGCTGGTAGGTCCAGCCGAAATCACCGACGGGGCCGAGGTAGATGAAGCCGACTTGCAGCGGTTCGGCCGCTGAGGCGGGTGCGATCAGGGCGGGCAACGTCGAGGCGGCCGCGCCGGCGCCGATCAGCCGGGTGAATTGACGTCGTAGCATGGCGAACTCCGTGATCCTGGTGGCCGATTGTGACGAAACGCGTTTTTCCCGCCGCTGCGTGTTGGCGCGTTGTCATGTTTCCCGTGCTTTTTTCTCTCTCTCACGGAACTGTGAGAGTGTGCAACGCATGTGCCGTCGGCGATCATCAAAATCCGTGGCAGGACTTGCCTCATTAGTACCTCGGCACAGTGATTTTGACCGGTTGAACGAAGGCGGAACAAATCTGCCAATGGCCGGGGCACATATCCCGACGGACTGGTTCGAATCTTTGCAAGGATCGATTTCAAAGAGTCGAAATCACTGTGCAGAGGTACTAGACGATTTCCGTCGGGACTACCGGACGAAGGCGCATGTGACGGTCGCGGATGCGCTTGTGACGTTCATTGTTGGCCATGTTCCGAACGCATGGGGGGCCAGTTCGACTGGTCATTTGTCAGCCGGAGCAGAGCAAGAATTTGAAAATCTCCGGAAATAGCGAGCGTCCAAGGCGGCTACTCCCACCTGGGCGTTGCCACTGACTTCTGTTGCCCCCGAGGCATCGTTGGTAATCGAGATGAACCAGCCTTTGGGGATGTTCGGGAACGATCGTATCGCGCCAGCCGATGCCTTGAGGTCAAAACGATTGCTGCAACTTCACCCATGTTCCAGTAGCCAGATGACTATGGGCACAAGAGTTCCAATCAGTAGGCCGGTTGATACCGCCTTTCGAATTGGCGTTTTCCAAAACATTCGAAATCCCCCGAACAGAAAGCAGAATACTGTCCAGTAGAATGCCATATAATCCCATCGTTGCCATGAAAATACCAGTAAGGCCGCCCAAAATGGAGCACTGACACACCCCAACAATAACGGGTACAAGTGGTTATTCTGAAGTTTTTGGGCCAAATGGTTCAATGCGATGTCCCGGGTCCGTTGGCGCAACACCTGCGATCCCACCTTAAATGAACGACTTGAGACCGTTGTGTCCTTTTTGAACTGCTTGCAAGGCATCTCCGATGCGACGCTGCTGGCCCAATCCCAGTTGCAATCCCAAAAGCCAAGCGACCAGCCATATAATATCTGAACAGTGGATTTTGGCCGAGTATTTTAAGTGCGTCTTTCGCAATATTATATGTCGCTTAAGGATATCGTGTCGTTGCGATTTCCACATGGTGCACGCCCGCGATTCTTTGTCGAAATCTTGGAATTTTTGTGAGCCGAGAAGCCCTGTTCCTCGGGCCGCCTGATGAACAGCGTTCTCTACTCCGACAATCACCGAACAGGCGCCATTTACGAATGGCGTTGGCTTTCGGAGCTACCCCATTCCACACCACGTCCGCTTCATTAACCGTTGCGCCCCGAACCGAACGGCTTGGAGCGACTTTGTTGATCGACTCATTTTCGGCGTCTGCAGGATGGCTTATCCCATTGGATATGGTGTCGTAATGTTCTTCCACAGATCTACCGGGCAACGGTGGAGCAATGCTAACATGATCGCCTTAGGTTTCGGCCGCGACGTCTGAATGCTTCCTGAAATCGCCCGTCCTGCGAACCGGTGCGAGAGGCTGCATCCCGTACGCAGCCGGCAAAGTGGTTGTGTCGGACCGTTTCGGGTGGGCGTCAGCCTCGGGGGGTCGCGTGGAACGCTGCCGCGCATGCGCCAAAGCCTCAGCCCCGCCCTCCTGCTCCGTATCCAGCACCGCCGTCACGTTCGGCGTAGTGCCGTTGCCCAGGATACCGCTGGGCAGGTCGGGCTGCTCACCCACCACCACCGGGACAGTGATGGTCTCGGCAAACCCCGCCTCAGCCAGCGCCGCGCTGGCGTCCTCACCCTCATGGACCAACACCGCTCGGATCGAGACCCGGTTGTGTGCCGGCACCTTGTCCAACGGGCTATCACTCATGTTGCCAAACCTATAAGTTCTCTATGTGTTCTTATCGTATTTCGTCATTTTTGGCAAGCAGTATCGTCGATCCGCTTGCGGCACCCCGTTGACGCTGCGTCACGACCACCCGTAGATCGGTCCTCCAAAGCAATGCCGCCGAAGCGCGGTTCCGTATCCGGAAGCGGTTCCGGACCTCGCTGCATGGCAAGCATGTGATCTGACTCGACATACCCGATCGTTACGGGTTCATGGACCGGGCGCTCGTGACGCTGCTGCAAGCGCGGCTCGCCCGCCACCTGCCACCACTGGCCTGACAGGCATCACCGCAACGGCAGGAACAGATCGGTCACAGCCTCATGCTCCGGCACGTCCGGAAAAAAGCTGATGCGCTGGCAATACTGGGGGAAGTCGCGCGTTTCTTCGCCACTGGCAGGCAGCCAGTCGCGGTAAAGAAAATTCGCCGGCGCCGACAGATCGTCGCTCGACCCGACGACCCGCAGCACGGCACAGCGTCCAGCCGGGATCACACCGGCCTTCACACCATGATCGCCGAACGAAACAGGCCGAACAGTGCCGGCACAGAGATCGATGTGGAAATCCTCCGGCTCCTCAGGGTCCGGATCGTGAAAGACGGTAAAGGTCGCGCTGACCTTCGGAACCAATCCCGACAGCTTGCGCCAGGCGATGAAGCGTTGGATCGTCTGACCCAACCTGGCCGGGTCGCCCCGATGTTCCATCAGCGCCACCGGGGTCGCTGCCACATCGATGATTGTTACGTCATTGCCGGTATAGGTCTTCATTTGGATTGTCCTTGCCGCGTTGAGTGGCCCGAAGGCCGCGAGCCACGGCTCCCAATCGGGAGATATCCGAAACGCCGACGGCGATTGCCCCAGGCACTGCCTGAACGCTCGGGCGAACGCCTCCGGGGCGTCATAGCCGGCATCCATCGCGATGTCCGTGATGGTGTCCCCGTCGCGGAACGCCAGCCTAAACGACGCCCGTTTCATGCGCATGAGCCGGACGTAGCGATGCGCGGACACACCAAAGGTCGCGGTGAACTGCCGGTGGAAGTGATGCTTGGAAAAGGCGGCAACGCCGCTCAACGTGTTCAGCGCGAGATCGTCGTCCAAATGCTGGTCGATATAGTCCAGCACCCGTTGCATTCGGGCATGGTAGCGTTCGAGCGCCGCCTTCGACATGGCATCCTCCGTGGCGCCGCCAAACTAGGCTGACGCGACACAGGCCGCCTGACCGATCTTGCGGACTATCCGCGATGGCTCATCAGTCGGGCTTTGTCCCGCTTCCAGTCACGGTCCTTGATGGCCTCGCGCTTGTCCTGCTTCTGCCGTCCCAGCCCAACCCCCAGCAGCACCTTCGCTCGTCCCTGGTCGTTGAAATGAATCTGCAACGGCACCAGCGTCGCGCCCTGCTTCGCCACGGCGGTCAGAAGCTGCACGATCTGTTTCTTTTTCAGCAGCAATTTGCGCGGCGCCCGCGGCTCGAACCGCGACAGGACGCCGCCCTGGTATTCGGGGATGTAGGAATTGAACAGCCACATCTCCCCTTCCCGCTCGCCGGCCCAGGCCTCGGTCAGCGTTGCGCGGCCGAGGCGCAGCGACTTCACCTCCGGGCCTTTCAGCACCATGCCGGCTTCCATCGTGTCCTTGATGGTATAGTCGTACCGCGCCTTGCGGTTCTGCGCCGCGACGCCGTGGGAGATCATGCCTTTCTTCTTGGCTTCAGCCATGGGGACAGCCACCCACATCCGCTGAGGCCGGCGCGACCATGCCCCCGCGGTCAGGCGTCGACGGCGGGCCTTCGCCCGCCATGACGGGAAAAAATGCGGGTGTCACGCCAACGGCCTCAAGCGGAGTCCTCAGTTCAGCAATCCAACGTCGGTCATGGCTGCCTTCACCCGTTCCCGCGTCGGTCCCATGAGCGGGGCGAGTGGCAAGCGGCAGCGCTCCGAGGTTTTGCCCAGCAGGGACGCCGCGTATTTCACCGGACCCGGGCTGGTTTCGGCGAACAGCGCGTCGTGCAGCGGCACCAGCCGGTTCTGCAGCGCCATGGCTTCGGTCACGCGTCCCTCGGCCCAGGCGGTCTGCATCTGACTGCACAACCGGGGTGCCACGTTCGCCGACACACTGATGCAACCGACACCACCGGCCGCGTTGAACGCCAGCGCGGTGTGATCTTCCCCCGACAACTGGCAGAAATCGTCCCCGCACGCCCGCCGCGTGTGCAATGGGCGCACCAGGTTGGCGGTCGCGTCCTTCACGCCGATGATGTTCCGGTGCTTCGCCAGCCTGGCCATCGTCTCCACGCTCATGTCGACAACCGAGCGGGGGGGGATGTTGTAGATGATGATCGGCAAGTCGACGGCGTCGGCGATGGCGGTGAAGTGCAGGAACATCCCTTCCTGGGTCGGCTTGTTGTAGTATGGCGTGACGATCAGCGCCGCATCGGCGCCCGCTTCCTTGGCGTGGCGCGCCAGGGCGATGGCTTCTTCCGTGCTGTTCGATCCGGCACCGGCGATCACCGGCACGCGGCCGCGGGAGACCTCGATCGCGATCTCCACCACCCGGCGGTGTTCGGCATGGGAAAGCGTTGGGCTTTCGCCGGTGGTGCCGACCGGGACGACACCATGGGTGCCTTCCTTGATCTGCCAGTCCACGAAATCGGCATAGGCTTTCTCGTCGACGGACCCATCTTCCCGCATGGGCGTGATCAACGCGACGAGCGATCCCTTGAACATTTCCCTTCTCCCGAACGGATTTTCTAACGAAGAGGCGGAACCTAGGCGCGGGATGGGTGCGCTGCAAGGCTGAGCTTGATAGAAGGAGGCATGCGTGTCCCGATTCGCTTTGTCCTGACCGGCCTCGCCTTGTTCCTGGCCGGGGGTGCCCGCGCGCAGGGACCCAATCCGTTGGACTACATCAGGGCCGACCGCTGGGCCGACGCGCAGGCGGAAGCCGCTCGGTTCGCCGATCCGGTGGCGGAGAAACTGGTGCTGTATTTCCGTCTTCGCGCACCCGGCGCCGCCACGGCGGCCGAAATCGCCGACTTCATGCAGCGCAACCCGGATTGGCCCGCGCAGGCGATCCTGGAACGCCGCCGTGAGGAGGCCATTGCCTCGGATCCGGACGACGCCGCGGTGCTGGCGCAGTGCACGCCGACGCCGGCACTGGCCGCCGCCATGCTGCGCTGTGCCGACGCCACCGCCAATGCCGGCCACGTCGCGGACGCCGACGCGATTGCCCGCCGAGCGTGGGTCGACTCCATCACCACGGCAAACGATGAGGCGGCGTTCCTTCGCCGGTGGAGTGGCATCGTCACCGCCGACGACCAGTGGGCTCGTTTTCAGCGGCTCGCGTGGCTGTCGGATTCATCGGCCGCCGCTCGCCAGGTGGCCCGCCTCGATCCAGCCTATCAGGCAGCGGCTGAGGCCCGCCTTGCGGCGAAACGCGACGACCCGCGAACCGAGGCGCTGGTGGCCGCACTTCCGCCGGCCTTGCGCGACGACCCCGGCCTGACGCTGGATCGCGCTCGGTCGATGCGCCGCACCGATCACGATGCCGAGGCGGCCGCTTTGCTGATCCGGACACCGGATGCGGGCAACCTGCCGGCGTTCTGGTCGGAACGGAACCTGCTGGCCCGCAAGCTGCTGCGTGAGGGGGACGCCAAGACCGCCTATGCCGTGGTCGTGGCCAATCGCCAGACCGCGGAGGAACCGCGTGCGGACGCGGCATTTCTCGCTGGTTTCATCGCGCTGCGGATGCTGCATGACCCGGCGGCCGCCGCGCGCCATTTTTCGGTGCTGGCCGAATCCCACTCCATCATCACCCAGGGACGTGCGCATTACTGGCTGGGGCGGGCGTTGGCGGCGGAGGGCAAGGATCCGAAGCCGGAATATGAGAAAGCGGCCACCTGGCCGACCACGTTTTATGGTCAGCTCGCCATCCTCGCGCTTGGTGAACGTCCGGCGGTTCGGATCGCCAAATTGCACGACCCGACCTGGACCCGGGACGCCGCGCTGGCGTTTACCGAACACGAGGTTCTGCGCGCCGCCGCCTGGCTGATCGCCTGGGGTGACCCGTCGCGCGCCCGGGTATTCCTGACGCGCATGGACGAACTCGCCCCAATCCCCGCCGAACGCGCCTTGACCGCCACGTTCGCGTTGCAGGCCGGCATGCCGGATGGCGCGGTGTTCGTCGCCCGCCGCATGGGGCGGGACGGGCTGGCGTTGCCGCATGCCGGTTGGCCCACGCCCTACGATCCGGCCGCGCCGCCCGATCCGGCTTTCTCCCTTGCTATCATGCGGCAGGAGAGCAGTTTCGAAATCGGCGCCCTCAGCCCATCGGGGGCGCGTGGGCTGATGCAGTTGATGCCTCCCACGGCGCAGGCGGTGGCCAGGGAACTTGGCATCCAGATCTCGGTCCCGGCGTTGACGATAAACGCGGGGGAAAATATCCGCCTCGGCACGGCCTATCTGCAGGAGATGTTGACGCACTTCGACAACAGCCTGCCGCTGGCCGCCGCTGCCTACAACGCTGGACCGGCGCGCGTGGGACAATGGTTGAATGAGAACGGCGACCCGCGCACCGGTCCGGTCGACATGGTCGATTGGATCGAGCTGATCCCGGTGGGCGAAACCCGCAACTATGTCCAGCGGGTGACCGAGAATGTGGTGATGTACCGCGCCGCTCTGCACGACCCGGCACCGATCCTGACGAACACGCCGTGGACCCGGTAGTCCACCGCATCAGTGCGTGGGACCGGCTGCCGATCCATGTCCGGGAATGGGATGGGGGCGACAGCCTGTCGCCGGTCCTGTGCCTGCCGGGGCTGGTCCGCACCGGCGCGGACTTCGAACTGCTGGCGCCGGCGATCGGTGACGGCCGCCGCGTCGTGGCCATTGATTATGCGGGTAGGGGCGACTCCGGCCGGTCCCGCGATGTCGCGCGCTTTGCGCCGGAGGCTTGCGTTCGGGACGTCATGGATGTCTGCGCCGCCGTTGGCGTCCACCATGCGGTGGTTATCGGCACCAGTTTCGGCGGGCTGCTGGCCATGGGCCTGGCCGCCACCCGCCCGGCCCTGATCCGCGCTGTCGTGCTGAACGATATCGGCCCGGATATCGGTTCGGAGGGCGCCGATTTCGTCCGCGATTTCGTTGGTAATGACCCGGCGCTGGAGAGCCTGGACGCCTGCGCCGCGTTCCTGCGCACCACGCTGCCGCCGATGTCACTGGACGGTGACGCCGCGTGGCGCCGCATGGCGGAACTCACCTACCAGGCGGGATCGGACGGCCGGTTCCATCCGGTCTGGGATACCGCGATCGCGCAACTGCTGAACCGACCCGCCCCGGACTTGTGGCCGTTGTTCGGCGGGCTCGCCAACTTGCCAAGCCTGTTGATTCGCGGCGGCGTCAGCAACATCCTGCTGCCGGCCACCGTGACGCGCATGCAGGACGTCCACCCGGACATGACCGTGGTGACGCTTCCCGGCATAGGCCACGCCCCCATTCTGACGGAGCCACCGGCACTGACCGCCATCCAGACTTTTCTAGCGCAAAACACATGAGGTTGGCGCGCTTCATCGCCGCCGGTTTCGGCACCGGCTATGCGCCGCTGGCTGCCGGGACCGTCGCGTCGGCCGCCGCTGTCGTGACGGGTGCCGGATTCCTGCTGTTATCCCCATGGACGCTTGCATTCATGGCGTTACTTGCAACCATCGGTGGATATCTTTCAGTGAAACGAGCGAACATCGAAGGCGACCCCGGCTGGGTCGTGATCGATGAGTTCGCTGGTCAGTGGATTACCATGCTCGCCCTGGCCCGCCCCACGATTCCGGGCCTTGTCGCCGCCTTCATGCTTTTCCGCCTGTTCGACATCACCAAGTGGGGGCCGGTGGGGTGGGCCGACCGCAGGCATGGCGCGTTCGGCATCATGGCCGACGATGTGATCGCTGGTTTTATCGCGGCGGCGCTGCTGTTGGCGGTGCGGTTTTCGCAACCGGAATGGTTAATGTGACAGTATCAAGACGGAATCGGCCAAAAATTCATCGAATTAGTGCTATCCGGTAGTTTTAACACTTGCGATTCTTGCAGATCAAGGTGTGATATACTGAAACTTCCCGGAAACGCCCCAATGCCCTTGGAGCATATGCAGACGGCAACCGTTCTGCCCGCGATGGAGCGGCGTCAGGCTGGTCAGGCACTTCGCAAGATCGTGCCGCGGAGTTTGCACGCGCATTGGGCACCCTCGGCCACGCGCCGCGATCCGGTGGATATCCTGCTTGAAGCCGGCCGTCACCGCATCGCCAGCCTGTTACCTATACGTTACGACCGTATGCGGGCTTCGCCGTTTGCCTTTTTCCGCGGCGGCGCGGCCATCATGGCGGCCGACCTGGCGGACACGCCGGTGACTGGCCTGTGGGTGCAGGCCTGTGGCGACTGTCATCTGGCGAATTTCGGTACGTTCGCCTCGCCCGAGGGCACGCCGGTCTTCGACGTCAACGATTTCGACGAAACCCTGCCAGCTCCATTCGAGTGGGACCTCAAGCGCCTTGCCGCCAGTTTCGCCGTCGACGCCCAGTCACGTGACCTTGGCGACCGGACCGCACGTCACCTCGCTGGAGCCGTCGTGCAGGCGTACCGGCGGCATATGCACGAACTTGTGCGGCTGGCTCCCCTGGCGTCCTGGCGGTCCCGTGTCGACGTCATCGAGGTGCTGGATGGGGTGGAGGACCCGAGGCTGCGCGACCGTGAGCTGAAGCGGCTGGATACCGCGGTTGAAGCCGGGCATGCTGGCTACCCGAAGCTGATCGAACGGACCAAGGGCCGGTGGCGTATCAAGGAAAAGCCGCCGCTGATCTTCCCGCTGTCCGGGCAGCGCGACGACACGCACGAAATCGTCGCCCGCACGGCGTTCGAATCCTACAAATTGTCGCTGCCGGAGGAACGCCGCATCCTGCTGGATCGTTATGAATTGGCCGATGTCGCGTTCAAGGTGGTCGGTGTGGGCAGTGTGGGCACGTTCTGCGCGATCGGGCTGTTTGTCACACGCGACGACCAGACCCTGCTGCTGCAGCTGAAGGAGGCGCAGCCCTCGGTCCTGGCGCCGTTCGCGGGGCCAAGCGTGTATGCCAATCAAGGTCAGCGGGTGGTCGTGGGGCAGCGCATCATGCAGACAGTGCCCGATCTTTTCCTCGGCTGGACGGAGGATCGCGGCGACGACCAGCAATGCTATATCCGGCAGTTGAAAGACAGTCGCCTGGCGGTGATCGGCGCCGACCTGGCGGAGGGCGCGCTGCCCTATCACGCGACGCTGTGTGGGGTAACGTTGGCCCGTGCCCATGCGCGATCGGGGGATCCGGCTCGTATTGCCGGGTATATCGGCTCCGGCACGGCGTTCGACTCCGCGATTTCCGCCTTTGCGCTCGCTTACGCGGCGCAGAACAAGGCCGACTGGCGGCTATTCGTGGAAGCGATCAAGGCCGGCCAGATCGACGCGCACGGGGCGTAAGGATTGTAAGGTCGGCGATAGGCCGCAAACCCGTTTACACACCCTGGAATGTCACACGCGTGTGCATATGTGACAAAGACATTATCGGTAGTGGACACCGCATCCCGCGCCGTGCCCAAATACCGATAGCCGCTGGGACACCGGTCATTTAATCGTCCCGAGCGGCCTGTCGAACTGGTCGGGAGAAAATGATGCAGATCACAGTCTCCGGCAAACAAGTCGATTTGTCGGATGCATTGCGGACCCGGGTGTCCACGCAGATGGACACGATCGCGGGCAAATATTTCGACCATGCGTTGGAGGCGCTGGTTACGTTCAGCCGGGCACGAAGTTTTTTCACGTGCGATATCAATGTTCACGCGGGACGAGGGTTACAACTGCGCGGCGAGGGCGAAGCGGCAGACGCCAATACCGCCTTCGATGACGCGGCTGAGCATATCGCCAAGCGCCTGCGCCGCTATCGCCGGCGGGTGAACGAACATCACCGCGACCTCGCCCAGCGCACCAAGCCCGAGGCCGCCCGGCAATACATTCTTCAGGAAGAAGTGAACGGGGTGGACCACGCCGCGACCGATGGCCGCACGCTGGATGAAGCGTTCGCCACCGTGATCGCGGAGACCCAGACCGAGATCGCCAGCCTGTCGGTGGGCGAGGCGGTGATGCGGATGGATCTGGCGGATCAGATGGTGATGATGTTCCGCAACAGTGCCTCCGGCGTGCTGAACGTGGTGTATCGGCGCGGCGACGGCCATATCGGGTGGATCGACCCGGGGGTGTAGCGCGTTCGGCCTGTTCCCTGTCCGGGATGGAGAAGGAACAGGATGCCGAGGCAGCGATGCCCGGCGTGCCGGCACAGAAGCTGTCGGGCAAATACCCGACAGCTGCGATTGGATCGATCGCGAAACCGCCCAGCGGACTTTCGATGCCGTCATAGGGCACGGAACCGGTCTTGCGGCGCGCATGCGTCAGGTGGCTACAGGGTCGCTCCGCCGTCGATCGCGACCTCGGCGCCGGTGATGTAGCCGCTTTCCTCCGAGAGCAGGAAGAGCACGAGGTTCGCAACCTCTTCCGCGGTGCCCTGGCGGTTCATCGGCACGGCCTTCAGGCGTTGCTGGTTTTGTTCCGGTGTGCGTACCTTCAGCATTTCGGTATCGATCGGTCCGGGATGCACGGAGTTGACCCTGATCTTGCGCGGCGCCAGATCGACCGCGGCGGCCTTGGTCATCCCGCGCAATGCCCATTTCGTTGCGCTGTAGGCGATCGCGCCCGGTGACCCTCGCAAGCCGGCGACGGACGAGATATTGACGATCGATCCGCTACCGGATTGCTCCATCAAGGGGACGACCGCCTTCATGCCGAGGAAGCAACCAAGCTGGTTGACCCGCATATGCCGTTCGAACAACGCGGCGTCAGTCTCCATCAGGGTCGCCGGCTGATAGATACCGGCGTTGTTGACCAGTCCGTGCAGACCACCCAGCCCGGCGGCGGCGTTCACCGCCTTGGTCCAGTCTTCCTCGCGCGTCACGTCCTGGCGCACGAAGACGACGGCGTTCCCCAGTTCCTCGGCGAGGCGTTTCCCTTCCGATTCCAGAACATCACCGATGACGACTTTCGCGCCTTCGGCAACGAACAGGCG
Organism: Acidisphaera sp. S103; assembly: GCF_009765975.1. Taxonomy (GTDB): domain Bacteria; phylum Pseudomonadota; class Alphaproteobacteria; order Acetobacterales; family Acetobacteraceae; genus Rhodopila. The sequence goes on along the minus strand of NZ_LMUJ01000031.1, from coordinate 272,203 downwards.
GGCCTCGGCGGCGCCTTGTCCGCGCGCGCCGCCACTGATCAACACGATCTTTCCGGCTAGACGGTTCATTGGTTCCTCCCTGGCAACAGACGATCAGCCGGCGATCGGGGGCAGGTTTTCCTGCGCGCGGACTTCGTTGATGATTTGGAGCACGCGCTGGCGGAACGGGCGGTATTGGATGCCGAACTCCTCGATCAGCCGGCTGTTGTCGATCATGTAATTGCCGGAGATCTCCTTGCCGCCGGTTTCCTTTTCGAAGGCAATCCTGGCGTCCGGCAGGTAGCCACGCACGATGTCGGCAAGGTCGCCGAGGCTGATCGCGGTGCCGCCGGTGTTATAGACGCTCTGGCGCGGCTTGTCGGTCATCAGTACGCGGGTGAAGACTTCGGCGATGTCGTCGACATGCACCGGGCAGCGCATTGCATCCTTGTGCGGGAACGATACCGGCTTGCCGCGTGCCGGCTGGGTGACGCAGTTGACGTGATCGACGGAGCCGCGGACCTTGTCGGGGCCGGTCACGTTGGCGGGACGGATGCCGGTGATCGTCATGCCGTGCTTTTCGTTGTAGTCGGCCGCCTGGAATTCGTTGAAAATCTTGTGCACCGCGTATTGGTTGGTGCCGTGGCGGAAGTCGTCCTCGGTGATCATCCTGTCGCCGTAATGCTTCTGCATTCCGTTGACGGCGAGCGAACTGGCATAGACCACGCGGTTGACGCCGCAGATACGCGCGGCCTCGAAACAATTATCCATCCCGAGGATATTCAGCTTGGTCGCGACGTGCGGCGCATGCTCGCTGCCCAGGTAGTAGGACAGATTGATCACCCGGGACGGTTTGGCGGCGCTCATGTTGGAGATGACGTCGTCGAACTGCGTGACATCGCCGCGGAGAACGCGCACCTGGCTGCCGAGGTCGGCGAACGGTGCGGCGTTCGGGTTGATGTCCATGCACACGACCTGCTCGCCGCGTGCCGCGAGCAGCCTGATGACGCGGAGTCCGATGAATCCGGTGCCGCCGATGACAAAGACTGACATGGTGATTTCCTTCCCGAGCGTTGTTTTGTGGGAGGTTAGCTTGGGTGAGGGCGGGTGGCAAAAGCCGGCGGATCGACTCGGGCGTGGTAACGCAACCTTGGCCCGGCCTATTGTTCCTGGGATGAAGCCATTTGTATCGGTCTCGGCATGTGTCGCGATCGTTTGGAGGCCAGGCGACATGGGGAGAGAATCATCGCCGGATGATGCGCGATCGGGCGACGGCATCGAGCCGGATGAGTAACAAGGTGACTGAGACAACACCGCGTGTTCTGATCGTAGGCGGGACCGGCGTTTTCGGTGAGCGGCTTGTCACCGGGCTGCTGCGGCGCACTGCGTTGAACGTGGTCATCGCCGGGCGTCATGAAGCGCGTTTGGCCGCCATGGTCCAGCGCTGCGACGCGATACCGGACGCGGCAGGGCGGACCAGCGCGCTGGTGATGGACGCTCGCACGGTCACGCCCGATCGCCTGATCGCCACTGGTGCTTTTGCCGTCGTGGATGCGGCGGGTCCTTTCCAGGGTGGCGATTATCGGTTGGCCGAAGCGTCGATCGCCGCCGGTATCCACTATATCGACCTCGCGGACGCTCGGGATTTCGTCGCCGGCTTCAGTGTGCTGGACACCGCCGCGAAGCAGGCTGGCGTGGTCGCACTGACCGGCGTGAGCACCACACCCGCGTTATCCAACGCCGTCCTGGAAGCGCTGACGGCCGGATGGCGAGCGGTGGACGGTGTGGAGATCGCGATCTCTCCCGGCAACCGGGCGCCGCGCGGCCTGGCCGTGGTACGCGCCATCCTGAGCTATGCGGGCCGGCCGGTGCGCGTTTTCACCCACGGTGCCTGGCGCACGCGGCCAGGCTGGGGGATGACAGTGCGACGAGACATGCCGGGGTTGGGAAGGCGTTGGTTGTCATTGGTCGAGACTCCCGACCTCGACATCGTTCCCGCCCGTTTCATGGTCACATCGTCGGCCGTGTTGCGCGCGGGGCTGGAAATGCCGTTGCTGCACCTAGGTCTATTGGCAACCAGCCTGCCGGTGCGGTTGGGATTGGTCCGGTCGCTCGCGCCACTGGCACGTTCGTTCCGTTGGGTGGCCGGCCTGCTGGAACGGTTCGGAACCGATCGGGGTGGCATGACCGTTGAGGCGATCGGCACAGACCAGAATGGCGACAAGGTCAGTGGGATTTGGTCGTTGGTGGCCGAAGCGGGAGATGGTCCGTTCGTGCCGACACTGCCGGCACTCGCCGTGCTGCGCGCGCTGGATGAGGGTCGTATTACGCGGCCTGGTGCCTCGGCCTGCGTCGGCGTCTTGCCGCTCGCGGATATCGAGGCCGAATTCACCCTGTATCGGATCCACAGCACCACACGCTTCGAATGCGTCGGACCCCGTCTGCATTGGCCCAATCATCATTAGGCGCTTTTCGCCTAGCTGTTGATGCTTTCCGTAAACAATCCGTTGCGATTGCAATGCCGGCGTGTGGTGGTGGCTTGTCTTTTTTGAGGCGGATGAAGCGGGATGAGGGGGGATGAAGGAGATTGTTTTCGCGATCTGGCTTGGGCGGTGATGCGGCGGATTTCGACTTGGGATCGGCCGAAGTTGATCAGTAGGCGTGGGGGCTTGCCGGTCGGCCGTCGATCGTTTCGGCATTGCGGGGTTTGCACGTTGCTCAGCGTGCCGCCCACCTTGAGTTCGACTATGACCTGGTCTTCGACTATCACGTCGACGGTGTACTCGTCGACTATCAGGTCATCGTAAAAGACCACGATGCCCCCTGCTGCACGACGCGTGGCCTGGACTTCCTCATTTCGTGGGTAACGGCGTTCTCGTAGACCTTTTCAATGAACCCATGACCGAGCACATTGGCGATCTTGAAAGCGCAGCCAATGATCCGTTCGGTCAACGACCCCAACAAACACTCATCCCCTTCATCCATCTGCATCCCGCTTCATCCGCCTTAAAAGCCTGCCTTGGCATCCCCGACACCTGACGGGGTGCGAATGTCCTACCCCGCGAGTGCTAACGAAAGATGCCCCCTCAGGTCGTAATGGCCTGAACCGGAATCGTTCTTTTGCACTCGAAGACCGTGGGAATGGTCGGGCGGATGTGGTTCGACGGATCATCCGAAATCGCCTGCATAGCCGAGTGGGGGTCACTTTCTCCCTTTGGTTCCGGCTCGTCCGGCTCTGGCTAATTTGGCTTAGGCTAATTCCCTACCCGAACACCCGCTCGAAAATCCGGTCGACGGACCGCAGGTGCAGCGCTGGGTCCATGGCCGCGTCCAGTTCCGCGGGTTTGACCATACGCGCGACATCCGGATCGGCTTCCAGATTGACCCGGAACGACTGGCCTTCCGGTGTGCCCAGCTTGGTCCACGTGGCCATCGCGCAACTTTGCACGATCCGGTAGGCGTCCTCGCGCAGGATGCCGGCCTTGGTCAGCGCCAACAGCACCTCACCCGAGTGAACGACGCCGCCCAGGCTTTCCAGGTTCGCCAGCATGCGCTGTGGGTAGACCAACAACTTCTCCATCATGCCGGCCAGACGCATCAGGGCGAAATCCAGGGTGACCGTGGCGTCCGGTCCGATGGCGCGCTCCACCGAGGAGTGGCTGATGTCGCGTTCGTGCCATAGGGTCACGTTCTCCAATGCCGGGGTGACGGCGGAGCGGACGATGCGGGCCAGGCCGCACAGGTTCTCACTGAGCACCGGGTTCCGCTTGTGCGGCATCGCCGAGGAGCCCTTTTGGCCGGGGTGGAAGAATTCCTCGGCTTCGCGGACCTCACTGCGTTGCAGATGGCGCACTTCGGTGGCCAGGCGCTCCACCGCGCTGGCGATGATACCCAGGGTGCAGAAAAACGCGGCGTGGCGGTCGCGCGGGATGACCTGGGTGGAGACGGGTTCGGGGCTCAGGCCCAGCTTGGAGGCGACGTATTCCTCAACGCTGGGATCGAGGTGGGCAAACGTGCCGACGGCGCCGCTGATGGCCGTGACGGCAACCTCGGCTCGGGCAGCGACCAGGCGGGTTCGGTTGCGGGCAAATTCGGCATAGTGGCCGGCGAGTTTCAACCCGAACGTCGTCGGTTCGGCGTGGATGCCGTGGCTGCGGCCGATGGTCAGGGTGTATTTGTGCTCCATCGCCCGTGACTTCAGCGCGGCCAGCACGGCGTCGATGTCGGCCAGCAGAATGTCCGCGGCCTGGGTCAGTTGCACCGACAGCGTGGTGTCCAGAACGTCGGAGCTGGTCATGCCCTGATGCACGAAGCGGGAATCGGGACCGACCGCCTCGGCCAGCCAGGTCAGGAAGGCGATCACATCGTGGCGAGTCTCACGCTCGATCGCGTCGATCCGCTCCACATCGGCGGCGTTCATGACGGCGAGCTTCGGGGCACCTTTTTCGCGGATGGTGCGGGCGGCGGACTCAGGGATGGCGCCGATGCGGGCCATGCCCTCGGCGGCGAGGGCTTCCACTTCGAACCAGATGCGGTAGCGGTTTTCGGGCGCCCAGATGGCGGCCATTTCGGGACGGGAGTAACGCGGAATCATCGCTGCCTTGCCCGGTGCGTTGGGAAGGACCAGCTAGACCCAGACATCCTGGAAGGCAAGCATGGATTGGACTCAGGACCTGGTCGCGTTGGCTCAGGTGGTAATGATCGACGTGGCGTTGGCGGGCGACAACGCGGTGGTGGTGGGGCTGGCGGTGGCCGGTCTGCCGGTGCGGCAGAAGCGGCCGGCGATCCTGCTGGGGATTGGCGGAGCGACGGCGATCCGGATCGCGATGGGCGCGGTGGCGTTGCAGTTGCTGGCGATCATCGGGCTGCTGCTGGCCGGCGGGGTCCTGCTGCTGTGGGTCTGCTGGAAGATGTTTCGCGAGCTGCGGCGTTCGCACAGCGTTGTTGCCGGCGGCGAGGGGACCAAGACCCTGCGCCAGGCCATGACGCAGATCATCCTGGCGGATGTGTCGATGAGCCTGGACAACGTGCTGGCCGTCGCTGGCGCGGCGCACGACCGGTTCTGGGTGTTGGTGGCGGGGCTGCTGCTGTCGGTCGGGCTGATGGGTCTGGCCGCCGGCCTGATCGCCCGGTTGCTGGAGCGGCACCGCTGGATCGCATGGATCGGGCTGCTGATCGTGCTGTACGTGGCGGTGACCATGATCTGGCATGGCGGGCACGAGGTCGCGGGGGCGATTTAAGGTGGTTTGGTCAACAATCCCGCGGTTTGCCCGCGGGCTTTCGCGTGCGGCCTTCGGGCAGTGCGTCAAGCCTCCGCATGCTTGTCGCACTGCCCGTTCATAGCTGCGTCGGACGCCCGGAGAGCCGGCGATGACGCCGTTTTCAGGCTGTCTTGGATTTGAGCTCGTCGAGCTGCGCCCGAGCACCGGCGATCATGCAGGACAGGTCGGACGTCAGCATCACCATGTCGAAGCCGCGCTTCACCGCGCCTGCCGCGAACGCCGCGCTGGCACAGTGCATGACGCACTTGATGCCGTGCTTATGCGCTGTCGCCAGGATCTTGTCGCAGGTGGCGAGATGGAGCGGGTCGGGGTTATCGCCGCGCGGGGCCAGACCGAGTGCGAACGACAGGTCGGCCGGCCCGATGTAGACGGCGTCGAGGCCGGGCGTGGCGCAAATGGCATCGAGGTTGGCGAGGCCCTCCTTCGTCTCGATCATGGCCATGATGACGATCTCATTGTTGGCGTTGGCCACATAGTCGCCGCCACCGTAATGAATGGCCCGCACCGGCCCGTTCGAGCGCATGCCGACGGGCGGATAGCGGCAGGCGGACACCGCCAATGCTGCTTCCTCGGCGGTGTTGATCAGCGGCACGATGATGGCATAGGCGCCAAGGTCCAGGGCTTTCATGATGGCCACCGGCTCATTCCATCCGACCCGCACGACCGGGACCGTGTCGGTCTGCGAAATCGCTTGCAGCATCGGTCCGACGTCTTTCATTTCGGAGGTGCCGTGCTGCAGGTCGACGCACAGAGCATCGAAGCCCTGGCGTGCCATGACCTCGGCGGTGAAGCCGTGGGACACGGAGAGCCAGCCCAGGGTCACGCATTGGCCGGCCTGCCACATCTGCTTGATTTTGTTCAGTCGCATGGTCGCACCTCGGGTGTTGTTCATTGATCCGGCAAATGGATTACGCCCTATCAAACGCAAACACGCGCCCGAGGCAAGGGGTGCGCCGGGTCATGGCCTGCACAATTGGGGCTAATATCCCGTCGTGAGGTCGACTTCCTGCAAGAGACGTCCGCCGGCCTGGATGCTTCGGATATTGGCCGCAATCTCCGTCACAAGTTGAGCGACCGTCGGCCGCCGAGCCACGTGCGGCATCACGGTGACCTTGGGGTGCAGCCAGAGCGGACTTGTCGGCGGCAGGGGCTCCGGCCATAGCGCATCCAACGCGGCGTATGACAACTGCCCCGAATCGAGCGCGTCGATCAGATCCGCATCCACCACATGCTTGCCGCGCCCGACATTCACCAGCATCGCGCCGCGTGGCATCATGGCAAAGGTGCGCGCGCAGAATATGCCTTCTGTTTCCCTTGTCAGGGGCAGCAGGCAGACGGCGATGTCGGTTTGCTGGAGAAATGGCTCAAGCTGGTCGGGGCCGTGATAGATCGGGACGTCGGCTTCCGTTCTTGGGTTGCGGACCCAGGCCGAGACCTTGAATCCGAGGGACTTCAACACGAGCGCCGGCGCTTTCGCCATCATGCCGAAACCGAGGAAGCCGACACGCCTCTGTTCGGGGCGCACGATCGTCGTGCGGCGCCACTCCCGATTGGCCTGAGCTGCCTGATAGCCGGGCATGTCGCGATGAAAACGAAGAACGTGCATGACGACGTATTCCGTCATCATCGGATCGCCGCCTGGCGGCTCGACTTTGCATAGCGGGACCTTCGGCAGCTTGGGATGGCTGATAAAGGACTCGACCCCGGCGGAGCGGCTGAACATGACTTTCAAATTCGGGAGAATGGGAAGCTGATCGAAATCGGGGTGCATGAAAGCGAGATATTCGATATCCGCCAGATTTCCCGCCTCAGGCCAAATGCGGATTTCCAGGTCCGGTAGCTGTCCGGCGAACGTATCCCGCCATGCCGTGGCGTTGCCGATGTGTTTGTCGAGATCAACGATGAGCAATGCCACAATAGCCTCCTGCGTCGTTCGATCGTGCCCAGCCCCGGGCGGACATGGCGACTCTACCGTGTGTCGCCATTCCGCCGTCGGCCGGACGTTAGGCCTTACCTGGTTGGGGCCTATCGTTGATCGTGTTTTTCGCCCGTCACCACCTGCGCCGCGGCGCCGGTCAGCTTCAGGATCGTCAGGCCTGAACCGGCTCGGTCGAAGTTATAGATGTAGCCACGATCATCCACCTCCCCCAGGTCGGAAAATATCGCTTTACGGCAGTAATGGGGGTTGCCGCGATAGGGGCCGCAGCTCTCGTGCGTATTCTTGTTGGGCGCCTGGATGAAATAGGCGACACGGCGTGGATTGTACGGGTCGCGGATGTCCCAGACCTGAAGCCCGGCGTTGAACATCGCGACGATCACCAGCCTGCCGTAGAAGGGCGCATAGATCTGCCGGTTCAGTTCATGCACGCCGAATCGCGATCCCTTGGCGCAGAAATCCCCCGGGAACTGTCCGACGTCGAGCACCGCGATCGGCCAAGGCGTCCGTTCGTCGGTGATATCCAGCAGGAATGGGTTTTTCCATGCCTGTTTGAGACAATCGTTGGTCGTCTCCTCCGACGTGACCCCCAAAAGGTCCCACCGTTGCGGCTTGCCGTCGAGATAGTTCTGTTGCTCTTCCGGAATCGGCACGCCGAAGATCGGAACGGCGGTATGGCCGCCCTGATTCGGATTGGTCGCGATATAACTGATCTGCGGATACAACAGGTCCGCCTGAGTCGGACGTGTCGCACATTGCGGCGAAGCGGTTGGGACCTTGCAGCCGTCGAGCAGCTTCTGGCGATCCAGTATCTGGAGGACACCATCGAAATCGACACCATACGCGAGATAGACGCGGTTTTTGTTCACCCCCGCCGAATAGATCTGGTGAATGCCGCCAGGCGGGTTGGTCACACCTTCGTAGCAACTCGGTCCTGGCGCATTGGTGCAGCTTTGCGCGGTCTTGACCGGCGCATCGGGCTGCTGTCCGACCAGCCCGAATTGGCGGATGAAGACGGGCTTCGCCGGATCGCTGAGGTCATAGATGTACATGTGCTGAGCCGAGCCGCTTTCCTGCCAGCCGTCGGTCGGCGTCTGTGAGACCGTGTAGGCGATACCGGTGTCGCATTCCCACCAGTCGTGGTGGGTCATGTTCAACCCGCCGATGATGACGGTCAGCCGCTTGGGCGCCACCGGATCCGTCACGTCCCAGATTTCCTGGTTTGTCATGCCGTCGTGACGCAACAGATACCAGTGGTTTTTCTCGGCATGCGGCAGCGTGTTGCCACCGCACACGGCGAGATGCGTGGCGCCGCTGCCGCTCGGGGCCGGGATGTGCGACAGGAACCGCGGATGTGCCACGTCGGTCACGTCGATCAGCGAGGTGCCATTGTCCTCGATCTTGCCGGTCAGCGGATTCAGCGCTTTGCCGGGGCTGTCGGCCATATAAGCAATGTAACGACCGTTCTGGTTTTCGATCCAGCCATCGTCGGAACTCGCGCGCCCCTGATTGTCCTGGAACCCGACCACCTGCATGTTCCAGATCGATTGCTGGTCCCACCCTTTCGGCGGTGGCACCGGCAGCGGCGCCAGGCCGGCTGCCCCGCTGGGTCCCTCGTTCAGCGTAATGGCTGGAACGTTCGGTCCGTCCGGTATGTAGGATGGCGGCGCTGCGGCCTGGGACACCAATGACCAGAGACCCAGGGCGATGACGCCAACGCCAAGAGCGAACCTACGCAGATCAATCACGGCAATCCCCCATGCAGCCTTGCCGCAATCATGTCGCATCCGGGCGGAGTGTCAAATCCGTGTGCCGGCGCTTAGGGGTTTGAGCGTCAAGTCGGCCGGTTCGGGACTTGTTTCGGCAAACGACCGCAGTGCCGTGGTGATGCCGCAAACGATACGATTCACCTGGTCGCGCGATCGCTGATTGCCGCTAGCAGCGCATCCACGTCCGCCGCGGTCGTGCAAAAGGCCGTAACCAGACGAACCACCGAACCGGACACGCCGGCCGGGGCGGGCCAGCGGTGAAACTCGAACCCTTCGGCCAAAAGCGTGGCGATCATGGCCTCGGGCATTACGACGAACAACTCATTGGCCTGTACCGGCTGCACCAGTTGGATGCCTGATAGGGCCGTCAAGCCCGCGGCCAACCGCGCGGCCATGGCGTTGGCATGCCGGGCGTTGCGCAGCCAAAGCCCATCCTCCAGATACGCTATCAACTGTGCGCTGAGGAACCTCATCTTCGACCATAGGTGGCCGGCGCGTTTACGCCGTGATTCGAACCCGGCCGCGCGCGTGCGGTCGAAGAAGACCACCGCTTCGGCTGCCATCGCACCATTCTTTGTGGCGCCAAGACACAGTGCATCGACGCCGGATTTCCAGGTGATTTCCGCCGGGCTGCAGCCGAGACAGGCGATGGCGTTGGCAAGACGGGATCCGTCCATGTGAACACCAAGACCGTAAGCATGAGCTGCGTCCGACAGAGCGCTGACTTCAGCCGGCGTATAGACGGTGCCCCATTCGGTTGACTGCGTGAGGCTCAGCGTCGCCGGCCTGACGTGATGCACGCCGGTGTCCTGGGCAAAGCGCAGAGGATTATCGAGTTGAGCGGGCACAATCTTGCCGTCCGCGGTTGGCAGGCCGATGATTTTGGCTCCCCCCGTGTAGAATTCGGGCGCCCCACACTCGTCGGTCATGATGTGTGCGGCCTCGTGACAGTAAATCGCACCGTAGGGGGGTGTCAGCACCGATAGCGCCAAGGCGTTGGCGACCGTTCCGGTGGCGACCGGGTAGATGGTCACCTCGGTTTCGAATAATGTGGAGGCCAAGGTTGTCAGGCGGTGCGTATAGGGGTCGTCGCCATAGGACTGCAGGGAACCAACATTGGCCGCGACGATGGCGTCGATCACCTCCGGCGAGGCTGGGGTAACGTTGTCGCTGCCAAAATTCCTTCCTATCGTGTTCATGTTGCCCCTTTCTCTTAACTTTGCACTCACGAGTCTGGCCTTTCCGATAGGTGTATCGCACCTACCAGGCCGTTCGGACTCGATTTTTTGCCATGGTCAAACGCCACCGACCGCTCTGGTAGCACGGCTACACGTTCCGGGTATCCTTAATCGATTCGGCGGCCATCGGCACGTCGAGGTTCAGCAGGGTCGTGGGTTTTCCCGCCGTCAGGTTGACGGCGCCGCTGCGCTGGAATGCGTCGCGGCGCCGCTGGCAGGTGGACGTCAGGTCGAAAGCTGCTGACCGATCGGCAGGCTGCGGATGCGCTTGCCGGTCGCCGCGAAGATCGCGTTGCACAAAGCCGGGGCGAACGGCGGCAGCCCGGGCTCACCGACGCCGCTGGCCGGCACGCTCCAATCGGCCGGAACGATGTCGACATGCACGTGCAACGGCGCCTCATCAATCCGAGCGACCATGAAGCCGTCGAAGTTCTGCTGCTCCACGCGCCCGTTCTTGAAGGTGATCTCGCTGTTCTTCGCGAGGGCGAGACCCATCACCGCCGCGCCCTCGATCTGCGAGCGGATTCGTTCGGGGTTGATATGAAAGCCGCAATCCATCGTGGTGTAGACGTTGGGGACGCTGAGGTTACCGTGGTCGTCCACCGCCACGTGCGCCACCGTCGCCACGTAGGTCAGGAAGCTGCGATGCGCCGCGATGCCAAGCCCCTGGCCTTTCGGCAGGGTCTTGCCCCAGCCTGCCGCCTGCGCCGCCCGCTCCGCCACGCGGCGCAGCCGGGCGGTGTCGATCGGATAGGTGTCGAACGGATCGCCATAGTTCCAGAATCCCTTCACGCCCGGCGATTTGCGCGGATCGACGATGCGGTCCGGCCCGATCAGCGTCAGCAGCATGTCCTTGGGATCGCGTCCTAACGCCGCGGCCAGTTCCGCCACCATGGATTGCACGGCAAAGCCGTGCGGGATGTTGGACACCGACCGGAACCATCCGATCCGCGTGTGCGCTGTACAGGCTCCGTTCTCGCAGCGCAGATTGGGAATGTCGAACGGATTGTCCACCAGTCCCATGCCGAGTTCGAACGGTGCCTCATGGTCTACGCCGGCTTTGAACGTCGAGGCGATCGACGGTGCGACGCTGCGGTGCCGCCAGGCGACAACCTTGCCGCTGGCATCCACCCCGGCGTCGATCCGCTCCACCGAGACGGTGTGGTAGAAATCGTGCTGAATGTCGTCCTCACGCGTCCAGGTCAGCTTGATCGGCGCGTTCACCGTCTTCGACACCAGGGCAGCTTCCAGCACGTAGTCCCATTTCGACTTGCGGCCGAAACCGCCGCCAAGTAGCGGCACGTTCACCGTGACGTCGTCGACGGACAAGCCCAGTATCTTTGCCAGATCGTCCCGACACCCGCCGGGACTCTGCGTCGCCGCGTAGGCCACGCATTTGCCGTCCGCAACGTTTACCGTCGCCGACGGCGGCTCCATGGTGGCGTGGGACAAATGTGGGATGTAGTACTGCGCGGTGACCACCTTGGCGGCGGATTTCAGCGCTGCGTCGGCATCGCCGTCATTGCGGACCACCAGCCCGGGTTGGCTCGCGGTCTCCTCCATCGCCTTGCGGAAGGCGCCCGAGTCGTAGGTCGCGTTCGCCCCATTGTCCCAGACGATCTGCAGTTTCTCGCGCCCCTTGATCGCCGAACCCGTGTTGCGGGCGACGACGGCGACGCCGCCGACCGGCATGAACTTCGACGGCCAGGGCCACCCCTTCACCTCCACGACCTTCTCGACGCCCGGAACCTTCAGCGCCTCGGTCGCATCGAAGGATACCAGCTTGCCGCCGACGACCGGCGGGCGGGCGACGACGGCGAACTTCATCCCGGGGATCTTGGCGTCGATGCCGTACGGCGCATGACCGGTGGTGATGTCGTGCAGATCGACGATCGAGATCGTGCCAGTCCCGATATAGCGGAACTGGCTTGGATCCTTCAGTTTCAGCGTCGATACCGGGGGGGTCAGCAGCGCCGCCGCGGCGGCCGCCAGTTCACCGAAGCCGGCCTTGTAGCCGGAGGTGAGGTGGACGACGACGTGGTTGTCGGCCTTCACCTCCGACGGATCGACGCCCCAGCGTTTGGCCGCGGCCTGTTCGAGCATCGTCCGCATCGCGGCGCCGCATTGGCGCATTGGCTGGACGAAGTGCCGCACGCTGCGCGATCCATCGGTATCCTGGTTGCCGTATTTCGTTTCGTCGCCCGGCGCCTGCTTCACCTGAACGCGGGACCAGTCGGCCTCCATCTCATCGGCAACGACCATCGGCAGGCTGGTGCGTACACCGGTGCCCATCTCGGAGCGGTTGGTGAGGATCGTCACCAGTCCGGACGGATCGATGGCGATATAGACATGCGGATCGTTGACGGTGCCGCCCGGCATCGCGCCGGCGCCGGTCGCCCATTCCGCCATCGCTCGGCCAGGCAGCAGGCTGGCCCCCAGCACCAGCGTTCCGGTCGCAACAGCGCCCTTCAGCAGGAAACGGCGGCTGACATTGACAATCGCGCCGGCCGGGATCGGTTCGGGATCGAACATGTATGTCATGGCTCAGGCTCCTGTCGAAGCGAGAGCGATGGCCTCGGCGATGCGCTGATAACAGCCGCAGCGGCAGATGTTCCCGGACATGGTTTGCATCACATCGTCCGGGGCCGGCTTCGGGTTGGCGGCGAGCAGCGCCGCGGCCTGCATGATCTGTCCGGCGTGACAGTAGCCGCATTGCGGCACATTCGCCTCCCGCCAGACCCGCTGAACCAAATGGTCGCCATGCGGGTCCAGTCCTTCGATGGTAACGATTGTCTTGTCCGCGGCGTCGCTCACCTCCACACTGCAGGATCGCACCGCGGTGCCGTCAAGATGCACGGTGCAGGCGCCGCAAAGCCCGGCACCGCAGCCGAACTTCGTGCCTGTCAGGCCAAGCTCATCACGCAGCACCCACAGCAGGGGCACCTCCGGGTCCCCGTCATATGTGAAATTCTGGCCGTTGACTTTGAGCGTAACCATGTCTTCGCCTTTCATTCTGAAAATTGCGGGACGCGCCCCGACGCATTTGGCTAGTTGTGGTGCCGCACGGCAAACACCCAGACGACGCCGCCTTGCGGGACCTCATCAGGGTCGAGCTTCATCGATGTCTTCGCCAGCGAGTTCTGAATTCGCTGGGCATCCACGCCCCAGCCAGACTGCACGGCGATATATTCGGTATCGCCCACCTGAAAGGCGACGGGCATGCCGATGATCCCCGAATTGGTGCGCTGCTGCCACAGCAGTTCACCCGTCTTGGCATCGAAGGCCCGGAACATGCGGTCATTGGTGCCGCCCACGAACACCAGGCCGCCCGCGGTGGTCAGCACCGAGGCGAAAAGCTGATTGGGGAACGGATACATCCAGGCCTGCTTGCCTGTCGCCGGATCCCAGGCCTGCAATTCGCCGATATGCTGGCCGTTGGGTACCAGTTTGTTGGTGCTGGGATCAACGCCGAGCCACAACTGCCCGACCAGAAGTTTCTTGTCGACGCCTTCGTTGGAGCCGCACATGTTGTTGTTGGCCGGAATGTAGACCAGGTGCGTCTCGTCGCTATAGGCCGACGACGTCCAATCATCCCCGCCCCATAGCGACGGGCAGAACGTTACGGTCTTGCCGACAACAGGCTTGTGGTCCAGGTCGTACGTGGGACGCCCGGTCTGCGGATCGAGACTCTTGAAAGCATTCTGGTAAACAAACGGCTTGCCGGAGATGAACTTGATGCCGTCATCGGTCTGCTGCAGCACCCACAGATAGCCGTCACGTGCCGGATGCACCAGCGCATCGATTGTCTTCCCGTCACGAGTCATATTGATCAGTATCGGCGGCCGCACTTCATCCCAATCCCAGGAATCGTTCTGATGATACTGGTGATATGCGACGATCTTGCCGGTGTCCGGATCAAGCGCGATGGTCGAACTGGTGTAGAGATTGTCGCCCGGATGCAGGTCGCCGGGCCATGGGGCGGCGTTACCGACCCCCCAATAGGCGAGGTTGCGCTTTGGATCGTAATTGCCGGTGATCCAGACCGAACCACCGCCGGTCTTCCAGGCATCGGTATTCCAGGTGTCGCCGCCGGGTTCGGACGGGCTTGGCACGGTGTAGGTCTTCCACAGTGCCTTGCCGGTATCGGCGTCATAGGCGGCGATATAAGCGCGGACGCCGAATTCGCCGCCCGACGTGCCGATTATCACCTTGCCGTTCACCACCAGGGGTTCGAGCGTCATGTATTCGCCGTGGTGATAGTCGCCGACCGTTGCCTCCCACACGACTTTACCGGTCTTCGCGTCGAGCGCGATCAGGCGTGAGTCCGTCGTCGCCAGATAGAGATTGTTGCCCCAGAACGCGACGCCGCGATTGGTCGGGTGCAGTTGAAAGAGGTCTTCCGGCAGCTTCGGCGCGTAGCGCCACAGCAGGTCGCCGCTGGCCGCATCGAGCGCGAGCACCTGATCGCCTGGCGTGGTCACGAACATGACGCCGTTGTTGACCATGGGCGGCGCCTCATGCCCCTCCACCACGCCGGTCGAGAACGTCCAGACGGGCGTCAGGTCCTTGACGTTGTCGACGTTGATCTGCCGCAGCGGGCTGTCACCGTGGCCGTCATAGGTGCGCCGGTAAAGCAGCCAATCGGCGGGTCCCGGATTGTCCAGCCTGTCCTGGGTGACCGGCTGATAGCCGGTTACCGAGCCCGCGAAGGCGGTCGTGCCGCTCACCCCCCACGACAACCCAGCGGCCACTGCCAGCGGAACTATGTAGCTTATACCTTTCATCGACGTTCTCCCCGGTTGCGTTTTGCTTTGGCATTACCGTCGTGCCCTGCTTTTGGCGGGACGTCGCAGCCTCGTCACAGTTCGCGCGTCGCTGCGTTGTCTATAGCTTTTGGCCTCCCACACGATCGGTGAATGGGCCGGCGACGACCAGTTTGCCGTCGGCTACCTTCAACGGCAGCCCCGCGAGTCCGCGCGGTGCCGGTCCGGACACCACTTTTCCGCCCTGCCGCAGATCGTATTCGGACTGATGGCAAGGGCACTGAAGCAACTGCTTGGACGACAGCCAGTCGGTCACCCAACAGGCCTGATGGGAACAGACCGCCGTGAAAGCGACGATGCCATTCGCGGCGCGCGCCGTTTCCGGCCCGGACAGGCTGGATGGGTCGAAGTGCATCAGAATGATGAGGTTCAGCCGAGACGCATTGCGCGCGACACGACGCGCCGTATCGAGCGGCCAGGCCAGGACGACGTCGCTGTGAGGCGGGATATCCGACACCGCGAGGGGAGCACCGCCGTCTTCGCTGCCGAAGGCAACCAGTTGATCGCCGACCTGCGCCAACATGCCGCGGGCGGCATCCGGCGGGTCATCCGCGCGGGCAGGGAGGCTGGTTCGGGTCGCCGCGGCCAGTACATAGGCCACTCCCAGCATAGACCGCCGGGGCCATAACTCTGTCCAGGATCGATGGTCGTTCACGTTGCGCGCGCCGCTGCCGAACGGCCCGGGACATCGTACTGACACCTGATAGGATCAGCACAATCAGCACTGTTCCAGTTCATTGCAAATTATTTCCTGACGTTGCTAGTCCATCGGGAACTTTTCCCTACTTGCCAGTATTATTTGCCATTTGACCGTAGCGACCGCCGAAAACACTGTCAAGCAACCGGATGGCGGGCGCTCGGATCCCCTGCTTGCGTGTCAGGGTTAGTGAACATCGATAGGAACGCGGATATCGATTGTCGACGCGACCGGCTGTCCATTGTCCATGGCAGGGAAAAAACGCCATTTCCGCAGGGCGAACATCAAAGCCGCATTGAGGCGAGGGTCGGCGGTTGCCTGAAGTAATGTGACTGTCGCGCTGCCATCAGCCGCAACGTGGAAGCGTGCCATTGCGACAACCGCAAGTTCGCGATGCCGCAGTTCCTCCGGAATGTCCGGCATCGGCTGGTAGAGTGCCCGGACCCCCATGGTCATACCGCCCGGGGGACTCTGCGTGACAGGTGCTGACGTAGGCACCTGAGCCGGTGCGGCGGTTTGATCCCGCGGACGTTGCCGCGACAGATCCCGGCGGTGCGGCGGTTGGGTGGGCTGCGGTTTCCGTGCTGGCACGGGCGGGGGTGGCGGCAGTGTCTTTGTCGTTGGCGTCATAGGTGTCGTGGGCGTCGGCGGCGCGCTTACGGGCGGTGGCACCTCTGTCGCCTCTGCCGGCGGTGGTGTTTCGATTGCCGGTGCCGGTTGGGGCTGCGATGGTTGTGGCGGCAGTTCGATGATCTGCATCGCCACTGGCTTGGATGCGGGGGGTGGCGACGCGCCTTGGGTCAGGACATCGAGAAATCCGGTCAAGGCCAGCGCTGTCACAACAAGCGCCATGGGCAGTGTCCAGGCCAACCGGACCCATGGCCTGTCTACCCGCACGCCTACTCCTTGCGAATGGCGAAGACGAACTCTTCTACGCCGGCCTCGCGCGCTTGCAGCATGGCCTCGACCACAGTCCCGTTTGGCGCCGCCCTGTCGGCCGCGACCACAACCGTCCGGCCTTCCGGTGGCTTCAACGCCGAGGCAAGCGTATCGAGTGTCACGGGAACCTTATCCAGAAAAAGATTGCCTGTCGCGGTAACGGTCAAGGTGACCGACTTTGACACGGCCAGCGGCGTCGCGCTTCCTTGCGGCAGATCGACCCGGAGCGAGTGCAGGTTCTGCATTGTCAGAGAGGCCAGCATAAAGGTCGCGAGCAGGAAGAACATCACATCGATCATTGGGATGATCTCGATGCGGCCGCGGCGGCGTTTATGCGCGGAGCGCAGCTTCATGCCGATCCTCCTGCGTATCGAGCCGGATATGATCAATGACGCGGGTGCCGAGCCGCTCCATTTCGTCCATGATCCGGGCTTGACGATCAGAACAATAGTTGAAAGCAAACAGCGCGATCAGTGCCACGAACAGTCCGAGTGCGGTCGCGATCAGCGCCTCGGCCACACCGCCCGTTACCCCCGCGGGGTCGACCAGGCCCTGATTGCCGAACAACTTGAACGAACGAATCATGCCGGTGATGGTGCCCAGCAATCCAAGGAGCGGGGCAGCGGTCACAATGGTTTCGAGAACCCATAACCAGCGGGCCAGAGATTTCTCGATCAGCGCCGCTTCATCGGCGGCGCGTGATTCCACCCACCAAACGGGATGTGTTCGATTGTCAAGAATGACGCTTAGGAAGCGCGCAAAATGGTTGCGCGCGCCAAGCCGGCCGAGCCGTTGTGCCAGGGCGTCCCAGCCGAAACCATAGTTTTCGACCAGGGCTACCAGGTCTTGTGGCAGGCGGGTCTGCACGAAGAACAGAAACATCTTGTCGATCACGATAACGATCGCAACGACCGCCAGCAGGCCCAGCGGGTAGACAGCCACGCCGCCGACCCGTAACGCATTGATGACGTCACTTACCTGTTCCACGCTTGCTCCTGAAACCGCGTCGTCCTGGCGGCTATCGTGTGCATGTATATTCCTTTGTCGTTTATGGCGAGAAGGGACATCAAGCCTGCTCAAAAGAATTTTCGTATGCCGGCGTAGATGGCTCGGCGTGGACCGTATTGCGGCGCGAACACACCGACACCCGTTCCCGAACGGATTTCATAGATGCTATCAGAGACATTCATCAGATTCAGACTCAGTTCGATCGGGCCGCCGGGCATGTTCTGGAAGCGGTGCGAGACACCGAGATTGACCTGGGTATAGCCGGGTACCGTACCCCCATTCGGAATGTCGCCACTATCCTGCCGGAGGCCCGATCCATAAATCATATCGGCACTGAAGCGGGTACCCAACCAGGTGTAAGCAATACCGCCCGAAGCGGTGACCCATTGACTGTGGTCCGTATAGATGTAGTTGCTCGAAATGAATGCGAGTTGGGCCGGTGTAAAATTGAATTGTTGCGATGCAACCTGGGTCGCACGTTCCCGGCCTACGGAGAGATTGCCGTACGCCGACCAGTTGCCGCGTTTATAGCTGCCGGTAAACTCGATGCCGTAAACATCCGCGTGGGCGTAATTAAAGACTGAGAGGATGATCGGCGCGCCGAATTGTCCTTCATCGATCAGATCCTGCGCAATCTTGTAAAACGCATCCACACCCAGCTTCAGGCCAGGCGCGAAGGTATGGTCCGCGCCGATATCGAAGTAATTCGAACGCTCCGGCAAGATCGCTCCGTCGGCGGGCGGGGATGCCGGTGTATACCCCGCGGGGTAGCCTGTTGTTCCCGCGAACTTGGCGATCGATTCTCCGGAGACCAGCTCCAAGGCCGGCGGCGTGAAATAACGCGAATAGCCGGCGTGCAGCGTGGTGTCCGACGTGGGCTTCCACACAACGTTGACACGCGGGCTGAGCTGATTGGTATTGGTGTAGGCGTTCAGCACATCGAAGCGCGCACCGTAATTGAGCGTAACGGTCGGAAGCAGCTTCCACTCGTCCTGAGCATAGGCGCTGTAGGTCCATCCGGTGATGGCGCTGCTGTCATTGACAGAGGTTGGGCTGGTTCCGACGCTGCTGCATGCCAGGTCAAGGCAGGGAAAGACCTGGGAATTGGTGTTCGAGGCTGCATGTTCCGCGGTGACCAATCCTCCGTAGCGCAAGGTGTGGCTGTCGTTGAGCTTGTAGCTTGCGTCAGCCTGGAGACCCTCCGCGACGTCGGTGCGAAGCGCGTTCTGCGCCAGCCCAAAGAACATGAGATCGCCGACGTCGTCGGGGGAGTAGGCAAGCCTGCTGTACCGCGTGAAGGCCGAGATCTGAAAACTGTAGTTGTCTTCGGTCTTGAGATAGGACAGCGCGGCGTAATCATTGCTCTCCTGCTGGGTGTCGTTGAGCAGCGTCGAGTTGAAGTTCGTCTGGTTGAGATATTGAAAAGCAGGTGCCTGACCTGGACTGTTCGGGATCTGGAAGCTGCCTTGGTAGGCGCCAAGGATCAAACTGATCTTGCTCGTTGGGTCGATGATATCTTCCAGATAGGCGAAACCATGACCTTGTCTCGTTTGATCATGGATCGGATTGCTCGAACTGGTCGGATTTTCGATGCCGATGCCGTTCTGAAGTAGATCCCCAGAGATATAGTAATTGAGATTGCCGGCCGACCCGGCATATTCCAGGCTTGGCTCCATCCAGCCGTGGCTGCCGCCATAGAAGCCGACTGAACCGCCTGGCTCGAATGCACCCGATTTGGTTTGAATATCAACGATGCCCGTTGTCACCAAGCCATACTGGGCCGGCAAGGACCCGGTGATGAGATCGACGGAACTCGCAAAACGCGAGCTCAGGCTCTGGCCGAAAAAGCTGATGCCCTCGGGTAGAATCACGCCGTTGATCCGGTATTGAATGTTGGCGTGGTCATTGCGGAGATGGATTTGACCAAACGAGTCCTGAGAGACGTCCGGGGCCTGCAACAGGGTTTGATTGAGCGGGATGTTCGAGCCTCCCGGTTGATCCTGGATCGCACCGTTGTCGAGCGTATAGGTGGTGGCGCCGATGCGCGGCTCCGTCTCGCTCCGTGCCGCGGCGAGCCGTTCGGCTGCAACTTTCATATCGAGGGCTTCGTTGGACGCGAGCGTCAGATCGCTTGCCACTCCCTTCGCCCCGACCGTTACGACTGCGGTCGCGGTCGCAAATCCTGTCTTCTCGCCAATCAGCGAGTAGACACCTGGTGCAACCGTAGGCAGCGTGTACTTGCCATTTTTTTGGGTCGTGCCGCGCGCGATCACTTTGCCGTCCGGCGTTTCCAGGCGGATTTGAACGCTGTCGAGCGGACGCTGCAACGCGTCGCGCGCGACGCCGGTCACCGTTTCAGACGATACCACCGTCGGGGTTTGGGCGTATCCAGGATGGCTACTGGTGACCAAAATGCCCCAAAGGGCAGCAGTCATGGCGCGCGTTTTTCTGTTCACGAGTGGCCCTCATGTTCGACGAACATTATCCAGGTGAATTATGGATTATCGGGTTTGGTAGACGGCTTCAGGCGGGCGGCGCGCGGACATGGCGCCGGAGAAATGTGTAAGAGACTGAAGTATCGACGGTAGCCGCAGTTTGCAGCTTGGGATGACGCGGGGCGGACGCATCGATAATCGGACACACGTATTGCGCATGTTCACCGGACTGTCGGCGCGCGCGTTGCCCCCTGCATCGACTTCGGCAGCCGAGAACCTTCGTAGCGCCTGCTGCTGCCGTCATCCTGCTCCCCATCATCTATTGAAATGTTATATCATAACATTACCTATGGTCAAGCGAGCCGCTTGATTTCTTTTGAGGCAAATCCGATTTTCGAGCGACATCGACCCAATTGGCTTGGTCGGAGCCTCTGACCGTCGCGCGGGATCGTATCGACGTGCATGCCGCGCCACGGCGGCGCGCTTTCCCCGGCGGCGGATATGAAGGATGCGCACGGTGTGCACCCCTTACCATGCCCGAGCTTTGGACGTGGTCGATGGGCCGTGAAAGTGCCGACGCGTTGCTGGTGCGCGGAGACACGGTGGTGACATAGTCGGAAATCTTTACAGGATGGCCGCTTCGCCCTTTGCCGGGGTCACGCAAAGCGGTGGAAATCAGCCATTTTGTCGCGTAGCACACCGATTGCATGTCACCGATAACGTGGCGTTATCGGAATGGGAACAATAATGAAACTTGATCTTTTGGCGGGTGTCTCGCTGCTCGCGATCTGTGTTGCCGGGACCGGCGCGCAAGCCACGCCGTTCTCTTACACCGGCACGACCCAGACCTACGACGTGACCACGACCGGGGAATACGACATCACTCTGTCGGGCGCGCAGGGCGGCAACTCGCCCGGGGGCTTCACGGGCGGCGAAGGCGCCTCCGTCAGCGGCGAGATTCTGTTGACCGCCGGGGAGGAGTTGAGCGTTGTCGTCGGCGGTGCCGGGGCCTCGGGGACGGGCGGCTTCGATGCCAGTCCCGGCGGCGGCGGCGGCGGCGGCGGCAGCTTCGCGTTTGTCGGATCGACGCTCCTGGGAGCGGCCGGCGGCGGTGGCGGCGCCGGGGGCGGCGCGGCCTATGAAGGCGGCAGCAACGGCGGCGCCGGTGTGACAGGCCTGAACGGGCAAAGTGGGGTCGGTGGCCACGGCAACGCCGGCGCCGGTGGAATCGGAGGTCTGGGCGGCGGTGGCGGCACCGCGACCGGGTTGAACGGCGCAGGAGGTGCGGGCTTCAGCGGCGCGGGCGGAAACGGCAACGGCACCGTCTCGGCTGACGGAGGTTCCGGTTACGCAACGTTCATGGGCGGCGGCTCGAACCTTCAGGGTGGTGCCGGCGGGTTTGGCGGTGGCGGCGGCGCAACCAGGCATGCTGGCGGCGGCGGTGGCGGATATTCCGGTGGTGGGGGTTCCTATTTCGACGGCGGTGGCGGCGGCGGGTCGTTTCTCGAGGCTGGGGCCTTGGACCCGGAGTTTCAGTCCGGCGTTCGGACCGGCAATGGCTACGTGACGATCAGCTATGCGGGGCCGGCGCCTGCCCCGGAACCAGCCTCGGCGGCGATCCTCGTCACCGCGCTCGCCGGGATCAGGCTCGCGCGCCGCCGGCGCGGTTAGAGCCGTCCCATCCTGACTGGACGCAGCAGTCGCGTCGCAGGAAGCTCTGGCAATCCGGCCGCGATGACGCGGCCGGGGGACACCGAAGCCAAAGTTTCCGCGTGTCAGGCCTGAGCCTAGTCACCGTTGCCATTGACCACTGCAACACGGTCTATCTGGACCGTGTCATAGGACGTTTGCGCACAGCGGGAGCAACGGTTCCTGGCGAACCGCCGGCCCATATTGCCTCCGCTTAGGATTGCGGCCGCCCATGCGATGATGCGACGACGAATTCAAGAATCGGTTGTGTTCCGTCGTCGGGGCCATCGCTGCATCGATCGCACAGGATATTGCAGGTCTGCCGGGAAATTTGCGACAGAACCGTTTATTACCCTCTCACCCCCAACCCCCGCATGAAGTTGTCCCGAATCCGAGCCGGATCGCGTTCCGTCGTGTCCACCGGCTTCTGATTATCGATCCGGCATCCGATCAGCCACGGCCCGTCTTCCTTCAGCGACCGCCCGATCAGTTCCACAAACGCATCTTCATCCGCCGCCCACGCGCTCTGCGTCAGCCCAGCCGCCCGAGCGATCCCGACGATATCGGCACCTTGGTGTGTGGTCGTCTGCTGGCCGCCGGTGATCTGGTACGCGCCGTTGTCCATGATCACGATGCACAGGTTCTTCTGTGCCCTGGCGGCGACGGTGGTCAGCGATCCGAGCTGCATCAGCACCGAGCCGTCGCCCTCCAGCGCGAATACCTTCCGCGACGGCTGGGCAATCGCCACGCCCATCGCAATCGGCACCGCCAGCCCCATGCTGCCCAGCATGTAGAAATTCTGCTGCCGCCGTCCGGACGCTGATTCGGATGCCGCCCACAGATCGAAGTTGGTGTAGCCGATGCCGCCGATCACCGCCTCATCCTGGTGCAGCAGCCCGACCATCCGCTTGGTGATGTCGTAGCGGTTCATCACCTTGGCCTGATCCCGGTTCGCCGGGTGGTTCGCTAACGATGCCATGACAACCGCCCCCTACTTCGCGAAAACTTTGCCGCCGGTCAGCAGCGGCGACAGGATGAAACAGACCGGCGCCATCGTGGCCACGGCCTGGGTGATGCTGCGATCGACAGTGAATTCGACCTCATCCAGCCGCGTCATCGTGTGGTTCTCGATCGACAGCGCGTCCAGAACCGGGCGCATCGTGCGCGCCACCAGCGACTGGCCGATGTTGAACTCGCCCAGCGTGCCGCGTTCGGACACCATCATCAGCGTCGGGATAGAGAACGGCACCGACAGCGACGCCAGCACGTTCGGCAGCGTCGCGAAGCCCGAGGTCTGCATCAGCAGGATACCGCGCACCCCGCCCATCCACGCACCGGCGTTGATCCCCAACGCCTCCTCCTCCCGCGTGCAGGAGAAGGCGGTGAAGAATGGATCGGCATGGATCGCCTCGATCAGCGGCCGCAGCACGTTGTCGGGCACATAGGTGACCAGGCTAACGTTGTGGCGCTTCAACACGTCTCGCACGATCTCGTACCAGGCGCGCCCGTCCGCGGCTTCGGCCATCTCGACCTCCTCTCCTCAAATTCTGGCGCCGCATTCGCATGCCTTGCGCGATCCCGCAACCATTCGTAGGAAAGAAACCGTCGGCGGAGGGAACGGATGCCTGATCGGACAAAGACCTATGACGTGCTGGTGGCAGGCGGCGGCAACGCGGCCTTGTGCGCCGCGATCACCGCGCGCCAGGCGGGTGCGAGCGTGCTGCTGGTGGAAAGCGCCCCGAAGGCGTTCCGCGGCGGCAACAGCCGCCACACCCGCAACCTGCGTGCCATGCATGACCAGCCGAACGCCGTGCTGACCGACGCCTACAAGGAAGACGAGTACTGGGACGACCTGCTGCGCGTCACCGGCGGCAACACCGACGAAGCACTCGCCCGCATGACGATACGAGCGTCCTCCGGCGTGTTCGGCTGGATGAAGGACGCCGGCGTGCGGTTCCAGCCGTCGCTGACCGGCACGCTGAACCTGGGCCGCACCAATGCCTTCTTCCTGGGCGGCGGCAAGGCGCTGGTGAACGCTTATTACCTGACCGCCGAACGCCTGGGCGTCGAGATCCTCTACGATACCGAGGTGGTCAACATGAACATGGAGGACGGCGCGGTTCGCTCCATCGACATCACCTACAAGGGTTTTCCGGAAACCGTGCATGCGCGCTGCGTCGTGGCGTCGTCGGGCGGCTTCCAGGCCAATCTGGACTGGATGCGCGAATATTGGGGCGACGCGGTGGATAACTTCGTCATCCGCGGCACGCCCTACAACCGTGGCCGCGTGCTGAAGAACCTGCTGTCGCAGGGCGTGGCGGCGATCGGCGACCCGACCCAGTGCCATGCGGTCGCGCTGGATGCACGCGCGCCGAAATTCGACGGCGGCATCACCACCCGCCTGGACAGCGTGCCCTATAGCGTGGTCGTGAACCGCAACGGGGACCGCTTCTATGACGAAGGCGAAGACGTCTGGCCGAAGCGCTATGCCATCTGGGGCCGCCTGATCGCCCAGCAGCCCGGCCAGATCGCTTATTCGATCTGCGATTCCAAGGCCTTTCCGTTGTTCATGCCGTCGGTGTTCCCGGCGATCAAGGCGGACACGCTGGAGGAACTGGCGGTGAAGATGAAGCTGGATCCGGGGAAGGTCCGCGAGACCATCGACGGGTTCAACAAGGCGGTCAAACCCGGCCAGATCTTCGACAACCTGAAGCTGGACGGCAACGCCACCGCCGGGCTGACGCCGAACAAGACCAACTGGGCTCGTTCCGTCGACAAGCCACCGTACTATGGCTACCCGCTGCGCCCGGGCATCACCTTCACCTATCTCAGCGTCAAGGTGAACGACAAAGCCCAGGTGCTGATGGACAACGGCCAGCCGGCCGGCAACTTGTTCGCGTCGGGCGAGATCATGTCAGGCAATATCCTCGGCAAGGGCTACCTCGCCGGCTTCGGAATGACCATCGGAACCGTATTTGGCCGCATCGCCGGCCAGGAGGCAGCTCGTCGTGCAAGAAACTGACGCCGTCATCAATGCTCGGCGGGAAATGGAGATCTGCAACGCCTGCCGCTACTGCGAGGGTTTTTGCGCCGTGTTCCCCGCGGTGGAACTGCGCCGCGAATTCTCCGCGGGCGACCTGAGCTATCTGGCCAACCTGTGCCACGGCTGCCGAGGCTGTTACTACGCCTGCCAATACAGCCCGCCGCACGAATGGGGCATCAACGTTCCCAAGGCGCTGGCGGAAGTCCGAGCGGAAAGCTATGCGGAATATGCGTGGCCGAAGCCGTTGGCATCGATGTTCAATCGCAATGGCACCGTGGTGTCGTTGGTCGCCGCACTGGGCATCGCTGTCGTGTTGATCCTGAGTATGCTGCTGAATTCACCGGGCAACTTCTTCGGCGCCCATGGTACGGCCGCGGACTCGTTCTATGAGGTCATTCCGCTTTGGGCGATGCAGGTTGTCGCCATCCTGACGTTCGGGTTTTCGCTGGTGGCGCTGGCGATGGGTGCCCGTAATTTCTGGCGCGATGCCGGACCGCGCGAAAAGATCGGTCCGACGGCGATCTCCGTCGCGCTGTGGGATGTGCTGACTCTGAAGAACCTCGGCGGCGGCGGTAACGGCTGCAACGACAATTCCGAGGCGTTCTCCATGCGCCGCCGCCATCTGCACCACGCGATGTTCTATGGCTTCCTGCTGTGCTTTGCCGCCACGACGGTCGGCTTCATCTACCATTCGTTCCTGGGCTGGCCGGCGCCGTACCCGTTCGTCAGCGTGCCGGTCCTGCTGGGCACCGTCGGCGGTGTGCTGATGCTGGTCGGCACCGTCGGATTGTTCGCGATGAAGCTGGTCGATGACCCGCTGCCGTCCGTCCGCCGGTTGCTGGGCGGCGACGTCGCGCTGTTGATGCTGCTGGCGATGATCGCGCTGACCGGGCTGGTCCTGCTCGCGGTGCGTGCCACCGGCGCCATGGGCCTGGCGATGGCGATCCATCTCGGCTTCATACTGGCGTTCTTCGTGGTGCTGCCATACTCCAAGATGGTGCATGGCGTTTACCGCTCCGCCGCGCTGCTGCGCCGGGCGGTGGAGCGGAACATGAAGCCCCTGGGCGGCGAGTAGCTAAGGCTCCGCGGACAAATAAGTGCCTCAACGCTGGTACGGCCATCCACGCCTTTTCCAAGACCTACACTCAAGGCGTGGATGGCGGGCCTGCGCCCGCCATGGCGATGTTCGGGTAGCCGTGCTCCCTTGGGGCGGTTATTTCGCGTCGCGCCCTACCCAGCCCAGGCGGTCACGAAATCACGGGCTTCCGGGCGGGGGATGGGCGACGGCCCACCCACCTGCGTGCCGATATACAGAAACCCGACGATATTATCGTCCTCGGCCAGCCCGAGCGCCGTCTTGACCACTGGATCATAGGCCGGCGCGCCGGTCTTCCACACCGCGCCATACCCTATGGCGGGCGCCGCCAGCATGATCGTCTGCGCCGCGGCCGAGGCTGAGGCGATCTGCTCGATCTCCGGTATCTTGTTGCCTTTGCGGACTTTCGCCGCGACCGCGACGATCACCGGCGCGCGGAACGCCTTGTCGCGTTCGCGCTGCAACTCAATGTCGGTCGCCGTGGGATCGCGCCGCCGCAGCGAATCCGCCATCAGCGCGCCGAACGCCGCGCGGTGGGTTTCATCGATCACGACGAACTGCCAAGGCCGCAGCCGCCCGTGGTCGGGGGCGCGCACGGCACTGTCGAAAATCCGGTTCAGTTCCTCGGCCGAGGGGCCAGGCGATTCCAACTTCAACGCCGATTCCCGGCTCAGCATCAGTTCAAGAGCGTCCATGGTGGGTCCTCCTTGCGCGACAAACTAAGCGTGTCCGGCGGTTTCGCCAACCAGAGACCGCCGGTTGTGCCATCCAACTTGTCGTCCCCGGACCTCTGCGCCATGGTGCCGCCGATTGGAGGCAGCAAGTGACCCGAATCCTGCACCGTTCCGGCGCCATTCCGCCCATTGCCGTCCGGGGCGAGGGCATCTATCTGCATACCGAAGACGGACGCGCCATCATCGATGGGTCCGGCGGGGCCGCCGTCGCATGCCTGGGTCACGGCAACCGCCGTGTGGCCGAGGCCATCGGGCGCCAAGCGGCCGCCATGGCCTATGCGCATACCGGCACGTTCTCCAACCAGCCGGCCGAGGACCTCGCGGACATCCTGCTTGGCGACCAACCGGGGGGATTGTCCCGGGCGTGGTTCTGTTCATCGGGGTCTGAGGCGAATGAGGCGGCGATCAAGCTGGCGCGGCAATATTTTCTGGAGATCGGTCAGCCTCAGCGCACCCGCACGATCGCTCGCCGCCAATCCTATCACGGCACCACGCTGGGGGCTCTGGCGGCCGGCGGCAACATGATGCGACGCGCCTATTTCGAGCCGATCCTGAGCCAGACGCACAGTTTGGTTTCCCCCTGCTTCGCTTATCGGTTCAAGCACGACGGTGAGACGGACGCGCAGTATCTGGATCGGTTGACGGCGGAACTGGACGCGGAATTCCAGCGCCTCGGCCCCGATACGGTGATGGCGTTCCTTGCCGAACCGGTCGTCGGCGCCACAACGGGCTGCGTCACCGCCATTCCGGGCTACTTCGCCGCGGTGCGAGCGATTTGCGACCGTTACGGTGCCCTGCTGATCCTGGATGAGGTGATGTGCGGCATGGGCCGCACCGGCACCATGCACGCCTGGGAACAGGAAGACGTCACCCCCGATATCCAGGTCATCGCCAAAGGTCTCGGCGGCGGCTACCAGCCGATCGGCGGCATTCTGATCGCAGATCGGATCGTGCGTGCCCTGGCTGATGGCTCCGGCGGGTTCCTGCATGGCCAGACCTACCAGGCGCACCCCGTCGCCTGTGCGGCGGCGCTGGAAGTCCAAAGGATCATCCGTGAGGACAAGCTGGTCGCCAATGTCGCGGCCATGGGTCACCGGCTGGAATCCGCGCTGCAAGAACGGTTCGGTAACCACCGCCATGTCGGCGACATTCGTGGACGCGGCCTGTTCTGGGCCTTGGAGTTCGTGACCGACCGGGGTTCCAAGCAGGTCTTTGACCCGGCGTTGAAGCTGAACGAACGGGTCAAGACCCAGGCGATTGCCCGCGGCCTCGCCACTTACCCGATGGGTGGCACGATCGACGGCAAGCTAGGCGATCACGTCATCGTCGCCCCGCCCTACATCGTGACCGAGGCTGATATCGACACGATCGTGGAGCGGCTGGGCGAAGCAGTGGATGCCGCTCTTGCCAACCTCTGAACGTAGTACGAACCGGCATTGAGGCCGCCTCTTTCTTCGTCATAATCCGGACTGACTGGCGCCGGTCCATGACGAATCAGCGGGGTCACGACGAATCGCGAGTGCCGAGCCATGACGAAGCGGGCGTTGGCCCCCAACCGGGTTCGGCGTTCGCGACGCGCAGGGGCACTTGCATTTCCTCGCCGTCCGTCTGACAGAGAATGATCGGGAGGAACGAAGTTGCTCGGTTACGATATGAAAGCGGTGCCCAGGATCACGCGACGGGCGGCGATCGCGACCGCGTCTGCCACCATGGCGCTGCGCCAGGTGCATGCCGCCGAGTCGCCGGCGCTGCGGCTGGGAATCTTGCAGTTCGGCACCATCCAATGGGTGGCCGACGTCATCCGCCGCCACGCACTCGACCGCAAGCACGGCTTCACCCTGGACACCGTGATGCTGGCCAACATCGACGCCGGCCGTGTGTCGC
The DNA here is from genome assembly GCF_009765975.1 of Acidisphaera sp. S103. Taxonomy (GTDB): domain Bacteria; phylum Pseudomonadota; class Alphaproteobacteria; order Acetobacterales; family Acetobacteraceae; genus Rhodopila. The sequence continues at coordinate 243,651 of NZ_LMUJ01000031.1, read as the reverse complement.
TGATGGCCGGCGCCAGCGACATCGTCGTCTCCGACTGGATATTCACCGCCGTCCAGCGCGCGTCGGGCACCAAGCTATCCTTCGCCCCATTCTCCAGCTCCTCCGGCGGAATCATGACTGCCGCGCAATCACCGATTCGCAGCCTGGCGGACCTGCGCGGCCGCAAATTGGGCGTCGTCGGGGGACCGGTCGACAAATCCTGGCTCATCGTCCAGGCAGCCGGGCGAGCGACGCAAAACATCGATTTGGCGACCGCCGCGACCGTGGTCTACGGCGCGCCCCCCCTGCTCGGTGCCAAGCTGAAGCAGGGCGAACTGGACGCCGTGCTGACCTTCTGGAACTTCGCGGCACAATTGGAGGCAGCCGGCTTCCGCCAGGCGGTCTCGGTCGCCCAATGCGCCACCGCTCTGGGCATCTCCCCGCGCATGAGCCTGATCGGGTTTGTCTTCCATGAGGATTGGGCAAAAGCCCACCGCGCGACCGTCGACGGCTTCCTCGCCGCCGTCGCCGACGCCGAACGCCTGCTGGCCCAATCCGACGCCGAATGGCAAACCATCCGCCCGCTGATGAACGCCGACACCGACGCCCTGTTCACCCGCCTGCGCGACCGCTTCCGCGAAGGCATCGCCCACGAGGACACGGCCGGACAGACCAAGGCGGCCGACAAGATGTTCGCGGTCCTGCACGCCACCGGCGGATCGCGCGCCACCGGCGGCATCGACACACTGCCACCGGGGATTTTCTGGCCGCCCGAACATGAGGCGACCTGACCGGCTGGCGATGGGTATCGCCGGCCGCGACCGTCTGTTGTCCCTCGCCGGTTTCCTGGCCGTCTGGTGGATCGCCGCGAGGGTCGCCGCTTCCCCCACGCTGCTGCCGTCCCCCATGGCGGTCGCCCTCTTCATCGGCCGAGAATGCGAGGACGGCGCGATGCCCGCCGCCTTCGCCGCCACCCTGCTGCGTGTCGTCGTGGCGTTCGGCGTGGCGATGGCGGGCGGCACCGTGGTCGGCTACGCGGCGGGACGATCGGGCCGAGCGAACGCCTGGCTAGATCCCTGGGTGGTGATCGCGCTCAACCTGCCGGTCCTTGTCGTCATCGTGCTGGCCTACATATGGGTCGGGCTGAACGACACCGCCGCCGTGCTGGCGGTGGTCATCGCCAAAGCCCCGACCGTCGTGGTGACCGTCCGTGAGGGCACCAGGGCGCTGGATCCCGGACTGGCCGAGATGGCCGCCGCGTTCCGCCTGCCGCGCTTGCGGCGCCTGCGCCACGTCGTGCTGCCGCAATTGCTGCCGTATCTTGCCGCCGCCGGCCGCAGCGGGCTGTCGATCACCTGGAAAATCGTCCTGGTGGTGGAATTGCTGGGCCGCCCCAATGGCGTCGGCTACGTGTTGAACCTGTATTTCCAGAACTTCAACGTCACCGGCATCCTCGCCTACGGCCTGGCCTTCGCCGGCCTGATGCTGTTGGTCGAAGCCGCCATCCTGCAGCCGCTGGAACGCCGGACCAGTGCGTGGCGATCCGATGTTTGAGGCCCGTATCGACCGCAAGGTCTTCGTCGCCCCCGACGGCACCCGTCGGCAGGTGCTGCGCGACGTCCGCGTCTCCATCGCCGGCGGCGAGGTGATCGCGCTGCTGGGTTCGTCCGGCATCGGTAAGAGTACGACCTTACGCATTCTCCTCGGCTTGGACACGGCGTTCGACGGCGCGGTACAACACCGCGACTGGCGGATCGGCGTGGTGTTCCAGGAGCCGCGGTTGCTGCCGTGGCTGACGGTTGCGGACAATTTGCGCCTGGTGGTGACGGACGGAATGCCGCAACCGGATATCGGCGCCTTACTGGAGATGGTGCGCCTTCCCAACGCCGCCGACTTGTACCCCCGCCAGCTCTCCCTCGGCATGGCCAGACGAGCGGCGCTCGCCCGGGCGCTGGCGGTTTCGCCGGAGCTGCTGGCGCTGGATGAACCGTTCGCATCGCTGGACCCGCAGCTCGCGGCGGCATTGGCGGACGTGGTGGGCCGCTGGACGCGCGACACCGGGGCGGCGGTGCTGCTGGCGACGCACGATCTGGCGCAGGCGCTGCAGCTTGCCTCCCGCGTGCTGGTGCTGGCAGGCACGCCAGCCACACTGGCGGCGGATGTGCCGGTGCCCGCCGGCAACGACGCCGCCACCCGCGCGGCATTACAGGCAGACCTGGCCAGCCGGTTTCCGTTCTTCACAGCAAACGGAGACGGATTGCCCGGCGCATCACTAACGGATTAGGCTGAGCCAAGGGAGAAAAATGCCGATGCCGAACCCGCGCACCGCCTTGTTACTGGCCTTTGCCGGCATCGCCACGATGTGCACCGGCCGGGATGCCTCAGCGGCCGATCGGTTTTTCCTCTACAACCTGACAGCATCGACGACATTCACGGGTGTCTATCTCGCCCCGGCGGGATCGGACCACTGGGGCAGCAACCAGGCCCTGAACGACAAGGACAAGGCAGTCGATCCGTCGGAGCGGCTGCAGATCAAGGGTATCGAACGCGGACAATTCGACGCGAAGATCGTCGACAAGACTGGACGAACCTGCATCAAGCGCGCCATCGATCTGGGCAAGGACACCACGTTCGATATCCGCGACAACGATCTGAAAAACTGCCACTAAACCAAAGCAAAGGGAGAGCGGTGTGATAGTATCGGTAATGTACCAAGTCGGTCCGGGTCACAAATTCGACCTGGACTACTACATGAAAACCCACGTGCCGCTGGTTGGCCGGCTGTGGGGCTCCTCTGGCCTGAAGGGCGCCCAGGTGCTGCAAGGGGCCGGTTCCCCCAGCGGTGACCCGGCGATGTTTCACATCATCGCGCTGCTGGACTTCGAGTCGCTGGACGCCTTCAAATCCGCCGCCGCCGCGCACGGCAAGGAAGTCCTCGGCGACATCCCCAACTTCACCGACGTACAGCCGACAATCCAGTTCAACGATCGGCTGGCCTGAGTTCCGTTTACCGTCATGGCCGAACGGCGTCCCGGCGATCTGCACACCGACGGATGAAGCGCAGATAGCCGGCATGACACACGGGCGGAGCGCCCGTCCGTGCCGGCCGCTACTGGATCCGCGACCCGTCCGCCTTGTAGGTTTTCAAAAACGCGATCACGTCGTTCACTTTCGCCGGGTCTTTGATCCCGGGGAAGATCATCTTCGTCCCCTTCACCACCTGCTGCGGATTGGCGAGATACTTTTGCAACGTCGCCTCATCCCACGTCAGTCCGGAATTCTTGTTGGCCGCCGAGTAGCTGTAGTCGGGATACGTTCCCGCCGGCCGGCCGACCACGCCGTTCAGCACCGGTCCGACGAAGTTTTTCGCGGTCGGGCCGATCTGGTGGCAGGCGCGACAGACGACGAACGCTTTTTCGCCCGCCGCCACGTCCTGTGCGACGGCACGGACGGAAACCGCGCAGCCCAGCGCGACAATGATCATACCCCAACGCGTCACGAAGCCTCCCACCGTCCTCTCGGGAACGTTGCCAACAAAACCGAAGGATTATCGGTCTTTTCGAGCCGGATAGTCCCCGATGCGTCTCGTGACTGTCAATTGGTCCCCTGGTTCGGCTTTGCGAACGAACACTGGGACGGCGGGATCACAAATCCTCGCCCTCCTGACCCGGCCAGGCGCAGCGATAGGAGGCGATGCGGTCATTGGGGTGGTCGCCGGCCCATTGCGCGAGGTAAGGCTGCGCCTGCATCATACAGCTTTTCAGGGAGCCATTCGACTCAAACTCGAAATGCTTCTCGGAGCATGCATTCGGATTGAGCAGGGAGCAAACCATCACGATCAGCTCGACGATGTTCATGGCAACCTCCGCGTTTCGGGTCGATCGATGCCGCGGAACAAAAACCAAGCAGAACCGGGCGCGCGCGAATGACCGTTATTTAAGATATTATAGCCGCGATGTGATCTTAAAGGCCACGATTGGTTGCGCGTCGCTCGAACACCAGGGAAGAAGCGGGATTATGACCTCAGCACACGCCCTTGCGGCGGCTATAATGGGCGGCCTGCTGCTCGCCACGCCTGCGGCGCACGCGGCCTCACTTCAGACGGCCGTGTTTGCATTCGAACTTGACGATACCAGTTTGCAAGGCGCGATGCGCGGACCTGATGAGGCCGACCAGGCACGCCTGCATCAACTCGACGCGCAATTGCAGACCGCACTGGCACAATCGTCCCGGTATGAGGTGGTTGTAGTCGCCACCGATCCCTCCACCCCGTCCTGGTGGACCTGCGACGGGTGCGAGGTGGACGCGGCGCGCAAGGCTGGCGCCCGGTTCTCGGTGATCGGCTGGGTGCAGAAGGTCTCAAACCTGATCCTGAACATCAACGTCGTCGTCCGCGACGTGACCACGGGCCAGCGCGTGGCGGCGGGCAGCGTGGATATTCGCGGCGATACCGACGAATCCTGGACGCATGGCCTATCCTTTCTTTTACGCAACCGTATCCTCAACAGCGGCCAATAGAGCGTCGGCCGGAACGCCCCGAATGAACGGGGGGATTTCACGATGCCCCCAACAGCCGCGGCAAACCACTTTCCTAACCGCGGAAGATGCGCTAACCTTCCCTGTGCTGGGGGCAATCGTTCCCGGAGTCTTTGATTTCTCGAAAGAAAAAGATAGGAGACGACCTATGGCATGGACCCGCCCGACACTACGCGAAATCTGCCTCGGCATGGAAATCAACGGGTACTTCAGCGCCCGCGTCTGACGCCGCGGTTCGATTGACCAAGCAGAATTGGCAACCCCACCCGGTTGCCCTCGTGCTCGGGTCGGCTGCCGGAGGCGGTTTTCCACAATGGAATTGTGGATGCCGTCAATGCAGCCTGGCCCGCACAGGAGACTCGCGCGTCCGCCCGGCCACCCAGGCCAGCGTCGCGGTCACCGGAAATGGTGAAAATTGGCTCCTCATCGGCGCCTCGCCCGACCTCCGCCAGCAAATCTCCCAATCCCCCCATCTCTGGCCGCGCACACCGACCCGGGATTCACCGATCACGGACGTGCTACTGATCGGCGGCGACATCGACGCCATCGCCGGCCTGCTGGTGCTGCGCGAACGCCAGCCCTTCACCGTCTACGCCCCGGTCGAACTGCTCGATCTGCTGGCCACCAACCGCGTATTCGACGTCCTCGACCCCACGATGGTGCGCCGCGTGGCAATCAGGCCGATGGAACCCTTCACCTGCGCCGGCAACCTGACCGTGACCCTGCTGACCATGCCGGGAAAGGTGCCGCTGTTCCTGGAAAACAACCGCAACGCGGCGGCCGAACCCGAATCCGCCGCAACCTACGCCGCCCAGATCCAAACCGCCGGCCGCATCGTCATCGTCGCCCCCGCCTGCGCCGACATCACCGAACCCGTCCGCACCCAACTCAGCCAGGCCGACGTCCTGTTCTTCGACGGCACGCTGTTCACTGATACCGAAATGATTGCCGCCGGCCTGGGCAGCAAGACCGGCCGCCGCATGGGCCACACCCCGATCAGCGGTCCCGACGGCACCCTGACCAGGCTTGCCGATCTGCCCGGCCGGCGTATCTTCCTGCACATCAACAACACCAATCCGATCCTGGTGAACGACTCCCCCGAACGTCGGGCCGTCGAAGCCGCCGGGTTCGAAGTCGCCTATGACGGGATGGAGATCGACCTATGAGCAACGTCCTAAGCGGCAGCGAACTGGAAGCGCGCCTGCGCGAGATCGGCGCCAAACGCTACCACATCCTTCACCCGTTCCATCGGATGCTGCACACCGGCAAGTGCAGCAAAGGCCAGGTGCAAGCCTGGGCACTCAATCGCTACTACTACCAGGCGATGATCCCGCTGAAGGACGCATCTCTGATCGGCCGCTGCGAGGATCAAGCGCTGCGTCGCGAATGGCGCAAGCGCCTGGACGACCACGACGGCGACGACGACCGTCCCGGCGGGATCGAGCGCTGGCTGAAACTCACAGACGGCCTCGGCCTGGATCGCTCCGACGTCACCTCCACCCGCCTGCTGTTGCCCGCCACGCGCTTCGCCGTGCAGGCCTATGTCCATTACGTGCGCGAACGCAGCATGCTGGAAGCCGTCGCCTCCTGCCTGACCGAATTGTTCTCCCCGCAGATCATCACCGAACGCATGAGCGGAATGCTCGCGAATTACGACTACGTAACGGCGGACATCCTGTCCTACTTCGACAAACGCCCGCCGCAGGCTGAACGCGACGCGACGTTCGCGCTGGATTGGGTCAAGCAGCACGCCGTGACCGCCGAACAGCAACAGGCAGTGATGGACACGCTGATTTTCAAATGCGACGTGCTGTGGAGCATGATGGACGCCCTGCATCACGCCTACGTGACCCCGCGCCTGATCCCGCCCGGCGCGTTCGTGCCCCATGACTCCGATGCCTGACCTCCCCGAACGCCCGAAGCTGGCGCCCGGCGTGCGCCTGCACTTCGACAGCACGCGCAACGCCTGGGTTCTTCTGTCCCCGGAACGGGTGATCGAGGCCGAAGGCCCCGCCAACGAAATCCTCCGCCGCTGCGACGGCACGCGCACCGTCGGCGAAATCATCGACGAACTTGCCGTCGTCTTCGCCGCCGATCGCGCCCTGATCGAGGGCGATGTCACCGACATGCTGCGCGACATGGTTGCGAAACGACTGCTGGCGCCATGACCGGCATCCCGGCGCCGCTGGGCCTGCTGGCCGAACTGACGCACCGGTGCCCGCTGGCCTGCCCATACTGCTCCAACCCGCTGGCGCTGGACGACCGCACCACCGAACTCGACACCGCCACCTGGGCGCGCGTGTTCCGTGAAGCCGCAGCAATGGGCGTGCTGCAAGTCCACCTGTCGGGCGGAGAACCCGCGTCCCGTCGCGACCTCGTCGACATCACCGCCGCCGCCAGCCAGGCCGGCCTTTACACCAACCTGATCACCTCCGCGATCGGCCTCGATCGAGACCGCCTGGCCCGCCTGCAAACCGCCGGCCTGGATCATGTGCAACTCTCCGTCCAGGACATCGAGCCCACATCCGCCGACCGCATCGCCGGCTACCCCGGAGGCCACGTCCGCAAGCAAGCCTTCGCCGCCTGGGTCACCGAACTCGGACTGCCCCTGACGGTGAACGCCGTCGTCCACCGCGCCAACATCCACAACCTCTCAGCCCTGGTCGACTACGCCGTCTCGCTCGGTGCCGCCCGCGTCGAGATCGCCCACGCCCAATACTACGGCTGGGCGCTGCGCAACCGAGACGCCCTGATGCCCACCCGCGAACAAACCGATCGCGCAATGGCCGAGATGGACAGCATCCACGCCCGCCACGCCGGCCGCGTGCTGATCGACCTGGTGATCCCGGATTATTACGCCAGCCGCCCGAAACCCTGCATGGGCGGCTGGGGCTTGCGGTCGCTGAACGTAACCCCCTCCGGCATGGTGCTGCCCTGCCACGCCGCCCAAACAATACCCCTGGAATTCTGGTCGGTCCGAGACCACCCCCTGGCCGACATCTGGCAAAACGCCCCAGCGTTCCAAGCCTTCCGAGGCACCGACTGGATGAAAGAACCCTGCCGGTCCTGCGAATTCCGAGACCGCGATTTCGGCGGTTGCCGCTGCCAGGCCCTTGCCATCACCGGCGACGCCGCCGCCACAGACCCAAGCTGCGACCTGTCCCCCTATCACACGCAGCTCCTGGGCATGGCCGAACAAGCGGCGGCGGTGCGGGACACACACTACGTTTATCGTGGGCGACCGGTGGTTTCCGGCTGATTCGCCGTACCGTGGGATTGATCCACCACTCCCTGGTGGCGGACGTCTCGGATCCACGCCGAGGCCGGTGTGTCAATGTCAGCGCGACGGTATAAGATATTCGCGGAGGGAAGGATCGCCATGACGCTACGCATTTCGGCGCTCGCAATGACATTCGTGCTGGCCGGATTCGGCGCCTGGGCCCAGAGTCCGACTGTCACCAGCCCAGACGCCACGCCACCCGAAACGGCCGGCGCCGTGAACGACTACCCGACCGCGGCCCGAGCGGAATACGTGTTTGCCTGCATGGCCACCAACGGTGAGACCCGGGACGCGCTCGATCACTGCTCCTGCGCGATCGATACGATCGCCGCGGCGCTGCCATACAGCCAATATGAAAAGGCCGAAACCATCCTCCGCATGCGCCAGGAGGGCGGCGGCTACCTGGCGCAGGAATTCCGCGTCACCGAAAGCAACAACATGCTGCGCGACCTTCAGGAAGCCCAGGCGGAAGCCGACGTCAGTTGCTTCTGACCCGGCCGGCCCCGGAAGCCTTCAGGCAGCATCCTGCGCGGGAAACGAACCGCTGAAGTGCTTGCCGTCGCTGTCGCTACCGTCGACGCGAAACGTTTTCGCCTCATTCGGCTTGAAACTGAACCGGAACGATGGGTTCTCGGAGATCGATATCCCCCCCTCGACCGTCAGCAGAAGCTGATCGCCCTGCCATATCCGCAGCTTTTCCACGAAATCGGCGGGAATATACAGCCGCGTGAGCTGGTCCATCTGCATCCCCGAGTAATTCGGATGCCGCACCATGACCTGCGCCTCCCGCTGGGCGGGATCGGTCGCTTGCAGCTCGCGGAACCGCAGCGTTCCGACCGGTATGGCGTCCGCCGTCTGCTTCAGTGCCGGCGCCGAACATCCGCCCGCCGCCTTCACATAGCGCGTGGCCATGTAAAGCTTGCCGTCGCTGAGTTCGGCGACCGCATGCACGTTGGTGTAGTCGTCGACGCGAACACGGGTGGCGATGCTGTCGATACCGGCATGCGGCTCCAACGTGAACACCGCCGCCACCGGTGACGGATTGGCGTCGATCACCAGGGTGATCTTGCGCACCTGCCTGGGGTCATCCGCCGCCAGCGTCGTGTGCAGCGTCACGGGCACCACGGCGGCGTCCTCAGCGCGATAGGGTGCGTCGATCGTCAGCACGTTCGTCCCGTCCTCCAGCGCCCGGTCGGGGAAGATCTGCGGGGCGAGCGCGGGCCACGGATCGGCATCGGCGGCCATGGCGGCGCGCATGCGGGGCGCGATCAGCAATGTGCCTGACAGGGCGCCCAGGACGGCGCGTCTTCCGGTTCGCCCGAACCCGGCGGCGTGATCAATCGTCGGCATGTCGCCTCCTATCCGGTCTTTACTCGCATATAGTATAATCTGTACGGCTTCGACAGTCCTGGTCGTCCGATCCCAACGCTTGACTCCCGGGCGTCGGCTGAATTGGCCCACCCAACTCACCGGGATGCCTATTCCCATTCCAGTTCGCTGAATGCCGCCGTGGCGTTACGCGGATTATAGTCGTCGAACAGTTGCCAATGCCCGCGTTCGGATTGGCCGATCAGCGGTACCGCCTTCGCCAGCGGCGTGCCGGCGGCGATGAGCCGGCGCGCATCCGCTTCCACGGTCAGCAGATAGCGCCGCTCATCATCCAGTGCACCCGGCCACGACCCGATCCGGTGCCCATGCCCAGGCACCACGCGTACGGCCGACAGTTCGGCCAGTCGCGGCAACACGTCCAGCCAGCCCTTCAGGCTGCCGTCGATGACCGGAATGTGATCCAGGAACACCAGATCCCCGGCAAACAGGGTATGCGTTCCTTCATCCAGCACTGTCAGGTCGCAATCGGTGTGGGCAGGCGGCGACCAGGCCGTCAGCAACAGTGTCCGGCCGCCCAGATCCAGCGTCATCGTGTGGTCCACCAACACGGTGGGGGGGATCAGCCGGACCTGGTCGATCGCGGCGGCGCCGAGAACGTCGCGGAACGAATGCAGATAGAACGGACCATGTGCCCGCATGGATGCCGGCAGGTTATGGTGTCCGACGAAAGTCGCGCCCGTATTGGCGAATGCTGCATTGCCGAAGACATGATCCGGATGCTCGTGCGTGTTGATGACATAGCGCACCGGCTTGTCCGTCAGTTTTTGCACGGCTGCCCGGAGGGCCCGGCCAACCGCGACGCTGCCGCCGGTATCGATGACCGCCACCGCGTCGCGCCCGACAACGATGCCGAGATTGGCGATGTCGCCCGCGTTTGCGGCCGTGGTCATGGCGACCTGCCCGAAATGCACGTAGTCTCCGTCGGCGATCTTCTGGATCGCGAAGGGTTCGGTCTGCGCGTGGGCCGGCAGGACGAGGGCGGCGAGCATCCATGCTGCAAGTGCGAACGTGGCGGCTCGGAGTCGCATGGTCTTCCTTTCCCGATCGGCGGATGCGGCAATACCTGCGGCGCCGCAAACAACTTCCCGCCTATCACGGCACCGGTTCCGTGAATATCGACGATACAATCCGTTTCGATGATGAACATTCATGATGCGCCGCATCATTTCTCACGGAAACGTGTGCCGCCACCGTATCGCGGCGCTAACGAATAAACCTGTTGCTGTCTCACCACGACAGCATTATGGTTTTTGCAACCGACTTCTAGGCTACCTGTAAATCGGGAGGACAGGTAAAACCTCGAAGACAGTGCATCGTCGAGCAGGTGTTACGGGCGACCCTGGCCCCCTTCTCGCAGACGCTGTCGTGACACGCTGTCGGAAGTCTCTTCCTGATCGGATCGCCCGGTCGGCGTGGCAGGTTTTTCTTGTACTCGTCCATCGGTCGTCAAATGGCGAAGGGAAAAAACAAAATGGGAAGAATGTCTCGCAACGGGTTGCTGGTGACAGGGGCGCTTCTGTCATCCGTCCTGATGGCGTCAGGGTCCATGGCGCAAACCACGGCATCAGCGGCGGGCAAGGATTGGACCACGCCGGCTGGCACCATGAGCGGCCAGCGCTATTCCAGCCTGGACCAGATCACCAGCAAGAACGTTGGCAAACTTCAGGTCGCATGGACGTTCTCGACCGGCGTGCTGCGCGGGCATGAGGGCCAGCCCCTCGTCATCGGCAACATGATGTATCTGGACGCACCTTTCCCCAACACCGTCTTCGCCCTCGACCTCGATCACGATGGCAAGATCGTGTGGAAGTATGAACCGAAACAAGATCCCAATGTCATTCCCGTGATGTGCTGCGACACCGTCAACCGCGGCGTGGCCTACGGCGACGGCAAGATCTTCCTGCATCAGGCCGACACCACGCTGCTGGCGCTGGACGCAAAGACCGGCAAGGTGGTCTGGTCGGTGAAGACCGACGATCCGTCCAAAGGCGCAACCGGCACCGATGCGCCGCTTGTGGTCAAGGACAAGGTCTATGTCGGCGTGTCGGGCGGTGAGTTCGGCGTGCGCGGCTGGTTCGCGGCCTACAACGTGGCCGACGGCAAGCAGGTCTGGCGCGGCTATTCGATGGGTCCGGACAGCGACACGCTGATCGTTCCCGACAAGACGACCGACCTGGGCAAACCGGTTCCCGCCAATTCCAGTGAGGCGAGTTGGCAGGGCGACCAGTGGAAGATCGGCGGCGGCGATACCTGGGGATGGAAATCGTACGACCCGAAAACCAACCTGATTTTCTACGGTTCGGGCAACCCGTCCACCTGGAACCCGAAGCAGCGGCCCGGCGACAACAAATACTCGATGACCATCTGGGCCCGCGATGCCGACACCGGCGCGGTCAAGTGGCTGTATCAGATGACGCCGCACGACCAGTGGGACTATGACGGCGTCAACGAGATGGTACTGGTCGACCAGAAGATCGACGGTAAGGACCGGCATCTGCTGGTGCACTTCGATCGTAACGGCTTCGGCTACACGCTGGATCGCGATACCGGCGCGTTGCTGGTCGCGCAGAAATACGATCCGGCGGTGAACTGGGCCTCCAAGGTCGACATGGACCCGAAAAGCCCGAATTACGGCCGTCCGGAAGTCCTGCCGCAGTATTCGACCGAACACGGCGGCGAGGACGTGAACACCACCAACATCTGCCCGGCCGCCCTGGGTTCGAAGGATGAGCAACCCTCCGCCTTCTCGCCGCAGACCGGCCTGTTCTACGTGCCCACAAACCATGTCTGCATGGACTACGAGCCGTTCCGCGTGTCCTACGTCGCGGGCCAGCCCTATGTCGGCGCGACGCTGTCCATGTATCCGCCGAAGGGCGATACCAACATGGGCAATTTCATCGCCTGGGATGCCACCAAGGGTAAGATCGTCTGGTCGTTGCCGGAACAGTTCTCGGCTTGGGGTGGTGCGCTCGCCACCGCCGGCAACGTCGTGTTCTATGGCACGCTGGAAGGCTACCTGAAGGCGGTGGACGCCAAGACGGGCAAGCTGCTGTATAAGTTCAAGACCCCGTCCGGCATCATCGGCAACGTGATGACCTACGAACACGCCGGACGCCAGTATGTGGCCGTGCTGTCGGGTGTTGGTGGCTGGGCCGGAATCGGTCTCGCCGCGGGCCTGACGGATCCGCATGCGGGCCTCGGTGCGGTCGGCGGTTATGCCGCGCTCAACCAGTACACGTCACTCGGTGGCTCGTTGACCGTCTTCGCGGTGCCGCAGAACTGAAACCTGTCTGGATTGATTTGATACAGGGCCGGTGACTCGGCGATAAACCGAGTTCCGGCCCTTTTTTCGCCCGACCCTCAAGGATGACCAGTGTGACGAAACACGCACGTACTTTTGCTATCGCCTGCATTTTCACATGCCTGAGCACGAGTTTCGTATTTGCGGACAAGCCGGGCAATCCGGCAGCGGTGACGTCTCAGGATGGCAAATACGCCGACAAGGACGGCAACCCCACCTACAAGGTGGACAAGGACGGCAAAGTCGATTTCTACAGTTATATCGGTTTCGTCCGCTATTCGGCCAACTGCCTGCAGTGCCACGGCCCCGACGGCCTGGGGTCCACCTACGCGCCATCGCTTGTCGATGCGCTGAAAAGCATCGACTACGGCACGTTCCTCGCCACCGTCGCCGGCGGCAAGAAGGACGTGTCGGCGTCCCAGCAACTCGTGATGCCGTCGCTGGGTGAGAACAAGAACGTCATGTGTTATATCGACGCGATCTACATTTACCTGCGCGGCCGCTCCGACGGCGCCATCGGCCGGGGGCGTCCAGCGGCGCACGAATCGAAACCGGCCGCATTCACCACCGCCGAAGATAGTTGCATGGGATGAGGAACGCTCAGCAGCAACGCGCGATGAATCTTATCTTCCGTAACGGCCGCCAGCTTGCGTTGGCGATCTGTCTGTTCGGCATGCTCGCGGTGCGGGCGCATGCCCAGGCGCCGGGCCTGGGCGGGTCGGTGGAGCTGGTCGATCCGAAGGTGCTGCGTGTCTGCGCCGATCCGCGCAGCATGCCGTTTTCGGATGAGGCGCACGAAGGCTTCGAGGACAAGCTTGCGGAATTGTTCGCCCAGAAACTCGGGAAAACGCTGTCCTACACGTATTATCCGCGTGCGATCGGGTTCGTGCGCAACACGCTGAACGCGCTGAAATGCGACGTCGTCATGGGCGACGCACAGGGCGACGATATGGTGCAGACCACCAACCCCTACTACCACGCCTTCTACGTGCTGGTGGTTCCGGCCGGAGGCGGTCTCGGCGACGTCAAATCGCTGGAAGACCCACGCCTGAAAGGCAAGCATATTGGGGTGATCGCCGGCACGCCGCCGGCGACAGTCATGGCCAATAACGGACTTATGGGTGATGCAAGACCATTCCCGCTGATGGTCGATACCCGAGTCGACGCGCCATCCAAGTCGATGATCGATGAGATCATTTCGGGGTCGTTGGATGCCGGCGTCCTGTGGGGGCCGATCGGCGGTTACTATGCCAAGCATGCGTCCAAACCGCTGACCGTCATCCCGCTGATCCAAGAACACGGTGTGCCGATGGATTTTCGGATCTCGATGGGGGTGCGGCACAGCGACCAGGATTGGAAACGCACCCTGAATCGCCTGATCAGCGAAAACCAGGATGCTATCAACAAGATCCTCATCGGCTACGGCGTTCCGATCGTCGATGAGGAGGGCAAGGCGATCACCCAATGACGGGCCTGCCGCGCCCGCTCCTGCGATTGGGTGTGTTGCTGGGCCTGGTATTGTGGGCGACGACGGGTTTGGCTGCCTCGCCGCCTGAACCGGCGGGTTATCGCACCAGCGATTATCGTTCGCCCGTGCCGGCAACGGTCAACGACAAGCCGGTCCTGACGACACAGCAGGCGGCGGCGCTATGGCGGGATCATGCGGCGATCTTCGTCGATACCTTGCCGCAGGCGCCTCGGCCCGCCGAGCTTCCGGCGGGTACGATCTGGCACAGTAAGGTCCGCGAGGACATACCAGGCAGCATCTGGTTGCCGGATACCGGTTACGGGCAGTTGCCGGCGGTGATGGAAACGTATTTCGAGGACAATTTGCGTGATGCCACCGGCGGGGATCGGGGCCGGCATCTGGTTTTCTACTGCCTCGCGAATTGCTGGATGTCGTGGAATGCCGCGAAGCGTGCCATGGACCTGGGTTACACGCTGGTGGATTGGTATGCCGGTGGGACCGATGAATGGGCGGCGCAGGGCCTGCCGGTGGAACCGCGGGAGCCGAAGCCCCGGCCGTAATGATTTGGCGGGCAGGGCAACGGAACGCCTGGCCGCCAAACAACGGCCGGTTCAGCCAAGATTCTGCTGGATCGCCTGCGACAGTCCATACAACCGCTGCTCGATCGTCGTCGCCACGTCGCAGGCGAAGCGCAGGGACTGCCGCCTTGTCTCGAAAAACTGTTGATCCCACAACAGATGCTTTGTCAGGTCGGCGACTTTCGCGTCGTCCGGAGGCGTACTAGTTTGCGCCGCACGCAGGCCCTCGCCTTCCTGCCGCAGATTGGCCGCGAGGACCTTCTGGCGCTGGCCGAACCGGTCCAGTCCGTCGATCACCTTGCGCCGCTCCTGGTTCAGCACATCGAACACACCCGCGAACACCAACACCAGTTCGTGCTGCTTGTCATCGCCAGCTTGTTTGGCGAACGCGGCGATCCGCTGACCGGCCTCATCCATCGGTAGCCGTCTCTGGGTGACGGCACCGACCAGGGACGCCACCGCCGCATCCTTTTGCCAGTCGGCGGTCGCCGCATCGATCGCCGGGCCGTTCCAGAAAGATCCCACGGACAATTCGCTGACCTTCACCTGCTCGCAGGGCCAGTCGGGGTCGCTGTTGCGCGGCGCGGCCATCGCCAGGGAACTCGCACCAGCCAGCAGTGTCGCAAGCAGAAGCGTCCGTTTCATCCGGGTCCTCCTCCGCGGCGCACCAGCAAGCCCTTGGCGGGATCGTAGGCGACGATCGCGGCGATCATGAACACGGCGGTCATCACCACGACCACCGCCAGTGCGATGGGATCCAGCTTGCCGTAGAGCGAGAAGCGGATCAGTTCGATTCCATAGGTAAACGGATTCAGCCGGCAGATCAGGTAGACCGTCGGGCTGGATTGCTGCACCAGCCACAGCGGATACAGCGCAGACGAGGCGAAGAACATCGGGAAGATCACGAAATTCATCACGCCCGCGAAATTCTCCAGTTGCTTGATCATCGACGACAGCAACATCCCCAGCGCACCCAGCATCAACCCGACCAGGATGAGCGCCGGCAGCACGGTCAGCCACGACCATGGCGGCAGATCGACTCCCCAGAGTTCGGCGACGATCAGGAACGCGGCGACCTGCAGGATAGAGACCGCGGTGCTCGCCAGCAATTTGGAGACCAGCAGGTACCAGCGCGGAAACGGGCTGACCAGCAGCATGCGCATGTTGCCCATCTCGCGGTCGTAGACCATCGACAGGGACGACTGCATGCCGTTGAACAGCTGGATCATCGCGATCAGGCCGGGGGTCACGTAGACCTCGTAGAGGACGTAGGTCTCATAGGGCGGGATGATGGACACCCCCAGGATCTGGCGAAACCCGGCGGCGAAGATGAACAGCCAGACCAGCGGGCGCACCAGGGCCGAAACGAACCGTTCGCGCTGGTGGACGAAGCGCAGCCCTTCCCGCCAGGTGATGCCGCGCAGGCAGATCAGATGCTGCCTGAAGGTGAAACCCTGTGCGATGGCCGTCATGCCGCGGGCTCCCGCGATCCGGTCAGCGAGGTGAAGGCGCCGCGCAGATTGTCCGCACCGGTCTGTGCCACGACGTCGGATACCAGGCCGGCGGCCATCCGCTTGCCTTGATGCAGGATCACCACGTTGTCGGACGGTTCGATTTCATCCAGCAGATGCGTGGTCCACAGCACAGCTACGCCGCGTTCGCGCACCAACGTCCGGACATGCGTCACGATCGCGAGCTTGGAGGCGATGTCCAGTCCAACTGTCGGCTCATCCAGCACCAGCAGACGTGGGCGATGCAGCAGGGCTCTGGCGATTTCCACGCGGCGCATCTGGCCGCCTGACAGGTTGCGTGCCTTGTCACGGGCTCGTTCCGCCAGTTCCACCTCGGCCAGCACGTCCGCCGCGCGTTGGCGCGCTTCGTAGCCGCCGATGCCGTGGAGGGAAGCGTGGAAGAGGAGGTTTTCCCTGATCGAAAGATCGAGATCGAGCGTGCGGGCCTGGAACACCACGCCGAGTTGGCGCAACGCCTCTCCCGGCTCGCGGTCGATCCGATGGCCGAGGACGCTGATGCTACCGGTCTTGGTGTCGAACAGCCTTGTGATCAGCGACAGCAGCGTCGTCTTGCCCGCGCCGTTGAGGCCCAGCAGAGCGGTGAACTGACCCTGTCCGACGGTGAGCGTAACGTTGTCCAACGCCTTGCGGGCGCCATAGGCATGACTGACCCCGGTCACCGACAAAGCGGGCGTCGTGACGACTTCATCGTCGGTCAACGCCGTCACCACCGTCATTGCGCCGCGACCGCCACGCCCCAGGGCAACCGGCCGACCTGGATCGACTTGATGACCTTCTGGTCGGCGACGTCAATGACGGAAATATCGTTCGAAAGCCCGTTGGTGGTCAGCAGGTATTTTTCGTCCGGCGTGAACGCCATCTGCCAGACTCGCTGACCGACCAGCAGGTATTTCTCGACCTTCTGTGTCTTGGTGTCGATCACCGCGACCCGGTTGGCCGGCCCCAGCGCTACGAACGCGGTGGCGTCGTCCTTGGTGAAGCGGATCCCCACCGGCTGGATTACGTCCGAGCGCAGGCCCTGGACGGCAAAATTGATCTTGCCGACGACCGCACGTTTCGCCGTGTCTATGATGCTGACGGTGCCCCCGAGTTCGGAGGAAACCCAAACCTGCGAACCGTCATGCTTGAACATCGCGACCCGGGGACGGGCATCGACCAGCACGTTCGCGACGACCTTGCGCGTCTGGTAGTCGATGAAGTGCGCCATGTTGGTCGTTTCGGAGGTGTTGACGATGGTCTGGCCGTCCGGGCTGACCGCCATCCCCTCCGGTTCCACACCCGTTGGAATCTGCGCAAGCACCTTGCGCGTCGGCACGTCGATCACCGTGACCATGTTGTCGTTTTCGTTCGACACGTACAGCGGATTGCCGGAATCGCGCAGCGCGAAGGTCTCCGGGTCGGGCCCGGAGGGCAGGCTGCCGACGATCTGCAGCGTCGCTCGGTCGATGATCTGGATTGTGTCGTCGTCGCTGGCGCAGACCAGGATGTCTTTCTCGTCCTTGGTCAGCAGGATGCCGCGGGGGCGTTGGCCGACATCGATGGTCTTGATCGTTTTCATCTGGTCCATGTCGACGACGCTGATGGTGTTGTCGCGTTCGTTCGATACGTAGGCGGTCAGGGCGAAGGCATTGCCGCTGGCCAGCAGGATGCCGATCGCGGCGACCAGGATCCGGTTCATTGCAGTTTGCATTTCGTCTCCGGACGGTCGATGCCCAGCGTATCCAGCTCCGTCACCTGATGCAGGAACCCGGGTTGCGGGGAAATTGAAACAACAGTCCGGCCGTCCGCCAGCAGGATGGGTTGGCGAAGCTGCCAGTCCCAGTCGCGCAGCGTCAGGCGCTGTCCCTTGTAGGCGGCGATGCCGAAATCCGACCCTTTCATGTAGGCCATGATCTTGTCGGGATCGCTGCTGCCGGTGCGGCTGGCCGCCTCACCCACCATACGCACGCCGGTCCAGGCCTGCATGTCCAGCGGCATCATCTGCCGGTGAAACAGCCGCTCGAAGCGGTCTTGCAGTTGCGTGCCGCCCCAGGATTCGCTGCTGGCGTCCCAGGTCGTCGGCTCCAGCCCTGCCGAACCCGCCACCGGCCGAGCGTCCCAGGTGCGGAACGGCAGGTAACCGGCGAACACCTCGTTCTCATCGGCCGCGATCAGCACGTCGTAGTCGGGCGCGCCCTGCGTCTGCCTGGGTATCTGCTGCTGGGTCTCTGCCACGCCCGAATCGGTTTCCCGTGACCCGCCGGTGTCCGCGAAGAGCTTCTCCGCCACGATCTTGGCGCCGAAGCGGGTGGCGGTGCGGCGATAGGCGTCGGCCAGCAGCTTGTCCTCGGGATGCGAGCCGTAGACCAGGTACCAGCGGGTCCATTTCTTCCAGACCAGATATTGCCCCACCGCATCCGCCAGCATGGCACGCGAGGGCGCCACATGGATCAGGTCGTTGCGGCAATCCTGCTGGCGCAGCGTGTCGTCGGGCGCGGCCAGGTTGAAGACCGTCATGCCGTGCGCCCGCCCGGCGTCCGCCAGCTTCAGCACGGCGTCGGCCGGCAGGTCGGTCATCACCAGCTTGACGCCCTTCGTCGCCAGCCCCTCCAGCGCCGCCACGACATCGGTGTTCGGGTGCACCGGCACATCGATCAGCGCGAAGCTCTGGCCTTGCAGCCGGCCGGTCGTGTTGTCGTCGTCCAGCCCCAGCGTCGCGCCCGCCAATCCGGCATTGGGCGTCGGCTTGTCGAGCAGCGAGATCGTCGGATGCCGCTCCATCGACCTTATGTAGCCGATCTGGATCGCCGGCTCATCCGCCCGGGCGGTCGACGGCAAGGCGGAGGCGGCCAACAGCAAGGCGACCGCATGGCGCCGGCTTATGCCGTTGCGCACATTTCGATTTGGACGTTTCATGCCGCCAAAGTGGGACAACCGGACATTCCCCGCAAGCCGCCAGGAGGGCAGAAAGACAGCCAATGATGATGCGACCGCCGCATTTCGCGACAGGGTTTCGGGATCGTGAACAATCCTTTCTTTCCAGCAACCGGATCGTCCGTGTTGGGACCCTTCGCGCAGGCATCAGGATGGCGATCATACTCTCATCGTCATGGCCGCGCGTGTCCCGGCCATCCGCGCACCGGAGGACGAAGCGCGGATGGCCCGGACTTCGCCGGGCCATGACGGATAGAAACAGCCTGTCCGCGGGGCTCCTTCGATGACCCGCATGCTGGCTTCGGTGAACGGACCGGCGGAGGCGGACATCGCCCTGGCCGCCGGCGCCGACATCATCGACCTGAAGGACCCCACCCGAGGCGCCCTGGGCGCCGTCGCCACCGATGTGATCCAAGCCACCGTGCAGTCTGTCCGCGGGCGCCGCCCCGTCAGCGCCGTCGCCGGCGATCTGCCGATGCGGCCCGACCTGGTCGCGGCCACCGTGCGGGACATCGCCGCCACCGGCGTGGATTACGTCAAGCTGGGCATCTTCCCCGACGGCGACCCGGCCGCCTGCATCAAGGAACTCGCCGCGATCGCACCACACACGAAACTCATCGCGGTCTTCTTTGCCGACGCGGCACCTGACCTCTCCCTGCTGCCGCTGCTGAGGCAAAGCGGCTTCGCCGGCGCGATGATCGACACCAGGGGGAAATCCGCCGGCCGCCTGCTGGATCATTTCGATGTCACCCGCCTGCGCGGCTTCGTCGTCGACTGTCGCGCCCTGAACATGATCGCCGGCCTGGCCGGCTCACTCGAACCACCCGATATCCCCCGCCTGCTGGTCCTGGCCCCCGATCTGCTTGGTTTCCGAGGTGCACTGTGCGGTCCCGGCGGCCGAACCGCCGCGCTCGATCCCGAACGCGTGCGGGCGGTGCGTGACCTGATCCCGCTGGAAGGTTTGGACACCACGGTGCACGAAGTGGACTACCGCCTGCTGGCGGCGCGCGGCTATGCGCCGGAAGCGCCCGGTGACGATGTGCCGGTCGATCTGGTGCTGGTGGATGATTTCATTCTGCCCGTATTCATCGGCGCCTATGCAAGTGAACGGGACTCTCCGCAGGACGTCCGGTTCGCCGTCACCGCCTCGGTGATGCGCACCGGCCGCGCCGCCGAGGACATGCGCGATGTCTTTTCCTACGACCTGATCACCGACGGCATCCGGATGCTTGTGGGGGCCGGCCACGTGGCGCTGGTGGAAACGCTGGCCGAACAAATCGCCGCGACGGTGCTGGGCCATCCGCGCGTGACCAAGGTGGTGGTGCGGGTGCAGAAGCTGCAAACCGGCTCCGGCATCGTTGGTGTCGAGATCGAGCGCACCCAAACCGCCGCCCGCGCCGCCGAACGGCCGCTGCTGGCCGAAGCGGCGCCCAAATCGTGATCCGCGGCCCCACCGTGGTGAAACTCGGTGGCAGTCACGCACTGTCGCCGTTGCTGCGGCCGTGGCTGGATGCGATCCGCCAAGGCGCCGGCGATGTCGTCGTGGTGCCCGGCGGCGGCCCGTTCGCCGATGCGGTGCGCACAGCACAGCCCACGATGGGCTTCGACGACAACGCCGCACACGACATGGCGATGATGGCAATGGCGCAGTATGGCCGAGCACTGACCAGCCTCGCCGATGGGTTCGTCTACACCGACACGCTGACCGCGGTGCGGGAAGCGGTGGCCCATGGCGACATCCCGGTCTGGTCGCCCTGGCCGGGATTGCGGTCACATCCGGACATCCTGCGTTCCTGGGACGTCACTTCCGACAGTCTGGCCGCATGGCTCGCAACTGCCCTGAACGCGCGCCGCCTGGTGCTGATCAAGCATCGAGCGCCCGCCCCGACCGGCGGCGACGACCTGCTGGACGCCGCCTTCCCGCGCTTCACCCGGCACTTTCGCGGCACCATCGCCATCGCCGGCCCCGACGACCTGGCCTCGGCGGACACGCTGTTCGCCACCCATTCCCCCGCCGGCGCCTGACCATGGCCCGCAAGCGGCCCCCCCGCTGGGCTTGGGCACTCACCGGATCGGGGCATTTCTTCACCCAGTCGCTCGATATCGTGCGCGCCCTGGGGGACGTCGACCTGTTCGTCAGCCGCGCCGCCGCCGAGGTCGTGCGTATGTACAAAACCGATCTGAACCTGCCAAAAGGCTGCCAAGTCTATCGCGACACCACCGCCAGTGCCGCCCCAGTGGCACGCTTCTACCATGGCGACTACCACACCGTCGTCGTTGCGCCGGCGACGTCCAACACGGTGGCGAAATGCGTCGTCGGCATCTCCGACTCCCTGGTCACCAATGTCTTCGCGCAAGCCGGCAAATGCCGCGTTCCCGCCATCGTCTTTGCCTGCGACAGTGCCCCGGAGATGGAAACCGAAGCCCCCGAGGGCATAGTCAACGTCTACCCCCGCGCCATCGACCTTGAGAACACCACCCGCCTGGCATCATTCGAGCGAACCAAGGTGGTGCTGACCCTGGCCGATCTGGAATCCGCCATCGCCGAACGCCGCCGTGTGCTGCGGGACACACCATGACAGCGTCGCCGGTGTATAACCGTTCGTCATGACAGAACGGCTGCTTTTCCTGACCGGTCATCTCGCCGAACCCCGGCTGCGCCGCATTCTGCAGGCACTGGGCGAAACCCCCTTCGCCTGGGACATCGTCGACATCGGCGTGCAGGTCGCTGCCCTGATGACCGAGGCGATCATCCTCCGCCGCCTGCCGCGCCCGGTGCAGGCGACCCGCGTCATCTTCCCCGGCCGAGCCGGCATCGATCCCGCCCGCCTGACCGCCGAATTCGGCGTGAAATTCGAACGCGGCCCGGATGAACTCGCCGACCTGCCCGCCTATCTAGGCCGCGACGGTGCCCCGCTCGACCTGTCCAAGCACGACGTCCGCATCTTCGCCGAGATCGTCGACGCCCCACTGCTGCCATGGGACCGCCTGCTGGCCCGGGCCAAGACACTGCGTGCCCAAGGCGCCGACATCATCGATATCGGCTGCCGCCCCGGCACACCATTCGACCACCTGGAAACCACCGTCACCGGCCTGCGCGACGCCGGCTTCCGCGTCAGCGTCGACTCCGGCAACCGCGATGAACTCCGCCGCGGCGCGCTCGCCGGCGCCGACTTCCTGCTGAGCCTGACGGAAGAGACTCTCGACGTCGTCGACGGCACTGCCGCCATCCCGGTCCTGGTTCCGGCCAAACAAGGCGACCTCGACTCCCTGATCCGCGCGGCCGAAATGGCCCGAACCCGCGACCTGCCCTGTATGCTCGATCCGATCCTCGATCCGATTCATTTCGGTTTCACCGCGTCCCTGATGCGCTACGCCACGCTGCGGGCGCGCCTGCCTGACGCGGAAATCCTGATGGGCACCGGCAATCTGACGGAACTCACCGACGCCGATTCCTCCGGCGTCACCGCGATCCTGATGGGGATCTGCTCCGAACTCGCCATCCGCAACGTGCTGGTGGTCCAGGTCAGCAAGCACACCCGCGAAACCGTCGCTGAACACGACTTCGCCCGCCGCATGATGTTCGCCGCCCGAGCCAACACCGACCTGCCGCGCGGCTACGGGGCCAGCCTGCTGCAAGCGCACGACCGCAAGCCGTTCGTGCAGACCGCCAACGACCTCGTCGTCCAGGCACAGGCCGTCCGAGACCCTAACTACCGGATCGCGACCGCCGAGGACGGCATCCACGTCTTCAACAACGCCATCCACGAAATCGGCCGCGAGGCGATGGCGCTGTTTCCAACGCTCGACGTTGCAACCGACGGCGCACACGCCTTCTACCTCGGCACCGAACTGATGAAGGCCGAGACCGCCTTCGCGCTGGGCAAGCGCTACGTCCAGGACACACCGCTCGACTGGGGCTGCGCCGTGCCGCGCGCAAAGGCCGAACCGACCCGACTCGCCGAAGCCGGCCACACGTTGCGGTCGAAACCGGGCCGCACCCGATGATCCGAGAGGTCATCGTCACCACCATCTCCGCAGCCGGCAAGCCGCATGTCGCGCCGTTCGGCCTGATCGAGGCACCGCCGGCCGAATGGGTGATCGCCCCGTTCCATCCATCGACCACCCTGGACAATCTGCGGGAAATTCCGTTCTTGGTGGCCAACTACACCGACGACGTCCGCATCTTCGCCGGCAGCCTGACCGGCCGGCGCGACTGGCCCTGCGTGCCATCCACCGTCGTGCCGCCGCCCCGCCTGACCGCCGCCCTGGCCCATGCCGAGATGGCGGTGGCATCAGTGCGCGAAGACCCCCAGCGCCCCCGCTTCCATTGCCGGATCGTGCATCGCGAGACGCACGCCCCGTTCGAGGGCCTGAACCGCGCCAAAGCCGCCGTCATCGAAGCGGCGATCCTGGTCAGCCGGTTAGGCATGCTGCCGCGCGGAAAAATCGAAACCGAACTCGCCTATCTGGAAATCGCCATCGGCAAGACCGCCGCCGATCCGGAGCGCGAGGCCTGGGGCTGGCTGATGGACGCCGTCCGCGCCCATTACGCCAAAGGCTGATCCGCGGCGAGCAAACCCACCGCGACCGCCGGCGCGCACCCATCCACCCAGTTGACGCCATCGGCCCCGAACAGGCTGGCAAACGCCACGCACGGCCGCCCCAGCCGCTCCGCCAGCCGTTGAACGATCGAGGCACCCACCCCCGCCGCGATCACCGGCGCGTCCGGCGGCAGCCCAGCACCCGACAGCACCAACAGCGCCCCGTCATGGACCTGCCGCAGTTGCATCTCCGCGAACCACGCCGCGAGACCATGCCAATCCGCATCGCTGGCGTCCGCCGCATCACGGCCGATCATACGAGCCAGCCGCGCCCGCGAGTCCGCAACGGTCTTCGGCCGCCCATCGGCGGTGTCCATCTGATCCGCCGCCTCATCCAGCGTCCCAAGAACGCGATGGACATCCGCCGCGGACGCGAAATACTCAGCCGCGAGTGTGGTCCACGCTCCCCCGAACGGCGCCCGCGCCGCCATCGCCATCACGAACGCCCGCGTCAACCCGGTATAGACCAGTTCCCCATACCCCAACCGTTCCGCATCCGTGTAACCCCTGGCGTGCACGGTGCCATCACGAAGCGGAACGATATCCGTCGTGGTGGACCCGATATCGACGAACAGCCCATCACCAAACCGAGCGGCCAGCGCCGCGCTTGCATGCCAGTTGGCTGAAGCAATGTCCTCGACATGCCGCGCTACCATCGATGCATCGATGATCCCCGCCCGCCCGGCGTACAGGCGCAACGATCCAGCCGGCAATGCCCGCATTAAAGCCTCCGTGATCGCCAATACGCCGGTGCGCCGGTCGGGGAAAACGTCGGCCAACTCACCGGTCATCGTTGCGACATGCAGATCGGCCGCTCCGAACGCCGACAGCACCGTCTCCAGCACCGGTGCCAGCCGGTCCGCGC
Organism: Acidisphaera sp. S103; assembly: GCF_009765975.1. Lineage (GTDB taxonomy): Bacteria > Pseudomonadota > Alphaproteobacteria > Acetobacterales > Acetobacteraceae > Rhodopila. Next base: position 219,206 of record NZ_LMUJ01000031.1, on the reverse strand, counting down.
CCAGCCATAGCGGGCACGCCAACTGCCTGACCGCCGTCACACGCCCCTTCTCGATGCAGGCGGCCTTGACGTGAGCCCCGCCGATATCCCAGCCGATGACCTTTTGCACGGTGCTGTCCTCCTGGGTCACAATGCATGCTTCGGGAGGGGCGCGCATGGAAGTGATACCGGTGATCGACATCAAAAACGGTCAGGTCGTGCATGCGCAAGGGGGACGCCGGGATTCGTATCGCCCGATCCAGACCCCGCTGAGTCCCACCAGCGAACCAGCCGACGTAGCGGCCGGATTGCTGCGCCTGGCACCATTTCGCCACCTTTACATCGCCGATCTGGACGCAATCGAGGCGCGCGCCCCAAACGATGCCGCGATCCGTTCGATCGCCGAGAGCGTGCCCAGCGTCGAACTTTGGGTCGACAACGGCATCGCCGGCGCGGAAGCGGCATCGGCCTGGCTGAAACGCTGGCCGCATAGCCTGGTCATCGGCAGCGAATCCCAACATGACACGCAGACGATCGCATCCCTGCGCGATGAGCCGCGTGTGCTGCTCTCATTGGATTTTCGCAGTGATGTCTTTCAGGGCCCCGCCGCGTTACTGGAAGACCCCGCCTTATGGCCCGCCCGCGTAATCGTCATGACCCTGGCCCGCGTCGGTGCCGCCGCCGGCCCCGACATCCAGCGCGTGTCCGCCATCGTGACGCGGGCCAACCGGCGCGCGGTATTTGGCGCCGGTGGTGTGCGGCATGGTGCCGACATCAGCGCCCTGAAAACCATCGGGGCAGCGGGCGTGCTCGTTGCCACGGCGCTGCACACCGGCGCCCTGACCCGTTCGGACATCCAAAGATACGCCCAGCCTTGAGGCCGAAGGCCTATTTCAGTGCGTCAGTTCCTCGCCTGGCTGGTATCGGATAACCGAGTGCCAGGCCTACGTCGGCCGCGATGTGTGCCCTATCGGTTCCCCATCACGGGCACCAGATGCGACAGGAAGATCTCGGCGCAGGCACGCCATGAATAGCGCTCCGCATGTATGCGGCAGGCTGCACGGTCCGCCGTCAGCGCATCCAGGGCGGCCGCCCGAAGGTCTTCGTTGACCGAACCGATTTTGCCCTCGGCATTGATCAGCACGTCTTTCGGTCCTGTCACCGGGAATGCGGCCACCGGCGTGCCGCAGGCCAGGGCTTCCAGGATCACCAGCCCGAATGTGTCGGTCCTGCTGGGGAACACGAACACGTCCGCGCCAGAGTAGGCCCGTGCCAGAGCCTCACCATACCGCGGGCCGGTGAACGTCACCTTCGGATAGTCCCGTTGCAGCGACGCCAACTGCGGGCCGCCGCCCACGACCACCTTCGAGCCCGGTAAATCCAGGTCGAGGAACGTGCCGATGTTCTTCTCTACCGCCACCCGACCGACATAGATGAAGATCGGACCTGGAAGATGGGCGAACTCGTCCCGCGGGTACGCCTTGAACTGGCTCAGATCGACCCCGCGCGACCAGGGCCGGATATTGCGGAACCCGCGCGCCGACAGTTCGTCCCGCAGCGATTGCGTCGCGACCATGGTTCCCTGGCCGGCGGCATGGAACCGCCGCATCCAGGCGTAGATCGGCGTCACCGGAATGCCGGTCCTCGCCTTCACGTATTCGGCGAACCTTGTGTGAAACGCCGTGGTGAAGGCAACGCCATTGCGCTTCGCCCAGCTTCGGGCCGCGAGACCAAGCGGTCCCTCGGTGGCGACGTGCAGCGCATCCGGCTTGAACGCCTCGATCATGCCGATCAACCGCCGGCGCGGCATCAGCGACAACGCAATGTCAGGATAGGTCGGGCACGGCAGGGTGCGGAACCGGTCAGGCCCAATCACGTCGACGACGTGACCCATGTCCTGCAGTTCCTGCGCCACCGTGGACAGCGTGCGCACCACACCGTTGACCTGGGGCTTCCATGCATCCGTCACGATCAGGATGCGATGGCACGGGGCTGGCGGCAACATGTCCGCTATGTCCGCGAGGGGGATGGTATCAGGCAGTTGCGGGCACCCGGGTTTGGCGCGGGGCGAAGAACGACAGGCGATTGCGTTCCGCCCAATCGATCAGTTCCAGGCGTCCGTCGTGATGTTCCACCAATGCTGTGCAGCTTTCCACCCAGTCCCCGTCGTTCAGATACAGCACGCCCTGCACGTCTCGCATTTCCGCATGGTGGATGTGGCCGCAGACCACGCCGTCGAAGCCCCGGCGGCGAGCTTCACAGGCCAACGCGGTCTCGAACCGGTCGATCGCCTTGACCGCTTCCTTCACCTGCCGCTTCAGCCAGGCGGACAGCGACCAGTATGGGTAGCCCAGCCGGCGGCGGATGGCGTTGAACCAGCGGTTGACCACAAGCGCGGTCGTATAAGCCCAGTCGCCCAGCAGCGCGAGGAACTTGGCATAGCGCACCACGCTGTCGAATTCGTCGCCGTGCATCACCAGCAGGCGCTTGCCGTCGGCGGTGGTGTGCTCCGACTCGCGGCGCATCTTGATGCCGCAGATTTCCAGCCCGATCGGCAGCCAGTTACGGAACATCTCATCGTGATTGCCGGGAATGTAGGTGACGTCGGTGCCGGCGCGCGCATGGCGGACGATCTGCTTCAGCACGTCGTCATGGTGTTCATCCCAGTACCACGATTTCCGCAACCGCCAGCCATCGATGATATCACCGACCAGAAACAGGTTGTGGCAGCTTGATTTCTTCAGGAAATCCGCCAGGAATTCACTGCGGCAGCCACGCGTGCCGAGGTGCGTGTCCGAAATGAAGATGGTCCGGTAGTCGGTGGGGACGCCGATATGGGACATTGCGTTCATTCAGGGGGAAATCACTTTTTGTCGCTTCAGTCACAGCGCACCAGATACTGTGCTTCCCGCGCCGGAGAAGTTAAGATTCGATGACGTAAGCGATTTATCTGGATTTTCTCAAAGATATCCTGATGGTCACTCAACTGTCATGGAAATGACATTGGATAGTGGCACCCAGTGGTATTTACCGTGGAAACAGGTTTCGATTCGCTGATGGTCATCGTCTTCAACCCTGTTGCTGGACGCCGGCGCGCCCATTTACTGTGGCGGGTGCTCGATGTTCTTGTAGCCAATGGCGTCAGGCTGGATCTGGCGGAAACCCACCGTGCCGGACACGCCGAGGCACTGGCGCGTGAAGCCGCGCGGCGCGGGGAAGCCATGGTCGTTGCGGCGGGCGGCGACGGCACCATCGCCGAGGTTGCCAACGGCCTGATGGGCTCCACCGCCCGGCTCGGTGTTATTCCGCTTGGTACCGCCAACGTCCTGGCGCACGAACTGGGGCTGCCATTCGCGCCCCGGTCCGTCGCCGCGGCCCTGGCGTTCGGACGTACCTGCACGCTGTGGCCAGGCCAGGCGAACGGACCCGACGGCGCCAGGCTGTTCGTGCAAATGCTGGGCGTCGGTTTCGATGCACACGTGGTGCATAACCTGCCTTTCCCGCTGAAGAAAGTGTTCGGCAAGGGTGCTTACGTGATGCAGTCGATGCGGGAACTTGCCCGTTACAAATTTCCGCTGATCCGGATGCGCATCGACAACACGGAAACCGAGGCAGCGAGCGTCATCATCAGCAAAGGGCAGTTGTATGGCGGAAGCTTCCTTCTGGCCGCCGACGCGGTGCCGGGCGCCCCTGGATTCTCCGTGGTGCTGTTCGACCGGTCCGGTCCAGGTGCCGCGATGATGTATGGCGCCGCGCTGCCGTTGAACCTGCTGGGCCGTGCGCCGGGCGTGCGGCACATCCGGGCACAGCGGATCGACTTCCTCCAGAACGAGACGGTCCCGGCACAAACAGACGGCGACAGCGCCGGCCGCGCCCCGCTGTGGGTGAGTGATGCACCGGGACCGATCCAGGTGGTGATGGGGTAGACTTAGGACTGCCTCGCTTTGTCCAGCTCCGCCTGATCCCAGAAGCCGATCACGATCCCCCCCTTCAACTGCGAGGCCTCGCTGTAAGCGGCGATCCGGGCATCGGGCGTGGTGATCCGATTGTGATCGCGCAACGACCATGTCAGCAGCGCATCCTTCAGCCGAACACACACATCCGCGCAAGCGGGGTCGGCCCCGAGGTCGTGGAGTTCATTCGGATCGGTGTTCAAATCATACAGCATTGGACGAAAGCCGACTGCGTGGACGTATTTCCAGCGCCCATCAAACACCATGAACAGCCGCGACGCATCCACCGGCGTATCCAGCGTCCGGCGAGCCGGCATCGTCCCGTAGTCGTATTCGGAAAACACATGTTGCCGCCAGTCCGGCACGGCCTTCCCATGCAGCAGCGGTTGCAATGCCCGCCCCTCGATAACGTGCGACTTTGGCTCGCCGCCGAAGTATCGGATGAAACTGGGCACCAGGTCGATCGCCTCCACCAGGGCGTCGCTTACCGTCCCTCGCGTGGCATCCGCGGCAGGCGACGGGTCGACCACGATCAGAGGGACCTTGGCGGAGCAATCGTGAAACAAATCCTTCTCACCCAGCCAATGATCGCCGAGGTAATCGCCGTGATCGGAGGTGAACGCAATCATGGTGGTATCCAGCAGGCCGCGATCCGCCAGGAAACGCATCAGCACACCGATCTGGTCGTCGATCTGCTTGATCAGCCCCATATACGCCGGGATCACCCGTTGCCGCACTTCGTCGCGAGAGAACGCCTGCGACACCCTGGCGGCCATGAATGCGCCGTAGACGGGGTGCGGATCGCGTCTTTCGTTCTGAGACCGGATCGGCGTGATGATGTCCGACGGTCCATACATCGCGTGATACGGCGCCGGCACGATGTACGGCCAGTGCGGCTTGATGTATGAAAGATGCAGGCACCATGGGCGCCCATCCACCGCCGCCTCCTCGATGAACCGCATCGCCCGGCGAGTCATGTAGGGTGTTTCGGAATGTTCCTCCGGAATGCGCGCGGGTTTGTCGGCGTGCTCCAGCAGCCAGCCGCTCAGCAACGTGCCGTCCGGTGCCTCGGCCGAATTCGCCCATTGCTCCCACGGATTGCTTGCATCGAAGCCCTGTGCGCGCAGATAGTCGTCGTAGGGCACACGAGGCGCCGGGTCGGGGTTCAGGCCGTCATCACGTTCATAAGGTTCAAAGCCGCATTCGGCGACTTGCACGCCAAGCGATGAGGCCGGATCGATGCCGAGCCGACGCAGGCCCTCGATGTCGGCTTGCATGTGGGTCTTGCCGACAAGGACGTTACGGACGCCAAGTTCCGCCAGGTGGTCGCCCAGGGTTGGCTCGCCGATCCGGAGCGGGAAGCGGTTCCAGTTGGCACCGTGGCTACGCATGTAACGACCGGTGTAGGAACTCATGCGGGACGGGCCGCAGACCGGGGATTGCACATAGGCTCGGGTGAAGCGCACCCCACGCGCGGCCAGCGCGTCGATGTTGGGCGTGTGCAGATGCGGATGGCCGTAACAACTCAGGTAATCGAACCGAAGCTGGTCGCACATGATCCACAGGACGTTACGCTTGGTCATGTTTTTCCTATTCCGGTCTGAAGCCGCCAGCCTTCAGGATCATATCAAGCATCGAGACAACCATCGCCATCGGCGGCGACGGCAGCCCTGGTTTCCGGTCCACCCGATTCACCACCACAAGGTCGTGCGCCGGAATGACAAAAGCATACTGGCCACCATTGCCTCGGGCCAGGAAACTTCCTGCCGGCAACCTGACGCTCCCCGGCGTGGGGTCGGCGAGGGCCACGCGCCACAGGTATCCATAACCCGTTCCGGGTTCCGATCTGGAGTAGGCCTGGATACTGTCCCGCACCCATTCGGCGGGCACGACCTGGCGTCCCGCCCATCTGCCTTCGTGTAGATACAGCAACGCGAACCGCGCCAGGTCCCGGGCGCTCATCCAGATCGGATAAGCGCGGTGGATCGAGGCCGTACCGGTGAAATATTTACCGTCCCGCGGCCGGTAGTCCTGCATCCCGATCGGCTGCGCGATCTGTTGGTCCAGCGCGTCATAGATGCCGATCCCGGTCGCATGTTCATAGATCGTGCCGAGTGCATTAAAGTCCCAGTTGTTATAGTACCAGAACGTGCCCGGTGCGTGACTGCCCCGTGCCGGCCGCCGAAATTGCATCGTCTCCGTTTCATAAAGCGCGTCGTGGTAGACACCCGAACGCGCTTCCAACAGCATGCGGACCGTCGCCTGCTTCTCGACCTCGGTCAGCGACGGCGGGTTGTCGTCGATGCCCAGTTGCGCCAGCGTGCTGTCCAGGTTGATCTTCTTTTGCGCCACCGCGATGCCGATCAGAGCACTCAGAATACTCTTGCGCACCGAGGCGAGTTCGGTGCGCTTGGCGGTGTCACCCCATTCCGCAACCACCACGCCGTGATGGATCACCATCACCGCGGTTGAGTTGATTTTCCGCGACCAGTCCCGAGCCTGCGCCAGGCCCTCTTCCGACCATCCGGCCTGCGCAGGGGATACGTGTGCCCATTCGGCGCCGGGAAAGCGGTCTTCGGCCTTCGCATGACGGCCCGGAAACACGACGCAGAGCAAGGCGACGACCAGGATGTGTCGCAGGCTGCCGCTCATCGGCTGGTTCCCCCCCTCGACCCATGCTACCGCGCCTGCGCGATACGCCTACGAATCAGAACTGCTTCAGCAGCCGACCGATATAGTCCAGTTCCTGCCGTGGCCGCTCCTGGTCGGCACCGCGGCGGCGCAGTTCGTCCTGGATCGCCTGGGTTCGCTGCTGCTCCCGATGCTCCGGCACCGCGTTGTCGTCGTTGTCGGAGGCACTGCCCTGATTGTAGCGGCCCAAGGGATCCCGCCCATTCGGGTCGGCCTGATCCGGCGAACCCGGCAGCGCCCCTGATCCCTGGCCATCGGCGCCCTGGCCATCCTGCATCATCATCCCCAGGGTATCTTCGGAGCCATCTCCTTGCCCATCCTCACCTTCCTGCCCCGGCTGCTGGCCCATCCTCGCCATCGCCTGGCCCATCTCCTTGTTGCCCTTCTGCAACGCGGCGATCGCCTGCTGCTGCGAGTCGCCGGCAGCCTGGTCCTGCCCCTGGTTCAACTTCGTCACGGCGTCCCGCATTGCCTGATCCGCCTCGCCCAAGCCCGGGGATGCTTCGCCACTGAGGTCGGTGAACTGCTGCATCAATTCCCCCAGGGCGCGCCGCAGCGCCTGTTGGACACGGGCATCGGCGGTGCGTTCGGCATTGGGATCGGCCGCCGAGGGGTTCGGGTCATCGCGTTGCTGGGCGTGATCCAATAGCCCGCCTTCGCGCGCGATCAGGTCCTGAACTACGCTTTGCTGATTCTTGCCGCGCTGGCGCTTGCTCTTGGCCTGCTTACCGTCGTTCTTTTGGACATGCGCGTTACGAAGCTGGTCGAGCATCCGCTCCAACTGCGCCATCTGCTGCTGGGCATCGGCCATGCGGCCTTCCTTGGCCGCCTGTTCGGCCTGTTGCGCCATACGCTGCATATCGCGATCGGAGAGCCGCAGCGCCTTGGGATCGAACGGCATGATGGCGTTGTTGCGTTGCGCCTCCTGCAGCAGCGCCTGCATGTGCCGGTCGATGGCCTGACGCAGTTCCTCCAGCTTCTTCGCCAACTCCTGGCGCGTCGCGTCGTTGGGCTGCTGCTGGGCTTTGTCCATCGCGTCACGCGCGGCCTGGCGAGCCTCTTCCAGCGATTGGGCGGTCTGCTCGGTCTGGCCTTCCTCCATGTGCAACGCCAGTTGCCACAGCATGTCCTGCGCCTCGGCGATCGCGTTGTCGGCGTGGTCGAAGACCAGGCCATAGTAAATGGCGCTGAGATTGAGGAATGCGCCGATGTCGCCGGCGAACAACCCCGGACGCTGCATCAGTCCGTCCAGCGCCTCCAGCGCATCGCCGCGATCGTCGGGATGTAAACTCAGGCTTTTGCGAGCGGCGATCAGCACCTGGGCGACGGGGTTGTGGAAGGGCCGTTCGGCGATGGTGAACGTCGCATCGGCGCTGGTCCCGGCCTGGCCGGCGGCGTCATGGGCGACCAGCCGGCCGATGACGGGCAGGCCGGCCCAGGGATGCGCGGTCAGGTCCTGCTGGCTGAGACCATGCGCGGTTTTCGGCGAACCGCCCGGCATCGGAATGGTCACCACCAGCGGCGGCGCATCTGGCCGGTCGCGCAGACGGAGCTCGGCTTGCAGGCTGGTGACGCCGTAATCGTCCGCGGCCTGCCACGGCAACCGCGTCCGCTGGCTAGATGGTGGGCTACCCGGGTTGTCGCTCCACGCGGCGGTCGGCGGCTGGTCGGCGACGACGGTGACGGTCCAGTCCGCGAGGGTGCCGCCATCCCGCCGCACGGTCAGATGGCCGCCACGAGTCAGATCCCAGTCGGCCTGGAAACTGCTGTGGTCCAGCGCGGTGAAGGACCCGGTGCGGTCATTGAGCGAAAGGGTCGGTTCGCTGCCGCCGCCGGAGACGTTCACTGTCAGATGCGACCCGGCCGGGACGGAGACGCTGCCACCCTCGGGCTTCAGGAAGATCGGGGCGATGCGCGTGTAGGCGGGCGGGGTGATCCACGCCTGCAGTTCGGTCGCCGGCGCGCCGGGTGTGACCGGCAACGACGGTGTCACCGCGGCATACAGGCGGGTCGGCGCATCGGTGTTGGCGATACCCAGACAGGCCAGAACAGACAGCAGCAACCCATAGCGCAAGGCCCTGGGATCGCGGCGTGCCAACCCTGGTTGCGGCAGCCCCACGTGCATGCGGCCGATCTGCGTGATAGCTCGGGCGGCATGCGCCTGCCACAGCGCGAGGCCGACGGCATCGCCGGTCGCTGGCTTGTCGGTCAGCACCGAGAGCGGCCGGTGCAGCATGCCAGACCGTGTTTCCAGCCGGCGGTCGGCGGCGTGATCGTCCGGCAGGCGGACTTTGCGCAGACCGTTGAACAGCAGGCCGGCTGTGGCCAGCGCGACCAGCACGAGGAGCGCCACTTGCAGCGAGGCGGGCAGCAGCGGCGGCAGGTTCAGCAGCGCCACGCACAGAAACAGGCCAACCACTGCGAGCGGCGGCCAAAGCGCGGGCCACACGGCCTCGAATAAAATGGCGGCGCGGGCCAGGAAGCGGCGACCGGCGAGGCGCCTGTGCAGGTTCGTCGAACCTTGGGGCGCCGGATCGGTCATGTCGGCAGACGCTCCCGCTCCCACACGGCCTCGAACGGCTGGCGGTCGCGAATGACCGACCACTGGCCTTGATCCACCCATACCTCGGCCGCCAGCGGGCGCGCGTTGTAGGTCGAACTCATGACCGCACCATACGCGCCGGCGTCGAGGATCGCCACACGCGCGTTGGGGACCAGCCGCGGCAGGGCGCGGCTTCGCGCAAAGGTGTCGCCGCTTTCGCAAACCGGGCCGACGATGGTGGCGGGGGCGGCCGGGGCATGGGCGTCGATGGCGGAAACCGGGACGATGCCGTGCCAGGCGTCGTACATCGCCGGGCGGACCAGGTCGTTCATGGCCGCGTCGAGGACGACGAACGGCTCGTGCGGGGTCTGCTTGACCAGCACGACCGAGGCCAACAGCACGCCGGCGGGGCCGACCAGCCAGCGACCGGGTTCCATGGCGAGATGGACATCGAGATTGTGGAACGCCTGCTTCATCGCGGCGGCAAGCCCGGCGGGGGATGGCGCGGCTTCATTGCGGTAGGGGATGCCAAGGCCGCCGCCGCAATCGACGGTGGTGATGGGAAGGCCGTTTTCGCGCAAGGCGAGGACGAGGTCGGCGATGCGGCGGAAGGCATCCCGGTACGGGGCGAGGTCAAGAATCTGGCTGCCGATATGGGTGGCGAGACCGACCGGCTCGATCCACGGCATCGACGCTGCCTTGGTGTAGAGAGCGATTGCATCGTCATACGGGATGCCGAATTTGTCGGTGGCTCGGCCGGTGGTGATCTTGTCGTTGGTGCCGGCGTCGATGTCGGGGTTCACCCGCAAGGCGACGCGGGCGGTCCGTCCGCTGGCGGCGGCGAGGGCGGAGAGGGTTTCCAGTTCCTCGGCGCTTTCGACGTTGATCTGGCCGATGTCTTCTTCCAGCGCGAGGCGGAGTTCGGCGGCCGACTTGCCGACGCCGGAATAGACGATTTTCGACGCCTGGATGCCGGCGCGGCGGGCTTTCAGGAGTTCGCCGCCGCTGACTACGTCGGCCCCGGCGCCCTCCGTCGCGAACAGGGCGAGGACCGCTCGGCTATCGTTGGCTTTCACCGCGTAATGCATGTGTGTGTCCAGACCGGCGTCGGACATGGCGGTGGTCAGGGTCTTGTAGCGGGCGCGCATGGTGGTGGCGGAATAGACCCAGGTGGGGGTGCCGACGGCGTCGGCGATACCGGCCAGCGGGACGTCGTCCAGCATCAGGCCGGAGAAGGCGTCATACTTGAGCCACGGACGGGCGGCGATCAGGTCCTGGATGGAGGGATCGGTGGCGGGGTCGTTGGGAGGGGAGGGAGAGGCCATTCGGTCAGTCTATCGCCGGCGGCGGGGGATGGGAATGTGGGATTTATTGCAACGCAACGTCGGGCTGCAACCTGTTCCTGGTTACCTGCCAGGCGAACGGGACATGGTCGGTGCAATCCCGGGTCCACCACATTCCTGTCTGGCGAGCATCACGCGCTGACGTTATGACCTTTGGGCCATTTCGATTGCGCGGAGGTACGGACTCGCGGGTCCGAATGAGATAGATTCGTCTGCTCCGTGTTCGGCTACAGACGGGGCTTCGCTGCCCCGCCGGTCTGCTGCTTGCGTATATCGGCATCGCCTTGCGCCAGATTATTCAGAATGAGGTCAACCGAAGCCTTCGCCCGCGGTACATCGCCGATTTCCATTTGAATATTTGCCACCAATTCGGGATTTTGGTTCCAGGGAGATAGCATCACTTGCCCCCATGTGCCGCATTTTGTCATCGCCGCATCCTGAGGATGGGAACTGATGTCCTGGCCTGCGTAGTTCGCCGCGCCCACATGGCTCATGTAACTAAGGCACGATGTATAGTGGGCAAAATTGACAAGCATCGAGGGGTCGGTGCCGAAATGCCAAATCAGTGTACGAAGCTGATTCCCGTGGGGATTCCCCGTAGCGATTTGTGGTTTGCCGAATTTCTCCACAAGCGCTGCCTCGGTGTCAGCGAGGCTGGGCATTTCACCTTCCTTGAAGAGCTGATACCGGCTGACCGCGAGGACTGTCTGCGGGTCGTGCTGATCGAAGGCAACGTGGACATAGCTGTGGAAATCGTTGACTTTCGCAAAACCAGCTTCGACACCAAAAGTCATTGCGGGTGACGTATATTGGCCCATGGTGAGGGAACCGCTGGCGTCCTTAAAGCTCGCATCCGGTAATTTGTCGTGCAGTATCGCAAGCGCCTCGGTTCGCGTGCTGCCGAGATGCACACCCAGGATGTCGAGTTTGTCTGCTGACTGTGCCGCGGCCGGTTCGACGGCCCAAAGCAAGGCGGCGGCTGCGAGGAGGGAGTATTGGAGTGTGCGCATCATATGGCTCCAGATGTGGAGGGGATGGGCCAGTTATGGCGCCGGGTTACCTTGATAGACGTTGGTGAGTTCTGACATGCCAGGGTCGCCGGTGGCGGATCTATCGCACACGACGAAACCGAAGGACTTGATGGCCATTGGTCACTTGTAGTCCTCCGTCCGCCGTCAATTCTATCTGGCCGTCGCCACCGGGGTCATCCATAAGAACATGATTGCCAGAAACCCTATAGGTGAACGGCGGCGATTTAGCGCCGTTTGCTATTATGAATGCCTGTCCGTTGGCGAAAATAATGGTGTGCCCTTGGCCGTCGGCAAAGGTGCCTTCTAGCGTGCCCCCCGGCCGGGCCGTGCCCGCTTGCGTACCGCTGTTGGGCGAACAATCAAGCAGAAATGCGTGCAACGCGGCATCGTCCGGGGAAAACGTAACAACCGGCGTTCGGCCGTCCGCGAGCGGGATTTCGACCTTGATCTGATGGGCCGTAACGAGTTGGTCGAGCGTTCCGGCGGCGGTCAGAGGTAGGAGGGTCGGCAGTGTCTCCGTTACCATGTCACCAAGCGCACCATTCAGGTCGGATAATATCTGGCCGAGGTTCTCATGGTTGGCCCCGTGTGGCTGTTTATTGGCCGAGGCATAGTACTGGGCACGGCGATTGGCCTGATTTTGGACCTCGGCTGGATCGTAGAATACAATTTCTGCTTCGTTGGTGAATTTGCTGCTGGAATTCCGTGAGACGACGGCAAACTGACCGACGCGGATGCGCAACGGAACCCAGCGCCTTACATCACGGTTTATCTGGGTAGAGAAGCCGAACGTCGTGGCTGAATAGGTCTCGTTCTCCAGCCAGGCGAGGCTGGAGGCGTGATCATTGCTTTTGTTGGCAGCGTAGAAGTCGAACGCGAAATTGATGATTCCGCCTGCGCAAGAAACGGTGGTTTGAAACCGCCCTCCGCCATCGACGTGGAAGCTGTGTATGAGGGATTCCGATGCGGCGTCAGACATTGAATCGGTTTGGCGGTGGCGTTCCCAGGTGCCGCCTTGGCTCTGCGAAAAGGCAGGGCCTGCGACGCTGATGATGGCGGTGGTAACAAGCAGGATGGATCGTCGGGTCCCGGCGGCGGGCTTCGTCATTGGGCAACACTTCTCGGGGTAAGAGGGATCAGTTTTGCATTAGATTCCAATTGTCACCGTCCTTGACGAATCGTCCTTCGGAGGCACTCGTTCCTCTCTGATTGAGGAGTTTATTGAAGGTTGTTGCGGAATATGAGCAGACGTACCCAGGTTTCCCCTGGGCTTCCTTGCAATCAACATTCGAGACGGCTTCAACGGTGACCGTACCCGAACCCATGAGAAGGGTGAGCGCTCGCTGGAGCGCCGCTTTAATGTCATCTGCGGATGGCCCATTCGCACATCCAGACAGCATAAAAAGCAATGCAAGAATGCCGTACCGTGGCTTCACCCGAAGTTCCCTTACCGAAATGGAACCGCTACCGCGGGTTACGTGACGGAACATCAAAATGTTAAGAACAGTAACAACACCTCTTGCCGAGAAAATCAGCCTGGCTGGTCGGGCGGCACTCTAACCCATTTGTTGTCGGTTTTTGTGAACTGCGCGCTTGCGTTAGGATTGGTTACTCGACTCGTTCCAACTTTAAGCTTTGTTAAAGACGTCAATGAAAAAGAGCAAAAATATCCAGGTTTATTCTGCACTTCTTTGCAACTGACATTCGAGATTTCTTCAAATACAACAGCACCTCTGCCGACCTGAGCATCGGCATAGTCTTGCATTGCCGTTTTGATTTCATCGGCCGATGGGCCGCTTGAGCATCCAGAAAGTGTCAAAATCAAAAGTAAACTGATTGCCTTTATACTCACGCCGGTTCTCATCAGTTTAATCACCCTCAGAATAATTCCGATTTCCGGTACACTGCCTCCGATTCCTAAAGCTGTCAATTCCGGAGGCTATGCGTTTGGGCGAATTCGCGGTTGTCAAAATAGACATCTTCGGCTCGCCAAAGCTCCGATTCCGGGCAAGTCGGCGTCAGGAAGACCAGCCATACATGTTGACGGGAATAGCGGGAGACGACTGCAACAATCGTATCGAAAGTCTGGGCTTCGGCGGCCCCGACTTACCTTCCACGGCTGGAACAGCCATATCCTGGAGGGCTCCGCATATCCTGCCCATTGATCGCAAGAGCGCTTCATAAAAAGGCCGGTGGCACCTTCGCGCCACCGGCCCCTTCGTCAACCCAGCCGCGTGGAAACCTACTCCGCGGCGGCTTCGTCCGTCAGGCGTGCGTTCTCGTTCCACAGCGTCCGCTGATCGCGGCCGGCGGCGACGGCACGCAGGCGGTTCATCACCGCGCCCGTGCCGGCCGGGATCAGGCGGCCGACGATCACGTTTTCCTTCAGCCCCATCAGGCTGTCGGTCTTGCCGGCAGTCGCGGCCTCGGTCAGCACCCGTGTGGTCTCCTGGAAGGACGCGGCGCTGATGAAGCTGTTGGTCTGCAGGCTGGCCTTGGTGATGCCCTGAAGCACCGGCATCGCGTGGGCCGGACGTTCGTCCTTCAGCAGCTTGTTGTTGATCGCGTCGAACTCGGTGCGATCAATCTGCTCGCCGGTCAGGAACGTCGTGTCGCCCGGATCGAGGATTTCCACCTTCTGCAGCATCTGACGGACGATCACCTCGATATGCTTATCGTTGATCTTCACGCCCTGCAGTCGATAGACGTCCTGGATCTCGTTCACCAGGTAGTCGGACAGCGCCTCCACACCCAGCACCTTCAGGATGTCGTGCGGCACGCGCGGGCCGTCGACCAGCGGGTCACCCCGGCGGACGAAGTCGCCTTCCTGCACCGAAACGTGCTTGCCCTTCTGGATCAGGTATTCGGTTTCCTCGCCCGTCTCATCGTTCTTCACGATGACGCGGCGCTTGGCCTTGTAGTCCTTGCCGAATTCCACCCGTCCGTCGCACTCGGCGATGACCGCGTGATCCTTGGGACGCCTCGCCTCGAACAGTTCGGCGACGCGTGGCAGACCGCCTGTGATGTCACGCGTCTTGCTGCCTTCACGCGGGATACGCGCGATCACGTCGCCGGCCTGGACGATGGCGCCGTTATCGACCGACAAGATCGAGTCCGGAGCCAGGAAGTAACGCGCATCGGTGTTGTTTTCGAGACGGATGACCTCGTTCTTTTCGTCCTTCAACTGCAGGCGGGGACGCAGATCGATGCTCTTCGATCCCTGCTTGTAATCGACGACGACCTTGGAGGTCAGGCCGGTCACCTCATCCATCCGTTCCATCAGCGTGATGCTGTCGATCAGGTCGATATATTCGACCTTACCGGCACGCTCCGTGATGATGGGCAGGGTGAACGGATCCCAGTCGGCGAGCTTCTGGCCGCGGGTCACCGTCTGGTTTTCCTCGGCCAGCAAACGCGCACCGTACGGGACGCGGAAGCGCGCCCGTTCGCGGCCCTTGTCGTCCGCAAGGACGATTTCGCAGTTGCGCGACATGACCACCAGCGCGCCGGAGCTGTTGGCGATCACGTTGCGGTTCTTGATGGTGACCGTGCCGTCGTGGCTGGCCTCCACGCTGGAGGTTTCCGCCCCGCGCTGCGCCGCGCCGCCGATGTGGAACGTGCGCATCGTCAACTGCGTGCCGGGTTCGCCGATGGACTGGGCGGCGATGACGCCGACCGCTTCACCGATGTTCACCGGCGTGCCGCGCGCGAGGTCACGGCCATAGCAGTGACCGCACACGCCGATCTCGGACTCGCAGGTCAGCACGGAGCGGATTTTCACCGACTCCACAGCCGAGGTCTCCAGCAATTCGGCTTCCGGTTCCTCGATCAAGGTGTTGTTCGGTATCAGCACCTTACCGGTGGCCGGGTCGAGCACATCCTCGGCCGTGGTGCGGCCCAGGGTCCGTTCGGCCAGGGACGATACGACTTCACCGCCGTCCATGACCGGTTTCACGGTCAGGCCGCGTTCGGTGCCGCAATCTTCCTCGACGATGATGCAATCCTGCGCCACGTCGACCAGACGGCGGGTCAGGTAGCCGGAGTTCGCGGTCTTCAACGCCGTGTCCGCCAGCCCCTTGCGGGCACCGTGGGTGGAGTTGAAGTATTCCAGAACGGTCAGGCCTTCCTTGAAGTTGGCGATGATCGGCTGCTCGATGATCTCACCCGACGGCTTGGCCATCAGCCCGCGCATGCCGGCCAACTGGCGCATCTGCGCCGGCGACCCACGTGCGCCGGAGTGCGACATCATCCACACGGAGTTGGTGGGGACGCCTTTCTCCTGCTTGCTGATCTCGGCCATCATCGCCTTCGCGACATCGTCGGTGCAACGCGACCAGGCGTCGACGACCTTGTTGTAGCGTTCGCCGGCGGTGATCAGGCCGTCCTGATACTGCTGTTCGAAGTCCTTCACCTCGGCCTGGGTGGTGGAGATCAGCTTACCCTTGCTTTCGGGGATGATCATGTCGTCCTTGCCGAACGAGATGCCGGCCTTCGCCGCGTTGGCGAAACCAAGACCCATCAGACGGTCGGCGAAAATCACGCACTCCTTCTGACCGCAATGGCGATAGACCATGTCGATCACGTCGGAGACGCTCTTTTTCGTCAACTGGCGGTTGATCAGGTCGAACGGCACGTCCGGGTGCTTCGGCAGGATCTGCGCGATCATCATCCGGCCCGGGGTGGTCACCACCACCGGCTTGATCGGGTTGCCGCCGGCATCCACCGTCTCATAACGAGCTCGGATTTTGTCGTGCAGGGTAACCCGCTTGGCGAACAGCGCGTGCTCGATTTCACCGATGCGGCCAAACGCCGGCGCGTCGTTGTCAGGGGTTTCCTTGAACAGCGCGGTTTCCAGCGACAGGTAGTAGATGCCCAGGACGATATCCTGGCTGGGCACGATGATCGGCTTGCCGTTGGCCGGGCTGAGGATGTTGTTGGTGGACATCATCAGCACGCGGGCTTCGAGCTGCGCTTCCAGCGACAGCGGCACGTGGACCGCCATCTGGTCGCCGTCGAAGTCGGCGTTGAAGGCAGTGCAGACCAGCGGGTGAAGCTGGATGGCCTTGCCTTCGATCAGCACCGGCTCGAACGCCTGGATGCCCAGGCGGTGCAGCGTCGGCGCCCGGTTCAGCATCACCGGATGCTCGCGGATGACTTCTTCCAGGATGTCCCAAACCTCGGGGCGTTCCTTTTCCACCATCCGCTTGGCCGCTTTGATGGTCGTGGCGTGGCCGTATTTTTCCAGCTTCGAGTAGATGAACGGCTTGAACAGCTCCAGCGCCATTTTCTTCGGCAGGCCGCACTGGTGCAGTTTCAGTTCCGGGCCGACCACGATGACCGAACGGCCGGAGTAATCGACGCGCTTGCCCAGCAGGTTCTGCCGGAAGCGGCCCTGCTTGCCCTTCAGCATATCGGACAGCGACTTTAGCGGACGCTTGTTGGCGCCGGTGATCGCTCGGCCGCGGCGGCCGTTGTCGAACAGCGCATCGACGGATTCCTGCAGCATGCGCTTTTCATTGCGCACGATGATGTCCGGCGCGCGCAGCTCGATCAGCCGCTTCAGGCGGTTGTTGCGGTTGATGACGCGGCGATACAGGTCGTTCAGGTCGGACGTGGCGAAGCGGCCGCCATCCAACGGCACCAGCGGACGCAACTCGGGCGGAATGACCGGGACGACGTCCAGGATCATCCAGTCGGGGCGGCAGCCGGATTCGCCGAACGCCTCGATCAGCTTCAGGCGCTTGACCAGCTTCTTGCGCTTGGCCTCCGAGGAGGTCTCCTTCAGGTCGGCGCGCAGCTTGACCTTTTCCGCATCGGTGTCGATACGGTTCAGCACCTTCTTGATGGCCTCGGCGCCGATGCCGACCTCGAACTGATCGTCGCCGAACTCGTCCTGCTTGGAGACCAGTTGGTCTTCGGTCAGAAGCTGCAACATCTTGAGGTCGGTGGTGCCGGGTTCCAGCACGACGTAACTCTCGAAGTACAGGATCTTTTCGAGTTCCTTCAGCGTCAGGTCGACCATCAGGCCGATACGGCTGGGCAGCGACTTCAGGAACCAGATGTGGGCGACGGGGGAGGCCAGTTCGATGTGGCCCATGCGCTCGCGGCGGACTTTCGCCAGGGTGACCTCGACGCCGCACTTCTCGCAGATGATGCCGCGGAACTTCATGCGCTTGTACTTGCCGCACAGGCACTCGTAGTCCTTGATCGGGCCAAAGATGCGGGCGCAGAACAGGCCGTCACGTTCCGGCTTGAACGTCCGGTAGTTGATGGTCTCGGGCTTCTTGATCTCGCCATACGACCAGGAGCGGATCTGCTCCGGGCTGGCGATCTGGATCTTGATCTGGTCGAACGTCATTGCCTGGCCGGTCTGGCCGAGGATTTTCATTAGTTCGTTCATACGTTTGATACCCTTTTTCGTGGGTTCATCATCTCAGCGCGCAGTACGGCAATCCGCCCGACCCCACCCGTCATGGCCGGGCACGTCCCGGCCATCTGCGCACGAACGGTTGCGGGGTGGATGGCCGGGACACACCCGGCCATGACGGTTTTCGTGTTCGTCAATCAAGCAGCCCGGTTATCCAGATCGACGTTCAGGCCGAGGCTCTTCAGCTCCTTGACCAGCACGTTGAAGCTTTCCGGGATACCAGCTTCGAAGTTGTCCTGCTCGCGGACGATGGCTTCGTAGACCTTGGTCCGACCGGACACGTCGTCCGATTTCACCGTCAGCATCTCCTGCAAAGTGTAGGCTGCACCGTAGGCCTCCAGCGCCCAGACCTCCATCTCCCCGAAACGCTGGCCGCCGAACTGCGCCTTGCCGCCCAGCGGCTGCTGGGTGACGAGGCTGTACGGCCCGATGGAACGGGCATGGATCTTGTCGTCCACAAGATGATGCAGCTTCAGCATGTAGATGTAGCCGACCGTCACCTTGCGTTCGAACGTCTCACCGGTCCGCCCGTCGGTCAGCACCACCTGCCCCGACGTATGCAGGCCGGCCCGTGTCAGCATGCCCTCGATATCGGCCATGCGGGCGCCATCGAACACCGGGGTGGCGATCGGGATACCCTTCTTCAGGTTGTCGCACATCTCCAGCAACTGCGGTGTGTCCAGCGTGGCGATCTGTTCGTCGTAGACCGCGTCGCCGTAGATTTCCTTCAGCGTTTCCAACACTTCCTGCCGCTTGGCGTCGGTGACGGTCCGACGGTACTCTTCGACCAGTTCGCCGATCTGCTTGCCCAGGTTCGCGCAGGCCCACCCCAGATGGGTCTCCAGAATCTGCCCGACGTTCATGCGCGACGGCACGCCCAACGGGTTCAGCACCAGATCGACCGAGGTGCCGTCTTCCAGGAACGGCATGTCCTCCACGGGGACGACGCGAGAAACGACACCCTTGTTGCCGTGGCGGCCGGCCATCTTGTCGCCGGGTTGCAGCTTGCGCTTCACCGCGATGAAGACCTTGACCATCTTCATCACGCCGGGCGGCAGTTCGTCACCGCGCTGCAGCTTTTCGACCTTGCTGTCGAAACGCGCCTGCAGGCGGCCGACGGCGGCGTCGTATTCCCGCTTCAGCGTCTCGATGTCGGCCATCACCGCGTCGTCCTGCACGCCGATATGGCGCCACGACCCGCGCGGATGCTCCGCTAGCACCGCTTCGTCGATCTCGGTGCCGGACTTGATGCCTTTGAAGCCGCCGGACGCCTTGTGGCCCAGCAGTTTCTCGCGCAGGCGGTTCAGGAACGAGCGCTCCTGGATCGCCTTCTCGTCGTCGCGGTCCTTGGCCAAACGCTCGATCTCGGCACGCTCGATCGCCATCGCACGCTCGTCCTTGTCCACGCCACGGCGGCTGAACACGCGGACGTCGACGATGGTGCCGGTCACGCCCGGCGGCAGCTTCAGTGAGGTATCCCGAACGTCCGACGCCTTTTCACCGAAGATCGCGCGCAGCAGCTTTTCTTCCGGCGTCATCGGGCTTTCGCCCTTCGGCGTCACCTTGCCCACCAGGATGTCGCCCGGGTTCACTTCGGCACCGATATAGACGATGCCGGCTTCGTCCAGATTCTTCAGGGCTTCTTCACCGACATTCGGGATGTCGCGGGTGATTTCCTCCTGACCCAGTTTGGTGTCGCGCGCCATCACCTCGAATTCCTCGATGTGGATGGAGGTGAACACGTCGTCGCGGGCGATCCGCTCACTGATCAGGATCGAGTCTTCGAAGTTATAGCCGTTCCACGGCATGAACGCGACCAGGACGTTGCGACCCAGTGCCAGTTCGCCCAGTTCGGTGGACGGGCCGTCGGCGATGATGTCGCCTTCCGCCACGCGATCGCCGACCTTCACCAGCGGGCGCTGGTTGATGCAGGTGGATTGGTTGGAGCGCATGAATTTCCGCAGGCGATAGATATCCACGCCCTTGGTCGTCGCGTCTTCGTTCGTCGCGCGCACCACGATGCGGGCACCGTCGATCTGGTCGATCACGCCCTCGCGGC
>NZ_LMUJ01000031.1:178261-199110 GCF_009765975.1 Acidisphaera sp. S103 | reverse complement strand
CGACCGCCGCTTCCATCCCCGTCCCGACCAACGGCGCGTCCGCCCTGATCAGCGGCACGGCCTGCCGCTGCATGTTGGACCCCATCAGCGCTCGGTTTGCGTCATCGTTCTCCAGGAACGGGATTAGCGCCGCGGCGACGGACACCAACTGCTTCGGCGAGACGTCGATCGCGGTCACGTCTTCCGGCTTCACCAGCCGGAAATCGCCCTGCTTGCGCACCGAGACCAGGTCCTGGGTGAACTTTCCGCCCGTATCCATCGGCGCGTCGGCCTGCGCAACGACGAGGCGCTCTTCCTCCATGGCGGAGAGATAGCGGGCGCCCTGCTGCACCACGCCGTCCTTGACCAACATGTACGGCGTTTCGATGAAGCCGTACTTGTTGACCTTGGCGTAGGTCGCCAGCGAGTTGATCAGACCGATGTTCGGGCCTTCCGGCGTCTCGATCGGGCAGATGCGGCCGTAATGCGTCGGGTGCACGTCGCGCACCTCGAAGCCGGCGCGCTCGCGCGTCAGACCGCCCGGCCCAAGCGCCGACAGGCGGCGCTTATGCGTCACTTCCGACAGCGGGTTGGTCTGGTCCATGAACTGGCTGAGCTGCGACGACCCGAAGAACTCACGGACGGCGGCGGCGGCCGGCTTGGCGTTGATCAGGTCGTGCGGCATGACGGTGTCGATATCGACGGAGCCCATGCGCTCGCGGATGGCGCGCTCCATACGGAGCAGGCCGATGCGGTACTGGTTCTCCATCAGCTCGCCGACCGACCGGACGCGGCGGTTGCCGAGGTTGTCGATGTCGTCGATCTGGCCGCGGCCGTCCTTCAAGTCGCACAGCGTCTTGACCGTCTTCAGCAGGTCGTCCTTGCGCAGCACGCGCTGGGTGTCCGGCGCATCGGTGATGTTCAGCCGCATGTTCATCTTCACCCGGCCGACGGCGGACAGGTCGTAGCGGTCGCCGTCGAAGAACAGGCCACGGAACAAGGCTTCCGCCGTCTCCGGGGTCGGCGGCTCGCCAGGGCGCATGACGCGGTAAATGTCGATCAGCGCGTCGTCGCGGTTGGTGTTCTTGTCCACCGCCAGGGTGTTGCGAATCCACGGGCCGTTCGACTGATCGACCGCCAGCGTCGGCAGGCTGGTGATTCCGGCCTCCTCCAGCGCGGCGAGACGCGCCTCGGCCAGTTCCTCACCGGCTTCGGCGTAGATCTCACCGGTTTCCGGGTTGACCAGGTCTTCCGCCATGTAGCGGCCAAGCAGATCGGCGCGCCCGACCAGGACTTCCTTGGTGTTTTCGGCGATCTTGCGGGCCTGGCGAGCGGTCAGCTTGGCCTCGGCCTCGGCCACGACCTCACCGGTGGCGGCGTCGACCAGCGGTTCCAGCAGTTTCACACCGCGGAACGCGTCGGGATCGAACGGCCGAGCCCAGCCCTTCGGCGTGTGGTCGAACACCACCTTGGTGTAGAAGTGGTTCAGGATTTCTTCCTGGTCCTGCCCGCGAATCTCCGACGGATCAAGCGTCTCGCCTTTGGCCTCACGCGCCGCGCGCAACTGTTCGGTCGCGTCGCTCTCCAGCGCATACAGCAGCGTTGTCACCGGCAGCTTCCGCTTGCGGTCGATGCGGACGTAGACCAGATCCTTGCTGTCGAACTCGAAATCGAGCCACGAGCCGCGATACGGGATGACACGGGCGGCGAACAGGTATTTGCCGGACGAGTGGGTCTTGCCTTTGTCGTGATCGAAGAACACGCCGGGCGACCGGTGCATCTGCGACACGATCACCCGTTCGGTGCCATTGATGATGAACGTGCCGTTGTCGGTCATCAGCGGCATGTCGCCCATGTAGACGGGCTGCTCCTTGATGTCGCGGATCGACCGGGCGCCGGTGTCCTCATCCACGTCCCATACGATCAGGCGCAGGATCACCTTCAGCGGCGCCGCGAACGTCATGCCGCGCTGAATGCATTCCTCAACGTCGTATTTCGGTTCTTCCAACTCATAATAGACGAATTCCAGCCGGCCGCGGCCGGCGAAATCGTCGATCGGGAACACCGATTTGAACACTTCCTGCAGCCCGGACTGGGTGCGATTGTCGGGACGCACGACCATTTGCAGGAACGCCTCGTAGCTGGCGCGCTGCACATCGATCAGGTTCGGCATCGGAGCCACTTCCGGGATCCGGCCGAAGCTTTTGCGGATGCGCTTACGCCCAGTAAAGGACCGTGTGATCGCGTTCATCGATGACCCACCTTACCGTTAACCTGACTTTCCGCACCGCCGGTCAGACCGGAAGGCACG
Organism: Acidisphaera sp. S103; assembly: GCF_009765975.1. Lineage (GTDB taxonomy): Bacteria > Pseudomonadota > Alphaproteobacteria > Acetobacterales > Acetobacteraceae > Rhodopila. The sequence goes on along the minus strand of NZ_LMUJ01000031.1, from coordinate 196,820 downwards.
GGTAAACTTGCCGCCGAAACAGGAACGCGGGCGGAAATCGGCTGATTTCCACCCGCCCCTGGACCAAAGACCTTGGCGTCTCGGCGGAGACACCAGGCCGAAGCAAAGTTCGTGAAGCGAAGCGTTACTTCACCTCCACGCTCGCGCCGGCGTCTTCCAGCATCTTCTTGATCTTCGCCACTTCGTCCTTGCCAACGCCTTCCTTCACCGGCTTCGGCGCGGCCTCGACCAGGTCCTTGGCTTCCTTCAGCCCGAGGCCCGTGATCGTGCGGACTTCCTTAATGACGTTGATCTTCTTGTCACCGGCCTTGGCCAGGATGACGGTGAATTCGGTCTGCTCTTCCACCGGGGCGGCAGCGGCGGCGGCAGGCGCGGCAGCGGCGGCGACCGGGGCAGCGGCGGACACGCCCCACTTCTCCTCGAGAAGCTTGGACAGTTCGGCGGCTTCGAGAACCGTCAGTTTCGACAGCTCTTCCACCAGGTTGTTCAGATCGGCCATGTCGTGTGTTCCTATAATCTAGACTTTGGTTGGTTCCATGCAAGCCGGATCATCCGGCCTGCCGTCAGGTATGCGTCGCGGGCAGCCCTTCGTGTTTGATCGCGTGATTCACGCCCTCTGGCCTTCGGCCTCAGGCGATCACGCCTCTCTGTTTGATCGCGTGATTCACGCCTTCTGGCCTTCGGCCTCAGGCGATCACGCTCAGGCAGCCTCGGCTTCGACCTCATCCCTCTTGGCGTAGGCCCCGAAGACCCGAGCAAGTTGTCCAGCCGGAGCCTGCAGGATGCCGGCGATTCGCGTTGCAGGGGTCGAAATCATCCCCAGCAGGCTGGCGCGCAGCTCATTCAGGCTCGGCAGCGAGGCGAGCGCCTTGATCCCATCCGCATCCAGCGTCTGGGTTCCAAGCGCGCCGCCGACGACGACGAACTTCTCATTGGTCTTGGCGAAGTCGACAGCGGTCTTCGCCACGGCTACCGGGTCCGTCGCCCACGCGAGCGCGATCGGTCCCTTCAGCATTGACTTGATACTGTCGAACTGGGTCCCATCCAGAGCGAGGTTGGTCAGCCGGTTCTTCGCGACTTTGTAAGTTGCCCCCGCGGCCCCCATCTTGCGTCTGAGGTCGGTCACCTCGGCGACGGTCAGACCCGCATTGCGGGTCACGACAATCATCGAAGTGGCGCCCAGCGCCTGATTAAGCCCGGTGACGAACTCGCGCTTCTCCGTACGGTCCACGTTTCGTCTCCGTTCGACCCACCGTCCCGCAACGTGCGGCAGGGCGGGTCAGGTTGCCCAAAGATGACGTCCCCCGGGCCAGGCCCGCGATGTCATCCAATTCGCCTGTCCTGGAACCACCAAAGACCCAACCAGGGCTTTTGGCATCCCCATCTCCCGCGCGCGAACCCCGAGGGGTCCATTAAATCTTGCCCCGGCGAACCGAGGCGAAGAGACGTGCGGTCTTGGACAGGATCGGAAAAGCCACTGCCCGGACTAACTCCGGGGACAGGAACCTTCCCTGCCCGCCACCCCCGAAGGGCTGGCGTATTACCCACCGGTCCCGAAGGACCGGCGCATCACACCGCCAGCGAACTCACATCGACCCGCACGCCGGGCCCCATGGTCGAGCTGACCGAAACTTTCTGCACATAGGTGCCCTTGGCGCCCGTCGGCTTTGCCTTGACGATCGCGTCGGCCAGGGCTTTGGCGTTCTCCAGCAGCTTGTCAGCCTCGAACGACACCTTCCCGATACCGGCGTGAATAATCCCGGCCTTCTCGGCGCGGAATTCGACCTGGCCGCCCTTGGCAGCGGTGACGGCGCCCTTGACGTCCATGGTGACAGTGCCGAGACGCGGGTTCGGCATCAGGCCGCGCGGCCCAAGGATTTTGCCCAGCCGTCCGACGATGCCCATCATGTCCGGGGTTGCGATGCAGCGGTCGAAGTTGATCTCGCCGGCCTGCACCTTCTCCATCAGGTCCTCGGAGCCCACCACGTCGGCACCAGCCGCGAGGGCCTCATCGGCCTTGGCGCCGCGGGCGAACACGCCCACGCGGACGGTCTTGCCGGTACCGTTGGGCAGATTGGTCAGGCCGCGCACCATCTGGTCGGCGTGCCGCGGATCGATCCCGAGGTTCATCGACATCTCAATGGTTTCGTCGAACTTCGCCTTGGAAATCGACTTCACCAGCGCGATGGCATCGGCCAGCGGGTAGGATTTGGTGCTGTCAACGGCCTTCTGGGCCGTCGCGAGACGCTTGTTCTTGGCCATGGTTCAACCCTCCACCACGGTGAGGCCCATCGAGCGGGCGGAACCAGTCAACATGCGAACCGCGCCATCGATATCGTTGGCGTTCATGTCCACCATCTTGATCGCCGCAATTTCGCGCAACTGCGTGGTCGTCACACGGCCGGCGGAGGCGCCCTTTCCGACGGTCGGGCTGCCCTTGGTGATCCCGGCGGCCTTCTTCAGGAAATAGGTGTTCGGCGGCGTCTTCATGACGAAGCTGAAGCTGCGGTCGGCGAACGCGGTGATGACCACCGGGATCGGCATACCGGGCTCCATGGTCTGCGTCCGGGCGTTGAATTCCTTCACGAACTGCATGATGTTCAGGCCGCGCTGACCCAGTGCCGGACCGACGGGCGGTGACGGGTTGGCCTTGCCAGCCGGAATTTGCAGCTTGATGTAGCCGACGATCTTCTTCGCCATGTGATCCCTGGTCCTTGTCCACGGGACCGCGGTGCAAACGACCCGGACCGCCACGGGGCGGCCAACGGTCTCCCGCGTTCCAAAGAGGCGCGCATATAGGCGCCGCCCGGTCCCCTGTCCAGCGGAAAACGCGGGCAGCTTCCTCGGCCAGGCTCCGCCCATGCCATGCATTTGGTGCAGTGCAGGATTGACGGACCTCGCGCTTAGGTGAAGATGCCGTCAAACACGAGCGTTTTCTGGAGGAGCGGGCGACCGTGACACGATTACCGACCCGAATTTTCCTGGGTTGCATTGCCGGCGCAATTTCGGTGCTGGTGTTCCATCAGACCACCTTACAGTTGTTTTATTGGTGCAGCCTGGCGCCGCAGGCGGCTTTCCGGGTCGCTGTCGTACCGCCATTCAACGCACCGTTGGTGGTCAGCATCACCTTCTGGGGCGCGGTCTATGGCGGATTGTTCGGCTGGGCCTCGCCCCTTCTGCCGCGGCCTGTGCTGCTGAAGGCATTGATGGCCGGGGTGTTCGCCGTGCTGATGGGCTGGTTCGTCATCCGGCCGCTCGCCGGGCATCCGGTGGCGTTGGGCTGGCGGGTCGGACCGATGCTGCGGTCCGCCGCCGCTTGCGGCATGTGGGGACTCGGCGTCACGCTGATCCTGCCGATGCTGCTGCCGCGTGGCTTGAACCGCGCCCGGCAGGCCTGGGATCGCCACCATCTTGCGACGTGACGCCTAGTCGGCGTCTAGTCCCGCCGCCCTGGCTCCCCGTCAGGACGAACAACGGGACAGTTTGAAACATGGTTTTTCGGCGTTGGATTTTTCTTGGGCTGGCCCTCGCGGTGGCCATTCCGGCGGTGGGCAGCGCCCGCACCATCCTGGCGGCCATACCGATCGGCCGAACCGACCTGCCCTGGTGGCGGGAACGGCACGAAGCGAAACTGCGCGAACTGGCGCATGCGAAACCGGAACTGATCTTCCTGGGCGACTCGATCACCCAGGACTGGGAGCGATCCGGCCCGCCTGAATGGCAGGATTTCGCGCCGGTCTGGCAGCGATTCTACGGCGATCGGCACGCGGTGAACCTCGGGTTCAAGGGCGACACCACCGCCAGCCTGATCTGGCGCATCCGCAACGGCGAAGTATCCGGGATTTCCCCCAAGGCCGCGGTGGTGCTGATCGGCGCGAACAACATGGGCCGGCCGCATTGGTCGGCCGATGACACGGTCGCCGGAATCGACGTTATCATAAGTGAGCTGAGGAAGCGGTTGCCAGCGACCAAAATCCTGTTGCTAGGCGTGCTGCCGTCCGAACGCTCGGCGTGGATCACCGAGACGACGGGACAGATCAACCGGATGCTGGCGAAGCGCTACAAGGACGATCCGTCGGTGTCGTACCTCGACCTGACGGCGCTGTTCATGCGCAACGGCGTGCTGAACCGGGACCTGTTCCTGGATCCGAAGCTGACGCCGCCGGACCCGCCGCTGCACCCCACGGCGCAAGGGCAGGCAATGATGGCGAAGGCGATGGAGCCGGTGCTGGCGAACATGCTGGGCGACCGGCCGCATTCATAAACCGCAAGGAGGACATCATGGCGAAAGGATATTGGGTGGCCAGGGTCGATGTGAGCGACCCGGCCGGCTACCAGGAATACGTCGCGGCCAACGCGGCGGCGTTCGCGAAATACGGCGCGCGGTTCATCGTCCGCGGCGGCCGGTTCGAGGCGCCGGAAGGGGTGGCTCGGTCGCGCAACATCGTGCTGGAGTTCAAGGACTACGAAACCGCGGTGGCCTGCTATCACTCCGCCGAATACGTGGCGGCGAAGGCGCTGCGGGACGGACGGTCGGAGGCGGATCTGCTGATCATCGAGGGGTATGACGGGCCGCAGCCCGGGTAGCGCCTCGTGGCAATCACCACAGGCAACGTGGCGAACCTCGGAGCAAACCCCGAGGGGCGGCCGGCCGCTTAAGGCATCTTGTCCGCCGCCTTCTTGCCGGTCAGGCCGTAGTACTTCACGGGGGCATCCTTGACGGCTTCGCGCATCAGCTCCGGCGCCCCGGCGTGAATGATGTCCTGCTGCAACGCGTCCCGCGCCGCCGCGAAGGTCGGTGCCGAGGGCTGGCGACGTCCCTCGACGCGCACGATGAACCAGGCATTGTGACTTCTGATCGGATAGGCCGTGGTTTGGCCGGGCGCCAGGGCGAACATCACCGATCCGATCTCTGGGGCCAGCATATCCAGCCTGACGTACCCAAGCTCCCCGCCGTTCGCCGCGGTGCCGTCCTTGCTGAAATCCCGCGCCAGGGCGCCGAAATCGGCCCCGCCCTGCAGCCGCTGGATCAGCGTGTTGGCCTGTTCCTCCGAGTCCACCATGATCAGCCTGGCCTCCACTTCCTCGGGGGCCGGCTTGTTCGCGACCAGGGCGTTGTAAGTGCCCAGCAGGGCCTTGTCGGTGAGGTTGGGGGCGAGCGACCGGCGCAGGACCTCGGTTGCCATGGCCTGGTCGGCGGCATTCTGCATGCGCCGCCGCACGGCCGGGTCTTTCTCCAACCCGGCGCGTTCTCCGCGCAGCACCAGGGCCTCCTGCTCCACGAGTTGCATCGCCGTTCGCTGATACACCACCGGGAACGGCACGTTGCCGACGATTGGCGGCAAGGCACGGATCGCGTCCGCGACGTCGCCCCAGGTGATCGTGTGCGGGCCAACCTCCGCAACGACGGTGTTCGCGGACCGATCGAGCACGGCCAAGGCAGCATCAAGCGCGAGGTCGGACTTGATATCCGGAGGCTGAAGTCCGCCCACTCCGGGGACCGCGGTTTGCGCGATGGCGGGGGCCGCCACCATGACGGCAGCCAGGATCAGGAGCCCTCGAACCCTTGAACGCACGTCAGCGTACGGCACCGTCTATACCTCGATGAATGGCCGGCGATGTCCAGCCGATCGGCTTTTGTTGTCGCACGCGGCACGCTACGCCAGGCCGATCGATCGGATTTCGCGCAACGAGCGCGAATTACCGCGTCCGAGCATCGGGCCGCAAGCCGCGAAACGATTCCCGCTTTCAGCACTGAAGCGCGGCGGTTCGCGGGGCCGCACCACGGCCATCCCGCGTATGTCCGCTCACGATGTAATCGTTTTGAGAGATTCCCTAGTACATTCCCTGGGATTAAACGTCATGACGATCCCACGGACCGTGCGCTGAAATGCTTTCCATCCACCTTCCGACACTCTTCGCCTTCACCATGCTGCAATCCGTTTGCCTCGGCGGACTGTTGGTTTGGCTGTGGCGGCGCGATCGCAGCCAACCGGCCCTGGCCAGTTGGGGAGTAGGCCGTCTGATCGGCGGAGTGGCACTGCCGCTGCTGGCAGCACGCGGCGCCATTCCAGACTGGAGTTCGATCGACCTCTCCAACGCCCTCGTCTGCGTCGGTTACGGGCTGACCTGGGGAGGTGCCCGGCAGTTCGAGGGCCTGCGCGCCAGACCGGTCGGCGTGATAGCCGGTGCGGTGGTGTGGCTGATCGCCTGCCGGATCCCCGGTTTTGTCGGCAGCCTTCAGGCACGCGTGACATTGCTCGGTCTTATCGTGGCCGCCTACATCGTCGCCGCCGCCTTCGAATTCCACCGCGGTCAGTTACGGTCGCCCCTGCCGTCTCGCCCGATCGTAATGCTGCTGCTGGCCGCCGTCGCGGTTATCTATGCGAGTTGCGGTCCGCTCGCGGTTGTCTTTCCCCTCAAGGAGAACGGCGCCGGCCTGCCGACGTCGCTGTGGTTCGGGGCACTCGTCAGCCTTGGCGTCGTGCTGATGGCCGGCACCAGCATCCTGCTGGTGGCCCTTACCAAGGAACAGGCGGAACTGCGATCGACCACCGCCCTTGCCGCCGCGCGCGATATCGCCACCAACGCCAGCGAACAGAAGACCCGCTTCCTCGCCCGGATGAGCCACGAACTTCGCACGCCGCTGAACGGTATCCTGGGCCTCGCGCAGGTGCTGGCCAACGACCGGGAGCAGGGTGAGCGTCAGCGCAACCAGGCCGCCACGCTGGAACAGGCCGGCCGGCACCTGCTGGCCATCCTGAATGAGATTCTGGATCTGTCGCGGATCGAGGCCGGAAGGCTGGCACTGTCCCCACAACCCACGACCCTCATGGAATTCCTGCAAGAGACACTTGTCTTCGTGCGGGACGACGCCGCGTCGAAACGTATTGGCCTGACCCTGCAGGCGGCAGCCGACCTGCCGGAAACGGTGCTGGCCGATCCCATGCGGCTGCGGCAGATCCTGCTCAATCTGCTGAATAATGCGTTGAAATTCACGCCCTCGGGCGGCAGCGTGACGTTGGACATCACGCGCGGCACCGGCGAGATGGTCGCCATGGCGGTCGCCGATACCGGCCCGGGCGTTCCCGAGGCGCTGCGGCCCGAATTGTTCCAGGCCTACACGCAGGGATCCGGGCACAATGCGTCCGGCGGAAGTGGCCTCGGGCTGGCGATCAGCGCACTGCTGGCGCACGCCATGGGCGGCAACCTTACTCATGCGGACGGAACAGCCGGGATCGGCAGCCGCTTCACCCTGGTACTGCCGTTGCCCGCCGTGGCACCGGTCGCGATCACGCCCGTGACCCAACCGCCTCTGGCCGCGCACGGATTGCGCATCCTGGTCGTGGATGATGTCGCGCTCAACCGCATGACGGCGCGGGCGCTGCTGCTTCACGCCGGTCATAGGGTGGAGGAAGCCGAGGACGGGCCCGCCGCGTTGTCGGCGCTCACCCACCTGCCGTTGCCGGATGTCGTGCTGATGGACCAGTCGATGCCGGGAATGGACGGCAATGCCGCGGCCAGGCGTATCCGAACGATGCCGGGGCCGGCCGGCCTGGTGCCGATCCTGGCGGTGACCGCGAATGCGCTGCCCGAGGACATCGAGGCCAGCCTGGACGCCGGCATGGACGGCCATGTGGCGAAACCGATCGAACTGAAGCTGCTGCTGGCGGCGATCGCCGGCGTCCTGGACCGGACCGCGGTTCGGCGGCTCGTTGCCGAACCCCAAGTCAAAGCCGGGTCGGATCAGTGCGTCCGATTCAGCGAACCCCATTTCCCGTAGTGCGTAGTGCGTAGTGGCCTGACCAGGACGGACAGGCTTGCCCCATTCTTCATGGGTCAACACTTACGGCCATTGGTATGAGCGGCTGCGAAGGGGATAGCCCAATGATGCATATCGCGCGACCGGAGGACGTGCCTGGGGCGTTTCAATCAGCATGGAACGCCCACGACATGGCTGCGTTTGGCGCTCTGTTCCATGGCAATGCGACCTTCGTGAACCGGTTCGCGACCTACGTGCGCGGCGTTGATGCGATCGTCGCCCTCCACCGCGGCATTCACGAGACCATCTACAAGGACTCAACGCTGGAGAATGAACTGATAGAGGTCGACCAGATCGCCGACGGGGTGGCGATCGTTCATTTCTGGAGCCGCCTGACCACGGGCATTTCCCATCCGGCCGGGCCGCACCAGGTTGATACGCTGATCCTGGCGGTGGTCACCCAAAGCCACAGCGCCTGGCGGATCCAGGCGGTCGAAAATGTCACCCTGACCAACCCCCGGACCGGAGATGTCGTTTTAAGAGTCTGAATGTCGCCAACGGACCGGCAGGCCACGCACGAAATAACGACTCCCCTTCAAGACTTCAGGTTTTCCGGTTGGTCTTCTCCAACACCGCGAACACCGCGGCGGTGTCCTGATCGCCCAGTCCTGCTTCCATCGCCGTCGTGTAGATCGGCGCACTGGCCTCGAACAGCGGCAGTGTCACACCCAGGTCACCGGCGAACGCGCCAATGATGGCCATGTCTTTCTGCCACGTCGAAACCCGCATCGTCGCCGGCGTGTAGGACCGAGCCGCCATCATCGGCGCCCGCATGTCGAACATCCGCGACGCACCCGCACCGGCCCCGGCGAGTTGCACCACCAGATCGGGATTCAGGCCGGCGGCATTCGCCAGCACCATCGCCTCGGCCGCCGCCACGTTGTGGATGGCGACCAGCAGATTGGCGACGAACTTCATCCGCGTGCCGTTGCCGTACGCCCCAATATCGTGCGCCGCTCGGGCGAAGTCCGCGAACAGCGGCATTTGCGCGGCAATAGCGGCAGTGTCGCCGCTGGCATAGACCACCAGATCCCGGTTGACCGCCTGGGCACCCGTGCCGCTGAGTGTGCAATCAAGCGCGATATGCCCCGCCGCGGCCAGCTCGTCATGCGCGGCCAGCTTATCGGCCAGCGCCATCGTGCTGGTTTCGACCACAATGCGCGGGACCGGCGTGGCGGCAATGGCCTTGGCCACAGCGGCGAGCGCATAGGGTGACGGTAGGCTGGTCAGGACCACGGGTGCCTCGGCACAGACCGAAGCGATATCAAGGCACGCAGTACCACCCGCATCGGTCAGGGCCGCCTGTTTTGCCGGTTCGATGTCGGTGCCGAACACCCGCCAACCGCGTTCGAGCAGGTTTTTCGATATCGCCCCGCCCATGATGCCGAGACCGATGATGCCAACTGTGCCGGCCATTGCGACGCCTCCGTTTCCGGCCACCGTTGCCGGCCGCATTATGATTTGCCGGCTGGTCACCTAGCCAAGACAGGGGTAACGGGCAAGCGGCCAGCAAGGGATCGGGATGAAAGCGCCGGCGTTCGATTACATCAGGGTTGCCACCGTGGCCGAAGCCTGTGCGGCGCTCGGCCAGCATGGACCGGACGCGCGGCTGCTTGCTGGGGGCCAGAGCCTTCTGCCGGCGATGAACCTGCGGCTGGCCTCGCCATCCGTGCTGATCGATATCGGCCGCATCCAGGGTCTGGACGGCATCGAAGTACACCATGACAGGCTGCGGATTGGTGCCCTCGTCCGGCACGAAACCGCGTTGCGGGACGCGACGATCGCCAGCCACGTGCCACTGCTGACCGAGGCGCTGCGCCACGTCGCCCACCCCGCCATCAGGGCGCGGGGCACGATCGGTGGCAACCTCGCACACGCCGACCCGGCCTCCGAATTGCCCGCCTGCATGGTGGCGCTGAACGCGGTGATCGAAGTGACCTCGCCGCGCGGCACACGACGCATCGCAGCCGAGGCTTTCTTCACCGGCCTGTTCCAGACCGCGCTGCAACCCGACGAGATGCTGGCAACCGTCGAAATCCCCCTCCCCACCCCTGCCTGGTTCTTCCAGGAAATCGCTCGGCGCAGCGGCGACTACGCGATTGTCGGACTGGCGGTATCGGGGGATCGGCTGGCGTTTTTCTCGGTCGCCGACAGGCCGGTGCTGCGGCAAGCAACCGCGGCGCTGGATCTTGACCCACCCGGCGACTTGCAGGCGACAGGGCCCATGCGCCGCCATCTCGCCGGCGTGCTACGCGACCGGGCGCTGTTCGCGCTGGGCGGCCGAACATGAAAATCGTGCTGACGGTGAACGACGAAACGATCCGCACCGATGTCGAGCCGCGGCTCCATCTGGGCGACTTCCTGCGCGAGCATTTGTCGCTGACCGGCACGCATCTCGGTTGCGAGCACGGCGTGTGTGGCGCCTGCACGGTGCGAATCGATGGCACTCTGGCACGTGCCTGCCTGGTATTGACAGTACAGGCGGACGGCTGCCGCGTCGAAACGATCGAGGGATTGTCCGACAGCGATGAGATCGCCGATCTACAGCAAGCATTTCATGAACGAAATGCACTGCAATGCGGCTACTGTACCCCCGGAATGCTGATCGCGGCGCAGGATCTGCTTCTGCAGGATCCCGATCCGGATCGGAACACGATACGAGAGCATTTGTCGGGGAATTACTGCCGCTGCACCGGCTACCACGCGATCGTGGATGCGGTGATGACGACGGCCAAAGGCCGGCGAGGCGAATAGGGGGCTCAATCGTCTCCCACGGCCATGGCCACCGCCTGAGGCTGGGCATGGCGGCGCATCAGCAGCAACAACAGCATGGGTGGCACGATCGTCAGCGTCATCAGGCGAAAATCGTTGTTATAGGCGATGATCTGGGCCTGCTGATTGATCATGGAATCCAGCAGCGCCGCCCCGTGCCGCGTCTCCGGGTTCAGCATGTGCGACACTTGATCGCCCATCTGCAGGACCCGGTTGAACGGCGTGATCCCCGCGGCGATCTCGGCATGCGTGGCCTGCACGCCGCGGGTCAGCGTGAAGGAGGTGACAGAAATGCCGATGGCGGACCCGATATTGCGGGCGAGCGATTGCATCGCGGTCCCCTCACCACGCATCTGCGGCGACAGGGTGGTGTACGCCATCACCGACATCGGATTGAACACCAGGCCGATGGAGAAGCCCTGCAACACCAGCGTCAGCATCATCTGCTCTTGCGTCACGTCGGGGGTCCAGTTGCTCATGTCCCACAGCGCCCAGCCCAGGACCAGCAGGCCACAGGCCATGATCTTCCGCTGGTCGACCCGCATGCCCAGCCGGCTGGCCAGGTACATCGACATGATCGTGCCCAGGCCGCGTGGCGCCATCGCCCAGCCCGCGGTGTAGACAGGGTAGCCCGCCAGGTTTTGCAGATAGGGCGCCAGCAACGCCGACGTGGACAGCATCACCGACGACACGCAGAACACCATCACCATGCCGGAACTGAAATTCCTGTCCTTGAACAGCGCGAGTGACAGGAACGGCTTGTCGGCCACGCACATGTGGACGATGAAAAGGTAGAACCCCAGCGCGGCGACCACCGCCTCCGTGATGATCTCGCGGGAGGTGAACCAGTCCAGTTCCTGGCCGCGATCCAGCATCAGTTGCAACGACCCGCATGCCATCGCCAGCATCGCGAATCCGTACCAACTGAAGCGCAGATTGTTCTGCGACGGCGTCTCCCGCATGAAGATCAGCAGGCCCAGGATCGCCAGGATGCCGAACGGCAGGTTCACGTAGAACACGAACCGCCAACTGTACGCGTCGGTCAGATACCCCCCCAGGGTCGGCCCCATGATCGGCCCCATCGTGACCCCCATGGAGAAGATCGCCATCGCCTGCGCGCGTTTGGAGAACGGGTAGATGTCCAGCATCGTCGCCTGGGACAGGGGGGCGATTGCCGCACCGCACATGCCTTGCAGCAGGCGGAAGGCGACAAGCTGATCCAGCGTTTGCGCCGCGCCACACAGCATAGAGGCAACGGTGAAGCCGATCAGGCTGCCGATGAACAGCTTCTTGCGGCCGAAACGGCGCGCCATCCAACCCACCGGCGCGGTCATGATCGCAGCGGCGATGACGTAGGAGGTCAGCACCCAGGTGATCTCATCGGCCGAAGCCGACATGCCGCCCTGCATGTAGGGCAGTGCGACATTGGCGATGGTGGAGTCCAGGGTCTGCATCAGCATCGCCAGCATCGCGGACGCGGTGATGAGGCCTCGGTGCGGAACCTGGAAAGTCTCGGACATCGGGTTATCGCCACCCTTCCTGGGTGGCTGGCGATGGGTAAGGCGGCATGATCCTGGACGGTTCTTGGTATTGCCCGCAGTGTGCGCCCGGTTTTTATATTAGGCTACATTGACGGTGGCGGACGGCCGTGGGCACGGTGTTGGCATGACCGCATTGTCCCCACTCGACCGGCCGAATTCCTATATCGGCCGCAGCGTTCCGCGGCCGAACCTGACGCGGCTGCTGCAAGGACGCGGACAATACGTCAGCGACCTGGTCCTGCCGCGCATGGTGCATGTCGCCTTCGTGCGCTCGCCGTATGCGCACGCCCGTATCCAGCGGATCGATCGGCAAGCCGCGTGCGCCATGCCGGGAGTCGTCGCGGTCGTTACCGGGCCGGAACTGGCCGCCGTGTGCTCGCCCTGGGTCGGTGTCCTGTCGCATATGAAGGGCCTGAAATCGGCGCCGCAACATGCCATCGCCGTGGATGTCGCCTGCTGGCAGGGCGAGGCGGTCGCCGCCGTCGTCGCCAGCACGCGTGCCGAAGCGGAAGACGCGGCCGAACACGTCGTCGTGGACTATGAGGAATTGGAACCGGTCACCGACATGCGCACCGCGCTGGACGCCGCCACGCCGGTGATCCATGCGTCTCTTGGCGACAACCTGGCATTCGAGCGCCGGTTGGACGCGGGTGCGGTGGACGATGCGTTCGCCCGTGCCGACGCCGTGGCCGAAACGGAGTTCGTCTTCGGCCGCCATACCGGTGTGACCCTGGAACCGCGCTCGGTGGTCGCCGACTGGCGGCCGGGTGACGACCGCCTGACCGTGTATCAGGGCACCCAGGCGCCGCACATGATCCAGAACATCGTCGCACTGCACCTGGGCCTGGCCGAACAGCAGGTTCGTGTCGTATGCAAGGATGTCGGCGGATCGTTCGGCATCAAGGTCCACGTCTATCCCGACGAAATGGCCACCGCCGCGCTGTCGAAAATGCTGCGCCGGCCGGTGAAATACGTCGCCGACCGGCTGGAAAGTTTCGTTACCGATATTCATGCGCGCGACCATCGCGTGAAAGGCCGCGTCGCCGTTCGAAACGATGGTGTGATCACGGCGTTCGAGATCGACGACCTGACCGGCATCGGTCCGTACTCGATGTATCCTCGCACCAGTGCGATCGAGGCCAATCAGGTGCTGAACCTTGTCGGCGGCCCGTACACCACACCGAATTATCGTGCCCGCACCCGCGTCGTATTCCAGAACAAGACCCCGATGTCGCAATACCGCGGCGTCGGCCACCCGATCGCCTGCTCGATTACCGAGGGTCTGGTCGATCTGGCTGCCCGCACCATCGGCATGGACCCGGTGGAAATCCGCCGGCGCAACCTGGTTCCGGACGATGCCTATCCCTGCGCGTCCCCCACCGGCATGCGGTTCGAATCGCTGTCGCATCATGCAGCCTTGGACAAGCTGCTGACGATGATGGACTACGACGCGCTACGAGCGGATCAGGCCACGTCGCGCGCGAGCGGCATCCATCGCGGTATCGGTTTCGCCAGCTTCGTCGAAGTCACCAATCCCTCCGCCGCGTTCTACGGTATTGGTGGCGCAGGCATATCGTCACAGGACGGCGTCGCGCTGCGGTTGGACGCGGCCGGAACGATTACCTGCCAGACCAGTGTGACCGAACAAGGCCAGGGTGCGGAAGCCGTGACCGCCCAGGTGGTGGCGACCGCGCTGGGGGTGAAACTGGCCGATGTGCGGGTCATGTCCGGCGACACCGACGTGACGCCGTATGGCGGCGGCACCTGGGCGTCCCGGGCCGCCGGCATCGGCGGGGAAGCGGCATGGCAGGCGGGCAAGCAGTTGCGCCGGAACATCCTGGACGTCGCGGCAAGTATTCTACAGACCCAGGCAGAGGCGATGGATATTCGCGAGAGCCGGATTGTCGATGCGGACACGCTGACCGAACGCCTGACCTTGGCAGAACTTGCTCGGATCGCGTATTTCCGCCCGGACACGCTGCCGCCCGGTTTCCAGGCCGAACTGATGGCGGTCCGGCACTATGTGCCCCGAACCTATCCGTTCGCCTTCACGAACGGTATCCAATCCAGCTACCTGGAAGTCGATCCCGACACCGGCATGGCCCGGCTGCTGGGCCATTGGGTTGTCGAAGACTGCGGAACCATCCTGAACCCGCAACTTGTCGACGAACAGATACGCGGCGGCGTGGTGCAGGGCCTGGGCGCCGCGCTGTTCGAACACTGCCGCTACGATGAGCGCGGGCAGATGCTGAACGCCAGCATGGCCGATTACCTGGTGCCGATGGCCGCCGAGATGCCCGATATCGCGGTTGGGCATATCGTGTCCCCGACCGCGGACAGCGAACTTGGCGCGAAGGGCGCGGGTGAGGCCGGGACGGCGGGTGCAGCGGCGGCGGTCGCCAATGCCGTGAACGACGCCCTGGCTCCGTTCGGGGTGACGATTTCGGAAATCCCGCTGACGCCGGACGTCATCCTGCGCGCATTGGGGCGCATTTGACCGCTCAGGCGCGTTCACTTCACAGGTTCTTGAACGCGCGGCCTTGAGACGCCTCTGGCGTTGTCGCCGTCCACCATCCACGGTTGCAGCAGAAGCGTCTGGAACCAGAGAGAGGTCCGCGATGACCCCGATGTTTTCCGCCAGCTTGCGGGTAATAGCCACTCTTGCCGCATCATGCCTGATCTTCACCTACCCCATGCCATTGCGCGCCGCGCCACCGCCGGGCGCCGATCCCGATCTGGCTCCATGGTTCAAAAGCCTGCACCAGCCGCAGACCAATCTATCGTGCTGTGACCGTTCGGACTGCCGTACGGTGCGTTACCGCATAGTGAACGGCCATTTTCAGGCTTACATCGGCGGCGAGTTCGCACGCTGGCAGGATCCGCCCTATGCCTGGGTCGATGTTCCTGACGACAACGTTCTGCACCGGCACGATAACCCCACGGGTGAGGGCGTCGCCTGCTGGGCCGGAACAAAAATCATCTGTTTCGTGGAGGGAACCGGCGCCTGAAACGACGTCCTGGCAAACATCATCGCCAGGTGAAATTTTCACCTCATTTCCCCTGAATGCCCGTGCGGAATGCCGGACCGTGCTCCGGCGGCGTCCCGGCGTCAGCCCAGCGTGTGGTGCCGCCACAGCCACCACGCAACGCCGCCGGCCATCGCCGTGACGATCAGTGGTTCCGCCGCCGAACCGGTCCGGCACAACGGCAGCCCCCACGTTCCCCGCAGCGGCCATGCGAGTCGCAGCCCTTGCGGTGTCAGCATGTCCGCCGCCAGATGGGACAAATAGCCGACCACCAAGGCCGAAACGCCACCGCGGCGATAACCGGCATGCAGCAGCAGCATCGTCAGGCCAACGACCGCGAGCGCCGAGTGGGTGATCCCGCGATGGGAAAAAGTCGAGGCAATAGCTGTCGAAACAGGCCGCGTACGCCGCCCAACCCATGATTTCGGATGGTCGATGTCGGGCAGCAGCGACCCAGCCACCGCCAGGCCAAGATAAATCGGGTCCAGCGCCGACACATGCAACACGGGCGCCACGACGATCCACGTCGCGAGGCCGACAACGACGTGTGACCGAGCCATCATCCGGTCCGGCTACAACGGGCCTGGCAGATTCGGCAAGACGCTTAGCTCTTCCATTCCCCGGCAAAACATGCAATATAGTGCATAAACCGAGCCCAAAGGCTTGGATGACGGTCGCCGGGTTCCCTTAACGGCGACAACAGGAGGCGGCGTACTCACATGGAATCAGGCAACGCTGTCAGTTGGTTCGTTGACCGGCATGTGCCGGATGGCAACGGTGCGCGCCTCGCGTTCCGCGACCCCTGGCGTTCGCTGACCTACCACGATCTCGCAGCCCAGACTGCTCGTTTTGCCGGTGCATTGCACAAGGCGGGCGTGGAGCGGGAGCGGCGGGTCGTCCTGCTGCTGCAGGATACGATCGATTTTCCCATCGCCTTTTGGGGCACGATGCGCGCGGGCGCCGTGCCGGTGCCGATCAACACGCTGCTGACGGCGGAGACGGTCGGCTACATCCTGGCGGATTGCCGGGCGGCGGCCGTGGTGATCTCTGCACCGTTGGTGGAGACATTGGGCGCGACCGTGCGCGCGGCCGGTGTCGCGCTGGTCGTCGTGTCGAAATCAGACGGGTCGGCGCCGGAGGAACATGGGTTCCCGGCGTTCCTGGCGAGCGGTGATCCAGATACGGCGCCGGCGCCGGCCTCGCCGGATGAAGTGGCGTTCTGGCTTTACTCGTCGGGCTCGACCGGTGCGCCGAAGGGGGTTCGGCATATTCATTCCAGCCTGCGTTACACGGCGGAGACCTATGGCGCGAAAGTGCTGGGGATCGGTCCGGACGATGTCATGTTCTCGGCGGCCAAGGCGTTCCATGCCTATGGGCTGGGCAATAGTCTTACATTTCCGATGTCGGTGGCGGCGGCGTCCGTTCTTCTGCCGGACCGGCCGACGCCCGACGCGGTGCTGGCGATGATGCGAACGCATAATCCGACGCTGTTCGGTGGCGTTCCGACATTGTACGCGGGGTTGCTCGCCAATCCTTATATCGCGCCGGGGGCCGGGTCGTCGCGTCTGCGCCGCTGTATCTCCGCCGGTGAGGCGCTGCCCGCGGATATCGGCAGCCGTTGGAAATCCGTTGTGGGTGTCGATATCCTGGATGGAATCGGCTCGACCGAGATGCTGCATATTTTCATCAGCAACCATCCAGACGACGTCCGTTACGGCAGCAGCGGCAAGCCCGTGCCCGGGTATGACGCGCGCATCGTGGACGAGCACGACCGTCCGGTGCCGCACGGGGAACCCGGGGAACTGGTGGTGCGCGGCGACAGCGCCGCTGATGGGTACTGGAACCAGCGCGCCAAGTCCCGGCGGACGTTCCAGGGCGAATGGACCTACACCGGCGACACTTATACTCGCGACGCGGACGGTTATTTCCGCTTCCAGGGACGCAGTGACGAGATGCTGAAGGTTAGTGGCGTGTGGGTGTCTCCGTTTGAGGTCGAGGAAGCCCTGATCTCCCATCCCGCCGTGCTGGAGGCGGCGGTGATTGGGCGGCAGGACCGGGATGGGCTGGTGAAGCCGAAAGCGTTCGTCATTTTGCGTGATGGTTTGCCCTCGGACACTCTGGTGATGGCGCTGCAGGATCATGTGAAAATTTGTATTGGCGTTTGGAAATATCCGCGCTGGATTGAGTTTGTCGACAGTCTGCCGAAGACGGCGACGGGGAAAATTCAGCGCTTCCGGCTGCGGGAGGTTTGATGCGGTCTGGTTTCCTTCAGATCGATGGCGGGACGCTGGAGACCGGCTGGTGGGGGCCGGGACCGGCTGACGCCTCGACGCTGGTGCTGCTGCATGAAGGATTAGGCAGCGTGGCGCTGTGGCGCGATGTGCCGGAGCGTCTGGCGGCGGCAACCGGTTTGGGTGTGTTTGCTTACTCGCGGTTTGGCTATGGGCATTCGGACGGTGTGACGCTGCCTCGGCCGATGACGTATATGCAGGATGAGGCACTTGTGGTGCTGCCCCAGGTGCTGCGTACGGCCGGGATCCAGCGGGCGGTGCTGATTGGCCATTCCGATGGCGGGTCGATCGCGGCGGTGTACGCGGGGTCGGTCGCTGTGTCCTCACCCCCCGCGTCTTCGCCCCCCATGTCATGGCCCCCGGTGTCATGGCCGGGCTTGGCCCGGCCATCCACGTCTTACGATGTTGCATCCGGCAAAGTCGTGGGTAGCCGGGCCAAGCCCGGCTATGACACGGGGGGCGAGGACTTTCAGCCCACCCTTCTTGGCCTGATCACCATAGCCGCGCATTTCTTTGTCGAGGACCTGAATATCGCCAGTATCCAGCGGATCAAGGCGGACTACGAAACCGGCACCCTGCGCCAGCGCCTCGCCCGGTATCACCGCGACGTCGATACCGCGTTCCGGGGCTGGAACAACGCCTGGCTGGACCCACGGTTCCGGGACTTCGACATCACCCGGTTCCTGCCACACATCCACGTGCCGATCCTGGCCTTGCAAGGTCAGGACGATCCCTACGGCACCGACGAGCAGATTCGCACCCTGGAAGCCAACGTCCAGGCGCCGATCACAACCCAACTGATCGCCGGAGCCAGGCATTCACCGCACCTGGAGGCCATGGACGCGACCCTGGCCGCCATCACCGCCTTCATCGCCAATTTGCCGCGGGAACCATCCACGTGATCGATTTCCAAACCGACCCGACCCGCTATCGCCATTGGAAGATGTCTTTCGATGGCCCCGTCGCGACCTTGACCATGGACGTCGATCCAGCCGGCGGGCTGATGGACGGGTACGAACTGAAACTGAATTCGTACGATCTAGGCGTCGATATCGAACTCGCGGACGCGGTGCAGCGGCTGCGGTTCGAGCACCCGGAAATCAAGAC
>NZ_LMUJ01000031.1:158374-178099 GCF_009765975.1 Acidisphaera sp. S103 | reverse complement strand
GCGCGGCGGGCGGCGGGTATGAACTGGCGGTGACCGCCGACCACATCATGCTGATCGACGACCGCCGTTCGTCCGTTTCCCTGCCGGAGCTTCCGCTGCTTGCCGTGCTGCCCGGCACCGGCGGCCTGACGCGCCTGACCGACAAGCGCCGGGTGCGCCGTGACCGCGCCGACATCTTCTGCACCGCCGAGGAAGGCGTGCGTGGCAAGCGCGCCGTCGAATGGCGGCTGGTGGATGAGGTCGTTCCGCCCTCGGCATGGGAGGCGAAGGTGACCGAACGCGCCCTGGAACTCGCGGCACGATCCGATCGGGATGGGGTCAAGGGGGTTTCGCTGACTCCGCTGGACCGGACGATCGCCGGCGACGCGATCGCCTATCCGCATGTCCAGATCACGCTGGATCGTGGCGCACGCACCGCCACGATCACCATCCTCGGGCCGTCCGACGTGCCCGGCGACTTGCGCGGCCTCCACGACAGCGGCACCGCGTTCTGGCCGCTGGCGATGGCGCGCGAACTGGACGACGCACTGCTGCATCTGCGGCTGAACGAGCCATCCATCGGCCTGATCGTCTTCCGTTCCGTTGGCGATCCGGCTCAGGTGCTGGCCGCCGACAGCCTGCTGGAGCAATACCAGACCGACTGGCTGGTCCGCGAAATCCGTCTGCTGTTGAAACGCGTGTTCAAGCGGGTCGACATGATGGCGCGCAGCCTGATCGCGCTGATCGACCCCGAAAGCTGCTTCGCCGGTTCGCTCGCCGAAATCGTGTTCGCCGCCGACCGTTCGGTGATGTTCGCCGGCGGGACCGCGACGCTGCATCTGTCGGCGCTGAATTTCTCCGCGTTCCCGATGGGCAACGGGATGTCTCGCCTCGCCAACCGTTTTTACGGCGAACCAGAGTCGCTCGACGCCGCCGCCGTGCTGATCGGTGAGACGCTGGATGCCGAAACCGCGGAACAGCATGGCCTCGTGACGTTCGCCTACGACGAAACCGACTGGGACGACGAAGTACGCCTGATCCTGGAGGAACGCGCGTCGTTCTCACCCGATGCGCTGACCGGCCTGGAAGCCAATCTCCGCTTTGCCGGTCCCGAAACGATGGAAACCCGAATCTTCGGGCGCCTGACCGCATGGCAGAACTGGATCTTCCAGCGGCCGAACGCGGTGGGCGAAAGCGGATCGCTGAAACGCTACGGGTCCGGCGTGCGGCCGGACTTCAATACTGAACGCGTCTGAAAGGATACCCTCCCATGCCAGACGGCAGCCAGATCGATTACGACGGCCTGATTCCGAACAATGTCGGCCTCGCCGACGACCTCCGGGTGCGAAAAGCACTGGAAACCTGGCATCCCGGCTACATCGACTGGTGGAAGTCGATGGGTCCGGAGGGATTCCAGGACTTCCCGGTCTATCTGCGCACCGCTGTCGGCGTCGGCAGCGACGGCTGGGCCAAATATGGCTTCGTGCGGATGCCGGAATATCGGTGGGGCATCCTGTTAGCGCCCGTGGTTGAAGGGCGGACCATTCCGTTCGGTGCCCATAAAGGCGAGCCAGCCTGGCAGGAAGTTCCCGGCGAATATCGCGCCATGCTGCGGCGTTTGCTGGTCATCCAGGGCGACACCGAACCGGCCTCGGTCGAGCAGCAGCGTCACCTCGGGGCCACCGCACCATCATTGTATGACATGCGCAACCTGTTCCAGGTCAATGTCGAGGAAGGCCGCCATCTCTGGGCGATGGTCTATCTGCTGCAGAAATACTTCGGCCGTGACGGACGGGAAGAAGCCGACGACCTGCTGCGCCGCCGCTCCGGTCACGAAGATACGCCGCGTATGCTGGGGGCATTCAACGAACGGACTCCCGATTGGCTGTCGTTCTTCATGTTCACCTTCTTCACCGACCGCGACGGCAAGATGCAGTTGGCGGCGCTGGCACAGTCCGGTTTCGACCCGCTGTCACGCACCTGCCGCTTCATGCTGACGGAAGAAGCCCACCACATGTTCGTTGGCGAAACCGGCGTCAGCCGCGTGCTGCAACGCACGGCGGAGGCGATGAAGGAAGCCGGCATCGACGATCCCTACGATATCGAACGCGTGCGGGCACTGGGCGTAATCGATCTGCCGACGATCCAGAAAAAGGCCAACCTGCATTTCTCGCTGACACTCGACCTGTTCGGTAACGAAATCAGCACCAATGCCGCGAATGCCTTCAATGCCGGGCTGAAAGGCCGTTACCGCGAGGACAAGATCGAGGACGATCACCGCCTGACCGCGTCAGTCTATCCCGTGCTGCGGCCACGCGACGGCGCGATCGTCAACGAAGACGTCCCGGCCCTGTCCGCCCTAAACATGCGGCTGCGCGACGACTACGTCGAAGATGCCGCCGCCGGTGTGGTGCGCTGGAATCGTGTGCTGGAACGGGCGGGGACCACGTTCCGCATCACCCTGCCGCATGTCGCCTTCAACCGTCGCATCGGTGAGTTCAGCACAATCCATACTGATACCAACGGCGCCATCCTCAGTACCGAGGAATGGCATGTTCGGCGGGAATCGATGCTGCCCTCCGTCGGCGACAACCTGTTCATCACCAGCCTGATGCGCGCGTCGCTGCAACCCGGTGTCTACGCGGGCTGGATCGCCCCGCCGCGCCTCGGTGTCGACAACATGCCGGGCGATTTCGAGTACGTGCGGCTGGAGAACTGACGCACGGTAGCCATCACCCCCGGTTCGCCGCTATCCTGACCGACAGCCAGGGAGCGGCCGCCATGACCATCGATGTCGCCAAGCCAACCGAACAGCCCGCCGGGACGTCGCGCCTGGCCATCGCCGACTGCGACATCCACCAGTCGCCGAAGCTGGGGATGAAGGGGCTGTATCCGTATCTGGAAAAGCGCTGGCAGGATCACTTGGAGATGTTCGGCCCGCTGCCTCGGCAGGCGTTCGAGGCGGGGCCGGCCTATCCCAAGAGCCAGCCGGATGCGTCGCGACGAGATGCCTGGCCACCCAATGGTGGCCGTCCGGGCAGCGACCTGGCATTCATGCGCACCCACCATCTCGATCCGCACAATATCACGCTGGGCGTGCTGAACATGATCCGCCCGCATCCCGGCGGGTTCCAGAACGGTTATCTGGCGGACGCACTGTGCCAGGCGATGAACCGCTGGCAGGTGGCAGAATGGACGCAGCCGGAGCCTCGACTGAAAGGCTCGATCCTGGTGCCGTATGAGGACGGTGAGGCCTCAGCGGCGGAAATCGAACGCTGGGCCGGGCACTCCGACTACGTGCAAGTCCTGCTGCTGAGCCGCACCGCCGAACCCGCCGGCCAGAAGCGTTACTGGCCGATTTACCGCGCGGCATCGGAGGCCGGGTTGCCGGTCGGTATCCACGCGTTCGGTTTCGGCGGCTATCCGGTCTCGGGCGGCGGCTGGCCGTCATTCTATATCGAGGACATGGTCGGTCACGCCCAATCCTGCCAGACGATGCTGAGCAGCATGGTGTTGGAAGGGATATTCGAACGGTTTCCAAAACTGAAGATCGTGGTGGTGGAGGCCGGGTTCGCCTGGCTGCCGTCATTGGCGTGGCGTCTGGACAAATTGTGGCACCGGCTGCGGGCCGAGCTGCCGCATCTGAAGCGCCCGCCATCAGAATACATCCGCGATCACATCTGGCTGACGACTCAACCGATGGAAGAACCAGCGGTGAAATCCCAGGCGCTGGACGCCATCGATTGGATCGGCTGGGACAAGCTGCTGTTCGCGACCGACTATCCGCATTGGGACTACGACGATCCCGCGCATGTGTTACCAGCCGGGGTCGATCCGGAACGGCGCCGCGATTTCTTCCTAAACAACGCTCGGGCGGTTTACGGCGTTTAAGCGTCTAACTTGCCAACCCCGTCCGTCCGCCTACTATCCGGTAGGGACGGAGGAACGACGGCAATGATCACGAAGTTTGACAGCCTTTTCGCGGGCCATACGGACGTCGAAGACATCGGCTACGGCGGCATTCCGATCAATGACCGGCGGTATGACAATGCGCATCTGTCGACCGCACTGTCGAAGGCAGAGCACATCGCCCAGAAGATGGATGGGCTTGGTTACTCGACCTTCTGGATGGCGGAACACCACTTCCAGCGCGAAGGAACCGAGTGCATCCCCAACGTGCTGCTGATGGCGTTGCACCTGACGCATCTGACCAAGAACATCAACATCGGCTGCGGCTTCAACGTGACCCCGATGTGGCATCCGCTGCGCCTCGCCGAGGATTACGCGATGGCTGATATCCTGTCGCATGGCCGCGTCGTGTTCGGTGTCGCGCGCGGGTACCACACGCGGGAAGTTGAAACGTTCGGCTCACCGCTGATCGACCAGGAAGCCAATCGCGAGTTGTTCGAGGAACAGGTCGACATTATCTTCAAGTCGTTCAACGAAGAGTCGTTCTCGCACAAGGGCAAGCACTACACGCTGCCGCCGGAAGTGCCGTATCGCGGCTATACGTTGAAGGAACTGACCCTGGTGCCCCGGCCCGCTCGTTTGCCGGTGGAATGCTGGCAGCCGATCCAGGGTGGATCGGAACGGGCGCTGGCATTCATGGCGAAACACGGCATCCAAGGCATGGTCGGCGGCGGATCGGCCGAGGGCGGCGCGATGCACGGCGTCGTGCTGAAATGGCAGGCTGAGCATGCCAAGATCGGCAAGCATATCGATCTGGGCGAGCGGCTTTGCTTCGGCTTCCATTTCTACATGGGCGACAGCAAGGAACAGTGCATCCGCGATGCGGCGAAATATTACGAAGAAAACATGAAGATGTTCGGTGAGCTACGGCTGAATCGAGCGATGACGGATGAGCAGATCGAGATTATGCGGGATCCGAAGAAGGCGCCGACGGCGAAGCTGCCGCGGATCGAGGATGCGGTGAAATCCGGCGGGTTCCTGACCGGGTCGGCCAACGAGATCATCGATCACCTGAAGGCGCTGGAAAAAGCCTATCCTGGACTGGATCGGATCTCGATCAGCCCGTCTCTCGGCGTGCCGGAGGCGGTGATCCTGGAACAGGTGGAGCGGTTCGCCAAAGAGGTGATGCCGGCGTTCAAAGGGTCTAGGGTCGAGGTGAAAGAAACAGCCCTGGCGAAATGAAGCTAATGGTGCCTCGCCGCGCAATCGACGAGGCCCCATTACAGCACCAGCTTCGCCTCCATGACCTCCGGATCGTCCGCCATGCGATGAACGCTGAAGCCCTGATGCCGGATGAATGCCAGCATCGGCTGGTTATCCGCCAGTATCTGGCCCACCACCTCGGCAAGGCCACGCGTCCGGGCCCAGGCGATCAGCCGTTGCATCAGATGCGAGGCGAGGCCGCGGCCTTTCATGTCCGCCTGCACGATCACCGCGAACTCGCCCGATCGCCCGTCCGAATCGCAGGCCAGCCTGGCGACGCCCACCGTGTCGCCGGTCGTTTCGTCGATCGCGATGAACGCCATTTCCCGGTCGTAGTCGATTTGGGTCAACCGAGCAGTCTGTTCCGGCGACAGTTCACGCATCGCACTGAAGAAACGAAAGCGGATATCCTGCGGCGAGAGTCGATGGAAGAACGCCATATGTTCGGCCGCGTCTTCCGGCCGGATCGGGCGAATGGTCATGCGATCCGGCCCGATCAGCCGGTGTTCCGTCAGTTCGACCGGATAGGGGGCGATGGCCAACCCAACAGGCGGCTCATCCGCCCCACGTAGCCGCAGCCAGGCATCAGCGGCCAGCACGCCGCCGGCGTCGACGAATAGCGACGGCACGTCCAGTTCGGCGATCTCGGGGAAATCGACGATCAACTGGCTGATCCGCACCAGCGTCTGCGCCACTGCATCGCCGCTGGCCGGTGCTCGGTCGCGCAGCAGACGCCCCAGCATGGCGCCGTTACGGCAGCGCTGGATCAGGCCCTTGGCCAATGCCAGGTTCAAGGGCGGCAGATCGACGGCCCGGTCGTGCAAGGCCGCCTCGGTGCCGCCGCGACCGAACGTGATCACCGGCCCGAACGTCGCATCGTCCACCACGCGCACCGCGACCTCCCGCGCTTGGCCGACAAAGCGCTGCACCAACAATTCGCCGGTGGAACCCCACCGCTGGGCACGCGCGGACAGCAATCCGGCAGCAGCCGTCACCTGGGCGGCGTCGTGCAGGTCCAACACCAGGTCACCGAACGGCCGATCCGCCGGTGCCGTGCTGTCACGCAGTTTCACTACCACGGGAAAGCCCAGCAGGGCGGCCACACCGGCAGCATCCGGCGCGCCGGCGGCAAACCGTGTGGGCACGATGGGAATACCGTAGGCGGACAGGATGCCGAGCGCCTCGTTCTGCGTCAGGGTCAGGCGGCCTTGGGCACGCGTCGCGGCGAAACAGCTTCGCACAAGCGCCTGTTCGGGGGCCAGATCGAGCACCGTGCTGGGCGGCAGTTCGCGGGCGGCCTCGCGGTTACGGTGGTCGCGCACCAGATGCTCGAAGCCTTGAACAGCCTGGTCGGGGGTGGCGAAGACCGGCAGGCCGGCATGGGCGAGCGTCAGCCGATGCGGCGCACCGGTCGTCTCGCCCATCGCGCAGACCAGCACCGGGGCATGCAACGCCGCTTGCGGCACCGCCAGGGCGGCGATGGTTGCCGCGTCATCCGGACCTTGGGGCGTATGGACGACCAGGACGCCGCCGATATCGGGCCGGGCGGCAATTTCGAACGCGGTCGCGGCCAGGTTGGTGGACCCGGCATGCAGCACGCCGTGGTCGGGGGCGGCATCGGGCAGCAGATCGAGGCCCTCCCGCAGCACGGCATCCGCGGCGAGCCGGCCCGGCTCGATCGCGTTGCTGACAATCGCCAAAGTGCCGCAACGCGCGGGCTTAGCGCGGGACAGAGTACCAGCCGCCGCCAGCAGATCCTCCAGCCGCTTGACGTAAAGCACGCCGGCTCGGCGCAACGCGGCCTCGAACATCAGATCGGAGTCACCGTCGTCCAGCAGCCGCAAGCCGGGGCGGATCGCGACCACCGGGCGCAGTTTGGCCGCGGCGCGGGCGGCGGACAAAAACCGGCGATGATCCTTGATGCGGCGGATGTCCAACAGGATGACGCCGGTGCCGGGGTCGCGGGACAGCCAGTCCAGGGTGATGCCGAAGCCGATATCGGCGTTGCCGCCCAGGCCGACGATATGGCTGAACCCCACACCGTTGGGCTCCGCCCAGTCGATCACTGCGCGGCTGAGGGCCGAGGATTGGCAAATCAAGGCCAACCGGCCCGCCGGCGGCGGGATGTGGGATCGTGTCGCATTCAGATTCAGGCGAGGAACCGCCAGACCGCAGGAATAGGGCCCCAGGACCCGGACTCCCGTACGGGCCGCATGGTCGGCCAAGCCGTCAGCCGCCCCGGGGACGATGGCCGCAAAGCAATTGGCCCGCGCCAGTTCGGTCATCGTGGGGCCAATCTGGTCCGGTGGCATCGCCAGGACCGCCAGGGCGGTGTTGTCGGTTACGCTCGTGTGGATGGCGCCCTTGAAGCCGCCCATCACCAGGTTGGCCATGATCCGCGACCCCACCTCGGTTTCGGCCCCGATCACGGCGACGGACGCCGGATGGAACAAGGCAGCCGGATCGAAGCGGCCGGCGGTGTTGAAGCGGGGAACCGTCATCTGTGTCTGATCATGTTGCCTCGCGGCATAAGGGGTGCGGCAGCGACCGCGGCAAGTTGCAATTCGACGCCACGTGCCGTTGCATAGCAGGCAGATGCCCCAAGGGGATCAACAAGCGAGGGGGTTAAGAAGAATGTCGGATCGATCACGCTGGGACCCGGAAATGGCCGCGTTCACCGCGGAACAGGAGAAAGCGGCGGCCGCTTATCCGCCGGTAAAGGTGGAACTGCCGCTGGCGCCACACAGGAAGGTGAACGATCTGCTCGGCCTGCGAACGGCGGTGGGTGGGCCGGTGATGGCGGAAACGACCGAGCGCTTCGTGCATGCCCATGGGCGGCGGATCTTCTGCCGGGTATTCCGGCCGGTGACGGATCGGGTCATCCCGACACTGATCTACTTCCACGGCGGCGGCTGGGTGTGGGCAAATGTCGACACCCACGACCGGATGACGCGAGAATACGCGGCGGCCGGCCCGGTCGCCGTGGTCAGCGTGGACTATTCACTGTCGCCGGAAGCAAAATTCCCTCGGGCGCTGGAAGAATGTGCCGAGGTGGTACGGTTCGTCGCCGAACACGGCGCGGACTGGGGATTGGACCCAAAGCGCATTTTCGTCGGCGGGGATTCGGCGGGTGGCAACCTGGCCCTGGCGACGGCCCTGCTGCTGCGGGACTCCGGCGGCCCGGCTCTGGCCGGTGTGCTGGCGAACTACCCGGTCAGCGACTCGCGGTTCGACACACCAAGCTATCGGGAGTTCGGGACAGGCGGGTACGGGCTGAGCACGGAACGGATGGCGTTCTACTGGAGCGTCTACGTGCCACACGATATCGACCGGCTGCACCCGCTGGCAGCGCCGTTACGGGCGGATCTCACTGGATTGCCTCCGGTGATGGTGCTGCTGGCGGAACTGGATGTGCTGCGGTCGGAAGGCGAGGCGCTGGTGGCGAAACTGCGTGCGTCCGGCGTAGCGGTGGAGACGGAGACGTTCGCCGGCACCGTCCACGGCTTCCTGCGCGCGACCGGCGCGGTGCAGAAGGCCAGGGATGCGGTGGCGATGGCAGGGGCATGGATGACGCGGGTGGCTGAAGGATAATCCCCCGCGGCACCCGCTGACGGTCGGACCAGCAACCAGGGACGGCGTGACCGGTGGCCAGGAACGCGGGTCCCACCACACAGCGCTGGTTGCCCGTCGCGCCCGGTCATGACCATATGTGCCGCCATTCCCAAAGGTCCGGCCCACACACGAATGAACTCTATTTTCAACGGCGACCTCAGCACCACCAAAGGCCGCGTCGTGGCCTGGATCGACTCGCTGTTCATCGACCACGCCCTGTTCCGCCTGGTCTGGGGCAATCTGGCTCCGGTCGTGCCCGGCAAGATCTATCGCTGCAATCACCCGACGCCGCCCCGCCTGCGCCGGATGGTGCGACGGCTGGGGCTCCGGACCCTGATCAACCTGCGCGGCAAGACCCAAAGCGGATCGGATGCGTTGTCGCGGGAAGCGGCGCGCGAACTCGGCCTGGATTTCCACGACATGGCGCTGGAAAGCCGCGGCGCCCCGCAGCGCGACCGGATCCTGCGTCTGTACGGCATCTACACATCCATGCCGACGCCGGCGATCATGCACTGCAAGTCAGGCGCCGACCGGGCGGGATTGGCCGCCGGGCTGATGGTGATGTTCGAGGGCGGCACCTCGGCCGACGCCCTGCGCCAACTATCCTGGCGTTTCGGGCACATCAAGCAGGCGAGCACCGGCATCCTGGATGCGTTCTTCTTGCGCTACCGCCATGAAGGCGAAGGCCGCAAGCCGTTCCTGGATTGGGTGCGGGACGATTACGATGCGGCCGGGCTGCGACGGGATTTCCACGCCAACGGCCTGGCCAGCTTCGTCAGCGACTGGGTGCTCGCACACGAATAGCCCAGCAGCCGCCTCAACTCATGACCCCGCGGCGCGCGGCGGCCATTGCCATGCATTCACCCATCGCGCTGGTTGCCCGGCTGGACCCGATCAGGCTGACCGTCCAGCGCGCGCCACCGAAATCGGCCTCCATCTTCATCCCGTTCATGAACTCCTCAAGGAAGTCCGTGGTCAGGTTCCGCACGACCAGCGTCTTCGCGTCGAGGGCCACGGCCCGGCCGTGATACACCTCGCCATCGACGGTGATGGTCACCCGGGCCTCGCCATCCGCCGGCATGGTCCAGGCGGGATCGTAGGCCATCATATGCACCTCTTCACCCACGACCATCAGCCGCAGTTCGGCCCCATTGGTCATCTGCGTGCTGACGCCGCAGATCGCCTCGCCGTCGCTGCCGGTGTCGGATACAGTCGTCCAATAGCCGTACTGGCCGACCGCCTCCGCGGCGTTCACCGGGGCGCTGCCGGCGAGTTCCAGGCCGATGATCGTCACGGCGTTGACGGCGAGGTTCTTCAACCAGGTGAGCTTGCGCATTGTCAGGTGTCCCGTCTCTGAGAGTGTCGCGATGAGGAAGTTGCTCATGGCCGCGCCGATCCATCGGTCAGCGTGTATTGGGTGACCGAGCAGATATCGCCGTCGTGGCGGACGACGCTGGTTCCGTCGATGAAACGGGTCTTCAGGTCGAACCGGCAATAGGAGGAACCGTCGTCCAGGTTGATCCGCAGATGCTTGCCCGGCGGCAGCATGGCAGTGCCGAGGACATCGGCCTGCCAGCTATCGGAGCCGATGTTGGAAGCATAGAAGCTGACGATCGCCAGATGAGAGTCGTTTACGATCTCGACATACCGATCGTGGCTCTTGGCTGAACTTGTCACGCTGACAGCGAATAAAGCGGCGCCTGTCAGGATGGTCATCTTTGTTACGTTGAACATGTCTGAATCCCCCGCTGCTTCTGCTATTGCGATCTGGAGAAAGGATTTCGTCCGTTCTCTCGGGGATTTTAATATCCGTGCCGAATACATTAATAAACGGTAAATGTCGTAAGATAATCCTGTCGTAAACTGACCACTTTACTTCGAGTTTATTGTCCGACTTTTATCTGGAATGACTTGACCCGGATTTCCAGAAACGTCGCCGCCGGATCGCACCGAATTTCCTGGTTTGTTCCAGCGTCGGTCCCACGCCTTGAATGGGGAAAGGAAAGGCCTGGATGTCGAATTGGCGGGGGGACGACCGCGCGCTATCGCCCCGCCTGCAGGCCTCGGCTGTGCCGGGTGTCTTCGATGTCACCCGGTGCCGCGGCGGCGCTTTCCCGATGGTACTCCAGCACATAGGACCCGACCTGCAGCCGGTCGCCGGCTTTCAACGGCGTGATCGCCTTGATCCGTCGGTCATTCAGGAATGTGCCGTTCGTCGAGTTCAGGTCGCTGACGGCGATACCCGACCCATCCGCGACGATACGGCAATGAGTCCGCGAGATATCGGCCCCGTTCAGCACCAGATCGCTGGGTGGCGTGCGCCCGATCGTCAAAGGCGGTTGGACCGGTATGCGACGTTCGTTGCCCCGTGGCGCGACAATCTGCAGAAGATGATGAATTTCCGGTGCGGCGGCTCCCGCCGGGCGATGCCGGACCGTCACCGTCAGGTCGCCGATATCGTTGTCGATCGGCAATCCCGCCGCTGGCGCCCCTCGGCCGGACAGTGCGTCCAGTATCGCCGGCAACCGCTCCGCCGTGCGGCCGAGCGCGAGGTGGATTTCCTTGATCGCAACGGCGGAGACCGCGACGTGCAGCGCCTTGCCCGGCATCCTTTGGAACAGCCCGACGTCCAGCAGATAAGCGATGTGATCCCGCGTCGTCTGCAGGGTCTGGCCGGTCAGTTGCAGCAGTTGCGCGGCCAACCGGTCGGCCAGGATACCGTCCTTCCCGGCCTGCGAACCGTGCGATTCATAATACCAACGGACGGCATTGTGCAGCAGGTTCCAATGCGAGGAAGAGATCAAATGCCGTTTCGCGTCCATGCGCCGGGCGGGGGAAAGGCGGCCGGACTCGAAGACCCGGTCCACCGCGACGGCCCATTGTTCGGTGTGAATGTCCAAAGGTTGTAGCAGCAGGGCTCGATGATCCGCCGAAAGTTCGTCCAATGACGGCGCCGGCAACACCGTGCCGAACACTTTGCCGACCTCCGACAACGGCTGCGCGAAGGCCCGCAAATGGGCGTCGAATTTGTCCAGCAGGCTTCGGGTCGGTGTGGCGATGGTGCGGGCATAGATCTGGCCGGTCGGATCCAGGTCGCACAAACCGTCCTGGTTGATCGACAGCAGCCGCTCTTTCACCGTCGCGTCATCGAGCAGGAAAATCTGCTTGGCCAGGCCATAGAGTTCGCCGACGGGCGCGCCGTTGCGGCCGCGCATGCACAGATGGTGGACGATATGCCATTCCGCCCGGCGCGACAGCGCGGGAAAATGCGAAAACCAAATGTCCTGATACGCCTGGAGCAGACGCAGAACTTCAGGCTCATGCGGCATCAGGCACTCCGCTCGCCCTGCCGGAAAACGGGGACATCAGACGCGCGGGCTCCACGGCGCCAGGACCGGGCCGCAGCATCGCATCGCGGCAGTAGAGATGTGGCCCATAAGCGTGTCTCCGCCTGACGGGGGGCGTTCCGTCTTCCAGTCTTCAGCATGGACCGGATCGACAGTGAGAGCAACGATGGCGCCGAGGGACAATAAAACCACGTGTGATACAGTCGCTGCTGTCAGCCAGCGGTGTTTCTCTATCGCGTGATGCTGCTGGATATACAGCCACCGCGGGCGCCACTTTCAGCCGTTGGTGGTGGTCGGCATCAAGGCCGATTCCGGCGTGCACACCGTGGTGAAGGGTACCGGCAAGTTCGCACTGAATATGCTCGGCAAAGAGCACAAGGGGATGGCCTTCACCTTCTTCAAACCCGCCAAGGTTGAGGACGGGAAACTATCCGGCCAGGCATTCCATGCCGGCACCAACGGCACGCCCATTCTGGATGACGCCATCGCCGCGGTGGAATGTTCGGTGCGGCAGATTGTCGAACTGGGCGACCATCACATTGTGATCGCCGAAGTGACCGAGGCGACCGTGATGAAGCCCCCGGCCGGCCGCGCCGATGCGGCGATTCTGGAAATGAAGGACCTGGGCGACAACGTCTATTACGATGGCTAATCCACCACTGGGACCGATTCTTGATTCGCCATGGCCCGGCGTCAGTCCGTGCCATCTGCCCCAGCAAGGTGCTGGATCAGACGGCACGGACGTGGCTGGTCCAGCGACGAAGCTGATGCGTCACGTCACCCTCATCGCTGCTGATCGTGCTGCTGATCTTGTTGTTGGTCCGCCTGCCTCTGCTTTTCCTTCTCGGCCGCCATATGATGCCCGACCGCACAGCCGCCCGCGGCACCGAGCGCACCGTGGTGAGCCATGTGACCGGCGACGCCGCCGACGATGGCACCCTTGATGCAGCCTTTGGCGTGGGCCGGGACGGCCGCGCCGGCGATCAGGGCAAGGCAGGCGGCGGCCGATAGAATGTGTCGTTTCATGCGGAACCTCGTGTTGCGTCGGGCTGTAACGCAGGGTCCCGCGACCGGTTGCGCCTACCCGAACAGATCGGCTGGCGACCCGGCACGCAGGATGGCCCCCAGCTCCTGACCGATACGGTCTGCGTCGGCGGATCGGCCCCGTAACGAGCGCCGCAGCAGGAACGATCCGTCGGCGCGGGCGACCATGCCTGCCAGGGACAGGCCGCCGTCCGGCAGCAGGCGCGCATAAGCACCGATCGGCGTACGGCAGGACCCGTCAAGCGTCGCGAGCATCGCCCGTTCGGCAGTGGCGGCAATGCGGGATGCGGCGTCCTCGATCGCGGTGAGACGCGCCCGCAGTGCCATATCGCCGGTTCGGACGGTAATGCCGACGATACCCTGGGCGGCGGCCGGCAGCATGAGGTCCGGATCGAGCACGATCGCGTTAGGGATCGTCATGTCCAGCCGCCGCAGCCCGGCCAACGCGAGCAGGCTTGCCTGGCATTGACCTTCGCGCAGTTTCCGCAACCGCGTTTGCACGTTGCCGCGGATCGAGGTGACATGCAGATCGGGGCGCGCATGCAGCAACTGCGCCTGACGGCGGACGGAGGACGTGCCGACCAACGCGCCATGCGGCAGGGCGGCCAGCGGATCGGCGAGGTCCGGCGCTCCACAGGCATCCCCCAGGATCAGGACGTCGCGCGCGTCTTCCCGCGTCAGCACGCAGCCAAGCATGACCCCCGGAGGCAGTTCGGTTTCCAGGTCCTTCAGGCTGTGGACGGCACAATCGACACGGCCATCGAGCAAGGCTTCGTGGATTTCCTTGGCGAACAGGCCCTTGCCGCCGATATCGGCCAGCGGACGGTCCTGCACGGCGTCGCCGGTGGTGGCGATGACGGTTTCCTGGCCCTCTCCCGAACCGAGATGGCGCAAGAAAATGCGGGTCTGCACCAGCGCCAGCGGGGAGCCTCTTGTACCGACGCGGAGGGGTGGGGCAACGTTCATGTTCGCTGTTTACCACCTGCACGCCTGGCCGGAAGGGGCGGCGTTCGGATCGGACGCCCTGGTAACCCGGATGCCAAAGCACGATGTGGGGGGTTCGTCGTGCCGCCGTATCCTACACCGGCCTCTCCGACCCCGACCGCGTGAGGTGACCGATGGCAAAATCCTTTTACAGCACGGTTCTCGATCATACCGCCGACGACGTCTGGTCGTTCATTCGATCGTTTGGCGACTATGCCTGGGCCGGCGTGGAAAGCGAGACGATCATCGAGGATGGCAAGGCCGGCGACCAGGTCGGTGCCATCCGGCGTGTCCAGATCGGCGGCCGGGTGATCCGGCAGCAATTGCTGGCGCATTCGGATATCGACCAGTTCTATACCTACGCCTTTCTCGAACCCGCGCCGGTGCGCAACTACCAGGCCACCATCCAAATCGTGCCGGTGGTCGAAAGTGGTCAGGCGTTCGTGCAATGGTGGGCCACGTTCGACTGCGCCGAAGACGCGCTGTCGCATTGGACGAACTTCTTCGCGCATGAGGGCTTCGCAACGTGGCTGGCGTCACTACGCACTGTCATGGCAGACCGACGCCAGCAATTTGTCGTGGACCAGCACCGGCGATTCGTCATGGACCAGCGCCAGTGATTCCGTCATGGACCGGCGAAGTCCGGTCCATCTGATCCAGCACCTTACCGTGGCAGATGATCCGGACTTCGCCGGCCCACGACGAAGCTGAAGCCTCAACGTGAACGGCCGTCGACGTCAGCCACCAGGATTCACCGCCGCAAACAGCCTCGATATCGCGTCCTGAGCGTCCTGCTGGATAGCCCGCAGGTGATCCTCGTCACGGAAGCTTTCGGCGTAGATCTTGTAAACATCCTCCGTGCCGGACGGGCGCGCGGCGAACCAACCGTTCCCGGTCGTGACCTTGATGCCGCCGAACGACGCGCCATTACCCGGAGCGGCGGTCAGCGTCGCGGTGACCGGTTCGCCGGCGAGCATCTTCAGGCCAAGCTGGTCCGGTGTAGCCTTCTTCAGCACATCCTTTTGTTGCACAGTCGCCGCCGCGTCGATACGGGCATAGAACGGAACGCCCAGTTCATCGGTCAAACGACTGTAGGTTTCACCCGGGTCGCGTCCGGTCACCGCGGTGATCTCGGCCGCCAGCAGGCCCGGAATGATCCCGTCCTTGTCGGTGCTCCAGACCGATCCATCACGTCGAAGGAACGACGCACCGGCGCTCTCCTCACCGGCGAAGCCTAGCGAACCGCCGATCAGGCCGTCGACGAACCATTTGAATCCGACAGGCACTTCGATCAGCTTGCAGCCCATCCTGGCCGCCACGCGATCGATGATACCGCTGCTGACGATGGTTTTGCCCACCCCCGGGCCGCCGGTCCAGCCGGGACGGTTGCCGAACAGATACGATATGGCTGTGGCGAGGTAATGATTGGGGTTCATCAGCCCGCTCGACCGGGTCACGATGCCGTGCCGGTCCGCATCGGTATCGTTCGCGAACGCGATGTCGAACGTGTCGCGCATGCCGATCAGCCGAGCCATCGCGTAGGACGAGGAGCAATCCATGCGGATTTTTCCATCCCAATCGGCGGTCATGAACCGGAATGTCGGGTCGATCGCGTCACTGACGACTGTCGCGGCCAGACCGTAACGTTCGATGATCGGCTGCCAGTAATGGACGGAAGCGCCCCCCAACGGATCGATCCCGATCTTCACACCCGACGACCG
Source organism: Acidisphaera sp. S103 (assembly GCF_009765975.1). Taxonomy (GTDB): domain Bacteria; phylum Pseudomonadota; class Alphaproteobacteria; order Acetobacterales; family Acetobacteraceae; genus Rhodopila. The sequence goes on along the minus strand of NZ_LMUJ01000031.1, from coordinate 162,240 downwards.
GATCGCGTCCATATCGATAACATTGCCCAGGTCGGCGACGTAGGGACCGATGTAGTCATGGCGATGAACGTTGGAGGCCGCCAGGGCGCGGTCGTACGGCATGCGCCGCAGGCCTTCCAGGCCGCTTTCCAGCAATGCGTTCGCGGCGCGCTCGATCCAGGTCGTTACGTCGGTATCGGCCGGGCCGCCATTGGGTGGATTGTATTTGAAACCACCGTCCCGGGGCGGGTTATGCGACGGCGTGATGACAATCCCGTCAGCGAGACTGCTCTGACGATTCCGGTTGTAGGTCAGGATCGCGTGCGAGATGACAGGGGTCGGTGTATAGCCGTCATGCGCGTCGATCATCGTTGCGACACCGTTGGCGGCGAAGACTTCCACCGCGCTGGCCAAAGCGGGTTCGGACAATGCGTGGGTGTCGATGCCGATGAACAGCGGCCCGGTGATGCCGGCGCGCGTGCGATGCTGGCAGATGGCCTGGCTGATCGCCAGGATATGAGCCTCATTGAACGCATTGTCGAAAGCGGACCCACGGTGTCCCGACGTGCCGAACGACACGCGCTGCGAGGGAACCGCCGGGTCAGGCTTGTTGGCGAAATACGCCGTGATCAGCCGCGGCACGTTGACGAGCAGCGATGAATCGAGCGTCTGGCCGGCGTGCGGGCTTACCTGGTTCGCCAACGGCGTTCTCCCTGTACAGGCCGATGCCGGGTCAGGCGGGCCGGGATGGTGCGTCGCGGCGTTTTCGCACGAACCAGCCGTTGTGGCGAGTAACGCCCACTTCAACCCATCGCGGTCCGCACCGCTCGGATCACCGAATCGCGCAGTTCTTCCACCGCCTGGCCAAGCGCGGCGGTGTTGTCGCGCACCTCGGTGGCACAGCGGCCGGTATCGACGGCCTCGGCCATGACTTCCTTGGTGCGGCCAGTCATTTCGCTCGCCGCGGCGGCGGTCTCGCTGACGGTGCGGGCGATTTCCGCCGTCGCCGCGCCCTGCTGCTCCACCGCCGCGGCGATGGACCCGGCGATCGTGTCGATTTCGGTGATTGTCTGCTCGATCCGGGTAACCGCCGCGACCGATACGCCGGTGGCGGAGCGGATCTGATCGATGTGGCGCGCGATTTCCTGCGTCGATCGGGCGGTCTGCGTCGCCAGCGCCTTCACCTCGGACGCGACCACCGCAAACCCCTTGCCGGCATCCCCGGCGCGAGCCGCCTCGATCGTCGCGTTCAGCGCCAGCAGATTGGTTTTGCCGGCAATCTCGTTGATCATGTCGGCCACAGCGCCGATCCGCTCGACCTCCTGGTTCAGCGCATCCATGGTGGAGCGGGCCTCGGTGCCAGCGGTCACCGCGCGCTGTACCACCGCGGAGGACCGGTTCATCTGGCCGCCGATCTCACGGATCGATCCGGCCAGTTGTTCCGCGGCGCCGGCGACGGTCTGGACATTGGCCAGGGCGCTGGCCGACGCGGCGGCGGCCTCCCGCGCCGAAGCACCGGTGCGTTCGGCGGAGGCGCTCATGCTATCGGCGGTTGCCTCCATGGCGGTGGTGCGAGCACCGATCTGCCGCAGCGCCACGCCGGTTTCGGTTTCGATGGTGTCGGCCATGCTGATGAGGGCGGCGCGCTTCGCTGCTTCCTGCTGGCCGCGTTCCGCCTTCCGTTCGGCCGAGAGCCGGCTCTCCCGGGCCATGTGATCCTTGAACACCAGGACGGCGCGCGCCATTTCGCCCACCTCATCGCGGCGATCGGCACCGGCGACGGGCGCATCGTGGTCGCCGGCGCTGAGTGCCGCCATGCGAGTTTTGAGGGCAGACAGCGGCTTCATGATGCCGCGCGCGACCATCCATGTCAGGCCGGCCGAACACAGCAGCAGGACGCCGATCACCATGCCGGCGGTGTGGGTCATCCGCCAGAACGTGTCGTCGATATCGCTCATATACTCGGCGGAGGCGATCATCAGGTGCCAGGGCGCGAAGCCACGGACATAGGCGATCTTTTCCAGCGGGACCTTGGAGTTGCCGCGCGGAAACGCGTACTGGATGGTGCCCTGGCCGCCGTCACGTGCGAGGTCCAGCATCTTCGCCGCGAAAGGACGGCCGTTGGAATCGCGCAGGCCATGCACATCCTTGCCGAGAAGCGCGGGGTTGCCGGTGTTGACCACACAGAGGCCGGTTTCAGTATCGTAGATGAACAGGTAATTCGTGTGGCCCTCATACCAGATGGCGTTCGCCGCGGCCTTGAACCTGGCTTGTGCTTCCGCCTCGGTCATGGTGCCGGCCCGGGCGGCCTGCTGGAAGCTGTCGGCGATCCCCCATGCGGCATCCACCACGGCCTGCGCCCGAGCAGTCCGTTCCGCGGTCAGTTCGCCCTTGGCGATCACCAGGATGGTGGCGGCTACAAACACCATGAACAGCACGCCGGCGGCAGCCACCGCCGTCAGCTTGGCCGCGATCGACCGATGGGCGAAGCTGCCCAGCACCTTTCTCATTCCGGGATCCTTCAGACCGGGCAGCGGCGCTCGGTATGGATTGTTTCAGACCCCGGAGGCTGTAACGAAAACTTCTTAACAAACGCCTAATGGGTCTACAGCAGGTCGGCAACCGCATCCCAGTATCGCCGGATGGCAGCGATATGATCCTTCAGCGACCGTCCGGCGATGCGGCGCAGGTGCCCACGCCCGGAATACGTCGCCAGGGTCAGGTCGGTGACGCCGCAGGACTTCCAGAATCGGACTGTGTCCCGCCATTCGGCCTCGCCGCCGATGCCGGCGGTTACCCTTGTGTCGATGCCGATGCTGGCCGCGTCGCGGCCTGCCGCGTCCGCCTGGACACGCATCTTGTCGAACGCCACCCTGGCCTCGTCCCCCGGCCCGTACGCCATCGGCATCCAGCCGTCGCCTGATTTCACGACGCGCCCGACGGTGACATCGGCATGGCCGCCGAACCAGATCGGGATCGCACGCCGGGGTGGCAGCGGGTTGATCCCAGCATCCTCGATCGTGTGGTACTTGCCGCGGAAGGTGACGTGCGGTTCGGCCCACAACGCCTTCATGACCGCGATCTGCTCCTCCGACCGGCGTCCTCGATTGTGGAAATCTTCGTTAAGACCGGTGAATTCCACCGCGTTCCAACCGATGCCAACGCCCAACCGCAGGCGCCCACCGCACAGCACATCGACGCAGGCGGCCTGTTTCGCCACCAGCACGGCCTGGCGCTGCGCCAGGATCAGCACCTGGGTAGAAAACCCGATCGCCCTGGTGCAGCCGGCGAGGAAGCCGAACACCACGAACGGGTCCTGGAACAGATCGGCCGAGGTGTTGCGGTCACCCCAGTCCGGCCGGCTGGCGACGTTCACCCCCAGGACGTGATCCGGGACGGACAGGTCGTGGTAGCCGATGTCCTCGGCGGCCTGCGCGAAGTCGCGGATGGCGTTAGGGTCACCGCCAACGGCGGAGTCGATCACCGGTATAGCCACGCCGAGTTTCATGTTGGTTGTTCCTTTGGCTCGCCTACGTCATTTCCTCATGCCACGTCCGCCCATCGCGCTCGATCAGCGCGATGGCCGCCGTCGGCCCCCAGCTTCCGGCCGGATACGGGCGCGGGTGGTCCGGCCGAGCGGCCCAGGCTTCCAGGATGGGTTCGACCCACGTCCAGGCAGCCTCGACTTCGTCATGGCGCATGAACAGGGTCGGGTTGCCGCGCACCGTGTCCATCAGCAGCCGCTCATACGCATCAGGGAAGCGTTTGCCGAAGGTCTTCTCAAAGCTGATGTCCAGACCGGTCGGCGACAGCCGCAGCCCACCGGGACCGGGGTCCTTGGTCATCATCTCCAGCCGCATGCCTTCCTCGGGTTGCAGACGGATGAT
>NZ_LMUJ01000031.1:113553-158279 GCF_009765975.1 Acidisphaera sp. S103 | reverse complement strand
ATTCCGCCGCCTCGGGCGGGAAGATGGAGAACGGCGGGGCGCGGAACTGGATGACGATTTCGGACACTTTTGACGGCAGCCGCTTGCCGGTGCGCAGGTAGAACGGCACGCCGGCCCAGCGCCATGTGCGCACCTCGGCCTTCAGCGCGACGAAGCTCTCGGTGCCGGAGGCGTCGTCCGAACCGAGGTCCGTCAGGTAACCGGGCACCGGTTTGCCGTCGATGGCACCCTGGGTGTATTGGCCGCGCACCGTCAGGGTGGCGACCTCATGCGGCTCCATGGGTTTCAGGGCGCGCAGCACTTTCAGCTTCTCGTCGCGCACGCGGTCGGCATCCAGCGACACCGGCGGGTCCATGGCGATCAGGCACAGCAGTTGCAGCATGTGGTTCTGCACCATGTCGCGCATGGCACCGGATTTATCGTAGTAGCCGCCGCGTCCCTCCAGCCCGACCGTTTCGGCTACCGTGATCTGCACGTGGTCGATCACGTCGGCGGTCCACAAACGCTCGAAGATCGTGTTGGCGAAGCGCAGTGCCATCAGGTTCTGCACTGTCTCCTTGCCCAGATAGTGGTCGATGCGGAAGGTCCGTGCCTCGGTGAACACTTTTCCGACCTCATCGATGATCACCTTGGCCGAGGCGAGGTCGTGGCCGATCGGCTTTTCCAGCACGACGCGGGACTGTTCGGTGACCAGCCCGCTGGTGGCCAGCGCCTGGCAGACGGGCCCATACAGGTCCGGCGAGGTGGCGAGGTAGAAAACCCGTATGCGGTCCGGGTCCAGCAGGTCGCGAAAGCGGCTCCAATCGGCATCGGGTTCGGTGGCGTCGATCGAGACGTAGTGCAGTTGCGCCAGGAAGCGGTGCATGATCTCCGGGTCCTGATCGGCGCGGGCGACGTGCTGTTCCAGCGCCTTGGTCGCTCGGCCGCGAAAATCCTCGTCCGTCAATTTGGAGCGGGCGGCGCCGACGACGCGGGATTCGGCAGGCATTTGGCCGTCGCGGAAGCGGTAATACAGCGCGGGAAGCAGTTTTCGAAGTGTCAGGTCGCCGGTCGCGCCGAACACGACGCAGTCGAAAATGGCAACGGGAATGATCTTCGGCATCCATCAGCCCTCCTGGTCAGATAACCTTCGCGGGTGCAGCAAGGTTGCTACACCATGCGCGCGATCCCGGCCATCGGGGGGTCATTCCGCGTTCTGAAGGGCGGCGAAAATTCCGATCATACGAGCACAGACGAACAGCGCCGCGCCGAGCAGCAGCATCACCTGACGGGACGGCGTGGTTTTGACGTAGTTGTTGATCAGCGTGAACAGCGTCGCGATCAGGAACGCGACCCCCGCCAGGAACAGGAAATGGCCATAGCCGCGCGGGATGCCGAAATAGCCTGCGATCCGGCCGGCGATGAACAACGATGCCACGATCACCAGGGTCCGGTTCTGGCCACCCAGGATACGCTTGATCCATGACGTCAGCAGGTTCAGCCGCGCCTCACCGATGAGTTCGGGGGTGATCAGGACGAACGCGATCAGGTCGAGTATGTTGACCACGGCGTCGTGCGGGATGGCTCGTATGGCTGCGTACAGGTTCATTGCCCGATGGTGGCATGGAACAGGTCGGATCATCAACGAACGGGCGAGTCAGAGGGACCGCATGACGGCAACGCCCCCCAACCGGCGCTACGCCGCGCTGCTGGCATTCCTGCGCAGCCAGACCGCCGGCGGATTGGCGCTGATCATCGCCGCGGCCGTGGCCCTGGTCTGGTCGAACGCGTCCGGCGCCGACCAGTATTTCCGGCTGCTGGCGACGCCGTTGTGGATCCTGCCGGTGGACGGCTGGGTCAACGACGGGCTGATGGTGTTGTTCTTCCTGACCGTAGGCCTGGAGATACGGCGGGAGATGACCGACGGCCAATTGTCGTCGTTCCGGCAGATCGCCGCGCCAGGATTCGCCGCGCTGGGCGGCATGGTGGTGCCGGCGCTGATCTTCGCCGGTTTCAACCACGCGGACCCGGCCCGGCTGCGCGGTTGGGCGGTTCCGGTCGCGACAGATATCGCGTTTGCCCTGGCGGCTTTGTCGGTCCTGGGCCGGCGCGTGCCGATCGCGTTGAAACTGTTCCTGACGGCGCTGGCGATCATCGACGACCTGGGCGCGATCGTGGTGATCGCCCTGTTCTACACCGCGAGGCTGGATCTGCCGGCACTGCTGGCGGCCTGCATGGTCTGTGCTGTTTTATACGGCCTGAATCGAGCCGGTGTGCGGTCGGTCTGGGCCTACGCGGTTGGCGGCGTGCTGCTATGGGCGTGCGTGCTGCGATCGGGCGTCCATCCCACCATCGCCGGTGTGGCCCTGGCCTTCGTGGTGCCGATGGACGACACCGGTGACCGGATGGAAGCCGGCCTGGGACATTGGGTCACCTGGATGGTCTTGCCCCTGTTCGGACTGGCGAACGCCGGATTACGGCTGGGCGGACTTTCGCCGGCGGACTTCGGCACACCGGTCATGCTGGGTGTCGCAGTGGGCCTGGTCGCCGGCAAACCCATCGGCGTGTTCGGCGCCATCTGGCTGTCGGTCCGGCTTGGCTGGGTTCGGATGCCGGCCGGGCTGACCTGGCCGCGGCTGTTTGGCGCGGCGCTGCTGTGCGGCATCGGCTTTACCATGAGCCTGTTCATCGGTGACCTCGGCTTCCACGGCACGCCCATCCAGCCGGAGGTGAAGCTTGCCGTGTTCACCGGGTCGGTGATTTCCGCCGTATTGGGTCTGGTATGGCTGGCGTTTACAGCGCCGGCGAACGGAACTGACACCCCTGCCAGAGGCGATCGACGCCGCCGACAGGGCCATGGACGTCCCTCATGACGCGGTCACCTGCCACGTGAAGACGAACGTCGTGCCGCGTGCGGGTGGCGCGCTTTCCACCTGCACATGGCCGCCATGGCTTTCGACGATCTTCTTGACCATGGCCAGGCCAATACCACACGATTCCAGGTCATCACGACCCGCCAGGGTCTGGAAGATGACGAAAATGCGATCATGGAACCGCGGCGATATGCCGGGTCCATCGTCGCTAACACGGAATTCCGCCACACCGGCGGCCAGTCTCGCCAAAATGACAACGCGGCCTTCGGCTCGGTCATGGTGTTTCAACGCGTTGCCGATCAGGTTTTCCAGGATCACACGAATCGGCCTGCGATAGGTGCGCAGCATCGTCAGGCTGCCGTCGTAGGTCACGACGAAGCCCGGCGACGGCGCCAGCATGGCCACGATGTCGTTCACCAACTCGGCGATGTCGACGTCCTCGACGAAACAATCGACGCTGCCGACATGCAGATAGGCCAACAATCCATCCATCAGCATCTGCAGCCGAGCCACCCGCCTGCGCAGCAGCCCCAGATGTTCGACCGTCTCAGGGCTCATCGCCGGCCCGATGTCTTCGCCAATCCATTGCGCCAAATGCATGATCGCCAGCAGCGGCGCCTTCAGGTCGTGCGACGCGACATGGATAAGGGCATGCATCTCCCCCTCCACCCGCCGGCGTGCCGCGCTCTCCGCCACCAGTTGCGCCGCCCGCATCTCCGCGAGTTGCCGGGCCGCCCGCCCTTCGGCCGCTTCGAACTGCGTCAGCAGCAATTGCTCACGCATCATGCGGTTCTCATCCGCGAACTGCTTGCGCCGTATCTGGGCGAGCACGCGTGCGCGCAGCAGATCGAATTCGGCCGATTTGGCGACGTAATCGTCGGCACCCGAACTCAGCCCCTCGATCATCGCCGTGCGATCTTCCAGCGCCGTCAGCATGACGATGGGAATATCGCGTGTCACCGGCACGCTTTTCACCCGCCGGCAGGTTTCCAGGCCGCCGATCCCCGGCATCATCAGATCGAGCAACAAACAATCGACCTGCTGCACGGCGAGCAGGTCGAGCGCCTCCTCGCCGGAGCGGGCCAACACCAGTTCATAGCCGTCCGCGCGCAACGCAACGGCAAGCTCCTGCAGATAGGTTTCGCTGTCGTCGACCGCCAGGATCTTCTTCGGTCCAAGCAGGCTCGGCGTGCCCGGACCCACGCTTTGCGTGCCGGCGCTCCGCAGCATGGCGTTCAATCGGGCGAGGATGACATCGACGTCTGCCTCCTTCCGCACGAATGCGTCGGCGCCGGCATCGAGGATACGGACTTCCGCGCTGTGGTCCTCCGACCCGGTCAGCAGCAGGCAGGGCAAGCGGCGCAACGCCGCGTCGAGCCGGACGCGCCGGATGACCGTCGCACCGTCGATGCCGGGCAGTTGACCATCGACGATGATCGCCGCCGGTCGCTGGTCGGCGGCCACCCGCAACCCGTCCTCACCGGTGCCGGTGACCAGCACGCGATATCCTTCGCCTTCCAAAATGTCCTTCAGTGCCTCGCGGAAGGTGATGCTGTCGTCGATCAGCAGAATGGTCAGCGGCGCGGACGCCGTTTCGTCGCCGCTGCCGCGGACCAGTTCACGCGCCCGCGCGACCAGGTAGACAGGCTCATAGGGTTTGCCGACATAGTCGTCGGCCCCCGTCGTCAGGCCGTGAATGCGATCGCGGATTTCCACTTCGGTCGACAGCAGCATGACCGCTGTACCGGCGGCCGACGGCATAGCGCGAATCTCCTTGAGCAGTTCGATGCCGTCGCCATCCGGCAACAGGACATCGAGGATAACCAGCGCGAACTGCTCCCGGGCGAGCGCCTGCCGCGCGGCGGCCACGGTCTCGCAGGCTTGCGCTTGCAGGCCGGCCGCTTCCAGGATCTCCAAAAGATCCATCCGAACCGTCAGGCTGTCATCGACGACAAGAACCGGGCCGATCATCGCGGCATCTCCGATCCGGACGGCTGGAGCGACATAAGCCGGCCGGCGATCTCCTGCAGTGGGAGTACCTCGACAGCGGCACCAAGCAGGGCCGCCTCGCGCGGCATGCCATAGATGGTCGATGTCGCCTCATCCTGCGCGATGGTCAGGGCGCCGGCCTCGCGCAGTTTCAGCAGGCCGGATGCACCGTCCCGCCCCATGCCCGTCAGAAGGCACGCGACAACCGATGGGCCATAACATTGGGATACAGACTCAAACAGCACATCCACCGAAGGCCGGCACGAATGGCGTTCGGGATCGGCGGTGAGGTGAAACCGGCCGTCGCGCACCGTGAGGTGTCGGCCAGGCGGGGCCATGACGACCCGCCCGGCGGCCGACGCCACCGGGTCCCCCTGCCTTGCATGGGCCACCGGCCGGCCGATCTGCGCGTCGAGCCAATCGGCGAAGGCGGACCCGAACGGTTCATTGATATGCAGAACGAACACGATCGGCAGCCGAAAATCGGCTGGTAACGCCTGCAATATCTCGACGATCGCACTCGGGCCGCCGGTCGATGCGCCGATCGCGACCAAATCGAACCGCCGGTCCATCCGGCACCCGCGCGGCAGCGGCAACAACGGCGCGCGTGCCACGATCGTCGTCAAGGGCGGGTCCACCGGACGTGCATACAGACGCGGAATGATACGGATTCGCGAGACCAGCTTCACCGTCACGATGAAGCGACGTTCCCAGATGCCGTCGGCCTCGGTCCCTGTCGGCTTTTCCAGCACGTCGACCGCCCCGGCGGCCAGTGCGTCATAAGTCCGGAACAACTCGCCACGATTGATCGATGCCGAAACAATCAGAATGGGCGTGGGACAATGCGCCATGATGTATTCGGTCGCGGCAAGACCGGTCATCACCGGCAGCATCATATCCATGGTGATCAGATCGGGCCGATGCAACAAGCACAATTCGATGGCGCGCTTGCCATCCGGTGCCGCCCCAACCAGCTCGATTTCGGGATCGCCGGACAGGATTTCCATCAGGCGCATACGCACCGTCATGGAATCTTCGACGACAAGAACGCGGATCTTCGGCATCGCCTATCTCACCAGCGGCTTGATCAACGCGAGAAGCCTGGACTGGTCGAACTCGCTCTTGATCATATATCCCTGACTGCCAACGGCACGGCCACGTTGCAGGTCCTCCGGTGCCGCACGGGACGTCACCAGGATCGCGGGAATTTCGTGCAGCGCCGGGTCCGCACGCACCTGTTCGACGAAGGTGAAGCCGTCCATCCCCGGCATCTCGACGTCGACCAGGAACAGCGCATAACGCGTGCGATGCGCGGCTTTCAGCCCTTCCTCCGCCGACAGCGCGACATCGACCTCATAGCCTGCCGATTCGAGAATGCTTTGCTCCAGCATCCGGGTCGTCAGCGAATCGTCGATCACCAGGATCCGTGTCCGTGCCGTCGCCGGCACGATGTCGGACGAACCCGGTGCGCTGTGCCGAACCGCGGAGACGATACCGTCCGGATCGAGGATCAATTGGGGATTCCCCTCGGCATCGAACGCCACGCCGGCGACGACCGCGCTCACATGCAGGTTGTCCGGCAACGGCCGAACGACCAGGTTGGCCGTTCCCAGCAGCCGATCGACGCCGATCGCGGCCAGGCCGTCGGCTCCAGCCAGAAGGACCATGCTCGAACGGTCCCGAACCGACTGATGTGCGCCCCCCAGAATGGTTGACAGCGCCATGAAGGTAACCGCCTGCTGCCCGTACAGCACCGCGGTGCCGGGTGCCGACGGCAAGATATCCCCGGCGCCGATCCGAACCGTGCCACGGACCGCATCGAGCGGGATCGCGATCGCGCCGCTGCCGCCCGCCTCCACGATCAACACTTCAAGCGCCGCGAGCGACGACGGCACCACCAGTTCAAAGACCGTTCCCCAGCCGCGTTCGGTGCGCACCACCACCTCGCCGCCAAGCCGTTCGATCGCGGCACGCACGACGTCGAGCCCGATTCCGCGCCCGGACACCTCGGTCACCGTCTCCGACGTCGTGATGCCGCCCCGAAGCAGCAACTGAACAAGGGCGGAGGCATCGGCGTGCCGGACATCGGGGCCCGATACGCCACGCCGTGACGCGACGCGCCGGATGGACTCGAGATCGAGGCCACCCCCGTCGTCGCGGCATTCGAACACCACCCGCCGGCCCCGGCGCGAGATGCTGATGCCGACATCGCCGATCTCCGGCTTGCCGGCACGCCGCCGCACGTCGGCGGCCTCGATTCCATGCGCCACGGCGTTGCGGATCAGTTGGATCAGTGCGCTCTGTATCGCGCCAAGCATGTGCGAATCGAGCCGCATCTCGTCGCCTTCGGCGCGGAATTTCACCTGCTTGCCCAAGGTCCGGGCCGCGTCGAGCGCGGTCCGCTCCAGCACGGTGAACAGGCTTCCCGCCGGCACCAGGCGCAGCCGTTCGGCCGCGTCACGCAGTTGCTGCAACTCCCGATCCATCTGGTCGACGGTCGAGCCCAGCCCACGTTCGACCGTTCCGACCTTGCGTTGCAATTCGTCGGCGATCGCGAGCAGCCGTTCCGACGCACCCCCGTGATGCCGCTGGACCGCCAACTGGGCCTTCAGCACCTCCGCCAGCCGCTGGGCCTGTTCCAGCCCGCGCTCGGCATCGCGCAGCCGGGTCAACAACCCATGGGTCTCCGCCACCCCGTCGAGAACCATGTCCATCTCGACCACGTCGGCCCGGACGGCCCGCCAGGGTTCGTCCGGAAGCGAATTGGCCGCGGCGGATGCCACCGGTTCGACCGGTGAGAGCATGCGCAGTTGGTGGTCGATGCTGTCCAAATGATCGAGGATCGGACCAAGCGCGTCACGCGTGACACCGGCCGTCGCGTCACGAAGCGGCGCCAGTGCGTCCTCGATCGCGTGGGCCCCATCGGCGATACCAGCCTGTCTGACAACTCGCGCCGCTCCTTTGAGCGTATGCACCAGGCGCAGCAACTGCTGTACCAGCGTTGCCGCCGGGCCGCCTTTCTCCAGCTCGAGCACGGTCTGCGCGCACTGGTCCAAAAGTTCGCGCGCTTCCAGCCGGAAATAGCGGTAGGGATCGGCGGCCACGCTTTAGGCCGCCATATGCGGCTGAATGATGCGCAGCAGATCGCGGGGCAATTCGGCCAGTTGGGTGGCTGTTTTCGATGTCTGGCCCGCACTCGTCTCCATCTCCGCCGAGGCCTGGGCGACGCTGGAAATCGCGATGTTGACCTGCTCGACGGCGGTCGATTGCTGCGTGGTCGAAAGCTCGATCTCGCGTGACGCCTCGGTCGTGGTCGAAACGAGCCCGGCGATCTGCTTGAACGCCGACGCCACGTCGCCAAACTGGCGAGACCCGGCATCGACCGCTTTCGATCCGGTTTCGGTGGCCATGACCGTGGTATTCACCGCGCTGCGGACGTCTTCGATCAGCGTGCGGATTTCCTTGGCCGAACCGGCGACCCGATCGGCGAGTTTACGGATCTCATCCGCGACCACCGCGAACCGCTTGCCGCTGTCCCCTGCGCCGGCCGCTTCGATCGTCGCGTTGATGGCCAGGATATTGGTCTGTTCGGCCAGTTCCGACACGATTTCGACGACGGCGCCGATTTCCTGGGATTTCTTCCCCAGTTCCAGCATGTGGGCGACAATCTGATCGACCTGCCGCCGGATGCCCGCGATCGATTCATGCGTCAAATCGACCGTCCCATGGCCCGAGCTGGCGGAAACCGCCGTTTGTTCGGCATTCCGGGCCACCCGGCGGGCGCTTTCGGCGATCTGCCGCGTGGTCGCCAGCAATTCGCTGATCGTCGTGCTGATCTCCGTCATCGCCGACGATTGTTCCTTCGCGCCGGATGCCTGCTGACTGGCGGCAATCTGCAGTTCCGCCGAAGAGCTTTGGATCTGCAGGACAGCCGAACCGATCTGCTGGGACAGCGAGCGGGAGATGAACCAGCCGATTATAGCCACCACGATGGCACCCAGCAGCCCACCCCAGATGATGATCGTCGTGGTCATGTCGGCACTGGCGCGCGCCTCCTCGGCCCGCCGCTTCAGCAGATCCACGGCTTCCTGATCCGCCTGACCGATCAGCTCTCGGATCTGGTCCATGACGATCTTGCCCGTATTGTCCAGCACGACCTTGAGGGCGGACCCCATATCCTGGGTGCGCCGCAACTCGATCGTCTTCTTCAGTTCCGCCAGTTTGGCGTCGATCAGTTGCGACAGTCTCGCCATGCGTGGTTTCTGCAGCGGATTGTCGGCAGTGGATTCGACCACCTTGGCGAACGTGACCTTGATCGCCGGCAACGCGGCTTCATAAGGCGCGAGATAGCTGTCGATGCCGGTGAGCAGATAGCCGCGTTGTCCGGTCTCGGCATCCTTCAACTCCGACAACAGATCGGCGAGTTCGACCCGAACCTGGTGGCTGTGTTCCACCAGGGCGTCATTCTCGATCAGGCTGACGATGTTTCGATAGGAGACGAAGACAACCAGCAGCAGTGTGAGTCCAGCCAGGCCAAAACCGGCGATCAGCCTTCTCCCGACCGTCCAATTCGCAAACATCTTCATTGATTCTCTCCTGGCGCGACCGTTTGCCGCTGCGTTCTGATCGCGTCGAGGATCGACGGCAGGTGCAGGATGGGTCGGACAAACTGTTGAACGGGGACGAAATCCCGGGCGAAGGGCAGCTCTTTCGCGCTCGCGTCGGTCGGCCGGATCGTCTCCGACGCCACACGCAGATGACCGTCGAAACCATCGAACGCGAGCGCGATCGGCGCCGCCGCCGCGATCACCAGCCAGCGCGGCGCAGCCTCGGCCGGGCGGCCAAGCAGGGTGGTCAGGCCATAGACCGGCTGGATCGTGCCGCGGAAACCGGCGATACCAAGCAACGCCGGATCGCCGCCCGGCACCCGCGTTATCTTCTTGTCGGCGTAAAGCCCCGCGATGTCGGACAAGCGAATGGCGAAGACGTCGTCTCCGGCCCGAACCATCAGCAGATCCTCCATGAGGTTCATATCGAGGCGGGATGGTTCGGCGAAGGAACGGTCGAACGCGGCACGCAACACCGCCGCCCGTGCCGCTGCGCGCGGCAAGCCATCCGTCACAGCAATCTCGCTCATGGCCGGCCCTCGCATTCCTGTCGCGCCGAGTTGCACAGCGCCACCAGCGCTTCACGGTTGAAACCGCCACCGAACAGCAGAATCCGCGATGTCTCCTCACGTTTCAGCAGGATCAGGGCGTGTTTCAGTTCGCGTAGCGCCGCCTTCGGATCGCCGGCGCGCCGAGCGAGAAGGCCCAGATGCAAACGGGGCATGGCAAAGGCGGGGTCAAGCCAGACGGCGGTTCGATCGGACTCTCCGGCACCGTCCAGGTCGCCGGCGTGCTCGCGGCAAAGCGCCAACACATAATGGGCGCCGGCATTCGCCGCGTCGATTGCGATCAGCCGCCGGCAGGCGACCTCTGCCGCCGGCAGTTGGCCGCTGTGCGCCAGCAAGGCCGCTTCGAGCAACAACGTGTCGCGATCATCGACCGACGCCGGCGGCCGGCCGCGCAGGGTGTCGAGCGCATCTGCAAAACGCTCCCTGCGCAGAAGATCGAGCACCGGGGCCGGGTCCCAGGCAACCCCGGGTCTCGGGATGGTTTCCACCGGTTCGGGCGGAACCAGCGCCGCGACGCGTTCGGTGGCCGATCGGATGGTTTCGAACCAGGTTTCACCCAACGCGGCGATCGGCGCCCGCGGCGGTTCCGCTGCGATCTCGAATCCGGACATGGCGGGCGGGCTCACGGACCGGCCGCCTTCCCGAAGCTGGTAATAGAAGGTACTGTGCGTGTGGTGCAGGTAGAATGCGTCCGAGACGCCATGCAGCGTCTCCGCGTGCCCAAGAAAAAGGAAGCCGCCGGGTGCCAGCGAACGCGCGATCCGAGCGATCGCGAGACGCATCTGCTCCGGTGCGAAGTACATCAGTACATTACGGCAGAAGATCACGTCGTAGCTCGCGGGCTGCCACAAACCGGGGTCATCCCTGACCAGGTTTCCGGCCTCGATCCGCACCGAGCGACGCACCGTTTCGTCCAGTCGCATGTCCCGCCCGTCCGGACGAAACCATTTTTGCTGCTGGCTGAGCGGCGTATCCCGGAGCGCCCAGGGGGAGTAGCGCGCGGCGGCGGCTTTCGCCAACGCAATCGGATTGATGTCGATCGCCCGTACCCGGATATCCCAGGCGGGATCGGTAATCGTCTCCCGCGCAACGATCGCCAGCGAATACGCCTCTTCGCCCGACGCACAGCCGGCCGAAAGCAGGCGCAACTCGCCTGGCGTCCTGCGGGCACGCATGCGCTCCGGCAAGGCGACCTCCGCCAAGGCCCGGAATTGCTCGCCGTTGCGAAAGAAATAAGTTTCACAGACCGTGAGTTCGCCGGCGAGGGTGCTGATTTCGGCGGCCGACGGCCTTTGCTCAAGAGCATCGAGGTAAGCGTCGCTCGTTTGCCCAAGATCGCTCAGCCGGCGCCGCAACACGTTGCCGAGGAAACCAAGTTTGCCGTCGTCGAACCGCAGGCCGATCCGGACCGCAATCGTGGTTCGAAACCGTTCCAGTTCATCGTGGTCGATCAAGCCGTTCATGCGACGGCCTCGGCGCCGTCGAGACGCTCGAACAGTGCCTCCGGAACGATGCAGGCGGTATTGAGGAACAGCAGCAGATCGGCGTCGAGGCGCCCGATCGCCGAGACCATGTCGCCGGCGGCTTCCCGCAGCAGTGGCGGCAAGGATTCGGCTGTCCCTTCGGTCTCGATCGACCTGACGCCCAGTACGCTGTCGACTGCCAGGGCAACGATGCGGGTGCCGGATTTGACTGTGATCAGCCGCCGGAGCGACGCCGTGCGTCCGCTGAGCAAAAGCGCGATATCGACGACCGGCGTCGGCATGCCGCGAATGATCGACAGGCCGCGGACGAATGTTGGCGCGTCCGCGATCGGTTCGCTGGGCAGCAGCCGCATGATTTCGACCACGTCCGCCAGCCGCAGGGCACACAGGAACGATCCGGCGCGGCACAGCAACCAATTGTCCTGTCCGCCATGGGCACCGTCGCCGAGGGCCGCTGAAAAACGCATGAAAATCCCGATAAAATGGTGGCGGCGCCAGCCGGACGGCAAAACATCGAGGGTTGGCGCGAACCTTCCGGTGCGGTTCGGGTCAACCGCATACAGAATAGGGCATTTTAGTTAACAAATTCTGAACGACAGATAGGAAGGACTTGCGATTTCATCTTGGCCGGGGAGGCCGCTTCCAGGCAGGGTTCGTCGTTGCGCCATGAAAGGCCACCCCTGCCAGGAATGGGGCGTCCGAAGGGGCCATCAGTCGCGATGCACGCTCGCACTGATGGCCCGGGTACCTGGTTTCATTCCGCTGTAAAATATCCATGTCCCACCCTCTGCGCTGGGTGGCACATGGACAGAAGGCTTCTGCTATCGCGCCTCACCAGAGAAACCGGCGGTCAGCGCGCCGAGGCGATCAAGCGCGGCCTGCGGCAACGGCCCTTTCAGCACGGCGGCGAGGCTGGCCTCGAATTCCTGCACCGTTGCCATCCCGACCAGGATCGAGCCCATCGCCTTGTGCGTGATGGCAAACCGCGTGGCCGCCTCGGCCAGGCTGCCGGCGAAGCCCTCGGTCACCAGCGGCATCAGCCGGCGGCCCCGTTCCAGATCCATCTCATGCGTGTGGGCGGAGCCGATGGGTGCCGGCGGCGGGCTGGCGATCGGATGGCGTTCGGCGGTGCCGGTCAGGGCGCCTCCGGCCAGGACGCGGATACCGACCACGCCGACGCCGGCCTTCTGGGTGTGATCGAACAGGCGGCCGTAATCCTGCGCCGGATAGTTGGGCGGCAGGGCGGTGGCGGCGGAGGCGTTCAGCATGTTGTAGCTGACCTGGGCGCTGTCGATCACCTGGGCATCGATCACCTGGTGCAGCGCATCGGTGTCTCCGACCGCGGTGATGCCGAGGAAGCGGGTTTTCCCCGCTTTGCGCAACGCTTCGAAGGCCGGAACGACTTCACCAAGCACTTGTGCGGCGCTGATGCTTTCGCCACCGCCGCCCACGGTGATGGGGTTGTGCAGGTGGAAGATATCGACGTGGTCCATTTTCAGGCGTTGCAAGCTGCCGTCGATGGAGTCGGTGACGGTTTTGGCGATGGCGCCGAAATTCGGGATGCGGACCTTGGTGCCGACGGCAACGTTCGTTCGGCGGCCGCCGGCCATGACGCGGCCGAGATTCGTTTCTGACACGCCGTTGCCGTACTGCACGGCGGTGTCGAAATAGTTGATGCCGGCGTCCAGCGCGAGGCCGATGGCCTTGTCCTGATCGACGGCTGAGCCGCGTACCATCAGGCCGCCGACGGCGCCGCAGCCGAAACCGAGGATCGAGAGTCGCAGGCCGGAGCGGCCGTATATGCGTGTTTCCATGTTCGTTTTCCTTTAGGTTTCGTGGATAAATCGATGCTTCGATGTTGGCTCGGTCGCCCAGTCCCGTCATGGCGGACGTAGGCCTGCCGTCCACGCCTTTTCCGAGACTCACACCGCAAGGCGTGGATGGCGAGCCTTCCCCCGCCATGACGGCGCGGGGTTAGCGACGCTCGCCAAGCGGGTCGTTTATTTCTCAGCGTTCCCTTAATTGTAAAGTCCGGCGGTGCGGGCGCGCAGTTTGCACAGGGCGACCAGCAGTTCCAGCGTGGGCACCTCGACACCGGCCAGGTGCGCCAGGGCCAGAGGTGCATCGAACATGCCGTCGATTTCCATCGGGCGGCCAAGTTCCAGGTCCTGCAGAATGCTGGGTTTGTGATCCATCGAACGTTGCCCATTGACCCGCCGCGCATGGTCCGTCGTCGGATCGGCGCCCAGCGCCTGCGCGATGGCAGTGGCTTCCTGCATCATCCGCAGGCTGGCCTGTTCGGCCGCGGGTTCGACATAGACCCCCTTGGGCGCACTGCCAGACAGCACCGCCAGCGTGCCGCCGGCAAGGTTGCTGATCAGCTTGTTCCAGATCTCGGTGCGGATCGCCGGCGTCGCCTCTCCGCTGACGCCGCCCTTGGTGATCAGGCCCGCCAGCGTTTGCACCCGTTCCGACAACGTGCCGTCGGGTTCGCCCAGGATGAAGCGGCTTTTCGGCTGCTCGACCTCGACGACGCCGGGTTCGGTGACGGCGCTGGCGGAATAGACGACGCCGCCGATCGTCCGGCCTGGCCCGAGGGCTCGGCGCAACGCGTTGTCGGGGTCGATGCGCGGCAACGGGGTGCCCTCGTGCGGGCCGGGCAGGTGGTCGAAATACCACCAGGGGATGCCGTTCATGACGAAGGCGACCGATGTGTCGGGACCCAGCAGCGGCTTGATGGAGGCGGCGACGGCAGGCAGCGCGGGGGCTTTGACGGTGACGAACACGGCGTCCTGTTGCCCAAGTTCGGCCGGATCGGCGGATGCCCGCACCGGCGCGTGGTGTTCCCCATCCACGGCATGGACGGTCAGGCCGTTGGCCTGGATGGCGGCCAGATGCGCGCCACGGGCGATGACGGAGACCTCGACGCCGGCTTTGTACATGCGCGCGGCGAGGTGGCCGCCGATCGCGCCGGCCCCATAGATGCATATTTTCATGGTGAACCTCTCTGATGGCGGCATCGGACGCCAGGACCGGGCGGCAGGTCAAGCCATGGTCTGGTCCAAGGCGGGGTCTTGGCTTAGAAAGCTGCGATCATTTCCAACCAGGAGCCGTCCATGAGCAAGATCATCCGCACCGAACCCGGCGCAATCCTCTCCAAGGCCGTCGAATACCATGGGTTCGTCTATCTGCCGGGCATCACCGCGCGCGACACCAAGCAGGACATCAAGGGCCAGACCGCCGACGTCCTGGCGCAGATCGACGCGATGCTGGAGCATCACGGCACCGACAAGACCCGCATGCTGCAGGCGACGATCTGGGTGAAGGACATCAAGCAGCGCGGCGCGATGAACGAAGTCTGGACCCCGTGGCTGCCAAAGGACGGCGCCCCGGTCCGCGCCTGCGTCCAGGCCGAGATGGCCGCGCCCGAGGTGCTGGTGGAGATTATGATCACCGCCTGCAAGTAGGGTTGCGTCGGAGTGTGGCCGGGTGACCCGGGCCACACTCTGCCGGACGACGACACAATCCGCGCCTAGTATCGGCTCTACCAAGAGGCGGGATCGAGGGCTTGGCCGAAGAAGCTCGTCGCGACGCGATCTACCAGATCCCCAGTTCCTGCCGAGCAAGTGATAAACCGATCAAAACGACCTCCTGCGGCATAGTGTACATGCCGAGGGGTAGAATCGACCACCTCCGAGCCGCGCAAGCATCGAGGCGGCAGCCACGCAGTTTCAAGCGCGATTCCCCTGCCTGAACTGAACAGAGAACTTGACAGTTCTGGCTCTGTATCTATCATTCGATGATTTATTTTGCCGGCTCACAACGATCTGTGGAGCTGCCGCCGATGAAAGAGAGAAGCGTCAATCTCGGCATCAACCGGTTCTCCTCTTCCAAGGGAGGCGATATCGCGTTCCAGTGGCTGCGGACACTTGAGTCTGCCGTCATGTTAGCCGGGGCGAAGGTACTCAACACCGATTCCTCGCTGGGCAAGCGTTATACAGGGCCGTTGCACGATGATCGGTTGCGTATGAACAGTATTGATCCGAAGATCGCGTTGGAAGCCGGAAAACGGGAAGCGATGCGTCTCGGCCATGCGATCGAAGACTGGTTGACACCGGAGTTTCTGGCACAACAGTACAACGAAAGATATGGTGGAGCCGTACAGTGCTGGAATGCCGTGCGGCGGAGGGGTCAAGTCGATGCCGGAAATGTCGGCGGCTTTTTGGTTGAACGTTCCGGGGAGCGTCCGTCATTATTCCCAATCGATTTTTATAGCGCCGGGGCACGACCGGACATCCGCGTCGGACTGGGCGATGGGACAGAAGCCGTGTTCGACTTTACGACAGTGGGTAAAGCAGGCCATCTGTGGGAAAAAATTGGCGGCAAAGTGCTGGGGGACAAAAGAGTAGCATTCGCCGCTGAGATCGTGACGTTAGCCTGGCACAGGCGTGACCCCGCAATGGCAGCGATGCTGCACAAGCTTGATCCCGAGCACAATCCGCCCCCGAATAAAATTCCGCCGCTCGGTTGAGGCTCTGTTGGCGCCCTATGTCAGCTGGCGTGAAGGATCGTTATCCTACCAGGAGACGACGCCGCAGGTGATTCGGAGAGCGTGGCTTTTCTGGGGTATTCGGCCCGGGTACACCGTCGGCCGAAATTGAACCGGCGAGGTGAACTCCTGAGACGGAGTAGGTGGCTCATCTGTGTCATGGCCGGGCTTGTCCAGGCCACCCACGACTGTCCTAAGCCGTCGAACCGCCATCCACCGGTAAGGCAACGCCGTTGACGAACGACGCCTCGTCGGACAACAGGAACAGGGCGGCGTTGGCGATCTCCTCCGGTTGCGCCACCCGGCGCATCGGGTTCAGGCCGCCCCGCTTGGTCACCAGCGTTTCGGGCGTTTCGCCCGGCGGTAACTGACTGTCTGGACGCGCAACGAACACCCGCAGCATGGGCGTGTCCGTGGTACCCGGACAAACCGCGTTGACCCGGATGTTTTCGTGTCCGTAGCGTTTGGCCAGACCCTTCACCAGTCCAACCACGCCGAACTTGGCGATGTTATAGACCGGGCTGTACGGTGACCCTTGCAGACCCGAGGTCGAGGCCGTGAACAGGATCGATCCGCCGCCGCGGGCGCGCAGTTCCGGCAACGCCGCCTCGGTCGTCACCAATACCGAACGGACGTTCAGGTCCATCGCGAAGTCGAACTCCTTCCAGTCCAGGCCTTCGATAGACGCCGGACCAGGTGTTCCAACATGGTTCCAGACGAAATCAAGGCCGCCGAAATGCTTCGCCGTCTGCCGCACGATGTCGCGGGCGAAATCGTCGCTGGTCAGGTCACCGGACAGGCCAATCGCCTTGCCGCCCGCGGCGGTGATCTGCCGTACCACGGTGTCGGTGGCTTCCTTGTTCAGATCCACCACCGCGACCGACGCCCCTTCCTTCGCGAAACGAATCGCCCCTGCTCGGCCCATCCCCGACGCCGCGGCCGTAACGATGCCGATTTTGTCTTTCAATCGCATTGTTGTTTCCTCCTGCTATCGAATTGACGACCGCACCACCCCCGCCATGGCAGGCGAAGGCCTGCCATCCACGCCTTTGCGCAACCAGGCATCACAAGGCGTGGATGCCGGCCTGCGTCGGCATGACCGCGTCGCGTGTTGCCGTTCAGCCAGTCTCCATCGGCAGATTTTCGTCCTTGGCCCATTCCGACAGCGACGCGTCATAGATCTTCACATCGCGATGCCCCAGCATCGTCAGGACCAAAGCGTCGGCACTGGCCGCGATGCCACCGCCACAATACGCGATGACCGGCCGATCCAACGCACCGACCGCCCCCAGGCGGCGGCGCAACTCATCCGCCGGCAGGAATGCATTCGTCGCCGGATCGAGCAGGTGTGCCGCCGGCACGTTGACGCTGCCGGCGATGCGCCCCGGACGCCCATAGCTGTTGCCGCCAGTGCCATTATGTTGCGCCGGCAGAAGCGCATTCAACGTGCAGACCCCCGCGTCGCCGATAGCGGCCTTCACCGCCTCCTTGCCCACCATCAGGTTCAGGACCTCGCGCACCGTGAAATCGCCAGCCGGACGCGAACCGCCCGGCCCGGTTTCGACGCCTCGCCCTTCCGCCGTCCATTTCTGCCAGCCGCCGTCCAGCACTGCCGCGTTGTCGTGACCGAATTCGCGCAGCAACCACCACACGCGCGTCGCCCACCACGGATTGCCGGTGCTGTAGGTCACCACCCGCGAGCCATTGCTAATACCGAAACGACGCATCGCGGCGGCGAAATCATCCGGCTTCGGCCGCATGAAATTCAACGTCTGTGTCGTGTCCGACACGTCCCGCGACACGTCGCAAAACTGCGCGCCGGGAATGTGGCCTTTCTCATAATCCTCCCGAGCCGGCTTCACGACATAAGTGGTTTTCGGGTCGGGGATCAGATGGACGGTGCAATCCAGCAGGACCACATCGTCAAGATGCCCGGCGAGCCAATCGGTCTCGACCAGGAACTCCGGATGAACGAAACCGGGCATGGCCTAATGTCCCGCCACGAGTTCGGCGAGCTCGATCACCACATTCCCCGTGGCGGACGGGTCGAGGAAGATGATCTTCGACCCACCATGCCCGGTTCGCCATGTGTCGCTTTGCAGCTTCACATTCTTGGCCTTCAATTCGGCGATCGCGCCCTCGATATCCTCGACCTCAAAGCAGATATGGAACAGGCCCGTGCCCTTCTCGGCGATCCATTTCGAGACGCCCGATTCCGGCCCCTGTCCTTCCAACAATTCAATGTACGACTGCCCGACCGGCAGCATCGCCAACTTGGTCTGGCCGATCTGTTCCTCATATTCCAGGTCCAGACCGAATGCGTCGCGCATCAGATCCAGCGATTGCTTCATCGAATCGACGGCGATAGCGATATGTTCCACGCGCTTGATCTTCATCGTTACGACTCCGCTGTTCAGGAAATAATGACGCCGCTGTCCACGGGATAGATATGTCCGGTCACCTTGCTGGATTCGTCCGACGCCAGGAACAACGCCATGGACGCGATGTCCTCCGGCTCGATCAACCCGACCAGGTGCGACTCCGCCAGTTTGCCCAGGGCCGCGTTGCCGGCAACGAGCGTCCGCACCCGGTCGGTCATCGTGGCGGACGGCGCGATGGCATTGACGCGGACCTTCGGCGCGAACTCGACCGCCATGGACCGGGTCATCGCCGCGACCCCGCCCTTCGCCGCGGTGTAGCAATCGCGCCCCGGGACGCCCATCAATGCAACGTTGGACGACATGTTGATGACCGATCCGCCGCCGGACCGGACGATCGCCGGAATGCCGAAACGGCACCCCAGGAACGTGCCGAACAGATCCAGCTTGATCACCCGCCAGAACTCCTCCAGCGGCGCCTCGGTCACGTTGCTGTCGCGCGCCGTCGACCCCCCGGCGTTGTTGTGCAGCACATGCAGCCCGCCATAGTGCTGGACCGCCTTGTCGATGGTGGCCTGGATGCTGTCGGGTTCGGTGACGTCGGTCGTGATGGCGATGGCCTGGCCACCTTCCTGGACAATCAGTTGCGCGGTCTGTTCCCCGGCCGCGGCATTGACTTCGGCAATCACAACGCGGGCGCCTTCCGCGGCAAACAGCCTGGCGGTGGCGCGTCCGATCCCGGTCCCCGCGCCGGTGATGACAGCGACCTTGCCTTCAAGGCGTGGCATATGTGTTTCCCCCCGGTCAGAGCGTGATCGCCCAAGGCCGAAGGCCGGAAGGCGTGAATCACGCGAACAAACTCTACGCGGGGATCATCGTCACCCGTCAGGCGAAGGGGATCAAGGGGCCGCCGCCGGCGAGTCCGTCCGCCCAAACCCGTCCACCATCGCCTGTATCTTCTCCGAATCCCCCTGCTCCATCACCCGCCGGGCAAACCGCACGCAGGCATCGATCCCCACCGACCGGATCACCTGCTTCACCTTCGGCACGGCGGAGGCGTTCATGCTCAGCGATCGCACACCCAGCCCCAGCAGCAACGGGGTCAAGCGGGGCGCCGCCGCCACCTCGCCGCAGATCGACACCGGCATGCGCATCCGCAGCGCCGCCTCGGTCGCGAACTGGATCAGCCGCAGCACCGCCGGGTGCATCGGGTCGTAGAGGTCCGCGACGTCGCTTTCCCCCCGGTCCACAGCCAGTGTGTAAGCCGTCAGATCGTTGGTGCCGATGGCGAAGAAATCCGCCTCCAGCGCCAGCGCGTCAGCCGACAGCGCGGCCCCGGGAGTCTCGATCATGATCCCCAGCGGCGGCAATTTTTCCGGAATCCGATCGCCCCGCCGCCGCAACCGCCTAGCAACGCGTTCGTACACCTCCCGCGCCGCTCGGACTTCACTGACAGTGGTAACCATCGGCAGCAGCACCCGCACCGGCCCGGCCATCGAGGCACGCAAGATCGCCGCCAACTGCGTTTCCAGCAATTCCGGCCGGCGCAGCAGCAGTCTGATGCCACGCAGGCCCAGCGCCGGGTTGGTATCGGCGATCTCCGGCACAACGCCGGCCAGGGTCAGCGCCTCGATCTCCTTCTCGCCACCCCAGTCCAGCACGCGGATGGTGACCGGATCGCCGTGCATCGCCTCGACGATCGTCCGATAGCTTTCGGTCTGGGTCGCCTCGTCAGGAATGGTCTCCCGATTCATGAACAAGAATTCGGTTCGTAGCAGACCAATACCCACCGCGCCGGATTGCACGATCAGCGGCAGCTCGACCGGCAGCTCCAAATTGGCCTGCAATTCCACCGACACGCCGTCCTGTGTCACGGCGGGCAACCGCCGCAGCCTTGCATACCGCTGCCGCTCCCGCGCGAACGCCGTCAACGCGCGCTTGGCGGCCGTCATCATCGTGGCCGAGGGGTTCAGCATGACGGTTCCGGTGCTTCCATCTACCACCGCGACGTCGCCCGGCCGCATCGCATGCGCCAGCCCGGCCACGCCCAGCACCGCCGGCACGCCCAAAGCCCGCAGCATCACCGCGGTATGGCCATCCGAACCGCCTTCCTCGGTCACCACCCCAGCCAGCCGGGATGGGTCAAGCAACGCCGCATCCGCCGGCCGCAGATTTTCCGCCACAAGGATCGAGCCTTCCGGCAGTCCCGCGAAGCTGCGGAACGGCGACCGCGTCAGGTTCCGCACCAGCCGCCGGGCGATTTCGCCGATTTCATCCGCGCGCCGGCGCAAACCCGCCAGATCCTCCGCCGACAGGTCCGGTTCCGCCTGCGCCATGATCGCCTCGGCGATGGCTTCGGTTTCGCTCATCACCGCGGCTTCGGCAGACAGCAGGGTTTCCTCGATCCGTTGCCGTACTCCACGCACCAGGCGGGACGGCCCAAGCATACGGATGTAGGCATCGATCAGCGGGGCGATTTCGGTCTGGCTTTCCTCCGGCAGCACCGCCAGCCTGGCGCGCAGTTTCGCCAATTGCTTGCGGGACTGGGCAATCGCCGCTTCCAGCCGGGACCGTTCGGCGCCAATGTCGGAAGCCTGGATTTTCTGCCGGGTGATCACGGCTTCCGGTTCGGTGGTGCCGAACACCGGCCCGATCGCCACACCCGCCGAGACCGCTATTCCCTGGAACAGTTGCTCTGTACGTGCCTGGGGGGCAGCGAGGGCGGTACCGGCCAGTCGCTGGTGTTGTGGGGGTGGCGGGTCAATCCTGTTCATCGAAGCCGGCCTCGACCAGGGTTGCCAGGGCGTCCAGCGCCTCCTTGGCATCCCAGCCTTCGGCACGCAACTCGATCTCGGCACCACGCCCGGCGCCCAACATCATCAGCCCCATGATGGACCGGGCGGAGATGACCTGCCCGTCCCGCAGTACGTCTACCGAAGCGCCGAACTGTTCGGCGAGGGTGACGAACCGGGCGGCCGCCCTGGCATGCAGGCCGCGCTTGTTGCAGATGGTGACGACGCGCGAGAGGATAGGTTGCCCACTCGGCGACGACGAATCACTCATCCACAGGACCCGTTCGCCTTGCAGCCGTGCAGGATATGGGACGCAGCGGCGATGTATTTTCGCCCGGCGTCCTCGGCGCAGGTGACCGCATCGGCCAGCGGCTGCTTTGACCGGACTTTCGCCAATTTAACCAGCATCGGCAGGTTGACGCCGGCGATAACCTCCACACCTTTCTTTTCCATCATGGAGATGGCGAGGTTGCAGGGGGTTCCGCCAAACATGTCGGTCAGCAGCACGACCCCGTCGCCGGTATCGCACCGCCCGATGCAAGCCTCTATCTCGGCTCGGCGGTTTTCCATGTCGTCTTCCGGTCCGATACAGACCGTGTCGACGTTTCGCTGGGCCCCGACCACATGTTCCATGGCCCGGCGCAATTCGTCCGCGAGATGCCCATGCGTCACCAGGATCATACCGATCATGAGCGAACCATGGAATCCCGGTGCGTATGCGGGCAGGCCGACCAGAGCATGAGCGGGCGAGCCAATCCGTAAGCGTTCGATGTGCCCATCGTACTGTATCAGGCCTCCTACGCCTGAACCGACAAACCCTGCGCAATTCTATCTAGGTCGGATTCGTCCCGGCGCGCAACCGGGCGGTCCGATAGAAAACTGTTCCCGTTTCCCTCGCTCGCCAGTTCCCGGTGGGTGACGAACACCTGCCAGCAGGGATCGTCAGTCCGATCGGCACTCTTCGCCGTGACGCACGAAGTGAGATGCTTTGCTAATTTTTCAATCAGATAGACGGACCTGTGACGGCCTCCCGTACACCCAATCGTGATCGTAGCGTATCTCTTGCCCTCTTGCACGAACCGCGGCAAGGCAAGTTCGACGAGGCCCGTCAGCAGCGAAAAATATTTCGCGAAGTCGGGATCGGCCTTGATATAAGCCGCGACATCGCGGTCCATTCCGGTCTTGGGCCGCAATATGGGATCGTAGTGCGGGTTCCGTAGGAAGCGTGCATCGAATACCAGGTCTGCTTCCCGCGGCAGGCCTTTGGGATAGGCGAAGGAGACCAGGGAAACAACCATGCGCGCCTGGTCGGAGCCAGCACCGAAATACCGCTCGATCAGGCGGCGCAGGTTGGCGATCGGCAGGCCGGACGTATCCACCACCAGGTCGGCGTGCTCGCGCAGCGGTTCGGTCAGCACGACTTCCGCCGCGATACCATCGGCGACCACCCCCTGCGGCGCCAGTGGATGACGGCGGCGGGTCTCGGTGTAGCGGCGCAGCAGGGTGCTGTCGTCGGCCCAGGCGTAGACAAGTTGAATGCGCAGGCCGGGATTGGTCTGCAGACGCGTGATCGCGTTCAGCACGTCGTTAGCATCGAAGCCGCGGGTGCGGGCGTCGATACCCACCGCCAGCTTACGGTCGCCGCGGCAGATCATTTCCTCCAGCATCGTCAATGGCGGGTTGTCCACCGCTTCATAGCCGACATCCTCCAGCGCCCGCAGAATCGAGGCCTTGCCGCCGCCGGACAGGCCACTGACGATGACGACGGCCAGGCTGCTCATGCGACGAACGCTCCGGCCACCTGACTGATCCGCCCGAGGGCGCAATCCAACGCCAGAACCACCTTATCCGCGGCCGAGGCGGCGGTGGCGTCGATCCGCACCACCGGCAGCCCCAATTCCGGATGTCGACGCGGCTCAGGCAGCCGGTCGGCGGATCCGTCTAGTGCGACGATCAAGGCAAGGCGTGCCTGGGGCCGGTTCGGCAAACGCACGATGCCGATCCCGCGCGCTTCCAACAACCCGGCCAGTTCAGCGGGGCAAGAGGCGATGCCGTCCGCGATGTCCACCTGATCGTCCGCCACCAGTTCGAAGCCGCGTGAAAGAAGTCTCAGGGCAAGATCGGATTTTCCGGATCCCGACGGGCCAACCATCAGAATCCCGTCTCCATCTCTTGCTACGCAGCTTCCGTGCATGCGCCGTTGGCTGTGCATTGGAACATTCTGATCGCATCACTCGCGAAAAGGAAGCGGCTTATCGACACCCTGTCACTACAAACTTCGAGTGTAGCATCCGATTCACCCTACCCGTACGCCACCACCCCCTGTCCCCGCGTCATCCGCTCCACAAGGGGACTCTCCGTCAAACGACACGCCACCGCCTCAGCCACCCTGATGCCGTCCACACCGGCCGACATGATGCCCCCGGCATAGCCCGCGCCCTCGCCAGCCGGGAAAAGCCCTGGCGTGTTCAAACTCATCCCATCGGTCCCCCGGCCAATCCGGATCGGGCTGGACGTGCGGGTTTCCACGCCGGTCAGTACCGCGTCATGCATGGCGAAGCCGGGGATTTCGCGATCGAACTTCCCCAATGCCTCGCGGATAGCCTCGACAGCGAACTCTGGCAGACAGGCGGCCAGATCGGCGGGAACCACCCCGGGTTTATATGACGGCTCGACCTGCCCCAGTGCCACCGACGCTCGACCACCGAGCAAATCGCCGACGCGCTGGGCTGGCGCGGCATAGGTGCTGCCCCCGGCCAGGAACGCGCGTTGTTCCCACACCTGTTGGAAGGCGATGCCGGCCAGGGGATCGCCGGGATAATCCGCCGGCGTGATCCCGACGACGATGCCGGCGTTGGCATTGAACTCGGCGCGCGAATATTGGCTCATGCCATTGGTGGCGACACATCCAGGCTCGCTCGTCGCTGCAACGACACGGCCCCCGGGACACATGCAGAAGCTGTAGACGGACCGGCCATTACCGGCGTGATGCACCAGCTTGTAGTCGGCGGACCCCAGCATGGGATGCCCCGCGAACGCCCCGAACCGCGCCCGATCGATCAGGGACTGCGGGTGCTCGATACGCGCCCCGATCGAGAACGGTTTGGCCACGATATGAACGCCGTTCCGGTGCAGCATGGCAAAGGTATCACGGGCGCTGTGACCGACAGCTAGGATGACGTGATCGGCGTCGATTTCTTCCCCGCTCGCCAGGGTCAACCCGCGGATATGCCGGGCGGCGTCCAACCGAATATCCTCGACCCGGGCCGAGAAACGATATTCCCCGCCCAACGCCTCGATCTTGGCGCGGATACCTTCCACCACGGTGACAAGGCGAAACGTGCCGATATGGGGTTTGCTGTTGGTCAGGATGTCCTCGGGCGCACCGGCTTCCACGAACGCCGTAAGCAGTTTGCGCGTCAGGTGCCTGGGGTCCTTGATGCCACTGTAGAGTTTGCCGTCGGAAAACGTGCCCGCCCCGCCCTCGCCAAATTGGACATTGGATTCCGGATTAAGGACAGCGCGCCGCCACAACCCCCAGGTGTCCTTGGTGCGCTGCCGAACCGGTTGCCCACGTTCCAGGATCAACGGCCGGAACCCCATCTCCGCCAAGGTCAGCGCGGCCATCAGTCCACATGGGCCGGTGCCGACAACGACAGGGCGGTTCATCGGCGATTGGACGTGGACGGGCGGGCGATACTCTGTATCCGGAGTTGGGCGCAAGGTCGGATCGGCGGCCAGGGCGGCGGCTTCGTCCCGGAGCGTGACGTCAACGGCGTAGACCAGGCTGATCGCGGAGCGGCGGCGGGCATCGTAGGCGCGGCGGGCAACGGTCAGGGTCAGCAAGTCTTCGGGAGCGATCGCAAGGCGCGCCAGCACGGCGTCACGCAGGACGTCCTGCGTGTGGTCGAGGGGGAGTTTGAGTTCGGTCAGGCGGAGCATAAGCGCGTCAGATCATGAACGTATTTGACTCATTCCGGCACATCCAAACCGCGAGGACGGTGCGACGCATGGCCGCCACACGAGAAGGCGCAAGGCATGATAGGCCCGAGCGCCTGAAGATCCTCGTCAGCGACGGATAGGCCTTTACCCTATCCGCCCAAACGATTCCCCAGCAACCGGGCCCAGCCGTGCGGGTCGGGGGCGGTGCCGTATTGGATGCCGACGATCGTGTCATACAGCTTCTGCGTCAGGGCGCCGGTCTTCCCGCCGTTGATGACGTAGCGCTCACCCTTGTAGCCGAGTTCACCCACCGGAGAGATGACCGCGGCGGTACCGGTGCCCCACATTTCCAGCGTGCCCGCCTTGGCGGCGGCCAGGACGTCGTCGATGGAGATGGGACGTTCGGACACCCGCAAGCCCCAGTCGCGCAGCAGGGTCAGCACGGAATCGCGAGTGATGCCGGCAAGGATGGCGCCGTTCAGCGGTGGCGTGATCACCTCGTCGCCGATCTTCAGCATGATGTTCATCGTGCCGACCTCATCGAGGTATTTGTGCTCAACCCCATCCAGCCACAGAACCTGGGTGTAGCCCGCCTTCTGGGCTTCCTCGGCGCCGTACAGGGAGGCGGCGTAGTTGCCGGCGGTTTTCGCTGCCCCCAGTCCCCCCTTCACGGCACGGACATACTGGTCGGAGGCCAGGATGCTGACCGGGTTCATGCCTTCCTTGTAGTACGCCCCAACCGGACCGACGATCACGTAATACAGGTAGCTGTGGGACGGATGCACGCCCAGGAATGTCTCCGTGGCGATGACGGTGGGCCGGATATACAGCGACGTCCCGGGCAGTGACGGAACCCAGCGCCGGTCAACCTCGACCAAGGCGCGGATCGATTCCTCGACCATGGCGGGATCCATCTCGGGAATGCACAGATAGTGTGCCGACTTGTTCAGCCGGCGCGCGTGATCGCCGACGCGGAACAGGCGCACCTGCCCGTCGGGGCCGCGGAATGCCTTCAGGCCGTCGAAAATCGCCTGGCCGTAGTGCAGGACGCAGGTCGCGGGGTCAAGCGTGAACGGCGCATATGGTTCAATGCGCGGGTTATGCCACCCCTTCCCGTCCTCATAGTTCATCAGGAACATGTGGTCGGAGAAGACTTTTCCGAACGCCAGCGTCTCGTCGGCGGGCGTTTGCTTGGGCGTGGCGGTCCGGGTGATGGCGATCTGGGTCACTGGGGTCTCGTTGTCTGAAAAGGGCGTCGCGGGCGCAGACTACGATACGATGACAGGGAAGGCCAATGCCGGTTGCGGACCTCTTGCATGCGTCGTGTCGGGATTCTTGACAGGTTGAGGCAGGCCCGATTGGACGCCGCCCGGCAAGCTTCTGTTTACAAAATGAACTCCTATCCGGTATGATTTTTGCTAATATTCCGGTCCATCTCCCCGGCATGTCCTGGCACTGCCAGCCTGAAAGAACGAAACTTGCCCGTCCTCGTCCGCCCCATGCGTTGCCTGATCTGGAGCGGTGCCCTGCTGGCCGCGGTAACCACCATCCATCCGGCCGCCGCGTTGACGATCACGCCCCTGTTCGACAGTTCGATCGTCGGCGCCACCGACCAGACAGAGGTCGAAAGCGCCATCGACGATGCCATCGGCACCATCGAGTCGCTATACACCAACCCCGGCACCGTCGGGATCGTCTTCAGCCAGGCCAACGGCAACTTCGTGGGTCAGAGCGAGACCGCCGACTACACAGACAGCTATGCGAACTACACCGCCGCCCTGGCGGCGGTTTCACAAGCCGAACCGACGAACACAGTCCTGTCCATCGCAATCGCCAACCTGTCCTCCGGCAACCAGCCCGGCGCCGGCGGGTCGGTGCTGTTGACCTCGGCCGACGCCCGTGTGGCGCTCGGCGCGGCGAACGCCACCGGCTGCTTCAACAGCGCCGGCACTTTCGTCAGCAGTTGCGGCCAAGCCTACGACGGGGTGGTCACACTGACCAACAACCCGAGCGTCCCGCTGAATTATACCAAAACCCCGGTCAGCGGCGCTTACAGCGCGATCGACGCGATGGAACACGAAATCAACGAGATCCTGGGCGGCGGAGGTCAAGGATCGACGCTGAACCAGATCGTGTTCTGCCTCGCCAACCCCGCCAACACCGGGTGTGTCGCCAATGGCAATTACGCGAACGACCGGGGCGTGCTGGATCTTTACCGCTATTCGGCACCCGGCGTTGCCAGCTTCAGCACGTCGGACGCCGTCACCTCATATTTCTCGGTGGATGGCGGCGTGACCGACATCGTCGGCTTCAACCAGGATAGCAGCGGCGACCTCGCCGACTTCAGCACCTGCGACAATGTCCAGTCGGCGTTCAGTTGCAGCGGCCTCGTGGCGACCTACAACGTCGGCTCGCCGGAATATGAGATGTTGGAGTCGATCGGCTATAACGGCGTGCCGGAGCCAGCCGCGCTGGCGGTGTTCGCCGTTGCACTCGCGGGGCTACAGACGGTGCGGCGGCGGGTCCGCAAGGTCCAGTAGCCACGGCTCCGCCAGGCCCAGCCCACGGACCCTGATCCCGTTCGGCAGAATCGCCGCGTAGGACTGGTGGTGATGACCATGCACGATCAGGCGCGCACCGCAGCGTTCCGCCAGCGCGTCGATGACCGCGAAGCCGTGGGGATGGCTGGACGGGGCTTCGTGGGTCACCAGGATGTCGCATGGCAGCGCGGCAACCCGGTCAAAATCCTCCGGAAAGATCGTGTCGCGATGGAACAGCGGCAAACCGCCCCGCCAGGGTTCGTCTGGACGCAAGGCGGCCTGGAAGGCGGCGCGCGTCTGGTAGGACGGCGGCCCTTCCAGCGGATGCCACACCCTGGGTTTGAACACGCCTGGCAGGCCGGCCACGGACAAACCGCCGATTGGCGCGGCCCGCAGGCCCAGGTCGCCCTTGTGGCTGGTCAGGTTGTCGTATGCGGCCTCGGTTTCGGTGTCGCGGTTGCCCAGGATCCAGCGCACGTCCCAACCGTTGTCGATGACAGGCGCAAGGATGTGCGCCAGCGGCGCCTGGCAGTCGCAGTCACCCAGCAAGATGAGTGTGCCGGGTGGATGGGCATGGCAGGCACGCAGGATCGGGGCGAAGTTGCGGTGCGGATCGCCGGCGAACAGGATCGGCCCTTCAGCCAATCGCAGCCTCCACCCATCGCGCCCATGCCAGGACCGCGCGATCGTCACCCTGGCGGCCTACGATCTGGATACCCAGCGGCAGACCGTTGGGACCGGTGCCGGCGGGAACCGTGACGCAGGGAACGTGCAACGACGTCCAGATGGAGTTGAACGCCGGATCGCCGGTCCATTCCAGGCCCTTGGGGGCTTCGCCGGGGGCTGACGGCGTGACCAGGATGTCCAGGCCGTCCACCGCGCCAGGGAAGGCGCGCTGCATGGATTCGAACACCGCATAGGCATTCTGGACCGCCGATTCGGATTGATTCAGGCCGAATGTCATGCGTTCGCGCAGGCCCTCGCTGAGCTGATCGGGGTGGTTGGCCAGTTCCCAGCCCAGGGCTCGGGCGCTTTCGCTGTTCATGATGATGGGATGGGCTTCGACCAGGGCGTTGAAGCTCTCTGGCAGTTCGCGATGGGTGACGCTGGCGCCGGCGCGCGACAGGGACCCGGTCACTCGAGCCAGCAGCGCCTGGGTCTCCGGCGCGGCGGCGTCCCAGACGGGTGAGTGGCAGATGCCGATCCGCGGTGCTGTTCCCGGTCTGGAGTCCGGATCGCCAAGGTCCCGGCCGGAGACGGCGCCGGCGAACAGCGCGCAATCGGCAACGGTGCGGGCAATGACGCCAACCGTGTCGAGACTGTCGGCCATGACCTTCATGCCGATGCGGCTGATCGTCCCGAAAGTGGGCTTGTAGCCGACAACGCCGCAGAAAGCGGCCGGACGGATCACGCTGCCGGCCGTCTGCGTGCCATACGCGAGCGGAAACAGCCCCGCGCCAACACCAGCAGCGGAACCGGAGGATGAGCCTCCGGGCGTATGGCCCGGATTGACCGGATTCATGGTCGGGCCAGGCTTGCGAGTGGCGAATTCGGTGGTGACGGTCTTGCCGATGACGACACCACCCGCGGCGCGTGCCCAGGCGACGGGGGCGGAATCGGCCCTCGGACGCCAGTCGGCCCAGATAGGGGAGCCGTACTGGCTGGGCATGTCGGCGGTGTCGAGGACGTCCTTCACGCCGACCGGAATGCCCTGCAATGGCCCGGAAAGGGTGTTGCGAGCCGCCCGCCGGGCCTGATTCGGATCGAAGCAGGCGAACGCCCGAACGGCCGGCTCCCGCTCGGCTATACGGTCAAGATAAGCGTCCATCAGATCTATCGGATCGAGCTTGCCATCATGGATCAGACGGACGGCCTGGGTTGCGGTCAGATCGGCGGGATCGGGCATGTGGTAATTCCTTTTCGAAAATTATGACCCCAAAAATATTATGGCACCAGATTTCCCGCCGCCGGACCCCGCCCTGTCGAACGTCGTCAGGGACGGTCGTGACAAGATGCCTGGTCGATTGCCCATTACGACCACTGCCGTCCAGTGACCTCTCAGCACGAACCGGATGAGGGATTGGCGACCAGGTGCCGTCTTGGCGGCAGCATCGGCCGCGGTCTCAAGGCCGACCACGGCAAAGGTCGAAGTCGACGACAGCCCCAGGGAACGCCCGGCGTGGGTCAGCTAAGGGCTCGCCGGGGAATAAGCAAATTGTCCGGCGAACGCCGCCGGCCTCTCATCGTCATGGCGGGCGAAGGCCCGCCATCCACGCCTTGCTGTGTAGGTCTCGGAAAAGGCGTGGATGGCAGGCCTGCGCCTGCCATGACGGGACTGGGCGACAGTGCCAACATCGAAGCATTTGTTTATGCACCAAGCCTAACCACGCCGGCCTGAGCGTATTCAGGCAATCGAGCCAGTTGCCGATTTCAGTGCGATTACCGCTCGACCTGGAACACGATTTTCCCTGTCACACGATATGCGATGATTTTGTCATGCTCCACCACGCACTCTGATTCGCTGATGCGGAACGACATGATGCCACGCAGGGTCTTGGCCGCTTCTATGACCGCCGTGCGACAGGCGTCGTCGAAGCTCGACTCGGACTGCGCTGTGACATCTATGTTGCGGACGATTGCCATTTCACGCCTCCCAAAAGGAACGTTGGACGTCTCCCGGCTTCGCATGGACATGCCCAGGGGCATGGCGGGCCTCGCCACATTGCTCCGAACCGCAACTCCGGAAAAGCAAACTGATCGTGTTTGCGGCTATAACTTGTCGGGCGCGTTGCCAGCCGCTCCTGGCGTATGAATGGTGGGGCAATCGCTCCTGATCGGTGTCATAAAGCCTCCTGCCGTCGAGGAGTCATATCGTTGGTATAACCAAACCGTCCGCCGATATTCGTAATGTACCCGCACGAAAATTTAATGTGCGATTCGGCGGAATGGTGGACCAAACGAGATGGATGGCAAGGAAAGACAACGACACCGAACGCGCTGTCGGCATGCAAAATGCCAAAATACCACGGCCCCAATGAGTCGCGCTCGCCCAGCGGGACAAATGAGACGGACTCGGCCACCATGGCAATCCGTGGTCAGGTCGGTTCCGATCACGTCGGCCATCTGACCGCCTTCAGTCACCTGGCGAATATAGCACGCCATGACACACGAAACACGGTGGATCCCGGTCGGGCGCCATCAACCCGGGCCTGGATCTGCCGCTCGGGCTGACCAAGCCCTCCCCATCGAACCCTGCAACGCTCTTGGAACAAGGCAACACTGGCGCAGCGATGCGCGCCGGTCCATCCTGACCACCATGAACGCGCACCGACAGCACACCGGCGAGGAAGCGCCCGGCGGAACCATCCGCGTCGGTGGCGACCCCGACGGGCTGATGACCTACCTGGTCGACCTGCCGCCGGAAGCGTTGCCCAGCGTTGCCAGGCGAGACCTGGAACGCGCCTGGTATGCGGCCAGGGAGGCGGCATTGGCGGAACGTCAGGGCGCGGTGCGCGGCTTCCGCTTCCACCGTCCGGACGGCAGCCACACCGACCTTGCCCTCGCCGACGTCGATGCCCGCTGCTGGGTCGGTGCCGTCGATCGGTCCGTGGGGATCGCCAATGCCACCGGCCTGTCCCTATGCCTGCGGCTGCTGGCCTTGATCGACCTGCTGGCGCACGCACCCTGGGCACGATCGCTGTTCCACTTGGCGCGGGATGGTGCCGAATTCCATCCGGCTCTGCTAAAAGCCGCCGCGAGTCAGCCGTTGACCCGAGAGGCCCGATTCGACGAAGCGGGATTTCAGATGCGGCTGTCGCGTTTCATCACCGGCTTCCAGATCGAAGCCCCACAGGCGGCCCAGCGCCTTTCAGGAGCCCATTCATGAACCGCCCCCATCTTGTCGCAACGGGCCTCGCTCTCCTTGCCAGCGCCATCATGCTGTCCGGTTGCGACGCACCGCCCGCGAGCGGGCAAGCCCTGGCGGATGCCCAGACGCGGGCGGCGTGTCAGCAACGCGCCGAGCAAGCCTACGAACAGCAAAATCGGGCCGAAATCTACAGCCCGCCGCTATCGGTCAACACGCCCTACTCAGCCAACTACGTCCCCGACTCTTCCAATCGCGGGTTGTCCGACCTGTTCGCGCATGACCGGATGGTCGACAATTGTGTACGCAACACCGGCACCGGTGCCGAACGCGATGAGACTGGTTCGCCCGTTCCACTCCCCGCGCACCAATAGCATTCAGCACAGGCTCGCGAAGGCAGGGGGACGAAGTGCCCCTCTTTCGGTTCGGTATCCAATTACCTCGGAAGCGAGATCGAATCCTGTGACAGACTGATCCAGGCTGCTCTATATCCTGCCGTTGGCAAATGGCGGGGCATTTCCGCCGAAGCCATTTTTTGTCAAAGCAGGGTCGCCATCCTGGGGTGATTTTCCCGCCTCGACCCGCCTGGAAGCAAAGGGAGCCGGCCTTGTTTCGAACCGTTCTGGCGGCGCTCCTGTTCAGCATGGCCAGTGCCCTTGCCGCGCCCCTCGACACCGGTTCGACGCCCAATGGGAACGAAACACCCGACCAGATCCTTGTCACCGCGCTGCACCAGTCCATTGGCGCGCCCGCTCAGGCGGACCTCGGCGACCAGGCCACGGTGCGACTGGAAGACACTTTGATCTTCGTTCCGCGGGAACCTGCCGCCCGCCTGCTGGCCGTCTCGGATATCACGGTTCCACCCGGGTTCCAGGCTCTGCTGCTCGGCCCCGAAGGTATGGATATGCCGGGATACATTCGGTTCGTTCCGGCCGGATTCATCGATTCGAACGCCGCGCTCGCCTGGACGCCCGACGACTTCCTGTCCAGCCTTCGGGACACGGTGGCCCGCAAAAACGCCGACCTGGTCAAACAAAACCTGGAGGAACGAGAAGCACGGCGCTGGGTTCGGGCGCCACGCTACAACCCGGAAACGCACCAACTGTCCTGGGCCGCGCTGATCCTGCCGAAAAGCGCGCCGCGTGAATCCGATGGCGAAGTCACCTTTCACGCGATCAGTTTCGGCCGGGAAGGCTACATCGAGCTTACGGTCCTCACCAGCGTGGAAAAGGCCGACGAAATCGGTCAGATGGCTGACAATTTCCTGGATGGACTGAATTTCCGCCCGGGCAAGGCCTATGGCGATGCCTTGCCGGCCGACAAACGGGCGCCCGGCGAACTTGCCGGCGCGATGGGTCTGGATTCGCTGCACAAGGCGCGAACCGAGTTCGGATTTTGGGCCTCCGACACAGTGATTCCGGTCGCGGGCGCGATCGTGGCGGCCATCGGGGCACTCTCGCTGTTTATCTACATCCAGCGGTATTTGCGGCGGGAAGCGCGCCGGGGATAGTCCCGACTCGCCGCGAAATGCCTATATGGAGGGCATGGACCTTACCATCATCCCGGGCTCCCGCATCGTCGAGGTCGCCCGCCTCGCCTTCACCACGCCCGACGTGGATTTCCTTTGCTTCGGCGAATCGGACCAGCCCAGCCCGGCGGCCGCGCGCCAGGCAGCGACGCAGGCCCTGGCCGACGGAGAGACCCGCTATCCCGATGTGCGCGGATTGCCGGCGTTGCGGCAGGCTCTGTCCGGCTATCTGACCGGGCTGCACGCGAAACCCGTGCCCGAGAGCCGTATCCAGGTGACGGCGTCGGGCATGGCGGCGGTCTCGATCGCCATGGCGGCGGTGGTGCGCGCCGGCCACCGCGTCGTGATCCACAGCCCGACCTGGCCCAATATCGCCAACGCCGCCCGGTTGCGCGGCGCGGTGGTGGAGGAAATCGACCTCGACGCCCAACCCGATGGCGGATTCCGGCTGGATCTGGACCGGTTGGACACGATGATGGCGGGCGCCCGCGTGTTCGTCCTGAACTCACCCGGCAACCCGACCGGCTGGACCGCGACCGAGGCGGAACTGCGCGCCATTCGGGACATCGCTCGGCGGCACGGGGCATGGCTGATCGCCGACGAGGTTTATTCCCGGCTGGTCTATGACGGGCGCGCGGCGGCACCATCCATGCTGGATATCGCGGACCCCGACGACCGTATTATCGTATGCAACAGCTTCTCGAAGACCTGGGTGATGACCGGTTGGCGCCTGGGCTGGCTGGTGGTGCCCGAAGGGACCGCGGAACACATCGTCGATATCGTGGAAGCCGTGCATTCCGGGGTCGCCCCCTTCATCCAGCGGGCCGGCGTGGCGGCGATCGCCGATACCGAGACGATGGAGCGGTTCCGAACCCACTGCGCCGTGGGTCGTGACCTGGCCAGCCAGGCGCTCGCCGAACTGAACTTCGTGCGTTACCGCCCGCCCGTCGGGGCGTTCTATGCATTCCTCGCCGTGGACGGACTGCACGACAGCCTTGATCTGGCGAAGAAACTGGTGACGCGCCACGGCGTTGCTGTCGCACCCGGCGTCGCATTCGGATCGGCCGGGGAAGGCTGGCTGCGGGTCTGTTTCGCCCAATCCGCCGGGTTGATGGAGCGGGCGATGCAGCGTCTGCGCGACGGCATTCGAGCGGAGATGGGATCATCATGAGTGCGGCACAGTGTGGGGTTTGCGGGACCGCCGTGCGCTCGGCGTTTCGGGCACCGCAGCCGGAGATCGCGCCCGATCTGGATATGCGCCCGGGGGAACCGGCGCGCTCCACATTGCGCGATTGGGTCCTGGTTTGTCCGAACTGTGGCGCGGCCGCACCGGATCTGGCCGCGGTGCCGCCCTCCGCACGGCCTGTCGTTGAATCGGACGAGTACCGGATGCTGAGCACATCGGTCCTGGAGGAGACGCTGCCGTTCCGTCGCTGGGCGCTGATTCTGGCCGGTTCGAGGGATCGGGCAGGGCAGGCGGAGGCGCTTTTGCAAGCGGCGTGGGCGGCCGACGATGCCGCGGCGATGGCAGAGGCCGCCAGGCTGCGAACTGAGGTCGCAACGTTGTGGGACGGCACCGACGATGTGGAACTGGGGCTGCGAAGGCTGGACGTCCTGCGCCGAGCCGGGCTGTTCGAGGCGGCGGAAGCGTGGGCGACGGTCCTGACCGAGCGTGGGGCGGACGAACTGGGTCGATCGATCATCGGATTCCAGCGGGTTCGGATCGCGGCGCGCGACATCGGCCGCCATCTGATCAGCAGCGCATTGCCGCCGCCCGCGTATGCACCACACGTCTCGCACGGCAAGCGTGCCACGACCGGCTTCTGGTCACGCCTGCTGCGGAAGTAATGCCAGCGGCGGCTGAGGCCGACCACTGAGTGGCCAGGGCCCGGCGCCAGCGATCGTTATGGACCGCCGCCACGATTTGTCAGCGTCCAGCGTTAGCGATTCATCATGACCTGGTCCCAGCGATTCGTCATGGACCGGCGAAGTCCGGTCCATCTGCTCCAGCACCTTAGGACTCGCCGGGGAATAAGCGAATTGTCCGGCGAACGCCGCCGGCCTCTTATCGTCATGGCGGGCGAATGCCCGCCATCCACGCCTTGCTGTGTAGGTCTCGGAAAAGGCGTGGATGGCAGGCCTACGCCTGCCATGACGGGACTGGGCGACAGTGCCAACATCGAAGCATTTGTTTATGCACGAAGCCTTACCGTGGCGGATGGCCTGGACTTCGCCGGTCCATGACGAGACCGACGTTTCGACGCCACCGAATCTCAATACAACCCGCACGGCCGGCGTGACCGGAAAAGCAGCAGTCAGATCATGAACATGCGGGTGATCGCCGTGGCCAGCAGGATCAGCCCCACCATCAGGTAGCCGATCGTGGCGTACGGCGGCAGCATCCCGATCACACCCAGGATCAGATAGCTGAACGCGATCAGCACCGTCAGAATGGCCAGCACAAAGCTGGGATTCCCGATCGAGGACGCACTTTCCCGGCTGTAGAAACGAAAGACGAACACCAGAAAGGCGATGATGAATGGCACCAGCAGCATCGTGGTCGTGTTCGTCATAATAGATGATACCCGTCGTTGATCGGCGCGGGCGTGATAACGGATTTCACTCGGCGGCAGAAGGCACGGCCCAAACGCCGCCCTCCCGGCCAGGCCATCCGGCGATCGGCGCTTTCACGAAATCGCGGTTGAATAAACGCGTCTCCTCCCTGTACACGCGGCCGTGAGGGAGATGCGCATGGCGAACGGGGACTGGTGGCGCGGGGCGATCATCTATCAGATTTATCCGCGCAGCTTCTTCGACAGCAACGGCGACGGCATCGGCGATCTTCCCGGAATCACCAATCGGCTCGACCACGTCGTTCGGCTTGGCGCCGACGCCATCTGGCTGTGCCCGTTCTTCGTGTCGCCCCAGCGAGACTTCGGTTATGACGTCGCAAGCTACGTCGATGTCGACCCGTTGTTCGGCACGATGGCGGATTTCGACGCGCTGCTGGCCCGCGCCCATGCGCTGGGGCTGAAAGTGCTGATCGACCAGGTCTGGAGCCACACGTCCGACCGGCACCCCTGGTTCCTGGACAGCCGCTCCGGCCGAACAGCGGCCAAAGCGGACTGGTATGTGTGGGCCGATCCCCGCCCGGATGGGACACCGCCCAACAACTGGCTGTCGGTGTTCGGCGGCGCCGCGTGGACGTGGGAGCCGCGGCGGCGGCAGTATTTCCTGCACCATTTCCTCGATCACCAGCCGGCGCTGAACCTGCACAATCCGGTGGTGATGGATGCGCTGCTGCAGACCGGGCGGTTTTGGCTGGATCGCGGCGTGGACGGATTCCGCCTGGATGCGATCGACTTCCTGCTGCACGACTCGGCTTTGCGGTCGAACCCGGCCGCGCCGGCGCCCGAGGTCGTTCCGGCGAAGCTGTTCGGGATGCAGCTTCACGTCCATGACATGTTGCAGCCGGAGGCGATGGGGCTGCTGGCGCGCATCCGGGGCCTGTTGGACGCCTATCCGGGGACCGTGACGCTGGGGGAGATCTCCAGCCAGCCGAACGCGTTTCAGCGTGTGGTGGGCAGCACGGGCGGAGCCGACGGGCTGCACATGGCCTATACCTTGCGGCCGTTGCGCGGCGGGTTCGACTGGGCGACGGTCAACGGCCTGCTACGCGATCTGGCCGGTGCCGGAACCGATGGCTGGATCTGCTGGTCGTTCAGCAACCACGACGTCGAACGCGCGGTCAGCCGGTGGAACCCTTACCCCGGACGGACGCCCGACCCGGCGTTTGCCCGCCTGTTGATGGCGCTGCTGCTGTCGTTACGCGGCAGCGTCTGTCTGTATCAGGGGGAAGAGCTTGGTCTGACCGAAGCGGTGTTGTCCGAAGGCGACCTGCGCGACCCGTTCGGGATCGCCTATTGGCCCGAGTTTCGAGGACGGGACGGCAGCCGGACGCCGATGCCGTGGCGCGCCCAGGCGGCGCATGGCGGGTTCACCACGGCGGAGGCACCCTGGTTGCCGGTACCGGACGCGCATCGTTCGCTGGCGGTGGACGTGCAGGAAGCCGATGGGTCGTCGTTACTGCATGCGTTCCGGCGATTCCTGCACTGGCGGCGCGGCGTGCCGGCGCTGGTGCATGGGACGTTACGGGTTGTCGAGTTGTCCTCGCCCCTGGTTGGTTTCATTCGGGAACACGACGGACAGCGCGTGCTGGCGGTGTTCAACCTGTCGGACCATGTGGCTTTGCTCGACGGGCCGCTGCATCATGCGATGGAGGGCAGCGGGTTCGAGGATTGCCTCGATGGCGACGGTCGATTGCAGCCGTACGGTGTGCTGTTCACGCAACTCGCGGCAACGACCGCCCCAACACCGCGGCATGGGCCATCTGGGTTAAGCCAGCCGCTCCCGGCAAACGGCTGACAGACGTTCGGCCGCGAAGACGATAACGAACACCACCATCAGCAGCAGCGATACTTGCCGATATTGGAACAAATTCATCGCCGTCAACAACTGAAAGCCAATGCCGCCGGCGCCGACGAAGCCCAGCACCAGCGAAGACCGGATATTTTCGTCGAGGCGGTACAGGCCGATCCCGGCAAGCGCCGGCAGCACCGACGGAACCACGCCGTGCGTGAACACCTGCAACCGGCTCGCCCCGGTCAGCGACAGCGCATCGATCGGGGCCATGTCCATGTTCTCGATTGTTTCGGCGAACAACCGGCCAAGCATGCCCACCGAATGGACCGCCAGCGCCAGTCCGCCGGGGAAGGGGCCAAGCCCCACCGCCGTCACGAACAGCAGCGCCCACACCAGGTCCGGCACCGCTCGGGTGAAGCCGATAACGGCCCGCGACACGTAATACAGCCAGCGCGACGGCGTCACGTTCGCGGCGGCGAGAACAGAGAGCGGCACCGCCAGAATGATGCCCATGATGGTGCCGAACAGGCCGATATCGATCGTCTCCAGCGCCGGCCAGGCGGCATCCGGCAGCGCCGAGAAATCGGGCGGCATGGAGCGGTGTACGATGTCCACCATGCCGTGGAAGCCGGTCACCAGGTCCTGCGGCCTTGCCTGCACGACGAACAGCGCCTGCACCAGGATCGCCATGCCCAGCACGATGAACACCGCCCGCGTGGCAATCGCCATCGATCGTGCCCAGCCGGGAACCAGCATGGCCGGCGCGTCGGCGGTGAAACCCGGGTTGTTGGCACTCATGCTGCCCTCGCGGTGTAAAGGCTTTGGACGTCGTCCATGGCGAGGTGTGCGCGTTGCCGGTCGAACGCCACCTGCCCATCACGCATGCCGACGACGCGATCGGCATAGGCGAACGCCAGGTCCACCTGATGCAGCACGCACAGCACGGCCAGACCCTGGTCGTGCGCCAGCCGGCGCAGCAGCCGCATGATCTCGTTCGCCGCTTCCGGATCCAGGCTGGCGACCGGCTCATCGGCCAGCAGCACCAGGGGGTGTTGCAGCAGCGCCCGAGCGATCGCGACACGCTGCGCCTGGCCGCCCGACAAATTGCCGGCTCGGCGTTCCGCCAGGTCGGACAGTCCGACCTGACCGAGACACGTAAGGGCGCCGGGCAGTTCTGAGGACGGCAAGCCGCCCAAATTGGTCCAGATCGTCTTGTGCCGCGCCAACGCACCGCACGCCACGTTGGCGATGACGCTGCGGCGCCGCACCAGCGCCGCATGCTGGCCGATCAGCGCCAGGGCCTGACGCGCTCGGCGGAGTTGCTCACCGTTCAGGCTGGCGAGGTTCTGCCCACCCAGCCATACTTCCCCGGTGGTCGGCGCCAAGGCCCGCGTGACGCAGCGCAACAGCGTGGTTTTGCCGCAACCGTTGCCGCCGAGGACGATCAGCAACTCACCCGCTCGCACCTCCAGATCGACGCCGCGCAGCGCATGCGTGCCGTTTGGGTAGCGCAAGCCCAGCCCGCGCACGGAAAGCCGTGCGTCGGGCATTTGTTCCTTACTGCTCAGCTGAGTTTGTCCAGGTCGATGTGCAGGGTTTTGACCAGGTCGCGGATGCCGTCATAGGCACCATCGGTCTGCGGCACGAAGCGTGCGCCACCCAGGCCCATGATCTTGCGGTCGGCCTCGGGCAGGCTGCTGAGATCAAGCGTCTGCAGCGCCTGGGTCACCCGAGCCTTGAAGGCCGGGGCCAGGTCGCCGCGCACGGTGATCGGATCGGTGGGGATCGGGTTGGACTTCCACAGGAAGACGATGTCGCCTTCCTTGTAGTGCCCGCGCTGGGTCGCCGATTCCAGTTGCTCGCTGTTCAGTTCGCCGGCGTCGACCTTGTGGTTGTACAGCGCCTCATAGGACGCGGTATGGCTGCCGGCGTAGAGCGCCTTGATGTCCTTGTCCGGATCGATACCGGCTTTGCGCAATCCATACGCGGGGAACAGATGGCCCGAGGTCGAGGCCGGGTCGGAGAAGGCGAAGGAGTGGCCGCGGATTTCCGCCACGGTCTTGATGCCGGAGCT
This sequence comes from Acidisphaera sp. S103, assembly GCF_009765975.1. Lineage (GTDB taxonomy): Bacteria > Pseudomonadota > Alphaproteobacteria > Acetobacterales > Acetobacteraceae > Rhodopila. Next base: position 118,688 of record NZ_LMUJ01000031.1, on the reverse strand, counting down.
GGGGTAGGTGACCAGGCTGGCCCAATAGGTATCGGGCTTGCCGTCCTTGCTGCTGAACGCCGCGACGGCCTGGGCTTTGGCGATCTGGTGCGCCAGGACATAGCCCAACGGTCCGAATTCGCCGATTTCCAGCTTGCCGCTGCGCATCGCTTCGATTTCGGCATTGTAGTTGGTGGCGACGTAGATTTTCACCTCGCAGCCGATTTTTTCGCCCAGCAGCTTGCCGATATGGTCGTAAATCGGCACCAGCTTGGCCGAGGTATCGAAAGGTTCGACGCCGAAGCGAACGACGCCGTCGTTGGGACAATCGGCGGCGTTGGCCGCGCGTGCCGCCGGTGCCATCGCCACGACCGCAGCCGCGATGGCCACACCGGCCGCGAGCGCACGAATGCGTTGCGGTTGCTTTTGCATTTTCGAACCCCTGGGATGATTTTTTAGCCAGGGACTTTCTAGGGCACCGTTTGCGCCAGTGGATGACAAGCGGATGAACATTACCGCCCGGACTGCACTTTTGCGGATCACCAAGTATTAGGGCCGGATCACTCGCGGAGTCATTCGGTCTGGCCGGCGATCACACGCTTCGGAGTGCGGCTCCGGTCAACCTGAAACGCCCGCGCCGTCCACATGAAGGGGCGGCCGTCATGCGCGAAGGTGACGCCGGACGGACAGCGATGACCAGGCGCCCTACGACTCCGTCCGCGAAACCTCCAGCACGTGATCGGCGATTGCCAGGGAGGCGGTCAGACCCGGACTCTCGATCCCAAACAGGTTGATCAGCCCAGGAACCCCATGCGTCTGCGGCCCCTGCACGACGAAATCCTGTCCCGGCGCACCTTTCGGCACGGTCTTCGGCCGAATCCCCGCATACCCCGGCTGCAACGCCCCATCCTTCAGCGCCGGCCAGTACCGCCGCACCGCCGCGTAGAAACTGTCCGACCGAGACGGATCGACCGTGTACTCAATCGAATCAACCCATTCCACGTCCGGTCCAAATCGGGCCTGCCCGCCCAAATCCACCGTCAGGTGCACGCCCAACCCGCCCGGCACCGGCACCGGATAGATCAGCCGCGAGAACGGCGACCGCCCCGACAGCGTGAAATAGTTTCCTTTGGCATAATACGCCGTCGGCACCCGATCCGGCGGCATCCCCACGATCCGTCCCGCCAGTCCCGGCGCATGCAGCCCGGCGGAATTCACCAACAGCCGACACCGCAGCGTCATCGGATCGGCGCCGCCGACATCCACCTCGATTCCGCGCCCAGCCACCCGGCCGCCCAGCACCGGGCTGAAAAACACCGGCACCGCGCCGGCGTTCTCGGCATCGCCCTGCAACGCCACCATGTAGGAATGGCTGTCGATGATCCCCGTCCGCGGCGACAGCAGCGCGCTGGTGCACACCAGGTTAGGCTCCAGCGCCACCGCCTCGGCCGCCGTCAGCACCCGCATGCCCTCGACGCCGTTGGCTTCCGCCCGCTGCTTGATGCCGGCCAGCATCCCGTCTTCCTGCGCGCTGGTCGCCACGATCAGCTTGCCGCAATTGATGTGCGGCACACCCTTTTCCGCACAATACGCATACAGCCGCCGCCGCCCGGCGATGCAAAACCTGGCCATCAGGCTGTTGGCGGGATAGTAGATACCGGCGTGGATGACCTCACTGTTGCGGGAGGACGTCTCGGTGCCAATCCCCTCCGCCGCGTCCAGGATGATGACCTCACGCCCCGCCAGCGCCAACGCCCGAGCCACCGCGAGCCCGACAACCCCGGCCCCCACCACGACGCAATCGACTTCCTCCACGCCTGCTTCCTCCCGACGGCAAATCCACGCACCGGTTAGGCTGGCGGCGAGCGGGAGTCCATACGGGCTGGGTTTGGGCGGTGGTGGGTTGCGCTTTGTCGGTGCCTTTACACGGTCCGGCGTAACGGCTGGACGGCGACCTTGCGGCGACATGGTTCCGGTTGGTACACCTCTGCACAGAGGATTGGACGGGTGGAAGGGTGGGCTGCATCTGCCAAACGGTGCCATAAGGGATGCCATCCAGGACGGACCAAAGGACCTGTGCATTGCAAAACGGCATTCACTTTATCTCTGGCCTGCCCCGTGCGGGCTCGACCCTGCTTGCCGCGTTGCTGCGGCAGAACCCGCGTTTCTCTGCCGGCATGACCAGCCCGGTTGGAAGCCTGTTCAACGCCATGGCCGCGGCGATGAGCCAACGCAACGAAAGTTCGGTTTTCATCGACGAGACCCAGAGGGTCCGGCTGCTGCGCGCGTGTTTCGAGGCCTACTACGCCGACATCCATCCGAGTCAGTTGGTGTTCGATACCAATCGTCAATGGACAACGAAATTGAGTGCGCTGGCCATGCTGTTCCCTCGATCCCGCGTGATCTGTTGCGTCCGCAATCCGGCCTGGGTGGTCGACAGCATCGAACGGCTGATCAGGCATAACGCGTTCGAACTGTCGGCCATCTTCAATTACGAAACGAGCGGTACCGTCTATTCCCGTGTGGAAGGATTGAGCAAAGGCGACGGCATGATCGGCTTCGCCTGGAACGGACTGCGGGAGGCTGTGTTCGGCGGCCTGGCGGAAAAACTGCTGTTAGTCCGGTATGAGACGCTGACGACGGACCCGCTCCGCGCACTGGCCGCGGTCTACGAAGCCATTGGCGAGCCGCCGTTCGCTCACGATCCAACCCATATCGAGCCGACCTACGACATGATCGACTTTGACGCGCGGCTCGGCACGCCCGGGTTGCATCACGTACGGTCCGTGGTACGCGCGGAGACGAGACCGACGATATTGCCGCCCGATCTGTTCGAACGATACGAGCGTGACGCTTTCTGGAACGATCCGGCGCGCATGCCGTCGTCGGTGCAGATCGTGTAAGCTGTATCCTGTAGGCGGTCCCGGGCTATCGGCCGGACCGCAAGCGCCGATCGAGTTGCGTGGCGCGTGTCCCTTGTGGACAGCTAACGCCCCAGATTGAAAGGCGCGACTATGCAGAATGGCGAAGGACCACCAAAAGACCGCCCGGTGCTGCAAACCGAACGGCTTTTGCTTCGGAAGCCGAACGCCGGCGATATTGGCTCGATCATAGCAATCGTGGGGGACTGGGAGGTCGCTCGCCGCCTTGCCCGCGTGCCGCATCCCTACGGCGAGAAGGACGCTCGGTTTTTCCTCGACATGATCGTGCCCAATGAGTGGGTATGGGCCGTCACGCTGCGGGTCTCGGATGAAGTCGTCGGCATCGTCGGGCTTACACCGGACCGCGAACCGGGGGTCGCCGAGTTGGGCTACTACGTGGGCCGCGCGCATTGGCGGCAGGGCATTGCCACCGAGGCCGCGAGGGCGGTCGTCGGCCACGGTTTCCAAGGCTTGCGCCTGCGGACGATCACCTCCGGCTATTTTGCTGACAATCCCGTGTCCGGACGCGTTTTGGCCAAGCTCGGTTTTGACGAGATCGGACGCTCCGAACGGCCATGTCTCGCGATCGGTTCGTCGGTTCCGTCCATCGATGTGTGTCTCGCGGCGGATCGAGATGCTTCCGTCTTGGACCGCGACTCACGCCGTTGACCGTTCGCCCGCCCAAAGCCGTCCGTCCAACAAGACCTGAATACGCCGGCATAACGCTTGGATAGCCAGGGCGACAGCACTACGTCAGTTCAAACAAATGTTCCCGAGCCAGCACCTCCACCATCGCCGATCGGGTGATGCCCCGGGCGCGGGCGGCGGCGTCGATGGCCGAAACGATACCCTCGTCCAGCGAAAGGTTCGCCCTTACCGGCTTTCCCGTCGACCGCACCACCAGGATCGCAGCCAGGCTCGCGCCCTCGCTCAACGCCTCCGCAACCTCCGGATCGTGGCGCAGTGTCTCCGCCGTCCTGGCGGCCGGAATCGGGTTGCCACCACTCTCGACAGTATTGATCCAGTCCCCCAGCGCAGCCCCAGCCGAGGCCATCGCCCGATCGAGCGTGTCCGCCATGGCGGTGCACCCCGGAAGATCGGGAAACGCCACTCCGTATCCGCCAGGGCCACCGTCAATGAGAGCAATGTAGCGCGTCAAACTTGTCCTCCTGATGATTCCGGCGGCCGGCTCAAATCCATCCCGCCGCCTTGGCAATGCTGCGCGCAACACCCGGGCTCAGCGTCCGGTGCCGCGGCACCAGCACAGGGTAAGCGGCTCCCGGCTTGGTGAATTTGTCGTCGGCGCCCCCGCCTTCGTTCTTCCATCCTTCCGATTCGAGGCGTGCGACGACCTTGTTTCGGCTCGTTTCCGGTTTGGCCAACCTTATGGCCCTCCGTCACGTGCAAATATATGCACAGAACAATCCCACATCAAGGCGCAAAACCCACTCACCCCAACTCGTCAGCCATCGCCAGCGCCGCATCCGATCCGCTGAGAATTTCCACCAGCCGGACCTGCTCCACCCGCGTCAGCCGGTCCCGCATGGCATCGCACCCAATCGCCTCCGCCGCCTTGCCCAGCAGCAGGTCATAGGTAGCCCCGCCGCCCACCGCCCGCGCCTCGCTCTCCAGCACCCGCAGTCCCCGGGCCGCCGTCTCCAGCGCCACGATGTCCACCGGATCGGACGCTGGCCGCAACCGCGCCAGCAGTTCATCCTGCAACCCCGACACGAACCTGGCCTTGCAGCCAGCATTCAGCCGCTGGCGCACCGCCCGCAGATGCTCGCGCCGCCCCGGCTTGGCATCCGGCGTGTCCAGATGCGTCAGCAGAGTCGCGATACGGCCGGCCGCGGCACCGGCGTCCACCAGCGTGCCGGCGGCGATGCGCGTCTGGACGCCGCCAACCGGCTGGTCGAGCTGCCGGAGCAGAAGACCGGCCGCTTCGTCCGTCGCCGCCTGGATCGCGGCGGCCTGCTGTCCCTCACGCACGGTGGGCAGCAGTCCGGCCACTTCCGGCAGCCGGTCCAGCAGCAGGGTGATCATCATCGGCAAAGCCGACCGGTTTGCCTTCACGACCCGCCCCAACAAGGCAGCGACAGTCTCGGCCGTCGGCGGCAACAAATCCGCCACCGTCTCCGAACACAGTGTATCGAGGGCTGGGGCCTCGCTCAGCAGCACCGCCATACTGTCGGCAAGCGCCCGGTAGACCGCGTCACCCAGGCCGCTCGCCCCCCA
>NZ_LMUJ01000031.1:41668-113543 GCF_009765975.1 Acidisphaera sp. S103 | reverse complement strand
CAGCCTTCGTTTCGGTGGCACGAGCCGGATGATGCGAGAGTATCAAGTCCGGATCTGTGAGCGGCTCGGGGTGAGACTCCCCGGGCCGACTCGGCAGAGCATGCTGGCGTTCTGCCGCGACCTTGATGTGCAATACAAGACGGCGTTTGTGCTGGCGCACAACTGCGTGAAGCCATGGCGTCCAGCACCAAGGCGCTACGTATCGGCGGCGAGGGACGGGCAGCCGAGATCGACGGCGCTTATTTCGGTGGCCATATCCGGCCGGAGAACCTGGCCGCCGACCGGATCGACCGCCGGCTAGCCGAGAACCGGTCGGGCAAGCGTCAGGTTGTCGTAGCCATGCGCGAGCGCGGCGGGCGCACGTTGGCGCAGGTGTTTGCTGCCGAGGCGCACGCCGTCGCGGCCGTCCGGCTGCGGATCGTCAAGGGCACCACGGTGCATGCCGATGAGAGCCCCGCCTGGAACCCGTTGCACGCCAGCTTCGCCATGCAGCGGATCAACCACCAGGAGGGCTACAGCATCGACGGCGCCTGCACCAACGGTGCCGAATCCTACTTCTCCCGTCTGCGTCGTGGCGAACTCGGACATCACCACCACATCGCCGGACCGTACCTTGTCCGCTACGCCCAGGAGGCGGCCTGGCGCGAGGATCTGCGCCGCGTCAGCAACGGCGAGCAAGTCTACGGCGTGGTCGGGTTGGCGATGCGGTGCAAGCCGTCGGTTGATTTTTGCGGCTACTGGCAACGCGCGCAGGCCGCCTAGACCGTGTTTCGTTCGGGGCTTCTCCCGAACGGCCCGAAACACGGATTAGATCAGCCGCCAACTGACGACGCCTGCGGCCTCGACTCGCGCGATCGTCGTCTTCGCTCGGTTGAGCGACCCGAGCAGATGGGGTGGACGGCCCCAACGGCATCGATGTGCCAAAGTGCGGGTTGTCAGAACCTGCAACAAGGGAGCCGCCCGCCATGAGCATTAGCATGATCGGCCTGGATACAGCCAAGTCTGTGTTCCAAATCCATGGGGTGAACGAGACTGGAAAGGTCGAGATCAAGCGTAAATTGCGCCGCAGCGAGTTGATCGCGTTCTTCGAGAAACAGGAAAGTTGCACGGTGGTAATGGAGGCCTGTGGCGCCGCGCATCACTGGGCGCGGATGTTCACCGGCCTCGGTCACACAGTGAAGTTGATTGCCGCCGAAGCGGTCAAACCTTTCGTGAAGAAGGGCAAGAAGAACGATGCGGCTGACGCCGCAGCGATCTGCGAAGCCGCCTCCCGACCCGATGCTAGGTTCGTGCCGGCCAAGACCATACAGCAGCAGGGCATCCTGGCCTTGCACGCGGCTCGGTCGCTGTTGGTCAAACAGCAGACAACGCTGGCGAACGCCATGCGCGGCCTAGCTACGGAATTCGGCGTCACCGTTCCAAAGGGCATACGAAAGCTCGACGAACTGATGACACTTGTCAATACGGACGAGACCATTCCCAAACAGGCCAAACAGGCGATTACCGGGCTGCATGACTACCGCAACGATCTGAGTGAAGGGATCGAAACCTTCGAAGCCGAGATCGTTGCGCATGCCCGCACCGATGAGACCGCCCGCCGTCTGGCGACGATCCCCGGCATCGGTCCGATTACCGCGTCGCTGATCACGGCGACGGTGGTGGATATCGGTCTGTTCAAATCGGCACGGCAATTCGCCGCCTGGCTTGGCTTGGTGCCGCGGCAGAATTCCACCGGCGGCAAGACGCGCCTCGGACGGATCACCAAGACGGGCAACCGGGAAGTCCGCAAACTGCTGGTGCTCGGTGCCACGTCGATGGTCTGCCGGGCCGATGGCTGGAACAGCGCGGTCGGCGCCTGGCTCCGAACCATTCTGGAGCGCCGTCCCGTCAGGTTGGTGACGGTGGCACTGGCGAACAAGATGGCGCGCATCGCTTGGGCGGTGATGACGCGCAAGGAGGTCTATCGTCCGAAGGGTGGTGTCGCGGTCGCAGCGCAAGCGACTGCATGATGCTTTCCCGCAGGATGGCAGGCGGCGGGCGCAAGCCCGCTTGATCCGGCAGGAAGCGCTGAACAGCGTGATGGGAAAGGCTGTGGTCAATTCAACAGCTCAGGCAATACCGCAGAAAACGCTGTGCCACGAGCACGCCGTAGCAGATTGGTGCCTGACACGTAAGCGCACACCCATGATGGCCAGCGGCGAACGCCGCGATATAGGCCGGACATAAGGACGCGACTGACCGGATCTTTTACCAGCGCCGCTCAGCGGCTCATATAGGAACGCGATTGCACTGGTGACACGTCACGGGATAACAAGCCCGGATGCCAGGACCACCACCCCGCGGCGATCACGCCGCGACCCCTGCCGAGCGATCCGCGGCCTACAGGGCGCGGCGCAAGGTTGCTGCCGCGGCTGCGCCGGCGAGGCCGCCGGTGGTTGTCCGATATCGCAGGCCTGCCGATCGGCGCAGCCGGCCGGAACGGTGGGCTGACGCAGTGCAGACGTTGGCGGACATGCTGGACCAGTTTCAGGAGTGGCGGGCCAACCTACCCTCCAGCTTGGCAGACAGCCCGACAGCGGAAGCGCTCGACGCCGTGCTGGAGTTGCGTGATCATGTTGAAGATCTTCAGGCAGTCCAGCTGCCGAGAGGCTTCGGACGGGACTGACGGCGCTCATCAATGGAGCTACAAAACACGCCTTTTCAGTGCTCATAAGAATTGACCTGGCTTCAAGGGCCGCCGGACAAGCGCGAAACGGCTATTTTTGATGGTCTCTCGGCTTGTGGCCGACTTCAAGCCCGGCGTCTGTGACGCCCGGCTTCGCGGCTACGGGGCTTGACCTCGGCCACAAGCCGAGAAGCGGGCTTACATGCCGTCGACGGTTCGTTCTGTCCGGTGTCCCAGGGCGGGACAGAGTGAGGTGCTTAGGCAAAGTAAGTAAGTGAACAGGGCTTGTCACCTCCGGGCCGTCCACATAAGTGTTTTCTGTTCGGGCCGCCAGCGTGCCGCCGGCACGAACAGCCGATCCAGCGGATGAAACAACAGCCTGGCGAAGCGCAGCGGCCGCGGCGGCCGCAACCGAACCAGCCGCGGACGGATCGGCGCGATCAGTTGGTCGATCGGCCCGCGGTTGATCATCGCATCCACGATCGCCACAACACGCACGATCCGCGGGTCCTCGGCGTCCCGCACCGTCCGAGCCAGGGCCTGGATCTCGGGGGGCCGCGCGACAACCGGCACGGCCGAACGGATCGCGGGCAGCCGCGTCTCGATCGGTTCCTCCGCCATTCAGGTGCTCATGGCGAGCAGCTTCTCATTGCGCTCGATCAGGGCGAATGCCGAACCACCGGTGCGCCAGCCGTCCTCGCGGCTGGTGACCCGGCAGGCCTGCCGCATCGTGTCGGCGTGGATAGAGATATCGGCCCATGCCGCCACCTCACGCGGCAGCACGGGGATCAGCGGCGCCATTTCCAGCAGTGCCACCCGCCGCGACACCAGCGGATTGGCCGACAGCCACAGCAGCGCCACGCGCTCCCACCCGTCCAGCAGCCACTCGCAGCGCATGGCCGTCGCCCGCACGCCGGCCGCATCGGCGATCCATTGCTTCAGCACCGCCAACGGATCGGTCACGGCCGATCGAGTGGCCGCCAGCGCCGCCTCTCCGCTATCGCACGCCCGCCGTATGGCGACCGCGATCGCCCGCCCCAGGCCGCCGATATCGTTGCCGGGATCGGCGGCCAGCCACTGCAACAAATCGGCCAGCGTGTCCCGTAGCCGGGTCAGCAGGCGCGGGATGCGGGCAGCGCGATCGCCGGCGGCGATCCCCGCCGGAGCGAACAGCGCGGCGATCGCCGCCAGGCAGAATGTCAGTTGCAAGCCCGACCGGCCGAGCCATGGCGCGATCCGGTACAGCGCCGCGCGGGCGCGCCGTTCGATGTCCACCGGCTGTTCGGGTGGCGGATCGTCGGAGTCCAGTTGCGCCACCAGTCCGGTCGACAACAGGAAGTGGGCAAGCAGTTGCTGGGAGCGTCCATAGGCGAGCGCGGCCTCGGCCGCCGCCACGACGCCGCGCCCGGCATGGCCTGCCAGCGCGACCTCCAGCGTCGCCTCGCGAACCTGGGCGGGATTGATCGCCGGGACGCGGGACAGCCGCCGGAACAGCATCGTGTCATGGACGGTGGGCCGGCACAGCGCCCGGACACCCGGCCAGTGCAGGATGTAAATTCCGTCGCTGCCGGACGGGTTCGGCAGCACCAGCTCGATCCCATCGCGCTGCGACGCCCGCACCCTGGCACCGGCCAGCATCGGCGTCGTGAAGGGCACGGCGACACCCCGGCTGGCGAACGTCGCCGGGTGATGGAATTCGGCCAGGGGAAGGGTGGTGCCGGTCACACCGGCAGGATGGCCATCAATAGGTGAAGGAAAGGTTACCGGCCGTCCAGGTCGTCCTATTCAGACGCTGAATTCGATCGTCACCCCGAACGCCTCGGGCGCCGGCACCAGCACGCTGGTCCCGATCCGGTCCCAGCCCTTCACCCCGCCAGCCTCCAGCGCCGTCTCCACCGCGTCCAGCGACAGCGTGCGGATCGTCAGCGCAGCCATGTAATCCCGCCGTCCCCGGCTGTCGGGCGCGGCGCCGCCGAACATCTCCCAGATCGCCGCCGGCGTGACCACGTCGAACCGCGACAGTCCTAGGATCAGCGAGCAGCCGTCATCGGTCGGGCGAACCGAGCGGGGGCCGAACATGCGGGTGAACAGGCCGCCCAATGTCCGTGGGTCCTCGGCCGCGATCACCGCTCGGGCGATCCCCACGGCGCCGTTGGCATGATGCCGCCATTCGTCGCGCCAGACCGCGTCGCGGGTCAGGTGCTGGCAGAAGTAGAACCGCCCCGCCGGCGTCGCCGCGTTCTGCAGCCGCGTCGTCCGGAACACCGCGTCACGCGTCGCATCGCCGATCTGCACGGGGCGGGAGAACTGCTGAGGCGCGTCGATCGGCACCCCGTTGCCTTCCAACGCCTGATGTGTCGCGGTGGCGTCCTCCGAACCGAACACCAAGCCGTTCAGGCCGAAGGGCGCGCTCATGATCTCCGGCCGGCTGTCGTCGCCGGGTTTGACGGCGATCAGCTCCAGATAATCGGTGCCGAACATCGCCAGGTGATTCATCGACCCCAGCGTATGATAGCCCCGAGGCGTCAGTGTGAACCCCAACCGGCGATACGTATCCGCCGCATCGTCGATGCGGTCGCGCGCGTTGACGACGACGTGGTCCAGTGTGGGAACGGGAAGCTCAGATGGCATGCCGGAAGATCCTGATCGCGGGCGATCCGCCATCGTCTGACAGGATTGACAAACAGGGCAAGGATAATGCGGATAGGATATCGTGAATGTCTCACGTGTCCGCACGGCCACGGCTGGGATTACGGCGGGCATAACCCCGGCTAGGGACATCAACAGCAAAGGATCGGGACCATGTCGGACGCCCAGGAACGTGTTCTGCTGCTGACCGGCGCCAGCCGCGGCATCGGCCATGCGACTGTCAAGCGCTTCAGCAGCGAGGGCTGGCGGGTGCTGACGATTTCCCGCCATGCGTTCGACCCGCGCTGCCCGTGGCCGGGCGGCGAGCGCAACCACATCCAGATGGACCTGTCCGACGTCGGCACCGTCCAGGCGTCCCTGCCAGAGATCAAGCGGATCAGCGGCGGCCGCCTCGACGCGCTGATCAACAACGCCGCGATCTCCCCCAAGCATTCGGACGGCCGCAAGATCACCAGCCTGGAGATGGCCTACAAAGACTGGCTGCACATCTTTAACGTGAACTTCTTCTCCGCCATCCTGCTCGCCCAGGGTCTCAGCGACTACCTGATCGAATCCAAGGGCAGCATCGTCAACATGACCTCGATCGTGGGCTCCCGCGTGCACCCGTTCGCCAGCGCCGCCTACGCCACCTCCAAGGCCGGCCTGGCCGCCCTGACCCGGGAAATGGCCAACGACCTGGGCCGCCACGGCGTGCGGGTGAATGCCGTCTCCCCCGGCGAGATCGACACCGCAATCCTGTCCCCCGGCACCGAGGAAATCGTCAACCGCGAAATCCCCCTCCGCCGCCTCGGCAAGCCGAACGAGGTCGCCGACCTGCTGTATTTCCTCTGTTCCAACCAGGCGATGTACATCAGCGGTTCCGAAGTCCACATCGACGGCGGCCAAAGGGTCTGAGCGTGATCGCCTGACGCCGCAGGCGGGAAGGCGTGAATCACGCGAACTGACATAACGACCCCCCTGTCCAACACCGACACCCACCCCATCTTCACGCCGACCCCACCAAGCCGCGCGTGACCGGCGACCGCCGCCCGACCCCCATCGTCATGGCGGGCGCAGGCCCGCCATCCACGCCTTGCGGTGTGAACCTCGAACCCGAAGACCCACGGAGACCACGACGCATGCCAGACGGATCGACCATCGGACGCTTCGGCAGCGGCCGCGAGGTGCGCCGCATCGAGGACGCCGGTCTGCTGGCCGGCGCCGGCCGTTTCACCGACGACTTCACCCTGCCCGGACAGGCCCACCTGGCCTTCCTCCGCTCCCCGCACGCCCACGCAAGCATCGTCTCCATCGACACCACCGCCGCCGCTGCCATACCCGGCGTGCGGGCAATCCTGACCGGAGCCGACCTCGCCGCCGCCAACGTCCAACCGCTGCCGGTCGCTCCGATCTTCACCCGCCCCGACGGCTCACCCGGCGCCACGCCGCTGCGCCCGGCTCTCGCGCAAGGAACCGTCCGCTTCGTCGGCGAAGCCGTCGCCGCCGTGATCGCCGAAACCGCCGAACAAGCGAAAGACGCCCTGGAAGCCATCCTGGTCGACTACGACGAACAACCCGTCGTCACCGAACTGGCCGAGGCCACCGCCGAGGGCGCCCCCCTGGTCTGGCCCGCCGCCACCGGCAACATCGCCGCGCAGATGAAGCACGGCGACCCGGCCGCATCCGACGCCGCCTTCGCCAAGGCGGCCCACATTGTCAGCCTCGACCTGGTCAACCAGCGCCTGGTGCCGACATCGATGGAACCACGCTGTTCGCTCGCCAGCTACGACCGTGACACAGAACGCCTGACACTCCGTCTGTCCAGTCAAATGCCCTCCGGCGCCCGGGACACGCTCTGCAACGCCCTCGGTCTCCCCACCGAAAAAGTCCGTGTCGTCGTCGGCGATGTCGGCGGCGGCTTCGGCATGAAGACCGGCCTCTACCCGGAGGACATCGTCGTCGCCTACGCCGCCCGCCAAATCGGCCGCCCGGTGAAATGGACACCGACACGCATCGAGGAATTCCTCTCCTCCACCCACGGCCGCGACGTCGAAAGCCACGCCGAACTCGCACTCGACGCCGACGGCAAGGTGCTGGCCTACCGCATCCGCTCGCTCGCCAATGTCGGCGCCTATGGCAGCACCGTCGGCATCATCATCCAACTGATGATCGGCCCGTGGGTCTCCACCAGCATCTACGACATCCGCACCATCGATTTCGACCTGCGCGCGGTGCTGACCCACACCGCCCCCACCGCCGCCTATCGCGGCGCCGGCCGGCCGGAGGCGATCTACCTCATCGAGCGCCTGTTCGACGCCGCCGCCCGCCAACTCGACCTGGATCCCGCCGAAATCCGTCGCCGCAACCTGATCCGCCCTGACCAGATGCCCTACACCAACGCCATGGGCCAGGTGTACGACAGCGGCAATTTCGGATCGATCCTGCACCAGGCCCTGACCCTGGCGAAATGGGACGATTTCCCCGCACGAGAAGCCGCCTCGCGCACCCACGGCAAATTGCGCGGTCGAGGCCTCGCGTCCTTCCTGGAATGGACCGGCGGCAACGTGTTTGAGGAACGCGTCACCGTCTCGGTCTCCGGCGACGGCGAAATCGAGGTCTACGCCACCACCATGGGCATGGGGCAGGGGATCGCGACGTCCTACGCCCAACTCGTCGTCGACGTCTTCGGTGTGGAACTCGACCGCATCCGTATCGTCACCGGCGATTCCGACCGCGGATCAGGCTTCGGCAGCGCCGGGTCACGCTCGCTGTTCACCGCCGGCTCCGCCATTCATCACGCCTCCGAAACCGCCGTCGCGAACGGCCGAGACCTCGCCGCCGAGGCCTTGGAAGCCTCCGCCGCCGACATCGAATACGCCGAGGGCATGTTCCGTATCGCCGGCACCGACCGTGGCATCGGCCTGTTCGAGCTCGCTGCCCGCCAACCCGACAACCGTATCTACGTCGACTCGACCAGCTCCGTGAACGGCCCAAGCTGGCCGAACGGCGCCCATATCACCGAGGTCGAAGTCGATCCCGACACCGGCGCCGTCGAAATCGTTTCCTACGTGTCAGTCAACGACGTCGGCCGCGTGGTCAACCCGATGATCGTGCGAGGCCAACTCGACGGCGGCGCGGTGCAAGGCATCGGCCAGGCCCTGGGCGAACACATGCAATACGACCACGAATCAGGCCAGGTCATAACCGCCAGCATGATGGACTACTTCATGCCGCGCGCCGACATCATCCGAGACTTCGTCCACGTGCTGGACCAGTCGGTCCCCTGCCTGACCAACCCGCTGGGCGTCAAAGGCGTCGGCGAACTCGGCACGATCGGCGCCACCCCGGCAGTGGTCAACGCCGTCGCCGACGCCCTGACCCGCGCCGGCCACGCCAACAGCGCAACCCACATTCAGATGCCGCTAACACCAGCCACCGTATGGGCCGCTCTCCAGCCATCCCGCAAAGCCGCATAACACCAATCAACGTCATCGCAGACTCGTCGGCACCGCCACACAACCGTCATGACGGATGCAAGACCGGCGATCCACACAACCGGTACGGCGGCCGAAGACCCAAGACCTACACAACCGTCATGGCGTGCGCAGGCACGCCATCCACGCCTTCGTCCAGGCCCAGCAAAAACCCGCGGATCACCCCCAACCCCCGCCGGCATAAGCCGCCCGCACCGCATCCTGCCGTATCTTCCGCGTCTCCGTCCGCGGAAACTCATCCATCGGCAGCAAAACATACCGCGAAGCATAACGCTGGATGATCGGATTGATCGCCGCTTCCAACCCTGCCGGACCGCCTCCCGAACCGGTTTCAACCGCAACCAGCAGCACCTCGATCCCCCTGGCATTGACGACATTCGTCACCATCGCGTCCAGCACGCCGTCGATCGCCCTGATCTGCTCCACCACAGGCCCCGGCGGCACCTTCATCCCGCCGACATTCAACATCCCGTCCGCACGTCCCTGCACCACCAGCGAGCCCGGCGACGGCTGAAACCCCACATCGCTGGTGTGATACCACCCATCCACAAACGCCGCCGCGGTCAGCGCCGGCGCCCCGAGATACCCGTCCACCATCGTATCGGACCGAACCAGTATCAGCCCACTTTCCCCCGCCGGCACCGGCAGACCCTCATCATCGACGACCATCACCTCCACACCCGGCAGCAAAACCCCGACATCGTCCGGCCCAACCACGGACACGTAATGGATCTCGTTGGTCCCATACGTCACCATCACACGATCCGTCAGCAACCTGGCAGCGTCAGCCCGCAGGGCAGGGGACACCGCTCCTCCGATGACATCCACATGCAAGCCGAACGGACCGCCCGACAGCTCGGCCGTGCGCACGAACCGATCCAGATCGCCGGACACGAACAGCGTATAATTGACACTGCCCGCCATGATCATCGCCGCGGCCGCCTCCATCGCCGCAAAATGGATCGTTCCACCCATCTGCAGCATCTGCATCGCGCGCGCATGGCACCCGCGAACCGAGAACGGATACAGGCACAGATAATCCGCCCGCGATCGCAGGTACTCCCCCGCCAGCCACAGATTGTTTCGAATACTGTTCTGATGCACCCGGTGAGTGAGCCCCATCACCTTCGGCACACCGGTCGTCCCGGACGACTTGATCAGCCTGACCAGGCTGTCTGGATCGGCCGGCTGCGCCAACGCACCGAACCGATCGTCCCGCACCGGCGCTTGAAGGACTCGCACCAACCAGTCCTGCGTCAAAACGAAAACCTTGCCGGCATCGACCCCGGCCGGCACCTGCATCGCCAACACACGATCGCAAAACCGTCCCAGGTCCACCTCCGGCGCCAACTCGAACGGCGACAGGGTGATCGTGGCCGCCCCTAATGCCTCGCACGCCAGCAACAGCAGCAGATGCAGGAACCGGTCCCCCGCCTCGACCCCAACGACCTGACCGCGCCGAATGCCCAGGACGGCCAGCGCATCCAGCACCTGCACCACATGGACAGCAAGGTCGCAATAGGAGCAATCAATGCCACCGCCAGTGATCGCCCGAACATGCGGCTGTTGACGGGCTCGGGAAGCCAGACACTGTGGGGTGGTGTAAATGGGCCGGTCCATCCATCCTGAGCCAGGCGGTTATTGTATCGAGGCCGCAAGCCTGTGCAAGGCGATGGTCGCTCGTCCGGCCATTCGGACGCACGCGTCAAGCGGCTTCACCCGCGTTGGATACTTTCCATCATGTCCCGCCGAATTCATTCTCATATCGGATTAATATAATCACCATCGAAAATATTGCCATGCCGCCACGATGCCGCCAATCACCCGCCGAACCTGCCGACCAACAAACCCCGGGGTCTTCGCGCTCGGTCGCAGTTGGCGCATCATGGCGACGGCGTGCGCAAGCGCGACCCCAACCCAAGGAGCAGTGACACAATGATCCACGTCGTCGCCATCATCACCGCCAAGCCGGGCCATCGCGATGCGATCCTGGAAGCGTTCCGCGGCAATATGCCCGCCGTGCACGCCGAGGACGGCTGCATCGAATACGGCCCCGCGACCGACGCTGACGGCGTCGGTTCATTCCAGACCAAATTCGGCCCCGACACCTTTCTGGTGATCGAAAAGTGGGAAAGCCTGACCCACCTGAAGGCCCACGCCGCCTCCCCCCACATGGCCGCGTACGGTGCCAAGACCAAAGATTTGATCGCCAGCCGGGTCATCCACGTGCTGTCCCCCGCAACCTGACATCACATGCCGTTCGGCCTCGGCCGGACGGCTTTTGTTCGCGGGACACCAGATGATCGACATCGAAAGCGTGCGGGCGCGGCTTGGCGCCATGGAAGAAGACCACGACGAAGCAACCGCCGCGCCGCTGCGTGGCATGGCCGCGACGTTCGGCCGGCGGGACAAAACACCTGATCCCGGTTCAGAGATACAACCGGGCTGGCATCTGGCTTATTTTCCCGATGCGACACCCCTGGCCCGCTTGGGTGAGGATGGCCTGCCGCTCGAACGCGGCGTGCTGCCACGCATGCCGCTGCCTCGGCGCATGTACGCCGGCGTGGCGCTGACCTTCCACGCGCCGATCCTGGTGGGCGACACGCTGCGCCGGGAGACCGAGTTCACCGACGTCCAATTGCGGGAAGGCAGCACCGGAACACTGATCCTGGCAACCACGACACGGCGGATCTACACGCCGCGCGGCTTGGCCCTGACCGAGGACAGTCACAGCGTGTTCCGCGAGGCCGTGCCGGCAGGCACGAAGTCCGGCATTCCAAAAACCGAGCCGCCGCCGGCGGACATGCAATGGAGCCGCACGATCACGCCCGATCCGGTGACGCTGTTTCGTTACTCGGCGCTGACGTTCAATCCGCATCGAATCCACTACGATCGGCCCTATGCGATGCAGCAGGAAGGTTATCCCGGCCTCGTGGTGCATGGACCGTTCACGCAACAATGCCTGCTCGATCTGCTGCGGGACAACACGCGGCGACGGATCGCCGCGTTCAGCCTGCGCGCCCGGGCGCCACTGTTCGATGTGGCGGCGTTTACCGTGGTTGGACGGACCATAGAACATGACCAGGCCGAGTTGTTCGCCGTGACGCCGCAAGGCGGAATCGCGATCCAAGCTCGGGCGCGGTTGGAATAAGCAGGCCGGGCTCTACCCGGACCCGCAAAGGGGCGCGGCCCCTTTGATCCCGATTATTTTAGGTGGGTGGGCAGGAGGGGCGACCATGTCGGTTGCAACGACTGCGTCGCCCCCTCCTGCCCACCCACCTAATACCGGGGTTCCAAGGGCAATGCCCTTGGCGGGGTTCGGGGCAGCGCCCCGATCTTCCTACGCCGCCGCCGCCGGAGTCTCAGCCCGCCGCGCGCGCAGCCGCCGGATGCGCCTGGCATCGGCATCCAGCACGCGAAATTCCATCCCCGATGGATGGCTGATGACCTCACCGCGCGTCGGCACACGCCCCGCCAGCGTGAAGACCAGGCCGCCCACCGTATCGATATCGGCGTCGCGTTCGTCCTCGGTCAGGATGGGACCGACCTTGGTCTCGAAATCCTCGATCGGCATACGGGCGTTCAGGTCCAGCGCGCCGTCGGGCCGTTCGGTGATCATCGGCGCCTCGACGTCGTCATGCTCGTCCGCGATGTCGCCGGTGATGGTCTCGACCAGATCCTCGATCGTCACCAGGCCGTCAATACCGCCGTATTCGTCCACCACCAGCGCCAGATGGATACGCTGGGTCCGCATCTGCAACAGCATGTCCAGCACCGGCAGTTGAGGCGCCACCATCAGCGGCTTGCGCAGGATCGCCTCCAGGCTGAACGCCTCCGGACGGCCGACATAGGCGAACACGTCCTTGATGTGGACCATGCCGATCACGTCGTCCAACTGCTCCCGGTAGACCGGCAGGCGGGAGTGGCCATCGTTGCGGATCAGTTCGATCGCCTGTGCCAGCGTCACGTCGGCCCGCATCGCCACGATATCGGCGCGCGGCACCATCACGTCGTCGGCGGTGGTCTCCCGCAGCCGCAGGACGTTGGCGATCAGCAGCCGCTCGTGGCGATCGAGTTCCGGCTGCGCCCCCGGAATCTGCTGCGCATCGGCGGCTTCCTGCACAAGTTCCGCGATCGAATCGCGCAACGAGTGTTCGGCCTGCTTGCGTCCCAGCAGATACCCAAGCCGGCTCAGCAGACTGTCCCGATGCGCGCTCATGCGCGTTTCCACGGATTGGGCACGCCGATGCGGTGCAGGATGCGGGATTCGGCCATCTCCATCCGGCGCGCATCACCCGGATGATCGTGGTCCTCGCCATTCAGGTGCAGCGCGCCATGCACCACCAGGTGCGCAAGATGATGCGCCGGCCGCCGCCCCTGCGCGGCCGCCTCGGCGCGCACGACACCCAGCGCCAGGATGATCTCCGGCGCAGGGTGCTCATAGGTCAGCACGTTGGTGGGCTTGTTCTTGCCGCGATGCCGGCCATTCAGGCCACGCACCACGCGGTTGGAGGACAGGACGATCGTCCCTTCCATCCCCGCGGCATGCGCCGCCCGCCGGACGATCGTTCCGGCATTCGGGATCAGCCTGTGCCACCCCGGATCCGCCACGACGATATCGATGGTGGGACCATCGAGGTCGGGCGGACAGGTACTAGGAGGTTCCATCGGAGTTCAATGTGTCGCTTCTGGATAGAAAGTCGAGTCCATGATTTGCTCGGGGGACCAATGATGGGTAACGGGAAACGCCGTCCGGTCCAGCCCTGTCTCCCGAGCGGCACTCAGCACGGCATTGCGGTAAGCGCTCACAATCGTCTCGTTCAGACTGGATTTCAGGCTCGGATTATCAGCCAGGTGATCCGCAAGCTGGTTGCGTTGCTCTTCGATCGTCAGGCGCCAGCCCGTGCTGCGAAAGGCAGGCTGAAACCGCCACTTGAGCAGATGCACCAATAGCCCCCGCAGCCGGCTGACCAATTCGCGCTTCTCACCCTTGCCCAAGCTTTCTATTTCCTCGGCAATGTGTCCGATGTCCGCTTCGGAAAGCTTGCCAGCACGCAGCAACCCGGCCTGCTCATTGGCCCAGGCGTAGAAGTCCTGGTCGTAAAGCGGCCGATTGGCCATACCTGGCTCGTCCATCACGCCGATTCCGGCCAAAAGTCAGGGTCCATCATTTGCTCGTAGGACCACGGACAGGATTGCGGAAAAGTAGCGTCTGGCAAGCCGGTGTCGGCTCCAGCCTCGATCACGGCGTTTCCGTAGGCTTGATCGATGGCTTGTGAGAGCATGGACTTCAAGCTTGGATTATCCGCCATATGGACAGTCAGGTCGCGGCGCTGCACGCGGATTGTCGCCTGCCATGACGCACCCGCGCGGCGCGGCCGGTATTGCCACTTGAGCAGATGGAGAAGCAGCACCGTCAGCCGGCTGGCGAGTTCGCGCTTCTCGGCTTTGCCCATGCTCTCGATTTCCTCGGCGATATGCTCGATATCCGCTTCGGAAACCCTGCCTGCACGCAACAACCCGGCCTGCTCATTGGCCCAGGCATAGAAGTCCTGGTCGTAAAGTTGCTGGTTGCTCATGCCGAAGTCCCGTCAATCTCCCGTCTGCGGACGCTCCCTCTCCCGGCGCGCCTCGCCCTGGGCGGCTTCCCGCTGATCATACGCGCCGACGATCCGTGCGACCAGGGGATGGCGCACCACGTCGCGCTGCTCGAACCGGACGACGCCGATACCCTGGATGCCCTCGACCGTATCCAAAGCGTCCCGCAAACCGGAGCGGACGCCGTTGGGCAGGTCCACCTGGCTGAGGTCGCCGGTGATGACCATGCGGGTGCCCTCGCCCATGCGGGTCAGGAACATCTTCATCTGCATGGGCGTGGTGTTCTGCGCCTCATCCAGGATGGCGTAGCAGTGCGCCAAGGTACGGCCGCGCATGAAGGCCAGCGGAGCGACCTCGATCTCGCCGTTGGTCATGCGGCGGATGACCTGGTCGGCCGGCATCATGTCGTGCAGCGCATCGTACAGCGGGCGCAGATACGGATCGATCTTCTCCTTCATGTCGCCGGGCAGGAATCCAAGCCGCTCGCCGGCCTCGACGGCCGGGCGGGACAGCACGATGCGGTCCACCTTGCCGGCTTGCAGCATGGCAACGGCCTGGGCGACCGCGAGGTAGGTTTTGCCGGTGCCGGCCGGGCCGACGCCGAACACCATCTCATGGTTCGTCAGGGCGTCCATGTAGGCGGCCTGCCCGGGGCTGCGCGCGGCGACCGCGCCACGCCGGGTGCGGATCGCCGGCAGGTCCGACAGCGGCAGCCGCGGATCGTTCTCGGTGTCGGCCAGGCGGATGGCCGCCTCGATCTCTGCCCTTCCCACGCTTTCACCCCGTTCCAGCCGCCGCCAAAGTCCACTCAGCATTTCCTGCGCGACATCGACCCGCGATGCGTCCCCCGCGATGGCGACCCGATTGCCCCGACAGGACAGGCGAACCCCCAGGGCCTGCTCGATCCGGACGAGGTGCCGGTCGTGATCCCCCAACAGCAGGGGCAGCAGGGTGTTGTTGTTGAACTGGAGAGTGATGGCCTTGCCGCCGGATGTGGCGGAGGAAGCCAGTGTTTTTCCGCTTGCAGCGGTGGGCGGTGCCTGGACGGCGGCGAGGTCTGTCAAGCTGTTCGTCTCTCCTGGACAAGGGTTCCCGCAAGTGAGTTTGGATGGTTGGCGACGATTCGCACCAATGATTCAGTACCAATCAGATTGGCACTTCCCGGCAGGTGCACAGGTTGAAGAAATGGTGACCGTCCGGCGATCTGCCCAGGGTGGCGCCCCGGGCCGGTGAACAGCACCGGCAGGTCCAATCCGACGCAACCGGCGCCGAATTTCACCTGCTGTTCCCGCAGCAGTGCCTGCAACGCCTGTAACCGCCGGTCTTTGTCCAATTCCGGCACCTGCACAGGCGCACCGGCCGCCGGCGTGCCGGGCCGCGACGAGTATTTGAAGCTGTACGCCATCGCGAAATTGATATCGCGGACCAGGGTCATGGTGGCTTCGAAATCGGCCTCGGTTTCACCGGGGTGGCCGACGATGAAGTCGGACGACATCGCCATGTCCGGACGCGCGTCGCGCAAGCGATCGACGATCCGGCGATAGTCGTCCGCCGTATGTTTGCGGTTCATCGCCGCCAGCATGCGGTCCGATCCCGACTGCACCGGCAGGTGCAGGAACGGCATCAGCGTCGGCACCTCGCGGTGCACGGCGATCAGGTCGTCGTCCATGTCCCGCGGATGGGACGTGGCATAGCGCAGACGCAGCAGGTCTGGCACCTCGGCGAGTTCGCGCAGCAGGCGGCCAAGGCCCCACGTGGACCCGTCGGGCGCCTCGCCGTGCCACGCGTTGACGTTCTGGCCCAGCAGGGTGATCTCGCGGGCACCTTGGGACACGAGATGGCGGGCTTCGCGGAGGATGGCGGCGGCGGGGCGGCTCTGTTCGGCGCCGCGGGTGTAGGGAACCACGCAGAAGCTGCAGAACTTGTCGCAACCCTCCTGGATGGTCAGGAAAGCGGTCACGCCTTGCGGGGTGGTGCTCTCCGGCAGGTGGTCGAACTTGTCCTCGGGCGGGAAATCGGTCTCGATCACCTTGTTGCCGGCGCGCGACGCCCGGGCGACCATTTCCGGCAGCCGATGATAGGTCTGCGGCCCCAGCACGATATCGACATACGGCGCTCGGGCCAGGATTTCCGCGCCTTCCGCCTGGGCGACGCAGCCGGCAACGGCCAGGATCATGTCGCCGCCGGCGGCTTCCTTCATCACACGCAGCCGGCCAAGTTCGGAGAAGACCTTTTCCGCCGCCTTGTCGCGGATGTGGCAGGTGTTGAGGATCACCATGTCCGCGCCTTCCGGTTCGGACGCAGGCGCATAGCCCAGCGGCGCCAGGACATCCGCCATCCGGCCGCTGTCATACACGTTCATCTGGCAGCCCCAGGTGATGACATGCAGGCGTTTGGTTGGGATCATCGAGGCGGCTCCACGCAACCCTGCCGAACCGTTCCGGCGTGGGGAGCGGGAGAAATGGTCGGCCAGAACAGCGGGGTCAAGCGCGACAGCGCGGTGTTGCCTCCTGCGTTGGGGCAGTGTGGCGGTATTTACCCGGTTCGTGTCAATAACGCTTTGACCTGTCATGCAGGATTCACGGGGTTGCGGGCCGCACGTTGCAACGGCGGCAGAACTGAAGTCTGCTCCAATCCAACGAACAGGGAGCGGACGACAATGACCATTCCACATGCCCCGGGCCGCCGTGCCATCGTGACGGGCGCCTCAGCGTTGCTGGCACTGGGATTGCCCTCTCGGGGCCGAGCAGCCGGACAGCCGGTGGTCGAGACGACGCAGGGGAAGTTGCGGGGCATCAATCAAGGCGGTGTCCTGACGTTCAAAGGCATCCGCTATGGTCAGACGACAGGCGGGGCGAACCGCTTTCTGCCGCCGGTGCCGGTCACACCCTGGGCCGGGGTGCGCGATGCGACGGCCATTGGCGGTTCGGCGCCACAGAACGGCGGGACGCCGCGATCGCTGGAGGCGTGGTACGGCACCATTCAGCCGATCAGCGAGGACTGCCTGTTCCTGAACGTCTTTACCCCGAGTCTGGGGCGCGGACGGCGGCCGGTCATGGTGTGGCTGCACGGCGGCGGATGGACGGGTTGTTCCGGAACCGCTCCAGGCTTCGACGGTACGCATCTGGCGCGTGGCGGCGATGTGGTGGTGGTGACGATCAACCACCGGCTGAACGTGTTCGGCTATCTCAATATCGGCGGCAGCGATCCGCGGTTTGCCGATGCGGGCAATGCCGGGACCCTGGACATGGTGGCGGCGCTGCGCTGGGTGCGTGACAACGCCGCAGCGTTCGGCGGCGATCCAGGGAACGTCACGATCTTTGGCCAGTCCGGGGGTGCGGCGAAGGTGACGGCGTTGATGGGAATGCCGGCGGCACACGGGCTGTTCCACAAAGCCATTGCGCAAAGTTGTTCGGGAGGACTGCGCCTGGACGGCCTGGAGGAATCCAGCCGGCAGACCCAGGCGCTGGCAAAGGCGCTGGGCCTGACCGAGGTCACAGGACCGGCGTTGCAGGCCGTTCCCATGGACCGGCTGCTGGCGGCAATGAAAACGATGCCCGATCCGTTCCGGCCGGTCATGGACGGGCGGAATTTCCCGCGCGATCCGTTCGACCCAGCGGCACCGCCAACCGCCGTGGACGTTCCGCTGATGATCGGCAACGCGGCGACCGAGGCGACCCTGTTCATGGCCGCCGACATGGCGAATTTCTCGCTGGACGCGGCCGACGTCGAAAAGCGCGTCGAGCGGTTCCTGGGGGTCGATCAGGCGAACGCCAAACGTGTGATCGACGCCTACCGGACGGTGAACCTGGGCGCCACGCCCAGCGAATTGCTGGCGTCGATCGCAACCGACTACATGTATCGGCGGAATACGACGCGCGTAGCCGCGCTGCAGGCCTCGTCGGCCAAAGCGCCTGTCTATGCCTATGTCTTCGATTGGAAGACACCGGTGCTCAACGGTGTCTTGCGCTCGCCGCACACGCTGGAGGTGCCGTTTGCGTTCGGCACGACACAGGCCGCCACCGCGCTCGTCGGCAACGGTCCGCATCTGCCGAAACTGGTTCACGAAACGATGTCGCGCTGGACCTCATTCGCACACCGGGGCGTGCCGACCGCCCCGGGCAGCGCGGCCTGGGCGCCGTATGAGGCGACCCACCGCTCCACCATGATGCTCGACCTCGAAAGCCACCTCGCCAACAATCCGGGCGGCGACGCTCGGCAGGCAATGGATGGCCTGCCGTACTTCGAATACAGCCGCCCGGCGAGCTTCGTGCATGCGTGATCTCGGGCCAATCCGTCATCACATTGCCGACGGGTTGGTTAACGTCGGCGACGTTATGTACAAGTGCGATGGCCGGCTGCGGCGCGTTTCGCGAGAGTGGTTTCGCAGGCGCGGGTAGGGTGGATATCGCGCGTTCGTTCACTCATTCTTCATTTTTATCACGGAGACAGCCGGAGGACCACTGAGGGCCACGGAGAGGCGCTGTGTTACGGCATCGGGAACTGACCGACCGCATTATTGGATCGGCGATCGAGGTGCATCGCCACACCGGTCCGGGACTGTTGGAATCGTTTTACGCGGCTGCCCTGTGCCGGAAGTTGGAGCACGCCGGCATTCGGGTACGCCGCGAAGTTGGGATTCCGGCGATATACAAAGGTGAATCACTTCCGTTGAGATTCCGTGCCGATATCCTGGCGGACGAGACTCTCATTCTCGAAATCAAAGCGGTCCCGGCGCTCCTGCCCGTCCATGACATGCAATTGCAGACCTACCTGCGCATGAGCGGCCTTCCGGTCGGTCTGCTGCTTAACGTCCACGCCCTTCACCCCAAGGACGGCCTGAGGCGCTTCGTCGGCTGACACGGCTTTCTTCTCCGTGGCCCACCGTGGTCCTCGTTTTTCCTCCGTGCCAAAAAATCCCCGGCCCGACAGCCACTCAGGCAACGAATGGCCAAACACCGGGCGGTACACAGCCGGGGTGCCGCGCAACAACCCCATCCAGCGTCCCGGATGCTTCAAAATCACGGGGAATCGGGGATCAACCCGCGCAGGGACCGAATTACACGACAACTGGGCTGCTAAACGGCCGTCCACTTTGATCGGTCACAGGCCGCCGGCGCATCATTCGCGGGCCTATCGGCTTCACGCCTCCGCCTCATCCATGTAAAATCACCCCCTCGATTGGAGACAATGCGATGCCGACCCTTGAGGAGGAAGCCTGGCGTACGGGTTTGAAAACCAAGGGCAGGGACTGGGTGCTGGCCGAACTGAACATGCGCCCCGGCTTGCCGCAGGACCCGCTATACGATGTGGTGTTCGAACCACCCTATCCAAGCCGGGAGTTCTGCCAGCGGTGGTGCGTGGAAACGGACAATCAGTACCTGAGACTTTCAGGCACCGGGATAGCCACTCTCGTTGGTTTGGCGATCCTCGCGATTTTTGTCGTCATGGCGATGTACAGTTTGTCGGAAGTGGCCCCCAAGCAGTCGCCGCAGGCGCTGAGCCATGGCGTTCAGGAATAGCGGCAGCGGCCCCTCGCATGAAGGGCCGCCCTGCTCAGCTTCCGCCCGGTTCAGCTTCCGAACGTATCGCGCCACTTCTCGATGATGTCCGGCACCCCCTTGGCGATCTCCGCCACCGTCAGCGACAGGATCGGCACTTGATCCAGCGCCTTCTGGCCCGACGTCAGCGCCACGCCCGGATGCACCGGATCGCCGTGATTGGCGACCGATAGTTTCGAAAATTCATCGCTCATCAGCCACTCCATGAACAGCCGGGCGGCATTGGGATGCGGCGCACTGGCCAACACCGAGGACGGGCCCAGGCACAGCGTGGCGCCATCGGTCGGATACACCGGAACGATCGGGTTGTGCTTGTCCACCTGCTGGAACGCGGTATTCCCCGGCGCCGGCCCGACCAGGCACTCCCCCGCATTGATCAGGGTGACCGGATCGTTACCGGAACGGCCAACCCGCGGATTGTTCTTCGCCAGTTTCTCGAAGTAACTCCAGCCATATTTCTTGGTCAGTGCCAGCACCCAGATGCCGGTGCAGCCGCTGAACGCCGGATGCCCTGTCGCCACCCGCCCTTTCCACTTCGGATCCAGCAGATCGGTCCAGGCTTTCGGCGCATCCGGCTCCTTCACCTGGATGCTGTTGTAGATCAGCACATGCGCGGTCGCGCTGGACGGATACATGTATCCGGGGTCCGAGACCTGCACGAACGCCGGCAGCAAGGTCGCCGCGCCGGCCGGCGTGTAGTTCGCCAGATAGCCACGCTTCTTCAACGCCGGGTATTGCGCGGGATCGGTGGAACTGAACACGTCGCACTGCGGCGCGCCGTTCTTCAGGTCCTGCATCAGGCGCTCATAGGCGACCTGGCCGGTCGTGCGGATCACCGAAACCGTCACACCGGGAAATTGGGCGGTGAAAGCGCTGCCCATCATCTCCGCTGTCGGTGTGTCCACCTGGGCGATGTACCAGGTCACCGATCCCTCCTTTTTCGCCGCCGCGATCAGTTCCGGCGTGATACCGGCGGCACGGGCGGCAAACGGAGTCGCCACGGTCAGGGCCCCGGCACCAGCCAGCAGGGAGCGTCGATTCAACAGCGTCATGTTCGATCCTCAATTGCCAAACGTATCGCGCCATTGCTCGATCGCACCGGGCAGGTCCCGGGCGATCTCGGCGGCGGTCAGGGAAATGGTCTTGATCTCGCTGATCGGCTTCATCCCCGGCAGCGGTTCGGCGTCGGCGCGCACCGGTTCCAGCGACCAATCGCGGCATGCATCCGCGTAATCGCGGCTCAGCAGCCACTCCATGAACAGCCGGGCGGCATTGGGATGCGGCGCCGAGGCCACGACAGCAGACGGCCCGACCGTCAGCACCGTCCCGTCCTCGGGATAGACGATGCCGATCGGGTTGCCCCGCCGGGCGGTGACCGTCGAGGTGCTCGCCGGCCCGGTCCCCACCACGCATTCGCCGGCATTCAACAAGGTGATCGGATCATTGCCCGACCGTCCGACCCGCGGATTGTTGGCCGCCAGCTTCTCAAAATAGCCCCAGCCGTACAGGCGGCGCATCGCCAGTACCCATTGGCCGAAATAGCCGCTGAACGCCGGATGCGCGACGGCAACCCGATGGTTGAACTTCGGATCGAGCAAATCGGTGCAGTGGCGCGGAATGTCGGCCCCGGTCACCGTCTTCGTGTTGTAGATCAGGATCTGCAACGACCCGGTGGTCGGGTAATAAAACCCTTTCTCCCCCAGTCCCCGATACGGCGCCGCCAGCTCTCCCGCGTTCACCGGTTCATAGTGCGCCAGGGCATTGCGCTTCATCAGCGCCGGATATTGCGAGATATCGGTCGAGCTGAACACATCGCAGCTCGGTGTGTTGTTTTTCAGCTCCTGCGACAGGCGTTCAAAAGCGACCTGCCCGGTCGTGCGGATAACCGACACGGCGACACCGGGATAGCGTCGGGTAAACCGGCGCCCCATCGCCTCCGCCGCCTCGCCGCTCATTTGCGCGACATACCAATTGACGGAACCCTCGACCCGAGCAGCGGTCTCCAGTGCCGACAGGTCTGCCCGTGCGGCGCGGCCCGCGGTCAGCGCGACCACACCCAGGCCTGCGCCCATTGTTCGGCGCGTTATGACCGGCATCCAACCCTCCCCGTTGCCGTCAGGTTACGGCAAGAGACGGGCGATGGAAACAGGCGGCAGAAATGCCTACAGCAGGAAAACCGCCATCAGGATCAGCAACACCACCAGAAAGATGACCGTGCCGGTCGTCATCGAGGTGAACGTGCCCCACATCCTTTGCCTGTCCGCCGTCAAGGCTTCGATGGTTTCGGGTCCGGTGTAACGGGCAGGGGCGTGGCTGGCCATGGTATCCCTCGGATAGCGAGAATGTTCTACCCCGTTTTATGCCACGCCGGCCGCCCCCGACAAGGGGTTGTCCCGGGCGCGTGATCGTCTGGGGGTTGAATCAGGAAGCCAGGCCGCACTGAAGTGGTTCCACTGGTCCGATCCCAACGCCTGATTCCCAGCGTTGGGTGAATCGGCCCACCCAATCAATGCCAGCGGATATATTCCGGCGGCTCTTTCCGTCGGAATATATCGATCAGCCGTTCCAACGCGGCGGCCGCGTCATCTCAGCCCGAGCTTCAGCCGCCTGCACGTACAACAGCGACGCCAGTCGCTCCACCCGCGACAGCAATTCAGGCGAGTCAGCCCGCTCGGATTCGGCCTTCAGCAGCGTCGCCGTTTTGACGATTTGCCGAAGCAGTGGATCGATCATTTTCGCCTCACCCAACTTCCGGCGGACGTATGTCAGAGCACCCACAATGCTGCAATAAAAATACCATGCCGTATCAATAATAATATATCTCTCACTCAACAATTGTCGCGCCAAAATCCGACGACGGCATGGCACGCATCGTCCGATGGGATTAAATGATCGCCACGGGGAAAAATTCGTCCCGCCACGGAGGATTGCCGTTAGATGGAGTTGGTGCGGTCGAGAAGACTCGAACTTCCACGAGGTTACCCCCACAAGCACCTCAAGCTTGCGCGTCTACCATTCCGCCACGACCGCACCGTGGTAGAGGCGCCGGGATATAGCGGATGAACGGCAGCGGTTCAATGACCTCGATTACCCCTGAATGGCGTATCGGCGACGGCCTGACCGAATACCCTGCAGCCCTCGCGGAAATGCAGGCCCGCGTCGCCGCCATCCGCGCCGGCACCGCCACCGAATGCGTATGGCTGGTCGAGCATCCGCCGCTCTACACCGCCGGCACGTCCGCCAAGCCGGCGGAGCTGACCGATCCGACCCGTTTTCCCACCTTCAACGCCGGGCGTGGCGGCCAATGGACGTATCATGGCCCCGGCCAGCGCACCGCCTACGTGATGCTCGACCTCAATCGCCGCCACGGAAGCGTCCCGGCGCAGGACATACGCTGCTACGTCAACGGGCTGGAGGAATGGCTGATCCGCACCCTGGACCGCTTCAACGTCAAGGGCGAACGCCGCGAAGGCCGGGTCGGCATCTGGGTCGCCGACCCCATCACCGGCGCCGAGTCGAAGATAGGCGCCATCGGCGTCCGCATCTCCCGCTGGGTCAGTTGGCACGGGGTCGCGCTGAACGTGGAGCCCAACCTGGCGCATTTCGGCGGCATCGTGCCCTGCGGCCTGCCGCAATTCGGCGTCACCAGCCTGGCCGCGCTCGGCATCCCCGCCACCATGCACGACGCCGACGTCGCGTTGCGGGCGGCGTGGGAGGAAGTGTTCGAAACCGACGCAGATCCGGCGTGTCAGCGCGAAGCCCAGCCTACCCGGGCCGGTGATGAACCAGTTAGGTTTTGAGCGGCTTGAACGCTCCCGGTCGCCAGATGGTCCTGGACGGCACGATCCCGATCCGTCAGGCAAACGCCGGTCTGTCGTCCGGTTCGGCGCTTTCAACCGGTCTGGTAACCAGCACGCCGTAACAGACCGCCCCGGCCAATCCGACGCCTGCCCCCACCAGAAGCGCCACGACGAACGAACCGGTCCGGTCTACCGTGAACCCGGTTATGATCGGGGAGCACGTGGCACCCAGATAGGCGCCGCAGTTGAAGATCGTGGCGACCGACGCAATGGCGCTGCGCGGGGCAAGGACCGTCACGCCGGCCCAAAGCGCCGAATTGCCGACCTGAGCACAGAACAGGCCGAGGGTAATGCAGGCGATGGCAAGCGGGGCCGAACTCGCCAGGCCCGCCAGCCCGGTGAAGATCGCCAGGCCCGCCAGGCCGCCGGCCATCGGGATCCGCTTGCTGGTGACCAGACCCACCCCCCGCTTGTAGAGCCAGTCCGACAGATAGCCGCCGGACATCGCCCCGATGATCGCGCCAATCCAGGGAATCGACGCCAGCATGCCGGTCTTCGCCAGACTGATGTGATATTGCGTCTCCAGGAATGCCGGCAGCCAGCCGCCGTGGATCCAGACCACGAAGCCCAGGCAGAACGAACCCCCGAACAGACCCCACACCGTCCGGGACCGCAGAAGCTTCAGCCAGGCCCCAGCCGTAATCGCCGGTGCGCGTTCCTGCTCGTCGGCCCGCACATAGGCTCGGTCGTCGCTTCCCAGCCTGGCATCGGCCGTATCCCGGTAGGCGACCACCCAGACCACGCTGGCTGTCACCCCGATCACGCCCATCACGATGAACATCATCCGCCAGCCGAACGCCAACATCAGCGCGGTCAGGAAAGGCGGTGCCAGCGCCGGGCCGACCGTCGCGGCCGCGGTATACAGGCCGGTCGGCAGGCCTCTCTCCTTCGGCGGAAACCAGTTCGCTATGACGCGCGCGGAGGACGGGTACGCGGGCGCCTCGGACACCCCCAGGACGGCCCGCGATACCAGCAATTGTCCATAATGCGCGGCCAACCCGCCCGCGCCTTGCGCCAGGGACCAGATGAACAGTCCCGTGCCCACAAGGATGCGCGCACCGAAACGGTCGATCAGGAACCCGGTGGGCAGTTGCGACAACGCATAGCAAAGTGACCAGACAGACAGCAGGCCGCCGATCTCCGTCGCCGTCAGCCCGAAATCCTGCCGGATACTGAGATTGGCGATGCTGACCGTTGCGCGGTCCATATAATTGATGCCGACGGCGAAGGAGCAGAACACCGCCCCCGTCCATTGCAGCCGGCGTAGCCGTGAACTCGGACGCGACGACATTGTCGAAACTCCCCCATTCGCGATGCGACGACCGGCCCCTGCTTCGGATTGCGCTCCGTATTGCAACATCGGGACCGGCACGGTTGAACGTTCCGCACAGCGTGTATTCCCTGGGAGGACCGCCTTGGACTGCCGATCAGCATGGCATCGGGCCGTGGAAGACGCCAGCCCGAGGGCCGAGGGTTCGGCGTCACCGGGACGGATCGGTTATTGTATCGACGGGGGCGGCCGCCCGAAATGCGCGCTTTTGACGGTCACGAAGTTCCTTCTTCGGAAAGCGATTTGGTTCCGCTGTCAAACCATTTACTGACCCGCCGACAGAATAACCGGTCCCGTCCGATCTCCCCGCCGTCGCAATAGGCACCGCACGGCCCCAAGCCTGCTGACGCACGATCCAATCCCCGCTACACACCTCATGTGAAACCCTCCATCGCGCTGCCCGACGCCCCATCCGTGGTCGCGGGCCACGGCCGCGCCGCCATCCTGACCCCGGACGGCGAGCTCCTGCTGCTGCCCACCGCCGAGGCAGCCGCCCTGCTGCAAACCCTGCCCCCACCGATCCTGGTCCACGCCCCCGCCACCTTCCGCCGCCTGAACATGCGTCCCGGCCCCGCTTTCGACCTGCTGGACCTTTTCGCCTTCGTCCGCCCCGCCCGCACCGCCGCCCCCACCCCACGCGGCCTCGCCATGGCCCTCGACGACGACCAGCCGCCGATCGGCCTGGAAGCCGAGGTCACAAGACTGCCCGACATCGCCGCCGCGCTGTTGAACCAGCTCGCCCAGGGCCGAGACACACTACTGAACCGAGACGCCGCCCCGCTCGCCGCCCGCATGCAGAAAGCCGGCTGGGGCTGGGGCGCCTACGTCACCCATGCCCTGGGCCGCCCCGACGCCCCATCATCCAATGAACCGCTGAAAGTCTGGAAAAAACTGCCCGAATGGGAAGATCAGGCGCCGCTGCCACCGCCATCGTCTCACCCCGTCACCGAATCCGAGGCCCGTCAGCGTCTCGCCGCCATGCTCGGCCCCCACGCGGAACAACGGCCCGGTCAGGGCGACTACGCCGGCGCCGCCTCCGCCGCCTTCGCCCCGCGGGAAATCCGCGGCGACCCGCATCTGGTGCTGGCCGAGGCCGGCACCGGCACCGGCAAGACCCTGGGTTACCTCGCCCCCGCCAGCGTCTGGGCGGAGAAGAACAAAGGCGCGGTCTGGATCAGCACCTTCACCCGTCATCTGCAGCGCCAGATCGACGGCGAACTGGAACGCCTGATCCCCGATCCGACCGAACGCCGCCGCCGCATCGTCGTCCGCAAGGGCCGCGAGAACTACCTGTGCCTGCTGAACATGGAAGACGCGGTCAACACCGCCGCCAGCGGCTTCATGAACCAACAGGTCGTCCCGCTCGGCCTGATCGCCCGCTGGGCCATGGCAACCGATGACGGCGACGTCCAGGGCGGCGACCTGCCCGGGTGGCTGCCGGAACTCCATGGTACCGGCCTGATCGCCTCACTGGCCGACCGCCGCGGCGAGTGCATCCACGCCGCCTGCCCACACTGGCGCCGCTGCTTCATCGAGCACACCATCCGCCGCTCCCGTACCGCCGAGTTGGTCGTAGCGAACCACGCCCTGGTCATGACCCAGGCCGCCTGGGGCGGCCTGGACGACAACGCCGTGCCCACCCGCTATGTGTTCGACGAAGGCCACCACGTCTTCGACGCCGCCGACAGCGCGTTCTCCGCCAGTTTGTCGGGTGGGGAAACCGCCGAACTCCGCCGCTGGCTACGCGGCGCCGAGGGCGGAAGGTCGCGCGCCCGCGGCCTCGCCAAACGGCTGGACGACCTGGTCGCCGACCGCCCCGCCCTGACCACGCCACTGGAGGCCGCACTGCAGGCGGCCAGCGCGCTGCCACCCTCCGACTGGGCCAGCCGCATGCAGGAGGAAGGCCCCGACCTCGACGGCATCGAGCCCGCCCGCCCCAACCCGTCGGAGGCGTTCCTGCGCCTGATCCGCCGCCAGGTCCTGGCCCGCACCGCCGGCGCCGACGGCCGGCCAACCTTCGGTTCCATGGAGTGCGACGTCTTCCCGCTGAACGAGGATGCCGCCCAGGCCGCCGACCGCCTGCTCCGAGCACTCGCCCGCATCGCCGAACCGCTGACGACATTGCGCGAACGCCTGCTCGCCCGCCTCGACGACGAAGCCGAGGACCTCGACGAGGCGACCCGCAACCGCATCGAGGCGATCGGCCGCTCCCTGACCCGCAGGGCGCTCAACCCGCTATCCGCCTGGCAGGCGATGCTGCGCGACCTGGCATTGCCACGGCCCGATCCCGGCCAGCGCCCAACCCACGTCCTGTTCCTGAAACTGGACCGTCGCGACGGCCTGCGCGACCAGGATGTCGGGCTGAACCGCCACTGGCTGGACCCGACAATCCCGTTCGCCTCCACCCTCGTGCTGCCAGCCCAGGGCTTGCTGGTCACCTCCGCCACCCTGCGCGACTCCGGCGACCGGGACCCGGAAGCCGCCTGGGCCTCCGCCGAGGCTCGGGTCGGCGCCCCACATCTGCCGTCGCCCGCGATACGAGCCGCCGTCGCATCGCCGTTCGACTACGCCGAACAGACACGGGCATTCGTCGTCAGCGACGTCGCGCCCGGCAACCTCGATCAACTCGCCGCCGCCTATCGCGCGCTGTTCCTGGCATCCGAAGGCGGCGCGCTCGGCCTGTTCACCGCCATCAGCCGGTTGCGCGCCGTACACGCCAAGATCGCCCCCGACCTGGAGCAAGCCGGCCTGCCACTCTACGCCCAGCACGTCGATGCGATGGGCAACGCCACCCTGGTCGATATCTTCCGCGCCGAGGAGGAAAGCTGCCTGCTCGGGACCGACGCCATGCGCGACGGCGTGGACGTGCCCGGCAACGCCCTGCGGCTGGTGGTATTCGAACGCACCCCCTGGCCGCGTCCCGACATCCTGCACCGGGAACGCCGGATTCATCTCTCGGACGGCGACCCAAAAGGCTACGATGACCGGATCGTGCGCTTGCGGCTGCGACAGGCGTTCGGCCGGCTGATCCGGCGATCCTCCGACCGCGGCGTGTTCGTGCTGCTCGACCGTCAGGCGCCCAGCCGGCTGATGTCCGCGTTTCCCGCCGGCGTGGAGGTCAGGCGTGTCGGGTTGGCACAGGCCGTCAATGAAACTGGCGCTTTCCTGCGGACTCGTGCATTTCTTGAGCGTGATCGCCGGAGGCCGGAGGCCGGAAGGCGTGAATCACGCGAAAATACCTAACGCCAAGGTCACCGGCTTAGGGCGACCAAACTCAGACGTGAATCGCCCTGTCAGACAAATGCGCTAGAGCCTGACTTCCGGCCGAGGCTTCCCAAGGCTTCCGCCTGGACCTGTTGGTTTGGAGAATTCAATGCGTTCCCAAGATTCCATCAACGCCCCCGAGGCATTGGTTCTGACCATGGTGCTGGTGTCCGCGGCGGATGGCGGCATGACCGACCGGGAAATCGGCGTCATGTCCGCCCTGGTGCAAACCCTGCCGGCGTTCCAGGGCTTCACCACCAGTGAGCTGACCGGCGTCACCGATCGGGCGGTCAGCCTGCTGCATGAAGATGACGGCCTGGCCCACGCCGGCCGCCTGATGCGCGCCGCGCTCAACCCCAAGCTGCGCGAAACCGCCTACTTCCTGGGCTGTGAGGTGGTGGCGGGCGGCGACGGAGCGCAACGCCAGTCACTGGACATGCTGGAATTCGTGCGGGGCGAACTCAAGCTGGATACGCTGATCTCCACCGCCATCGAACGCGGGGTTCGCGCCCGCTACCAGCGTGTCGATCCGGCGGATTGACGCTCCCGCCACGGCAAGTGGGCGGGCATTACCGTGAAAACCCTCGGCATCGCCACCTGCCTGGCCGGCGCGCCGGTCCTGACGCTGGTTGTTCTCATCATATTCCAGTGGGCCGATTTTTGGCCCGCCACGGCGGGAATCGTGGTCAGCCTTCTGATCGCCTGCGCCTTTGCCCTGGTCTGGGAACGCGACCTGAACCTGCTGACCGACTCCCTTCGGCGTGTGACGTCCGACGATACCGCCCCGGTTACCGAACCCGAAAGCGCGGTCATGATGGACGCGCTGAGCCGCGAGATCGAACGCCTGTCCCGCCGCCTCGCCACCCGCGCCGCGGTGCAGGAACAGCACAGACGAGCCGATACGCTGATCCTGGAGCGGCTACCCGATCCCGTCATCGTCCTGGCACGCGACCGCTCGGTTCGTCGGACCAATGCGACCGCCCGTTCGGCGTTCGGCGACGACCTACCGGCCGTGCTGCGCAACCCGGGCGTACGCGGGGCAATCGAACGGGCATTGGCGACCAACCAGTCCCAAACCGCCGAGGTCGTCCTGCGCGCCCCGGTCCACCGCGACCTGTATGCCACCGTGGTGCCGATGGACCCGCCGCTGGCGGATGGCGGCCAGGCCCTGGTGGTGCTGTCGGACCGCACCCGGGAACGCGTGGTAGAACGCATGCGCGCCGATTTCGTCGCCAATGTCAGCCATGAACTGCGCACGCCGCTGGCCTCGCTGATCGGCTTCGTCGAGACCCTGCAAGGCCCCGCCGCCGACGATCCGCCCGCGCAGCAGCGCTTCCTGGCGATCATGGCTGAACAGGGCGCCCGGATGAACCGGCTGATCGACGATCTGCTCAGCCTGTCGCGCATCGAATTGTCGGAACACCAGGCGCCGTCGGAGCCGCTGGATCTGTCCGGACTCGTGCAGCGCATGGTGGCCGGCTTCGAGCCCCGGCTGGCGGAGCGCAAAGTCCAGTTGGCGATGCGGATCGAGGACGATCTGCCGGTCGTCGCCGGCGATGCCGACCAGATGGCGCAGGTACTGCAGAACCTGCTGGACAACGGTCTGAAATACGGCCGCGACGGCGGCGTGCTCGGCCTGGATGTCGCCCTGGCGCAACCGGGCACCCGCTGGCCCAGCCGGCGCGGCATCGTGATCGCCGTGGCGGACCAGGGGACAGGCATTGCCAAGGAACATTTGCCGCGGCTGACCGAACGATTCTATCGGGCGGACAAAGGCCGTTCCCGAGCCGTGGGCGGCACCGGCCTCGGGCTGGCAATCGTCAAGCACATCGTCAACCGCCATCGAGGCCACCTGCTGATCGAAAGCGAGGTGGGCAAAGGCACCACGGTCAGTGTATGGCTACCCTTGGCGCAGGCATCGCGGATGGCGGACGCCGGATAGTCGAAACTTCAGCACAGAAACGAGGCCGTATGACACCGTTACGCACGCTCCGCGCGACCTTGCTCGCCGCGCCCCTGCTCGGGGCGGCCTTGCTCGCCGTTCCGGCCTATGCCCAGACTGATCAAGCCCAGACCGGCCAGGCGGCTTCCTTGCTGGACGCGCTGTCGCTGATCAGCGGCCGTATGCTTGCCCCGCCGATGACGGCGCCGGAAGTGACCCACGACGGCGACAAATTCCATGTTCACATCCCGCTGCCGAAGCTGTCATCACCGCCGAACGCGGCCATCGAGGTAACGGCCAACCCGCTCGCATCAGGGGTTTGGGAAATCACCGATCTGACGCTGCCGCCGGCCGGCGCCCTGATCATGCCGGGCACCGACGGCAAGCCGTCGACGTCCCTGCGCTACAGCATCGGACAGCAGAACGTCCATGGGCGGATCGATCCGACCCTGGCAGTGCCATCACCTTACGCCATGGCGTTCAGCGACATCGCCTTCCACGTCGACAACCCCGAATCGCCAATGGACCTATCGATCGGACAGTTGACGGGTGAAGGCACCATTTCGGGCGACGGCGCTGGCCACATGACCACGCGATCGCACGGCACGGCGGACAACTGGCATATCACTGTCACCCCCAAGACCGGCGAGCCCTTCATTGCCACGATGCGAAGCGTCGAGGCGACCTCCGGTATCGACGGCCTTGACCGTGCCCGAGCGGATCACCTGAGGGAATTGCTCAGAAGCGTGCAGGAGACCCGGAAAGACACACCGCACGAGCCTGGCAAGCCGGATCCGATGACACCTGCCACGCGCGAAAAGCTGCTCGCGATGCTCGACGCCAGCAACGGCCTGCTGTCCGCGATGAAAGTCGATGAGACATTTCACGGCATGCATTTCCAGGCCACCGGCAACAACACCGGGGATATCGGGGAGATTCGGTTCGCCATGGCCACCCAGGCCACGGGTGATCGGATCGGCGGCCATTTCGCCATCGGCCTGAAGGACATGACACTGACCGCGGTGCCGCCCCAGTTCGCCCAGTACGTTCCTCACCGGGTGAACATTGATACCGTGATCTCTGGTATCCCGGCGGAAGCCCTGCGTCACGTCCTGCGCGATGCCCTGGCCGAGGGGGCCGATCCGGCCGCCTTGCAATCGGAAGCCATTGCCCTGCTCAACCAGCCCGGCGCGCATGCCGGCATCGACACGCTGCTGGTCGAATCAGGCCCGCTCCTGGTCCAGGGAACCGCTCGGGTCAAAGCCCTGCCGGACGGCACCGCCGGCTACGACGTCCACCTGACGGCCCATGGGATGGATGCGATGCTGGCGCTGATCCAGGGCGACCCGAAGGCGCAGCAGATCATGCCGATGCTGTTCATGGCCAAAGGCCTCGGCAAAGCCGAGGGCGACACCATGGTCTGGGACATCGACTTCGCCGACGGCGTCGCCACCGTCAACGGAGTCCCGATGGGTCAGCATCCCCCCGGCGGCAAGCCTGGCACACGGCCACCGATGAACCGGTAAAGTCCGAGCTCGCGGCTGACACGATCCTCCAGCTCCAGCGTCGTCTCGATCTGGAATCGCGTCGTCCGATTTTCGGCAGGTAGGTGCGGCGGGGGTCGGCGATCCAGACCCCTGCCGTCCGAGCCATGTCCACCAGCCATGGCATGATGTGCCTGGTCATCGGCGCCTTGTAACAGACGTCGCCGCACAGGATGAAGAAAGCAAAGACATTACAATCGGCGTATGGGTACCGCTGACGGCCGCGATAATGCAGGCTCAGGCAACGATTGCGATGATGCTATCAATTTGTGTTGGCCTGTGCTGAAACCCGTATCGCCGCACCAACAAGGTACCGGTTTCGACAAAAGAACGAGAGACCATGAAAGCCTCATCCTCTGCGAAGCTGTGTCTTCTTCTCTTCCTGACAGCGACTTCGGCGCGGGCACAAGCGCAGACGACGTCTCCGAGCCCGGACGCACCCAACGGAGATGCTATCAAATCGATCCTGACCGAAGCCATCTCGGTCGCCAGTTCAAGGTTGTTTGTAGTGCAGGAGCAAACGGCTCAAGTCTCTCGCGATGGCGCAGACTACCGCGTGCGACTGCCGCTGACCGGGTTCATCACGCCCGCCGACCCTGCCGTCAATGCGGTTGCCCGCCCAACAGATGCGGGAATGTGGAACATCGCGTCGATGACGGTTCCGTCAGCCGGAAGCTTCGGGACAACCACGCCGGACACAGCGGTCCGCCAAACCGAATATTCGATCGGGGAGCAGAGCATCCACGCCCTGATTGATCCGAAATTCATTCGCCCGTCCTCGCTTACCGCCAATTTGGCTGCTCTAAAGATCCGATCCATGCATTTCGATAATCACAGCGAGGACGTGATCGATCGTTACGTGACAGACAGCACGTGGTCGGTGGACACCGGTGGCCTGCTGGATTTGACCTCAAATGCCAAAGCGACAAACTGGCATCAGATTGAGAACCTGCGGACTGGTAGCAATCTCGACAGTCTGGTGCGAACTGTGTCCGGCCATTTCACCGTGGAGGGGCTGGATCGCGCCAAAGGCCAGCAACTGATGGACGCGGGCGAAGAACTGATCGCCGACAGGCAAACCATGCTACCCAACCAGCCGCCGGGCCTGTCCCCCCCGCAGCGCCACGACTTGCGTACCATGGTCGATGCCGTTTCCGGAATGCTGACCCGGTTCCAGGGCGAATGGACGTTGGACGGCACCAGCTTCGTCGCGGGCATCACCAACAGTGGAACCATCGGCCGCGTGCGCGTCGAGATGGCCGAGGATACCAGGGATCAGCAACTGAACGCCAACCTGGACATCGGGATGGACGACCTCGCGATGACCTCCTTATCGCCCGAGATGGCGTCTTATGTGCCACGTCACATCGCCATCAAATCGATTGTAGCGGGTGTGCCCACTGCGAAGCTGATGGCGCTGCTGTGGACCGCTACCGAAGAGGACGCCGATCCCGCCACCGTAGACACGCAGTTGACGGCCCTGCTCAGCGAGGCCGGCGCGCGGATCGGGATCGGTTCGCTCACCTTCGATTCAGGTCCCCTCCAGGTGACTGCTTCAGCCCGGATAGTGCCACGAATCGACGGGACATTCGGCGCCGATATCCATGTGGCCGCGACCGGCGCGGACATGCTGATCGCGCGGGCTCAGGGCAATCCGGCGATGCAGCGGTTGCTACCGGCGTTGCTCACGGCAAAAGGCATGGGCCGGCCAGCCGGTGATGCGCTGGTCTGGGATATCGCTCTCGGCGGCGGACCGATCACGGTTAACGGCGTGCCGATCCCCCTCGCGCCTTTACGAATCGGTAAATCGCAACATCACGACTAGCTCGATCCTCCAGCTCCTGCGTCGTCTCGATCTGATACCAACGCGCGGGGTCGGTGGGGCGGT
This sequence comes from Acidisphaera sp. S103, assembly GCF_009765975.1. Classification (GTDB taxonomy): domain Bacteria; phylum Pseudomonadota; class Alphaproteobacteria; order Acetobacterales; family Acetobacteraceae; genus Rhodopila. The sequence goes on along the minus strand of NZ_LMUJ01000031.1, from coordinate 79,769 downwards.
CGTGGAACCGCCTTAGCCGGCGGCACGGCGTGAGAAGTCACCCTGGCAACGAGTTGTGGAGGCGGCGGCGACGGGGACGGCATAATCAGTGGTGTCCGCGACATCGATCTCCAAGCGGCACGGCGTCGCCGACTCAACGGCGACGCTCGCGTCTCCATCGGTCCAACGCCACAGCGAGCAATCATCCTGCTCGATGTTCCACCACCCTGCTTGCAGGGCCGGATTGTCCACCGTGATCGTTCGGATATCGTTGTCGTCAGTGACTGTCATCGCGCGGACCATCACGCCCAGTTGCCGCTGATCCTCGATCCACGGCTTCGCTTCGCTTGGCGTGGCATATCGCGACCGCAGCCGCAGCACACCCTGCCACGCGGGCAGCAGGAACGTATGCCGACTGCCTTCGATCGCAACCGGAGCGAACGACCGGCCGCCACACTCGACCCGCAGGCCCGAATCGGCCGTGGTTTCGATCGGGGCGGGTAACGTCAGGTCAAGCAGCGGCGCTCGCCGGGCGAGACGCCGCCAGACCGGCTCCGCCCGTTCGGCATCGGCGGCGAAGGGTGCGCAGGACCGTGCTTCCCGCCGGCTTTGGCCGCCGCTTAGGTCGGGATGCAATGCCATCGGCTGGCCGGTATTCTCGAACGTGTCCCGATTACCGGTGTCGAGGTAACTTTCCGCCTCGGCACCCTCTGCGAGCAGCACGTCATGCGTTTCCAGTTCGACATGATAGTAGGTCACGCTCTTACAGGTCTCTTCGCGCCGGATCGTGACATCGTTGCGTAACAGCCTGGCGGGGATCAGCATCCCATCCAGCAGCATCGCGTGATCAGGCGACACCAGCAGATCGCGGTTCGGCAGTCCGTCACCCAGCGCACTGGCCATGATGCGGATCGGTTGCACTGTCCCAGGGTTCGGATGCCGCGTCAGATCCAGATGCCGCCGCCCGATCCAGCGCACCGGCCGAACCTGGCCGGACGCGGTCAGCACCATGTCACCGATGCGCAACGCTTCCACCACGACCGAACCGTCCGGTGTGGCCAGCGCCGTGCCGGCAGCGAAACAGGCAGGCGTATTGGTTCTGATGAGCGTGTTCGATCCGGACACCATTGTTGTGAAGTTGGTAATGGACCGGTTCAGGGTCAGATCGATATGACTGCTGTCGCTGCGGACCAGATCGAGCGTGTTGCCATTGACCACACTGTAGGAGACGACATTGCTGACCCCGGTCAGCGAGATCACATCACCCGTCTGAAAGTTGCCGATCACGGCGGAGAATCCGGCTGGAGTCAGATCGAGCACACCGCTGGTGCCCGCGAACGCGATCGTGTCCGTCGATGCGACAGTACCCGTATCGATCACGGTCGCGCCCAGACCAATCACGATCTTGCCGCTGCCGGCTATGTTGCCCGCGTTGGTCAGCGTGCCAGCGTCGGTCAGCGTGACACCGGCTGCGATCGTATTCGTCGCCTGCAGCGTCCATCGCGCCCCGGCATCCAGCGTAACCTGGCCGAAATCGACGAACTGCGTGCCCAGCCCGGACAGCGTGCCGGCCGACCCGGCCGAGGCGAGTTCGAGCGTGCTGACATGGGCCGCACCGATCGTATTGCCGCCGGTCACCGTGCCGGAAAATACCGCACCGGGGTCGATGACCAGCCGGTTGGCAACACCGGCGAAGAAGTTCACGGCGTCGCTGGTGCCAATGATGGTGCCGGCATTCACCACGGTCAGGACGCTGCCGACGTCGTTAATCCCGTATTTCCCGCTGATCACGCCGCCACTTTGGTTGGTGATGCTGCCTCCCTTAATGAGTACAATACCGGCCGCCGTGGGCTCGGCCGTCCCCGGCGAGACGCCGTAGGACCCCGTGATGCTGCCGGCATTCACCACGGTCACGGCGCCGGATAGTCCCTCGATGGCGGCATACCCACTGATCACGCCGCCGCTTTGATTGGTGACGAGGCCACCTGCGAGCAGCGCAATGCCAGCGCCCGCTGCCGCGATGCGGCCGGCATTCACCACGGTTGTGGTTTTAGCGCCGTCAATTCCGTTCGGCCCGCTGATCGTGCCGCCGCTCTGGTTGATGATCAGGCCGCCTGCATTGAGGTCAATGCCATTGCCGGCGGTGGTGCCCGTCGAAATGATAATGCCGGCGTTCACCACCGTCCCGGTGCCGGTCACCTCGATGATCCCATCGTATCCGCTGATCCTGCCACCGCTTTGGTTGGTGACGGTGCCGCTACCGGTGACGGAGATATAGACGCCGGCGGAAGAGGGGTTCGAACCGTACCCTGTGATGGCGCCGATATTCACCACCGTCGCGGTGGCACCGCCCTTGGCCTTGATCCCATAGTACCCGCTGATCGTGCCGCCGCTTTGGTTGGTAATGTGGCCGCCACTCGTCAGCTCTATGCCGGCACCCGCGAAGGAACCGTGGTTGATCGCCGGGTTCCCCGCGATGGTGCCGCCATTCACCACGGTCGTGGCGGCGTTCTTGCTCCAGATCCCGTAGTACGCGCTGATCGCGCCGCCGCTTTGGTTGGTCACCAATCCACCGGCGGCGAGGTAAATGCCGGAATCGCCCGCGATGGCGGGGTTGCCGCTGATGAGGCCGGAATTGACCAGCGTGGCGACGCCGCCGGCGCTGATGCCGGTGCTGCTGCCGGTGATCGTACCGCCGGATTGGTTGGTGACCCGGGCGCCGGCGGTGAGCAGGACACCCTTGGCCGCGCCGGTGATGAGGCCGGCGTTGATCAGCGTGCCGCTGCTGGTAAGCGTGCCGGAATCGGTCAGCGTCACGCCGGCGGCCAGGGTGTTGCTGCCGCTGAATGTCCAGCGGGCGCCCGAGTCGATGGTGACGGCGGCGAAGCCGGCGTATTTCGTGCCCAGGCCGCTCAGCGTGCCGGCGGACGCGGCCGAGGCCAACTCCATCGTGGTGGTGCCGATGCCGTTGGCGGTCCCGAGAACCGTGACATAGCCGCCAGGCACCACGGTCGCCGGACCGCTGCCGACGACGTTGCCGATGAAGACCGCGCCGGGATCGATGATCAGCCGGTTGGTGCCACCACCGAAGATGACCGCGTAGAGAGGGGCGTTCCCGCCGAAAGTCTGTGTCGCCTCCAGGGTGCCGCCGTTCGTCACGGTGGCGTTCTGCGACGCGTATACCGCCACATAGCCGTAGATCAGCGCGTCGGGCCCCAGATTGCTGATGCTGCTGGCGACGGTGCCGGAGCCGCCCACGCTGACACCATAGGAAACGTGTCCTTCGCCGTTGGCTGCGCGGTCGGCGATGATGCCGTAGTTGGCCACCGTTCCCACGCCGCCGATCACGACCGCGTTGTTCTGAAGGCCGCTTTTGATCAACGCGCCCGTCACGCCCGACGCGCCGTTGATGACCGTGCCGGTCAGAAGACTGGCCCCTACGAAGCCGAGATTGCCGCTGACGGTGCCGTAATTCACCAACGTGTCGGTGCCGGTCGCGCCGAATATAATGCCGCCATTGTAGCCGCCGATATAGGCGGCGCTGACCGTGCCGCCGGGTCCGCCATTGACGATGACGCCGCCGGCGTCGAGCACGACACCCTCGCCGCCATAGGAGGAATTCAGCTTCGAGTGAATGGTCCCGAGGTTAACCACGGTTCCGCTGGCGCCGTAGACCAGGATGCCGTCGTTGCGGCCGGAGATGTCGCCAGTCACCTGGTTGGTGACCGACCCGCCTGCCTTCAGGTAGATTCCGTCGGCACCGTAGTAACTTCGTGTGTAAGCGCCGGCGACAATGCCGGCGTTCACCACCGTCACCGGGTCACTGGACGCGATGATGCCGTCGTAGCCGCTGATCGTGCCGCCCGACTGGTTGGTGATCGACCCGCCCGCATCGAGAGCGACACCCGCGGCCAGGCGAGGAGCGTAAGAGAAGGTATAGCTGCTGTAGGCACCGATGCCGACGGTGCCGGCGATGACGCCGGCGTTGACCACCGTGGCGGCCGCCCCAGCCTTGACGCCGTCATAGCCACTGATCGTGCCGCCCGCCTGGTTGGTGATGACGCCGCCAGCCTGGAGGAGGACACCGGCAGCCTGGCCAGGAAAACGAATGTAGGTATAGGCACCGCTGGTGGTGGTAACGAGGATGTCGTCGCTGGCGATGACGCCGGCGTTTACCACCGTGGCGGCACTATTCGCCGCAAGGACGCCATTATACCCGCTGATCGTGCCACCCAACTGGTTGGTGACCGACCCGCCCGCCTCCAGCATGACGCCGCCCGTGCCACCGGCGGTGGGGCCACCGGCGATAGAGCCGCCGGCAGTGTTGGTGACCGATCCGGGTGCGCCGGCAAGATAAATGCCGTCCTGATAACCGGAAATGAAGCCCGAGTTCCTGACCGTATAGCTTTGTGCCGAATTGCCGTGGATCGCATTGCCGCTGCTGGTCGTAACGGTGCCGGTTCCGGTCATCGTCGTGTACGGCGTGGTCAGGCTGACACCGGTTGAATAGGTGCCGTTGATTGTGGTTGTTCCCGACACGATCACTCTCCGATTCCAATCGCGCGACGTCGGCACCTGCCAGGCAGGCTGCCGTGCCGCATCGTCAATCTCTACCGTCAATCAATCGAAATGCACAAGACATTGTGATTTTCGCGTTACGTATTTTATCAATAATCATCTTGAAATTTCCGATCCGTAGCCAGAGTTAACCGCGACATCCCAAATGCTAGACAGTGCGATCCCGCTTCGACGCAATTTATATCAATTGGAACGAATTTGATTTGCCTCTCACGGAGGCGAATACCGGAATGCGAGAAAATGTAGCCATTGTTCTATTTAATGATGATTACCGCTGATTTGATACAGTTGTAGATACGAATTACAAATCGCCATCACATATCGATACTTATTTCCATATAATAACGAATATGTGCAAAAACGGCCTTTTGCGATAACCCAGCACCGACCGACAAGCAACTGCAGCATCGACCGGCCCGCGAGTCCCCCGACCCCGCATAATTTCCATCCGTCGCCCATCGGCTATCGCATGATTTGCGACGGATGACGCCACACGCCATCCAAGCACTAGCTGGTCATCGTGGGCCGGCTGCTATTCAGTCCTAAATCGATAGATCGACACGTCACGACTGGTCCGGTCTTCCAGCTCTCGCGTCGTCTCGATCCGATAGGATGCAATTGCCTCAAGGCCGCTCTTCGGCAAATACGCTCGGCCCGGATCGGCGATCCACACCGCGGCTGTCCGAGCCATCTCGGTCAACCACGGCATGATATGGCCCGTCATCGGCGCCTCGTAACAGACGTCGCCGCATAGAATCAGATCCCACCGGCAGGCGGCCCCGACCACATCGCGGGCCTGCACCACGTCGACGCCGTTGACCGCGGCGTTCAGCCCGATCGCGGCGAGCGCCAGAGGGTCGATCTCAGCCGCCTCCACCGTCGCCGCGCCGGCCATGCGGCAGGCGATGGCCGCGATTCCGCCACCGGCGGCGAAGTCCAGCACCCGCTTGCCGGCGACCAACGCCGGATGATCGAGGATATGACGCGCCAGCGCCTGCCCGCCGGGCCATGCGAACGCCCAGAACGGCGGCTCGATCCCCTGTTCAGCCATCCAGGTTTCCGTCGCCTGCCAGATCGGGGTGATCTCGGTGGCCAGATGCAACCGGATCTCCGGCACGTGCGGCGCGGTGGCCAGAACGGTGTTCGCGCGGATGAAGGCTTCGGCGTCCGGTGCAGGCTCGTTCAAAACCAGCCCGCCAGGATCGCCAGCCCGACCGCCAGCCCGACCTCCCGGTTCGCCCGGAACAGCCGCAGGCACCCGGCCGGGTCGTCGATGTCCAGCGTCACGACCTGCCGTGCCAGCAGCACCGCCGGCAGCGCCAGCGCCGGATAGAACCAGACGCCCAGGCCCGCCAGCCAGCCCGCCAGCGCCAGGACAACGACCGCGGCGACATAGCACGCGGCCAGGAACGGTCTGGTATGCGCCCCGAAGAGCCGGGCGGTGGAGCGCACGCCGACCAGCGCATCATCCTCCCGGTCCTGATGGGCGTAGATCGTGTCGAATCCCAGGTCCCACAGGATCGCGGCCGCGTACAGCGCCACCCAGGTGGCACCCAGATGCCCCCCGGCGGCCACGTAACCCAGCGGTGCTCCGAACCCGAAGGTGAAGCCCATCATCAATTGCGGCCACCACGTCACCCGCTTCGCCAGCGGATACAGCGCGACCAGCAGCAGCGACGCGACACCCAAAGCCTGCGACAGCCGGTTCAGCCGCAGCAGCACCATCAGCCCCACCAGTAGCAGCACCGCCAGGAACACCAGTGCGTGCCGAGGCCGCAACGCACCGGATGCCAGCGGCCGTCCGGCGGTGCGCGCCACCATGCGGTCGATATCGCGGTCCCACAGATCGTTGACCACACAGCCGGCCGCCCGCATCACCAGGCTGCCGATCGCGAACAGCGTCACCAGGCGGATCGTCTCGTTCATGGACGTACGAGCCAGCAGGATTCCCCATAGTCCTGGCAGAAACAGCAACCATGTACCGATCGGCCTGTCCACACGGGCCAGAAGCAGGTAGGGCAACCAGGCGCGCGGCAAACGAGCGACCCAGCCGGTGGCAACAATGTCCGTGTGCATCATTGAGAGGTTCGATCGCCGTTCCATGGTTCCATCAACCCATCATACACCAAAGCCATGATCCGCCTGTACGTGGAAGCACTTCTGGCCGACGGCACGACCATCGAGGCGACCGAAGGCCAGGCCCATTACCTCGGCAGCGTGATGCGCCGGGCGGTCGGCGAGACCGTCCACCTGTTCAACGGCACCGATGGCGAATGGGCGGCGCGCATCGCCGCCTTGTCGCGCGGCAAGGCGACGTTCGCGGTGGAGGCCCTGGTCCGCCCGCAGGCCGCCGATACCGATTTGTGGCTGATGTTCGCCGTACTGAAACGCGACACCACCGACCTTGTCGTGCAGAAGGCCACCGAACTCGGCGTTTCCACACTGTTGCCGGTGTTCACGGAACGCACCAACGCCGGGCGGGTGAACCTCGACCGGCTGCGGGCCATCGCTATCGAGGCCGCCGAACAAAGCGAGCGCCTGACCGTCCCGGTGTTCCGCCCCGCCCGCCAACTGCATGACAATTTGGCGGAATGGCCGGCCGAACGCACTCTTTTCGTCGCGCTGGAACGGGCCGATGCCCAGCCGCTGACGCCCCAGCCCGGTCCCGCCGGCCTGCTGATCGGCCCCGAGGGCGGCTTCGGCCCGCGCGACCACACCGCCCTCGACCGCTGCCGCTTCGTCCGCCCGGTTTCCCTGGGCCCACGCATCCTGCGCGCCGAAACAGCGGCGATCGTCGGTCTGGCCTTGTTGCAAGCGCCCGGCTGGGGCTAGTACCCTGGATTTAACAGTCAGGTGCGCTCGCGATCCGGCCTCCGGCCAGCCAGCGCGCCCTATCGCCTAACCGGCGGTACAACCAAATGCCTCGGGAATACCATGTCCAATCCTGGAGACTCTGACGACACGCCTCTGATTTCGCTTCGACAAATGGCCGAATACCTCGCCGCCGGCTGTAAACCGAAGGACGCGTTCCGCATCGGCACGGAGCATGAGAAGTTCGGCTTCCGCCGGCCCGACCTGACCGCGCCGCCTTACCTTCCAGCGGATGGCCAGCCCGGCAGCATCCGCGACGTGCTGGCCGGCCTGGCCCGGTTCGGCGGCGAACCCATCAACGACGGCCCGAACACCATCGGCCTGAAGGACGGCGCCGCCTCGGTGTCGCTGGAACCCGCGGGACAGTTGGAACTGTCCGGTGGCCCGCTGGAAACCCTGCACGAAACCCGCCAGGAGTTCGAAACCCATTTCGAGCAGGTGCGCGCCGCGTGCGAGGGCCTCGACACCGGCTTCGCGCCGCTGGGGTTCCACCCGCTGGCCACCCGGTCCGCGATGCCGTGGATGCCGAAAGGCCGCTACGCCATCATGCGGCGCTACATGCCGCTTGTGGGCAGCATGGGCCTGAACATGATGACCCGCACCTGCACCGTGCAGGTCAATCTCGACTACGCGTCCGAACAGGACATGCGGCGTAAGCTGCGCGTCTCGCTGCTGCTGCAGCCGCTGGCCACCGCGCTGTTCGCCAACTCCCCGTTCACCGAGGGCAAGCCGAACGGCTTCCTGTCCTACCGGGCGCATGTCTGGACCGACACCGACAACCAGCGTTCCGGCATTCCGCCCGTCATGTTCGAGGACGGCTTCGGCTTCGAACGCTACGCCGCCTGGCTGATCGAGCACGTGCCGATGTATTTCGTCTACCGTGACGGCGGCTATATCGACGTGGCGGGGGAATCCTTCACCGCCTACATGGCCGGTCGCGTGCCCGCACTGGCCGGCGTCACGGCCACGCTGGGCGATTTCGCCGACCACGTGACCACCGCGTTCACCGATGTGCGCCTGAAGCGCTTCCTGGAAATGCGCGGCGCCGACGCCGGACGCGCCGACATGATGGTCGCCCAGTCGGCGCTGTGGGTGGGACTGCTCTACGACGACGCGGCTCTGTCCGCGGCCGAGTCCCTGCTGCACGGCGCCGGCTGGGAAGACGCCGTCACCGCCCGAACCGCCGTGCCGCGCCAGGGACTGGCCGCGCCGTGGCGGGGTGGCACATTACGCGACATCGCCGCCGATGTTGTCGCCATCGCCAAGGACGGCCTGCGCGCCCGCCGCCGCCTGAACGCCGTGGGCGAGGACGAACAGGCCTATCTCGACCCGCTACAGGCGATCGCCGCCGGCGCCCCAACCCAGGCGGAGCACTGGCTGCAACGCTACAACGGCGCATGGCACGGCGACGCCAGCCGCATCTTCGCAGAGGCCGCGATCTGAGGCGAGCCGGGGGGGAAGGAAGGACCCCGGCGCTCGTGCATCACATAATGACAGCGCAGCGCTGAGGAATTCTGCCGACCCTGCATAACTTGGATATTGGAGACGGGCTTATACCAGATCGCGAAAGCAGGTCCTCAGGGGGAAAGCGGCGATGGAACTCCGCATGCCTAAGCGGTAGAAAGCCGCGCCGCCTCCGATTCAGCCGGAATCCAGCTCAGAACCCGAACAGGCATCGCATTGAGGCGCTCACTCGGGCAGCCATGCCCCGAGCACCTGGTCAGCGGCGAAGTCCAATCCGGCAACATCCGTGCGCGGCGGCTCATCGTTATCGGCCAAGGAGGCCAAAGCTTCTTCCCGCGCTCCGCTCAACTCTTCAGCGATGATGCCCGGCACGGCCAGTCCCAGGCTTGGGCTTTCCTTGAGCAGCCTCTGAATACCGCGCCGCTGCTCGCGCACGGTCCTCCGCCAGGCTGTTCGCGGCTCCGTGGCTGGACTCGCCTGCAGCTTGATGAGGTGGTCAAGGAGCGTCGCAATCCGATTCCGCAACTCGCGTCGCTCGCTTTTCCCCAAGGCCTCGATCTCCTCCGCGATGTTGGGCCAGTCCAGTTCGGCCTCATTGACCAGCTCGCCGGCAGCGCGGCGGCGCAGTAGTTCGGCCTGGCGCTCACTCCACAGGAGGACGTCGGTTTCGTACATGCCGTCCATTGGGCTCATCAGGGTAATCCCACGATATGGCCGGGTCTCGTCCCTTGCCGATGCTCTATCCTAGCACAGGATTGTAACCACCGGCACCTGTTGCTGGACCCGGGACCACGGGGACGAATGTTGGTGCTGGCTCGAAGTGCCGGTTGTAATCCAACGTCCCTGACCGGTTTGGCGACGGCACTCCGTAGACCGATGGCGGGGTCAGTGTGGTCGGCGCTGGAAAGCGCCCGATTAATAAACCGTTTTGGCAACTCTGAATCCGACATAATTTGCCCGGCCAGCTATGTCATTTCTGGTTCGACTTGCGGAGCGCAAAATCCAAGAATCGCTGGACCAATCGCCGCCACGTATTACGCGCTCAGAGCAATCTCCGGCGATCCAAGCGCTACCGTCGGACGGGGCGGCTTTGTAGTCCGCATTCCAACAATCTTCCGTCCACTCCCGCACGGTCCCCAGGACGTCGTAAAGCCCGAACTGGTTGACATGGAAGCTGCCAGCTGGGGCCGTTCCTTTATGGTCCCATAGGCTTCCACATCCATCGCAATCGGCGTTACCCCGCCCGATTTCGTCACCCCACCAGCGCAGCGTTTGTTGATTTGCCCTGGCCCCGTATTCCCATTCGGCTTCGGTGGGCAGACGATATTTTCCCTCGTTCCGCTGCGCCCCGTTGGTCTCGAGCTTATCGTTCAACCAAGAAACGTAGGCCTGAGCATCCTGCCAGCCGACACAGACGACAGGGTCAAGATTTGTCTGGGGAAAACCAGGGTTGTCCCACCCATCCTCGGGGTGAATTGGATATCGATGATTGTCGAAGAAGATGCATCCCCCCGTAGCCGTATAGCCGGTATCCCGGACGAAGGCGGCAAATTCACCGCGGGTCACGGGGTATTTTCCCAATGCAAACGGCGGACCAATGCGTACCAAATGCTGGGGCTGCTCTTCGGCCACACTTCGTTTCACCACGAAACTCCGGATAAAGTCCACAGCACCGAGCACCTGCTCTGCCTCTCTCGGCGACGTCCCCATCAGAAAAGTGCCGTCAGGAATCACCACCATTTCGGGACAATTTGAGCAGTCGCGAAACGTCGAGCCGGCTTGTGGCGGGATCGCCCCAGAGTCAGCAGCCGCGAGGCCGTTAGGTATGCAAATCAGCAAGACTATCCTTATCGCAGCCAATGCACTGCGAACGCGCGATCCGGGCCTTCTGGGACACGCATAACGGGCAACGCCTACCCCCAGCTCGGGATCGGTCGCGCCGCGATCTGGATGTGGGGTGCCGCAAAGACGGTGTTCGTTTGCCTCGTCCCCCCAAGAACCTTGATTTCTATCGGACCACATGACCTGTCCGTCCAAACGCCTCATCGTTAACCATAACCTCCCGAGTCCACGCTGATGGTTCCCGTGGCAATTCCCTTACTTACACGATAGCAGGCCGCCAAGTTTCCGATTTCGTTATAAATCGTAGTGGACATCCCTTCGCGGCAAGTTCGCGCTGACGGAGGCGTCATGGCTGCCGATCATTATTGAGACTGCACCATCCTTGCCCGGCGCGGGGTAAATCTCCATAACCCCGCGCCTGATGGCCATCACTGACGACATCCGCGGCGTTCTGGCGCCCCCGCACCCGGCTGGACGCCCATTCATCATGGGCGGCCTGATCGTTCTGTTGCTCGGGTTCGCCTTCGGCACATGGCTGATCTGGCTGGGGCTGATTTTCACGCTGTTCTGCCTGTATTTCTTCCGTGACCCCGAACGCGTCCCGCCCCCCCGAGCCGGCCTGTTCGTCGCGCCCGCCGACGGACGGGTGGTCTCGGTGATCCAGGCCGCCCCGCCGCCGGAACTGGGCCTCGGCCCCACCCTGCGCTGGAAGGTGTCGATCTTCCTCTCGGTGCTGGACGTCCACGTCAACCGCGTGCCGGCCGACGGCGTGGTCACCCGCATCGCCTACCGCCACGGCGCCTTCGTCAGCGCCAGCCTGGACAAGGCCAGCGAGTCGAACGAACGCAATGCCCTGGCGATCCGCCTGCATAACGGCCAGGAAATCGCCGTGGTGCAGATCGCCGGCCTGATCGCCCGCCGCATCCTGTGTTCGGTGCGCGAAGGTGACCCGGTGACGGCAGGCGACCGCTTTGGCATCATCCGCTTCGGCAGCCGCACCGACCTGTATCTGCCCGAGGGCGTGCTGCCGTTGGTCATGGAGGGTCAAACGATGATCGGTGGCGAAACGGTAATCGCCGAACTGGCGTCATGAGCGAGCGGTCGCCCGTCTCGCCGATCCGCCGCCTGCGGCGCTATCGGCCGCGGCCGCGCAACCGCCCGCGCTTCAAGGGTCCGTCCTTCAACCGCATGATCCCGAACCTGATGACCATGCTGGGCCTGTGCGCCGGCCTGACATCGATGCGGTTCGGGCTGGAGGGACGCTTCGGCGCCGCGGCCGTGGCGATCACCGCCGCCGCCGTGATCGATGGCCTGGACGGCCGCCTCGCTCGCCTCCTGAAAGCGACGTCACGCTTCGGGGCCGAGTTCGACAGCCTGTCCGATTTCGTCTGCTTCGGCGTGGCCCCCCCGTTCGTGCTGTATCTGTGGTCGCTGGAACGCGGCGGCGCCTATGGCTACGCCCCCTGCCTGATGTTCTCGGTCTGCATGGCGCTGCGGCTGGCTCGGTTCAACGCGTCCCTCGATGGCGCGCCGAAACCAGCCTACGCGTATAATTTCTTCACCGGCGTCCCAGCGCCGGCCGGTGCCGGACTGGCGCTGTTCCCCCTGTTCCTCGGCCTCGAAGCCAAATCGCTCGGTCTGACCTGGCTGCTGGATGCCGCCCAGTATCCGCTGTTCTGCGCGATAGTGCTGATCGGCACGTCCGTACTGCTGGTCTCCACCCTGCCGATCTGGAGCTTCAAGAACTTCAAGGTCCCATCAGCCTATGTGCTGCCACTGTTGCTGGGCACCGGCGCCTACGCCGCGGTCGCGCTGGCCGACCCCTGGGGGGCGCTGGCGGCGGCAGGGCTGATCTATCTGGGGATGCTGCCGTTCAGCGTGCGCAGCTTCCGCCGACTGCGGCGGGAAGCGGAGGCGCCTCGGGACGAATTGGACGCCGTTCGGCGGGAGAGCGCCTGAAGCGTTATACCAACCGGCGTTGCTGCCTACCGGTGGCTGTGCGGCGGCGTTTCGATCAACCACAACCTGTTGCGCGGTCTACAATGACACGCTCGGTCCCGGGTTTGGGCGTCGATTTGACCGGATCGCCAATGCAGACCCGATCTTTGCCAAAGCACCATGGTCCCCCAATGTTGGGACAGTCCCCTATCCAATCACAGCCGGGCGCTTGTTTCGGAAATCGGTGGCCTTTTCGAACGCGTCGGCAACCTGAAAGACCGTCGCCTCCTGGAACGGCTTGCCGACGATCTGCACGGACACCGGCAGGCCCAGAGGGCCAAATCCCGAACACACGCACATAGCCGGATAGCCGGATACGTTGAACGGCATGGTGAAGTTGGGCTTGTCGAATAGGTCCCAGCGCGAGATGGCATCCATTTTCGGCGCCTCCCCCGGCGCGCCGGCGGTGATGACCACATCCAGTCCCGCCATGGCCGCCTGTAGTTCCGAACGCAACTCCCGCCGGCGGCGCACCGCCTGGACATAATCCACGCCGGACACCATCGCACCCAGCATCAGCCGTCGCTGCACCCGTTCGCCGAAATCGCCAAGCCGGGTGCGTGACCATTCCTCGTACGCCGCCGCACGTTCGGTGATCGAGATCAACGATCCGCAGGCGTGCCATTCCTGCAACGGCGAAATCGTCACGTCGCTGACCACCGCGCCCTGGTCGCGGAACACCATCAACGCGTTGTCGATGCCCTGCTGGGTCGCCGGAGCAACGGGATGGTCGGTTTCATGGAAGTGGCGGATGACGCCGATCTTCACGCCCTTCAGGCCGGAGCCCAGCAGGGCACCATAGTCCGGCACCTTCCGGTTGGCGCTGGCGGGGTCCCTGGGATCGTGCCCGGCCAGCACCTGGAGCATGATGGCGCAATCCTCCGACGACCAGGCCATCGGACCGATATGGTCGAGGCTGAAAGCCGCGGGCGCAACCCCTGCCCGAGATACCAGGCCATAGGTAGGCTTGATCCCGGCGATGCCGCAGAATGCAGCCGGCCCGCGGATGGAGCCGCCAGTGTCGGTCCCGATGCCGCACAGGATCATGCCCGCCGCCACTGCCGCGGCGGTTCCACTGGATGATCCGGCGGTAAAGTGTTCGGGGTTCCAAGGGTTGCGGGCCGGCGGCGCAGGCAGATCGAAGGACGGCCCGCCATCGGCGAACTCATGCGTCGTCAACTTTCCCATCAGCACCGTGCCGGCTGCTGCCAGCTTCGCCGCGCAGGTGGCGTCCGCATCGGGGATGTTGGCAGACAGAATCCTGGACTGGCAGGTGGTGGCGATGCCCGCCGTGTCCACGATGTCCTTCAGGCCGATCGGGATGCCGTGCATCGGTCCCGACGGCCCCGCCTTCATGATCGCGGCTTCGGCGGCCTTGGCGTCCGCCATGGCGCGTTCGGGGGTCGCCAGGATGAAGGCGTGGAGGATGCCGTCCATCTGATCGATGCGGCCGAGGCATGCCTGAGTCAGTTCGACAGGCGACAACTTTTTGGTGGCAATCAACTTTGCCGCTTCGGCGATGTTCGGAATGGTGGTGCTCACGCGAGATCCTCCTCGCTGAAACCATAGATGTGCGCGGGCTCCGCCATGCGGCCACGCGGTTGGCGGACAAGCGCCTTCATCGCGGCCAGCCGATCATGGACCGTTTTCAGATCGGCTTTTTGCGCTTCGGTGAGGTCAAGACCTGCGCTCGCCAGCAAATAGTCGAGTGCTTCGTTACCTAATGTCGGTGGCATGGCCGGCTCTCCTTGTATCGTCGTGGGGCGGTGCGCCGCCCTGACATCGGTTCAGCAAGAAATGGGCCGATCGTAAGGCCGAGATCGGCGCCGTCGCGTGGCATCAGTGTGATGCGGTATTGGGCGGTAACTGCATGATTTTCGCACAGCACGCCAAGCAGGGTGCGGCGCAGGCACGGCAGGTGGCGGTTGCTTTCGTCTCTATCACCTTGACACTACGCGGCCAACGTACACGTGGGATAAGCGACTTCTGCAATGGCGAATTGTCGCGACGACGTCGCGTTTGCCCCAGCGGTACGGTGCATGGCCAGCATTACATATAAAAAGGAGACACGAAATGCCGCGTCACGAAGAACAGGCGACGCTCGCCTATGCTGCTGATGAGCTTTTTACAGTCGTGGCGAACGTGAAGGACTATCCCTTATTCGTCCCGTGGTGCAGCGGCGTGCATATCCACCGCGAGGACCAGCGAGAGATCGTTGCGGACCTGGTCATCGGGTTCGGGCCATTCCAGGAAAGCTTCACGAGCCAGATCGCGCTGGACCGACCACGGCAGGTGTCCGTGCGCGCCATCGAGGGGCCGCTGGAACACCTAACGAACACCTGGACGTTCACGCCAACTGGGGGAGCGACCCACGTCGACTTGATTGTCGACTTTCAGTTCAAGAGTCACCTGCTTGATCATGTGGCCAATGGGATGTTCCACGAGGCCGCAACGCGCATGATGAGTGCATTCGAGTCTCGCGTGCACCTACTCCACATGATGCGACGGCATGCGACGCAGCATCCGTCTTCCTGATGTGGCGCAGGCCATTTTCCGGGGCATGTCGAGCAACCGGCAGAGTCGGCGACAGCCACGCCGGCAGGGCCTGATCCAGGGACGTCAACGGCCTGTGGGCGCTGTGGGCCGGGCGGAAGCCGCCGCTGAACCCTGGAAAGTCAGCCTCGGAGACCGTCCCAAACCTGGGAGTTTACCGGCCATGATACGAAGCGTCGCTGACAGCGACTCTCGAATGCCGTCATGGCCGGGCGGAGCACAGAGAAAGCGGGATGATCAGGGGCGCGATGACTTACCGGCTTTGTTCCCCCCATTCTGGACGGTCTCTTTGGAGCCCGGTGTCGCCTTGACCCTGCGCGCGCCTGACATTCAATATCGCACCAAAGAACTGCCAGCTCAAACGGTACGACGGTATCGCACGGCGATCGATAACGGCCGCAGGGAGACACATCATGGTCGAGAGAGCTCCATTTCTGAATGCCGCCTACAGTGCCTATCATCACCGCGGGCTACCGGCGGACGACCAGGAACTCACGCGCGTCGGACCAAACACCCCCTGCGGCGAGTATCTGAGGCGCTTCTGGCAACCGGTTATCCTGGCGAACGAGTTGGGCGATCTGCCGCGCCGCATTCGGATTCTGGGCGAGGATCTCATCGTTTTTCGTGACAAAAGCGGAACCTTCGGCCTGGTGGAGCCTTATTGTCCGCATCGCGGCACGTCACTTGAGTACGGCCTGATTGCCGAACATGGCATCCGCTGTCCCTACCACGGCTGGCATTTCGATGTTGACGGCACAATCCTCGACACGCCCGGCGAGCCGGCCGACAGCACGCTGAAGCAGCGCCTCAGCCACGGCGCCTATCCGGTGCACGAACACGCCGGGCTGGTGTTCGCCTACATGGGACCGCCGGACAAGAAACCGCCGTTTCCGATCCTCGATACCTATGACCTGCCGGGCTACAATCTGATTGCCCGAGCGCCCACGCTGTGGGACTGCAATTGGCTGCAGGTCAAAGAGAACAGCATGGATCCGGCGCACGTCGCGTTCCTGCACACCCTACCGGGCAGCGAGGGCTTCAGCGCCGATTTCAAGGAACTGGCCGAGTGGGACTGGATGGAGACCCCTGTCGGCATGGTCTACATCGACACGCGCCGCCACGCGGATAAGGTCTGGGTGCGGGTCGCCGATTTCATCCTGCCGAACATTCACCAGTTTCCGCCCAACCAGGATCCGGTGGCGCTGCGTAACACGTTGAACCGCCCGCAGGCGACGACCTGGGCGGTGCCTTTGGACGATACGCATACGATGCAGATTGGCTACTACAGAGCGACCGTGGGCAAGAACCCGGATCGCAGCACCGTCTTCGGCCAGGACGGCAATCGCCCGTATGAGGAGCGGCAGCGGATCCCCGGCGATTGGGACGCCCAGGTCAGCATTCACGGCGGCATCGCCCGGCATGGGCTGGAGCATCTGGCCACCACCGACCGCGGCATCATCATGATGCGCAATATGATCAGGCGGGGCATTCGCGCAGTGGACGCGGGCGAGGACCTCGATCACCCCACGCTGCACAACGGTGCGGCGGTGCCGACCTACAGCCACGACCGGGTCGTGCCGGGTATTGCTCCGGCCGCAACGCCTGAAGCAGATCGAAAATTGCTGCGTGAGGTCGCACGCAATGTGGTTGCGGAAACGGTGAAGACGGGATTGGGGGTGGGCTGATCGCGATGAACCAGCCGGCTGCCAGAACCCACCCCGCCGCGGCGCGCAATCGCGGCCCGATCTTGGGGGTATTGCGGGACCGGCTGCCTCCGTCGGCGCTGGTGCTGGAGATTGCCAGCGGCTCGGGCGAGCATGCGGTATGGTTCAGCCGTGCGTTGCCGACGGTGACGTGGCAGCCGACCGACCTGGACGCGGAGGCGTTGGAGAGCATCGCAGCCTGGCGAGAGTCGGAGTGCTTGCCGAACGTGTTGCCGCCGCTTCGGCTCGATGCCTCCGGGGACCGCTGGCCGGTTAGCCGGGCCGACGCTGTCGTTGCAATCAATATGGTCCATATCTCGCCCTGGTCCGCCACGGAGGGCCTGATTGCGGGTGCAGAACGGGTGCTTGGGGCTGATGGGCTGCTGTTTCTGTATGGCCCGTTCCGTGAGGGGGGACGGCATACCGGCGCCGGGAACGAGGCGTTCGACGCTGACCTGCAGGCGCGCAATCCGTTGTGGGGCATTCGCGATTTGGATGAGATTGCCGCGCTCGCGGGGCAACATGGCTTCGGGGCGCCCGAACGTGTTGCCATGCCGGCCAACAATCTCAGCGTGGTGTTCCGTCGGCGCTGAGGGGCTATCCGGACTGATCCGCCGGGAAGAACTGGTTCCCTGGCCGCGGCAAACCGAGATGCTCGCGCAGGGTGGCTCCCGCGTACTCGGTGCGGAAGATGCCGCGGCGTTGCAGTTCAGGGATGACAAGCCGCACAAAATCGTCGAGCCCCGCGGGCACGGTGTGGAACATGATGTTGAACCCGTCGGAGGCGCCCGTTTCCAGCCAGGATTGCATCGTATCGGCGATCTGGTTGGCCGTCCCGACCATCTCCAGCCCACCGAAGCCGCCGACCATTTGGGCAAGCTGGCGGACGGTTAGATTTTTCCGGCGCGCCAGGGCCACCAACGTGTCACGCCCACTCTGGCTTTGGTTGGACGGCGGGATCTCGGGCAGTGGCGCATCCAGATCGAAGCCCGAGGCGTCGATACCAAGCCGGATGGATAGATTGGGCACCCCGCTCTCGGGATGCACGAGACTGTCGAGCAAGGCCTTTTTCTGGTGTGCCTCCTCGCTGGTCCGTCCGACAATCACCAGCGCACCAGGCAGGATTTTGAAATGATCGGCGGATCGTCCGGCCGTGGTTACCCGCGTCTTGACGTCTGTATAGAAGTTGCGGGCTTCCTCGATGGTGCGACTGCTGCCGAACACGACTTCGGCGGTTTCGGCGGCGAGTTGCCTGCCGGCCTCCGAGGCTCCGGCCTGAACGATGACCGGCCAACCTTGGATCGGGCGAGCAATGTTCAGCGGTCCGCGCACCGACAGGTTTTCGCCTTTATGGTCAAGCACGTGCATTTTCGCCGGGTCGAAGAAGAGGCCGCTGGCTTGGTCACGCTTCCACGCGTCGTCAGCCCAGCTATCCCAAAGACCCGTCACGACAGACTGGAACTCACGCGCGCGGCGATAGCGCTCGTCATGCTCGACATGTTCGGTCAGCCCGAAGTTGAGTGCCGCATCGGGATTGGCGGTGGTGACGACATTCCAGCCGGCACGGCCGTTGCTGATGTGGTCGAGTGAGGCAAACCGGCGGGCGATATGGTAGGGTCCGTCGAACGTTGTTGATGCCGTCGCGATCAATCCGATCCGTTCTGTCGCCATCGCCAGCGCGGACAGCAGCGTCAGAGGTTCGAACGACGTGACCGTGGCGCTGCGCCGCAACGCCTGGACGGGCATGTTCAGCACTGCCAGATGGTCGGCCATGAAGAACGCGTCGAACTTTGCCCGTTCCAGAACCTGGATGAAATGCACGAGGTGCTTTAGGTTGAAATTGGCGTCAGTATAGGCTCCCGGATAGCGCCACCAGGCGGTGTGAATGCCGACCGGGCGCATGATGGCGCCGAGATGAAGCTGCTTCGTCATGTCTGAGCGTTCACCTTCCGAACGTGATGGTGGATGGTACGATTTTCGCTCGTCACTGACGAGAACAGAGCGGGTGTGCGGCATGTTGAACCTGATGACGGGACTGCTGGGTCTGGGTGGACACCTGGGTGGTTGGCGGCATCGGGATGCATGGTCCGACCAGGTCATGAACCTCGATCATGCGATCGAGTTGGCGCAGACGGCGGAGCGGGGCAAATTCGACCTGCTGTTCCTGGCGGATGGCAACGCGGTCAGGCAAATGGACAAGCCCGCGTTGTTCGCCGCCAACAGTCCGTCCGATCGTCCGGCGGTGTTCGAACCGATTACGTTGCTGACGGCGGTCTCACAGCACACGAGCTGCATCGGGTTGCTGGCCACGGCGACCACCACGTATGACGAGCCCTATTCGCTGGCGCGTCGCTTTGCCTCATTGGATCATTTGAGCAAAGGACGAGCATGCTGGAATATCGTAACGACATCGTACCCAGAGGATTCTCTGAATTTCAGCCGGACCGAGCACGTTGCGAAGGATGTTCGGTATGACAGGGCGCGGGAGTTCGTGTCCGTGGCCAAAGGGCTGTGGGATAGCTGGGCGGAGGATGCCTTCGTGCAGAACAAGGCGACAGGGCAGTTCCTGGATCCAACGCGGGTTCGGGTACTGGACCACGCTGGCAGGCACTTCCAGGTCAAGGGACCGTTGAACGTCGCGAGGATGCCTCAGGGTTACCCCGTGCTGTTCATGGCGGGTCAGTCGGAGGATGGGCGCGAACTCGCCGCTCAGCATGCAGACTGCGTGTTCGCGGTCACCAACACCAAGGCCGCGGGTCAGGCATTCTACGCCGATTTGAAGGGGCGCTTAGGGCGCTATGGGCGGTCGCCGGACTCGTTGCGTATCTTGCCGGGTGCGGCGGTCTATGTCGGGCGTTCGGCCGCCGAAGCCGATGAGTTGTTCGAGGAATTACAGGCGCTGATCGCGCCGTCACTTGGCGTGCCGTATCTGTCGAAACTGGTAGAAATGAATCTGTCCGGCTATCCGCTGGATGGACCGCTGCCCGATTTGTCCAGCGAAACGCTCGGCATCGCCGCCTTTCGCAAGACGATCGCCGAGATGGCGGTGCGTGACAATCTGACCATTCGCCAGACCTATGAGCGTGTGTTGCCCTCGATGGGGCATGTCACTTTCACAGGCACGGCCAAGGACGTCGCCGATCAGATGGAGGACTGGTACACCAGCAAGGCTGCCGACGGCTTCAACGTCACCATGCCGGTTCTGCCGCGGTGTCTGAACGATTTTGTCAGTCTGGTCATACCAGAATTGCAGCGGCGCGGCCTGTTCCGGACAGAGTACCAGGGGCGGACGTTGCGGGAGCGGATGGGGTTGCCGACACCGCAAAATCCGTATTTCACCACGCATGGAAGGGCGGCGAACTGAACCTCTCGCGCCGGTTTCTGATGGCGGCTGGCGCTGCGCGGTCAGACGGTCGACGCCAGCGCCGGCCATTTGTCGGCCCAGGGCGCCAAGGTCTCCAGCCGTTCAGCGATTTCGAGGACGACGGCGTCATACCCAAACGGAGCGACGATCTGTATGCCGATCGGGCGCCCATCGGGATGCGGTTGACCGGGGACGCTGATGCCGGGAAGCCCGGCGGCGTTCACCCAGGCGCCAAACATACCCTGCGTCGCGGGTGAGAGACCGGGCGGCGCATCATCCTCGGCGCGCCAGGCAGGTGCCGCAGCCGTAGGAAGTATCAACGCGTCATAGTCGCCCCAGGCGGCGGTCACATCGGAACGCCAAGCGGCAAGCACGTCCAGTGCGTCTACGTAGGCACCGGCGGATATCGCGAGCCCGCGTTCGGCGGCAGCCCGAACATTGTCGCAAGTCTCGGCACGCCAGCGATCCGGGAACCGGACGACGATCCGGGCGGCGGCAGCGGCGGTCAACGTGGCATGGAAGCTGCGCAATGCACCCAGGTCGAACGGCGCCGACACCGGGGTAATCGTGCAGTTCGCACCTGCCAGGGCGTGAACAGCGGCGGCCACGCTCGCGGCGACCTCCGGCGTTGCGGATTCATCGCCGATCGCGGTGAACCAGCCGATCCGCAGGCGACGGCCGGTCGTGGCATCTGGCGGCGGCGGAAAGCGTTCGGAGTACGGATCGCGCGGGTCCGAACCGGCGAGGACACCGTAGAGCAGCCGCATGTCCCGCATGGTTCGAGCGAATGGGCCGATCACCTGGAAATCGATACAGGTGGCGGGAAACCCGAACCGGCGGGGAATCCGCCCGGTCGAGGGCCGCATGCCCAGAAGACCGGTGTAGGCGGCTGGGAGCCGCGTGCTACCACCCATGTCGGTGCCAATGGCGAGCGGTGTAATCCCGGCGGCGACGGACGCGGAAGCACCGCCCGAGGACCCGCCGGGCGTCAAGGCTGGATCCCATGGACTGCGGGTTACGCCCGACAGCCGGCTGTCGGTACGGCCCGACATGGCGAGTTCCGGCGTGGTGGTCTTGCCAATGATCACGGCACCCGCAGCCCGCAGCCGCTCGACGCAAATATCGTCGCGGTCTGGCACGTGATCGCGGAACAGCAGGCTGCCCCATCGGGCGGGCAAGCCGGCGACGAAGATGTTGTCCTTGACCGAGACCGGTATCCCGTCCAGCGGACCCAGGCGAGAACCAGCCGCCTGGCGCGCCGTGGCGGCTGCGGCCGCGGCTGATGCGCCGTCGCGGTCCACGTGGGTGAAGGCGTTCAGCACTGGCTCCAGCGCATCCAGCCGCGCGAACGAATGTTCGAGCAATTGCAGCGGGGTGGTTTCACGCGCGTCCAGCAGTGCTGACAGCGCCGTGGCATCGAGTTGCCAGGTCATGCATTTGTCTCCCGAACGATCGCGACGGCTGGTCGCCACGGTATGGGGTTCGTCAAGTTCATGCCAGGGGAGGCGTCTTTCGCCGAGTTAGCTGAGGGACGGCACGCACGGCTCTGGTGACGCATGCGCTGCGCATGTAACCATCGGGCGTCAGGGTGGCGGCGCCGTGATCCACAGGAACGGTGACGCATCTTGGCGGGAACCGACGCATTCCATCGCGGGCGATAATGCCAGCGCGGCATCATTTGGGAGCTTGAGACCATGAAACGGATTGTCATCGTCGGCGGCGGCATCATGGGGTCATGCATCGCTTACCACCTTGCCCTGGCGGGTGCGGCGGCCGATGTCGTTGTTATCGAGCCCGACCCGACCTACGAATTCGCAGCCACGCCACGAGCGGTAGGCGGCGTCCGGCTGCAACACGCGTTATTCGAGAACGTGGAAATGTCGCTCTACGGTAACAGCGTCTACTCGGACTTCGCCAACCAGGTGACAGGCGGGACCGTGCAATACGATCCACAGTTTTATCGGATGGGCTACCTTTACCTGGTGCAGGGGGCAGCGGAGGTGGCGACGTTGACGTCGATTGCCGACATGTTGGAGTCCAAGGGTGTGCGAGTACACCGGCTCGACCGTTCACAGCTGCGCAGCCGCTATCCCTCTTTCCATTTCAACGAGGCGGATGCCGGAACGCTCACGCCGGATGATGGCCAGATTGACCCGAATGCGGCGCTGATGGGGTTCCGCCGAGGTGCTGAGGGGCGTGGGATTCGGTATCTGAAGGACCGGGTTGTTGGGCTGGATGTTGCCGGCGGCTTGGTGACCCATGCGCGACTGGCGAGCGGTGAGAGCGTGGCCGTGGATACGCTCGTCAATGTAGCCAATTGCTGGGCCGCCGACATCTGCAACATGGTCGACGTCGCACTGCCCGTCGAGCCACGCCAACGACAGCAGTTCTTTTTCGATACGCAGGTCCAACTGGAACCCATCCCGGCCATGCGCCATGCCGCGGGCCATGCGATGCGGCGGCTACAGAAGGGCTACATCACGGGCTACACGCCGGTGGACCAATCCTCTGCCTTCAACTGGGAGCTGGACTATTCGGCTTTCGACGCGGTGCTGTGGCCGCGGCTGGCCAGTCAAAGCAGCGCATTCGACGCGATCAAAATGAAGGGGGGTTGGGTCGGCCACTACGACATGAACCTGCTGGACGGGAATCCGGTGATCGACCGCCTGCCGACATTACCGAACTTCATCGTCGCTGCCGGGTTTTCCGGCCACGGCTTGCAGCACGGGCCCGCCGTGGGCCGGGCGGTCAAGGAGATGATCCTGGATGGCGGCTTCCGGTCCATCGACCTATCCCGCTTCAATTACCGCCGTATCCTGGACAACGCACCCTTGCCGGATGACGGGCCGGTAGCGTGATCGATGGCGACGACGCACGCCTGGGACACATAAAGCCAGGCGCAGAGCCGTTCGTCCAAGTCAGGAAGCTGCCAATCGCCATTCCGGGCGGCGTTCTTCAGCCTGGTCCTGGGCACCCCGGGGATCAGCTCCGCAGATAAAGCTTCGATGATCTGAGCATGCCGATTCTCACACGGCGATCGCCGAACGGCGGCGGATACCGGGGATCGTCTCTCCGCCGAACAGGATCAAGACCACGCCCGCAAGCGCGCCGGCCGTCACGCCGAAGCGCCAGGCCAGGTCATACGAACCGAAATGCGTGAAGATGACGCCACCGCCCCATGCGCCGAGAACCGATCCGGCCTGGTGCACGACGAACGACAGGCCCAGCATGGTCGCCATCGTGCGGGTCCCGAACAGTTCGGCAACCAAACCCGACACCAGCGGAATGACCCCAAGCCAGATCATGCCCATCGCGGCAGCAAAGATCAGCGTATTTTCTTCTGATGGCGGGGACATGAAATAAACGGCGACGACCACCGAACGCAGCAGGAAGGTGATGCCCAACAGAATGTGCTTGGGATAGATGCCCCCAAGCCACCCGGCGAGCCAGGACCCGACAATGTTCACGCCGCCGATGATCGCCAGCGCATTGGCCGCCAGCATCGGGTCCTGACCGCATATCGCCAAATAATTCGGCAGATGCGTGTTGATGAAGATCAAGTTCAATCCGCAGACAAAATAGGTGCAGCACAGCACCATGAACCGGCGGCTCTGTATGGCCAGTTGAAGCGACTCTCCGAAAGTCGTGCGCCGGACGGGCGGCTGCGGAATCCGGTCGACGCGGCCGGTCATGAAGGCGAACGGCAGCATGACGATGGTCAGCGCGAGAAACAGGACCACGCCGATACGCCAGTTCCAGTGCGCCAACAGCAACTGCAGCACGGGGGCGATGACCAGGGTGCCGACTGACGAAAAGGCAGAAACGACACCAAGCACAAAGGAGCGCCGTTCGGGTGTCGAGGCGCGAGCGGCGGCGGTCATCGCCAGCGAGGAGCCGGTGCAGGCAACGGCGATGCCGAGCATGCCGCCGGACAGAGCGAGCATGGCGATGCCATTGGCCATGACCATCACGATCATCGCCGCGATATAGAGCAGAACGCCGCCAAGGACCGCTCGGCCGATGCCATATTTGTCGGCAAGCGACCCGATAGGGGCCTGAAAGACGCCCCAGGCGACGTTCTGTATGGCGATTGCGAAGGTGAAATCAGCGGCGCTCAGACCCAGGCCGTGTGTCACGGGGGGCAGGAACAGGCCAAGGCACTGACGCATGCCCATGGCAAGGCTCATGGTAACCGCCGCGCCGATCAGGATCGGCAGCGCTTTTGGCGTCGTCGTCGCGGTCATACTCGGACGTCTCCCGATCTTGCCGCCACTGTGCAACAATTGGCATGTGGGTCAAGGGAGCCGCCAAGTCGATTTTATTTGTGATGCAGAGAGAATTCAGTCCCTGACGATCGGGCAACTCTCATCGCGGGCCCAGTCGCCGAAGCTGAGGTAATAGACACGGACATCGTCAAATCCGGCGCGTACCGCCGCGGCCGCGGCCAGAGCCGCCCGTCCGCCACCCTCGCAATGCGTCACGATATGATCGCCAGGGCCGAATCCCACGCCCTCCATCATGCCGCGCAGCTTCGAGCCCGGATGCACGACCCCTTTATCCATCAGGTCGGCGTGCGACAGATGCCGCGCCCCCGGCAAATGTCCGCTTCTCGGCCGGCCGCGCGAGTCCTCGCCCGTGAACTCAGCGCGCGTGCGGCTGTCGAACACATGTGCCGCACCGTCGAGCTGACCTTTCAGCGTTTCCCGATCGACCACGCCGACCGCGCCTGACCCGGCCGACAGGTGAAGTCCGCCGCTGACCGGACCCGCACCCGCCGGGACGCTGCTCGCCGCCAGGGCGGGCCAACCGCCGTTCGCAATCAGGCATGGGACGCCAAAAAACTGCAACACGAACCACACCCGCGCAGCATTGGTCATGCCGCCGGCATCATAAGTCACCGCAGTCACCCCCGAACCAACGCCCAGGGAACCGAGCGCCTCTTCCCAGAACGCGGTCCGACCGAAGCCGATATCTGCCGTCTTGATCGCCTTGTCCCAGGCGTCTACCGGCGCGCGCACCGCGTTGGGTACGTGTCCCGCGTCGAAGGCCGCCTGATCGCGCGCGTCCAGATAGCGGACCGGCCCCAGAGACGATAACGCGGCGGGATCGATGAAGGGATCGTTTGCCATGCCGCTTCTTCCTCTATGCTGGTGTTCGGAAAGGATTGCCAATCGCTCGGAGCCGGTCAACTCGATGATCGTGGCGATATCGCTGGGTCCCTCACGCTCTTTGGCCAATATCCGGCGGCAAGGGCCCCGAGGCCGGCTAAACGGCTCGTAGCTCCGGACGGTCACCCTCGACAATGATGCGCCACAGGATTCGGCTCTGACTGCGGTCGTAATCACCGTGCGCCCTGTGCATCGTGGCCCGATCGTCGATGACAAAGATGTCGCCCTTGCGCCAGGTATGCGTGTAGACGATCTCCGGACGGATCGTTCGGCTGACCAGCCCGTCGATATAGTTTTTGCTATCCTCCGGCGTCATGCCTTCGATATGCATGGTCTTTGTGGGATGAAAATAAAGCGCCCGGGAACGATGGACAGGATGCGTGCGCACCATCGGATGAACGACCGGTTTGCCGAACTTCTCCATATCCTCGTCGCGCACATCGCGCCGCCCGCGATCGAGGCTGTTCACGGTTCTCAACCCATCAAGGCGCGTCCGTTCATCGTCAGGGAGTGCCCGGTAGGCGACGCGCATGTTGGCCACGCTGGTTTCGCCGCCGCTGGCGGGCACTTCAACCCCGTACAGGATCGTCGCGGCAGGCGGGCACTCCCGATTGGTATGGTCGGTATGCCAGCCCTCGGCCGGCAGTTGTCCATCGCGGTGATGGATGACCCCGATATTCGGGAAGTCCGGCATATTGTATTGCGAATAGTGCTGGCGCATCGGCGGACCAAAGACGCTGGCGGCTTCGAGATATTCCGCCGGCGTCAGCGACTGGTCCGGGAAGACAAGGGCCAAATGGTCTGAGAGTGCCTTGGACAGGGCCTCGCGCATCGCGGCATCGACCGGCTTGCGGAAATCGACACCGGTGATTTCCGCGCCGATGGTGGCGTTAAGCGGTCTTATTGTCAGTTGGGCCATGCTGTTTTTCCTCCGTCCGACTCACCCACGATAGGCGCCCCCTAACCCGGGGCTTATGCCGCCGTCACGCCGCCATCCACCACCAGTCCCGACCCATTCATGTAGGCCGCATCATCCGAGGCCAGGAACACGATCCCCTTGGCGATATCCAGCGGCACGCCCAGCCGCCCCCAGGGCACGGACTCCGTCACCATCTGCCGAGCCGGCGCGGGATCGTTGCTGCCCGTCCGGCTTGCCCTGGCGACGAAGGTCTGCTCACCCATATCGGTTTGGATCACACCTGGATGGATCGAGTTCACCCGGATCCGATACGATTTCCGAGCGAATTCCAGGGCCGTCGACTTGGTGAACAGGGTCACGCCGCCCTTGGTCATCGAATAGAGCGGGTCAAGCTGCGATCCCACGATCCCGGCAATCGACGCCAGGTTCACGATCGCGCTGCCATGCTCGCTGGACTTGGCGGCCTCGCGCAGCGCCTGGGCGGCGAGGCGGGTGCCGAGGAAGACGCCGGTCATGTTCACCGCGACCAGCTTGTTCCATTCGGCGATGGAAATCTCCTCGATCCCCTTGCCGATGAACACACCGGCATTGTTGACCAGGATATCGAGCTTGCCGAATGCGCCGGTGGCGCGATTGACGGCGGCGATCCAGTCCTGCTCGCTGGTGACGTCCAGATGCACATACTGCGCCTTGCCACCGGCCGCCGTGATGGCCTTCACGGTCTCTTGCCCCCGATCGTCCAGCACGTCGCCGATGACGACGCTGGCGCCAGCCTGGGCCATCAAACGAGCGGTCTCCCCGCCGATGCCGCGGGAGGCGCCGGAAATCAGTGCAACCTTGCCATCGAGACGATTCATCGTATCCCCCGTTTATGCATGGCCGACGACCTTATGGCCCGACTGCCGGCACCGCAAATCCATGCTGCCCCGTCTGGAAGAGGTGCCAACGTCAGCGGCGTGCGGTACAATTCCGTTTGAGAGGAATTGAGCGATGCTTTCACGCAAAATGCGGCTCGGTTTGTCGATACGGGGGCACGGTTACCACCCGGCCGCCTGGCGTCATCCCAGTGTCCCGGCCGACGGCACACTGCATGTCGAGCACTATGTGCGCAGCAGCCAAATCGCCGAACGGGGGAAGCTCGACATGATCTTCTTTGCCGACGGCGCCGGCATTCGTCAGGGGGACAATCCGCGCGGTTCGCTGTCCCGGACCGGCAGGGACATGCTCGAACTTGAGCCAATGACATTGCTGCCGGCGCTGGCGATGGTGACCCGCCACGTTGGCCTGATAACAACGGCATCCACGACATACAACGAGCCGTACAACCTGGCACGCAAGTTCGCCACGTTGGATCTGATCAGCAAGGGGCGCGCCGGTTGGAACGTGGTTGCGTCCTGGTCGGAGCACGAAGCACAGAATTTCGGGCTGGAGACGACGCTGGACTACGACACGCGGTATGCCCGTTCCGCCGAGTTCGTAGAGGTCGTCAAGGGACTTTGGGACGGCTGGGAGGATGGGGCTCTATTGTTCGACAAAGCAGCCGGCCAGTATTTCGATGAAGCGAAGATGCATGTGCTCAATCATCACGGGCGGTTCTTCAAGGTGCGAGGCCCATTGAGCGTGGCAGGCATGCCGCAGGGGCATCCGGTGATCGTTCAGGCCGGTGCTTCGGAACAGGGGCGGGAATTGGGCGCAGCGACGGCGGACGTCATCTATGCGATTCATGGGTCAGTCGATGCGGCCCGTGGCTATTACGACGACGTAAAGGGGCGGATGGCGAAATACGGCCGCGAGCCGGACGATCTGAAGATCATGCCGGCGTTTTGCCCAGTCGTCGCACCCACGCGCGCAGAGGCTCAGGCAAAGTACGATGAACTGCAGGCGCTGTTCGACCCGTTGGCCGGTCTTGGTGCTCTCTACAGCGCTTTTGGTGATCTGTCGGGTTATCCACTGGATGGTCCAGTGCCTGACGACGCGCTGGGTCGTCAGGAGCACCGCAGCCTGAGCGTGCAACTCGTCGAGCGAGTGAGACGGGAGAAGCCGACGATCCGCGAGCTGTATCTCCGCTCCGGGATCACCGGCTCCGCAAGGATCGGCACGGCCACGGACATTGCCGATGTCATGCAGGAATGGTTCGAGGCTGGGGCCTGCGATGGTTTCAACATCACGCCCGCCACACTGCCCGATGGCGGCGAGGATTTCGTCACGATGGTGGTTCCCGAGTTGCAGCGCCGGGGACTGTTCCGGACCGAGTATGAAGGAGCAACCTTGCGCGAAAACCTTGGCCTGCCACCCGTGGTTAACCGTTATAGCCAGGATCCCCGGGCCGCAGAACAATGATACTGAGCTCTGTTACTATGGAAAAAGATGAGGCCGCCGATGGCAACCAGGCTCCTCCCACTCATCGGGCCGCCGGCTTAAGCCGCCTTCTTCACCAGCAGGTTCATCGCAATCATCGTCTCGGCGATCTGCACCGCGTTCAGCGCCGCGCCCTTGCGCAGATTGTCCGACACGCACCAGAACGACAGCCCATGCTGCACCGTCGGGTCCTTACGGATCCGGCTGACGAACACCGCGTCTTCCCCTGCGCATTCCAGCGGCGTGACATAGCCGCCGTCCTCGCGGACATCCACAACCTCGACGCCCGGGGCATCACGCAGGATCGCCCGAGCCTCGCCGGCGGTGACCGGGTTCTCGAATTCGACATTCACCGCCTCGCCATGGCCGATGAAGACCGGTACCCGGACGCAGGTCGCATGCACCGCGATCGCCGGATCGAGGATCTTCTTGGTCTCCATCGTCATCTTCCACTCTTCTTTAGTGGAGCCGTCATCCATGAACTTATCGATGTGCGGGATGCAGTTGAAGGCGATTTCCTTGGTGAACTGCTGCGGCGGGCTCTGCTCATACACAAAGGATGACTTCGTGTGGTTGAACAACTCGTCCATGCCTTCCTTGCCGGCGCCCGACACGGATTGATAGGTCGAGACGACCACCCGCTTGATCTTGAACTCGTCGTGCAGCGGCTTCAGCGCCACCACCATCTGGATGGTGGAGCAGTTCGGGTTGGCGATGATGTTGCGCTTGGCGAACCAGCGCAGGTCCTGCGGGTTCACCTCCGGCACCACCAGCGGCACGTCCGCGTCCATGCGGAACTGGCTGGTGTTGTCGATCACCACGCAGCCGGCGGCGGCGGCGCGCGGCGCATGGATCGCCGAAACCGAGGCCCCCGGGCTGAACAGGCCGAAATCCGTGCCCGTGAAATCGAATGTGTCCAGGTTGCGGACCGTCAGCACTTTTTTGTCGCCGAAGGAGATTTCCGCGCCCGCCGAACGGCCCGACGCCAGGGCAATCACGTCCGAGGCGGGAAAATTCCGCTCCACCAGGGTTTTGATGATCTCGCGTCCGACTGCCCCTGTGGCGCCGACAACCGCGACCCTGTAAGCCATAACAAACTCTCCTGTTTGCGACACGGCCCGGAGGCCGCGAAAGGGCGCACGGTTAGCGGCACCGGCGCCGAGAAGCAAGCCATACGCCGTTTTCTTGTTTTTGACCCATGAAATCAGGATAATGGAGGCATGCAGCGCATCGTCACCCTGACCGAACGCAAGACAACCGAGGCGGCTCGGCGCCGCGACGCGGTGGCCGCGCTGATCCCGGTGCTGACGGACTATGCGCGCACCCATGGCGGCCGCTACCTGCTGTTCGGATCGGCCGCTCGGGACACGATGACATACCACAGCGACGTCGACCTGCTGATGGATTTCCCCGAGGATGCGCTGACCGACGCATGGACATTCGCCGAACAAGCGTGCTGGGACCGCAAGCTGGAGCCGGATTTACTGCCGTATGGCGGCTGCAAACCACAGTTCCTGGACCACATCGCCGCTGACACGAAGGTGCTGGGGTGAGTGACGCGACGGAGGCGGTAGAGAGCGCTTCGTTGCTCATCTCGCAGTTGGCATCCGACATTACGCAGTTCCGCCAAGCCATCGATCCCTGACATGGCCCCAACCGCTCCCTGGCGCGATGCCACCACCGTCCTGGCCTTGCTGGACGCGGCCGCAATCACCGCACCCGACGCCGAAGCCGTTGTGTTCGGCACGCTGCGCCTGACCTATCGCGAATACCGCAACGCCGTGGCGAACCTCGCCACCGAACTCCGCCACCACGGCGCCCTGGACACCCGCGTCGTCCTGCTGTGCGGCAATTCCGCCGATGCCGCCGTCGCCACTCTGGCGATCCAGGCCGCCGGCGCAGTCTTCTGCCCGGTGAACCCGGCCTACACCGAACGCGAACTACGAGAAATCCTGACCGACTGCCGCCCCACGATCGCCCTGTGCGACACCATCTGCGCGCCCCTGGTCCGGAAGCTGGCATCCGAAGCGGGCATCGCCCACGTTCTCACCCTCGACAACAACCTGGACCGGACCGCCGGCCCAATCCCGCCGCCGCCCGACCCCGACGCGATCGGCATGATCCAGTACACCGGCGGCACCACCGGACGCCCGAAAGGCGTCATGCTGACCCACCGATCCATCGCCACCAACGTCCTGCAGCGGGAGGCCGTTCTGCCGACCCGCCCCGGCGGCCGCTTCCTGTGCATGATGCCGCTGTTCCACTCATTCGCGCTGGCGATGAACCTGTATCAGGCGCTGGTTTGCGCCGGCACGCTGGTCATCCTGCCGCGTTACCGCCCGGACTGGGTGGTCGCTGCCCTCCGCGACGAGCGCATCACCGTCCTCCCCGCCGGCGCCACCGTCTTCACCGGCCTCCTGGCCTACGACGGTTTTGCCAACGCCGATCTATCCCACCTCCGCGTCTGCTACTCCGGCGCCTCCGCGCTGCCGGCCGAAATCCTGCGGCGCTGGGAACAAACGACCGGTGCGCCGATCTACGAAGGCTACGGCCAGACCGAGGCCGGTCCAATCCTGACCTACAACGCCCCGGATGCCGCCGTGAAACCCGGCCATGTCGGCCTGCCGCTACCCGGCACCGAAATCCAGATCGTCGATCCCGCCACCGGCCAACCCACCAATCAACCCGGCGAAATCCGAGCCCGAGGCCCGCAGATCATGGCCGGCTACTGGAACCGGCCGGAGGAAACCGCGTCGGCGCTGCGCAACGGCTGGCTGCACACCGGCGACATCGGCGCCCTCGATGCCGACGGCCATCTCGCCATCCTAGACCGCCTCAAGGACATGGTGATCACCGGCGGCTACAACGTCTATCCGCGGGAAATCGACGATGTCTTGCTGATGCACCCGGCGGTCCAGGAAGCCGCATCCTTCGGCGTCCCCGACGCCTATCGCGGCGAGATGCTGTACGCCCACATCGTGCTGCGTCACCCGGCCGCCATCGACGACATCCTGGCCCACTGCCGAACCAACCTGGCCCGCTACAAAGTGCCCGCATCGCTGACCGTCGTCGATGCAATCCCCAAGACGGCCGTGGGCAAAGTCGACAAAGCCGCGCTGAAACGCGGCCAGCCCTCTACAGCCGCTTCGCGGTGAATTCAGCGATCGCCGCCGCCAGTGCGCTGGGGTTTTCGATCTGCAGATTGCTCTTGGCCTCGACCGAGTAGATGTCCACCACTGTCCCGGTCCAGAATTTCGCGACGTCCTTCGCGGCATCCGGAGTCATTTCCGCGCTGCCGGTGCCGCGGACGAACGCGGTCGGGCAGCGCACCGCGGCGGCTTGCCGCTTCAGGTCGATCAACTGGTGGGTCAGGCCCTCGGCCACCCGGATCGGGTCGTATTTCGCGGTCAGCGATCCGTCCGCGGCGTGGGTAAAGTTGTATTCGACACGATGCAGCAGCGCCGCCTCGGTATCGTTCGGCCGCAGTGTGCGAAGATACGCCAGCGCCGCGTCCCGAGACGCGAACGCCGTCTCCGACACCATCGTCTTATAAGATTGCGTGTAAACGGTCCTGACCGCATCGCGCGTCTGGTAGAAATTGCTGAGATGCGGACCGGCCACCATCACCAGCCCAGCGGTCGCCTCGGGGAACAGCGCCGCGAAATACAGCGCGACACGCCCGCCCAGCGAATGCCCGGCGACGACCACTCGCCCCAGGCCCAGTTTGTCGACGAACACCTTCAGGTCGCGCGCCAGTTCTTCAGCGGAATATTCCCCATCCGGCCGCCCCGAATCGCCGTGCCCCCGCAAATCCAGCGCATACACATCGAAGTTCGGCGGCAACTGCGCCGCCGTATCCTGCCACATCCGGCCATACCCCGATGACGGGTGCAGGAAGATCAGCGTCGTCCCGGTCCCCGGCCGGTGGAAGTAGTGGAGGGTCAGCTCCGAACTCAACGCCACGTCGCGCGGCTCGAAAACACGTTCGTTCATATCCATGACGCTCTCCCGCGGATTTGCGCTGACATTCGCGTCAGAGGCACGGTGCTGTCAAACCCGGGTGGAGCGCTGGCCAGGGCAATCGGGTGAGGCAAGGTAAGGCGAGGGGCTTTGCCCCTTCGAACCCCATCAAAGGCATAGCCTTTGAGATCCATTCATGGGGTATGGGGAGGAGGGCCAACTCGGGGGTTGCAACATCGACGTCGGCCCTCCTCCTCACACCCCATCAACAGGTTCCAAGGGGCCTCGCCCCTTGGCGGGTCCAGGGCGGAGCCCTGGCCTTCCTTCACCCTCACCCGATTGCCCTGGAGCGCAGGCATCTGGACCCTGGCCGCCGGTTGTTCTACCTCCACCCACAGAAACGGAGGGAACCACCATGCGCCAAATCGGACATTTCATCGGCGGCCAGCACGTCGCCGGCACCAGCGGTAAATTTGGCGACGTGTTCGACCCCGCCGCCGGCGAGGTAACCGGCAAGGTCGCCATGGCCAACGCATCCGAGGTGGACAAGGCCGTCGCCGTCGCCAACGCCGCCTGGCCGGCCTGGGCCAACACCCCGCCGCTGCGCAGAGCCCGCGTCATGTTCAAGCTGAAGGAACTGCTGGAGCGGGATCGCAAGCAGATCTCGGACATCGTCACCAGCGAGCACGGCAAGGTCCTGTCGGACTCCGACGGCGAGGTCCAGCGCGGCCTGGAAGTGGTGGAATTCGCCTGCGGCATCCCGCATCTGTTGAAGGGCGAATACACCGACCAGGTCGGCACCGGCATCGACGCCTGGTCGATCCGCCAGCCTTTAGGCGTCGTCGCCGGCATCACCCCGTTCAATTTTCCGGTGATGGTGCCCCTGTGGATGATCCCGGTCGCGCTCGCCACCGGCAACTGTTTCATCCTCAAGCCGTCCGAGAAAGACCCCTCGGCCGCGCTGAAACTGGCTGAACTGCTGAAGGAAGCCGGCCTGCCCGACGGCGTGTTCGGCGTCATCCAGGGCGGAAGGGAAGCCGTCGAGTCCATCATCGCCCACCCCGGCATCGCCGCGATCAGCTTCGTGGGCTCCACCGCCATCGCCGAAACGATCTACCGAGGCGGCACGTCGCACGGAAAGCGGGTCCAGGCGCTGGGCGGCGCCAAGAACCACATGGTGATCATGCCGGACGCCGACATCGACGACGCCGTCGATGCCCTGATGGGGTCCGGCTACGGTGCCGCCGGCGAACGCTGCATGGCCGTCTCCGTCGCCGTCACTGTCGGTTCGGCCGGCGACGCCCTGATGTCGAAGCTGGCCCCCCGAGTGCGCGCCCTGAAAGTCGCCCCCGGCACCGATCCCGACGCCGAGATGGGACCGCTGGTCACCCGCGAGCATATGGAAAAGGTCCGCGGCTACGTCGACCTCGGCGTCAAGGAGGGCGCCGATCTGGTGGTGGACGGCCGCGGCCTGAAACTGCAGGGCTATGAGAACGGCTTCTTCCTCGGCGGCTGCCTGTTCGACAACGTCACGCCCGACATGCGTATCTACAAGGATGAGATCTTCGGCCCCGTACTGTCCGTCGTCCGCACGCCCGACGTCGCCACGGCCACGCGGCTGATCAACGCGCACGAATACGGCAACGGCGTCGCCCTGTTTACCAACGACGGTGGCGTGGCGCGCGACTTCACCCAGGCGATCCAGATCGGCATGGTGGGGATCAACATTCCGATCCCGGTGCCGATGGCGTTCCACTCGTTCGGCGGCTGGAAGCATTCGCTGTTCGGCGACCACCATATCTACGGGCCGGAGGGCGTGCGCTTCTACACCCGCTACAAGGCGATCACCCAACGCTGGACGGCAGGGACACGGCGCGGGCCGGAGTTCACCATGCCGACCCCGGGGCGGTAGGCGACCGATCCGTACCGGTCCGTCGATATCGCTTTACGTCGAGAGCTGAAATCCCCACCGGCAAGGCTCGGCACAAGCCACCTGCTGGCGGCAAAACCTACCCACAATGAGCAGAGGGTGGCGGTCCACCCCCTGCCGGTTGGGTATGATTTGTGCCGGCTCCCCAACGAGAGGCTACGAATCCGCCTCGATGACCAATACTAGTACCGGAACGATCTACATCGGCTTCGGGATCGTCAACATCGCCGCCGGTGTCAGTTGGCTGCTGAGAGGCAGCAACCATTTCGAGGAAAATTCGACCCTCACCAACTATGGCGCCCTGACGCTGTCGAACTCGGGGCTGAGCGATACCGGCGCGGTTGTCAATGACGGTGCCATCGTCTCACCCGCATACGGGTTCCTCTCGACTCGATGGCAAAAACCTATGCGGACGCACTGAGAGCGGCCGGCTTGCCGGAATAACCGGTCCAATGCTCGAAAATCGGGAATTTTTCCCAAGATCATCGGGAAACCGTACCATCGACTGACCGCGGGCAATGGCCAACAGTCCCTGTTGGGAAAACAATAATGGGGAGGAAGCCATCCATGGCAAAGCGCATGCAGCGTATTGTCGGTCAAGCCATGCGCGGCTTGGTTGGTACCGCCGCTTTTCTTGCGCTGACAGGCCTGGCCGTCCGGGCGCAACAGGCACCTTCCAATACACCGCCAACACCCTCGGCCACCTCGCCGGCCCCGGTTGTTACAGTGCCGACCATCAATATCGTTGGCGCGTCGCCGCTGCTGGGGTCCGGCGTCGACCGCGATACGGTGCCGGCGGAAACCAATGTGCTGAGGGGTGGAGACCTGACTCGCGGCGGTACCACCACACCGGATGCGACACGGTCGCTGAATGAGGAAGTCGGCGGGGTCAACCTCGATTCAGCGTCCGGCAATCCGTATCAGCCGACCCTGCTGTATCATGGCTTCGCCGCGTCGGGATTGCAGGGAACGCCACAGGGTCTCGCCGTCTACGTCAACGGAGTCCGCTTCAACCAGGCGTTCGGCGACACCGTCAATTTCGACCTGCTGCCCAACCTGGCGATCGACCAGATGAACCTGGAGGGGGCGAATCCGGTCTTCGGCCTGAACGCCCTCGGTGGGGCGCTGAATATCCAGCTCAAGAACGGATTCACGTACCAAGGGGCCGAACTCAGCATTCATGGCGGTTCGTTCAATACGATCGGCGGCGACTTCCAGTTCGGCAAGCAGAGCGGCAACACCTCGGTTTACGTTGCCGCGAGCGGGATACGTCAGGATGGATGGCGTGATTTGCAATCCTCCGACCTGGAAAATTTCTATGGTGACATCGGCTGGCGCGGCAACGCTGGCGAGTTGCACTTCAACGCCCTGGTGGCGAACTCAACGCTGAACGGGCCGGGCACGTCACCGGTAGAATTGCTGGCCGCCGATCCCAAGGCACAGTTTACCGGTCCCAACCAGATCGCCAACCGGTTTATGCAGGTCGGGCTGTCGGGGACCATGATCCTCAGCGATACGGTGTCGATCCAGGCGAACACTTACTACAACAACTTCCTGCAACGCGTGACCAACGGCAATGCCGCCAACGATACGCCATGCAATGACGGTTCGGGCCTGCTGTGCTCCGATTCCGGCTACAGCACGACAACCGGAGGCGCCACGATACCGGCCTTCCTCGGCGCCAATCCGTTCTCGTACTCGGAACTGGACAACCAGACCACCAATACCAACGGCTACGGCGCCTCGGCCCAGGTGACCGATACACAGACGGTGTTCGGGTTCAACAATCATCTGGTCGCCGGCGTCAGCTTCGACGGATCGCAGACCCAGTTCACCGGCGTGTCGTACATCGGCGGTATCACGGCCGATTCCCGTGTGTTCGTCGGCCCAGGCGTGGTCATCGACGAACCGGGCAACAACCAGCCGGTGCGGGTGGGAATCAGCGACGCCTACTACGGGGCGTTCATCGCGGATACGTTCAATCTGACCGACCGGCTGGCGCTGACCGCGTCCGGCCGCTTCAACAGCGCACAAATCGACCTGAGCGACCAGAACGGTGGCGATCTGACCGGCAACCATGCCTATCAGCGCTTCAATCCCTCGGCCGGGGTGACCTACAAGGTGATGCCGTGGTTGACCGCCTATGCCGGCTACGCGGAAGCCAACAGAGCCCCCACGCCGGCGGAACTGTCGTGCGCGGGACCAAACGATTCCTGCAGCCTGGCCAACTTCTTCGTGGGCGATCCCAATCTGAAGCAGGTGATCGCACACACCGTGGAGGTCGGCGTTCGAGGCACAGTGCCGACCAACCAGACCGATCGGCTGACGTATAACCTCGGGTTCTACCGCAGCAGCCTGGACGACGACATCGCCTTCGTGAACAGCGTCACACTGAACCGGGCGTTCTTTACCAATATCGGGCAGACACGCCGACAGGGGATCGATGCCAGCCTGCAGTATAAGGCACCCCGCTGGTCCGCCTATATTGCCTATACCTACACCGATGCCACTTTTCAGACCGGCTTCGTCGAGGCCGCCGGCAGCAACCCCGCCGCCGATGCCAACGGCAATATCACCATCAACCCGGGGGCTCGGATGCCGGGCGTACCGGCACATCAGGGCAAGGTGGGATTGACCTTCCGGATCACCGACCAATGGACCGTGGGCGCCGTGCTGCTCGCGCAAAGCGGGCAATACCTGTTTGGCGATGAGGCCAACCTGACGCCGCAACTGCCCGGTTTCGTCACGCTGAACCTGAGCAGCAGCTACCAGGTCACGCCGCATATCCAATTGTTCGGCTCGATCGAGAACGTCACCGATGCGAAATACTATACCTACGGCACGTTCTCGCCGACCACGGCGGTATTCCTGTCTCAGGCGCCGAATGCGACCAATCCGCGTGCCTATAGTCCGGCGGCGCCGATCGGGGCATTCGGCGGCGTGCGCATCACGTTCTGAGTGGCGCCTCGTTCGGCCTGCGCTTACGATGCCGGCGGGAGGAACGGTCATGTCGTTACGCATCAGGCTGGTTCTGTGGCTTGGCTGCGTGCTGGCGGTGACGCTGACCCTGGGCTGTGTCCTGGCTGGCGTGCATGCGGCGAAATCGGTGCGGGCCGAGATGCTGGCGGCTTTGGCGACCGGACAGCAGGCGGTGGTCAACAGCGTGCAGGAGATCGGCGGATCGCCCGATGGCCAGCGCGACTTGCGGCATCTGGTGGCGACGTTCGACGGCAACCGGCATGTGCGGGCGACCCTTACCGATGACAGCGGGGCGGTGGTTGCCGCCTCGGTGCTGCTGCGGCCGAAGCAGCCGATTCCGGCCTGGTTCCGCGGCGCGTTGCGGCCGACGCTGGCGCCG
Organism: Acidisphaera sp. S103; assembly: GCF_009765975.1. GTDB lineage: Bacteria > Pseudomonadota > Alphaproteobacteria > Acetobacterales > Acetobacteraceae > Rhodopila. The sequence goes on along the minus strand of NZ_LMUJ01000031.1, from coordinate 41,724 downwards.
ATCGTGCTGGCGGTTCCCTCCGGGATGATCACGCTGGTCGCCGATCCGACCAATGA
>NZ_LMUJ01000031.1:39656-41522 GCF_009765975.1 Acidisphaera sp. S103 | reverse complement strand
GCGGTTGCGCCTCTGGAACGATTGGCGGGGGCGTTCGGGCGGATTGGGGCTGGGGATTATGCGGCCAGGTTGGAGGCGGCGGGGCCGCCGGAACTGGTGCGGGTGGCCGCCGGGTTCAACCGCATGGCCGAACAGCTTGGCGACGTGGAAGCGCAGAACCGGATGTTGCAAGAACAGTTGCTGACGTTGCAGGAGGAAGAGCGAGCGGACCTGGCGCGCGACCTGCATGATGAGATCGGGCCGTTCCTGTTCGCCGCGGGGATTGATGCCGCCAGCATACCGACGCTGCTGGAAAGTGGTCGAGCGGCGGAGGCTGGGGAGCGGGCCGATGCCATCACGGAGTCGGTGGCGCATATGCAGACGCAGATACGCTCGATCCTGGGGCAGCTGCGACCGCTGAGCTTTGGCTCTGTCGGCCTGGCGGATGCGATCGGCAATTTGGTGGCGTTTTGGCGGGACCGGCACCCCGGCATCGATTTCAGGCTGGATGTCGCGGAAGAGGACGATGCGTTGACCGAGGATGTGCGGGCGACCGTGTGCCGGATCGTGCAGGAGAGCCTGTGCAACGCCGTTCGTCATGGCGACCCGGAGCGGGTGGAGGTCAGCGTGACTCGGGACGAAACCGACGTGGTGGTCCACGTCACCGATGACGGCAGCGGGCCGGGCGCGGCGGGGGTGACTCCGGGGTTCGGGTTGGTCGGGATGCGGGAACGGGTGCGGGCGCAGGCTGGGACGTTGACGATTTCGACTCCGGCGGGTGGGCGGGGGCTGGCGGTGACCGCTCGGTTGCCGTGTGAGGCCGCGGCATGAAGGCTCTGCTGATCGACGATCATGCGATCGTGCGGGGTGGCTTGCGGCGTCTGCTGGCGGCGCTGTCGTGGGAGATCGCGGAGGCGGCGAACGGGCGTGACGCGCTGATGCTGGTGCGGTCGGAGCAGCCGGACCTGGTGGTGCTGGACCTGAATCTGCCGGGCATCGGCGGGTTCGAGCTGCTGCGGCGGATCCTGGTGGAGTTGCCGGCCGTCCGGATCATGGTGTTGAGCATGCATATCGAGGCACGATTTGCCTCACGCGCCATGCAGGCAGGGGCTCGGGGGTATATGAGCAAGAACGCGGCGCCCGCGGAATTGTTGAAGGCGCTGAAGGTGGTGGCCGAGGGCGGACGGTATATCGAGGCCGAGATCGCCCAGGAACTGGCGTTGCAGACGGCGGCGATGCCCGATCCCTCGACGCTGTTGAACGAACGGGACCGGGAAATCGTGCGGCTGCTGGGGGCGGGGCGATCGTTGACGGAAATCGCCGAGACTCTGGGGATCGGGTACAAAACAGTCGCCAATACATGCACCCAGATCAAGACCAAGCTGGGGGTCAGCCGGACGGCGGATCTGATCAGGTTGTCGTTCGATCTGGACGGCGGATAGTCCTCGGTCTGCTAATCGTTTTTTAGCTTCTTGGCGTCAGGGTGGGGGAGACGCTGGACAATCGGTCTCTGCTGAAATAGCCTCTGCTATTCCGAAACGAAAAGTTCCCCTTTCCCCAATACAGCCATGTCGCCTGAGTAACGGGTGGTGGCCGCTTGGACGCAGGTGGCGGCCTTGGGACTGAAGGTGGCGACGGCGCGGGACAGCAGGCGGGTGAAGACCAGGTCGACATGGTTGGCGGTTACGAAACTCGGGGCTAAATCTGATGGTTTGCCCAGGACGATGGTGCCTCGGCGCATCAGGATGCCGGGTAAGGTCCCCGCCTTGCCGCATATGATCAATGTGCCGGCGAATAGGCCGCTGCCGGCGTGTGGGCCGGTGCCGCCCTCGATGATGACCACGCCGCGGCGCAGGCGGTCGGCGGCGCGCTGGGCGGCGTTGCCGC
>NZ_LMUJ01000031.1:35014-39557 GCF_009765975.1 Acidisphaera sp. S103 | reverse complement strand
CCGCCGCGCATGCCGGTACGCTCCCCCGCCAACGGGCCACCGAGGAACCCGCCGACATCCCCGGTAATTTCCAGCATTCCCCCGCGTTGACCGGACGCGGCCCAACCGCCGGCGCTGCCCTCGATCAGCAGTGTCCCACCGGCCAACAGGCGGCCGGCCTGCTGCCCGACATCGCCTCGCACCGTCAGCGAGCCGGATCGCATCGCCTGCCCCACACGGTCGAAACGGTCCGATCCACCCTCGATGACAATCTCCGCCGGGTCGCCAACGTGAATATGAAAGATGTCGCCCGCGGTCACCGGATGGCGGGTCGTCTGCAACGGCAGCGCGGCGATCGCGGCTTGATCGAGACCCGCCAACCGGTCGGAGGTCAGTGGCGACAAGTCCAGCCGCTGATCGGGCCGCGCACGCAGTACAAGGCGCAGGGCACTCATGACGCAGGCGCCAGCTCGTGCAGATGAAAATGATGCCGCCCAAGCTTGCCGCCATAGTTGCCGGCGGCGACGCGGATGGCGCCGGCTTCGGGACCGAGCGCGACAACGGCTTCCATCCCAGCGCGCATGGCGGCGGCGACGGCATCCGGGGTCAACCCGTCGATGACCAGTTCCAACACCGCGCCCACGTCCGGGCCCAGGGCCGTGTTGGAAACCTCTCCACGTAGCGTCGGGCAGTAGGCATGGTTGGTGGACGCAATCAGCCCCTTGTATTTGGAGCCGATTTTCGACCCCGACCGAGCAATGCCGCCGGGGAACGGCGCAATGGCGTCGGGCGTCCTGGCAATGGCATCCGCGGCAGCCTCGGCCGCGGCCAACGCCGCATCCGATGTGCGCGCCATCAAGATCAGGTTGCCTCCACCCACGGCGGTCTTGGTCAGCCCGGTGGTGGCCTCACAGACGAACTCCCCATCCATGACCGGCAGGCGCCAGATGTGCCGGTCCGGCAAACGCTTGGAAATTTGGAAGCCGTCGCCAAAGTAGCGCAGGCCGTCGCCCAGTTTCAGCGGTTCGGTGCCGGCCAACCCGGCATAGCAAGCCGATCCGGGGCTGGTCAGCACGCATTGGCCGACGCGGTTGGTCAGTTGTTTCTGCAACTCACCGGTGGAGCCGGCGAACAGCAGCACCCGCACCCCCGGCCGCCCGTCCGGCGTCGTCTCGGCGGGCAGTTCGGCGTCGACACCCGCCTCCACGCCGCAGGCGATCACCGAGGTGGCGAAACCGGTCATACTGGCGGCGGCAATGCGCGCCCAGCGCAGGGTCGGCGCGGTGATGACCAGGGCGGTGGCGCGCATGTCGAATGCCTCCGCGTAGGTGGCGTCGATAACGATATCGTTGCGGACGATCGGGGTCAGGTCCGGCATGGCACGGTTTCGAACGGCTGGGTGCGGCCGAGCCGGGCGGCTTCGGGGACATCGAAGGCAGCGTGGGAGACGCCGTAGATGGTGTCGTAGAAGGCGGCCAGTTGCCGATCGGCCGCCGGGTCGAAACCCGGACGGACGGCCAGAGCGCGGCCGAACGGGTGGGCTATCGGGACGCCGTCGCGGATCACCGGAACGCCGTCTTTCAGGACCAGGGCGGCGTCGCGGAACATCGCGGCGATGTCGGGGCGCGGGCGATAGACGGCGATGTCCGCTCTGGCTCGGGGGCCGAGATGACCGCGGTCGGGCAGGCCCAGCAGGCGAGCCGGAGCCGCTCGGGTCATGATGGCAATCTCGGTCAGGGTGTATTCGCGGGTGATGGAGGCAAGCGTGGTAACCTCCATGGCGTCTTTCGGCAGCGATTCGATGTGCTGGGTTCGGAGGGAGCGGTCCATCAGCAGCGCCAGCAGGTCGGGATAGGCGGTGAACGGGGCGCCGTTGGGGTGGTCGGTGGTGAAAAAGACTCGCCACGGGTCGTTAATCAGCAGGAACAGCTCCAGGCCGGCGGCCCATTGGACGGCATTGTAGAAGTCGGTCTTGCGGTAGCGGTAGGGCACGATGCCGCCGCCGTTGCCGTCTCCATCCATGATGACGGACTTGCGGGGATGGGCCTGGCCTCTTGCGTTGAACTGGCGGAGGACGTCGGAGGAGACGGTAACGGTCTGGCCGAACATGACCTGGCCGATATCGGCTGTGATATTGGGGCGGGCGTTGACGGCTTCGGCGAGGCGCGGGGCGGCAGAGGAGAAGCCTCGGGGTCCGTCCTTGCCGTAGGCGTAGAATTGCAGGTGGGCGATGTGCAGACGGGTGTCCCCGGCGGCTTCCATGGTGGCGAGCGCCGTCTCGGCGTTGCCGGGCATGCCGAGGTTGCTGCAATGCAGGTGCAGAGGGTGAGGCAGGCCCAGGGTTTCGGTGGCGGCCTGCAGGGCGTTGATGATGGCTCGGGAGGTGACGTCGCTGTTGGGCACGGCATCGTCCAGGCCGAAGCTACGGACATTGGATTTGAATGACGCGGCAGCACCCGGGTTGATCGCCTTGATGCCGATGGCCTGGCTGCCCGCCAGCACGCGGGCGGCGTAGTCGGCGATGGCGGCGGGGCTTTCGCGGCTGGCCATCAGCCGCAGCAAGTAGTCGTCGTTGCCGAGGACCGCGAGGATGGCGGTGTCGATGATCGGGATGTCGGCGAGTTCCAGGTGCGCCTGTGGCGCGACGTGGGGGGAGATCGCCGGCTCCACCACCATGGTATAGCCCATGGCGGCATAGAGCCGGCCGATGATATGCGAAACCGGAACCGATGCCTCCGCCGTTCCGGCACGTAGATCGGGCAGCAGAAGCCGGGCGGTGTTGACGTTGGTGCCGGCGACATGGGTGTGGATGTCGATCGCGCCCGCCATGACGATGCAGCCGCTGACGTCGATCGTCTCGCTGGCCTGGGCACGGTCCGGCGCGTCGATGATGCGGCCGTCCTGGATCCACAGGTCGTCAACCGCGTCGCGCCCATTCGCGGGATCGATAATACGGCCGCCGGTCAGGCAGGTCAGCATGACGGCAGTGCCGAGGTGATCGCGGCCATGGTGTCCGCGACCGATGGGATAGTGGTGGGTGTCCCGGCGGCGGCGAAGGCAATCCCGCCCAGGCCCTGGTCGAACAGCATCGTGTCGTGGTCATGGCCAGGACGGCCGACTTCTAAGACAACCGCCGGCGGCGAGCGGAACACTGTACCAGCTGGGACCAGGGCGACGGTCGGAACCGCGTTGTCCCAGGGCGGCGCGAAGCGGGAAAACGCCGAGATCCACAGCGCCGAGTCCGCCTCACCGCTGTCGATCAGCCGCTTGGCGTCGAAGCGCCAGGGATCATGCAGCGGTTCCGCTCCGGCGAAACCGCTGCGCATGGGAAAGCCCGTGGTCCAGGCGGAGGTCTGCGCGACTCCCTCGGCGCCGTTGGACGGGACCAGCGGCAGGCCAGTGAAACGGGTCCTCTTGTTGAGGTCGTCGATCAGCCCGCACAGCAACTCGATCGCCAGCGTGTCGACACTGCCGGCCGACCAGATCGCGACGCCGAATTTTGCCTGGCTCAGGGCGTCGGCCAGTTCGCACAGTGGTGCGGCGGCGGCATCGTGCAGCGCTGTGGCGCGTCCAGCGGCGAGGGCACGCAAAGCGGCCAGTGTGGGCAGCACAGCCGACAGTCCGGCGACGACACGAACGGACGCCACGCCGGTGGCCGTGGTTCCGGGACACAAATGGAATACGCGCCGCGTCCCCCCCGCCAGTGTCGGCGGCAGGTTCAAACCAAGTCGCTCCGTCATCTCCGGCCACGCCTGAAACAGCCCATCTCCCACCAGCAGCACCGTATCCGCCCGAGCGCGGGCCTGCAGCGGCGTGGTGACGATCCATCCGGCGCGGCGCATCACATCGAGATTGGCGAACACCGCCTCCGCATCCATGTGGTCGATGGACGCCCCGATCCTCTCAGCCAACCGGATCGACGCCCGCGCACCGGCAACATCGGTCCCCATGCCGGCGACGACGGACGATCGGCTGCCCGCCAGCAACGCCGCCGCCGCGCGCACCGCCTCCGCACGCGAAACCGCAACGCCGTTCACCGATGCCTCGGCCCCCCCGGTTTGTGTCGCCTCAGTCATATTTGACGTAAGCAAACCGAGGATCGTCGCGAGGCGTACCCTCCAGTGCGCCGCCCTCGCTGCCGGGTTGCCACTGCACGACGTCCTCGATCTTCTTGGCGAGGGCAAAATCCTTGCCGGTAATGCCCTTTGCCGAATGGGTGCACAGCCGCACCTCCAGCCATGCATACGATAGCGTAATGTCCGGATGATGCCAGGCCGCCTCGGCGAGATGGCCGATCGTGTTGACCAGCATCATCGTGCCCTTCCAACTATTGGTGCGATACTTTCGCCTGATCCAGCCGCGTTCCAACTTCCAGTGCGGCAGGTTCGCGGTTAGCCAGGTCTCGACCTCGGCATCGCTGTAGGTGTGTTCCGCCGGTGCCGCCACCATGCGAGTCCTCCCTTGTTCATCACCAATCTGGTCATTGCCAGCCGCCAATGCACCGTGGAACATAGTCCGTGATGAAGGCAATATCGACCCGGAAAGAAGAGTCGCCGGCCATCCT
>NZ_LMUJ01000031.1:0-34869 GCF_009765975.1 Acidisphaera sp. S103 | reverse complement strand
CGAAGGCCCGCCATCCACGCCTTCTCCCAAATCCGGCCCTCAACTCACGGATGGAGGCACCGCCGTAACGGTCACCTGCACCGCGCGCCTGCACCTCGGCTTCTTCGACCTGGACGGCGGATTGGGCCGGCGCTTCGGCAGTATCGGCCTGTCGCTCGACCAGCCGGTGACCCGCCTCACCGTCCGCCGTTCGGACATCACCCAGGTCCACGGTCCGGAACACGACCGGGTCACCCGCTATCTCGCGCAGATGTGTTCCCACCTCGGCCTGACCAGCCACCACGCGGTGGAGATCGAACAGGCAATGCCGCCGCACGCCGGCCTCGGTTCCGGGACCCAACTCGCACTCGCGGTCGCGGCCGCGGTGCGGCGGCTGCACGGCCGTCCCGACGATCCCCGAGGCGATGCGACCCACCTGGGACGCGGTGCCCGCTCCGGCATCGGCATCGGCCTGTTCAGCCAGGGTGGCCTCGTCATCGACGGCGGCAGAGGCACCCAGCCAGGCCCACCACCGCTGCTGGCCCGCGCCGCGCTGCCCGAGGCATGGCGCGTCCTGCTGGTGCTCGACCGCCACAGCGAAGGCCTGTCCGGCCCACAGGAGCGCGCCGCATTCGACTCCCTGGACCCCATGGACCCGGCGATATCGGGCGCCATCTGCCGCCTGGTACTGATGCAGGCGCTGCCCGCGCTGGCCGAACACGACCTGCCCGGCTTCGGTTCGGCCATCACCGCGATCCAGGCCCATGTCGGCGACTACTTCGCACCGTCCCAGGGCGGACGCTTCACCAGCCCTGGCGTCGGCGCCGCATTGCGCTTACTGGCGGACGCAGGCGCAACCGGGGTCGGCCAGAGTTCCTGGGGACCAACCGGCTTCGCCTTCGCCGAAAACGAACGCGAAGCGCACCGGCTGAGCGGCGAATTGGAAGCCAGAGGCGCGCTGAAACAACTGGACTTGCTGATCTGCCGCGTGTTGAATCGAGGCGCATCGGTGGACGTGGCCTGAATACAAAAACCACAATGCCCAAGTAAAGGAAACGCCGTGGCCGACAAAAGGATTCTGCATCTGCTGAGCCCGTTGCGGCACGCCAGTCCCTTCGACCTGAACATGGCGCTGGACGCCGGCTACGACGCGGTCATACCGTACACCAACGTAACGATGGACGAAGTCGCCAGCCTGGTGCAGGATGCGATTTTCTCCCGGTCACCGAAAGACGGTGCAAAGACCTGCGTGTTCATCGGCGGCAAGGACGCCATCGCCGCGCTGGACATGCTGGATCGCGCAAAGAAAGCGATGGTGCCGCCCTTCGTGCTGTCGCTGTTCGTCGACCCCGCGGGCTCATTCACCACCGCTGCCGCGATGGTCGCCCGTCTGGAGCGCGCGCTACGCGCCTCGCACAGCCGGGAACTGTCCGGAACGCGCATCCTGGTGTTCGGCGCCACCGGCGTCGTGGGCTTCGCCTCGGCGGTGATCAGCGCGTTGGAGGGCGCACAGGTCACGCTCGTCGGCTACGACGGAATACAACGCGTCCAAAAAGCCGCCGACGAAATCGCCGCTCGGTTTGGCACCGCCGTCGCCGCGGCAGACGGCAGTTCGGACGACCTGAAGGCACAGTTGCTCCGCGGCGCCGAAGTTGCCCTATGCGCCGGACGCGCAGGCGTCGAGATCATCAGTGCCGACCTGTTGAAATCATCCCCCGGCCTGCTCGCCGTCGCCGACGTCAACGCCGTGCCCCCGCTGGGCGTCGCCGGACTGGATGCCTTCGCCGACGGCGTGAAGATCGGCGACGGCCCCACGGTGGGCATCGGCCCGCTGGCGATCGGGCAGACCAAATACCAAACCGAGTTCGGCCTGTTCCGCCGCATGATCGAAAGCACCAAGCCACTGACACTGGATTTCCGCGACGCTTTCGCGCTGGCCCGCGACCTCGCCCGATGACTCCCACCCAACCCGCCGTCCTGATCGCCGCCCTGTCGGGCAGAGCACTGGCAGCCTGCGCCAGGCGTGATGGCTACCGGCCGCTGGTGGCCGACCTGTTCGGCGACCTCGACACAAGCGAACTGGCCGAGGCAAGCGAACGCGTGCCCGGCACCCTGACGCGCGGATTTTCACAAACCGGGTTGCTGGCGTCCCTCGACCGCCTGGCGGCCGAAAGGCAGGTGATCGGCGTCGTGGTCGGCAGCGGCTTCGAGGACCGTCCCCGCCTGCTGCACGCCCTCGCGACCCACCACATCCTGCTGGGCAACCCGGCCGAGGTCGTCACCGCGATAAAAGACCCGTTCCAGTTCGCCGAAACCTGCGCCCGCGCCGGCTTACCGCACCCCGACATACGGCGAGACCAGCCCACAAGCGGCAAGTGGCTGCGCAAGCGTGCCGGAGGGTCAGGTGGCGTCCACATCGCCGCCTCCACGCGACGGGCCGGCCAGCGCCCCGGGCGCTACTATCAGCGCCATGCGGCCGGCGAACCCGTCTCTGTCGCCTTCCTGGCCGCCGGTGGCGCCTGCCGCGTCCTCGGGCTGAGCCGGCAATGGGCCGACCCGTCACCCCGCCACCCGTTCCGCTACGGCGGCGCCTCCCGTCCGGCTCCAGTTCCACCCCGCCAGGCAGCGGACATCGCCGACGCCGTCGCCCGCCTGGTGGCGCTCACCGACCTGCGAGGCCTGAACAGCGCCGACTTCCTGGTGCGGCACGACGGCCTGGATCTGCTGGAAATTAACCCGAGGCCCGGCGCCACGGTGGACATCTTCGCCGGACAGGCCTTGTTCCGCCTGCATCTCGACGCCTGCCGTGGCGTGCTGCCCGACGCCCCGCCGGTCTGGCCGGCCGCCGCGGCCGCCGCGACCGTCTACGCGAGGCAGGCCATCCGGCTGCCACCGGACTTCGCCTGGCCCGCCTGGACGGCGGATCGACAGCCATCAGGCGAACCGGTGCCGGCGGGCGCACCGCTCTGCACCGTACTGGCCGACGCCGCCGACGCGACCGGCGCTGAGCAATTGGTGCGCGACCGGGCAGCCGAGATCCTGGCCAGCGCGGAAGCCCCTCCATGACCGACCCGACCCTGAACGCGCGCGCTTACCGCCTGGTGGACTCCGTCCGTTCGGATGCCGCCGCCCTGCGCGTAGGCGTCTCCCGCGGCGAGGCCGGCGAACTGCTCATCGACGCCGGTGCCAACCATCAAGGCGGCATCGCGGCCGGCCTGCGCCTGGCCGAGATCTGCCTCGGCGGCCTGGGCCAGGTCCAACTGACCACCGACGCGACAGTGCCGCACTGGCCATGGACGATCTCGGTGTCCACCGCCAACCCGGTCACCGCCTGCCTGGGCAGCCAATACGCCGGATGGAGCCTCTCCCACGGCAAAGGCAAGGGATCGTTTTTCGCCCTGGGATCCGGCCCGGCACGCGTGCTCGCCCGTAAGGAAAAACTGTTCGAGGAACTCGACGTCCAAGACACCTCGAAACAAGCCGTCCTGGTGCTGGAAAGCGGCAAGCCGCCACCCGCCCCGCTGGTGAAGCAGATCGCCGAAGCCTGCGGCATCGACCCATCCGGCCTGGCGATCCTCTACGCGCCAACCCAAAGCCTGGCCGGCGGCGTGCAGGTCGTCGCCCGCGTCCTGGAGGTCGCGCTGCACAAGGCGCACGAACTGCACTTCCCGCTGGCCAACATCGTCGACGGCATGGGTGCCGCGCCGCTGCCCCCGCCCCACCCGGATTTCGTCACCGCCATGGGCCGCACCAACGACGCCATCATCTTCGGCGGCCGGGTACACCTCTTCGTTACGGGACCAGCATCCGCCGCTCGCGACCTCGCCGAGGCCATGCCGGCCGCGAAATCGCGCGACTACGGCCGCCCCTTCGCCGAAATCTTCAAGGCGGCCAAAGGCGATTTCTACGCCATCGACCCGATGCTGTTCAGCCCCGCGGCGGTCACCATCACCGCGCTGGAAACCGGCGAGAGCTTCTTCGCCGGTGCGGTCGACGCGGCGCTGCTGGATGCCTCGTTCGGCCGGGTGTCCTGACCGCCCCCGCGATGCGCATTGGACTGGCGATCGACACCGAAGACTGGCACGCCCGCCGGCTGATGCGGGCGTTCGCGGCTCGAGGCATCACGGTCGTGCCCTTCCGCCTGTCCGACGCCGCCTTCGACACCGGACATCCACACGGCCTCGCCTTACCCGGCTTCGATGACGGGCTGCCCAACGCCGTGCTGGTGCGATCGATCTCCGGCGGCAGCTTCGAGGAAGTCACCCGCCGCCTCGGCGTGCTGCATGCGCTACGCGAACAGGGCGTCCTGGTCTGGAACGACGCCAGAGCCATCGAGCGCTGCGTCGACAAATCCACCACCAGCTTCTTCCTGGCACACGCCGGCATCGCAACGCCGCCGACCTGGGCGGTCGAAGGGCAGGCGGCTGCGCTGAAAGTCGCGGACCGCGAATGCCCCACCGGCCCCCTGGTACTGAAACCGCTGTTCGGTTCCCAAGGCCGCGGCCTGCGCCTGATCACCACCGGTGCGGACCTGCCGCCCCCAGAAATTGTCGGCGGCGTCTACTACCTGCAACGATATATCCCCACAGGAACCGGAACCTTCCACGACCACCGTCTGTTCGTCTGTGCCGGATCGGTTGTCGCCGCGATGACCCGCCAGGCCGAGACCTGGGTCACCAACGTCCGCCAAGGCGCCCAAACCCTGCCGTTCCAGCCAGACTCCCGGATGACCGACCTCGCCATACGAGCGGCTTCCTGCGTCGGCGCCGCCTATGCCGGCGTCGACATTCTGGTGGACGGCGACGGGCGCCCATGGGTGCTGGAGGTCAATTCGATGCCGGGCTGGAAAGGATTGCAGCGCGTGACCGCTACCTCGGTCGCCGGCCACATCGCCGCCGGCCTGCTGGCCGCACTGCGATGATCATCACTTCGGCTTACATCGAGGCCTGCCTGGAGGAACTGAACGCCCCCAAACCCGGCAACGTGCACATCCACGCCGCCGGCCATCGCATGACCGTCGCCGATTTCACCCGCAGCGCCGAGGTCTCCGCCCCCTTGCTGTGCCGCTTCGGTGCTCGCCTGGGCGAAAGGATCCGCGACGCCACCGCCGCAACATGGCAAGCCGTCGGACAGAACACCAACCTGGGGATTCTCCTGCTGTGCGGCCCACTGGCCATGGCAGCGGAACACGGCGAAACCCCAGCCGCCGTGATCGCCGCATCCGATCTCGAGGACGCCCAGGCGGTCTTCGAAGCCATCCGCCTGGCCCAGCCGGGCGGGCTGGGATCCGCCGATCGCCACGACGTCCACCAGCCAGCGACCGTGACCTTGGCCGCCGCCATGGCAGAAGCCGCCGATCGAGACAGCATCGCCCGCCAATGGACCAACGGCTTCGCCGACATCCTCGGACCCACCCTCACATCCTACGCAGCCGCTCGGTTGCGCTGGCCCGATCCATCCTGGGCGACGCTGACGGCATTCCTGGAATTCCTAGCAACATGTCCTGACAGCCATATCCAGCGCAAACACGGTCCCGCGATCGCCACCTCCGTCCAACACAAGGCCAACAGCGTCCGCGATGCGTTGGCGGCCTGCACGAACCCCGCCACGATGCTGCCCGAACTGCTGGCCTGGGACCATGTTTTGAAGGTCAAGGGCATCAATCCGGGCACCAGCGCGGACTTGACTGTCGCGACGGCTTTTGCCTGGCGTCTGGGCTTGCGCTTCACCTAGGATAATGGTTCTGTTCAGTGCGCCCGGAGATCGGCTGTCTCCTACCCGCGGCCCATAAGCGGGACCGGCGTCCAATCCTTCAAAGAAGACGACTCAGGAGGAATCCGTTATGGCAAAGATCACCAAAGTAGGCGTTGGGGAATCTCTGGTCGGCGAGGGCAATGAGGTCGCACACGTCGATCTGATCATCGGACCGCGCGGCAGCGCGGCGGAGACAGCCTTCTGCAACGCGCTGACCAACAACAAGGACGGGTTCACCACCCTGCTGGCCGTCGTAGCGCCAAACTTGCTGTGCAAGCCGAACACGATTCTGTTCAACAAGGTTACGATCAAGGGCGCCAAGCAGGCGGTGCAGATGTTCGGCCCGGCCCAGCACGGCGTGGCAATGGCCGTCGCCGACAGCGTCGCCGAGGGCGTGATCCCCGCCGACGAAGCTGACGACCTGTTCATCGCGGTCGGCGTGTTCATCCATTGGCTGGCGGACGACGACAAGAAGATCCAGGAATACAATTACCAGGCAACAAAAGAAGCGATCGCCCGAGCGGTTGGCGGCCAACCGACATCGGCGCATGTCCAGGCGAACTATAAGACGGCAAAGCACCCGTTCGCCGCCTGATCTGGATGATCGGCTGAGTGGTTGGGGCAGTCTTGGGTTGCTTGGACCCGAAACGAAGGGTCTCGAACTGGCGGGGCAGACCACGAGTATGTCCTACCCGGTGAGAGTGGTCTGATACCGGCGAGCGTTAAACGCTGGCGTTACATCACTGCCCGGTGCCCCGCCATTGGGGGATCATGGTGCTTCGGCAAAGATCGGGTCTGCATTGGCGATCCGGTCAAATCGATGCCCAAACCCGGGACCGGGCGTGCCATTGGAGACCGCGCAACGAACTTGGAGCAGCAGATCGGCGCCATTTCGTGACCATCGCATCTGCTGGGATTTGGTCATGCGCCGATTGACCAGCGAGTTCGCCATGCCCTTCGCGCCCTGGCTGTGCTCCCCTTTGAAGACATGCATGACCTTGCGGATCCGGTTGATGCTGCGCTGGGCATTCTTCGCTTTGCCGGTCGCATGCTCTGATCATGATCCCCCAATCACCGGACGGTCCCCTCGAAATGCCACGGGACCGTAACGGCCACGTCCCCGACGGTCCCACCATCCTTCTCCGCTTCAACCTCAGGCGCTCATGGTTTTCAGATGTGCCTGAAGCATCGGTAATGGGCAGGGGGACTCTGGCGTGACGACCGCCGGCCACTCTTCTACCCCTGGCAGCCGGCCAGGGTTGTGCCGCACCAGTTCCGTCTTCACGAATGGGTCGCCGAATTTCGTCGCCAGCACATGCCACAAATGCTGCGTCGGGTTCAGCGGCCATTCGTGCAGCAAGGTGGCCGCCTGATCCGCGGGCAGCCGGTCCAGGTCTCGCAATCGCGCACTCGATCCCATCAGAAGCCGCCGTTCGGCCGGATCAGCCACCGCCGCCTGGACAAGGCGATCGTACCCGAACACCGCCGCCACACGATGACCGCGCTGCCGCATCCATCGGGCCAGCCTGATCTCTCCCATCTGTACCAACAGCCACTTGGAGTGGCTGACGTACAGGGTTTGCAGAAATCCCATCAGGTCCGTCACCGCGGCATTGCCGCGGGCCAACAGCAGGTAGCTTTGCAGATGCGGACCGCCTTGCAGGCTTTCCGTCAGCCCAAACAAGCCTTGGCCACCCGCGCGCATGGTGTCGATGACCGGCGCCAGAGGGTGGATCGGCCCAAGCACGCTGTCGTTCGCGAGGATCAGTTCGTCGGGGTGCGGCCAGCGGCGGCGCACCTCCGGCATCACGTCGTGCCAGGCACCGAAGTCGCGGCCGAAATTCTCCCGATGCACGACCAAGGCACATAGCTCGCGCGCGGCCTGCCAGTCATCCTCCGGGATGCGCCTGGCCATGGAGATGAACACGATCGCGAAGCCGAACTGACCGAACTGCGCAAGCTGATGACGCACCATCGCCGAAACCTGACCGGTGGCGGAATAATGCACGTACAATGCAATCCGGGTGGCGTCCGGCGCCGGTCGAATGCCGTCTTCCTGCCGCAGTGGCGCGGCGGCTGGCCGGACCGCCCGGACTGCGTCGCGGGGCAACGCGGCCAGAACTTCCCATCCGACCGTGGCGGCCCGGTATATGACCCGCTTCCACGTTCCCGACGTCGCGTAGCCATGCGCCACGCGCCGCAGGCCGGGCGAGGCTTCATGCAGATCGGTCAGGCGAAGGAGTTCGGTCACGGGGCATCTTGTATCTCAAACGGAAACGGCGCCGACAGTCCCCCAGGGGAGACCATCGACGCCGTGACCGAAAACCCGGGTTACCGGCGGAAGTCGGCGCCCTTGCGTTCGACCGTGCGCACGAGGCCTTGCCATTCGTTCAGGCCGTAACCCTCGGTCGGGCGCATCTTCTTCATGCGTTCCGCGGCCTTGCGCTGGACGTATTCGTCGATGACCACCGGCGCCTCGTCCATTTGCCGGGCGATCAGTTCCAGCTCACAGGCGCGTTCCAGCATATAGAGCCGCATCATGGCGCCGTGGATCGTCTCCCCCAGGGTGAGCAGGCCATGGTTGAGCAGCACGACGCAGCTTCCGGTCTTGCAACTGACGCCCAGCGCATCGCATTCCTCGACCGTCGCGGGGACGCCGTATTCGTGATAGACGACGTCGTCGATCACATGCAGCGCGTCCTGGCTGATCGGGCGCAGGCCCTTGCGCATCAGCGACACGCCGGCGCCGGCGCGTGTATGCGTGTGCAGCACGCAGTTAGCGTCGGGCCGAGCCTTGTAGACGCCGCTGTGGATGATGAAGCCGGCGTTGTTGAATTTGCCGCCCGGCGTCAGGACGTTCCCCTCCATGTCCATCTTCACCAGCGACGACGCGGTGATCTCGTCGAACATCTCGCCATAGTTGTTGATCAGGAAGTGGTTCGGTTCGCCGGGGATGCGAGCCGACATATGGGTGTTGGTCAGGTCGGTCCAACCGAGGTGATTGACGACGTGGTAGAGGGCGGCGAGTTCGCAGCGGGCATGCCACTCGGCGTCGGTCATGTCGGGTTGGATTTTCAGCGCGGCAGACATCTAATCTTCTCCGTCGTTCGTAAAACTTGCCAGGGCATGGTGAGCGTCCTGGTGGAATCGCGCAAGTTTACGGGGCGCCTTGCGGGCCTTTAACCTGACATTTTGCCCTGATTTGCCTACATGGAGCGAAACGGAGTTCACAATCGATGACTGTTCCCTGGCGGGATCGCCGCGGCAGATTCTTGCCGTTCAAGGCGGCTGTACTGGTGGCGTTGCTGGTTCCCGGCGTGCTGTATGGCTATTGGCTGGCGATGGGCATGCTGGGCGCTCGGCCGATCACCGAAGCTATTCATGGCACCGGGCTGTGGGCGGTTCGTTGTTTCATGATCTCACTGGCGATTACGCCATTCGCCCGAGCGCTGGATTGGCCGTCACTTTTGCTGGTCAGGCGGAATGTCGGGGTCGCGGCAGCCTGCTATGCGGTGGCGCATCTCTGCCTGTACGTCGTCGATCAAAACTTCAAGCTGCTGACAGTGATTTCGGAAATTGCGCTGCGGTTCTACCTGACCATCGGGTTTATCACCCTGCTGGTGCTGCTTTCGCTTGCGGTCACCTCCACCGACGGATGGGTGAAGAAGCTGGGGCGGAACTGGAAGCGGTTGCACCGGCTGGCCTATCCGTTCGCCGCCGTGGCGCTGCTGCATTACTATATCCAGTCCAAACTGAACGTCTCGGAGCCGGTGTTCGTGTCCGGCTTGTTCATCTGGCTGATGGCGTGGCGCGCGTTGCCGGAGACGTGGCGGCGCAAGCAGGGCGTCGGTGTCACGGCGGCACTGTATGGCGGGCTGGCGGTGGTGTCAGGGCTGGCGACGGCGGTGATGGAGTTCGGGTGGTACGGGCTGACCACGCGGGTCAATCCGTGGCGGGTGCTGTATGCGAATGAGTCGATCGCTCGCGGGTTGCGGCCGGCGCACTGGGTGTTCGTGGTCACGGCATCGCTGGTGCTGGTTTTCATCGTCCGGCGGTTTATGCGAACCTCGCAGCCACTCCGGCGGGCGGCGGCCTGATCGGGTGCCCTGACAGGGAGACGTTCGATGGCATCGCCTCGTGATCTCGTCCATTTCGTCGGCAGCGTGCCGTTGCAGGACAGCGATGCGGTGTTCCGGACGTTGGCCGGCGAACTTGGTCCCTATGTGCGCCGGCTGCCCGACGGCGAAACCGGCAAGCGATCGCGCTGGATCTACTTCCAGCGGGAGATGCTGGAATCGCTTCCCATCATGGAAGTCGACCCCACAGTGCCGGTCCTGCGTATCCACGAATGGAACGGCCGGCTGCTGCGCGAGACCAAATTGCTGCGCCTGAAGCCGGAGATCGACCAGGGCACCGTCGCATTCCCCACCGGCTACGCGGAGGCGGCGCTGGAGTCATGGGCGGTGTTCCGCGGCCTGCGTGAAGAGGGCGTCATTCCGGCTGGAATACGGTTTCAGGTCTCGCTCCCCACGCCGAATTCCGCTGGCTACATGTATGTCAGCGCGCCCGGCCGCCCGGCCTTCCTCGCGGCGTATGAGCGTGCCCTGCTGACAACTCTGCGAGCGATCGTTGCGGCGATTCCAGCCGGCGACCTGACGATCCAATGGGACATCTGCCAGGAAATCCTGGTGTTTGAGGATTATTTCCCCGGCCGCCCGCCCGACTACAAGGCCGTGATGTTCGCCATGCTCGGCCGGCTGGGCGATGCGGTGCCAGATGCGGTCGAACTCGGCTTCCATCTTTGTTACGGGTCGCCGGCGGATGCGCATCTGGTGATGCCGCGCGACGCCGGCATCCTGACCGAGGTGATGAACGGTATCGGCGACGCGGTGCGGCGGCGGATCGATTACATGCACATCCCGGTGCCGCAGGACCGGACGGACGACGGCTATTTCACGCCGCTGACCGGGTGGCGGCAAGGGCCGGAGACACAGCTGTATCTGGGCCTGATCCACCACGCCGACGCGGATGGCGACCAGAAACGCATCGCGGCGGCTCGGCGGGCGGTGCCGGCGTTCGGCGTGGCCAGCGAATGTGGCTGGGGTCGGACCGATCCCACCAAACTGCCGAGCCTGTTGCTCGGCCACCGGCTGGCGGCGAGCGCGTTGGCGGGAGGTTAGTGCCCGTCTGGCAAAATGCGGATTCAGGCTCGCAATTGCGCCAGCACGCCAGCGATGTCGCCCATGCCCCAATGTTCGGCGAACTGGTTGTTCGTAACCCGGAAGATGTCGCAGGAGGTGAAGCGCAGCTTTCGCCCAGTGGGGGCGATGCCGAAATAGAGTCCGCCATGGGTGCCGGTATAGACGAAGCTCGCAGCGACCTTGCCATCGGCGGCGAGGGCGGTTTCCACCGTGACCCGAAGATCCGGGATGCCGGCCAGACGGGCGGCGAAAAACGCGACGGACAGTTGTTTGGGGGTTTTGCCAGCCGGCGGCGGGGGAACGGCGGCGCTGGTCTGGTGGTTGACGTAGTCCTCGGCGAACAGCGCGGCGAAACCGGCCATGTCGTGCGCGCTGAGCGTCGCGGCAAAGCGGTCGATCAGGGTGCTGTCGTCGGCGGCCCGGGCTGAAGCGGTCAGGACGGTGCCGGCGAGGGCGGCGCCGGCCAGCAGGTGTCTGCGGTCCATGGCGATTCTCCTTACGGCGGCGTTGATGCCGGCTTCGGCGTGGTTCGGCAATGGGCCTTGACCCCCTCCGCCCCTCAGGCTACCGGCTGGTAACCGACAGCCGAGGACACGCCGGTGAACGCCTTCACCTTCCCCCCGCCACCGCCCTGCCCCGAGGCCGAAGCCCTGCGCCTGGAGGTGCGTGATTTCTTGCGCACCGAACTGGCCGGCCGCAAACCGGTGGAGCGGGCGGAGTCCTGGACCGGGATGGATGCGGATTTCAGCCGCAAGATGGGGCAGCGCGGCTGGATCGGCATGACCTGGCCGAAGGCGCACGGCGGGCATGAACGGTCGTCGCTGGAACGCTACGTGGTGCTGGAGGAGATGCTGGCCGCCGGGGCTCCGGTGGCGTTGCACTGGATCGCCGACCGACAGTCCGGGCCGCTGATCCTGCGCGTCGGCACAGACGAGCAGAAGAAGATCCTGCCGCGCATCGCCGCCGGTGAAGCGTTCTTCTGCATCGGCATGAGCGAGCCGGATGTCGGGTCCGACCTGGCGTCAGTGCGGACTCGGGCGGCGAAAGTCCAGGGAGGCTATTTGGTCAACGGGACCAAGGTGTGGACCAGCTTCGCGCACAAGTCGCAGTACATGATCCTGTTCTGCCGCACCGGCCCGGCCGAAGACCGGCACGGCGGCGTCAGCCAGTTCCTGGTCGACCTGCACAACACGCCGGGCATCACCATTCGCCCGATCATCGCGATGACGGGTGAGCATCATTTCAATGAGGTCGTGTTCCAGGACGCGTTCCTGCCGGAGACCGCCCTGCTGGGTAAAGAGGGCGATGGCTGGAACCAAGTGACTAGCGAACTGGCCTTCGAACGCAGCGGGCCGGAACGGTTCCTGTCCTCATTCTGGCTGTTCGTCGAGTTGGTGCGGGCGCTGGGGCCTGATCCGTCGGATGCCGGGGCGGTCGCGATCGGGCGGCTAAGCGCACACATCATCACGCTGCGACGGCTGTCGCGATCGGTCGCCGGGATGTTGCAGAATGGGGACAATCCGGCACAGCAGGCGGCGTTGGTGAAGGATTTGGGCGCACTGGTGGAGCAGGAAATCCCGGAGATCGCCCGCCAGTTGGTGGACCAGGAACCCGACGAAAAATCGACGCAGGCGTTCGCCGCGGTGCTGGCGCACACGATGTTGCATGCGCCGTCGTTCTCGCTGCGCGGTGGCGCCAGGGAAATCCTGCGGGGGATCATCGCCCGTGGGCTTGGATTAAGATAGTTTCAAAGGAAACCGACGATGACCGACAAGGTTCTGTACCAGCAGGACGGCCAGATCGTTACCATTACGATAAACGATCCGGCGATGCGCAACCCGATCTCCGAACGCGAAACGGTCGATGGCATCGTCGCGGCACTGGAACGGTTGAACCAGGACAAAACCGCTCGGGTTGCCATCCTGACCGGGGCCGGGACCGCGTTCAGTTCGGGCGGCGATCTGCGGGCGATGCAGAAGGCGTTTGAGGAACGGGCGGCCAGCCCCGCGCTGACGACGCAGTATTACAAGTTCGGCATCCAGCGCATTCCGCTGGCGTTCGAGAAGCTGGATGTGCCGATCATCGCCGCGGTGAACGGGCCCGCGATCGGCGCTGGGCTCGATCTGGCCTGCATGTGCGACATGCGGGTGGCGGGGGAAAGTGCCCGTTTCGCCGAGAGTTTCGTGAAGGTGGGTATCGTGCCGGGTGATGGCGGGGCGTGGCTGCTGCCTCGGGTGGTCGGCTATTCGAAGGCGTGCGAGATGGCGTTCACCGGCGACATGCTGAACGCGCAGGAGGCGCTGGCGTGCGGATTGGTGTCGCGCGTGGTGCCGGACGCGGAGTTGCTGGACGCGGCGAAGGCGCTGGCGCAGCGGATCGCGGTGAACCCACCGCAGGCGGTGCGGATGGCCAAGCGGCTGCTGATCGAGGGGCGGCACAGCCGGCTGGATACGCTGCTGGAACTGTCGGCCGGGTTGCAGGCACTGACGCACGCGACGGCCGATCACCGAGAGGCAGTGAACGCGTTCCTGGAGAAGCGGAAGCCGGTTTTCAAAGGGGACTGAGATACCGGACGGGATCAGTGCAAGAAATCGCCTGGTCCCGACTGACTTGAATTCTTGGCTGGCGACCCACATCCACTTCATGATGCCAATAATGCCGATCGGCGTTGTTATTGACCGCTCGGCATCCTCATGCAATCGTCATGGCGGGCGAAGGCCCGCTACCCACGCCTTTGTTTTTGCACGCAAAAGGCGTAGATGCCGATCTGTATCGGCATGACGGAGGGTATGATGACCGGCAAAGGAGGCTGTCATGAAGCTTCGCGACCTCGTTGTCCTGCTGGATGGTTCGTCTCGCGATAATGCCAAGCTGGCCGTGGCGGCGGCGCTGGCCAAGCGGCATGACGCGCACCTGACCGGGTTGTGCCCGCTGGAACTGCTGTTGCCGCCGGATACCTCATTCGCCCTGGGCGGCTATCCCGACCTGTGGGCCGTGCCGGAATTCGCCAAAAAGGTCGAGGGCGAGGCCCGCACCAAAGCCGCGCTGATCGAGGGGCCGTTCCATGAACGACTGCGCCGCGAGGGGCTGAAGGGCGATTGGCGGCTGGAAACCGGACCGCTGATCCAGGCCATCACCCGCCGATCCCGAGCGGCTGACCTGGTGGTGGTGGGACAGGCCGATCCGGATCATCCGTTGCCGCTGGCGGCGCGTTCACTGGTCGAGGATATCCTGATGACGGCGGGGCGGCCGCTGCTTCTGGTGCCCTATGCCGGACATTTCGAGACCGTCGGCACCACCACCCTGGTCGGCTGGACGCCCACGCGGGAGTCCGCGCGCGCGGTGCATGATGCGCTGCCGTTATTGGCTCCGTCAGGCAACGTGACGGTGCTGACCGTCGAATTGCCGGGGTCGGCGTCGGAAGCCGAGGCGGCACCCTCGGCCGACATCGCCGAACATCTGGGCCGGCACGGGTTGACGGTGACGGCGGCGCGGACTGTCGTGTCGGACGGCCTGCCGGCGGCCGATGTGCTGCTGGATTACGCCGCCGATATCGGTGCCGACCTGCTGGTGGTGGGCGGGTACGGACACTCGCGCACACGGGAAATGATCATGGGCGGCGTGACGCGCGATTTACTGCGGCACATGACGCTGCCGGTGCTGATGTCGCACTAGGCTTTTTCTGGCCGAGCGAGCAACGTTGAGACCATCATCACCCGTGCGCGGTAGCCTTTAGCGCGCGTGACAGCCCTCAACCGTCATGGCCGGGCGTGTCCCGGCCATCTTCGCACCGACTGACGAAGCGTGGATGGCCGGGACGCGCCCTGCCATGACGGTAACGGAACAGAGGCTCAGACGGTCACGACGACGTAGCGTTCCTCGACCGTCACCTGGACCTGTTCGGCGACGAACGGGCCTTCCACCAGGGTCTTACCCGGTTCCACCGCGACATCGAACGCGCGGGCCTGCACGCTGTTGGGGTCGCACAACGACTGGCCGGTGCGGATGTCGAATTCCCAGCAGTGCCAGGGGCAGCGGAGCATTTCGCCGGAGCGGGTCAGGCGGTAGTCGCCCGGGCTGGGGGCGACCAGGCGGCTGACGATTTCCCCGCGGCAGAGCGGCGCGCCCTGGTGCGGGCAGCGGTTGATCAGGCCGTGGAAGTCGTCGCCAATCCGGAAAATCCCGATCTCCCGCCCGTTGACGGTGACGATTTTCCGGCTTCCGGGCGGGATTTCCTCGATGCTGGCGACGACGTGGCGGCTCATGAATCAATCCAGGTTGTAGAGGGCTTTCGCGTTGTCGCGATAGATCTTGCGCTTCCAGTCGTCCGGCAGCGGGATCTTGAAGGCATAGCGCGGATCGTCCTGGTCCCAGTGCGGATAGTCGGTCGAGAACATCACCCGGTCGGGGCCGATCCATTCCAGGATCGACAGCATATCCTGCGGGCGTTCCGGTTCCTCGATCGGCTGGGTGGTGACCCAGATGTGGTCGTGGACGTATTCGGACGGGGACCGCTTCAGGTGCGGAACTTCCGCCTTCAGGCGCTTCCAATGCTTGTCCAGGCGCCAGCACAGCGCCGGCAGCCAGGCGAAACCGCCCTCCACCAGGACGATCTTCAGGTTGGGGATCTCCTCGAACACGCCCTCGCAGACCAGGCTGGTGACCAGGGTCTGCATGGTCTGCACGTAGGAAGGGTGTTCCTCGTGGTAGAATGACGGCCAGCCGCCACCGGTGGAGGCGTGACCGCTGGTGCCGCCCAGGTGCAGCGAAATCGGGAAATTGTTGGCGGCGCAGGCCTGCAGGATCGGCCAGTAGCGGCGGCGGCCGAGGGGTTCGAGGCCACGCGGCGGCACGTTGACCTGCGCCCAACGGCGGTCGCCGGCGCGTTTCTCGATCTCGGCGATGGCGGCTTCGGTGTGCTCGATGTTGATCTGGACGGCGCCCAGCAGGCGGGGGTCGGGGTCGCACCAATGGGCGAGCTGCCATTCGTTGGCGGCAGTGGCCATGGCAGCGCCGAATTCGACGTTGCGCTCGCCGGGTCCGCCGCCAACCAGCGGGGCCAGCAGGCCGTACGTCACATCGAACAGGTCGAGCAACTGTTCCTGCATCATCGGCAGGTCGGAACCGGGGTGGCCGCCGGATTTGGGCCACGAGTCCATGCGCATGCCGGCGCCGGGCGACATGCGGGGATACATCGACGTCTTGGCCAAACCCTGACGAGGGCGGCCGCCGATGGTGTTCTTGTGGTCCAGCCAGCGCTTGGACAGGAACGGATCGAAGTCGTTGGGGCCTTTGACGTAAGGATGCACGTCGCAGTCGATGAAGCCCATGTGGCTTTGCGCGGGACGGTCAGACCCGAGCGATGGGGCAGGTTTGCGATCCAGGACGGTGACGTTCATCACGATGTCTCCTTCAGGCGAGGATAAGTTTCCAGCGGGTTTTCGACGCAAATCTTGCGGATCAGTTCGGCCGACAGTCCGGACGGCAACGCTTCGTCGCCGTCGAAATGCCAGTGCGGATAGTCGGAGGAGAACAGCAGCATCCGGTCGGAGCCAAGCTGCTCCAGCAGCGTGTGAAGCTGTTGTTCGGTGGGTGGGGCGTCGAACGGTTGTAAGGTCAGCCGGACATGGCGGCGGACGGTTTCCGTTGGCTGTTCTTCCAGCCACGGCACCTCTGCTCGTACCCCGCGCCAGGTCTTGTCGAGCCGCCACAGCGACGCCGGCAGCCAGGTGACGCCGGATTCGATCAGCACCACCTTCAGGTCGGGGAAT
Organism: Acidisphaera sp. S103; assembly: GCF_009765975.1. GTDB lineage: Bacteria > Pseudomonadota > Alphaproteobacteria > Acetobacterales > Acetobacteraceae > Rhodopila. The sequence goes on along the minus strand of NZ_LMUJ01000031.1, from coordinate 18,164 downwards.
TTTACGAATACGCCCTCGCTGACCAGGCTGTTCAGCGCAGCCTGGAAGCCTTGCGCCTGGGAGACGTAGTCCTCCAGGTAATAGGACGGCCAGCCCAGGGCGCTGGGCGGATGGCGGAAACTGCTGCCGGCGTGGATGCCGATGGGCAGTCCGTGTTGGGATGCGGCCTTGTAGATCGGCCAGTTCTGCCGGCGGCCGAGCGGCACTTCGGTCATCGCAAGGAGAAGGACCTGGACGAAACGGGGATCGGGGGCGAGGCGCTCGATTTCCTCGACCGCCAGTTCCGCGCTGTGCGGCGGCACGACAATGGAGGCGCGCAGGCGGGGGTCTCGGTCCAGCCATTCCGCCTTGATCCAGTTGTTGATGGCCCGGCAGAACGCGGCGGACAGGTCCTCGCTGAGCATGACCTGAGCGCCGTGGACGACATTGCAGATGGCATGGGCGGGACGCAGGCGGTCCAGCAGATGGGCTTGCAACGCGGGCAGGCTGCTGCCGGGCGGGCCGGACGGCAGGTGCCAATCGGGGCGGCCGTTGATCGGGGCGTTGGCGGGATAGCTGCTGGGCTCGAAATTTTCGCGCTCCAGGCCGCGGCGCAGGACGTGTTCGCGCCAGTAGGGGTCGAAATGCGGCAGCAGCACACGCGTGGCCGGCAGGGCGGGGTGGATGTCGCAGTCGATGGCGCCGGTCAGGTGGTCGGAGGCGGGACGGTTCATGGGCGGTGGTATCGCCTTCGCTTGTGGTATGAGACGGTAAGGGATGCGGGTTGCGGTGTAAACGTTTTCACCCCCGGCAAGGTTGAACCGCTGCGATAAATGAGGTGAGCCATGTTGATCACAGCCCGAAAGCCGGCAACCGCGGGGCAAATTCTGGTTGAGGAATTCATGCGGCCGATGGGTCTGTCGCAGACCGAGCTTGCCGAGGCCATGGGTGTCCGGCGGCGGCACGTCGATGAACTGTGCAGCGACCATCGCAGCGTTACCGCCGATACCGCGGCGACGCTTGCCCGTGTGTTCGGCACCAGCACGAAATTCTGGCTGAACGTCCAGCGACGCAACGATTTGTGGGAGGCAAGCCAACCATCATGACCCAGGGATCGATTGAGGCAGTGATCGTGCCGCGTGCCCACGACGTCGGCGGGTTCGAAGTCCATCGCGCCCTGCCCACCAAAGAAAAGCAGATGATCGGCCCGTTCATCTTCTTCGACCAGATGGGACCGGGCGAGTTCCTCACCGGACACGGCCTGGATGTCCGGCCGCATCCGCATATTGGCTTGGCCACCGTGACGTATCTGTTCGAGGGCTCCATCCTGCATCGCGACAGTCTGGGCACGCAGTTGCCTATCGTGCCTGGCGACGTGAACTGGATGACCGCCGGCAGCGGCATCGCGCACTCCGAACGCACCGATGCGGCATTGAGGGGACATGCCAACCAGCTGTTCGGTATCCAGTCCTGGGCCGCGCTGCCGAAGACGATGGAGGAAACCGCCCCGGCCTTCACCCATCACGCCGCGGACACATTGCCGATGCTGGCCGATGGCGGCGTCCAACTGCGTCTGATCGCCGGTGACGGATGGGGTCTCCGTTCCCCGGTTCAGACGCACTGGCCGCTGTTCTATGCCGATGCCGCACTGGCGCCCGGTTCGGTGTTGCCGTTGCCTGATCAGCATGAGGAACGCGGCGTCTACGTCGTTACCGGTTCGGTGGATGTCGCCGGGACGCGCTTCGAGGCCGGGCGGATGTTGCTGTTCCGAGCAGGCGATCGGCTCGCCATGCGGGCCGGACCGCTGGGTGCTCGGCTTTTGCTGCTGGGCGGCGCCGTCATGGACGGGCCGCGCCATATCTTCTGGAACTTCGTTTCGTCCTCCCGGGACCGGATCGAGCAGGCGAAGGCCGATTGGAAAGCGCGGCGTTTCGGAACGGTCGCAGGCGACGAGAAGGAGTTCATTCCGTTGCCGGAGATACAGGTACGGGGATAATGGCGCGCTCACGTCGCGGAGTGTGGGCACCGGTCCCGCCCAAGCCGGTGTCCCCGGATGCAGCCGAGAAGCAGGCAATTATCGACACCTGCGAAACATTCATTGCTACCGTCCTAAAACCGCGCTTCCTGCCGTCGATCAAGCCAACCGAATTCAACTACATGGTCGATATCCGCGGTGAATGGCGGGCCGGACGCTATCGCTTCATGAGGCGGTACCGCTCTGGCTTTCCGGAAACCGCAGGAATGGAATTCGACGCATCGTTCGCCCGCATCGACCGCATGGGGCCGGACCAGTTCGACATCTACTGGATGCGGCACACCGGAACCTGGTACCAATTGCACACCGGCAAGACATTCGCGGAAACGCTCCACATTCTGGAAACGGATGGGATCCTGTTCCCCTATTGATCGCCACCCGGCCACAAATCGTGCCCCCTGGCGCCACCCCACCAATCGGTTAGACTCTCCCACAACGCCTCGACAACGGGCCTGGGGGAAGCGGATTGGCGACGTTGGAACTGCGCGACCTACGCAAGAGTTTCGGTCCCGTGGAGGTCGTGCCGGGCGTCAACCTCGACGTGGCGGAACACGAATTCGTCGTTCTGGTCGGACCCAGCGGTTGCGGCAAAAGCACCATCCTGCGGATGATCGCGGGGCTGGAGGAGCCGACCTCCGGCGACATCGTCATCGACGGTGCGGTGGTGACTCAGCGCGAGCCGAAGGACCGGGACATCGCCATGGTGTTCCAGGACTACGCGCTCTACCCACACATGACAGTGGCCGAGAACATGGCGTTCGCCCTGCGCTACCGGCATGTAAAGCGGGCCGACATCCGCCGCCGCGTGTCCGAGGTCGCCCGCATGCTGGAAATTGAGCCGCTATTGCAACGCACGCCGAGGCAACTATCCGGCGGGCAGCGGCAGCGCGTGGCGATGGGGCGGGCCATCGTCCGGGATCCGAAACTGTTCCTGTTCGATGAGCCGCTATCGAACCTCGATGCCAAGCTGCGGGTGCAGATGCGCACCGAACTGCGAAAACTGCGCGACGCGGTGCCCACCACGACGATCTACGTGACCCACGATCAGGTCGAAGCAATGACGCTGGCGGACCGGATCGTCATCCTGAACCACGGCCGCATCGAGCAGATCGGCACTCCGGAAGACGTTTACGACACGCCCGCCACCGCCTTCGTCGCCAGCTTCATCGGCGCCCCGGCGATGAACCTGCTCCCCGCTCGGCTGGACCATCGCCAGTTGCGGCTGGAAGACGGCACCGTACTCCCTTGCCCGCTCGACGGCGCCCGCGATGTGCTGTGCGGCATACGCCCGGAAAGCCTGGTCTGGAGCACCCAGCCGTCCGGCCCCTGTCTGCACGGCACCGCCCTGACCGTCGAACCGCTGGGCGCCGATACGCTGGTCACGTTCCTCGTCGGGGACACCGAAATCGCCGCGCGCCTGCCGCCACGCAGTATCAGACGGGCGGGTGAGGCGCTGACATTGATGCTCGATCCCGCCGTGGTGCATGTCTTCGATCAGGAAACCGGGCAACGAATATAGGGAGGCAACGATGGCACTGACGCTGGAACGGCTGGACCATGTGGTGATCAACTGCCGGGACGCGGAGGTGACCGCATCCTGGTACCAGCGCGTGCTGGGCATGTCGCGGGAGGTGTTCGGCCCCGACAAGCGCACCTGCCTGAAGTTCGGCAACCAGAAGTTCAACGTGCGGCCCACCGGCGCGGCGAACTGGGCGACCGCCGATGCGGACCAGCCGGGATCGCTGGATTTGTGTTTCGTGACCACCACCCCGATGCGAGAGGTCGTCGCGCATTTGCAGGCCTGCGGTGTGACGATCCTGAAAGGGCCGGTTCCCCAAACCGGCGCGATCGGCACGCTGACATCGGTCTATTTCCACGATCCCGACAAGAACCTGCTGGAAATCGGAAGCTATCAACGGGAGGCATGATATGAAACGCCGCACATTCCTGGCCGGCACCGCCGCGACCGCCCTGACCACGCCCGCCATAGCCCAGACCAGCAAGAAACTGACGTTCCTGAGCTGGAACATTGTCGACCAGGCGGACCTGTTCAAGACCTGGTTCGCCGAGTTCGGCAAGCTGCATCCGGGCGTGGAGATCGAGTGGCTCGACAAGAAAGGTCCTGATCTGCCGCCGTTCTACCAGACGCAGCTTGCGGCCGGGACGCCGCCGGATGTGGTCGATCTGCAAGGCGGCATCGGTGTCGAATACGCGGCACAAGGCGCGCTGCTCGATCTGACGCCGTATCTTGCCAAGCAGCCTGATGTGAAGGCGCGATTCAACGCGGACTACCTGGGCAACTGGGTGTGGGAGGGCAAGAACTGGCTGGTGCCGTTCTACGTCGCCAAGTCGCTGCTGTTCTACAACAAGTCGCTGTTCAAAAAGGCCGGCATCGAAGCCCCCGCCACCAGTTTCGACGAATTGCTGACGCAGGCGGAGAAAATCGGCGCCGGCGGTGGCGATCAGACCGGGTTCCTGACGCTGAATTTCGACTGGCTGTACTGGGCGCTGTTCCGCATGAACGATGTCGAGCTGCTGACGCCCGACCTGAAACAGCCGGCGTTCGATACGCCCAAGATGATCGAAACGATCGAGCGGCTGGCGAAAGGCACCGCCGGCACCGCGATCAACAAGATCTCGTGGACCGGACGCTGGGTGGAACCGCTGGGTGCGTTCGCCTCGGGACAGGTGGGGATGCTGAACGCCCATTCCTCGGCGTATTTCTTCCTGAAGGGCCAGGGCGCCTGGATCAACCCCGATACGCTGGGCGTCGCCGAGCTGCCGGGCAACTGGTCGGTGCCGACGCTGCATGGCTACGGGATTTCCAAGGGCACGAAGGACCCCGACCTGGCGTGGGCGTTCGTGGAATTCTGCACGGCCAAGAAGCAGGCGCAGGAAATGGCCGACAACCGGCGCATCCTAACCGGTTATACCGAGGTCGATGACACCCTGATGGACCGGATCAAGGGCCAGGAGCCGCTGGCCTACGCGGTGCTGAAAACCCAGCTTGAGCACACCGACAAACTATGCGGCAACTGGCCGCTGCCCAGCGACAGCCGCGTCAAGGACGCCTTCTACCCTGAACTGCAGAACGCGTTGCTCGGGCGTAAGGATGCCAAGACCGCGATGAAGGAGGCCAGCCGAAAGGTCGCTCGCGAACTGAGGCGCGCATGAGGTCCAGACGGCGGGCGACGGTCATCGCCTGCTTCCTGGCGCCGTCGTTGCTGATCTTCATCGTCTACCGCATCCTGCCGCTGGTATGGAACGTCGTACTGTCGTTCGAGTACTGGTCGCCACTGCACCCGGCGACCTGGGCCGGCCTGGATAACTACCAGGAGATGCTGCAAGACGACGACGTGTTCTGGCTGGCGCTGTGGAACACGCTGATCTTCCTGGGGTCTCAGCCGGTAGCGATTGCGCTGGCGCTGGGCATCGCGCTGCTGGTGAACAGCGACCTGAAAGGCGCGAGCGTCTACCGCACCATCGTCTTTCTGTCGTACCCACTGATGACCGTTGCGGTCGCGATCATCTGGCACTGGATGTATAATGAGCGCGGCGGGCTGATCAATTACGCGCTGCGCCAGTTGGGGATTATCCACCAGCCGATCGCGTTCCTCGATTCGTTTGCGTGGGCGCTGCCAAGCATCATCATCGCCAATACGTGGCAGGTGCTGGGGTTTTTCATGATCGTGCTGTTGTCGGGGTTGCAGAACATTCCGCCGCATCTGTATGAGGCGGCCCGCGTTGATGGTGCGCCGGCGTGGGCGCGCTTTTTCCGCATCACCCTGCCGATGCTGCGGCCATCGGTGTTTTTGTGCCTGGTGATCGGCATGCTGAACTCATTTTCCGCCTTCGATCTGATCTACGTGATGACCAACGGCGGACCCGGCCACGCGACCGAGTTGCTGATCACCTACATCTACAAGCAAGGTTTCGTTTCCACCCGCTTCGACTACGCAGCGGCGCTGACCGTCGCGCAGTTCGCGATCCTGCTGCTGCTCACCTGGATCGCCCATCGCGCGGTCGGCGGCAACGCGGGGGCGATCGAATGAGGAAGCTGTGGTGGCGGCATGCCGCGCTGATCGTCATTTCGATCATCATGCTGGCGCCGTTCTACTGGCTGCTGAAGACGGCGATCACCAGTGAGAACATCTATGAATATCCACCGCATCTGCTGCCGGTGCGGCCGCAATTGTTCAACTTCGTCGATGTCTGGTACCTGATCCCGTTCCCGCGCTATCTGTTCAACAGCATCGTGGTGTCGCTGATCGCGGTGGCGGGCAACCTTGTGCTGAATGCCATGGCTGGGTTCGCCCTGACGCTGCCGTTCGTGGGGCGGCGTTCAGTCATCGTGCTGCTGCTGTCCTGCACGCTGATCCCGTTCCAGGCGACGATCATCCCGGCCTATCTGATCACCGCGCATCTGGGGCTGCTGGATTCCTACCTCGGGCTGGCGCTGCCGCTGCTGTCCACCATCGTCTGCATCTTCATCTTCAAGGCCAGCTTCGATGCGGTGCCTCGGTCGCTGATCGATGCCGCCCGGATCGATGGGCTGGGCGAGATGCGCATCCTGCTGCGGGTGATGCTGCCGCTGTCCACCCCGGCGATCGCCACCAACATCGTGCTGTCGTTCATCTGGTCGTGGAACAACTTCCTGTGGCCGCTGATCATCACCCGGTCGCAGGACATGCAGACCCTGCCTCTGGGGCTGGCGCGTTTTCTCTCCTACATGGAGGACACCACCGGCGCGCTTTACGCGTTCGTGGTGATGGTGCTGGCGCCGGGGCTGCTGGTGTTCCTGATGGCCCAATCGGCGTTCATGCGAGGCCTGACGACGGGGGCGACCAAGGGATGAGGTGGCGCCGCATCCTGCTGAGCCGGTTCTTCATCGTCCCGGCCGTCCTGCTGCTGGGGACCGGCGCCTGGAACGTCTATGTCGACCTGCATGCGCACGGGCTGCTGGAAGGCAGCGTGATCGACGCGGCGGGCAAGCCGGTGGCCGGCGCGACGGTGATCCTGTCGGTGCATGATTTTGTCACTCAGGTGGAGAAAGCCCGCACCCGGACGGACGCGGCGGGGCGGTTCCGCTTCGACGACAACCCGTCGCACCTGATCCAGCTACAGGCCCAGGACGGAACCGAGGCGTCGCCGCGCGTCACCATCCGGCTGTGGTTCCGCGGACAGGATCGCGTGGTGACCGAACCGCTGCGGCTTGCACCGAACGCTTGACTTCGGCGGGGTTTGGGTTCAATCCTAACGAACGTTCGTTAGGAAGCGTCGATGCTGGAAACCTACAGCCCAAAGGAACGCATCAAACGCGAGGCCATGCGGCTGTTCGTCGAACATGGCACTGACGCCGTCTCCATGCGCGACATCGCCGACGCGGTGGGTATGAAAGCCCCCAGCCTCTACGCGCATTTCCGCAGCCGTGAGGACCTGATCGGCGAGTTGTTCCATGCCAGCTATGCCGCCTATGGCCGGCAGTTGGCTAACGCGGCTTCGGTCCCGGGCGGATTCCGCCAGCGACTGGAAGCCATGGTCCGTGTCGCCTGCGCGCTGCATGCCGAGGACGAACTACTGTTCGACTTCCTCTTGCTGACCCAGCACGGTTTCCTGCGGCAGGTGCCGCAGACCGAGGACAATCCCGTGGAGGTCATCTGCCGGACAGTCGCCGCGGCGATGGCGGCCGGTGAGATCCCGTCTGGCAACCCCACGCTGATCGCCGGCGCCGTCATCGGCATCATCGTGCAGCCGGCGACATTCAAACTGTATGGCCGCCTGACCCAGGGACTGGGCGAACTGGCGGACGAAATCGTCGCGTTGTGCCTGAAAGTCGTATCGTGAACCGCGTCCCCACGCTCGGTGGTTATCAACTTTGGTCGGATTTGTGGATCCGGTCCGGATGGCGTGTGCAACAAAGCACTGCGAATGGAACCGTGCGGCTGCTCGACCCGGCCTATCGCATCGCGGCGAAAGGGTCGCTGGAAGCCTGCCTCGATGCCGGCCAAACGCAGGCGCCGGCCGCTGAAGGGGATCGCGCCGTCATTTTGCTGCACGGCCTCGGTCGTGGTCGCATCGTTATGCGGCGCATGGAGCACGCTTTGAGAAAAGCAGGCTGGACCGTTGCCAATGTCGGTTACCCGAGCCTGCGGCGCCCACTCGCTTATCATGTGGACGCGGTACGCTGCATCGCTCGCGCCCTGCACCAGGATGGGGCGCACGAAATCGCCCTGGTCGGTCATAGCCTTGGCGGCCTCGTCGCCCGCATGACCGCCGTGCATGCTGGCGAGGACGGTTGGACCCTGGGCCGTATCGTTCTTGTCGGTTCTCCTGCGCAAGGTTCGGCTATCGCCGAGGCACTGAAGGATTTCCCACCGTTTCGGGCCATAGCGGGTGAGTGTGGGCGGGCGGTTACCCCGCTGCACGCCATTCAGGTCCCCGTGCCTGCCACTGAAATCGCGATCATCGCCGGCGGAAATGGTAAGAATGGCTACAACCCGTTCCTGACCGGCGACAACGACGGGATCGTGACCGTCGATGAAACCCGTTTGCCGGGTACCGAATCCGCCTTCCTGCTGCTGCCCTCGACGCACACGAGATTGCCGATGCGCCACGATACCGTGGCGGCGACCCTGAGCTTCCTCGAAACCGGTCATCTGCTGACCCAACTTCAAGCCGGAAGGTCCTGACAATGTCACTGATAACGTCTCGACGCCTTGGACCGCTGTGCCTGACGCAGACCTGCGGGGCGTTCAACGACAACCTGGTCAAGAATGCCATGGTTGTCCTGGCCATCTTCAAGCTGGGCGCCGGCGGGGCGGGCCTCGCGGCAGTGGCGGGGGCGCTGTTCATCGCACCGTACGCCCTGCTGTCGGCCACCGCCGGCCAGTTGGCGGATCGTTTCGACAAGTCCCGGCTGATCCAGGCGACGAAGGCGGCGGAGGTCGTGTTGATGGCCGCGGCGGCCTGGGCGTTTGCCGCCAACAGCGTGCCGGGCCTGCTGGCGATCCTGTTCGGCCTGGGCGTGCAGGCGACGATGTTCGGGCCGCTGAAATACGGCATCCTGCCGGACCTTCTGCGCGACGAGGAACTGATCGCCGGCAACGGGTTGATCGAGGCATCGACCTTCCTCGCCATCCTGGCCGGAACCGTCGCGGGCGGCGCGCTGGCGTTGCTGGATGGCGGCCCTCTCATCGTCGGCGCGGCCGGTGTCGGTGTGTCGCTGCTGGGCCTGGCAGCCGCGTTCGGGGTGCCGCGGGCGCCGGCGGCGGATAGTTCGTTGCGGATCGGCTGGAACATCCTGCGCGAAACGATCTCGGTGACGCGTCAGGCGACGGCCAACCGTTCGGTGTGGCTCTCGATCCTGGGCCTGAGCTGGTTCTGGGCGATCGGCGCCACGCTACTGTCGGAATTTCCCACGATCACCCGTGATGCACTGGGGGCGGACGGCCATGTGGTGACGTTGTTGCTCACAATGTTCGCCGTCGGCGTCGGGATCGGATCGATGCTGTGCTCGCGGTTGCTGCATGGCGAGGTCAGCGCCCGTTACGTCCCGTTCGCGGCGTTCGGCATCACCGTGTTCACCTGGGATTTCGGCGCGACGGTGATCAGCGCCCACGGGCTGATCAGCGTGTCGGCCATCCTGCATGCGGTGGCCGGCTGGCGCATGCTGATCGATCTGTTGTTGCTGGCGATGTGCGGCGGCCTGTATTCTGTGCCGCTGTATGCCATCGTGCAGGAGCAGTCGGAGCCGTCGCATCGCGCCCGCACCATCGCTGCCAACAACATCATCAACGCCGTGTTCATGGTGGCGGGCGCCGTGTTTGTCGCCGGGTTCTCCGCCGCGCATGTCTCGTCACCCCGTGTGCTGCAAGTCGCCGCCGTAGCAAACTTCGCCGTTGCTGTCTGGATCGTTCGCCTGTTGCCGCAAACCGTCTTTCGCGCGCTGTTCCAATGGTATTTCCGCCTGTTCCACGTGACTCGCATCGAAGGACTGGAAAACCTGGCCCACGCCGGTGCGCGATCGATCCTGGTCATCAACCATTTGTCGTTCCTCGACGGCTGCCTTGTCGCCGCTTTCATCCCCGGCGACATCGTCTTCGCCATCGACACCGAACAGGCTCGGCGATTCTGGTTTCTGAAGTATATCCTTGATGTTTTCCCGGTTGATCCGACCAATCCGATGGCGATACGCGCGATGGTGAAAGCGGTGCGCGACGGACGGCGGCTGGCGATCTTCCCCGAGGGACGGATCACGCTGACCGGCGCGCTGATGAAGATTTATGATGGCCCCGGCCTGATCGCGGATCGGGCGGACGCGGCGATCATTCCGGTTCGCATCGATGGTTTGCAGTTTCACAAGACATCTCGGATGCAGGGCAAGCTGAAGCTTCGGTGGTTTCCCCACGTCAGCCTGACGGTGCTGCCACCGGTGCGGCCCGAGGTACCGGCCGCGCTGAAGGGACGCGAGCGGCGGGCGGCGCTGGGGCGCATCATGCAGGATATCATGACAAACGCCGCGTTCCGCCCCGAACGGCTACGGCACAGCCTGTTCGGTGCCTTGCTGAATGCCCGGCGCCTGTATGATCGGGGATTGCCGGTCGTTGCCGACATCGTTCCCAATGAAACCGGTGGCGCCACGCTGACGGAACTGCGCTATGGCCGGCTGATCCTGGGTAGTGTGGTACTGGGGCGGAAACTGGCGGCGTTCACGCGGCCGGGTGAGCATGTCGGGGTGATGCTGCCGAACGCCGTGGGCACCCTCGTGACGTTCTTCGCGCTGCAATCCCAGGGCCGCGTGCCGGCGATGATGAACTTCACCACCGGCGCTGACGGCATGCTGTCCTGCTGCGCGGCCGCGGGCATCGAGACGATCCTCACGTCTCGGCGGGCCGTGCAGAAGGGCAAGCTGGAGCGGCTGGTGGAGTCGGTGAGCGCAAAAATTCGTTTCGTTTACCTGGAGGACGTGCGGGATTCGATCGGGTTGCTGGACAAGCTGCGCGGGAAGCTGGCGGCGCGGCATCCGGAACGGTTGCCGGGTGCGGCTGTTGATGCCGGGTCACCGGCTCTGGTGCTGTTTACATCAGGGTCCGAGGGCACGCCGAAGGGGGTCGTGCACAGTCATCGCGCGCTGCTGGCGAACTGCGCGCAGTTGCGGTCGGTGGTGGACTTCAATCCGTCGGACCGGGTGTTCAATGCGCTGCCGATGTTTCACTCGTTCGGCATGACCGCGACGCTGCTGCCGCTGATGTATGGCGTGCGGGTGTTCCTGTATCCGTCCCCCCTGCACTACCGGATCGTGCCGGAGATGGTGTACGCGGAACAATCCACCATCATGTTCGGCACCGATACGTTCCTGACGGGCTACGCGCGCAAGGGCAATGCGCTGGACCTGCAATCGTTACGCTATATCTTCGCCGGCGCCGAGAAAGTGCGGCCGGAGACTCGTGCCGCCTACATGGATCATTTCAAGAAACCGATCTTCGAGGGTTATGGTGTCACCGAGACCGCGCCGGTGCTGGCATTGAATACGTGGGGCAACGCTCGGGCAGGTTCGGTCGGCCGCCTGCTGCCGGGCATCGAGGCGCGGCTGGAACCGGTTCCCGGCATCGACGATGGCGGCCGGCTGTTCGTGCGCGGACCCAACGTGATGCTGGGCTACCTGCGCGCCGACGCGCCCGGCGTGCTGGAGCCGCCGACGGACGGGTGGTACGACACGGGCGACATCGTTGCGATCGATGAGGTTGGCTTCGTGACGATCAAGGGCCGCGCAAAACGATTCGCCAAGATCGGTGGCGAAATGGTGTCGCTGGCAGCGGCCGAGGGGCTGGCGAACGCGGTTTGGTCCGATGCAGTCCACGCGGTGATTACGGTGCCGGATGCGCGCAAGGGCGAGAGACTGCTGCTGGTGACCAACCAGCGGGATGCCGAGGCGCGAGTGTTGCTGGCCGCCGCTCGGGAGCGTGGCGTGGCGGAGATCCAGGTGCCTCGGGAGGTGATGGTGGTGGACAAGGTGCCGCTGTTGGGGACGGGGAAAATCGACTATCCGGCGGTGCAGGTGATGGCCGGAGCGCGGACGGAACGGGAAGAGGTGGCAGCGTAGGGGTGAGCGGGCTACCGGGGCTCCCGTCATGGTCGGCGCAGGCCGGCCATCCACGCCTTTCCGGGAGCAGTACTGCAAGCCGTGGATGGCGGGCCTAGCGCCCACCATGACGATGAGAGGCCGGTGCCGTGCGGTTGAAGGCTCGATTATTTCGTATCGGATTCTAAACCCCGATCGCCGTCTTCACCGCCGGCGCCGACAGGGGGATTTGCCGCAGACGCACACCCGCCGCGTCTTTCAGGGCGTTGGCGATGGCGGCGCTGGTGGGTCCCTGCCCTGCCTCTCCGGTGCCCAGGAACGGCAGTCCCGGCCGGGGAACGATGTACACGTCGATCGAGTCCGGTGCGGCGGGAAACCGCAGGATAGGATAGCGGCTCCAATCGAAACTTGTGATTCGTTTCCGGTCGAAATGGACCTGCTCATACAGTGTCCAGCTTGCGGACTGGATGATGGCGCCCTCGATCTGCAGGCGGATGCCGTCGGGGTTGACCGGCTGACCACTATCCACGGCGGCGACCACACGGCCCAGGCGGATCTGTCCGGTTTCGTGGTCCACGCCCAGAGTCAGTGCGATCGCGCAATAGGCAGCGAGGTTCTTGTAGCGGGCGAATGCGAACCCTCGCCCGTCGCCGCGCTTGCCGGCGGACCAGCCGAATTTCTCAGCCGCTAGGCTGATCACCGCCTTCGCCCGTTCGTCCTGCAGATGCCGCAGCCGGAATTCCACCGGATCGGCCCTGGCAGCTTCCGCCAGTTCGTCCATGAAACTTTCGATGGCAAACACGTTCAGGTAGGCGCCCAGCGACCGCAGCGCGGAAATCCGCACCGGCATCTGCGGAATGAAATGATAGACGACGCGCGCGTTCGGCAGCGCGTAGATCGGGTTGCTGTTGCGGTCGCCGCCGCCCTCCGGCATCGGGATCGGCGCGGGCGGTGGCACCGGCAACTTGTCCGACAGCGCGGCGTTCTGCAGCATCAGGCCACCGATATTGGGGCGGCGGTTATGGGTGTTGCTCCAGACCGCGTAGTCCCAATCGACGATGCGGCCATCGGCATCGATCGCACCTTCGACCTCGGCGATCATCGCTGAGCCATAGGGTTCGTTGGTGTGCTCGTCCTCCCGCATCCACTGCACGCGGATCGGATGCCCCGGCACGGCGCGAGCGATCAGCACCGCGTCGCCGGCAACGTCGTCGGCGCCGTTATGGCCGTAGCACCCCGAACCCTGAGTGTGGATGCAGTGAACCTTATCGGGCGGCAGCCGCAGCAGGCTGGCCAGGGCGGCGCGCAGCGGGAACACACCCTGTGTGTGGGTCCACACCGTCATCGTTCCGTCGACGAACTGAGCCACCGAACAGGATGGCCCGATGGCGCCATGCATCAGGTAGGGACGGCTGTAGCGCGCCTTCAACCGCTTCACCGGCGCGCCCGCCTGTGCCTGCCATGTCAGCACCGGGATGTCCTTCACCGGCAGGGCCTGCAACGTGTCCAGAATCGTTGCCTCATCCGGCAGCGACGCGGTTTCCTGCCATTTCGCCGCGGCGGCCAAAGCGCGCATCGCCTTGATGGCCTGCCATTCTTTCGTCGCGACAACGGCGAGGTAGCTGCCGTCCCGCACCACCTTGACGACGCCTGGCATATGCTCGATCGGGCCGGTGTCGAAATCCAGCAGCGTCGCGCCATAGCTGGGTTGGCGGACGACCCTGGCATGCAGCATGCCGGGCAAGCGCAGATCCTGCACGTAGGACGCGCCGCCGGTCAGTTTCGCCGGGATATCGATCCGCTGCATCGGCGTGCCCATCAGACGATATGCGGCCGGGTCTTTCAGCGGACTGTTCGCGGTGGCGTCCACGTGCAGGTTCAGCTTCGCCGCCAGTTCGCCATAACCGATGGCACGGCCGTCCGCCGCATGGACCAACCCGTCGGCTGTGGTCAGCGTATCCGCCGCGACACCGAATTCGGCCGCTGCCGCATCGCACAGCAGGCCACGTACCTGCGCTGCCGCGTTCAGGATCGCGGTGCCGCTGTCCTGCATCGAGTGACTGCCGGCAGTGAAGCCTTCATTCGGAGTCCGCATCGTGTCGGCGGTGATCAGCTCGATCCGGTTCGGCGCGACGTCCAACTGTTCGGCCGCGATTTGCAGCAGGGCGGTGGTCAGCCCCTGCCCCAGTTCCGCCTTGCCGGTGAACACGGTCACCCGCCCGTCCGGCGCGACGCGGATCCAGGCATCCAGGCTGGGTGTTTCCTTCAGACTGCCCGGCCGCTTCGGTTCCTGCGCATGCAGCGAGAACGCCACGACCAGCCCGCCCCCGGCCGCCAGCAGCGTCCGGCGCGACAGAACGGCGGTCATGACTTCACCCCGCGGCCGGCGGCTCGGCGAACCGCGGCGAGGATGCGCATATGCGTGCCGCAGCGGCACAGATTCACCGCCATCTGGTCGCGTATCTCCTGCTCCGAGGGGTTGGGATTGTGCTCCAGCAGCGCCTGGGCGCGCATCACCATGCCGGCGATGCAGTAGCCGCATTGCGCCGCCTGTTCCTCGACGAACGCCTGCTGCACGGCGTTCATACCGAGGCCCTCGATGGTACGGACGTTGCGGCCAGGCAACAGCGCGATCGGCGTCAGGCAGGAGAACACCGCCCGTCCGTCGACCATCACGGTGCAGGCGCCACATTGGCCCAAACCGCAGCCGAACTTGGCGCCGTTCAGCGCGAGATCGTCTCGCAGGACATACAGCAGAGGTGTGTCCGGTTCCGCATCGACATCATGGTCGTGCCCGTTGACGTTCAATCGGATCATGATGAACCCCTCGCCTTGGCCACCTCGGCCGGAACATCGGTCCAGGCCGGTTTTTCGCTGTATGTCGCCCGCAGATAGCTCGCGAGATCGGCCACCTGCGCGTCCGTCAGCACCGCACCGAAGGACGGCATGTAGGGTGCCGACTTTCCCTCCCGCCACGGAATGCCGTTCAGGATCATCTGGATGGCACCCTGCGGCGTCGGCGCGTTGACCACGGTGCTGAGCGCCAGTGACGGCGCACCCGCTCGGGTCATCGGCGCATCCGAACCGTGGCAGCCGGCGCAGGCGCCCGCGAAGATCGCCGCGGCATGCGGATCGCCGCCGGCGCGCGCCATGACGGGTTCGGGCGCCGTTTTCGGCATCATTGAGGCAATGTAGGTGGCGATCGCCTGGATATCGGAGTCAGGGACACCGGCCAGTTCATCGGTGACCGCCGTCATCGGACCAGCCGCGGCCCCGTGGTGGGCCTCGAAGCCAGTGCGCAGGTAATCCGCCAGCGTAGCCTGGGTCCAGGGTCGCACGGCAGGCGATGCGGACTGCAAGGGCGGCGCGTACCAGTTCTCCGCCTGACCACCGGCCAGCGTTTGTCCGCTGCTTTCGGCGCCCAGGGCGTTATGCGGGGTGTGGCAGGCGCCGCAGTGACCGATGGCCTCGACAAGGTAGTTGCCGCGGTTCCAGGCCGCATCGTGCGCCGGGTCCGGATGCCAGGGGCCGGGGCTGAGATACAGCAGATTCCAGCCGGCCAGGACGAAGCGCTGGTTGAGCGGGAATGGCAGTTGGTTCAACGGTGCGGTGGCGTGAGCCGCAGGGCGGGTCATCAGGAACGCATACATCGCGGCGATGTCGGCGTCGGTCGCCCTGGTGAAATGCGGATACGGCAGCACCGGATACAGATGATGCCCCGCTCGGTCGATCCCGTCCCGCATCGCACGCTTGAACGCCGCCTCGGACCAGCGGCCTATCCCCGTTTCGGGGTCCGGCGTGATGTTCGTCGCATAGACGGTGCCGAACGGCGTCGGTACGCCTCGCCCGCCGGCGAAGGGCTGGCCGTTGGTGGCTGTGTGGCAGACCGAGCAGTCGCCGATGGCGGCGAGTTCCGCGCCACGCGCGACCTGTTCGTGCGAAAAGACTGCGTGTGTGTCGACCGGCGCGATGGCAGGATGCCACAGCAGCGCGCCGGCACCCACGACCAGCAGCGCCACGGCCGCCGCGATGATACGTGCTTTCGACAAAGCCATCCCTGTCTGGTTTTGTTAAGTCATGATAGCAGACGGCTACGACGCGCGCACCTCCGGCAGGGCGTCCAGGATCAGTTGCCCAAACATCGTCATCTCCGGGCTGGTTTCGGCGTAGCGATCGATGGTGGCCAGGACGCGCCGCGTGGTGTCCGCGTCTGGCGGGGCGCAGTCCGGCACGCCCGGCAGTCGGGCGACGATATCCGGGGCGGCTTCCCTGGCGGCGGCGCGGAAATCGGTTCGGGCTGTCGCGGTGGCGGGCGCGGCGAAGCGGGGGGCGAGTTCGTCGGCCAGCCAGGACAGGACGGCGGGCCAATGAGCGATCTGCCGGTACAGCGCCGGCAGGAACGGCCTGCCGTCCACCTCGGTGGCGAAGCGCATCAAAACGGCGCGATGATCGGGCGGCAGTGACGCGGGATCGGCGTTGCCGGGCATCGGCGGCAGCATTGCGGGCGGAGTCCAGGTGTTCGGGAATCCTGGTCCGGACGGACTCGCGCCGTTCAGCAACTGGGCCAGGCAGGCGCCGGTCATCAGGTTCACCGGCGAGACCCGCACGAAGTTCTCGGCGATGTTTCGGATGGCGGCCAACGCCCCGGAATCGATCCCCCAGGCGCGCAACGTCGCCTGATCGATCGGCGCGGCGGGCGACAGCCGTACGGAACGAGCGAGACGCCAGCCAGTCTCGGGGATGGCGCCGGACACCATCGCCGGCCTGACCGCGTCCCACGCCCATTCCAGCACGCCCGGCATGGTGGCCAGATAACGCTGCAGCGACGACACGTACGGCACGCCGGAGAAACGACGGATTTTGTCGTAGATCTCGGCGATCCGGCCGGTCGCGGCGTCCTCGGACAATTCGGCGAGCAAGGCTTGCGGTTGACTGGCCACGATCGTGTCTCCCTGGATGATGCGCTGAGTATCGGCGGACGGCATCGGCGGTCAACGGCGCCCCTTGACCCTGTCCGGGATGAAGGAGACCACTGGACGTTCCAGGAGGAGACAACAAACCATGCCCGACCCCTACGCCCGCTACACCCGCCTGCGCTTCGACCGGCCGCATCCGAAGGTGCTGCGCATCACCATGGACAATGGCAGGATGAACACGGCCGACGATGCCATGCATGGCGAACTCGCCGATATCTGGCGCGACGTGGATCGCGACCCGACGGTCAACGCGGTGGTGATCACGGGGGCTGGAAAGGTGTTCTCGGCCGGCGGCGATTTCGGCATGGTCCAGGACAATATCGACAACTTCACCGCCCGCACCCGGCAATGGAAGGAGGCTCGGGAGATCGTATACAATGTTATCAATTGCTCGAAGCCGGTGGTCAGCGCGATGCGTGGGGTTGCCGTTGGTGCCGGGCTGGTCTGCGGCATGCTGGCGGACGTTTCAATTGCAACCAAGGACTGCCGGATCATCGATGGCCATACCAGGCTGGGGGTCGCGGCGGGGGATCATGCGGCGATCATCTGGCCGCTGCTGTGCGGATTGGCCAAGGCGAAATACTATCTGCTGCTGTGCGAACAGGTGCTAGGCGCCGAAGCCGAACGAATCGGGCTGATCAGCCTGGCGGTGGAAGATACCGAACTGGACGGCAAGGCGGTGGAGATTGCGACCCGCCTGGCCGAGGGCGCGCAAAGCGCCATCCGCTTCACCAAATACGCGCTGAACAACTGGCTGCGGCAGGCCGGCCCGACGTTCGATGCGTCGCTGGCGCTGGAATTCCTGGGATTCACCGGACCCGAGGTGAAGGAGGGCCTGGCGTCGCATCAGGAGAAGCGCAAGCCGTCGTTCCCGCCGGATTCGGTGGTGTGATACCAGCGGTCGTTGATGCCGATCCTTCGATTAGCCCGTTCGTCATACCGACGGAGGTCGGTATCCACGCCTTTACCATGCTAAAACAAAGGCGTGGATGGCGGGCGGTACAGACCGGCTACATTGGTAACACTTTAGACCGGGCACATGGGTAACACTCTGGATTTTGGTCTGGAGGAGCGAGCCATGGGGTGGGCGGTG
>NZ_LMUJ01000030.1:74911-126798 GCF_009765975.1 Acidisphaera sp. S103 | reverse complement strand
CCCTGGTTACAGCCTGTGAAGACGCGAGACACCCCCGATGAGGAAACCAGCGACTGGAGAGCCGTGTGCGGGAAAACCGCACGCACGGTTCGGAGGTCGGGGAGGAAACTTCCCGACCCCTATCGGATGGGGCCAGCGATAACGCCGGTCGACATCATACCGGCGAATCGGTTACGTATGTAACCAGATTGTCGATCGGCCCGCCGATGTCCCTGATGAAGAACGATCCTTCCGCCGAGGCGAACCCAAGTCGGGGGTAAAGATCCTCGACCACGCCGTTCTTCGGCGTTGGCAGATACTCACCGAGCAGGCGTTTTGCCCCTAATTCCGCTGCGATCGCGATCAGGCCGTGCATCATGAACTGCTCCGCCGAACGCGAGAAAATCCGGCAGCTCATCAGCCAGCTATCGATCCGGACTGTGTCGCCTTCGTGGAACGCCACCAATGTCGATGTCAGCCCGTGATCGCCGAAACGATCCGCCAGACGGAACGCCAATACAATCGCATCGTTCCGATCCAGGAAGCCCCTGATCGCCGCTTCGCTGTGACGTCGGGTCGTGACGTTGAACTGATTGGTCTTCAGTTCCAATTGTGCGACCCGGGCGATATCGGCTTCGCGTGGCCGCTGCAAGGACCCCTTCATCCCCAGACCGGCCAGATAGCCGGCGAAATCGGTTGCCTCCGCCTGCTCCGCCAACGCCGCGGCGCGCGCGGTATAGGCGGCGGCACGCCCCAGGTCCTCCCGCGTGTAATGATCGGTGTCCAGCCAATGCCCCGCGTCGAACAGATCGACGAACGCGGCTGGATCGGCACCCAGGCAGACCACCGCCACCTCGGGCAATTCCCGCTGCACCAGGTTGCATTCCGCCGGATTGTCGTCACAGAAGACAAAACTGTCGATACCGACGTTCAAGTCGCGGGCTATCCGCCGCAAGCCAGCGACTTTGTCGTTCCAGGAGCATTCGAACGCGGAAAAGTCCGATCGCCGAAGAACGGAATGTGGATGCTCGAACCCCGCAGCGGCCACCGCTGGATCGTTCTTCGAGCAAACAGCAAGAATTACCCCCCGCTCGCCCAATGCCTTGACATAACGCTGCCAATCCGCGAACGCCTCACCGGCCGGGGACTCCGAACCGAGCGCGATGCCCTCGACACCATCATCGCCGATCACGCCACCCCACAGCGTGTTGTCGAGATCGAGCACAAGCACCTTCTTGGCGCGGGCATTGGCGGACCGCCAGGCCGAGCGGAACAGCGGCAGGTAATCCGGCAGAAATTTCGGGTCGTGGTCCAGCCTGGCGGCATGGTGGAACTTCGCCGGCGCAAACCGCCGCGTGCCGATTTCCCGCGCCAGCGCGTCCATATCGACCCAGGTGACGAGGCCACGCCCCGCCTCCAGCAGCATCTCATTCAACCGCCGGATTTGGTTCGCCGGTGAAGCCGGTGCCAGCCGTTCCGCCACCCCGCGATAGCGCCAGGCCGGCGGAACCAGCACATGCTGAATGACCTTCACATCCTTTCCGGCAAGCTGTCCCCACATCGCCTGCAACAGCCCCACCTTCGATGCCAGCGCCGCGTCGACGTCGCGGGCGGAGGCATCGACCGGCAGCGATACGACCATGTCGCGCCAGTCCGGCGCGATGACCACAAGTTCGGGACCAAAACCATGCAGGCCGGATCCGGGATCGAGCACCTCTTGCACGTACGAACCAAACGGTGCCTGGTAAACAAAGGGAAAAACCCCTTCCTGTACAACCGAGCAGGCGATCGCCCGCGCCAGGTAATCGATGGTAAGCGCCCCCACGACAGCAATGAGCTGCATCGTCGTGCCGCCCGGGATCGCGGACGGTTCGGCGGCAGCGTCGAAAATCCGGTCCCCTGCCTGGAAAATCGACGGCAGGGTAGCGGGCTTGTCGCCAAACCCAAGGCTCGACAGGAACGTGGCTGTGGACGTTGGACGATCAAGCATAGGGTCGCTAAATCCTTCCGCACGACGATTTCATCCCATCCTACAATCCATCCTCGGTCGCAGACAGTGTTCGTTGTGGGAAATCGCGCCAGCCGACTATAAACGGCCCAGGCGGCGCACGGCAGAGGGTCCAGATCGCACGATGAGTATCGACATCCCGGTTGAATCACCACTGTCCGATCGAGACCTTGTCCTTCAGTTCGAGAGCCTGGGCGACAGTTGTGAACTGGGCCTTGTGCAACGCCGGGTCGGGGCCGAACCGCTTGGCATGTTCCGGTTCGCCGGCGCCCCCGTGCGGCACCTGACACGGGCGATGGCAGCACGGTTCGCAGGCATGGCGGACCCCGAACATGTCCGTGTTCAGCCCGAGAACAGCGAATACATGATCAAGCTGACCAAATACGATTTTATCTATCATGCCCACGTGAAAATTGGCGAAGCCGACCCCGCGGTGCTGCATCGGCAGCAGGTCCGAAACGTTCGCTTTTTGATCGACAAGTTGATTGCCGATCTTGAAAAGCCCGAAAAAATCATGGTTTTTCGCCAGAATGAGGACGTGTCGGCGAACGACCTGCTGGACTTTCGCGCGGCGCTGTCCGCCTATGGTCCCGCCACCCTGCTTTGGGTGCAGGCGACCCGGTCCGGTCATCCCCCCGGCACCGTGACGATCGTCGACGACACGCTGATGATCGGCTACGTGACCCGATTGGCTCGGCGGGACAACGCACCGGATTTCGATCTTCCCTCCTGGCTGACAATGCTGCGCGAAGCCCATGCGATCCGCTCCACCGTTCCGGCCGAGGCGACGACGGCCGCATCGCCGCCAAGGCGTATCGACACGGTGTTTGGACACGAGGGCAATGCAGCCGCCTGCCAAGGCGACGGGTGGTCGGGTCCCGAAAACGGCTTCACATGGTCGATCGATCAGCGCAGCGTCCTGACCATGGCGAAACCTGCGGCGGCGCACAGCTACCGGCTCGAAATGGAAGTCGTTCCCTTCGTCGCCTCACCCGCGCTCGCGGCACAGCCGCTGGGTGTCACCGTCAACGGCCAACTGATTCACACCTTCGATCCGCTGCCGCGTGGCAAGGTTGATTGCGCGGTCCCGGCTCATCTGTTGCACGGCCGGGATAGGGTCGAGATCGTGCTGGATCACCCCGCGGCGACCAGCCCGCGCGCGGCCACCGGACAGAATGACGACCGGCGCCTCGCGGTGGCGTTCTATCGTATCTCGCTGATCGGCGACTGAGTCAGCCCACACCTTGACGGGCCAGCAGCGCACGGATTTTCGCCACCGAAGTCGTTTCCAGCATCTGCTGGTCGCTGAGTTCGCAGCCGAAATGTGTTTCCAGTTCGGTCATCAGCATGATCTGCCGGAGACTGTCCCATTTGCGCGTGTTGGACATGTCGGAGTTATCGGTCACCTCCGACGGATCGATCCCCAGGGTCCCCGCGATCAAGATCAGCAGTGAATCTTCCGCCATACGATCATTCCTTTTCACGCGGAAAGCAGCGGATTTCGCCTAATCCGCACTGGAATTCGTACCAACCGGCGTTATGCCGGCTCGCCGGTTGGCCCCATTCGCCGGATGCGGAAACGCCGATCAAGCCGAACTCAGCGGGTAAAGCCTTCAAGCTCGTCTTGCGCCCAATCCTGTACTTCCTTGATGGACTGCCCGCTTTGCAGTTTGGCCAGCATCGTTGGCAGCGTGCCACGGTTGTAAGCCTGCACCGCGATCTCCGGTGGGGCAGGGGCCATCGCGATCCAATTCTCCTGATGATGCGACTTGCGGATCGGGTAGTGGTAAACGGTGCCTCGGGGGGGCTCGACTTCAGCCCAGATCTTGAAGTCCGTCATGCTGGCAAATGGCGGGACATCATAACCCTGGGTTACGGTACACCGCGCTTCGACATTTTCCCGCTGCGACAAGAACTCGATCAGGTCTTTCGCGGCTGCCTTATTGGCGCTGAAATTCCACACACCCCAGGAAAATGCGCCCAGCGGCAGGAACCGCCCTTTGGGACCTTTGGGCGCGGGGAATGTCCAGCAATCCGCGGCCACTTTGGGGGCATCGCGTTTGGCGACAGCCCAGGCCGAGGGTGGATTCCAGATCAGCGCGCTTTTGCCCGAGATCAGCGCGCGATTGTTCGATGCGTCATCGAAGCTGACCGCATCCTCGGGCAGGTATTTGACCAGTTGCTGGGCGTATTCGAGCACTTGGCGCACATTGTCGGTGTGAACGTTGATATCGCCTTTCGCGCTGATGAGATCAGCCCCGAACGCGGCGAACATCGATCCGGCCGTATCGACGGAATCGGGCGTGGTGCCGAGCCCGACGGCGACGGTCATGTTGGCCTTTTTGCAGGCCTCGGCAACCTTCAGCAGCGTGTCGTATGTCCAGTTGTCGGCGTCCGGCGTGGCATCGGCGCCGGAGGGATACATCTTCACGATGTCCAGTCCCGCAACGTCCTTCAGGACAGAGATGCGGCCGCATGGACCCTTGTTTTGATTGCCGGCGCTGCTTGGCACCGCCAACCAATGCCCCTTGATATTGAACAAATATTGGCTCGCGGCGGCCACGGGACCATATTTGTCTGTCAGTCGCTTCATCACATCATCGATCGGCTCGAGCTGATCGGCGTGGTTCTGCACCTCCCACTCAGGAAATTGCTGAACGTCATGTCCGGTCTTGGCTTGCGCTTCAGCCGCTATCGTCAGGATATTCTTCGACCCGACCGAGGTGATGAAATCGGCTTGCACCTCCACCTGATGCGCGGCGCCAAATGCCTCGCATTGCTTCTTCATGATTTCGTTGCCTTCCGGAACCCAGTGATCCCAGAAGCCGATCGAGACCTTGCCCGCGGCCCGACCCGTCCGGATATGGACCAATGGAAGCGTTGCGGATGCCGCCGCCAGCTTCAAGGTGCGCCGACGGGATACTTTCTTTGCCTGACTGGTCACGTAACCTCCTGATTTATCCGGCACCGGTACCGGAGCCGTTTTTCACAGCCGCCGACCGGCGCCATGTTCCAGGCAGGCTAGAGCAGCCTGGCCATAACAGGCAATCCTACACCAGATAATCCGCCCAACGAATGTAGTGCAGTATGTATTGCCGGAACGTCCACTCATGCGCATGCCAGCGATATGTCGCGTCCGGATCGTAGAAGCGAAGGTTCAGTCGTTCGGCCACCAGCGGGTGGATCGGCACGCACTCAAAATTCTGCCCGGTGTGCCGGCGTAACAGGATATCGACATCGCCGATCGCGGCCCGGGCGAGTGCGGGGGGAAGGATGGTGGTGCGGTTCAACAGTTGCTTCATCAGATACCCGACGGCGGGTGCGGTGATGTGCCCGCTGGTATGGAACAGACTCACCGTCTGGAATGTCTTCTCCACCCATTCGGATAGCGGAATGTCGGCGATGGCATCGGCGGCTTTCCAGCGCGCGATGTCCAGGCGCAACCGCCGGTCGAGATCGGGCATGCGTTCGGCGGTGACGCGGAGATATTTCTCGAACAGTTCATCATCGGGCAGATCTTCGGTCGACAGGACCGCGGCGATTGAATCCGGCCACGGATACCGGTCCGGATCGCGCGCGACGCGTGGATCGTTGCCGGCGAATGGCCATAGGCAGGTCGCGGTGAACGGCGGAAAGGTCACGATGGGCAC
This sequence comes from Acidisphaera sp. S103, assembly GCF_009765975.1. Classification (GTDB taxonomy): domain Bacteria; phylum Pseudomonadota; class Alphaproteobacteria; order Acetobacterales; family Acetobacteraceae; genus Rhodopila. Next base: position 121,161 of record NZ_LMUJ01000030.1, on the reverse strand, counting down.
ATTCTTCGGGAGTCGTTCATGCAAGGTCGCGCGGTTCGACGACAGCCCGCCGGTCTCCACCTGCTCCCACACCGTCACCACGTCGGTCATGAAGTCCTGGCCGTATGTCCTGGCCCAGTCGCGTTCGGTCACAAGGTGAAACGGGATCCACTTGAAGTTCAGCCGCCCGGCCATGCATTGCATGAAGCGGCCGGTCTTCTGCAGTTCTTCACCCTGGCAGTTCGCGTAGATCAGGATCGAATGGCTCATGGCCGCCACTGCACCCATCTGATGTAGTCGAGAATATACTCGCGGTAAGTGCGCAGGTTGTTCTCCCAGCGGTATTTCATGTCGGGCGACCACCAGGCCAGGTTGAAATGGTCTGCGACCCGCTTGTGGACAGGCACTTCCTCCTGCCAGCCGGCGTAGCCATCCAGCAGAGCATCGAGTTCGGCCGCCAGCGTTTCCGGTGTCGCGATATCGCGCACCAGGCCATCGTCAAGGACCTGGCCGACCATTTCCCGCAGCAACACCGGTCCCACCCGGTTGGGGGCGATGAAAAGACGGCTGGTGCTCAGGTGGTCCTCGATAAAATTCGCGAGCTGCAGGTCGGATTTCCGGCCTTCGGCCCGCCACCGGCGAAGGTCGTTGGCGAAGATCTCCTCAAAGTCCAGCGCCTCTTGGCCAGCCGACATTTCATACATCAGATAAGTGACGTCGTCGGGCAGGTTCATCGCGGCGAGCGCCCGGGCGAGCCGGTCACCATAGGGATATCGCGACGGATCGTAACGCCCCGGTTCAGGCACCGCCCTGGGATCCGGTCCCTGGAACGGCCAGAACGCGTGGATGATCGGCGCATAATACGTGCGCAGGACGCAATCGGCGGCCAGACGCTGGCGCAGCGAATCGCGCCTCTCCGATATGCCGGCATTCAATTGGATCCAGCAGAACCGCATCGTCTCCAGGGTTTCCGGTGGCAGGCGTTCCACCGCCTGATCCAACGGCTTCGACAGATCCAGGAAACGGATGCCGAATCGGCCTCTCAGGCTGGGCAGCTTGCCGATCACCTCGGCCATGCGCATCGCCGTGCTGTCGCCGGCGATTACCCCGTGAACCAGCTCCAGCATTGCCGGTTCCGCGGCCGAGGACACTCCAGCACCGTCCGGTCCGGGTCGCTCCAGACTGGCCGAATGAAAGCATAACGTCAGGCGTCGCGAATCATCGATCGGAAGATGATCGCGCGGCCGGACGGCATCGGGATGAACCAGCGTGAGTTCCAGGCGTTCCGCGCCGCTGGTCAGTTCCGCCGGCAGCGGGATGACAAGGGTCTGCCGAGCCGTGATCTCGAACGATCCCAGCACGATTTTGCCGGCTCGGATCATCAGCCGTTGGCAGGCGATCTTTGGTGGGTAGATCGCGGGATGAAGGTCGAACCGCAGGATGGTGGGCAGGCTGTCGCCCTGCAAAGGCAGCGTCAGTTCGCTTTCGGCGCCAATGGCCCAACTAAACGCCTCCTCGGACGACCACCCGGCGCCGAGGGCGGCCGAAAGATTTCCCAAGGTTCCAAAGACAAAAGCCGCGTCCAAAAATTCACCTGTATGGGACGGTTTATCGCCTGAGCAAAAATGCCCAATATCAATACAGCAGTCCACCCCCCGCGTTCAAGCGGACGATGATGGTTGCATGACGCATATCATTTACGGGACGTCATTCTGTCTCATGATCCGACGCCTGGAAACGGTGATGCAGACTTTGACATCCGTGGAGCGTACACGGAAAACAGCGCGATCTTCGGGAAGGGAAACGCCATGTCCGCATCATCCACGCCGCAATTATCCAAAGGGCAGGGGATTTCCACCCTCGGTTTCATCGGTCTCGGCGTGATGGGCGAACCGATGTGCGGCCATCTGGCGCGCCGCTCCGGGATCCCGGTCCTGGCGCACGATCTTCGCCCCGAACCGCTGGAACGCCTCGCGGCATCCGGCGTGAAGGCCGCGTCGATGCAGCAGATAGCGGCTTCCTGCGACCTGATTCTGTTGTCCCTGCCGGACGGCAAGGCCGTCGCCGCTGTGGTCGGGCAGTTGGAACCCAATCTGCGCGCCGGCCAGTGTGTGGTGGATACCAGCACGTCCTCGGTCGAACTGACCCGCCAGATCGGCGCCCGCCTGACCGAAAAGGGCATTCTCTACGCCGACGCGCCGGTCGCCCGCACCCGCGAGGCCGCCTCGCGCGGTGAACTCAGCATCATGGTCGGCGCCACCGACGACACCTTCGCCCGCGTCCGCCCGATCCTAGAGACGATGGGCACCGACGTTACCCATTGCGGCCCCATCGGTTGCGGCCAGGTGGTGAAGATCCTCAACAATATGCTGGTGTTCCAGCACTGCGGCGCTTTGGCTGAGGCGATCGCCATCGGCCGCCGCAACGGTGTCCCCGCCGACGTGCTGCTGCCGACCATGGCGATGGGATCGGGCGATAGTTTCGTGCTGCGCAATCATGGCACGAAATCGATGCTGCCCGGCACGTTCCCGGAGCGTGCGTTCTCCACCCGCTACGCCATGAAGGACCTGTCCTACGCGCTGGAAATGGCCGAGGCGTCCGGTCTGGACATGGCAGCCGCCAAGCTGACGATGGAACGGTTGAAGCAGGCGGACGCCGCCGGGTATGGCGACCAATACCACCCGGTGGTGCTGAAGGTGATCGACCCGCAATGAGCACCTTCCCCGAGGCCGCCGCCTGGCGCAAGGCGTGTGTCGGCGATGCGTCCCTGGCCGCCTGGGCCGGCCCCTGGTCGATCTGTTTCGCCATCGCCAGTGGTGCAGACACGACCGTGTTCAACCTTGAAGATGGCAAGGTCCAGCCCGGTGGCGGCGAACCGGCTTTCACCCTGTCGGCGCCGGCCGGGGTATGGGCGAAGTTCCTACTGCCGATCCCGCCGCGCCACCATCACGGCCTGTTCGCAATGCATTATCGCCTGCCGGAGTTCGTCATTCAGGGCGATCAACGGGCCTTCATGCAGCATGTTCATGTCGCTCGCCGTATCCTGGAGGTCGGCAAATGGCTGACCCTGGGCAATGCGCTGCCCGTTCCCTTGAGCTTAGCCCCGCGTGGTGGTCCCCGAGCGGTTCCGAAAGTTCAGGGTGGCTATGTCCCCGTCACCGTCGGCGGCACCACCTATCAAATCTACTATGAAACCGCCGGTTCCGGCCGGGACGTCCTGTGCATGCACACCGCCGGCTCCGACGGCCGCCAGTTCCACGGCCTGATGGCCGACGAACGCATCACCAACGGCCATCGCCTTGTCTCGTTCGACTTGCCCTGGCACGGTAAATCCCTGCCGCCCGAGGGCGCCGTCCCCGGATCTTGGCGGCTGAACACCGACCTCTATGTCGACCTGATCATGGGCTTCATCGCGGCCGCCGGGCTGAACAAGCCGATCGCCCTTGGCGCCTCGATGTCCGGCGAAATCTGCCTGGAACTCGCCTACCGCCACCCCGACTCCTTCGGCGGCATCGTCGCTTGCGAGGCCTGCGACAAAATCAACCAGCGCCAAACCACCTGGGCGGTGGATCCGAAGGTGAATTCGTCCCTGTTCGTCCCCGAATGGATACGAGCGCTCAGCGCCCCGCAAAGCCCGGCGGAGTATCAGGAGACCATCACCTGGCACTACAGCCAGGGCGGCGCATCGGTGTTCTACGGCGATATCGCGTTTTACTCGGGCGACTGGGATGGTCGGGAAAGGGTAGGGCGCATCGACACCAACCGCTGCCGCCTGTTCATGCTGACCGGCGAATACGACTACTCCTGCACCATCGAATTGTCCGAGGCGACTGCCGCCAAAATCCCCGGCGTAACCTTCCGCCCGATGCCTGGGATCGGCCATTTCCCGTTTGCGGAGAATCCACGGCTGTTTGCCGATTATCTGCTGCCGGTGTTGGGGGAGTTGGCGGGTTAAGGTTGCGACAACTCTTGCGCACGCTCATGTTGTCCAGGTTGTCGAAGTTGACACGCTGACAAAGGGTGCCCATGTTCCGGTCCCAAGGAGCAATGATGGCCCAAGCACGAAAATCGCCTGCCCGTTCATCCTCTCGACAGGGCGGCCGTGTACGGTTCAAGGGCAACGATCTCGTATACGCATTGCCTGAGCCTATGAATGAGTTCGTCCTCAGGGAACGGCCGCCGACGGGTGTCGACTTTGCTTTCGTTGCGGCGTCACCGGCGGCGAAGGAGAAGTTGCGCGCATTTGTCAGCAAGAAATACGGAGAGGATATCGATCACGACCAGACTCGCGAAGAAATCGAGACCAATGCTTACGCGTTAGGTCCTCGTGCCCGTGCCCTTCTGCAAGGCTCTCAAATTGCTGCCGCTGATCTGAAGGAGGCAGGTGGGGCGTTTGATCTCGAAGAGGTACAGGCACTGCTGAATGGCGTCTCACGTCAGGCAGTAGAGAAACGGGTCAAGGAGGGTAGTCTTCTGGCGGTGCCGGGGCCGAGCAACCGCCGCCGTTATCCGGCGGTGCAGTTTACGCGCGATGGCCTGGTGCCGGGCCTCAGGGAGGTGCAGCACGCACTTCCGACACATAATCCTTGGGCGGTGCTGAATTTTTTTGTTCGCCCGGATGATCGCCTGGGCGGCCGCAAGCCGATCGATGTTTTGCGCGGTGGTGACGTGGCACTTGTCGTTTCGGCGGCGCGCGGGATGGGCATGCAAGGCGGGTGAAACCGCCGCCCGAGGCCGCACCCGGGCCGCCCGGAGACCTGACAACACGCATCCCACTCGAACTGACAGTTGCAGCCGGCGAAGTGCTGCATCGGTTCTACACCGCCGCTCTCGATCCCATTTACTTCGATCGCGGCCGCGATGGTCGGTTGAATGCGCCGGATGGCACTTACGGTGTTCTGTACACGGCACAAGCGGCGCAAGGCGCCTTCGCCGAAACCTTTCTGCGAACCCCTGGACTGACGCAAATTCCCTCGGATTTGCTGGCAAAGAAAGCCTACACCACGCTCGAGGTGCTTCGCCCGCTGCGGTTCGTTCGAATGGCTGGGCCGGGTTTGGCGCGCCTGGGAGCAACGGCTCAGGTGGTACACGGCGGAAAACCGTACGATGTGCCGCAGGCCTGATCGAAAGCGCTGTCTGCTCATCCCGGCACGTACGATGGAATTGCCTACCATGCTCGGCATGATGATGAGGCGCTTTGTTACGCCATCTTCGAACGTGCCGCGCCCGCCGTCCGGGAATTCAGCCGCAGATCGACCTGGACCAGGATTGGTTTTGGGAGGTGGCCGAACAATACGGCGTCGGTATGGCGCCATCGTAGGCGCAAGCCAGCAGAATAGCTTGACGCAACCGCCCGCAACGCCGACTCTGCCGGCCACAAAAATACGAGGATACCCCGCCATGAACATCGAGACCTCCCCGGCCTCCCTCGCCGGCGTTTCCGAAGCCGAGTGGCAGATCCGTTGCGATCTCGCCGCGCTGTATCGCCTGATCGCCCATCATCGCTGGACCGACTTCATCTACACTCACCTCAGTGCTCGTTTGCCCGGCAAGGAAGACCACTTCCTGATCAACAAGTACGGCGTCAACTTCCAGCACATGCGTGCCTCCGACCTGGTGAAGATCGACGTCAACGGCACCATCGTCGAGGAAACCCGCGGCCTCAGCAGCCGCGACGTCAACGCCGCCGGCTTCTGCATCCATTCCGCCATCCACATGGCGCGCCACGACCTGATGTGCGTCATCCACACCCACACCGCCGCCGGCATCGCCGTGTCCGCCCAGAAGGAGGGCCTGCTACCGCTGTCCCAGCATGCCTGCAAGTTCTACAACCGCATCGGCTACCACGGTTACGAAGGCATCGCCCTGGACCTGGATGAGCGGGAACGCCTGGTCGCCGACCTCGGCCAGCACAAGGCGATGATCCTGCGCAACCACGGCCTGCTGGTCGGCGGCACCTCGATCCCCGAGGCGTTCCTGAACATCTACATGCTGGAACGTGCCTGCGCCGCCCAGGTCGACGCCATGTCCGGCGGCCGCGAACTGATCCTGCCGCCGCCCGAGGTCTGCCAGCACACCTCCGACCAGTTCAAGGCGCACGAGCACGACGAACACTACGCCATGGTCTGGGACGCCGCCTTGCGCCTGATCGAGGACGGCAAACCCGACTACCGGAGCTGATGGCCTGCCCCCGGTTCACCGCGAACCGGGGGACTTCGCTAAGGCTTCGTGGATAAATAAGTGCTTCGATGTCGGCACGGTCGCCCAGTTCCGCCATGACGATGAGAGGCTGACGGCCCCCGCCAGCCGATTCGTTTATTTCCCGGCGAGCCCTAATTCAGGAAAATCTTTCCCGGGTTCATCACGCCGCGCGGGTCCAGCGCTTGCTTCACGGCGCGCATGACCGTCAGGGCCTCGGCGCCGTGCTCCTGCTCCAGGAACTCGCGCTTGCCAAGGCCGACGCCGTGTTCTCCACTGCACGACCCACCCAGAGCTAACGCCCGGCCGACGATCTTCTTGTCGAGTTCCCAGGCCCGAACCATGCCGTCCGGTTCGGGCGGTACCAGGATGACGGTGTGGAAATTGCCGTCGCCGACATGCCCGACGATCGGCGCGGTCAGCCCGGAAGCGGCGATGTCGTCCTTGGCGCCCAGGATCGCCTCGTTCAGGCGGGAAATCGGCACGATCGCATCCGTTGCGATCCCCTGATGCCCTGGCTTCAGGGCCAAACACGCCCAGTAAGCATCATGCCGAGCCTGCCAGAGCTTGGCGCGGGCGGCGGCTTCGGTGGCCCAGGCGAAGCCGAGACCGTCGAAACCCAGGGCGATTTCCTCCGCCTGGGTTGCCTGTTCGGCGACACCTGCCGGCGTGCCGTGGAACTCGAAGAACAATGTCGGCAGTTCGGATAGCCCCTCCAACTTGGAGTAGGCGATGCAGGCGGCCATCTGCACGTCGTCGAGCAATTCCATGCGGGCGACTGGAATGCCCAATTGCAGGATGGCGATCACGGTTTCCACCGCATCGCGCAGCGTTCGGAACTGGCAGGTGGCGGAGGAAACCGCTTCGGGGATGCCGTGCAGCCGAAGCTGGATTTCGGTGATGATCCCCAGTGTTCCCTCCGACCCGACGAAGAGGCGGGTCAGGTCGTAGCCGGAGGCGGATTTGCGCACGCGGCCCCCGGTCCGGATCAACCGCCCGTCCGGCATCACCACGGTCAATCCCATGACGTTGTCGCGCATGGTGCCATAGCGCACAGCGTTGGTGCCGGAGGCTCGCGTGGCCGACATCCCGCCGATCGTGCAGGCCGACGTTCCGGGATCGACCGGGAAGAACAGGCCCACATCGCGCAGGTGGACGTTCAACTGCTCGCGGGTCACGCCGGCCTCGACCCGGCAGTCCATGTCCGGCTGGCTGACGTCCAGCACGCGGTTCATCCGCGACAGGTCCAGGGTGATGCCGCCGCGGACGGGGGTGACGTGGCCTTCCAGCGATGTGCCCGCGCCCCAGGGCACGACCGGCACGCGTTCCGCGTGGCACAGCGCCATCAGGCGGCACGCCTCCTCGGTGGTTTCGATGAACGCGACGGCGTCGGGCTGGACCGGCGGCTGGCTGTCCTGGCCGTGCGAGTGATGGTCGCGCAGTGCCGCGTTGGTGGTGATGCGGTCCCCAAGGAAGTCACGGGCGGCGGCGATAACGGCTTCGACAGGCATGGACGGGTCCCGTTTACTTGGTTGGCGCAGGATTGGACCGGTGGTGGCGTGCTGGCAAGCCTGTTCAACAGGCCACGATCACATATCCGGTCCACCGCGAGTGGGCGCTGCAAGCCGGGTAGCGGCTCGGTGGCTTCTTTCGCTAAGATCAAAGACTGAACCTGAGCGACTCCACCGTATGAATCATCTTTCCGACGTCTCTTTGCTCGGGGCCTCGCCCTGGTGGCGCCCCAACCCCGGCACCTGCCTGGTGATTCAGGGCGGTCGTCCGCTGGTCGGCACCTACGGGGTCAGCGGCGCGAAGAACGCCGTCCTGCCGCTGATGGTCTCGGCGCTGCTGACGCCGCGCCCCGTTGTCCTGGACAATGTGCCGGCCATCCTGGACGTCGCCGTGCTGTCGAACCTGCTGCAGCGTCTCGGCGCGGACCTGACCTGGTCGACCGGCCGGACCGGGCGTGCACTGACGGTATGCGCCGAACGGATCCATCCGCGTCAGATAGACCGCGACCTGGTGGCCCGCATGCGCGCCTCCGTCCTGTTGCTGGGCGCCCTGCTGGCACGCTGCGGGGAAGCGAGCCTGCCGCTGCCGGGCGGCGATGCGATCGGGCTGCGCGGCATCGACTTCCACATCGCCGGCCTGCGCGCCATGGGCGCCGAGGTCGAGGTGAACGGCGGCCTGATCCACGCGACCGCGCCATACGGTCTTTGTGGCGCGGAGATCGTGCTGCCCCAGCCATCCGTCGGCGCGACCGAGAACCTGCTGCTGGCCGCCGTCCTGGCAAAGGGACAGACCATCATCCGCAACGCGGCACGGGAACCCGAAATCACCGATCTGGCGCAGTGCCTGACGATGATGGGTGCGGCGATCACGGGGATCGGCAGCGACGTCCTGATAATCCAAGGTGGCCGGGAACTGGCCGGTGCCGACTACACGGTGATGCCGGACCGTATCGAGCTCGGGACGATCGCCTGTGCCGCGGCGGTCACGGACGGAGAGGTCCTGCTGCGCCATGCCCACGCCGAACTGCTGGGCACGGCAAGACCCGCATTTGCCGCGGCCGGGGTCGTGCTGGAAGATGTCCGGGATGGCGTGATCGCGCGCCGGTCGCCGGCGGGGTTGACCGGGATCGACATCCAGACCCGGCCTTACCCCGGGTTCGCGACCGACCTGCAATCGCCGGCGATGGCGATGCTGGCGACCGCTGCGGGGGCCAGTGCGATCACCGAGACGATTTTCGAGCAACGGTTTCGCCATGTCGACGAACTGCGGAAGATGGGCGCGGACATCACCGTCCTGGGCACCACAGCCCATGTGCGCGGCGTGGATCGGCTGGCGGGCGCTCGGGTCATGGCGACGGACGTCCGGGCGGCGGCGGCGCTGGTGCTGGCGGGCCTGGGTGCGAAGGGGGACACGGTCCTGGACGGGCTGGACCATTTGGACCGCGGATACGACGGCATGGCCGAGAAACTGGTCGCCTGCGGTGCGGTGATCACCCGCGACAAGATCGGGTAAAGCGCGATGACCGGAGGCGGAATCGCCGGAGGTCTGAAGCACACGATCAAGTAAGGAACTCTGGTCCGGCCCGACATTTGCATGGCGCTTTGTCTCTACAACAGGCAGAGCGAGGCTTCCATGACTCCCGAAAACCAGGCGCTTGTCCGTGATTCCTTCGCCAAGGTCGCCCCGATCGGTTCGCAGGCGGCGGCACTGTTCTACGATCGGCTGTTCGTGCTCGATCCGGCGCTGAAACCGCTGTTCAAGGGCGACATGGCCGAACAGGGACGCAAGCTGATGACGATGATCGGCACCGCGGTCGCCAACCTGCACAAACTGGAGGTGATTGTTCCGGCGGTGCGCGACCTGGGCCGCCGGCACGCGGAATACGGCGTCCGGGCGGCCCATTACGATACTGTCGCCGCCGCGCTGCTCTGGACCCTGGCGCAAGGATTGGGCGATGCTTTCACGCCGCCGGTGGAAGCGGCATGGACGGAAGCCTATACGATTCTCGCCACCGTGATGAAGGACGCCGCCGCCGCATGAACCCGACGATCAATGCCGACCGGCTATGGCAATCCATCATGGACATCGCCGAAATCGGTCCGACACCAGAAGGCGGCAGCCGCCGGTTGGCGTTGACCGCCGAGGACGCCGCCGCCCGCACCCTTTTCCTGCGCTGGTGCCAGGCACTCGGCCTGCATCATCAGCAGGATGCGATCGGCAACATGTTCCTGCACCGAACCGGTATCGACATGGCTACCCCGGCTGTCGCGTTTGGCAGCCATCTGGACACGGTGCCCACGGGCGGGCGCTTCGATGGGGTCGCCGGCGTGCTGGCGGGGCTGGGGGTGATCAGGACGCTGGACGACGCCGGCATCCGAACGCGTGCGCCCTTGGAACTTGTGAACTGGATGAATGAGGAGGGCAGCCGGTTCCGCCCCGCCATGATGGGCAGCCGCGTCGCCGCCGGCGAGTTGCCGCTGGACGTGGCTCTCGCGATGACGGACGACGACGGCGTGTCGGTCGCCCAGGCGCTGGCGGACAGTGGCCAGGCCGGGTCCTTGACCCCCGCGCCGCGTGACTGGAGCGCCTGGCTGGAGCTGCATATTGAGCAAGGCCCGGTGATGGAAGCGACCGGTGCCGACATCGGTATTGTCGTAGGCACGATGCATGCCCGTTACTTCCAGTTAGCGATCACGGGCGAGCCCAGTCATGTCGGTCCGACCGAGATGAACCGGCGCCACGACAGCCTGGCGGCGGCGGCCGAGGTGATCCTGGCTGTGGAACGAATTGGCCTCACCGCCGAACCATTCGGCCGGGCGAGCGCAAGCTGGATCGAGAATATTCCGAATGCCCGAGGGAATGTGCCGCACATCACCCGGCTGCATTGCGACGTTCGCCACAACAGCGCGGATGAGGCCGTCGCGATGGAGGCTTCCCTGCGCCGGGCACTATCGGACATCGCCCGGCGCCGAGGCGTACGTATAGACGTCGATCCTTACGCCACGTTCGGACCGATCGTGTTCGATACGAAGTTGGGCGCGTTGCTGCGCGGGAAGGCAGCCGGTCGCCAGCTTTCGACCCGGGACATGATCGCCGCCGCCGGTCACGATTCGGTCCTGATGGCCCCGTTGGTCCCGAGCGCGATGCTGTTCGTGCCGAGCGTGGCGGGGATAACGCATAATCCGAAGGAATACTCGACCAAGGAGCAGATCGCGCGGGGAACCCAGGTGCTGCTCGATGCGGTGCTGGAATTGGCGGGGACCGGTGCCGGGCCGTGACGTCGTTACGCCGGCTACTTTGACGGTTCGGCGGGAAGTTCGACGTCGCCGGTGATGGTGTTGCCGGACATCTCGACCGGCGTCGGCGTGCTGTCGCGGACGAAGATGGTGCGCGTCGGCTCGTCATTGTGGAAAACGTTGTCTTCAACGATCAGCACCGAGGTGGGGTTTTTCATGCCCTCCTCGCCGATGGAGATCGCGACGGCGGGGTTTTCGCTGCCGGCGCCTTTTTCCATGGTGTTGCCCTGGATCAGCACGTTGCCGCCGTTGGGAATGTCGATCAGGTAGCTGGCGGTGCCGGTCGGTCCGTCCTCGACGCGATTGTCGCGTATGACGGTGTTGCGGGCCCGCGACTTGATGTGGTGGCCAACCTTGGTGTCCAGGAAGACGCTGTGGTCGATCTCCAGCAGGGCGATCGGCGCGCCGGCATAGATGCCATGCGCGCACCGCCCGATGCAGGTGCCGTTGCCGATGAACGTGCTGTCGCTGATCCGCACCACGCTGTCGGGACCGCCGCCGGCCAGGATGCCGTTTTCGTTATGCAGGAAGCGGCTGTGCTCGACCGTCAGGTTGTCGCCGGCCGCGCGGATGCCGGCGCCGTTGTGCCAGATGACGGAGGCGTCGGCGAAGGTGATGCCTCGGACCGTGATGTCGTCGCCTTGGGTGACGAAGATGCCCATCTCGGCGCAGGTTTTGCCGGCGATCACGACGCCGGGTCCGGTGGCCTCGATCACCAGGTGGGAGGCGTTCCAGATCGCGCAATCCGTGTAGACGCCGGGATCGATACGGACAACATCGCCATCGGCGGCGATCGTGGCGGCCTGGCTCGGCACTTTCAGCAGCCGGGTTCGGCCGACCGATAGATCGCGAGCGTTGGCGGGCAAGGGGGGAAGCAGGGCGCAAAGCATTGCGGTGCCGAAAGCGATTGCGGTATGCCAGGACCAGGTCATCGATGGTCGTGTCGGCGGAAGGCCTGAGGAAAGTCAAGGTGAAACTGGCAACCGGACAGACAGCGGCACCGTTGGTCGTCCACGTATTCCCGACCTTCGCGGTGGGTGGCGCACAAGTGCGTTTCGCCGCCGTCGCCAACCATTTTGGTTCGGCGTTCCGCCACATCGTGGTCTCCCTGGACGGCAACCTGGCGTGCCGGGAACGGCTGGATCCCGGCCTGGACGTGACGTTTCCGGCGGTCGCGGCGGCCAAGAACGCCATGCTGTCGAATGCCTGGCATTACCGGCTGCTGCTGCGACGCTGGCGGCCGGATGTGCTGGTCACCTGCAACTGGGGCGCGATCGAGTTCTCACTGGCCAACATCGTGCCGGTCACCCGTCACATGCATGTCGTGGACGGGTTCGGGCCGGAGGAACGCAACACCCAGATTCGGCGTCGCGTGTTGATACGGAGGATCGCGCTGGGCCGGACGCCGGTCGTCATGCCATCCCGCAACCTGGTGCGCATCGCGACCGAGGTCTGGAAACTGCCGCCCCGGGTGATCCGCTACGTGCCGAACGGAATCGACCTGGCTCGGTTTGTGACGGACGGCACAAAGCGGGGAACCGGCGAACCGGTCATTGGCACCATCGCGGCTTTGCGGGCGGAGAAGAATATCTCCCGGCTGCTGCGTGCGTTCGCCCTGCTGCCGGCGGGCCGGCTGGTCATTGTCGGCGACGGGCCGGAGCGTCCGGCGCTGGAGGCGCTGGCGGTGTCGCTGGGCGTGGCGGACCGAGTGCGCTTCGCCGGCCATCACCAGGATACCGCCGCGTTCTATGCGACGTTCGACATCTTCGCCTTGTCGTCGGACACCGAGCAGATGCCGCTTTCGGTGATCGAGGCGATGGCAAGCGGGCTGCCGGTTGTCTCGACGGATGTCGGTGACGTGCGGCTGATGGTGGCGGAGGCCAACGCGCCCCTTGTCACCGGCCTGGACGATGCGGCGCTGGCAAGTGCGCTGGCGGGGTTGGCCGCCGACCCCGCGGCGCGGCGGCGAATCGGATCGGACAACCGGGCGAAGGCGGAGCGGGATTTCGACCAGGCGGCGATGTTCGCCACGCATGGCGCGCTGTGGCGCGGGGGGGCCGCGGCGCCGTGACGGTGGTTCGGGTTTCCGGCGTGGCGGATTTCGCCGAATTGGGGTGTCGATGGCGGGATTTGGAACAGCGTGCGGCGCTGTCGTTCTTCCAAAGCTGGACCTGGGTTGGCTGCCTGGCGGCGGAGCGGTTTGCTGACCCGGTTCTGGTGGAGGCGACCGACGACGGACGGACCGTTGCGCTGGCCTTGTTCAACCGGGTTCGCCGGCTTGTCGGGCCGGCGGTCCTGTATCTGGATGAAAACGGTTCGGCGGAGCTGGATTGTCCGTATGTCGAGCAGAACGGGGTGCTGACCGAGGCGGGGCGGGAGGCGGAACTGACCGAACTGTGCCTGCGGGCGGTGACGGGCCGGTACGACCTGGTGCTGTCGGGCATGGACGACTCGGTGCTGGCCGCGGTCGGGCGATCGGCGGGGTTGATGCGGGTTGTGCGGTCGCAGGCCGCGCCGTTTGTCGACCTGGCCGCGTTGCGGGCGGCGGGCGGGGATTACCTGGCTGGGCGCAGCGCCAACACGCGCCAGCAGATCCGCCGGTCGGAACGGTTTTACGGGTCGATTGTGGTGGAGCGGGCCGAGTCGGTGGCGGCGGGGCACGCGATGCTGGCGGAGATGGCGGTGCTGCATCAAGCGGCGTGGACCGCCAGGGGGCGGCCTGGCAGTTTTGCCCGGCCGTTTTTTGGTCGGTTTCATCGGGACCTGATCGCGGCAGGGATGCCACGTGGCGAGGTGGTGCTGCTGAAAGTGTCATGTCATGGGGCTGTCATCGGTATTTTGTATAATTTTCATTTCCAAGGTAGAATGTTGGCCTATCAGAGTGGTTTCGCCTACCGGGCGACGGCGCCCCGGGCGAAACCGGGCCTGACCTGCCATTACCGGGCCATTCAGTTCGCATTGGATCAAGAGATTGAAATCTATGATTTTTTAGTAGGGGAGGACCGTTACAAACGCAGCCTCGCCGATGGGGCATATCGGCAGGTCTGGGTGGAAGCGGGACCTCTCTGGTCGCCCATTCGGCTGTTTCGGGCGGGCTTGGCGGTGGCTCGGCGATGGGTGGGTAAAGCCGGGACAGTGTCGGAAAATTTTACAGTTTCGTCGGTTATTGAGATAAATCGCCCACCAACGAATTGATACCAAAAGGTTTCGAGTTCTGGCATGATGTGTGCATAGCACGACTCGCTTCAGCGAATTGACAACAAAAAATATCGATATCGAACATAGAAAATGCATGACGATGTTATATGTCGATATTCGACATAAAATATTACGATATACGGTATGAAGCATGCGTAATTCGCCGCGGCGGTGCGAGCATGGAATGTATAAAAAAGTAGTTGTGTATCGTCAAACGGCACGATATGTAAACGGACAAAGGTAGGGCTGAAGCTTTGAGAGCGTCACTGGCATCCGCGACTTCTCTGCTGGCACTGCTTCTGATGGAGGGGCATGAGGCGCGTGCGACGCCTGACGTGACCACGATCGGGACGCAGTCGCTAAGTTACGTTCTCGTGACGTCGCCGGCCACGACCAGCGCCAGTGTCACGGATAAAGCGACAATCAGCGGCTTAGGAATCAGCACCCGTCCAGGTTTCGGGACGATCACCGGCGCGACCGGGGAGTTTTCCGGTATCGCGGTTTTCCAAACGGTTACGAGTGGCTCGAGTGCCTCGTCAGCTACCATAAGTTCTTCCGCGTTCACCTTCACGCCGACGGTTACCGGCGGGGTCAGCGACGTCCTCACCGCCAGCTACATCCATGGCAGCACCAACGAAGGTTCGGCGACCATCACGCTGACTGGCACGGGCGTGGCGCCAACGATTTCCGGCCCGGGGACAACCGCCGTGGTCGGCAGTGGCTTTGTGCTGGTCGGTCAAAGCGGAACAGCAACGCTGAGCGTCGCCAACACCGGCAATGGCAACGAGGCGGGATCTGGCTCGACCTACAACCTGAATGGGTCTTACGGTGCTTCGGGCAACTCCGTTTTCGTGGGCACGGGAACAGCAAGTTTTTCGCTGACCGACAACAGCACAAAGTCTGCTCAAAGCAGCAGTTCGTCGTCGTATGGGTATGTATTCACGCCGACGAGCACGGGGGCGGCGTCGGCGACGGTGGTCACCACTTTCACTGACGGCAGCACGACAAAAAACGTCGGGACGTCCGTGGTGACGACGCTCAGCGGCACCGGCGTGGCGCCAGTGGCATCTGTCGCCGGGTCCGCCAGCGCCGGCTATGTGCTGGTGACATCGAGTTCCACGGCAACGGTCAATGTCAGCAACACGGGTAATGGCAACCTGTCCGGTGCCGGGGCCATCAGCAATCTGCGGGGTAGCGTTGGCGCGCTGAGCAGCGTCAGCGGCTTCGCGGCCACGGCGGGTGCATCGATCAACCTGACTGATACCTCGTCGACGAATTATAGTTACACCTATAAACCGACAGTGGTCGGTTCGTCCTCCGCGATGGTGGTGGAGACACTGTCGAACGGTTCTTCCAATGGCCAGAACCTCGCGTCGATCCAGACCACGACGTTGACCGGCACCGGTGTCGCGCCCATCCAATCGATTGCGAACTCGACGGTGTATGGCCGTATCGGTTCCGGTTCCTCGGTCAGCGGGTCGTTCGTTGTCGCGAACATCGGCGATGGCAACCTCGCCGGCAGCGGCGCGAAAACTGCGCTGAACGGAAGCGTGTCCGGGGTCTCCAGCGGGGGCTTCGCCGCTTCGGCCGCGACGATCAATCTGGTCAGCAATGCCACATCGCCCACGGCGCTTGGCACCACCGCGACATCGACACTGGGATACACCTACACGCCAGGTAGCAGCCGCGGTAGCACCTCGGTCACCGATCCGATCACTTTCAGCGATGGCAGTTCGGCCGGAACCAATTTGAGCCAGTCGGTTGCGGCCACGCTGACCGGGTCGGCGGTCGGCCCCACCTATGCCAGCACGCTGGTGGGCAAGGGCGTCAACACGCCAACGGTGAATGGCACCGGTCACACGGCGGGCGCCGCCGGGGCGACGATCAGCTTCGGGGTGGTCAGCTATAACGTGGCTACGACCCTGCTTCTGGATCTGGGGAACGTCACCACCGACGCCAATGGCGGCAACGCCAACCTGACCAACCTGACGATCGACGCGTATTCGATCACCGGCGCGAATGCGTCGGCTTTCTCCGTCTCCTCGGTGTCTTCCGTCATCACCGAAGGCGGCATGCTGGTGGTGCCGATCACGGTGACCAGCAACATCCCGTATTCGACGCTGAGTTCCAGCCTGACGATCTTCACCGACGAAGGAACCGGGCTTGGCGGCTACGGTGAGAACTTCACCTACGCCCTGACCGCGACGAGCGTGCCGGAACCGACGTCACTCGCCGTGCTGGGTGCCGGGCTGGCTGGGCTCGCCGGCTTCCGCCGCCGGAAGCGCGCCGCTCAAAAAGACTGATCAACGCCGGGTTACCGCCGCGCGAACCCGCCCGGCGGTATGGCGCAGAAGATCCATTGCCCCAGCCATCCGCCACGGATTGACCAGCAGCATCCCGATGCGTTGCCGGCGCCTTGTTGCCCAGCCTTGCTTGTAGGCGTCGTCCCCGCGGCCGAAATCAATCGCTGCCACATGCTCCTGGTCCAACAGATGCCGCACCATCAGCGCGGTCAGCACGGTGCCGGGTGAGTGCGCCTTGAACGCCTCATCATGCGCCAGTTTCAACACGATGGCGCGGCCGTCCCTCACCACCCAGAACTGCACCGCGGCAGGCTGGCTGCCGATCGACCAGACTCCGAGTCGCAGCAAACCGAGTGCGGCCGTGCTGCGGATCAGCGCGGCGTTGAAGGTCGGGAAGGGTTCGGCATCCTTCCAGCTTCGGCTATAGACGGATTCGAACGCTTCCACGGCCTGGTCCATCTGGGCTGGCTGGGTGAACAGGTCGAACCGCGCGTCCGGCAGTTTCTCGGCGCGCCGCAGGCGGCGGCGGATGGTTTCACGCAGGGCGCCAGGCCGCCCGACCAGGTAGCCGGACCAGTCCAGGGTGGCGACATCCTCGTGCCAGTTGCCGAAATGATCGAAGCGCAGGACGCGCAGACCGGCCTCGCGCACGCCGGTCTCCAGGTCGCTCAGGTAAACCCATTCGGCGGGCAACGCATCGAGCCGGACGCTTCCCCGGCCTCGGCATAGTGCGCCGAATGCAGTCATGGCGGCGATTCGCGCGGATTGACTGAGTCCGGCCGAGAGCAGCGGCATGTATTCGCAAGTATAGGGCGTGGTCAGGCTGCTCAGCCGGCTGCCGGTTCGCAACATCGGCAGCATCGCGACAACCCGGCCTTCGGTGCGAATGGTGACGAATAATGGCTCGCTTCCGGCCGGTATCGCGTGCGACTGCACGACATCCCACCAGGCGCGTCCGGCGAAAAGGCCGGGGGCGTTGTCGAGCAAGGCCAGGGCGTCGGGCGGCAATGCCGCGACCGAGGCGAAGGTTTCAGGGCAGTTCGTACCACGCATACCCGATCCATTCGTGCATGGCGAAGTAGCCAGTCTGCCAGCCGGCCGCTCGGGGTAGAAAATCATCCAGATCCGGTCCGAGTGGCTCATCCAGCGCGGTGGGGGCGGCGGTCACCGTCAGTCCGGTAGCCCGGAACGCCACCAGGGCGCGCCGCATATGCCAGGAATGGGTGACGAGATAGATGGAGGAGATGCCGTTGGCGCGCAGGATTTCGGCGCTGAAGCGGGCATTCTGCCAGGTGTCTTTGGATCTTGCTTCGGTCCAGCGGGCCGGGGTTTGCAAATCATCCTTCAGGCTTTGCGCCAAGACGATCGCCAACGCCGGCGCCCCGGCCTGACCGACACCGCCACTGACCAGGATCGGCAGGCCGGTGCGCCGATGCAGCGCGGCGGCGGTGCGCAACCGGTCGAGCGAGAGCAGGCCCGGCCTGTAACCCAGTGCGTCGTCGCTGGAGCGGGTATACTCGGCGCTGAGGACGACGATGGCCTGCGGCGGATGGTCGGCCGGGGGGGTCATGGGCAGGCCGGTTTCCAGGGCCAGAAGCAGGCTGCCCGAAACCGCCGGCATGCCGAATAGGATCAGCGCGATCAGCGACGCCCACGTCAGCCAGCGGCCAGGCCGTTGCCACCGGCCGCCTAGCAGCAGGCCGGCCGTGATCAGGACGACGAAAATTGTGGGCGGCAGCGCCAGGGCCTCGAGAATGGCTTTCATGGTGCGTTCAATCGGTCGAGCCGGCCATCCAGGCCAGAACGTTGGCGAGGCCGGTGCGCAACGGCACGCGGCCCGACAATCCCAGGACGGCATTGGCGTGAGTGGGCACGCCGAAGGAGTGTCTGATCTCCCCGACGCGGGGCGGTTCCGAACGGGCGTTGAGGTTCTTCCCGGCCAGGTCGGCGATCAGGCGGGCAAGCGCCTCGACCGAAGTCGGAATCCCAGTACAGAGGTTGAACACCGGGGAATCCGTCGCGCGCAGGCCCATGCCGGCCAGCAGCGCCGCGACAACATCGGCGACATAGACGAAATCGCGGGTTTGCTGCCCGTCGCCGAAAATCTTGATCGGCTGGCCGGCGGCAATGCGCTGACAGAAGATGGAGATGACCCCGGAATACGGCGATTTCGGGTCCTGGCGAGGACCGTAGACGTTGAAGAAACGCAGGCCGGTGGTGGGGATAGCGTGGACGTGGCTGGCGACGCGGGCGTGCAGCTCGCAGGCGTATTTGTCGGCGCCGTACGCGGATAGCGGTGTGCAAGGGTCGGTCTCGGCAATCGGAACCGTGGGGGCGTCGCCGTAAACGGCGGCCGACGACGCGTAAACCACCGGGATTTTGCTGCCCTGGCGGCGAATCGCGTCGAACACTGTGATCGTGCCGGTGATGTTGGCGTTGTGGGTACCAAGCCAATCGGTGATGCCGCGCTCGACCGAGGCGATGGCGGCGAGATGGAAGCAGCCATCGACACCCTCCATCGCCGCGGCGACGATTTCCGGGTCGGCGACATCGCCCTCGATCAAGGTCGCACCGGCAGGAAGGTTGGATCTGTTGCCGGTGGACAGGTTGTCGAGCACGCGCACCGTATCGCCGCGGGTGACCAGGGCGTCGCAAAGGTGGGAGCCGATGAACCCGGCTCCCCCGGTCACGAGGTAGGTGGTCATGGGGCTGGTGACACCTCGCCAAGGCGCGTGTCACGCGTGCGGTTGCAGGACCTGGCGAAGTACGGAGCCGTCGGACAGGCGGTCGAAGCCCTCGTTGATCTCGTCAAAGGTGATGGTCCCCGAACGCAATTTCTGCACCGGCAGTTTGCCACGTTGATACAATGCGATGAAGCGGGGAATGTCCCGCTTGGGCACGCAACTGCCCATATAGCTGCCCATGATACTCTTTCCGTCACTCACCAGGGCGGAATGCAGGTAGGAGAACGTGGCGGTCGAGGCGGGAAGCCCGGCGCTGACCACCGCACCGCCGCGGGCGGCGATGGCATAGGCGAGGTTCATCGCCGGAATCGAGCCAGCGGTTTCGATCACGTAGTCCAGACCGCCGCCGGTGGCCTGGCGGATTTCCTCCACCACGTCGGCGTTGCCGGCAAGGAACGTATCGGTCGCGCCGAGTTCACGGGCGATCCGTAGTTTGTCGGCGTTCAGGTCGACCGCGACGATGCGTTCGGCGCCGGCGATAACCCCACCCATCAGGGCGTTCATGCCCACGCCGCCCAAGCCGACGACCGCCATCTGCCCGCCCGGCGGCACCTGTGCGGTATTCAGCACCGCGCCCACGCCGGTGACGACGGCGCAGCCGAAGATCGTGGCATCCTCCAGCGGCACCTCATCGGGGATCTTTATCAGTGCGTTCTGCGCGACGACGGCATACTGCGCGAACACCGACAGGCCGCTGTAGTGGTAGATCGGCTCCCCGTTCAGCGACAGGCGGCGGGCGCCGGAGATCAGCGTGCCGTTGGTGCGGGACGTATTGGAGCTTTGACACAAATTCGGCCGCCCGCCGTTGCAGTAGCGGCACTCGTTGCAACTGGTGACGAAGACGCTGATGACATGGTCGCCAGGCTTCAGGCTGGTGACGCCGGGTCCGACTTCCTCGACGATGCCGGCGGCTTCATGGCCGGGGATGGTGGGCAGTTTGCGCGGCCGCAGGTTCTCGATGGTGGACAGATCGGAATGGCACAGCCCGGCGCCGACGATCTTATACAGGACCTCACCCGGCCCAGGCGGGTCGAGGTCGACGGTCTCGATCGTCATCGGTTTGCTGGTGGCATAGGGGCGTGGCTTGCCCTGTTCCCGCAGCACGGCGGCGCGCATCTTCATGGTCGGTATCCTTGGTAGCGAGGGGACTATTGTGGCTGTCCGGGTGGTTTCGGCAAGCCGTCCCGCGGCGCTGGCTCCGCTTTGGCGTCCTGCCGCCGACGGGCCTGGTCTTTTCGTTTCAAAAGGTTCTCCCGCAGCGCCGCGGCTTCCCGGGCTGCTCGGTCCGCTTTGGGGTCGGTCTTGGGCGGCTTGGTCATGGACGCTCGGGCGGGCGCTTGCGCATCATCGCCTGGCGCGTGCAGATCGCCACCATTTCGTCGCGCTGATTCCAGCATGTATGCTCGAACTCGACGATCCCGACATCGGGGCGGGACCGGCTTTCGCGCATCGTCAGCACTTTCGTCCGCGCCCGCAGCGTATCGCCGTGGAACACCGGCTTGGGGAACTTCATCTCGGTGAATCCCAGGTTGCCGACGGTCGTCCCCAGGGTGGTGTCATTCACCGTCATGCCTACCATCAGGCCGAGGGTGAACACCGAATTCACCAGCCGCTGGCCGAATTCGGTTTCGGCGGCAAAATGGGCGTCGAGATGCAACGGCTGGACGTTCATGGTCAGGGCACTGAACAGCGTGTTGTCCATCTCGGTGACCGTCCGCGTCCAAGGATGGGCGAATTCCTGCCCGACCGAGAATTGTTCGTAATAAAGCCCCGCCATGTTCCGATCCTTCCCTTGCGTTCGCGCGAGTCAACCGCATCCCGGGATTTATGGGAAGAAGGGTTTCGGGCCGCCCTGGACGTACGGCGCAAAACGGGCCTCAATGGCGAAAATCAAATCAGGCGGGCGACGCATGGCGGGGAACGACCACATCACGACGGCCTCTCGACGTGGAGTCATGATCGGCGCACCGCTTGCCGTGGCTGCCGTTACCCGGCCGGCGGCCGCCGCCGAATCGTTCTGGACAGCGCAGTACCAGGCCAGGAAGGGCGACGTTACGCTGGCGATCTACCGCAAACGGCTGCATGCACCCCGTGCCGGGGAAGCGAAACTGCCAGTCCTGTTCCTGGTCCATGGATCGTCGATTTCGTCACTGCCGAGCTTCGATTTGACGGTACCGGGGGCGGGGGAATACTCGCTGATGA
The DNA here is from genome assembly GCF_009765975.1 of Acidisphaera sp. S103. Lineage (GTDB taxonomy): Bacteria > Pseudomonadota > Alphaproteobacteria > Acetobacterales > Acetobacteraceae > Rhodopila. The sequence continues at coordinate 99,729 of NZ_LMUJ01000030.1, read as the reverse complement.
ACGTCTTCGCGCGCTGGGGCTTCGATGTCTGGACCATGGATTTCGAGGGCTATGGCAAATCGACCGTCACGTCAGGCAATTCCGACATCGCATCGGGCGTCGCCGATCTGCGCGCCGTGGTGCCCATGGTGGAGCGGGAGACGGGACAGACGAAATTCCATTTCATGGGCGAAAGCAGCGGCGCGATCAGGGCAGGGGCCTTTGCGGCGGCGGAACCGGCTCGCGTGGAGCGGCTTGTGCTGGAAGCCTTCACCTATACCGGCAAGGGATCGCCGACGCTCGCCAAGCGGGGCGAACAGACGGAATTCTACCGCACCCACAACCGCCGCAAGCGCGATGAAGCCATGATCCTGAGCATCTTCACCCGCGACAAGCCCGGCACATCGGACCCGCGGGTGCCCGTGGCGCTCGCCAAGGCCGAGATGCCGAATGGCGACACCGTTCCGACCGGCACCTATCTCGACATGACGGCCAATCTGCCGCTGGTCGATCCCGCCAAGGTCCAGTGCCCGGTGCTGATGGTACGCGGGCAATACGACGGCATTTCCACCGAGGAAGATCTGCTCGACTTCTTCACCAAGCTGCCCACGCCGGACAAGCAATACAACGTCATCCCGGGTGCCGCGCACGCCATCGGCATGAGCCTGACGCGCGCCGACTTCTGGCACGTGATGCACGAATTCCTGACGATGCCGAAAACCGCATAAAAGGAGGCAAGACCATGGGATTTCTCAGCGACGAGGAACGCGCCCAACTATCGCCGGCCGAGGACCTGCCGCATCGTTTTCCGATCCCCACGCAGATCGTGTCGAGTGACGAATATTTCCCCGAACCCCAGACCGCCCAGCAGAAGCAGGTGGAGGATCGTCTAGCGGAAATGGGCGATCATTACGCCAAGCGCCAGGGCGTCAGCCGCCGCCGCTTCTTCCAGACCGCATCGGGCATGGCCGCCGCATTCGTGGCGATGAACCAGGTCTACGGGAAGCTGTTCACGGTCTCCGAGGCAGAGGCCGCCACGCCGGAAATGGCCGACGAACGCGCTATCGTGCTGCGTGGCCAGGATGTGTTCGACTGCCACACGCATTTCCTGCGCGACGACACGCGACTGACCAACTTCGTTGCCCAGCGCGCCGCGGTCGGCAAGTTCGGCTGGAACAAGCAGCTTGGTGACAAGGAACAGACCCTCGCCGACCTGAAATTCGACAACTACTTCAAGGAAGTGTTTCTCGACAGCGACACCAAGGTGGCGCTGCTGACCAACTCCCCGTCCGACGTTCCGCAAGACTGGTTCCTGACCAATGAAATGGTCTTCCAGACGCGCGACAAGGTGAACAAGCAGGCTGGCGCCCGCCGTTTGCTGGCGCATTACACCATCGTGCCCGGCCAGCCAGGCTGGATGGACGGCATCGACCATGCGATCGCGACACTGCGGCCGGATGGCTGGAAAGGCTACACGATCGGCGACAACACCCATAAGGATACCAGCCACTATCCATGGCATCTGGATGACGAGAAGCTGATGTATCCGGCCTACGAACGCTTCCAGAAAGCCGGCATCAAAAACGTCTGCATCCATAAAGGCCTGTTTCCACCGTCGGCCGAAAAGCTGTTCCCGAACCTGCGCAGCTACGTCGATGTCAGCGACGTCGGCAAGGCTGCGAAGGATTGGCCGGGGCTTAATTTCGTCGTCTATCATTCCGGCTATCGCCATGTCGGCGGCTCGCCTGCCGATGCGATGGCGGAATGGGATCAGACCGGCCGCAGTTCCTGGGTCAGCGATCTCGCCGAGATCCCCGCAAAATATGGCGTGACGAACGTCTACGGCGACCTGGGCCAGCTTTTCGCCTACACCAGCATCGCCGAACCACGCCTGGCCGCCGCGCTGATGGGCACGCTGATCAAGGGCCTCGGCCCCGACCACGTGATCTGGGGCACGGATGCAGTCTGGACCGGCGCGCCGCAATGGCAGATCGAGGGCCTGCGCCGGCTGGAAATCCCCGAGGACATGCAGAAAAAGCACGGCTTCACCCCGCTCGGTGCCGCCGACGGTCCAGTCAAACGCGGTGTCTTCGCGGAAAACGGCTTCCGCCTGTTCGGCTACGACCGCCACGCCGAACTCGCCAAGCCGGATCGTTTCGGGATGTTGAAGGAAGAGTATCTGCGCGACGGCCCCGATCCCAGCAACCTGCGTTATGGCTACGTCCGGAGGGCATAAAAATGGGCATCCGCGTCCACAACCTGTATTGCGATGCGCAGGGCGAGTCCCATTGGCGGGACGTCCAGGTCGACTGGGCTCAGGAAGGGCCGGAGGGAAAGACCTCCGCCCGTCTGCCCGCCACCGGCATCATCTTCCGCCAGACGCAGGCAGAGCACGATCGTCCCTGGCATCCGGCACCGCGCCGGCAATACATCATCAACCTCGATGCCGGCGTGGAACTGACCGCCAGCGACGGCGAATCCCGCGTTATCGGTGCCGGCGAAATCATCCTGGTGGAAGACATCACCGGCCGAGGCCACCTGTCCAAATCCGTCAACAACCAGATGCGGCACTCGATCTTCGTGCCGATCGAATAGGGAGACAAAACCAATGCGAATCCATAACATATACGTCGATGACGCCGGCGAAACCCACTGGCGCGACGTCGAGGTCCAATGGGTCGAGGAGCGCAACGGCAGCAAGTTGTCCGCCCGCTTGCCCGCCAACGGCATCATCTTCCGCGAGACCGGCGGCGATTACGACCTGAGCTGGCATCCGGCGCCGCGGCGCCAATACATCATCAATCTGGACGGTGGGGTGAAGATCACCGCCAGCGACGGCGAGGCACGTGAAATCGGCGCCGGCGAGGTGATCCTGGTCGAGGACATCCGCGGCAAGGGGCATCTGTCGAAGTCGATCGGCGGCAAAATGCGGCATTCGATTTTCGTGCCGGTCGAATAGCGGCGGACGCGAAAAGGGCCGGGGAATTACCCCGGCCCCAACCTCGCGTTTAGCGGCAGAAGGTTAGTCCCCGCCGCCGACATACCGGCCGCCGAGGCTGTTGGCGGTGTTGTCATATGACCCCTGATGGTAGGTCAAGGTCGGCCGCCCGAAGGATGCGGCATTCGCCACCGGGGCGATCGCCGCGGTCAGGCTCAGCGCTGCGAAAGCGGCAAGGATCATGGTCTTCATCGGGGTTCTCCATCTTTGGTCGGGCGGTGTGTCCGGCTTTCATGGGTCCGCAGATAGGTCTTCGCGGTGGGGACGATAATCGGGGTTTTGGTTATTGGATTTATGCACCATGCGCGGAAATGGTCTTGATACCGGCAGGCCGCATGGTGGACGCCGATCGGAAGACCTGCTTCGGTAGTTCGCCCCGCCGCGCTGGCTTCCGAGGCAGCGCCGGGCCACAAACCGAGGAGGAAAAAATGCGTCTGAAAGACAAGGTCGCCATCGTCACCGGCGGCGCGCACGGCATGGGTGAAGCCGAGGCCCGCCTGTTCGCCAAGGAAGGCGCCGCCGTCGTTATCGCCGACATGCTGACGAAGGAAGGCGAGGCGGTTGCCGCCGATATTGCCGCCAGCCAAGGCCGGGCGCGGTTTATCCGAACGGATGTGACGTCGGAAAGCGATTGGCAGAAGCTGATCGCCGAGACGATCGCCACCTATGGACGGCTCGACATCCTGGTCAACAACGCCGGAATCAGCGGCAGTTCGGTGGGTGACGTGGATGGTCTGGAGGGATGGCAGAAACTGCTGTCCGTCAATGCCGCCAGCGTGTTCCTGGGCACCAAGCATGCCGCGACGGCCATGATCCCGAACGGACGCGGTTCGATCGTCAACATATCGTCGATCATGGGCTTCGTCGGCAGCGCCGACAGCCATCCGGGGTATGCCGCCTCCAAGGGCGCTGTCAGGCTATATACCAAGGCGGCGGCGGCGAAATACGGTCCATCAGGCATTCGGGTAAACTCGGTGCATCCGGGCTACATGCCGCCGATGCTGAACGCAACCAACGCCGCCGGACGTGCCTCGAAGATCGAGGCCACGCCGCTGCGCCGGCTTGGCGAACCGATCGAAGTCGCGTACGGCGTGCTGTTCCTAGCCTCCGACGAAGCCTCGTTCGTCACCGGAACGGAACTGGTCATCGACGGCGGCTACATCGCGCAATAACAGGAGTGCATACATGGTTCCGAGTTCACAGATCCCGGGCGTCTATCACCGGCGGATCGGCGACATCGTCGTCACCGCGCTGTCAGACGGTTATCTGGATGGCACCGTGGAGGTGATGCAGAACATATCGCCCGGCGATGCGACGCAGTTGCTGACCGACGGGTTCCGTCCCGGGCGGCGGACGTCGGTCAACTGCTACCTCGTCTATTCCGCTGGCCGGCTGGCGTTGATCGAGACAGGATCAGGCGATTATCTGCTGCCGACGGCGGGCAAGCTACAGCAGAACCTGAAGGCGGCCGGCGTCAATCCGGCGGACATCGAATCGGTGATCCTGACGCACATGCATCCGGATCATTCCGCTGGGCTGGCGGACCCGAAGACCGGGGAGAAATTCTTCCCCAACGCCGAATTGGTGGTACATGAGAACGAACCGCGCCACTGGAATGACGACGGCGCCATGTCCCGAGCGGACGATCGCGCTCGGAAATTGTATTTTCAGTGCGCGCGCGAACAGATGGCGCCGTATCACAATCAGATGCGGACATTCTCAGGTGCGGTCGAGGTTTTTCCGGGCGTGACGTCGATGCCGTTGCATGGGCATACGCCGGGTCATTCCGGGTACATGATCGCCTCGGGTGACAAGTCGTTGCTGATCTGGGGCGATATCACCCATGTGCCGGAGGTGCAGGTGCCCCGGCCCGAGGTCACCATGGTGTTCGATACCGACCCGCATGCCGCCGCCGCGACGCGCAAGCGGACGTTCGACATGGTGGCGACCGACCGGCAGTTGATCGCCGGGATGCATGTGCACTTCCCCGGGTTCGCCTATCTGGCGAAGTCGAAGGACGGTTACCTGATGGTGCCGGAGCCGTGGGATCAGGCGTTCGGGGGGTGACATTCGGGCTGCTGCTCGCCTCGGCTTTGTCCGGCGCCGCCTATACCTTGGCGCCGGGTCCCGCGTTCCTGGCTTTGCTGGGAATCGGTGCCGGCCGAGGCCGGCGGGCCGGGGCGCTGTTCCTGTGCGGCCATTTCGTTGGTGACGTGCTGTGGGCAGCACTGTCGCTGACGGCGATCATCGGTGCCCGGACCATCGGGTCGCTGTTTTTCGATGTCCTGGGTTTGGTTTGTGGGATCTACCTGTGCTGGCTGGGTGTCCGGTCCGCCACGGCCACGCGTGGCATTGACGGGGCGGTGACGACGGAACCTAAGCGGCCGCTGCTGCGCGGGCTGGCCTTCGGATTGTCGAATCCGAAGGCCTATCCTGTGGCGGTGGCGATGTTCACCGCGCTGCTGGCGCGTTACGCGAGCGCACTGGACTGGAGTGCGTTCGTCCCTCTGCTGGCAGCAGCGTGCGTCGGGTTCGTCGCGGCCGACGGCGTCCTGATCACGGTGATCGGGGCCGGCGTGGTCCGCCGGTTCTACCGGCGGCACGCGCTGTGGGTGACACGTGTGTCGGGGGTGTTGTTCCTGGGGTTCGGCATGCATGCAATTGCCACGGCGGCACCGGGCGTCTGGCGGCGGATTTGATACCAACGGCATAGTCATCGGCGCTTCGGCAGCTACCGTCCGTCATGCCGATGCAGATCGGCATCCACGCCTTCTGCCGCGAAAACAAAGGCGTGGATGGCGAGCCTCCGCTCGCCATGACGGTCGCAAGACGGTGCCAAACGATCAACAATAACGCGGGTTGGTATGACGACATGGGAAGATCATCCCCCAACCGCCCCTTGCGCCTCCACATACAGCGCATAAACCGACTGGCTGGCCGCCATGAACAACCGGTTCCGCTTCCTGCCGCCAAAGCACACGTTCGCACACCGTTCCGGCAGCAGAATGCGTCCGATCAGCGTGCCGTCCGGCGCGAAGACGCCCACACCGTCCTGACCCTCGCCGCCGGATAACCCGGCCCAGACATTGCCCTCGGTATCGCAACGGATACCATCCGCCCAGCCGGCCCCATCGAAGAACACCCGCCCATTCACCGCCGTGGTTCCATCATCGACGATGTCGTAGACCCAGGTACTCTTCGGCCCGGTGCCCGGCGTATCCACGACGTACAGCCGCGTCTCGTCAGGGGAAAAACACAGACCGTTCGGCCGAGCCATGTCGCCGACAGCGATGGTCAAGGTATTGGTGCGAGGATCGAAGCGATACACGCGGAACGGATGCTGCTGCGGCGCTGTATGTCCCAGGTAGTTGCCGCGGGTGCCGGCACCGTTGTCGCTGAACCAGATCGTACCGTCGGACTTCACCACCACGTCGTTCGGGCCGGTCAACTTCTTGCCCTCCCACTGCTCGGCCAGCACAACGACGGTGCCGTCATATTCCGTCCGGGTAACCCGCTGCGTGTCATGCTCGCAGGTGATCAGCCGGCCTTGCCGATCGCGCGTATTGCCGTTGGCATAATGCGAGGGGTTGCGGAACACGCTGACGCCACCGGTGGTTTCATCCCACCGCAGGATCCGATCGTTCGGAATGTCGGAGAACAACAGATACCGCCCGTCGCCGAACCATACCGGCCCCTCGGTGAAGTCGAACCCAGTGGCGATGCGCTGGATACCGGCATTGCCGATGAAGATCTTCTGGAACCTGGGATCCAGCACGACCACGTCCGGATCGGGGTAGCGGACGGGCGTTGACGACTCCCAACGAGCGGCGGGTCCTGACATGGGCGTTTCCTTGATTTCAGTGCGTTGGATAACTCTTCGGATAGATGATCTTCTCTTTTGGTCCGGGCGGGTCGGGCGGGCCTTTCTTGCCGCACGCCACCAGCAACCCCAGGACCACCGCCAGTGCCACGATCGCCCTCATGCCAGCACCGCCAGCCACCGCGCCGCCTGTTCGGCGACGTTGGCCGGCGCCGTGCCGCCGTAGCTCACCCTAGACGCCACCGAAGCCTCCACTGTCAGCACTGAAAACACGTCGCTCGTGATACCGGCTTCAACCGACTGCATCTCGGCCAGCGACAAACCGGCCAGATCGACACCGCGTGCCTCCGCCAATGCCACCAGCCGTCCGGTGACGTGATGCGCACTGCGGAACGGCAGGCGCAGCACCCGCACCAGCCAGTCCGCCAGATCGGTCGCCGTGGCGAAGCCGGAGCCGGCGAATTCGCGCATCCGGCCGACATCCGGGGTCATGTCACGCACCATGCCGGCGGTGGCCGCCAGCGACAGCGCCCAGGCCTCGGCGGCGTCGAACACCGGTTCCTTGTCCTCCTGCATGTCCTTCGCGTAGGCCAGTGGCAGGCCTTTCATCACGGTCAGCAGCGCCACCAGGGCGCCGGTGACCCGCCCGGTTTTCGCGCGCACCAACTCGGCTGCATCCGGATTGCGCTTTTGCGGCATGATCGATGATCCGGTGGTGAAGGCGTCGGACAGCCGGATGAAGCGATAGGGAGCACTGCACCAGATCACGATTTCCTCGGCCAGGCGGGACAGATGCACCGCGCTGATCGCCGCCGCGGACAGAAATTCCATCGCGAAATCGCGGTCCGACACTGCATCCAGGCTGTTCGCCGTCGGCCGGTCGAAGCCCAGCGCCGCCGCGGTCATCGTCCGGTCGATCGGGAACGAGGTTCCGGCCAACGCCGCCGATCCCAGCGGACACGCGTTCAGCCGGCGGCGGCAATCCGCCAGCCGCCCCCGATCCCGATCCAGCATCTCCACATACGCCAGCAGATGGTGTCCGAAGGTCACTGGCTGTGCGGTCTGCAGATGGGTGAAGCCGGGCATCGGGTCCGCCGCGTGCTGCGCCGCTCGCTGCGCCAACGCAAGCATGACGTCGGAAATCTGCGCCGACAGACCGTCGATCGCATCGCGCACCCACAGGCGGAAATCCGTCGCCACCTGGTCGTTGCGGCTGCGGGCGGTGTGCAGCCGCTTGCCGGCCTCACCGATGCGGTCGGTCAAACGAGCCTCGATGTTCATGTGGATGTCTTCCAGCGCGACATCGAAGGCGAAGCGGCCGGCCTCGATTTCCTGGGCGATCGCGTCTAGACCCCCGGCGATGGCCTTCTCATCTTCCGCGCTGAGCAGGCCGATCCTGGCCAGCATCGCCGCATGGGCGCGCGATCCGCGAATGTCCTGCCGCCACAGCTTGCGGTCGAAGCCGATGGAGGCATTTATGTCCTGCATGATCACCGACGGACCACCGGCGAAGCGGCCGCCCCATTGCATATTGGCCGGCTCATTGATGCGATCCGCGGACGGGCGGTCGGGCATATTGGTCACAAAAAGGGTTCCAGCTTGATGATGATCCGACGCCGGATACTCCTGGCGACAGCGGGCGGCACCCTAGCCGCCACCGCGCTGCCGCGCAAACCGCTCGCCGAGACGCTGGCGCCCCTGTCCGAGGGGCTGGAACCTGTGTCGCCGCCGCAGGATCCGCCGCCGGACGCGGTGTTCGTCGCGCAGGATGGATCGACCCATCATCTAAGCGAATTCAAGGGCCGAGGGATGGTGGTCAACATGTGGGCCACATGGTGCGCGCCCTGCGTGGCCGAGATGCCGTCGCTGCAGGTGTTGTCCAAGGAGCTGGCGCCGCACGACATCGCCGTATTGCCGCTGTCGTCGGACCGGGGCGGCGCCGATGCGGTGCGAGCGTGGTATCATGCGCACGACATCACCGCGCTCCCCGTATTGCTGGACCCGAAGGGCGCGCTGTCGAGGGCATTCAACGCTCGCGGCATTCCCACCACGGTCATCATCGACAAAGCGGGAAAAGTCGTCGCTCGGTTGGAGGGCGCCGCCGACTGGGGCACGCCGGAAGCACAGGCGCTGATCCAGAAGCTGACGGCGGGATAGATCACAACCCCGCGTGGCACCAAACGCTGCCCCCCGGCCGTCCGTCATGGCTACGGACGAACCGGGGACCCCACCATGCCGCAGCACAACGTCGCAGAACTGACTGATCTGCCCGATGGAGCCATGCATCCGATCGAGGTCGATGGCGAGAAAATCCTGCTGATCCGTGACGGCCAGACGGTGCATGCCATCGGCGCGACCTGTCCCCATGCCGGCGGCCCACTGGAAGAAGGCGTCCGCAATGGCGACCGCATCATCTGCCCATGGCACAAAGCGGCCTTCTGCATCCGCACCGGCGCGCTGCTGGACCCGCCCGCCGTCGACAATCTACCGCGCTACGAAGCCCGCATCGACGGTCAGCGCATCCTGGTCACCACCCCTCCGGTCGAACCGGCGCAACCGGCCCTGGCGCCCGATCAACGCGTTTTCGCCATCGTCGGTGCCGGAGCCGCTGGTGCCCTCGCCGCGCAAACCCTGCGCGAGACCGGCTTCAACGGCCGTGTCGTCATGCTCGACCAGCACAACAGGGTCCCGTACGACCGCACCATCCTCAGCAAATACGTCCTGTCCGGCGAACAAAACGCTGAAAAATCCCCGCTTCAATCCCAATCCTTCTACCGGCAGCACCGCATCGAGCGCCGTACCGCCCAGGTGACCAGCCTGGACGCAGTTCGGAAAACCATAAGCTGCGCTGACGGCTTCACCCTGGCCTATGACGCCGCCCTGTTGGCCACCGGCGCCGCCCCCATTCGTCCGGACATCCCGGGCGCCAACCTGGGCAACGTCTTCGTCCTGCGTTCCCGGGAAGACGCGGACGCCATCCTCGCCCAGGCCGAACGCAGCGAACGCGCCGTCGTCCTGGGGGCCAGTTTCATCGGCATGGAAGTTGCCGCCAGCCTGCGCGAACGCGGCCTGGACGTGACCGTGGTCGGCAAGGAAACATCCCCCTTCGAGAAACAGCTCGGTGCCAAGATCGGCAATGCGCTGGTCGGATTGCACCGGAAGAACGGCGTCACTTTCCGCCTCGGCCAGGAAATCCAGGCGTTGGAGGGCGACGGCAGCGTCCAAACCGTCGTCCTGCGCAACGGCGAGCGCCTGCCCGCCGACCTCGTGGTGATCGGCTTCGGCGTCCATCCCGTCACCGATTACCTGCACGGCGTCAGGCTGAATAAAGACGGCGGCGTATCCGTCGATGCCACGCTGAAAGCCACCGATGGCCTGTATGCGGCCGGCGACATCGCCAGCTTCCCGCTGCAAGGCGATGGTGCCCCCGTTCGTGTCGAGCACTGGCGTGTCGCCGAACAACACGGCCGGATCGCGGCCGTGAACATGGCTGGACAAACCGTTCGCTATGACGCGGTTCCGGTGTTCTGGACCATCCAATACATGAAATGTCTCACCTACATCGGCCATGCCAAGGAGTGGGACGACATCATCGTCCACGGCGACCTGGAGAAACCGGAGTTTCTTGCCTACTACGTCAAGAATGGCCGCGTTGTTGCTGCCGCCGGGCTGGACCGGGACCAGGAGACATCCGCCCTGATCGAACTCTTTTACCAACGCCGCGACTGGACGCCGGATGCCCTCGGCGTGGCGCTGTCACAACACTTCAGGCCCTAAAGCGCGTTCAAACCGACAGTCAGATCATCGGTATGTGCAGCCGGCTCGATTCGTTATCCGTCGGTGCATGCACCAGCACGTCGCCCAGCTTATCCAGCAGATAATCCGCGTCCGACGGATCGACGTTCTCCACCAGTGTCAGTATCCGGGTGATCACCCGGGAGCGAAACCGCTCCAGGTCGCGCGCCTCACCGTCGAAACCTGTTTCGTCAACGACATCGACCGCCGCCTGGACCGCGCTGTACAGCGCTTCCGGCATTCTGGCCTTCCGGTATAGCGCGGCCAGGCCCCGCCGGCTGGGCTCGTGGATCAGGATCTGGGCGTTATCGAGCGGCACCTCGCTTTTCGCCGCCATGGCGGCCTCGAAGAACGCGATATCGCCGGTACACAGCGCCCGCAGGATCAGCGACGGAGTTAGCCGCCCGTTCCGCTGCATCTGCGTCACCATCTGCCGCAGATCCTCATCCGAGGCCCCCAGGCTGAGGTGGATGATCGCATGCTCGCGGGAGGTCAGGACGATGTCCGCCACCGTCGCCGGGGCCAGTTCGTGGGTCTTCACCAGGTGCGCCTGCAACGCCCTCGACACCATCGTGACCAGCCGTTCGGCGACGGTGATCGGCAGCTTTTCGCGCAGCACCATCGCCTCCTTCACCCGGTTGCTGTCGGCGAAGCGGGTCACCGCTCGGTTGAAGCTGTCCTCGGCGATGGACGCCGAGTTGTTGGCCATCAGCACGGCGACGGCGGGCTCCTCGCCATGGGTGATCAGGGCATCCGATACCGTCTCGGCCAGGTTGGGACGGCTGGCGATCGCCTCCTGCTTGGAGGATGAACCGTTGCGGACGATCCCGATCAGGTCTTCGTCGGTCAGCACCAGGGAGTCGGCCAGCATCGGCAGGGCGACGAAGTCGATGTCCCGGGCCAGTCGCAGGGCGACATCCCGCGGCAGGTGCGAAGAATGGCGCAGACCGCGCGATAGCGATGCCCGGACCTTCTCCGCAACGTCCCGGGCCAGGGTGCGCACGATGTCCTGGGCCAGTTTGACCTCCGACGACGTCAGGCCGGCACCCGCCAGATCGGCGGCGACCTTACCCGCCAGTTCGGCCCGCAAGTCTGGGGACGGTTCGGACATCAGCCGAGCGACATCGTGGGACGAGAGGGAGGCGGGCATGCGGACCTCGCGAAGGACGTTGAATCGTGCGAGGTTGGCAGGAAGAGATGAATAACCCGTTAATTTGCCGCGTGCAGGCGGAAGGGCATTGTACCCGACAGCTTTGAGACCGCCTGTAAGGTTGCTTCTCACGGTCGCCTGCATTCATGCCGATGAAAGATTGCGCGCTGACGGATGTGTCTGTAAGTTGCCCAAATCATGGGCAACTGTCGTTCACACATCACACCCACTGCCCTCGGATCAATCGATCTGGGAGGGGGCATTCGAATCGAGACGCCGGTCATCCTGGCGCCGATGTCAGGCGTCACCGACCTGCCGTTTCGCCGCACCGCCAAGCAATTGGGTGCCGGCATGGTGGTGTCGGAGATGATCGCCTCCTGGGCCATGATCCGGGAGAACCAGAAAACCCTGGGAATGGCGGAGATCGACGGCTGCGGCGGCGTCTCGGCGGTGCAACTCGCCGGCTGCGATCCGGTGGCGATGGCCGAGGCCGCGCGGTTGGCCGTCGACAAGGGCGCGCATCTGATCGACATCAATTTCGGCTGTCCGGTGAAGAAGGTCGCCGTCGGCCAGGCCGCCGGGTCGGCGCTGATGCGCGATGAAGTCGCGGCGGCGGCCATCCTGGAGGCGACGGTCAAGGCGGTCCCGGTTCCGGTGACGCTGAAAATGCGCATGGGCTGGGATCACGCCAGCCTGAACGCGCCGCGGCTTGCGCGGATCGCCCAGGACTCGGGCATCCGCATGGTCACCATCCACGGCCGCACACGGCAGCAATTCTATACCGGCACCGCCGACTGGGCGTTCGTGCGGCAGGTGAAAGATGCGGTCGATATACCGATCATCGTCAACGGCGACATCCTGACCGAGGACGATGCCGCCGACGCGCTGCGCCAGTCCGGTGCCGACGGGGTGATGATCGGGCGCGGCTGTTACGGCCGGCCGTGGTTCCTGGCGCAGGCGGCGCATTACCTGCGCACCGGCCAACGGTTTCCTGAACCGTCGCTGGAACGCCAGAAATCCATCATGCTGGCCCATTACCACGCGATGCTCGGGCAGTTCGGGGTCGGCCCCGGGGTGCGCCTCGCACGCAAGCATCTGTCCTGGTATTCGCGCGGCCTGCCCGGATCGGCGGAGTTTCGGTCGACGATGAACCGGATGGGCGATGCCGATTCGGTACTGGAACTGATCGACCGGTTCTATGATCCGCTGATCGCCCGCGGCGTGACCCGGACCATGGAGGCCGATACGGCGGCCTTCTCCGAAGAAGCCGCATGAGCGCGGTCGTCGCGCGGGCGTCCCGCCTGCTGACGGGACGCGGTACAAGGGGGGCAGGCGATCTGACCCCCAAGCCACCCGATGCGGCCGCCATCCTGGGCGCGATGCCGGTGCCGGTGATGGTGCTCGACATGGAGAACCGGTTTCGCCACGTCAACAATGCGGCGGAACAGTTCCTTGGTATCTCCGCGGCCGGTCTCGCGCAGCTTCGGCTGGAGGACCTGTTGCCGTTGGACAATCCGCTGTTCCGCATGATCGAGCAGGTGCGCGACACCGAGGCGACCATCTCCGACCACGACCTGAACCTGGAAAGCCCGCGGCTGCACAAGCGCGGGATCACCGTGCAGGGATCGCCGCTGCCGGAGGAACCCGGTTCGGTGCTGCTGGTGATGCAGGATGCCTCGGCGGCGCGGGCGCTGGACCGGCAACTGGCGTTTCGTGGCGCCGCCCGCAGCGTCAGCGGCATGGCGGCGATCCTGGCGCATGAGGTGAAGAACCCGCTGTCGGGCATCCGGGGCGCGGCACAGTTGCTGGAAAGCAGCGTCGGCCCGGCCGACCGCGAACTGGCCGAACTGATCCGTGATGAGGCCGATCGCATCCGCGACCTCGTGGACCGGATGGAGGCGTTCGGCGAAAAGCCGATCGCCAGGACCGCGATCAACATCCACCGTGTGCTGGAACACGTCCGCAAGCTGGCGCAGTCAGGGTTCGCCGCACATATCCGCTTCCAGGAGATGTACGATCCGTCGCTGCCGCCGGTCTGGGCCAATCGTGACCAGCTTGTGCAGGTGGTGCTGAACCTGGTGAAGAACGCGGCCGAGGCGGTCACGCAGGACGGCGTCCACCACCCCGAGATCATTCTGTCCACCGGCTTCCAGCATGGCATGCGGGTGGCGATTCCGGGCAGCAGCGAACGGCTGGACCTGCCGCTGTTCGTCGCGGTGCGCGACAACGGGCCCGGCATCCCCGAGGACATCAGGCCGCATCTGTTCGAACCGTTCGTCACCTCGAAAAGCACCGGCAGCGGGCTGGGATTGTCGCTGGTCGCCAAGATCATCGGCGACCACGGCGGGCTGATCGAGGTCGACAGCCGCCCTGGCCGCACCGAATTCCGGCTGCATCTGCCTGTCGTCACGGAAAGAGACGCGGATCAATGACCCTGCCCACCGTTCTTATCGCCGACGACGACCGATCCATCCGCACCGTCCTGACGCAGGCGCTGGGTCGATCCGGCTACCAGGTGCGCAGCACCGGCAATGCCGCGACGCTGTGGCGCTGGGTGGAGGACGGGGAAGGCGACCTGGTGATCACCGACGTGGTGATGCCGGATGAAAATGGCCTGGACCTGATCCCCCGCATCAAACGCATCCGCCCGGAACTGCGCATCGTGGTCATGAGCGCGCAGTCCACGCTGATGACCGCGGTAAAGGCAACCCAGCGCGGGGCGTTCGAATATCTGCCGAAGCCGTTCGACCTGCGCGAACTGCTGTCGGTGGTGGCACGTGCCCTGGCGACGCCGGCCGAACCGACGTTCAGCCCGCCGGAGGCGAAAGACACCGACGAACGGCTGCCCCTGATCGGCCGCAGCCCGGCGATGCAGGAGATCTACCGCACCATCGCGCGCCTGACGACTGCCGACCTGACGGTGATGATCAACGGCGAATCCGGTACCGGCAAGGAACTGGTGGCACGCGCGCTGCACGATTACGGGAAACGCCGGGCCGGCTCGTTCGTCGCCATCAACATGGCCGCCATTCCGCGCGAACTGATCGAAAGCGAGCTGTTCGGGCATGAGCGCGGGGCGTTCACTGGCGCCACCAACCGCTCCCAGGGCCGATTCGAGCAAGCCAATGGCGGCACGCTGTTCCTTGATGAGATCGGCGACATGCCGCCGGAGGCGCAGACAAGGCTGCTGCGGGTGCTGCAGGAAGGCGAGTTCACCAGCGTCGGCGGGCGGCAACCGATCAAGGCCAACGTCCGCATCATCGCCGCCACCCACCGCGACCTGCGCACCGCCATCCGGCAGGGGCAGTTCCGGGAAGATTTGTTCTATCGGCTGAACGTCGTGCCGATACGCCTGCCGCCCCTGCGGGAGCGTGTGGAAGACATCGCGCTGCTGGCCAGGCATTTCCTGGAGCGCGCTCGGGAAGACGGGCTGCCGTCCAAGAGCCTCGACCAGAGCGCGGTGGACCGGCTGAAGCAGCATGGCTGGCCGGGCAACGTGCGCGAGCTGGAAAACCTGATGCGGCGGCTGGCCGCGCTGTGTCCCGAAGAGGTGATCAACGCCGAGGTGATCGAGACGGAACTGGCCGATCCGTTGCCCATGCCCGGGCCGGCGGCGCCGGCTTTGCCCGGTGGCGGCCCGGAAACCTTGTCAAGCGCGGTGGAGCGCCACATCAAGGAGTTCCTGGCTGCACACAACGACGGCATGGGTGTCACCGACGTGTACGACAAGATCATCGCGGAGGTGGAGCGGCCGCTGATCCGGCTGACCCTGGCCGCCACGCGTGGCAACCAGATCAAGGCCGCCTCGATGCTGGGCCTGAACCGCAACACGTTGCGGAAGAAAATACGGGATCTGGAAATCCCGGTCGTGCGCGGACTGATGTGATGATCGCGTGGGGTCGCCCATGGCAGACGACATGAACGTCTTGACACCAAGAAGCAGCCTGCGGCCCGCGGTGCCGCGCGACATCATCTCCGAACCCAGATCGTCGCGGGCGGGCCAGTTCGCCGACATCATGCTGGGCAAGGGCGTCACGCTGGCACTGACCACGCTGGCGCTGATGGTCGGGCTGGCCACGTTCATCATCCTGGCGCGGGGATCGCCGCTGGGCTGGAAGCCGGGTGTCGGCTTCGGCCTGATCCTGGCGAACCTGTCGGTGCTGCTGATGCTGGGGGCGGTGCTGGGGGCCAGGCTGACCCGGGTTTGGGTGGAGCGGCGGCGCGGGTCGGCCGGGTCTCGGCTGCATGTCCGGCTTGTGTTCCTGTTCAGCGGCGTCGCCGTCCTGCCCACCATCCTGGTCGCCTGTTTCGCGGTGGCGTTCTTCCATTTCGGCATCCAATCCTGGTTCAACGATCCGGTGCGCACGTCGCTGGAAGGATCGCTGCAGGTCGCGCGCGGCTACCTGGATGAACATCGCGACAATATCCGCGCGGTGGCGCTGGAAATGGCGAACGACCTGGCGCGTGCCGGGCGGTTCATGTCGGCCGATCCCACGGTGTTCGCCGAGGTGCTGGACACCCAGACCACACTGCGCGGACTGACCGAGGCGGTCATTTACGAACCGTCCACAGGCCAGGTGCTGGCCGCCGCGGGCATGTTCGTCGGCATGGGGGTGGAGGCACCGCCGACCTCGGCGACGCAGCAGGCGCTGAACGGCGATGTTGTGATCCTGAACGCGGGGGACGGGACGCGGGTGCGGGCGGTGGTGCGTCTGGAATCGACTCCGCCGCTGATGCTGATGATCGGCCGGCCGATCGATCCGAGCATCCTGGGGTATATGAAGCGGACCGAACAGGCGGTGGCTGAATATCACCGGATGGATGAAAACCGGTCCTGGCTGCAGATCGCCTTTGCCTGGATCTTCGCCATCGTTGCCCTGCTGGTTCTGCTCGCGGCCGGACTGATCGGCCTGGTCATCGCCAATCAGATCGCCCGCCCGGTGGGCATGCTGATCAGTGCCACCGACCGGGTGCGCAGCGGCGACCTTAACGTCCGCGTGCAGGAAGCGGCGACAGGCGATGAACTGGCCGGCCTGTCCCGGGCGTTCAACCGCATGACGGGACAACTCGCGGCTCAGCGCACCGAGTTGATGGATGCCTATAGCCAAATCGATGAACGGCGGCGCTTTACCGAAACCGTGCTGGCAGGGGTGTCAGCCGGTGTCATCGGCCTTGATGCCCACGGGCGCATCGAACTGCCCAACCGCACGGCGGACGAGCTGCTCGGGCTGGACCTGCTGGCCGCGACGGGTCACCTGTTGGCCGAGATCGTTCCGGAGTTTTCCACATTGTTCGCCGAGGTCGCGGCCAGCCCGGACAAGGCTCGGACAGCGGAAATCCAGACCGGGCCGGTCAATCACCGGCGTCACCTGCTGGTGCGTATCGGTGCCGAGCTGTCGGGCGGACGGACAGATGGATTCGTCGTTACATTCGACGACATCACCGAACTGCAATCGGCGCAGCGCAAGGCCGCCTGGGCCGACGTCGCCCGGCGCATCGCGCACGAGATCAAGAATCCGCTGACCCCCATTCAGCTTTCGGCGGAGCGGCTGAAGCGGCGCTTCACCAAGGAAATCCAGTCCGATCCCGACACGTTCGCGCAGTGCGCCGACACGATCATTCGCCATGTCGGCGATATCGGGCGCATGGTCGATGAGTTCTCGGCATTTGCCCGGATGCCGCAGCCGGTGATCAAGCCGGAAGATATCGGCCGTATCGCCCGCGAAGCCTTCGTCCTGCAAAAGACCGCATGGCCCGGCATCGAATGGGTGACCGACATACCCGAACGCGGGCCGGTAGCGCCCTGCGACCGGCGCATGATGCGTCAGGCACTGACGAATTTGTTGCAGAACGCGGCGGATGCGGTGGGGATGCGGGACGGCGCTGGCCATATCGCGCTGACGGTGCGAGACCTGCCGGACGGGGTGCTGCTGAGCGTCGCGGACGACGGAGTCGGCCTGCCGAAGGAAGACCGTTCGCGATTGACCGAACCGTATGTGACGCACAAGCCGAAGGGAACCGGGTTGGGACTGGCGATCGTGAAGAAGATCATGGAAGACCATGGGGGAACGTTGACGCTGGATGACCAGCCGGACGGGCTCGGGGCGATTGCCTCCCTGGTGTTGCCCCTGACCGTGGCTCCCGTAGCGACAGGCAGTGAGATGACACAGGTGTCGCATGGCGCATGAAATCCTGATCGTCGATGACGAGCCGGACATCAGGCTGCTGATTGAGGGGATTCTGCGCGACGAGGGCTATGAAACCCGTGGCGCCGGCGACGCGGAAGCAGCGATCGCCGCGTTTCGGGCGCGGCGGCCGTCTCTGGTGGTGCTGGATGTGTGGTTGCAAGGCTCCCGCATGGATGGCATCGCCATCCTGGAGACGTTGCGCGCGGATGATCCGCATGTGCCGGTGGTGATGATCTCCGGCCACGGCACGATCGAGATGGCGGTGGGTGCGATCCAGCACGGTGCCTACGACTTCATCGAGAAACCGTTCCAGTCCGACCGGTTGTTGCTGATCGTGCGGCGCGCGCTGGAAGCCGCGGCGATGGCGCGGGAAAACGCGGAACTGCGGCTGCGCGCCGGTCCGGAGGTGACGCTGACCGGCGAGTCGGCGCTGATCGGGCAGCTTCGGTCCCAGGTGGAGCGGGTGGCGCCGACGGGGTCGCGGGTGATGATCTCGGGGCCGGCCGGGTCGGGGAAAGAGGTCGTCGCGCGGATGATCCATGCGCGTTCCCGCCGGTCCACCGGACCGTTCGTGGTGATGAACTGCGCGACGCTGAATCCGGGACGGTTCGAGGAAGAACTGTTCGGGATGGAGGCCGGCAGCGACTCGGCCACGCACCCGCGGCGGGCGGGCGTGCTGGAGCGGGCGCATACCGGAACGTTGCTGTTGGACGAGGTGTCCGACATGCCGCTGGAGACCCAGGGCAAGATCGTGCGGGCGCTGCAAAATCAGACGTTCGAGCGGCTGGGTGGGTCGGCCAGGGTCACCGTGGACGTGCGGGTCCTGTCCACGACGAACCGCGACCTGCAGGCCGAGATCACGGCGGGGCGGTTCCGCGAGGATTTGTACTACCGGCTGGCGGTCGTTCCGGTGAAGATACCAGCGCTGCGGGAGCGGCGTGAGGATGTACCCAATCTGGCGCTGCAATTTATCGCTCGTTCCGCCGAAACATCGGGGATTCCGGTGCGCGCGCTATCGGCGGATACGCTGGCGGCGCTGCAGGCGTACGACTGGCCGGGCAATGTGCGGCAGTTGCGGAACCTGATGGACTGGCTGCTGATCATGGCGCCCGGGGCCGCGGGCGATCCGATACGAGCGGACATGCTGCCGCCGGAGATCGGATCGCGGGCGCCGGCGCTGCTGAATATCGACCCGACAGCGGATATCATGTCGCTGCCGCTGCGGGAGGCCAGAGATTTGTTCGAGACGCAGTATTTGCATGCGCAACTATTGCGGTTCGGCGGAAATATTTCCCGGACAGCACAGTTTGTCGGGATGGAGCGGTCGGCGCTGCACCGAAAACTGAAGCAGTTGGGGGTGAATTCGGACGAACGGGTCGGGGGATAGGGGCGCGAGGTACCAAGATAAAAACTGGCCAGTCCTTCAAGTCTTATGCCAACCCCAGTTGATTCGTCATGGCCCGGCGTCAGCCGATTCGTTACGGCCCGGCGTAAATCCGGGCCATCCGCCTCAGTAAGGTGCTGGGTCAGATGGCCCGGACTTCGCTGATCCAAGACGAGCCCGATGTGTCAACATCAACGGCCGCGGTTATTATCTTCGCCCATGGCACGAAGACCCACCACTCACGACTTTCCAGTGTCGATCCCGACGCGGACGGCAGGCCCCCGCCCACCATGACGGTAGGAGAATGACGGGGATTATTCATTTCGCGACCGATGTCAGTCCCGGCCGGACAGACGCCGTGTCATCAGCACGACGTCCTTTCCCCTGTCCGTCTCCAAGCCGACGCGTTGCCAGCCCAGGCGCGCATAGAGTTGTTCGGCGGTCCAGGTATACAGCCATAGGGTTGGCACCGCGGCGGCGGCCGCGAAGGCCTCTACCTGCCGCACCAGGGCGGTGGCATAGCCGCGGCCTCGCGCCGCAGGATCGACGAAGACCCCGGCGAGCCACGGGGTCAGGTCGGGACGCGACGCCAGATCGTCGTGGGTGAGGCGGGCGCTACCCACGGGTTTGCCCTGCTCGAGCAGGACAAACGTCTCTTCAGGACCGTTGGGCGGCGCCAGGATACGCGCGGTCACCTGTTCCGGGGTCCGGCCGCCGGGGTAGCCGAATTCCTTCACCAGCCAGGCGGCGACGATGGGTGCCAGGTCCGGACGATCGCGGGTCGTTTCTATCCTGTGCATTGATTATTCCGATCGATGGCGGATCAGGTCAGTAAACCCCGTCCGGCGAGGTTCCGCATCAGCGCGCCGGGGCCGAAGGTCCAGGCCTCGCATTGGTCGGTCGGCATGATCCGGTTCACCAGGCGACCCAGCTTTGGTGCGGCAATGGTAACGATGTCGCCGTATTTGTGGGTGAAGCCCTGGCCCGGGGTGTCGCGGTCCTGGACCGGCGCGAACATGGTGCCCAGGAACAGCACCGCGCCGTCGGGATAGCGGTGATGCGTGTTGACCATTTGCGCGACCAGGTCGGCCGGATCGCGGCTGATCTTGGCGATGGAGGACGATCCTTCCAGCACGAAGCCCTCCGGTCCCTCGACGCGCAGGGTGACTGTGGTGGAACGGATGTCGTCCAGGCTGAAGCCGCCATCGAAGAAGCGCAGGAACGGGCCGATGGCGCAGGATGCGTTGTTGTCCTTGGCTTTGCCCAGAAGCAGGGCGGACCGGCCCTCGACGTCGCGCAGGTTGACGTCGTTGCCCAGCGTGGCGCCCACGATGCGGCCTTGTGAGGAGACGGCGAGAACGACTTCCGGCTCCGGATTGTTCCAGGAGGAATTCGGATGGATTCCCGCGTCCATTCCGGTGCCGACCGAAGCCATCGGTTGCGATTTGGTGAATATTTCGGCGTCTGCGCCGATGCCGACTTCCAGATACTGGCTCCAGGCGCCTTGCTCGATAAGGACTTGCTTCAGGTGCATGGCTTCGGGCGAACCGGGTTTCAGCTTGCCCAGGTCGTCACCGACAAGGCGGGTGACCTCCTGCCGGATCGTGCCGGCGGCGTTGATGTCGCCGCGGGCGCGTTCCTCGATCACGCGTTCCAGCATGGAAATGGCGAACGTGACGCCGGCAGCCTTGATCGCCTGCAGGTCGAGCGGCGCGAGCAGCCAGGGGCGGGCGGGATCGCGAGCCTCGACGGAGGTGTTGGTCAGCAGGGCGTCGGCAGTGCCGATCGTTTCACCGTCGGCAGCGCGCAGGGCGGCGGCGGGATCCTGGGTTTCGCAAAGGTCCCGCATGGTGGGGAACTGCTTCGAGATATCCAGGGCGTTGCCGTCGCGAATGACGACCACCGAGGGGCCGGCCAGGTCCGGACGCCAGACGCGGCCGGCCAAGGTGGCGCGGGCGGCGTCGTCGGGCAGGGCGGCACGGACTTGGGTCGTGAATGGGCTCATGGGGACGCTTCCTCGGTTTGGCGGGAGCGTAGAGCGTTTTGCGGCTGACTGGAATTGGTGCGTTACGGGTTGGCAGCCGGCACGAATGCCGGCCGCCATCGACGCCTGCGTGGGTCAGGTCCGTTCCGCTTCTCCGGCCGCGGCGTCGATCGCGGCGGCGATTGCCTGGACACGCTCATCCGGGATCGGGCCGGCGGCGATGCGCAGGCGCAGGGCCATCTTCAGGTTCTCGATCGCTCGTATGATCCGCGGGTCGGGGACCATGTTACGCTCCCGGGCGATGCCGTCGATTCGGGCCTGGATGGCGGCCAGGGCGGTTTGGTTGGCCTTCAGGAAGGCCTCGCCTTCCGGTGTGGCCTGGTAGAGCTTTTTGCCGTCCTCGGCGGTGATCCCGGCGAAACCCTGTTCCTCGAGCATGGTCAGCGTGGGGTAGATCACGCCGGGGCTCGGGCTGTAGCCGCCGCCCATCCGGTCCTCCAGCGCCTTGATCAGGTCGTAGCCGTGGGCGGGTTTGGCCGCGATCATGCTGAGCAGGATGAAGCGCAGGTCGCCGTGGTCGAATACGCGGCGGCGGCCGCCATGATGACGGTCCCGGCCGCCGAAGTGGTCGCCGGTATCGCGGGCGAACCGCCGCTCTCCGAAATGGTGGCCGGTGCCGGTGCGCGACCCGCCATGCCGGTCGTGGTTGTGCCCGTTGTGGGTGTGATGGTGCATTCTGTCTGGTTTTCCTTTGCAGCCGAACCGAAGTGGTCCGGTGAATGCGATATAGTTAAGACATATCTTATCGTCAAGATATATCTTATCTATCTCATGCCCGGTTCCGCGATCCGGCTCCCCGGGATAGGCTGGGGGCGACACCATCAGCGGAGGGCATCGACATGAAGCGTCTGTTCGGCGGCCACGACACACCGGCGGAGGCATTTCCCGTCGCACATAATGACGAGGAATGGCGCCAACGTCTCGATCCCGCGCAGTTCCACGTGCTGCGCAAGCACGGCACGGAACGCGCGGGAACCAGTCCGTTGAACGCCGAAAAGCGGCCGGGGACGTTCGTTTGCGCCGGTTGCGGCAAGGCGCTGTTCGCCTCCGGCACCAAGTTCGAGAGCGGCACCGGCTGGCCGAGCTTCACGCAGCCGCTGGACGGCGGGGTCGGGACGACAGAGGACCGTAGCCTGTTCATGACTCGCACGGAGGTGCATTGCGCCGACTGCGGCGGCCATCTCGGCCATGTGTTCCCGGACGGGCCGCGGCCGACCGGCTTGCGCTACTGCATGAATGGCATAGCGATGACATTCGTCCCCGGATCGACGGACGATCGATAAACAACCGTTCCTTCTGCAGGAATTGCCAGCTATCAATTAGGCAACCCTTGCAGGAGACCCTGGTGAGATACCTTCCGCCATTCGAAGTCATCAAAGGCATGCTGAACCTGACGTCCACGCGCGGCAGAACCCGGGTAGACATGACCTACGAAGACCTTCAGGTAATGATCCGCACCCTCCTGACGGTGGTGGAGGTGGACGAGACCTTCTATCTCACCCGCTATCCGGACGTCGCGGCCGGCATCAGCCACGGTGGGATCCGGTCCGCTCGGGAGCACTTCGTCGATCACGGCTATTTCGAGGGCCGGCTGCCCTATCGGATCGAGGTCGACGAGGCTTGGTATGCCGAGGCGCATCCGGACCTCGCGGCGTCGATCGGCACGGCTGAGTACGCGACGGGACAGGACCATTTCGATGGTCCGGGTTATTCCGAGGGACGCGAACCGTTCCCGCGAGACCGGTAATATCGCCGCTGTCGCGGGCGGCCGATGACAATCGCTGGATTGGTGGCCACCCGCCCTTAAACGGCCCGTGAAGACGTGAGATACTGCTTACCCTGGCGACGGACGCCGATGGGAGCAGCCATATGAGTGATTTCGAATTGGCCTGGGATTCACGCTGCGGCGTGGCGGAATCGCCGGTGTGGGACGCGGCCACCCGGCGCCTGCTATTCTGCGACATCAACGGCAAGCGGATCAATGCGCTGTCGGTGGATACCGGCGCGCGCGAGTCATGGGACTTTCCCGAGGTCGTCGGCAGTTTTGGCTTGTGCCATTCCGGGCGCCTGGTTGTCGCGCAGCGCCATCACGTGGTGCTGTTCGACCCGAGATCGGGCGCCCTGACCGACCTGACGCCGAAAATCCAGGAGCCCCCGACCAACCGGTTGAACGACGGCAAGGTCGGGCCGGATGGTGCGTTCTGGGTGGGCGGCATGGATGAGAACTCACCGCGGCAGAAGATCGCCGGCCTGTATCGGGTGACCGCCGATGGCCGGATCACAAAGCAGGAGGACGGCTACGCGGTGTCAAATGGTCTGGCCTGGTCGCCCGATGGACGCGTCATGTATCACTCCGATTCCACCGCGGGCGTTATCGAGGCATGGGATTTCGATCCGGCCACAGGCGGGCGCACCCATCGCCGGGTCCTGGCGACGCTGACGAACGAGGATGGGCGCCCGGATGGTGCCGCCACCGACGCCGCCGGCAATTATTGGTCTGCCGGTCCATCCGCGGGTTGCCTTAACTGCTTCAGTCCAACCGGGGCGTTGTTGCGGAAATGGGCGTTCCCGGTGCCCGGCCCGACCATGCCGTGCTTTGCCGACGGCGCGCTGTACGTGACGTCTTTGCGCGAGGGGAAATCGGCCGATGTGCTGGCCGCGTTCCCGACGCTGGGTGGGCTGTTCCGTGCCGATGCGCCGGCGGTGGGCGCTCCGGTTGGCCTGTTCGCGGATTAGTACGGATTATACCGCGGCGGAGGCGGCGCGTAGCCCGGCTGCTGGTAGTAGCCGGGCGGCGGGGGCCGTTGCGGCGTGGTCGCCGCGCCGGTGACGGCGCCGGCACCTCCGCCGATCACGGCACCGGCCACGGCGCCGCTGCCGCCACCCAGCGCTCCGCCGATCGCCGCTCCACCGGCCGCACCCAGCAGCCCACCGCCGACCGCGCGCTGGCCGGGGTCATAGGGGTCGGTGCAGGCGCTGACCGAAAGCGCCATACCGATCGCCAACGCACATGGCACAACAAACCGTTTCATCGCTAAATTCCTCGTTCCTGCAACGAAAGTCGTGATATGGCAATCAATTATGGCGTCGCGGGGGCGGGATCATCACGAAGCGGTGAAACGATCAGGACACCGCGCGCAGCCTTGGATGCTCTGGATGGGCGACCACCCGGTCCAGATGCTTCAGGAACACGGCGCAGAACCGCTGGGCGGTATTGGTCGTCACTTTTTCGTGGAGCGACCGCCAGCGCTGCTGGCGTTCCTCCAGGTCCATCGACAGGCCGATATGCATGGCCTTGGCGATGTCGTCGGAATCATACGGGTTGACGATCAGGGCCTCGGTGAGTTCCTCGGCGGCGCCGGCGAAGCGGGACAGGATCAGGACACCCGGATTTTCCGGGTCTTGTGCGGCGACGTACTCCTTGGCGACCAGGTTCATGCCGTCGCGCAGCGGCGTCACC
>NZ_LMUJ01000030.1:0-74801 GCF_009765975.1 Acidisphaera sp. S103 | reverse complement strand
GCCCGCCAGTGTGTCGCGCTTTACCGCCCGGGTCATATAGCGCAGCGGGGTCCAGTCAAATTCGGAGTAACGGCCGTTGGTGTCGCCGACGATACGATCCAGCTCGCGCCGCAGGCGTTGGTAGGCGCCTTGTTCCTCCCGCGAGCGGGCGGCGATCTGCAGGAAGCTGACTCGCCTGCGATGTTGCGGGTACTGGGCGAAAAACCGGCCGATCGCCTCGAACCGGCTGACCAGGCCCTTGGAATAGTCCAGCCGGTCCACGCCGATCGCGAGGCCGCCCTTGCTGAGGCTGTCACGCAGCAGGCCGGCGTCGGACCCGCGGGCCGACACGATGGCCTGTTGCGCGAACCCCTTGGCGTCGATGCCGATCGGATCGACGATGGCCTGGACCGCATGGCCGCGGAAGACGAACCGTCCGTCGGCGTCCGGGTTGACGCCGAGGTTTTCGGCGACGCAGTCCAGGAAAGCCGTGCGATAGGTGGGGGTGTGGAAGCCGACAACGTCGCAGGCGCACAGGCCGGCCAGCAGTTCGGCGGCCCGGGGCATGGCGTTGAAGATCGCCGGCGGCACGAACGGCGTGTGCAGGAAAAAGCCGATGCGGTTGGTGACGCCCAGGGCGCGCAGTTCGGCGGCCAGGGGGATCAGGTGGTAGTCATGCACCCAGATCGTGTCGTCCGGCCGCAGCAGCTGCAGCAATGACGCGGCGAACTGGCGGTTGACGGCGCGGTAGCCGTCATAGTCCTCGGATCGGAATTCCAGCAGGCCCAGGCGGAAATGCAGCAGCGGCCACAGCGCGCCATTGGAAAAATTGACGTAAAACGCGCGATAATCCGCCTCGGTCAGATCGATCGTCGCGTAGGTGATGCCTTCGGATCGCTGGATTTGCGTGGTCCCCGACCCCCGCGCGGCCCGCCGCCCGCTCCAGCCGAACCACAGGGAACCCGGTTGCAACGCGTCAGCCAGCGCGACCGCGAGACCCCCTGCTTTTGCACCGCGTTCCGACGGAAGTGGCACTCGGTTCGAAACGACGACCAATCTTGCCATCGGTCAACACCTCCCACACTTATGTTTTACTCCACCCCGGTTAAAGCCGCTGGTGACGTCCTGACCATTAGATTGGCAATGCAGCGGCAATAGCGCGGTCACTTCGCGGTGAGAATACGGAGTTTGACCGGATCATGACCGCCACCGCCGCAAAAAAAACCAATATTGACGCCATTGATGACCCCGGAAAAAGCCGGGAGCTGTTTTGACATGCGTATAGCCCAGATCGCCCCTCTGACTGAATCGGTTCCCCCGCGCACTTATGGTGGAACCGAGCGGGTGGTTTCGTATCTGACTGAAGAATTGGTGGCGATGGGACATGATGTCACCTTGTTCGCCAGCGGGGACTCCATAACGAATGCGAAACTTGAGGCGGTATGGCCGTGCGCACTGCGGTTCGACGCGACGCTGCGCGACGGCCTGGCTCCGCATATGCTGCTGATGGAAAAAGTCTATCAGCAGGCACCGGATTTCGATGTGTTGCACTGTCACCTCGACTATTGGCCGTTTTCCGTGCTGAGCCGGCAGCCAACGCCTTACATAACGACATTGCACGGCAGGCTCGACCTGCCGGAACTGACGCGGATCTACGATTGCTTCGAGGAAGCGCCGCTGGTGTCCATATCCGACGCGCAGCGGCTGCCGTTGCCGCGCGGGAACTTCATCGGCACGGTGCATCACGGCTTGCCGCAGAATTTGCTGACACCACGGGCCATGCCGCGCGACTATCTGGCGTTCCTGGGCCGGATCTGCCCGGAGAAAGCGCCGGATCGCGCCATCCGCATCGCCCGGGCCGCCGGCGTCAAGCTGAAGATCGCGGCCAAGATCGATCGGGTTGATCGTGATTATTTCGAAACGGAAATCCGGCCCCTGATCGACGGTCATGACGTCGAGATGATCGGCGAAATCGGCGAAGCGGAAAAACCGGGCTTCCTCAGCGGGGCAAAGGCGCTGCTTCTGCCGATCGACTGGCCGGAGCCGTTCGGCCTGGTGATGATCGAGGCGATGGCCTGCGGCACGCCCACCATCGCCTTCCCCGCCGGTTCGGTGCCGGAGGTGATCGACAATGGCGTCACCGGCTTCATCGTCCGCGACGAGAGCGCTGCCGTTGCCGCCGTGTCGCGGCTCGACCGCCTGTCCCCGACCGCCATTCGGGCCCGCTTCGAGCAGCGCTTCACCGCGCGGCGCATGGCTCAGGATTACCTGGCGCTGTATCGCCGCCTGGCGGTGAAGGCCCGGCCGGCGCTGCGCGTGGTGACCTGATCGCCAAGGCTTCGCCGGTTGAATCGCGGTTTGGACCGGCCGGCCGCCAGGCCGGCCACGACCATGCCGCATCAACCGGCTGGTGCCACGACCCGGAGATGACTGGCCTTGCAGCGCCAATGGGGCCAGCTTTTCGCCTCGCTTCCTTCGCCTGATCGCCATCCGTCAGAGTCGTTGCTCTCGCTGGCGTGAGCCGTTAGATTTGCGCGGATAAGACGATCCGCTGGACCGAGATGGGGGTGGCTTCCGATCGCCGGCTGACGGACAGGCCCCCAGGATAGTGGTTTAGCAAACGCAATGAGTGACAAGTTCAAGCGCCGGCGCAGACGGACGGGATCGACGTCGGCCCGTTTCAAACCATCCCAGCTTATCCCGGTGGAATCCGTCCGGTCGGCGCGCATCGGCCGAGCGGAACTGGCGGCCTGCGGGGCTGTCGGCATCGTCGCCGTTGCGCTGATCGCCTTGATCTGGATCGTCACGATGCGCGCGGTGCAGGAGCAGCGGACGGAAATCCTTGACCGGGCGGAGCAGACCATGGTGGGTCAGGCTGCCGCGATGTCGGAAACGATCGGCCACGAGTTGACGATGATCGATCAGAGCTTGGTCATCCTTCAGGCGGCCTGGAAGGCGGACAGCAAATCGTTCGATCTTAACGCATGGCAGAAGCAGATGCCGGCCCTGACCGCGGTGGCCGACGATCTGTTCATCTGCGACGACAAGCATATCATCCGTCAGGACATTCTTCCGGCTGCGATCGGGCAGGGCGTCGGCGCGGCCTATGTGACGTTCCCGCATGGCTCGCTGGAGCAATTCCAAAGCGACGGCACGCAGGATAAGGAGTCCCTGCTGCTGCAGGGTGGCGGCGTGGGTGAGCCGATCGATGCCCGCCAGTTCCTGATGTATATCGTCCGGCCGCTGGATCATCCCAAGGGTTGGCTGATCGGCGCCTCCTACCGATCCACGGAATTGACCAAGCTGTTCGCTCAGGCCGCCCTCGGGTTCGACCCCGTCGTGGCGCTTGTGGATACCAGGCGCGGCGTCGTACAGGCTATCGTCGGGCCCGCCGCGCGCCGGCCGAAGATGGACATGTCCAAGAGCCCGCTGTTCGACGTCATGACCCGGTCCCAATCGGGAACCTGGATCGGAAGCACCGCGATCGACGGTGTCGAGCGGTTGCATGCCTTTCACCAGGTTGCCGGCCGCGACATGGTGGTCCTGGTCGCGGCGAGCCTGGCTGAGGTGATGACGCCCGCGGAGAACCTGACGGCCGGCGCGCGTGCGCTGGCGTTCGTGGCGTCGGCGTTGGTGCTGGCGATCGGCGGCCTTGTGCTTTGGGAACTCTACACGATCCGCGGCCAGAACCGGCAGAAGCGTATTTTCAATCGCATCCGAAGTGAACTGGATCGGCTGCGCACCGAGGAGGCCGGCAACACCGCTCGGGCTCGCCTCAACGCGGTCCGGTTGCAGGTGGTTCTCGACAGCGTCGTCGACGGTATCGCCCTGTTCGATTCCAGTCTTCGGCTTGTGCAATGGAACCATCCCTTTTTGCGGGGCATTGGTATCGAGCCGCGAAAGGACATGCCGCTCGACGCCCTGTTGCGGGAGCAGGCGGCGAAGGGCCTGTTTGGCCCGTTAGACGATGTCGAGGCGGAGATCGGCCGCCGATCCGGCATCCTGCGGACCGGCGACGTGACCGGATTGCCGCAGCCCGGCCCTGACGACGAGACGTTGATCCTGCGCGGCATGCTGATCGCCGAGGGCGGGTTCATCCTTGTTCTGAACGGAATTACCACCTGGGAACCGGCGCCGCGGCCGGCTGCCTCGACCGAACTCGACGAGCCCGCCGCGCCCGAGATCATCAACCCCGCGCCGATCGAGTGGTGACGCGGGCGGTTGCCGAACCATGACGGATTGAGATCTGCCTTGGGAATAAACGAATCGTCTGGAGAGCGTCCCCACTCCCGCATCGTCGGCATGACGGGACTGGGCGACGGTGCCAACGCCGAAGCACTTGTCCATCCACGGACCCTTACCGAGGCCTCATCCAACACAGTTATATCCTGGCCGGAACAAGACCCGACGGTATAGAAATGACCATGATGGTTCCATGTCGTTATTTCAGTCGCTCCGATCATGCTGTGGCCGCATGCAATGCGGACGCGTTGAGACCGTGTTTGGTTCGTCATGGTCCGGTGCCGTGCGGGGCTATCCGCCACGGTCAGGTGCTACAGAACCATGACGGGGCTGGTGTGTCTCTCATTCGGCGCGCGGTCGTCTCAACCAACCCCGCTCGCGATATGAGTCTGATATCGGAACAATAGGATAGACCTGTTCCGGATGATTATGCAGCGCTTTGGTTTGCGTTAAAATTTTGCGGCCGGGTTGCCCGGGCTCTCACAGGGCGCTTTTCGGCTCCGGGTGTCCGCCACGGTGATCGTGCTGTCACCCGACCGTGAACCGATCGATTCACGATAAGGCAATGTGCCCGTTCGCTTGCTGGCGGCGGCCTGGTCTCGGACACTGTTCAGTGATTTAACGAGAATTTGATGAAAATATAAAGACGAGGCGTCCTCGAACTATGATGCCGTGTCGTTCGTTCTTTAATAACCGCGTGTATAATCCGTGTCTTATCGGATATTCAATGAATTGTGACATATTCACTGGTTAACAGAAGACGGCGACATCCCACTTGTAGGTCGGTGCTGCCAAGTCGGGCAGTCTAGGCATCGCGCTACTGTGATGCGCGGCTTTTTGATCAAAACAGGAGATGTCTATGCAGCTTCGTTATTTCAGACGCTTGCGTGTTCCGATGATTGCCGCCGTCGCTGCCTTCGGCCTCGCGGCATCTGCCTCGGCGCAGACATCGACGATCGTCATCGCACCAACCGCGCCGCCGCCGCCGCGTGTGGAAAGTGTGCCGTCGCCGCCGCAAGCCACGCAGACGATGGCCTGGCAGGCCGGGCATTGGGCGTGGAACGGCAGTGCCTGGTCCTGGGATGAGGGGCAATATGTGCCGGCCCCGCAAACCACCGCGGTGTGGGAGCCGGGCCATTGGGCCCAGCAGGACAATGGCTATGTCTGGGTCGACGGCCATTGGGGCGGCTAGAGCGGAGGTAACGCCGGGCCGACACGCCCGGACCTGTGCCTGAGTTCGCGATGACGTCTGGGGTTGCCAAAACCCCAGACGTCCGTGTTTGGGTGCAACACTGGACACGGCACAGAACCGTCCGGAATAGAAACGATATCGGGCGGAACCCTGCCGGAGCGGGTTCGGCGAGACCATTCCGGTGTCGTCATGGCCTGGAGCGTGATGCCAGTCGCGGCCAGAACTGCCTGGTTTGAAAGATAGGTTTTACCCCGCGATGCCGCGGTCACGCACTTTCGCGACCGGCAGGCCAGCGGGCAACCGTTTTCTCACAATGGGAATGGAGTTGGAGATGCGCGTCGTTTATGCCTTGCCGTTGTTGGTCCCCGCTTTGTTTGGACTCGCGGCCTGTGACAATTCGCCGCCGCCGCCGGTCAACCAGGTCATCGTGCAGCCGCCACCAACCACGGTGGTGCCGTCGGCCCCGATGCCGCCGCCGCCGCCGATGTCGGAACTGGTGCCCCCGCCGCCGGCCAGCGCCACGCCGACGGTTTGGCAGCCCGGTCATTGGCGTTACACCGGGGTCGGCGGAAATCCCTGGAGCTGGCAGGGCGGCCAGTACGTCACCATTCCGTCGGGGGCCAGCGTCTGGGTTCCGGGTCAATGGCAGCAGCAAGGTCCCGGCTGGGTCTGGCGCGAGGGTCACTGGGCCGCGTGATGCCCGAACGCTGGATGTCGCCCGGCTCAATGGCCTGTTTACGTGGCGAGATCGTTACGGCAGAAGCCAGATCGGTTCCTTGATCCGGGTCAGGAAGGCGGCATGCAACGCGCGTTCCGCCTCGGTCGGCACGATCGGGTGTGGTGTGCGCGGGCCGGTGTGGACGTAGACCGCGACCGGCCCCCGAGCATCCTGCGCCGCCAGGGACAGGCCGCGCTGGCGGCCGCCCGTCAGTTCGACATAGACCTCGGCGAGCAGTTTGCAGTCCAGCAGCGCATTGTGGGTGGTGCGCGCGGACAGATCGATGGCGAATCGGCGGCACAGCGCGTCCAGGCTGTTCGGCATCCCGGGAAACCGGGTCTTTGCCAATACCAGCGAGTCGATCATGCGATCGCGCGCCAGGGGTGGCAGGCCCGCGCGGCCGAATTCCATGTCCAGGAAGCCGAAATCGAACGGTGCGTTGTGCGCAATCAGCTTGCTGTCGGCGAAGAAGTCCGCCAGCGGCTGGGCGATTGCGGCGAACAGCGGCTTTCCCACAAGATCGCCATTCGAGAAACCATGGATTCGCGAGGCTTCGGCCGGGATGTCGCGCTGAGGATCGATCAGGGCGTGAAAATGCTTGCCGGTGGGCAGGTCGTTGACCAGTTCCAGCGCCGCGACCTCGATCACCCGGTCGCCGGTCAGCGGGTCCAGGCCAGTGGTCTCGGTATCGAACAGGACAGAGCGGCTCATGCCCGCAATGTCTGGATGAAACGGGTCAGGATTCGCAAGGTCTGATTACGCGACAGGCCGGTTTGCACCACCAGGTCGGCGCGGCGGCGTTTTTCGCGGTCCGGCATCTGGCGGGCGATGATAGCCTCGACATCGGCCTTATTCATGCGGCGGCGCAGCGCCACGCGGTGGATCTGGATCGCGCGCGGGGCGGAGACGACGACGACGGTGTCGACCCGTTTCTCGCCCTTGATCTCGAACAGCAGCGGGATATCCAGCACCACGGCGCGCTTGCCGGCGCGACGGGCGCGGGCGACGAAGGCCCGTTCCTCGTCTTCGACCATGGGATGCAGGATGTGCTCCAGCCGGGTCAGCGCCTGCCGGTCGCCGAGGACGGCCTGGCGCAGCGCGGCACGGTCGATTGCGCCATCCTTCGTGGTTCCCGGAAACGCCGCCTCGATCACCTTCACCGCTCTGCCGCCCTTGGCTTGCAGGTGGTGGACCGCCAGATCGGCATCGAACACCGGAATGCGGGCGCGGCGGAACGCGGCCGCGGCGGTCGATTTCCCCATGCCGATGCCGCCGGTGAGGCCGACTATCTTCATGCGGGCAGAAGGTCCGCGGCAACGAAGCGGCGCATGGCGTCATCCACCACCGGCTCCACCCCGAACCAGGCGTGGAATGCCGGCACCGCCTGGTGCAGCAGCATGCCCAGGCCCTCCACACGGCGAATGCCGCGGGTGCGGGCGGCGGCCAGCAGCGGGGTTTCCAGCGGCACGTAGACGATGTCGTTGACAGTCAGTCCGGGGGCGGCGCGATCGAGGTCGATCTGCAGCGGCGGCTGGCCGGCCATCCCCAGGGACGTCGTGTTGACCAGCAGCGTGTTGTCGGGCAGCGCGTGATCGCGGGTATCCCAATCGATCACCCTCAGCCCCGGCAGTTCGGCGGCCAGTGCATCGGCCCGAGCACGTGTGCGGTTTGCGATTGTGACCCGGACGCCCAATTCGAGCAGCGCAGCAGCAATCGCGCGGGAGGCGCCCCCGGCGCCCAGGATCAGGGCCGGGCCAGCCGCGGGATCCACACCGTTGGCGCGCAGGTTCGACAGGAAGCCCCAGACATCGGTGTTGCGGCCGCTGATGCGCCCGTTCTCGAAAACCAGAGTGTTGATGGCACCGATGCGCCGGCCGAAATCGTCGACCGTATCGCACAGCGCGAAGGCCGCCAGCTTGTGCGGTATGGTGACGTTCACGCCGGCGAACCCGGCCGCCATCAGGCCTCGGATGGCGGTTTCGAAGTTCGCCGGCTCGATCGGCAGCGGCACATAGGCGCCGTCGATGCCGTGCCGTTCCAGCCAATAGCCGTGCAGCCGAGGGGACCGGGAATGGCCGACGGGCCAGCCCGTGATGCCTGCGATTCGGGCCTTGCCGGTTAGGATCGTCATCAGTGTGTCCAGGGTTGGTAAGGTTCAGTGATTGTTTCCGCGTGTCGTTGCCGGGCTTGACCATCCGTTGCCCGACGGCCCGGACACGCCCGATACGCACCAGGAAAAGCGGTGGCCCGTCCGTCATGGCCGGGCGAGTCCCGGCCATCTACGCACCGGCGGATGAAGCGCGGATGGCCCGGACTTCGCCGGGCCATGACGGATACGCCGCAGGCAGATCCGACCAGACAATTCTTCGGATGAGATAACAACATTCAGTTCAGGAATTTCTCGGTCCAGCTTTTGTAGTCGCCGTCGCGGGTGACCTTGGCCATCAGTTCGGACGACGCGATGCCGGTCAGCGCGGACGGTTTGGTGCCGTCCCGCAGCGCCTTCAGCGTGTCGTACGTGGCCTTGACCGCGGCCGAGAACGGCTGGTGGCCTTGCAGGGCGACCCGGACCCCGCGGCTGGCAAGATAGTCCTTGTCCTGAAGGTCGCCCGAGACTCCCCCCAGCATCAGGGGGATCTTCACCTCGGAGGCGATGGCATCAAGGTCGGAACGGGTCAGCCCGCCGGCGATGAACAGGGCGTCGACGCCGGCCGCCTCGTAGGCTTTCAGGCGTTTGATCCCATCAGCCAATCCAGTGATGGACGGCGAACTGGTGCGGCCGATGATGGTCAGCGCCTTGTCTTCCCGAGCGGTCAGGGCGGCCTTCATCTTGCCGACGCCTTCTTCCAGCGAGATGACGGTGGGTTTCTTCTCGCCGAAAGCACGCGGCAGGACCGTGTCCTCGATCATCAGTGCGGCGACACCGGACGTTTCCAGCTCCTGCACCGTGCGCATGACGTTCAGCGCGTTGCCGTAGCCATGATCCGCATCGACCATCAGCGGCAGTTTGCCGGCCCGGTTGATGCGGTAGGCCTGGGCGGCAAACTCGGTCAGCGTCAGCACGATCAGATCGGGCGCCCCGAGGACGGCGAAGGACCCGATGGACCCGGCGAACATGCCGATCTCGAAGCCGATTTCCTCGGCGATGCGGGCAGAGATGGCGTCGTAGACCGACCCCGGATGGATACAGGCGTTGCCGCCGATGGTGGCGCGGTAACGTTCGCGGCGATCGGTCCAGTGCATGGTTTCCCCCGTTTGGATGTTCCCGCATGGTAAGGGCGATGCGGGCGTTGGGGAAGGGAGCCGGGACATGGTCGAACACGGACATGCCGATCTGGGGGATGTGCGGCTGCATTACGTGACGGCGGGCAGCGGGTTTCCGGTGGTG
The DNA here is from genome assembly GCF_009765975.1 of Acidisphaera sp. S103. GTDB lineage: Bacteria > Pseudomonadota > Alphaproteobacteria > Acetobacterales > Acetobacteraceae > Rhodopila. The sequence goes on along the minus strand of NZ_LMUJ01000030.1, from coordinate 65,282 downwards.
CTGCTGCACGGCTGGCCGCAGAGTTGGTACGAGTGGCGCCACATCATCCCCGGCCTGGCCGAACGCTTCCGGGTGATCGCGCCCGACCTGCGCGGACTGGGCGATTCGTCCCGGCCGGCAGAGGGGTACGACAAGAAGACCGTGGGCGGCGACGTGTGGCGGCTGGTTCACGATGTCTTGGGTGTGTCCGAATTTCATCTGGTGGGGCACGACTGGGGCGGTCCCACGGCTTATGCGGTGGCGGCAGCGCACCCCGATGCGGTGCGACGGCTGGCGATCCTGGACGTAACGATCCCCGGCGACGGTAGTCCGAATATCAGCCAGGGCGGGCGGCGATGGCATCATGCGTTTCATCAGACCCTGGACCTGCCGGAGGCGCTGGTGGCAGGGCGGGAAGACATCTATTTCGGTTGGTTCTACCGCAATTACGGGGCTCGTCCTTTGGCGGAGGAGGATATCGCCGAGTATCTGCGGGTCTATCGGCAACCGGGAGCGTTGCGCGCGGGGTTTTCGTATTATCGGGCGATTCCCCGGGATGTCGCCGACAACGCGGCGATCGTTGCGCAAGGGTTCAAGCTGCCGATGCCGGTGTTGGCGCTGGGTGGCGACCGGTCGTGGGGACGGCGGATGGAGGTGGTCGAGTCGTTGCGGCGGCTGGCAGTGGATGTGCAGGGCGGGGTAGTGGAGAATTGCGGGCACTGGATGCCGGAGGAGCAGCCAGCGGAATTATTGAGGCAGCTACTGGCATTTTTGGGGTAAAGGACGACGTATGCTCATCGTGTTCGGTGGCCTGCCCGGCACCGGGAAATCGACGATCGCGCGCCTGCTGGCGGAGCGGCTGAAAGCGACCTGGCTGCGTATCGATACGATCGAGCAAACGTTGCGTGCCTGCGGCACGTTGCCCGATGGCGTGGTGACGGAAGGCTACGCCATCGGTTATAGCGTGGCGCAGGATAATCTTCGCGCCGGCGGCACGGTGATCGCGGACTCGGTCAATCCGCTGGCGGTGACACGCGATGCCTGGGTCGCCGTGGCGGCGCGGGCCGGCGTAGCGGTGGTGGAGGTCGAGGTCGTGTGTTCCGACGCGGTGGAACATCGAAGGCGGGTCGAGGGACGCGTCAGCGATGTTCCCGGACTGACGATTCCCAGTTGGGACGCCGTGCAGCAGCGGACTTATGACGCCTGGAGCAGGCCGCATGTCGTGCTGGATACGGCGTCTCGGACCGCCCTGGAATCCGTGGACATGCTGCTGCGCGGATCAGGTCTCGGAGGGCATGTTTGATTCGCCGGAATGCCCGATTTTCGGGCGAGCATCGGGTCCAAAAGGAACCTGATTTCTGTTCCCCGATTTCTTTTCACTGACAAGGAAACGCATTATGGCCGTGTCCCGCCGCTCTTTCGTGACGTCCGCTGCGCTTGGTCTTGCCGGTTGTGGGCTGACCACCGCCTCTGACAGTGAGGCCACGACGATCGTTCCTGCGGCGGCACGTGTTCGCACGGTACCGGCGGCACCGGTCGGTGGTCATCCGGAATTGCTGCTGGTCGGGCCGGGGAAGCAGTATCCATCCCTCACCCTGGCGGGCTGCCGGCTGCAGCAGAAATGGACTGCGGCGTCCGGCCAGTCCGTGCCCGATCCGCAACCGGCACACATTATCATCAGCCCGGCCGAACCGGGCTATTACACCAATGACAGCGGCTCACACTCCAGGCGCTGGCCGAAGATGGTCGGGTGGCCGCCCTATGAAGGCGCCCTGTACGGCCCCATCGTGATCGAAGGTGAGCCCGGCAAGCCACCGCCGGTACTGGATACCGACGGTTATGGCGATGGGGTGCTATATTACCAGACCGGCTTGTTCGCCACCGGCAATTTCGATGCGACGTTCCGCAATCTGATCTTCCGTGGTTTCCGCCGGCAGGATGGCATCGGCAATTACGCGGCCGTGCGGCTGGGTCAGAAACTGACCACCAGCGTGCCGATGCAAAGCCATGTCCTGTTCGAGGACTGCGAGATCAGCCAGTGTGATAACGCCATCATGGGCGGAATCTCCGGACAGTCGCTGACGCTGCGGCGGGTCTACCTGCACGACAACGGCAACGGGTCCGGGCGGTGCCATAACGTCTATTTCGGCGGTGGAGACGTGTTCACCATGGACAACTGCCTGTCCACGCGCTGCACCATCGGGCATCTGGCCAAAAGCCGAGCCGCGAAGACGGTGATCCTGAATACGCGGCTGCTCGGCCGGGGTGGCACCGAGAGCGCCTGTCTCGACGTACCCGACGCCGGCGTGCTGTCGATCACCAACGCGATCATGGAGAAATCGCCGGGTACCGATGCCAACTGGATCGTCCACTACAGCGGCGAGAATCAGGACGGCAACGACATCCCCTTCCATGTCCCGTCCAGCGTTGACATCGACGGGTTGGTCATGGTGGCACCACCGCGGATGATCAATCACCCAAGCTGGGGTGAAATTGTCGGTTTCAGCAACCAGAGCGGCGCCGGCGACGCGGTATGCGGCAAGGGGTCATTTCTCGTAAGACCTAATGCGAAGAACGTGAAGGCCTACGGCCTGAAACCTGCCACGGTGGGGTTGCCCTGCACATTTCTGCCGGACCCGCCTAAACTTGATGCTGCCTCGCCGGTAAAGATGGTCGTGGCATCGCGCTAAGGGACGACGGGGACGCAGCATGGCCGTGATACGATTTCTGCTCTGCCTGGCCGTTTTCGGCCTGTTGGCGGAGGCGCCGGCGCGGGCCGCCGATTGTGCGTTTTCGCCTCGCGCCAGTCAGCCGGTCTTCAAGGGTGTCCAACTGCAAACCGTGACCGTGACGTGCCCCTGGAACGGGTCGGTTTTGATCAGCACCGCGCATGTCGCGCGGGTCGACCTGACGATAAAGGGATTGTCGCTGGTGACGCTGTCAGCCGGTTCCGCGCAGGCACCGCGGACGTTTTTGGTCTCGGGGGCGTTGCAATCGGCGCGGGACGAGATCGCGGTGAACGCCAATCTGTTCACCGGCTGCTGCGATTACGCCGGCGGTGGGGCTTCCACCTCCCTGCTTGGCCTGGCGTATGGCAATGGAGCGTTGTGGTCGCCGATCGGCAACAACCCGCAACAGCCGGCGCCGCCGGGTGATTTCCTCAGTAGCCTGATCGTGGCGAACGGGCAGCCGCGCATCGTGACGCTTACGAAAGGGCAGGCACTGCCGCCGGGATTGACGCTGGCAGTAACCGGCACCCACCGTATTCTGACGGAGGGCAGGAATACCGCGCCGGCCGATACGACTCCGTCGGACTGGTTCGGGCCCAATGCGCGCACGGTGGTGGGATACAACGCCGGATTGAATGGCGGCAGTCAGGTGGTGTTCCCGCGTTTGTGGCTGGTCGCGGTGGACTCGGTGCAGGGGGTTTCCAGCGGCGTCACGCTGCCGCAGGCGGCCGGCCTGCTGCTGTTCCTGGGGGCGTCCGACGGTATCAATCTCGACGGCGGCGGGTCGACGACGATGGTGCGACAGGCGGCGAACGGTGCGGCGACATTCGTCAACGTGCCGAAGGACTGGCCGCCGCTTGGGTCCTGTCAGGTTCCCGTGGTGGCGGATTCCAGTTGCGAGCGTTATGTCGGGTTTGGCCTTGGAGTGGTCGCACCGCCGTTGCCGTAAGGGGTCACGCCTTGACCGGTATCCAGATCTCGAACCCGCCCATGCCGGTGCGGCCATCGAACCGTTCGTCGTAACGTTCGAACGGCGCGGCGTCGGCGCTGTGGTAGCCCGAATTCGGCAGCCAGTCGTTGAAAATCGCCATGAACGTGCCGCGTATGGTCGAGACGTGCTGGTCGTGGGTGAATACCGCATATAGCTGTTCGGCCAGGCGCAAACGCGAAAAATCCTTCGGCAGTGCGGCGAAATCGGCGACCTCGACGCCGGCGATATAGTCGAAATTCCCTGCCTCGTCGGTGTTGTGGCAAACACCGTAGGCGATGGTGCCGACCTGCCCGGGAACGTTGCCGATATGCGGGTGGAAGCGTTGCCACAATCCCGGGATACCGCCCGTATGCTCGAAGTCGAAATGCCCGCCGAGGCCGGCGATCAACAACGCCCGGCCGTTCTCCATGCGGGGCGCGCGCAGTGTGGTGCTGGGTGTTTCGTCCATTGTGAAGGCCTCCGTCAGATGAAGGTTTTCGACCGAACCGCCGGCGCGCACCTGGTCCGGGGTCAAATCGAACTGGTCGCGAAACGCCCGCGTAAACGCCTCATGCGAGTTGTAGCCGGCGTCGAGGGCAACGGTCAGGATATCCGGTGCGCCCCTGGCCAGCACCTTCGCGGCCTCGCTCAGGCGGCGCGCTCGGACATAGCGCATGACGGCGTGGCCGGTCGTCGTGCCGAACGCGCGTACCATGTGGAAGTGGGAAACGCCGGCGACGTCGGCGATCTCCGCCAGGGTGATTTCGGTCGCGAAGTGGCTTTCGATGAACCACAGCGCCTTGGTCACGGGGTTCATTGGGTCCCTCGGGGTTGGCGTCCGGGGGGATATTAGCGGATTTGGCGAAGGGTGTTTGATCGGGGTTGCGGTGGGGGTGGATTTACCCGGCCAAAGCGCCGGCGACCGCGCCGCTCATGCAGGTGGCCAGCGTGCCGGACAGGATCGTGCGCAGGCCCAGGGCGACGATTTCGCCTCGGCGGGCGGGCACCATCGCGCCCAGGCCACCGATCATGATTCCCAGGCTGCCGAAATTGGCAAATCCGCACAGCGCGTAGGTCAGGATCATGCGGCTGCGCGGGGAGAACGTCGCAAGCGGCAATTGGGAGAAATCCAGGTAGGCAACGAACTCGTTCAGCACGGTCTTGGTCGCCATCAGCATCGATGCGGCCCCGGTCTCCGCCCATGGCACGCCGATCAGCCACATGACCGGTCGGAAGGGCAGGGCGAACAGCCGTTGCAGCGTCACCGCCGAACCGCCCCAGTCGGGGAATAAACCGAGTGCCATGTTGCACAAGGTGACCAGCGCGACGGTCACCAGCAGCAGGGCGATAATCGCGGCCAGGATCGGCACGCCATCCATGGTTCCCTTGACCAGGGCATCGAGGCTGCTGTGTGGCGGATCCTCGATCACCAATTCGCCGTCCGCTCGGTCGGAGATGTCGAACGGCACCATCAGTGCCGCCACGGCCAGCCCGGCCGGCGTGCTGATGATGGAAGCGATCAGGATATGCCCCAGTGCATTCGGAACGAACGGACCCAGGAACGATGCGTAGATGATCATGACGGTGCCGGCGACGCCGGCCATGCCGCAGGTCATCAGCGCGAACAGCTCACCGCGCTGCATGCGCATCAGATAGGGACGGACCAGTAACGGTGCCTCCACCATGCCGACGAAGACGTGGACCGCAGCGCCCAGGGCCAGCGGGCCGCTGATGCCCATCGACCGGCGCAGCAGCCAGGCGAAGGCGGCCGTGATCCGTTGCAGGACGCCCCAATAGAACAGCAGCGACGCCAGGGCGCTGATCGTCAGCACCAGCGGCAGGGCCTGGAACGCCAGGATGAAGCTGGCGCCGGGATGTGTCTCGGCGAAGGCGGGGGCGCCGCCGCCGAGGTAACCGAACACGAACTGCGTGCCGGTCAGAGTCGCGGCGTGCACTGCGGTCGCGGCGTCATTCAGCCAGAACATCGCCCGATCGGCGCCGGGGACGCCGATCAGCACCAGCGCGAACGCGATCTGTAGAACAATGCCGCACCCCACGGTCCGCCAGGGGATCCGGCGCCGGTCCTCGCTGCACAGAAACGCCAGCAGCAGCAGGGCGAACAGCCCCAGACCGGCGTGCAGCATCAGCCGGCCGGCTTCTGGTTGAACGGGTAATAGGCGGGGAACTCGCCCACCGCGGTCATGTCGACTTCCACCATGGTCAGCCCCTTGATCGCCAGCGCCTTGGCGACCGTATCGCCAAACGTATCGGCATGCGAGATGCGGAAATAGGGGATTTCCGACAGCCCGGCGAGTTTCTCGATGTCGGGACTTTCCAGATCGGCATAGAAACGGCGGCCCTGGGCGGTGGCGTCCTGGATGCGCTTGATGACGCCATAGCCGCGGTCGTTCATCACGATCACCGTCATATCCAGGTTTTCCTGCACGGCGGTCCATAGTTCACCGACGTTCAGGAAGAAGCCGCCGTCGCCTGTCATGACAACCGTCTTGCCATCGCCGGCCGCCGCGGCGGCGCCGATGCCCAGGCACAGGCCCTGGCCGATGCCGGCACCCACCGGATAGACGTTCTGGTTGGGGGCATTCAGCGGGAACACCCGGTTGCCCCAGGTGGTGTTGTTCTGGGTGACGTCGCGCGCCCAGATCGCGTCCCGGGGCATGACCTGCCGCAGTTGCTTGCTGAAGGTCCCGTAGGCACCCAGCGTTTCGATGAAAACGGCTTGGGCGTTGCGTTTCAGTTCGGCGAATTCGTTGGGGTAGCCGGGGGCAACTTTCAGTTTGCCCTCGATCCGGCTGACCAGGCCCTCCAACGTAGCCTTGGCGTCGCCGCAGACGAAATATTGGCTGGCGTAGGTACGGCCGTTGGCGCGCGGGTCGGCGTCGACCTGCACGATGTTGTCGGGCAGTTGCACGTGGAAGTCGTTGGTCTCATGACCGCGGACGCGGCAGCCGACGACCAGGCACAGGTCCACGGTCTTATAGAAATCGGTGATGATCGGCATACCGCTGCCGGTCAGTCCACCAAGGTTCCGCGGATGCTCTTCCGGCACCGTCGCTCGGCCGTTGAAGCTGGTCACCATGCCGAACCCGAGGTCCAGCAGTTTTTCCGCCGCCGCGCCGGCTTTCTTGGCGCCATTGCCAAGCCAGAGCATCGGTCGCTTAGCGGCGATCACACGGGCGGCGAGTTCGTCCAGTTCGATGTCCGTCGGCACGCGAGGTGCCGGCACCGGCAGCACGAAATTGTCCAGCATGGAAGGACGCTCGATCTTGACCCGTTGCAGGTCGATGGGCACCTCGACACTGACCGGCCCCATCGGGGCGGTAAGGGCCTCGACGGCGGCCTGGGTCAGCACGCCCAGCGCGTTCTGGGCGGAGCGGATGCGGTAGGCGCCCTTGCACACCGACGCCATCATGCCGAGTTGGTCGGCCGGGTCGTGCACGGTGCCCTGGCCGCGATCGACGAATTTGGTCGCCGTCTGGCCGGTGATATGCAGGACTGGGGACCCCGCAAAACGCGCCTCGATCAGCCCGCCGATGGTATTTGCTGCGCCGGGCCCGGTGGAGGAGAAAATCACCCCCAGCCCCTGCGACACGCGGGCATATCCGTCCGCCATGTGGGCGCCGCCAAGCTCGCCGCGCGCCATCATGAAGCGGATGGTGTTGCGCCGGCCGATGGCGTCGAGCATCGGAATGTTGTGCACCGAGGCGATGCCGAAGACGGTGGTGACGCCGCACGCGGACAGGAACTCGGCGACGAGATCGCCTACGGTGTAGTCGGTGGCCATTGGTTTCAACTCCCTTGATCGGGCGCGAAGCTGAAACAGACCCCGTGTGGCGTCAACGGCGCCCGGGAATGGAAGCAAAGCGAGGGCTTCGTCCCTTAGGCATCGCCATAAGCGGTGTGGGGAGAATTATTTGGTCGGACCTGTCGAGATTTATCCGTCATGGCCCGGCGTGTCCGGGCCATCCGCGCTTCGTCCGCCGGCGCGAAGATGGCCGGGACACACCCGGCCATGACGGTGAGAGTGTGCCGGCCAGCCAAATCTTGCTTCCCCCGCCACTCTTTTCGCCAGCGAGCGTCCCCATTTCAGCGCGGGTGTTTCCCAATACGTGTGCAGGCCGGCGGCAGCGAGGATCGGCAGGCCGGTCGCCAGGGGAATCCATAGCAGCGTGAACAGCGTCCCGTTGCCGCCGGCCACACGGCTCAGCACCACGCCGGTCAGTTTGTGGATTGGCTCGTTGACCAGATACAGGCAGTACGAAATCGCTCCGAGGTACTGCGTGACCGCATGCCGCAGCCCACGGGCGACTATGGATGAGCCGGCCCGTCCGGGTGCCAACTGCACGCCCAGGCAGGCGGTCCAGACCAGCGGTGGCAGCATCTTGCCGATCGCCTGCTGGGTTGCGCAGATCATCAGGGTTGCGGCCAGGACCAGCCCGTAGCGCACCAGGGCGCCGCTCTCCTGGCGTACGACGGGTACGCTCGCGACGCCCAGCGCGAAGAACTGGGCCTTGTTCGGCAGGAAGGCGCGGCTGAACTGCCATGTTCCCGGCACGGACAGGCGCCACGCGACTCCGGCCACCGCCAGGGTCAGCAGCAGCCAGCACAGGTGGCGGTTTCCGCTGAAGGCCAGCAGCGCCAGGACGTAGAATTGCCATTCGGTGGACAGGCTCCAGGCGGAGCCCAGGTAGCTGACCCAGACGTCCTTCAGGATGCCGTTGGGAAACAGCCCATGGGTCATCGTCAGGTGCGCGACGATCTCGGCCACCCGTCCATGCGGGTCGGCCATCACGCAGATCGTCCGGGCGGCGTTGTCGGGACCGATCCAGGGCATGTCTTCGAAGCCGCAGGACCAGGGATGCACCACTGCGGCAAGGGCGAACACCAGCAGGAACACCGGGTAGATCCGGGCGATGCGATTGATCAGGAACGGCGCCGCCTGGCCGTTGGCGTGCAGCAGCGACTGGGTGATCACCAGCCCGCTGAGGATGAAAAACACGTCCACCGCCGCGCCGCCATGCGACAGGGCGGATTGCAGCCGGTTCGGCAGTACCGCGAAGGGCGCCATGTGGCCCAGCAGCACGTAGACCGCCAGAAGGCCGCGCAAGCCGTCCAGGCATTCCAGCCGGTGCATGCTCAACTGCTTCATGCGGGACAGGATGCGGGAAATAGGTTAACAAAGTACGAACCCTTGCAATCCCGCGGGTTGCGCGCTATTTCACCGTGAAATCATTCTCCGCTGTTACGGGGGGTGGCCTTCGCGGGCCGCCTCTTTTTGTTTTGGGGCCACTCGGTTTGGACGGAAACGAACCAACATCCGCGACTTCGGCCGACGCCGGTGGCGCGGCCACCAGCCTGGAAGCCAAGCTGGCCGCGATCATCGCGCCGCGGCTGGAACTGATGGGATTCGAGCTGGTGCGTGTCACCGTGCTGGGGCGTGAGCGACCGACGGTGCAGATCATGGCCGACCGGGCCGACGGCTCACAGATTTCGATCGAGGATTGTACGCAGATCAGCCACGACGTCAGCGCCGCCATCGACGTGGACGATCCGATTCCCGGTGCCTGGACGCTGGAGGTCAGTTCCGCCGGGATCGATCGCCCGTTGACCCGGGTGAAGGACTGGAACCGATTCGTCGGCCATCTCGCGCGGGTTGAAACCTTCTTTCCGCAGAACGGCCGCAAGCGCTTCGCCGGTGTCGTTCTGGGGGCCGACGAAACCGTTGCCCGCATCCGCCTGGACGGCGGTCTGGAAGTCGAGATCCGCCACCCCGACATTCGCCGAGCGAAACTTGTCTTGACTGATGCCTTGATCGAAGCCACGGCTTCACCGCCGCTCGCACACTAACGCACTCGTATAACCCGGACCCACTGACAGAGGTCGCCATGGACACCGCTATCGCCCGCCCCGAACTGCTGCTGGTCGCCGATGCCGTCGCGCGCGAAAAAAACATCGATCGCGAGGAAGTGCTGGAGGCGATGGAACAGGCCATCCAGAAGGCCGGCCGAGCCAAGTACGGGCATGAAAAGGACATTCGCGCCACGATCGATCGCAAAAGCGGCGATGTCCGGCTGTCGCGCTGGACCGAAATCGTGGAGACGGTGGAGAACGAGGAAACCCAGATGGGGAAGGCCGACGCGGCCAAGATCTTCCCTGACAAATCGGTGGGTGAATTCGTCGTCGATCCGCTGCCGCCGATCGATTTCGGCCGCATCGCCGCGCAGACCGCCAAGCAGGTGATCGTGCAGCGGGTGCGGGAATACGAACGCAAGAAGCAATACGACGAATTCAAGGACCGCGTCGGCGAGATCATCAACGGCGTGGTGAAGCGCACCGAGTACGGCAACCTGATGGTCGAACTCGGCCGGGCGGAGGCATTGCTGCGCCGCGACGAACTGATCGCCCGCGAATCCTTCCGCAACGGCGACCGCGTCCGCGCCTACATTTATGATGTGCGGGAGGAGCCGCGTGGGCCGCAGATCTTCCTGTCGCGCACCCATCCTGGCTTTCTGGCGAAGCTGTTCGCCCAGGAAGTGCCGGAAATCTATGACGGCATCATCGAGATCAAGGCGGTGTCGCGCGATCCGGGCAGCCGCGCGAAGATGGCGGTGATCAGCCGCGACTCCTCGATCGACCCGGTCGGCGCCTGCGTCGGTATGCGCGGCTCGCGCGTGCAGGCGGTGGTGCAGGAACTGCAGGGCGAGAAGATCGACATCATTCCGTGGAGCAGCCAGGCCGCGACCTTCGTGGTGAACGCGCTGGCACCGGCCGAGGTCACCAAGGTGGTGCTGGATGAGGACGCCGGCCGCGTGGAGGTCGTGGTGCCCGACGAACAGCTCAGCCTGGCCATCGGCCGCCGCGGGCAGAATGTGCGGCTGGCGTCGCAGCTCACGCGTTGGGACATCGACATCCTGACGGAAGCGGAAGAGTCAGAACGCCGCCAGGAAGAGTTCCGCCGTCGCTCCGGCTTGTTCGTCGAGGCGCTGGACGTTGATGACATGATCGCCGGATTGCTGGTCACCGAAGGCTTCACCACGGTCGAGGAACTGGCGTTCACCCCGATCGAGGAAGTCGCCGCCATCGAAGGCTTCGACGAAAGCGTCGCCGAGGAACTGGTGCGCCGCGCCGAAGGCTTCCTGACGCAGCGCGACAACGAACTGAACGACAAGCGCGTCGAACTGGGCGTTTCCGACGACATCGCCGCGCTGGAGATCCTGACCCCGCCGATGCTGGTGGCGCTGGGCGAGAAGGGCGTAAAGACGCTGGACGACCTGGGCGATCTTGCCTCCGACGAACTGATCGAGATCATCGGCGCGGACAAGATGGACGAGGCGACCGCCAATGAGGTGATCATGGCGGCTCGGGCGCACTGGTTCGATGACGAAGACCAGGGCGGGGACCAGCCGGAAGCGGTCGAGGAGGCTGGTCACGACTGAAACCGACCCGGCTGTTGGCGCGGAGACGGACGATGACGACGCAGCGGAACCGGAAACCGGGCCGCTGCGGCGTTGCATCATCACACGCGAAAGGTTGCCGAAGGAGCGGATGATCCGTTTCGTCGTGGGGCCGGATCGGCAAATCGTCCCCGACCTGGCCGCAAGGCTGCCCGGACGGGGAATATGGTTGAGCGCGTCCTTGGATGTGTTAGAGTCGTCCGACGCCCAAGGTGACGGGCGGCAAAAAGAAAAACCGGGCGACGGACGGTATCGTCACCTCGTTCGGGCATTTGCCAGGGCCGCGCGCGGCCCCGTATCGGTGCCATCTGATCTTTCTGTCCTGCTTCAGACGGCGTTGGTCCGGCGGATCGGTGATTGTCTCGGCCTTGCCCGACGCGCCGGGCAAGCGGTGGCGGGTTACGAAAAGGCGCGGGAGGCGCTAAGGACTGGCCGTTACCGGCTGGTCCTGCAGGCGTCGGACGGCAGTGAGGCGGAACGTTCGCGCTTCCTGTCCGGTTTCGGGCCGGACCTGACAATAATCGACCCGCTTCCGGGGGAGACCCTGGGACGCGTGTTCGGTCGGGACTATGTAGTGCACGTCGCGGTTGCGCCGGGCAAATTGGCGGAGTCGCTCGTCGTGGAGGCGGGCAGGCTGGCCGGATTGAAGAACGGGTCCGCAAGGGCCTTGGGGTCCGCAAGGGCCACGGGGCGGGAAACCGCCTCGGTGAACGATGGAACGGGTGCCAACGGATAAACATGAGCGAAAGCAACGATCAGGACGGCGGCAAGGGTCGGCTCTCTCTGCGTCCGGCAGGGCGTTTGGAACTAGGGCGGACTGAAGCCGCGGGCTCCGTCCGCCAGAGCTTCAGCCACGGCCGGTCAAAAGTCGTGCAGGTGGAAGTGCGCAAGACGCGTGCGCCCGTCGCACGCAATCCATCGGCTGCCGCGGGGGCACCGCCGCCGACGCCAGCCGGCATGGCGCCGCCGCCGCGCGCGCCAGCCCAGCCCGGCCGTCCGCCGGCCGGTGCTGGACGGGCACTGACCGCGACCGAACTGGCCGCCCGCCAGCGCGCGCTGGACGAGCAGAAGCGCGATTCCGCTCGGCGCGAAGCCGAACGGCGGGAGCAGGAGACGATTTCCATCCTCTCCGCCGCCGAGGAAGCGCGCCGGCGTGAGGCCGAGGCCAAGAAAGCGGCCGAAGAAGAGGCCCGCCGAGCCGAGGAACAGGCGGTCCGCGACAAGATCGAGGCCGAGGCCAAGCGCGCCGCCGAGGCAGCCGCCGCCGCGGCCGCTGCCGCGCGCGGACCCGACCACGAGGACGACACGGTCGAGGAAGCTGCGGCCCGGGCGGCAGCGCCACCGCCGCCCCCAACTCCGCCGCAACCCGCACAGCCGGTTGTTGCCAAGGCCCCTCCGGGCCGGCCGCAGCCAGCACAGCAGCCGACACCCTCCGCCACCGAGACCCTGCGGTTGCGCGCCGCTCGGCCGGAGGACGAAGACGACGGACGCCCGATTCGACGCACCGGTGCCGGGGGCGTTCCGGCCCGCAAGCCGCCGGTCGTGGCGCCCAATCGCGGCACCAACGACCGCCGCCGAGCCGGCCGCATCGACGTTCAGGCGGCGATCGAGGGCGAGGACGAAAAAGTCCGGTCGCTGGCCTCGGTTCGCCGTCAGCGCGAACGCGACCGCCGCCAGCAGGAACTGGACCGGCTGCGTTCCGACCAGGTGAAGGTCGTGCGCGACGTCATCCTGCCGGAAACCATCACCGTGCAGGAACTGGCCAACCGCATGGCCGCTCGCACCCAGGACGTCATCAAGTCACTGATGAAGATGGGCGTGATGGCGACACTGACGCAAAGCCTGGATGCCGATACCGCCGAACTGGTGGTGCAGGAATTCGGTCACCGGACGCGGCGGGTCTCTGAATCCGACGTGGAAATCGGCCTGGAAGGCATTGCCGACGACGACACCGACCTGTTCGCTCGTCCGCCGGTCGTGACAATCATGGGCCATGTCGATCACGGCAAGACGTCGCTGCTGGATGCCCTGCGCGCCACCGACGTGGTGTCGGGGGAAGCCGGCGGCATCACCCAGCATATCGGCGCCTATCAGGTGACGATGCATGGCGGCGAGAAGATCACCTTCATCGACACGCCGGGCCATGAAGCGTTCACCGCGATGCGGGCACGCGGCACCTCGGTCACCGATATCGTGATCCTGGTGGTGGCGGCCGATGACGGTGTCATGCCGCAGACCATCGAGGCGATCCGCCATGCCAAGGCGGCGAACGTGCCGATCATCGTCGCCATCAACAAGATGGACAAACCCGATTCCGATCCGAACCGGGTGCGCCAGGAACTGCTCAGCTACGAGATCGTGGTCGAGGAACTGGGCGGCGAAACCCAGGACGTCCCGGTTTCGGCGCTGAAGAAGACCGGCCTGGACAAGCTGGAGGAAGCGATCTTGCTGCAGGCCGAAATCCTCGACCTGAAGGCCAATCCGCATCGTTCGGCCGAGGGCACGGTCATCGAAAGCCGGCTCGATCGCGGTCGCGGCCCGGTCGGCACCGTGCTGGTGCAGCGCGGCCGGCTGGAACAGGGCGATATCGTCGTCGCCGGGTCCGAATGGGGCCGGGTGCGGGCGATGCTGGACGACAAGGGCAAGCCGATGGCGATCGCCGAACCGTCCACGCCGGTGGAGATCCTCGGCCTGAGCGGCGCGCCGGCAGCCGGCGAGCCGTTCGTGGTGGTCGAGAACGAAAGCCGAGCCAGGGAAATCACCGAGTTCCGCCAGCGCCGGATCCGCGATCAGGCGGCGGGTGCGCTCGTGGGTGCGCGTGGCACGCTGGACCAGATGTTGGCCCGTATCCAGGCTGGTGAGCAGAAGGAAGTGGCTCTTCTGGTCAAGGCCGATGTGCAGGGTAGCGCCGAAGCCATCCAGGTGGTGGTGACCAAGCTGGCGCATGAGGAAGTGAAGGTCCGCGTGCTGCTGTCCGGCGTGGGGCAGATCACCGAAAGCGACATCCAGCTTGCCAAGGCGTCCAACGCCGTGGTCATCGCGTTCAACGTGCGCGCGACGTCCCAGGCGCGGGAACTGGCACAGCGCGAAGGCGTCGATATCCGCTACTTCTCGATCATCTACGAAGTGGCCGACGACGTCGAAAAGCTGGTCAAGGGTAAGGTCGCGCCGAAGGCTCGCGAGAAGTTCCTGGGCTATGCCGAGGTCCGCAAGGTGTTCAACATCACCAAAACCGGCAAGGTCGCGGGTTGCATGATCACCGAGGGCCTGGTGAAGCGCGGGTCCGGCGTGCGGGTGCTGCGCGACGGCGTGGTGATCCACTCAGGCGAGCTGTCGCAGTTGAAGCGGTTCAAGGACGATGTGCGCGAAGTGGCGCGTGGCTACGAATGCGGCCTGTCGTTCGCCCACTTCGAGAACCTGCAAGAGGGCGACATCATCGAGTGCTTTGAAGTGGAGATGGTTCCGGGTTGAAGAAGCCCCCGAACGCTGGTCCATCCCAGCGGCAGTTGCGCGTGGCGGAGGAAATCCGCCACGTGCTGTCCGGGATTTTCGCCCGCGGTGAGTTCCGTGATCCCGATCTGGCGAGTGCCCAGATCACCGTCACTGAGGTGCGGATCGGCCCCGATCTGAAGCGGGCAACCGCGTTCTTTTCCCGGCTGGGGCGCTCCGACGCCGATGCGCTGGTGCCGGCGCTGGTGCGGGCGACGCCGTATCTGCGCGGCCAGGTGGCCAAGGCGGTCAAACTGCGGATCGCCCCGGACCTGACGTTCACGCCCGACCTGGCGCTGGATTACGCGATGAAGATCGACACGCTGATGCACCGGCCGGAAATCGCCCGCGACCTGCACAAGAACGAAAAAGATTGACGCAGTAGAACAGACAACCTAAATCTAGCCTGTCTGGCTAGATTAGGAGGCCGCCGTGCAGGATTGGCAGTTGCAGGATGCAAAGAACCGCTTCAGCGAAGTGGTGAAGCGTGCGCGTGATGAAGGCCCTCAGACCGTGACCGTGCATGGCCAACGTGCGGCGGTGGTGGTGTCCGCGCTGGAGTTCGATGCGTTGGTCAAGCCGCGGATGTCCTTCGTGGATTTCCTGCTGACCGAAACGCCTGGTCAGGACCCGTGGTCCGACGACGTGGTCGATGCGATCAACGATCGCAGCCCCGATACCGGCCGCGACATCGCGTTCTGATGTATCTGATCGACACCTGCGTGGTGTCCGAGGCTCGGCGGCGCACCCCCCAGGCGGTCGCCTGGTTGCGCGCCGCCCAGCCGGAAACACTGTTCCTGAGCGCTCTTACCATCGGCGAGATCGCCAAGGGCGTGATGATGAAGATGCGTACCGACCCCCCGGTGGCGGCGGGTCTGCTGCGTTGGCTGGACGAACTGCGCTTCGTCTATGCCGCCCGCATCCTGCCGATCGATGACGCCGTGGCGACCCGTTGGGGGCATTTGATGGCGCAGCGCAGCCGTCCGGTCGCGGATGCGCTGATCGCGGCGACGGCGCATGTAAACAACAAGATCATCGTGACCCGAAATGTCGCCGATTTCGACGATGTGGGCGTGCCGGTGATCGATCCGTGGGCGGTCATGCGTTGAATCAGGCGGCGATCCGGTTCCGTTGCATCCGTTCATGCCGAGCGAGGTTGAGAGCGTCACGTCGAGCCCAGAGAGACCGGTACCAGGCGATTCGAGGTGCGACCTGATAGGCCAGCATCCGATTGTCGATGACGTAGCGCCGGGCCGTGTCGGCCATTTCACGGGCCATTTCCGGCATCGCCAGAAGGCGCAGCAGCCCGGCCTGGAATTGCACCGGATCGCGGAACAACAGGCCGTTTCGGCCGTCCTCGACGGTGTTCGAATAGACGACGGTGCTCGCCAGCGTCGCTACGCGGCATGAGGCGGCCTCGATGAATTTGAGGTCGGATTTGGCTCGGTTGAACGGGGTGTCGGACAGCGGCATGAATGATATTTCCGATCTGCCGAGAATATCCAGATAGGTTTCGTAATCGCAGGTGGGCGTGAACGTCTTGTGTGGCGATTCCAGCGCATCGAAGAACGACTGGTCATGCACGACCTGAAACTTCAGGCGGTCCCCCGCCATTTGGGCGACAGCGTTGATCGCCGGCATGAAGGGCAGCCAATCATGCTCGCGGTTCAGTGCGCCGAAAAACAGTGTGATGGAACGCGGGTCGGCGAAGTTCCGGACCGCCGGCAGCGCTCCGACGGCGTTCGGGAACACGGCGATCTCGGGGTTGTACCTGCGTAGCGCCTCGGCCATCGCCAGCGTGCTCGTCTGGACCGCATGCACGCCGTAAAAGCCCAGGTCGCCGCCCATCCGCATCATCGCGAAACGCTCGGGAAGGTCGTCGAATTCGGTGACGACCAGGAATCCGGCCTGGGCCAGGCCTTGCAACAGCGTGTGGCCCTGCTCTCCGATCAAGCTCGGGCGATGCAGCACGAAAATGCGGGCGTTGCCGTCCCCTCCCTGACCGAATTCCACCCGCTCCACGACGCCGGCGGTCACCATCGGATCGGTTCCGATCGCCTCCATCGGGTAGACCACGCGCACATCGGAAACACCGCCAACGGGCGCCAGCATCGTCCCCGCCAGGATCATCCGCTGCCGCGGCTCCTTCCGGACGCGCCAGATCAGGTGGCTGGGCGCGGCGCGCCTGGCGTACTCCTGGGGATCGATGTCCATGGCTTCCAGCCCCGGGGCGAGCGACGCGGCGAACTGTGCCGCCTGATCGCCGTCAGGTTCCCGCGTGGTGACGTCGCAGAGCGTGAGGCCGGCGTGGATGAGGTTTTCCCGCATGGAATCGAGGTTGAACCAGCGGAGCTGCCGGTGGTGCGGATCCTGATCCTGACTGTCATGCCAGGTGCCGCGCAGCAGCCGTTCGGCGAGGCGCCAGTAATCGATATTGGGCACACAGATCAGCATGACGCCATCCGAACTGAGGGCCTCGGCGTGGCGATGGAGCATGGCCCAGGGATCGCGCAGATGCTCCAGGATGTCGTCGTAGATGATGCAGTCGATGCCGTCAGGCACGTCGAACGGCAGCGGATCGGTTTCCACGTCCATCGTGGCGACCTGGTGCAGATGCGGTGTCGCCAGGGCGGTCTGGACCGGATCGATATCGATGCCCAGCAGCCGGGCTCTCGGGTTCAGCGGCCGGTAGGCGGCGACAAGCGCCCCGCTGCCACAGCCTACGTCCAGGATGGTGCGTGCCGACAGGGGAATACGCGACAGCAGGTCGGAAGCATCGGAAGGAAACAGCATCGGCGGATCTGGAATCCCGCGTGGGAAAGTGGCGCAGCCCGATCACGCTCAGACGATCGGCGTAAGCTGGTAGGCGGAATCACCGTCCGCTTGCAAGTGTGATCGCGTCTGCGAAATGGGTGCGGCACCGGACGCTCCGCGCATTGGGTGCAGGCGCAATGCGTGAACCGCGTCCAGCATGCGGGACTGGCATCGATCCAGGGTGGCATCGGCCGATTGCTGCGGCGCGGCGTTCACGGCCCGCCGCAACGCCTGGCCCGCCCGGACGACGAGCCGTTCCGGTGTCGCTTTTGCCAGCAGTAGTTCCCGCCGGCTCAGCCAGGTCCGTGTCGGGTGGAAGGTCCCAAGCGCGCTTGCGCCGGCCCATTCGGACAGGGTCGAGGCCGGCAGACGGCCGAATCGCGGGCGCAGGTCCATGGTGTCCGCCCAGTCCAGCCATTTCGCCCGGTGAACGCGGGCCAGCGGCCGTATGGCGATCCACGGCACGCGCAGGGCATCGGCCACGATCACGCCGTGCAGCGCCTCGCTCAGCAGCAGCTTGCAGCGGCCGATCGCCCTCAGGATCGTCAGCGGCGGGTCGCGGGGATCGATCAGCCGCACCCCGGCCTGCTCTGCCGCCTGTCGCCAGGCGCCGCGGGCAGCGCTCTCGAAATGCGGCATGAATCCGATGTCGGGGCCGCCCGCCGGAGGAAGCCCAAGCGCCTTGGGTACCAGGACGGCGGGATCGCCCAGGGCCAGGGCTTGTGGAAGATCCAGCATGGCGGCGGTCCGGGGACCCCGGATCCAGTGGATGATCCAGTTTTCGTCGAGGGTGGGTTTGCCCTCATAGCCGCCGTAGCCGGACCCGGCGACGAGCTTGACCGCCTGTGAGGAATGCCGCTGGTCCAGTACCGATCCGATACCCAGGAACCGGAAAGCGGGATTGTCGTCGAAAAAGCCGGGCAGCAGACGCGGCCAGAGGACTGTGTTCAGCTCATCACCGAAGTTGGTGGATACGCCCCGCCATCGATACAGGATCACGCCACCACCGCCACCGAGGCCTGCTGGATCGCGGCCCCGGTGGCGTGCCAGCCCAGTGCGGCCCGGATGAAGCCGGTGGCATAGGCGACCCGCCAGCGGGCGGAGAGCAGGGCGGTGGAATGACGGGGGACCAGCCAGGCCGGACCCAGCAGGCAGGCGACCAGCAGCCGGCGCGGCAGTTCGCGCCACACACGCTGCGGCTGGTGCAGCAGGCGGCGGGTCAGGACGGTGGAGGCGCCCTGCCAGTACAGGCGGGACAGCAGCCATTCAGGTTCCAGCCGCCGGGACTGGATCTGATGGAAGACCGTGATACGTGAATCGTATCGCACCGAGTGGCCGGCATCCTGCAGCATCCAGGCAAGTTGGACTTCCTCATCCGACAGCAACGACTGGCCATAGCGGCCAATGGCGCCCCCGAAGCCGCCGGCGGCAATCAGCGACAGCACGTGAACCACGATGTTGGCAGCGTAGGGTTCCAGGTCCTTGGGGACCGCGTCGGTGCGGTATTCGCCGCTGCCTTCATGCTCGATGATCGACAGCACGCCGCGCAGGGAACCGGGCCACCAGGCGGGCAGGGGGGTTTCCCATTTCGGCAGGATGCGGCCGCCGATCAGGGCGGGCGGGCGTCCGGGCCGGGTGATGGCGGCCAGGATGGCCTCAACCCAGTCGTTGGCGGGGATGGCGTCGTCGTCGACGTAGGCGATGAATGGCGAGCGGGCGGCCCAGGCGCCGGCGTTGCGCGCCAGGCTGACGCCCGGGTGGTCGAGCCGGATCAGCCTGGCGTCGTGGGCGGCCGCGAGGCTGTCCAGCTCCACGGCGGCGGCGTGGGAGGAGGCGCTGTCCACCAACAGGATGCCGAAACGATCGCGTGGGGCGGTCTGGCGGCGGAGACCGGCCAGACAGTCCCGGACGTAGCGCGGACGGTCATGGGTGCAGATGCAGACTGTGAGGTCCATGCCGGGGACGCTAGGGGGGAAACGTTGACGAATCGTTAACGAGGGATGGGAATCGAAGGTCCCCTGCGGCCCGCCTGCCTGATTTCCCGCCGGCGTGAACTGCTTTAACCTCTGCCTGAACCAGCGGAGGCACCCCATGAAAGTCGGCCTGTTCGTCAACACCCAGTTCCCCCAGGGCAACACCGTCACCGAACGCATCCCCGAAATCGTCGAGCAGGTCCGCGCCGCTCGCGATGCGGGTTTCAGTTCGCTGTGGCTGCCGCATCACTGGCTGACCCATCCGATGCAGATGCTGCAGATCACGCCGGTCATGGGCTACCTCGCGGCCCACGCCCAAGGCATGACCATCGGTCCCAACATCCTGATACTGCCGCCGCAGAATCCCATGCACGTCGCCGAGGAATCCGCCACATTGGATATCCTGACGGGCGGCAACTACATCCTTGGCATCGGCCAGGGCTACCGCCAGCCGGAATTCGACGCCTTCGGCATCCCGCTTTCCGAACGCATGCCGCGCTTCAACGAAAGCATCGGCCTGATCAAGCGCCTGTGGACCGAGGACCGCGTCACCCACAAAGGCCGTTTCTACACTGTAAACGATGCCGGCATCGGTGTGAAACCGGTCCAGCAGGGCGGCCCGCCGATCTACATCGCCGCCCAGGCCGACGCGTCAGTGAAACGAGCCGCCCGCATCGGCGACGCCTGGCTGATCGTCAACAGCAGCGGCCTCGGTACCATCGCCCCGCTGATGAAAACCTACAGGGCAGCACTGGCTGAATACGGCCGCACCGCCAAGGAGTTTCCCATCACCGTGGAGTGTTACGTCGGCGCCAACCACGCCACCGCGCATGAGGAATGCCGCGGCCCCCTGGAATACAAATACAACGCCTACGCGTCCTGGGGCCTGCAAGGCCGTAAGACCGAAACGACATTCGAGGACTTCGCGCGCGACAAATTCATCATCGGCGACAAAGTATCGGTGAAAGAGGAAATCGCCCGCTACCGCGAGATCCTCGGCGTCGACCACTTCATCATGCGCTGCAACTGGCCCGGCCTGCCGCAGGAACAGACCCTGGCCACGATCAAGCGCCTGGGGGAGATTTTTGCGTCATAAGCGACCTAGGAAAACGCCACGACAGCGTCGGACGATGGGAGGAGATGCGCAGCACAGGCACGTAGGCCTGCATTGTGTCCCATCGATCGGCGTTGGCGCCCGCGATCATCTGCCCTTGGGGATCGGCACCGGCGATATCTGGAAAGGAAAGCAAGCGCTAACACAGATTAAGCGGATTAAGCGCACAGATTACACGAATCTTGGCGGCATCACCGAACATTCCCCACCGGAACCCGCCGCACACTCATCCTGGGCATCGCCCTCAAACCTTCTTTTCCCGTAATCTGTGCGCTTAATCCGCAAAATCTGTGTTAACGCTTCCCTTCTCTTCAACACCGACCGCATGTCGCCGGCCCGCTGCGCCTTCGCGCAGGTATCGCCGAACCGAACCGGCTACAGCACGCGGCGGCGGATGCCGTCGGTCAGCGATACGGTGTTGAAATTGATCAACAGTCCAACCCGGCATGAACTGAGGCGCATATATGTCAATAACTGGGCTTCGTGCAGCGGGCTGACAAGTTCCACGGCCTTGAGTTCCAGGATAACCTCGCCACGCACGACGATGTCCGCTCGGTATCCGGATTCGATCTCGATATTGTCGTAATGAATTGGCAGGCGGACCTGCTGGTTGAAAGGGATGTCTGCTCGGGACAGCTCATGACACAGACAATGGTGATAAACTGACTCGAGCAGTCCGGGACCAAGGCGGCTGTGAACCCGCATTGCAAGGCCAATGATCCGGTAAGTGAGGTCTCCGTTGGGGGGTAACTCATGGGGCATGCGGACGATCCTGCCTGTGTGTGGGAAGGATCGCGGAGAGTGATTTAGAAACGGTTAATGGGTGTTGGGCGAAATCAAGAATCTAACACAGATTTAGCGGATTAAGGGCACAGATTGCACCGAGCATAAATAGTGTGGCTGTTGCCCTGTAATTTTCACCGTTACAATATATCAACGTGAATTGGGCGCTTCGCACGGTTGTTGCGGCGTTATTTTTGATATGCACTTGATCCGCCGCGAGGAACCGCGGATGGCTGGCGACGCCGGGAGGTTGGAGGCCTACTCAATATCCTCCAGACTGAACTGTTCCGCTTCCTCATCGTAGCTGAACAGCTCCGCGTATCGCCCCCAGGCGATCACCGTCCGCAGCGTGTCCTCGGCATAATCCGGGGACATGTGGTCCTCCAACTCGTCGCGGAACCGTACCGCCGATGCGCGGTGGTTCCACCGTTCGTCCAGCACGCCGCGGATCATATTGACCAGCGGCACGTGCTGGCGCAGAGCCTCGGCGAACAGCGCCTTGCGCTCATCCGTGTCGCCCTCGACATAACGCTTTCCCAATTCGGTCAACTGGATGTCGCCTTCCTCCAGCACAGCAAAGCGCAGCAATTGCAGCGTCTCGCCCAGCGGCAGCAGGTCGTCGACCTCGTATTGTAGCGACGCGGCCAACGCCGGCAAGTCCGCCCGTCCGTCGTACGGTTCCGTCGCCAGCGTCTCCATCAGGCCGGACATGATGTTGGTTCCGACCCGCGGCAGCGGCGTCGCCAGCGGCGAGACCGGCACCGCGGTCGCTGCCTTCGGCCCAGCCGGCGCCCGGCGAGTCATGATGCCGTAAATATCGTCCACCATCTGCCGGAACTCCGGGTCCAGCCGGTTCCGGGGGTGTGGAAACGGCACCTTCAACTCGTTGGCCACGCGGCCGGGGTTGGAGGAGAACACCAGGATGCGGTCGCACATCAGCACCGCTTCCTCGATGTTGTGGGTCACCATCAGCACCGACTTCACCGGCAGCTTGCCCTCCATCCACAGGTCGATCAGGTCGGTGCGCAGCGTCTCGGCGGTCAGCACATCCAGCGCGCTGAACGGCTCATCCATCAGCAGCAGGTCGGGATGCACCACCAAGGCCCGAGCCAACCCGACACGCTGCCGCATGCCGCCGGAGAGTTCCTTGGGATAGGCATTCTCGAACCCGCCCAGCCCGATCATGTCGATCGCGGCCTCGGACAGGTCTTCCCGCTTCGCGCGGGGCACGCCGCGGGCTTCCAGGCCGATCTCGACGTTTTCCTGCACCGTCAGCCAGGGAAACAGCGCGAAACTCTGAAACACCATAGCCACGCCGTCGGTCGGGCCGTCGATTTCCACCCCGCGCCAGGTCACGCTGCCAGCGGTCGGCTTCAACAGCCCCGACACGATGCGCAGCAGCGTCGACTTCCCGGACCCCGAACGGCCGAGCAGCGCGACGATCTCGCCTTCACGCAACGTCAGGTTGACGTCGTCCAGCACCACGAGGTCGGCGTTGGCATCCTTGTGGTAGGCTTGCCGGCAGCCTGTCACGTTGATCAGGCAGGGGCGAACATCGACCGTTGTGTCCATGACGGTATTCCTCAGCCCAGGGTTAGACGCCGTTGCGCGAAGGCATACATGGGGCGCCACAGCAAGCGGTTGAACAGAACGACGAAGGCGGACATCACCACCACGCCCAGCACGACTCGGGCCATGTCGCCCTTATCGGTGGCGTCGGCGATATAGGCGCCCAGGCCATGCGCCTGCAATTTGGTATCGCCCCATGATGCCACCTCGGAGACGATCGCGGCGTTCCACGATCCGCCCGACGCGGTGATGGCGCCGGTGACGTAATACGGGAAGATCCCCGGAATGATGACCTTGCGCCACCACAGCCAACCGCCGATGCGGAAGTTGCTGGCGACTTCCTTCAGGTCCCCCGGGAACGCCGCCGCGCCGGCCACGACGTTGAACAGTATATACCATTGTGTGCCGAGTACCATCAGCGGCGTCAGCCAGATGTCCGGGCTGAGATGGAAATAGACAATGAACACCACGAACGGCGGAAACAGCAGGTTGGCCGGGAACGCCGCCAGGAACTGCGCGATCGGTTGTGCCCGTCGCGCCCAGACCGGACGCAGGCCCAGCCAGACGCCGATTGGCACCCAGATCAGGCTGGCGACGATCATCAGCACGACCACCCGCACCAAGGTGATCAGGCCGAGTCCGACGGCGACGCCGACGTCGTGCCAACTGATGGCCTGGGACGCGAACACCACCACCCGCCACATCGCCAGCGCCACCAGCACCAACAGCAGTGCGATCCACGCGATATCGATCGCCCGCGACGGTTCCCGCGACATCAATGTGCGCGGGCGAAACCCGAACGACAGCCGCATGCCGCCGATGAACGCCGCCGCATCGCCGACCAGCTCGCCCACGAACTTCAGCAGCCGGGTCCGCCGCATCAGCCGCAGCATCCAGGGGTCGGACGCGGTGGCGCCGGCCGTCGTCTCGAAGCGGAACTTCGCCGACCACGCCACCAGCGGGCGGAACAGCAACTGATCGTACAGCAGGATCACCACCAGCATCGCCAGGATTGCCCAGAACACCGCTACGATGTCCTGCTTCTCCAGTGCCAGCGCGACGTAGGACCCGATGCCGGGCAGTTTCCAGGTGTTGTCGCCGACCGAGACAGCCTCCGATGCCACCACGAAGAACCAGCCGCCGGACATCGACATCATGGTGTTCCAGACCAGGCCCGGCGTGGCGAACGGGACCTCCAGCTTCCAGAACCGCTGCCAGGCGGTCAGATGGAAGCTGACCGACGCTTCCGCCAGGTCGCTCGGTACCGTTTTCAGCGACTGGTACAGGCTGAACGCCATGTTCCAGGCCTGGCTGGTGAAAATCGCGAAGATCGCCGCCAGTTCCAGCCCCAGCACCTGGCCGGGGAACAGGTTCATGAAGAAGACGACGGTGAAGGTCAGGAAGCCCAGGATCGGCACCGATTGCAACACGTCCAGCACCGGCACCAGCACCAGCGCCGCCCGCCGGCTCTTGGCGGCGGCGGTGCCGTAGGTGAAGGTGAACAGCAGCGACGCCGCCAGGGCCGCGAACATCCGCAGCGTGGTGCGGACGGCGTAGGCCGGCAGATTCCACGGATCGAGCGTGATCTGGGTCGCACCTGGCGCGTCGATGCGGGTCAGCGTGCCGGCGGCGACATGGCCGACTCCGGCCAAGACGCCGATGACGCACACGAAGGCTGCCGCATCCCATATGTTGGGCAGGCGCCAGCCGGCGGCCATCGAGGGGTATCGCGTGGCGGTCATATCGGTGAACCGTGTTTTCCGGCTTGGGAGTTGCGTCGCGCCGCCCTGTTAGCGTGCGCATCCCGGCCTGTCACGCGGGAAAGGCGTTGCAGTTCCATGACATCAGCCGTGTTGGGACCGGCCGGCAGCGGACCGCGACCCGGTTAGGCTACCGGCCGTCGCCGAGGCGGGTCATGATCTCGTAGGCCGCGGTCACGCGCGCGTCGATCGGGTAGTTCCTGTTCGCCAGCAGCACGATGCCCAGCTGTTCCTTGGGCACGAACGCCACGTAAGCGGCGAACCCGTTGGTCGACCCGGTTTTGTTGATCCACACCGCCTCGGCCGGCGGCCGTGCAGGCCGCAGTGCGGTGACCGGCGTGGCCTCCGAGGCGATCCTGCCGGCATTCCCCTCCAGCAGATCCTTCAACGCGACCGGATAGTCATACTGCTCCCAGATCAGATCCTGGGTCATCGGACCGGCCTGATAATACCCGGTATGGGTGTCGGTGATCGCCCGCCGCACGGCCGGGTCAAGATCGAGCATACCCATATTGGCCGCAACGAAACGCAGAATGTCTCCGGCGGTCGCTCTGATGCCGTAGGTTTCCGCCGCGAGTGCCCCGGGCGCCATCCGGATCGGCGCCCCAGCCTTCGTGTAGCCTTGCGCATAGTTCCTCATCGCTGCTTCAGGAATCTGCAGATAGGTGTGCTTCAGGCCCAGGCCGGGAAGCAGCATCCCTTCCATCAGCGTTACGAAATCCTTGCCCAGGCTTCGCGCGGCGACCACGCCCAGCAGCCCGACGCTGGGGTTGGCGTAAGTGCGATACGTTCCGGGCGCGTAAGTTGGCTTCCAACCCTGGAAATATGCCGTCGCTTGCGCGTCGTCGGTGATCTCGTCCGGAAATTGCAACGGAAAGCCGCCCGGCGTGTGCGTGCCCAGATTCAGCAACGTCACCTTGTCGATCCCGCTGTCGCGCAGCGACGGAAGATACCGCCCCGGCGTATCCGACAGCGCCAGCTTCCCGGTAACTTGAGCATAGGCAGTCAGCGTCGCGGTAAACGTTTTGCTAACCGAACCGATTTCGAACAGCGTATCGGCGGTGACCGGTCGTCCCGTCGCCTTCGACGCCACGCCGTAGTCGTAAACGTGGCTTTGTCCCTTCACGATGACCCCCACCGCCATCCCAGGAATGCCGTACCGGTCCACCACCGGCCGGATCGCCTGCGTGACGATCGTCGCGATATCAGGGTCAGCGATCGCGTGGGCGCGGACAGGCGTTGCGATCGCGCTGGCCAGCACCGCTCGCCGCGTCAACCGCACCTGGGTCAACCCTGGTTACGCGTCACCAGCCGCCCCGCCCGAGCTTCGGTCGCACCCTCACCGAACACATAGGCGGATTGGCCATTGACCCAGGTCTCCACGATCCCCTCGGCCACCTTGGTCGGCGCGTCGTAGGTCGAGGCATCGCGCACCGTGTCGGGGTTGAACAGCACCAAGTCGGCATAGGCGCCCTCGCGGATCACCCCACGATCGACCATGCCGAACACCGAAGCCGTGTGGCCAGTCATTTTCCGGACCGCTTCCTCCAGGCTGAACAGCTTCAGGTCGCGGGCGTAATGGCCGAGCACGCGCGGGAACGTCCCCCACAGGCGAGGATGCGGATACGAATCGTGCGGCAACCCGTCGCTGCCGATCATCGCCAACCGGTGCGCCATGATCCGCTGCACGTCGGGTTCGTCCATCTGGAAGTAGATCGCACCCGCCGGCACCAGCCGTTCGGCAGCTTCTTTCGGGTCGATCTGCCATTCCATCGCGATATCCGCCAGCATCCGCCCGGCGTATTCGGGATGCGGCACGGACCACGTGATCTGCACCGCCACGTCCTTGCGCAACCGGTGCGGCATCAGCACGGTCGATCCAGCGGCATAGGGATAGATGTCGAAATCCACCTTCTGTCCGGCCGCGCCCCGGTCGATTAGCGGCAGGGTCTCCACGCTGCGGCCGAAATTCTCCGGCATCGCGCATTTGTGGTGGCTGATGACCACCGGCACGTCGACGGATTTGCCGATCTTCAGGGCTTCCTCGATCGACAGCAGCACGTCGTTCGCCTCGTCGCGCATGTGCGTGACGTACAACCCGCCGGTGGCACGCAGAGCCTCGGCGACGGCGATCACCTCGTCCGTGGGGGCCATCATGTTGGGCGGGTAATAGAGGCCGGTGGAGAAGCCCGACGCCCCCTCGGCCAGCGCCTGGCGCAGGCGGGCCTGCATATGAGCGGCTTCCTTGTCGGAGGCAGCGCGCTGGGTATCGCCGTTCATCGCCTCGACACGCAACGACATATGGCCGATCAGCGCATAGGTGTTGACGGGCGAGGGATCGCGTTTCAGCCGGTCGGCATACTCGCCGAAACTGTCGTAAGCGAACCAGCTTTCGTCGCCCAGCAGATCCAGCGGCGGCACCGGCCGGGACTTCATCCGCACCGGCGACAGCGAGATGCCGCAGTTGCCGACGACGACGGTGGTGACGCCCTGCGACATCTTGCACAGCATGCATTCCGGCCCGCACAGCACTGCTCGGTCGTCGTGCGTGTGGGCGTCGATGAAGCCGGGGGCCAGCGCCAGCCCATCGGCATCGACGTCCCGGTCGGCCTCATGGCTGCCCAGGTCGCCCACCGCCACGATCCGGTCGCCGGTGACGCCGACATCGGCGGTGACGCGCGGGTTGCCCAGCCCGTCGAACACGGTGGCGTTTCGGATGATCAGGTCGCAGCGCAGGGCCATAAGCTTGTTCCGTCCGTCTCGTTCGTGGAATAGAGGCACAAGTTTACCCGGAGCCTGACGTCATGACCATCGCCGAACTGTGCCTCCTCGGGGCCGTCGTCCTGACGATCCTGTCGATCATGCCGGCCAAGCTGAGTGGCCGGCGGGAGTATGACAACGGCAACCCGCGTGACCCGAACTACTTCACACCGGGCCTGCGGACCCGGTCGCTGGGCGCGCACCAGAACGGGTTCGAGGCATTCCCGTTCTTCGCCGCCGCGGTGATCCTGGCGGAGATGCGGGCGGTCCCGCAGGGCAGGGTGGACGCGCTGGCGATCGCCTTCCTGGTCGCCAGGGTCGTGTATGTGCTGCTGTACCTGGGCGATCGCCCAAGCCTGCGGTCGATGGTCTGGTCGGTCGGGTTCGCGTGCAACCTGGCGATCTTCTTTTCGCCGATGTGGGCGGGGCGCTAGGGCCGTGGTTCAGGAGATCGGCGTGCCAGCAGCAGAAGCGTTGCTATGTGTGGGGCGTGGCGGATTTTCTGGGCGGATGCATTGGGGTGGGTTGCTTCCGTAAGGCATATATTGCGTAACCTTACCAAATGAACGGCACCAGGCGATACACCACCTTGTTCTGGTACTCCGTATAGCCGGGTAGATTAATCGCGAGGAATTTTTCCTCGTCGAAGAGCCGCCATATCAGTGCGGGCATCATGAAGACGACCGCGACCAGCCCCCATAACGAGCCAAGTGAGAGCGGTATGCCGATCAGATAGAAAACGGCGCCCATGTACATCGGGTGGCGCACCAGGGCATAGAGTCCGGTCGTTACGACTTCCTGTCCGGGCACGCGTTCGATGGTTGAGGATGCAAAGCTGTTTTGCTTGAACACAAAAAATATAGTGAGCATACCGAAAAGAATGAGACCGTCACCGACGGGCGGAACATATGGCCGCGCCGGCGACCAGGCAAAGCGATGGTCGAGAGCGGAGACAATCAGTATGGCGACAAACCCGATGGACGTAATGGTTTGGATGATTTTCTGATTTGTTTGTTTCTCCGAGGTTGGACCGGCTTGTGTCCGGCGGCGCAGGAGTTCGGGATCATGTTTCATCAGGTATAGGGTGGTTGCCAACGCCGATCCGCCGAACACGGCCAGGAACACCCATGCCTGCCAGTAGTCGAGTGTCCAGGCGGGCAGGAAGAGCAGCGCTGCCATGGCGAGAAGCACGAAAACAAGGCCGCTGAACGCTTTCCTGGTCGTGTTTTTCATCTCACGATGGCGGCGCTGCGGTCAACCGCACCGTTTCCAGTGTGTTCGCATTCTAACCGGCTCGGGGCAGGGTTCGGGATGTCGAGGAACAATACGGTGATCTTTGCCGCGACGAAGCCGAACTGGGCCAGCCCGCACAGCCCGCCGCTGTAGCTGCCGGTCGCGTCCTTCATGACGCCGACATACCAGGGGCCGAAATGGCGTGCAACCTGGCGATTTTCGTCTCGCCAGTTTGGGCGAGACATTGATGACGGTTCGTCAAAATTGTGCGTGCAGTCGCAAACCGAAGACCGAGACGGGGCCTCGCTGGCGGTTGTAGGCCGGATCGTTGATGAACTGATAATCGGCGGTGGCGTGGGCGAAGCCGAACAAGGCGAGGCTGTAATATGCTTCGACGATCTGTTCGGGACCGGCTTGCGGCAACTGGCCGTCGCCGATAATGCCGCCCAGTCCGCCGGCCGCGAGATATTGCTTGCCCTGGTGCGAGATCAGGTTGATCGCGCCCGCCAGGCCAACCGTGTCGTCCGGGCGGCCCCAACTGGACCCGGCCAACGACAGTCCGGCCGATACCGACTCGTTGATGTCGGTGAAGTCGACTTCCTCCACGCTTCCCTGTGTCCAGCCGGCGCGCGCGAAAACGCCAAGGTCGGGGGTGATCTGCTGCTCCAGGTTCAGTCCGATGCCGGCTTTGCTGCGATAGTTGCGTACCGCGGCGGTCGAGGGCGGTTGGCCGTTCGCCGCGGCCAGCGCGAGCGCGTCGTCATAGGATCCCAAATCGCCGCGAATGAGCCAGTACAGCACCTTCAGCTTGCCGGGCTGGTTCCACAGCGTGTGCCGCTCCTCCAACTCGGCGACGAACTGCGCTTGTGAAATGAAACGATTGTTCAGATACTGGCTGTTCGGAACGACAGACAGGTCGAACAGACCGACCCTGGCGGTCCACCAGTCCTGATACCACTCGGCCGCGGCGCCATAGGTATAGCCCCATGAATTGGCGGCGTAGTCGAAGGTCCCCAGGTCGATGATCGACCAGTTGAGAAAGTCGTTGCGGGGATCGTGGGCGTATTTGTTGGTATCGAATATATCGACGACCGAGAATTTTCCGACCGTGAACACCAGCCGGTTGGCGGTCTGGCTGCCGCCCAATTGGTTCAGATCGGGATCGACCTTCTGGGTCGCACCGCCGAGATCGATCGTCTGGCGGAAGAATGCCCGTGGCATCTGATAATAGGGCGACGCCTGGCCGAGTTTATAGGCCTCGCCGCTGACATAGCCCGCCACGCCGAACGTCTGGCTGAGGCCGAAGCCCTGGTCGATCTCGGGGTTGATCCAAATCTCGGCGCCGTGCCAGGGCCGCAGCCCGAAATAGAGCGTTGCGTCGACCGTTTCCCGGCCGTTGGCGGCAGAGCTGAGGCTTTGCGGCCCTTGGTACGGGGAACGAAATGCCGGCTGGAGCAGCCATGTCGTCGTGGTCTGGCCATGAACGGCCCAACTCTCCTCCAGCGGCATCGGGTCGCTCGGGGCCGGCGATGGCTGGCTGTCGGACTGCGCCCGGGCGTGCGTTGGCACGGTTAAGACAACAGCGGCGATCAGCAGGAAGGCAAACGTTGCCCGGTGGGCTGTCTGCATTGAAACCAGGCTACGTACAGGCACCGAAATGCTACCCCGAGGCGATCACTGGTATGTCTTATGACGCCGTGATCAATACTCGGCAACATTTCTATTCCGGAGAATAATATCGGTATCTGGCAATATATATATAAGAAATACTATTTGCCGCGACGATCACTTGGGGTTAGGTTGTGCGCGCATTTTAAGATTCGGTGAAGGAATGGCTTTGGTTCGCCGTGCACTATTATGTTGCCTGGTGTTTGTCGTGTCCTGTTCCAGGACGGGTATTTCAGGTGGTTCGGAGGATTGGTCCGGAATTGGAACGCCGGACGGAGCGATGGTCCTGGTGGTCCAGGGCATGGCGAAAGGTTACACGAATACCGAGCTGACGCGGCTTATCAGGGCGGGGGTGGCGGAATCGTATCCGACCCGATGCGATGTCTCCCCAACGTTTGCCGTATCCGCGCCGCAAATGATCTGGCGTGTCGTCAATGACGGCAGAAAGCCGACCGCGATCGTCAGCGTTCGCGTGGTTCACAACGGAAACCTTGTTCGTTCTGCGTTTGCGAATGCCCCCGCGCCGGACGCGTTTCCGGACGCGGTGTTCAGATTCCAGGTGGCAAATCTCGCTCGACGCGTCTTAAAGCCGCCAACATCCGGGACGGCGCTCCACTGCTAGGCGACTGGCCGCCTGGATATCCGGCTATTCGGCCACCTGGGTCCGTACCGGGGCAGGGTTCGGGATATCCAGGAACAGCACGGTAATCACCGCCGCGGCGAAGCCGAATAGCGCCAGGCCATACAGCCCGCCGCTGTAGCTGCCGGTCGCATCCTTCATGAAGCCGACATACCACGGGCCGAAGAACCCACCGAGGTTGCCGATGGAGTTGATCCAGGCAATCCCCGCCGCGGCCGCCGGGCCGGTCAGGAACATGCCGGGCATCGCCCAGAACGGGCCTTTCGAGCCGTAGAAGCCGCAGGCCGCGATCGTCATCCCGAACAGCGCCCACCACGTTCCCATGGTCAGGCCGGCGATCACCAGGCCGATGGCGGACAGCATGCAGCCGGTGAACAGGTTCCACCGCCGTTCGTTCATCCGGTCGGAGACCTGGCCCCAGATCAGCTCCACGATGCCGGCGGCGATGTAGGGGATCATGGTCAGCCATCCCACGGTCATGTTGCTGGTGACGCCCAGCGACTTGATGATCTGCGGAATGAAAATCAGCATGCCGAGGCTGGCGGTGACGATGCCGAGATAATTCAGCGCCAGCATCAGGACTTTGAAGTCGACCAGCGCCTGCCACAGGCTCATGCGGCCTTTGGCCTCCTTGGTGCGCTTTTCGGCCTCCAACGTGCGGGACAGCCAATCCTTTTCCGGCTGCGTCAGGAATTTCGCCTGGGCGGGCCGATCGGTCAGGATAAACAGCACGGCGAAACCGATCAGCACCGTGGGCAGGCCCTCGAACAGATACATATGCTGCCAGCCATGCAGGCCCAACCAGCCGTCCAGCGACAGTAGGGCGGTGGACACCGGCGAACCCAGCGCGACGGCGATCGGCAGGCCGACCAGGAAGCCGGACACGACCCGGGCGTGGTGGTAACCGGGCAGCCAATAGGTGAAATACAGGATCAGGCCGGGCAGGAATCCCGCCTCGGCGACACCGAGGAGGAAGCGCAGCACGGCAAAGCTGTTGGTGCCGGTGACGAAGGCGGTGGCGGCGGCCAGCACGCCCCAGGAAATCATGATGCGGGCGATCCAAATCCGAGCGCCGACTTTCTCCATGATGACGTTGCTGGGGACCTCGAAGATGAAGTAGCCCCAGAAGAAGATACCGGACGCGAAACCGAACTGCGTGGCGGACATGTGCAGGTCGCCGCGCATGGTCAGGGCGGCGAAACCGACATTGATGCGGTCGATATAGGCGAGCAGGTAGGTGAAGATCGCGATCGGCAGCAGGCGCCAATAGATTTTCCGGATAGCCGATCGTTCAACCGCATCATCCACCACATTTCTCCCTTTTATCAAAACCCCCGCTCGGTTTTGTTGCGAAAACCGAGCGGGGGGATTGCGTTGTACGGGGATGGTTACGTGTGGATGGACAGTTGTAAAGATCAGTCGGCGCCGGCGGGTTCGGGGACGGCTTTGGCCGCGTCCCGGACGTTCAGGAAAAATGCGCAAACCAGTGCGGAAATCACGCACAGCAGCGCCAGGCCGTACAATCCGCCAGCGTAACTGCCGGTCATGTCCTTCATGACCCCGACATACCAGGGACCGAAGAACCCGCCCAGGTTGCCGATCGAATTGATCCAGGCGATCGTGGCCGCCGCCGCCGTGCCGGTCAGGAACATCGGCGGCATTGCCCAGAACGGCCCTTTGCTGCCGTAGAAGCCCATCGTCGCGAGCGACAGGCCCACCATCGACCACCACGTTCCCAGCATATAGCCGGCGATGAACAGGCCCACGGCGGCCAGCACACAGGCGCCCAGCAGGTTATAGCGCCGTTCGCGCATGCGGTCGGAGATGCGGCCCCAGACAACCAGCGAGATGCCGCCACAGATATACGGGATCATGGTCAGCCAGCCGACCGTCATGTTGCCGCTGTCGCCGATCGATTTGATGATCTGCGGAACGAAGATCAGCACGCCCAGGCTGGCGACGACGATGCCGAAATAGTTCAACGAAAGGAGTAGCACTTTCGGGTCGAACATCGCCTGTATAGTGCTGAAGGTCTTGACCGCTTCCTTGGCCTTGCGTTCGGACGCAAGCTTGGCGGTCAGCCAGTTCTTTTCGGCGTCGGTCAGGAATTTCGCCTGCTCCGGCCGGTCCGTCATCACGAACAATGTCACGACACCGATCAGGACGGTGGGTATCGCCTCGGCGATATACATGATCCGCCAGCCGCTGAGGCCGAACAGCCCGTCGAGACCCAGGATCGCGGTGGAAATCGGCGCACCGCCGGCGACTGCGATGGGCAGGCCGATCAGGAACGCCGAGACGATGCGTGCATGGTGGTAGCTGGGGAACCAGTAGGTGAAATACAGGACGATACCGGGGAAGAACCCGGCCTCGGACGCGCCCAGGAAGAAGCGCACAACGGCGAAACTGCTTGATCCCGTCACCATCGCGGTGATTCCGGCGAAAATGCCCCAGGTGATCATGATGCGGGCGATCCAGATCCTGGCGCCGATTTTCTCAAGGGCGATGTTGCTGGGAACCTCGAAGATGAAATAGCCCCAGTAGAACGTGCCGGCGGCGAAACCGAATGCCGTGGCCGACATGCCCAGATCGCCGCGCATCGTCAGCCCGGCGAAGCTGACATTGATGCGGTCAATATAGGCGAGGAAGTAGGTCAGGATCGCGAACGGCAGCAGGCGGATGTAGATTTTCCGCATCGCCGATTTTTCGAGGGCGTCGTCCATGGAAATCTCCCCGTTTGGCCCATGGGCGGCTTGATTGCCGACGTGTTCGGGCTCTTCTTAAATTTTTAGTAATCCTTTCTACGATACGGGGAAGGGCGCGAGCAACCATTTCGATTGCTCGCGTCGTCGTTTGATATTTGGTTGGTGTTTAGGCCCGCAATGCCTGCGTGGCGGCCTCATCCAGCGTGCCGGACGCGGTGACGGCGACGCGATAGTGCGCCTGGGCATTGGCGGCGGATACCAACCCGTCGCGGACGTCGCGGGCGACCAGGGCGGGATCGCGAGCGGTGGGATCGCCCATGCCGGCGCCGCCGGGCAGTTCCAGGATCAGGCGGTCGCCGTCGGGGATGACCTGCAGACCCTTGGTGCGCAGTTGCTTGCCGGATTTCTGCGTGACGCGGCCGGCGGCGCCGTTCAGGCCGCCCTCACGCCCGCGGGGCGCGTTGGCGACACGGTCGAAGCTGGCGTTGACGGCGAATTCCAGGTCACCCTTGGTGGCGATCTCCATGATCTGGCCGACACCGCCGCGCGTGCGCCCCGCACCGCCGGAATCGGGCTTCAGCTCCTTGCGCCAGATGACGACGGGGGCGACGTTCTCGGTCGCCTCCACCGGCATGGTGCGGACACCGGACGGGAAGGCGGTGGCGTTCAGCCCGTCCCGGGTCGGACGAGCACCGGTGCCGCCGGAATTGAAAGTGATGATCTCGAAATCGGCGACCACAGGCTTGTTGTGACGCGCCTGGCCGGAGATGGCGCCGCCGCCGCGCATCGGCGGGTTCCACAGGGCTGACGCACCCTCGGCGGTGACCCGCTCCGGAACCGCCTGGTGCAGGCAACCCATCATCAGGTCAGGCAGCAGATGGCCGATGACGTGGCGAACCGACACGGGGTAGGGGTGCGGGGCGTTGAGGATACAGCCGTCGGGTATTTTCATCCGAAACGGTGCCAGCGAGGCCCAGTTGTTGGGGATTTCCGGCGCCACCACGCATTTGATCCCGAAACAGGAATACGCTCTGCAATACGCCGGCGGAACGTTAATACCGCGTGACGACAGCCCGGAGGTGCCGGTGAAATCGACCTCGATCCCGTCGTCGAGAATGTCCATGGACGCGGCGAGGCGGACCGGTTCCTCGTAACCGTCAGAGTAAATTTCGTTCTGGTAGGTGCCGCGCGGAATCTTGGCGATTTCCGCCAGCGTGGCGCGATGGGAACTTTCGAAGATGAAGCCGGCCAGTGACTCGAGCCCGGTCATTTCGAATTCGTCCATCATCTCGATCAGCCGCTTGGCGCCG
The DNA here is from genome assembly GCF_009765975.1 of Acidisphaera sp. S103. Classification (GTDB taxonomy): domain Bacteria; phylum Pseudomonadota; class Alphaproteobacteria; order Acetobacterales; family Acetobacteraceae; genus Rhodopila. The sequence continues at coordinate 30,314 of NZ_LMUJ01000030.1, read as the reverse complement.
GCATCGTTACAGGCACACAGCGAATAGATGTCGCCCTCCAGCTCCACCGGCAGGCGCGACCCGGCTCGGATGAAGTCGAAAAACGTTTCGTTGGGTTGTCCTTCGGCGAAGCATTTGACGATGGGGATATACATGCCTTCTTCGAAGACCGACCGTCCCTCCGGTCCCATGCCGAGGCCGCCGATGTCGATGACATGCGCGGTGTTGGCGAACAGGCCGACGATCTTGCCGTTGTGGAAGGCGGGGGTGACGACGGTCAGGTCGTGGAGGTGGCCGGTACCGAGCCAGGGGTCGTTGGTGATGTAGTGGTCGCCTGGGCGCATGGAGGCTGTGGGGAATTTCTTCAGGAAATGACCCACGGATTCGGCCATGGAGTTGACGTGCCCGGGGGTGCCGGTAACGGCCTGCGCCATCATGTGCCCGTGTAGGTCGAAGATGCCGGCGGACAGGTCCCCGGCTTCGCGGACGGTGGTGGAAAAGGCGGTGCGGATCATGATCTGCGCCTGTTCTTCCACGACCGCGATCAGGCGGTTCCACATGATCTGGCGGTGGATTTGGGCGAGGGCGTTGGTTTCGTGGGACATGTTCTTAAACCCTCGTCATCTCGATATACCCCAGCCCATTGACCACCGCCGTCCAGCCGGGGCCGATCAGGGTGGACGTTTCGTCTTCCGTGACGATCGCCGGACCGGCGATGCTGGCCCACGGCACCAGGCCGGTTCGGTCGTAGATCGCCCAATCGGAGACTTCGCCGGTGGTGGTGTCCCGAACCGGCTGGGTCCGGACCGGTGCGGCCTCGGTCGTGAACAGATCGCCGGATCGTGGGGGAGGGGTCACGTCGTCCGTTACGGTGGTGACCACAACGGCGTAGCTCATGATTTCGACATCCGATCCGGGGACGGGGCGGTCGAAGAAACGGGCGTATTCGGTGTCGTAACGATCGCGGATCAGGGCGATGTCGTCCGGACCCAGCCTGGTGTTCGGCAGCGGAACAGGGATTTCGTGGCCTTGCCCGACATAGCGCATATACGCGGTGCGGGTTTCCACCGTGGGGGCGCCGAAGCTGCCCTTGGCGACGGCGGTTTCGGCCTCGACACGCATATCGGCCAGAAGGTCGTTCACCGCGGCGACGTCGAACGTCGAAAACCGCTGGTACAGGCTGCGGACGACCTCATACCCGACCGGCGCGCGCAGGAAGCCGATGGCGCTGCCGACGCCGGCGCCGGACGGCACCAGTACACGGTTGATGCCGACTTTCTCGGCGACGCGACAGGCGTGGACCGGGCCGCCGCCGCCGAAGGCGATCAGGGTGCGGCCTTCGTAGGTTTTGCCGGACTCGATGGCGTGGACCCGGGCGGCGTTGGCCATGTTCTCATCGACCATTTCCACCACGCCCAGCGCCGCCAGTTCCGCGGTCAGCGATAGTTTCGCACCGACATCGGCCAGCAGCGCGTCGTGCGCGGCGCCGACATCCAGCTTCATCGACCCGCCGGCGAAACGGGCAGGATCGTAACGGCCCAGCGACAAATTGGCGTCCGTCACCGCCGGATGGGTGCCACCACGGCCGTAGCACGCGGGGCCGGGATCGGCGCCGGCGCTCTCTGGGCCGACACCGATGCGGCCCATGGAATCGACATGCGCGATCGATCCGCCGCCGGCGCCGATTTCCACCATCTCGATCACCGGAATGCGCAGCGGCAGGCCTGATCCCTTGCGGAAGCGGCCGACACGCGCGACTTCGAACGTGCGGGCGGTTTGCGGCTTGAAGCCGTCGATCAGGCAGATTTTTGCTGTGGTGCCGCCCATGTCGAAGGACAGCACATTGTCCAGGCCGCATTCGCGCGCGATGTGGGCCGAGAAAATGGCGCCGCCGGCCGGGCCGGATTCAACCAGGCGGATCGGAAAGCGGCAGGCGGTCTCGATCGTGGTCAGCCCGCCGCCGGACATCATCAGGAACAGCGGCGCTGGGGCGCCGGCATCGTGCAACTCGGTTTCCAGGCGGCGCAGGTAGCTGGCCATCATCGGCTGCACGTAGGCGTTGGCGACGGTGGTGGAGAACCGTTCCCACTCGCGCATTTCCGGCGAGACTTCGCACGATAGCGACACCGGAATGCCCGGCAGGGCGTCGTGCAGGATGGCCTGGATGCGGCGCTCGTGAACCGGATTGACGAAGGCGTGCAGCAGGCCAACAGCGATGCTTTCCACCTTCTCGCGCTTCAACACGTCAACCAACGCGTGCACCGCCGCTTCGTCCAACGGGCGCAGGACCTTGCCGGTGTTGTCCAGCCGTTCGGGCACGGGCAGGCGCAGGTGGCGGGGGACCAGCGGCTCCGGCAGGACGATGTTCAGGTCGTACTGATCGTAACGGCTTTCGTTGCCCATGGCGATGACATCTCGAAAACCCTCGGTGGTGATCAGGGCGGTGCGGGCGCCCTTGCGCTCGATCACCGCGTTGGTTGCCAGGGTGGTGCCGTGGATGATCAGCTCGATGTCGGCCGGGGCGACGCTGGCGGCCTGGATGATGGTGCGGAAACCGTCCATGACGCCGCGTTCGGGGGCGGACTGAGTGGTCAGCACCTTGGCGGTGGTGCGTTTGCCGTCCTGCTCCAGCGCAAGATCGGTGAACGTGCCGCCGATATCGACAGCAAGACGGGCAGACTTCATCCGGAGTCCTTAGGGTGTGGTTGATGCGTCCCGGTTGGGTAGGACGCGGTTGGCCGGAGATTGCCGCGTCGCCGCGCTCCTCGCAATGACGGGCTTAACCCCCGAACTGGAACACGCTCGACGGCTCATCGGTGAAGTCCCATGACCGGCCGAGGTGGCCGACCATCTCCTCAATATAGGGCACTGTCGCGCAGAGCTGCTCGAAGTGGTTTTCGGGCACGGTCAGGCCGCGGCGCTTGCACATCACGGCGATCTCGTCGCGCCGCATGCGGCTGATCTCGGCTTTCGCTGGTTCGGGGACCGGCGGAGCGGGCAACAACGCAGCGTTCGGGTTCAGCACCGGGCGCCGCTGCCGCCAGGGGGTGGCGTCCTCATACGCCTTCGCCACCCGCAGCACCGTCGCGTCGGCGAACGGCCGGCCGACCACCTGCATCGACAGCGGCAGTCCGTCATCGGTGAAGCCGATGCACTGCACCAGCGCCGGGCTGCCGGTCACGTTGAACGGCGCGGTGATGTTGTTGTTGCGCCAGAAACTCAGCGTCCGCCACGCATCCAGCCGCGACGCTGGACCCGGCCCGGCGGTGACCAGCACGTCGTATTTCGCATACAGCGGCGCCATTTCGTCGATCATCACCCGGCGCTGGCGCGACGCCTGCATGTAGTCCGGCCCGCTGATCAGCAGAGCACCCAACGCTCGTCCCAGGAAATCGGCACCGAAATCGTTCAGGCGAGTCCGCAGGACGGGTTCGTGGACGGCGAACAACTCGGTCTCCGCGCCGGTGATCTTCACCGCGTGGTAGTCGGAGGCGGGACGAATACGAGCATCCTCGACGGTGGCGCCCAGGCCGCGCAGCACGTCGTAGGCCTGGTCCAAAGCGGCTTTCAGCGATGCGGGGACGGGGATGTCGTCCTCGTACAAATGCCGCAGCACGCCGATGCGCAGCCCCTTCACCCCGGCGGACAATTCCGCTCTGTAATCCGGCACCGGATGGCGGGCGCTGGCAGGGTCCTTCGCGTCATGCCCGGCGATCGCCTGCAGCATGATCGCGCAGTCCTCCACCGTCCAAGCCATCGGGCCGGCATGGTCGTAGCTGAAGCTATTGGTGAACACGCCCGACCGGCTGACCAGCCCATAGGTCGGCTTCAGCCCCACCAGCCCGCACAGCCCGGCCGGATTGCGGATCGACCCGCCGGTGTCCGACCCCAGCGCACCCGGCGCCAAACCCGCGGCGACGGCGGCGCCGGACCCGCTTGACGAGCCTCCCGTGGCGTATTCGCGGTTCCATGGGTTGCGAGCCGCCGGCCAGGGCAGATCGAAAGACGGCCCGCCATGGGCGAATTCATGGGTGGACAGCTTGCCCAGCAGCACCGCGCCCGCCTGGTGCAGCTTGGCCACCGTGGTAGCGTCGAACCCGGGCACATAGGTCTCGCGGGTGCGGGAATGGCACGTCGTGCGGATCCCGTTGGTGCAGTAGATGTCCTTCAACGCGAACGGAATGCCGTGCATCGGGCCGCGATACCGGCCGGCGGCGATCTCGGTCTCGGCATCCCGAGCCGCGTCCAGCGCCCGATCGGCCGTCACCAGCAGATAGGCGTTCAACTGCGGGTCATAGGCCGCGATCCGATCCAGGTAGGCCTGGGTCAGGTCCACCGGCGACAGGCGCCGCTGCTCGATCAAACGAGCGGCATCGGTGATGGAGAGGTGGTGCAGGTCGTCGGGCATGGCAGGTATCTCCGCACAGGAAACGAGCACTGCGCTTCCTCCCTCGCGGTCACCGCCGCGTTACCATGGCAGTTTCACCCATCCCGCCGCGTGCGCAAGGGCTAAATCACGATCGTGTCGCCTGACGTGCGGGATCGGCGGGAATCGCGTAGAACCATTATTCCAATCTGCAACCAAGGCGGTGTCGTGCGGCGAGGCAGTCTTCTGATGATCTGGGCCGGTGGCCTGGTGTTGGCGGTGGCGTTGTATGTGATCGGTCCCGATCGGTTCCTCGACGCCTGCTGGAACCTGATCGACGGGATCGACGCGGCGTTCCGCTCGCTGGTCGCGGCGCTGGGGGCGCAAACCTATGGCGTGATACGGGCGCTGGCGATCGCGCTGTACGTGGTGTTCGCGGTGCTGGCGTTCATGGCGTCGCAGCGTGGACACCGCGGTATCGGCGCGCTGGTGGTGGTCTCGCTGGTGTTCCTGGTCCTGGTCTGGCGGCCCTACGATTTCGCGCCTGCCCCGATCAGCCGCTGGCTGGCGGCGCTGATCCTGGTGGCGACCGGCGCTGCGGTGATGACCCAGCGCCTGAGCGCCGCGCCGTCCCGCCGTGACCAACCGCCGCCGCCCTATCCGCCGGGCAGGCGCGCACCGTGACTGAGGCCCCCGACGGTGCATCCCGCCCGCAGCAGGCGGCGAAGCTGGTCCTGTCGCTGCTGCTGACGGCGCTGGGGCTGTGGACGCTGCACCGGTATCTGCCGGCGCTGATCTGGGCCGCCATCCTGGCGATCGCCGTCTGGCCGCTGTACCAGCGCGCGGTGCGCCGCTGGCCGCCGGGCAAGCACAACATCCTGCTGCCGTCGGTGTTCACCCTGGGCCTGGCACTGGTGTTCATCATCCCGCTGATCCTGGTCGCCGTGCAGGCGGGGCGGGAGGTGCATGGCGTCTACGACAGCCTCGCCAAGGCCCGCACCGAGGGCATGCCGCCGCCCGCCTGGCTGAGCCACCTGCCGATCGGCAGCCAGCAGGCCACGACGTGGTGGGACGAAAACCTGACCAACCCCGAATCCGCGAAGGCGCTGCTGCAACGCGCTCGGGAGTCGTCGTTCGTGTCGAGCAGCGGCGAACTGGGCGCCAATATCGCCCACCGCATCGTGCTGTTCGGCTTCACGCTGCTGACTCTGTTCTTCCTGTTCAAGGACGGCGACCGCCTGGGCGACCAGATGCTGCGGGCCAGCGCGCGTGCGTTCGGACCCGCGGGGGAACGGATCGGCCGGCAGATTATCGCGTCGGTGCATGGGACGGTGGACGGGCTGGTGCTGGTCGGGCTGGGGGAGGGGTTCATCCTGGGCATCGGCTATCTGGTCGCCGGGGTGCCGCATCCCACTCTGTTCGGGCTGTTCACCGCGATCGCGGCGATGGTGCCGTTCGGCGCGCCGCTGGTGTTCGGCATTGCCGCGCTGATCCTGCTGGCGCAGGAAATGGTGGCGTGGACGATCGCCATCCTGGTGCTGGGGTTCGTGGTGACGTTCGTCGCCGACCATTTCGTCCGCCCGGTGCTGATCGGCGGCGCGACGCGGCTGCCGTTCCTGTGGGTGCTGCTGGGGATTTTGGGCGGGGTGGAGACGTGGGGGCTGCTGGGCCTGTTCCTGGGGCCGGCGATCATGGCGGCGCTGATGCTGCTGTGGCGGGAGTGGACGGGGCGGTAGGGGTTAGGCGGTGGGGCGCAACAGGGAGATGCTGGCGCGGCGGCCAGTGTTCGGCGGGCAGGCGTCGCCTCGATCATCCGGTCGGGTCCGGTGGAGACTATCAGCAATCGTCGTTCTGATATTGGGCGTCGTCGTTGCCGGCGGTCGTTCCAGGGCACAGGACCTTCATCCTGCAAATAGCTTCCGCGATTGTTCTGACTGCCCGGAAATGGTCGTCATCCCGGCCGGACATTTCCTCATGGGATCATCCGACGCAGCCACGAAGCGAGACCTGGCGATTGTCCCGCCTGATAACCCTGGCCTTTTGACCTGGCTGGGGCTCGATACGCGCTCAAGAGCGAGCAAGCTGTTCTCCTACGAGCATCCCCAGCATCCGGTTACGATTGCCAGGGATTTCGCGCTGGGAAAAGATCTCGTTACCAAAAGTGAATATTCTGTTTTTGTGAGAGAGACCGGATATTGGACGGAACCGTGCTGGAACGAGAACCGCCGCGGGCGTTCTGCCGGCCCATCGAACAGATGGTCGGACCCATGGTTCGACCAGACAGATCGTGATCCCGTCGTCTGCATAAGCTGGAGCGATGCGAAGGCTTATATTCTCTGGCTCAATGGGAAGATCAACGGCGCGGGGCCGAGGCCCAAGGATGGCCCATACCGTTTACCGACCGAAGCCGAACTGGAGTACGCGATCCGAGCGGGAACCCAGACCGCGCGATGGTGGGGGGATGGGATCGGCGGCAATCACGCGAAGTGCATGGACTGCGATGCCGCCACGAACCGGCTGGTGCCAGCGATTAGCGATGGCCGGATCGTCATGATTTATCCACGCTGTTGCGGTTCGTCTTACGAGAAGAAAACCGTCCCGGTCGATCGTTTCCCGCCCAACCCGTTCGGCCTGTACGATGCGCTGGGGAATGCGGAGCAATGGGCAGAGGATTGCTGGATGGATAGCTACCTGAACGCGCCCTCGGACGGCAGCCCTCACGAAAAGGAAGGCTGTACCACGAGGGTTGTGCGCGGTGCCTCCTGGCTGTCCGTTTCGTGGCATTCGCGCTCAGCGGTAAGATTGTGGCACGATTCTTATTCCGGTTCCAACAGTATTGGGTTCCGCGTAGCGAAGACGCTTCAGTGATTTGAACGTGGGATCGCCAGCCATTGGGTTTTGCTCTGGTGGCATTGGTACAGTGCTGTTTCACATCTGCGATCCGTCGGTGCTGTTGGCAGCCAAGCAATCAAGAATGACGCGGAGTTGCGCTGAGTTCACGCGGTGTTTCGCGGAGAAGAAATTTTTCGTCGGTCGCTCGTACGTCTGAATCGCGGAATATCCGCTACTGGCATCGAACCCGAAGGAGGGCTGGACACTACTTCGCGAAACTCCGCGCAAACACCGCCAACTCCGCGTCATTCTTGCTTGCTTTCCGATCTACCGGGATGATGCAGGGTTCACGGCCGCCAAGCGGTGGGTCGCGACGAGTATTTAACGGCATTGCACCAGGAGGACGACAATGACCGGCATGTACCCATTCGCAATGTTGCGCGCCCGTATGACGCCGGAAGCCCGATCCGAAGCCGTTTGTCTGCGGGAACAGATAGACCTTGATGAAGCGCGGCGCGACCAGAAGCTATCCCAGGCCGCCGCGTCGCATCACGAACCCTCCAGGATATCCGACAACGCCGACATCAGCCGGTCGATCTGTGCCTCGCTGCCCACGGTGATCCGCAGATAGTCCGAAATCCGGGGCGCGGTGAAATGCCGGACGATCACCGCGCGTTCACGTAATGCGGCTGCCAGCGCGGCGCCCTCATACCCCGGGTGACGCGCGAAGACGAAGTTGGCTGCGGACGGAAGAACCCTAAAGCCGCGTTGCGCCAGGCCCTCATTCAGCCGCCGGCGGCCGGCGATCACCTGCGTCCGGCTGTCCTGGAAATACGCCTCGTCCTCGATCGAGGCGATGGCGCCCGCCTGGGCCACGCGACCGAGCGGATAGGAGTTGAAGCTGTCTTTGACGCGGGTCAACGCCTCGATCAGACCGGCGTCGCCGATTGCATAACCGACGCGCAGCCCGGCCAGCGCACGCGACTTGGACATGGTCTGCACCACCAGCAGGTTCGGGTGGTCGGCGACGAGCGGAATGGCGGTCTCGGCGCCGAAATCGACATAGGCTTCGTCGATCACCACCGGGATGTCGGGATGGTCCGTCAGCAGCGTTTCGATCTGCGCCCGTGACAGCGCGATCCCCGTGGGCGCGTTGGGATTGGGCACGATGATCGCACCGGCCGGCCGACAATAGTCGGCGACACGCACACCCATCGCGTCGTCCAGCGGCACCGTTTCGTGCGCGATATCGAACAGCCGGCAATAGACCGGATAGAAACTGTAGGTGATGTCAGGGAAAAGCAACGGCGCATCGTGCTTCAGCAGAGCAACGAATGCGTGCGCCAGCACCTCATCCGACCCGTTGCCGACGAACACCTGCTTGGCATCCACCCGATGGTAAGCGGCCAACGCTGTTCGCAGCGCGACAGCCTCCGGATCGGGATACAGGCGCAGCGTGTCGGCCGCCTCGGTCCGGATCGCCTCCAGCACGCGTGGCGAAGGGCCGATCGGACTTTCGTTGGTGTTGAGCTTGACCAGGTCCGCCATGCGAGGCTGCTCGCCCGGCACATAGGGTTTCAGGGTGTGGGTCAGGCTGCTCCAGAACCGGCTCATCGATCGTGTCCATCAGGATGTGGTGACAGGTTCCGCCCCTTCAGGCGTCGGCAAGCATTTTTTAAGGCGGATTAGCGGGATGAAGGGGGGATGAAGGGGATTTGTGGTTGTGGACGGCGGACCCCAAAGTCGAGATCCGCCGCATTCCCACCCAAGCCTGATCGCAAAACAATCCCCTTCATCCCCCCTTCATCCCGCTAATCCGCCTTAAAAAAAGAAAGCCATCGCCACAGGTTGGGCTGCCGATGGAAACTAATACCCCAGCGCATGCGGCAGCCACAGCGTAATCCCCGGCACGAACGCGATCACCAGCAGGCACGCCAGCAGCAGCCCCAGATACCCCAGCATCGGCTTGACGGTAACCTCGATTGGCACACCGCCGATCAGGCAGGCGCCGTACAGCCCCAACCCCAACGGCGGGGCAAACAACCCGATCCCCATGGCGATGACCAGGACGACCCCGTAGTGCAACGACCCGATACCAAGCTGCACCGCGACCGGCACCAGCAGCGGGCCGAAGATGATCAGCGCGGCCGCGCCCTCCAGCACCGACCCCATCACGATCAGGATGGCGATCGACAGCAGCATGAACACCCAGGCGCCGCTGGTGGCGGACAGCGCGATCATCGCCTCGGCCAGCATATGCGGCACCTGCTGCAACGTCAGCATGAACGCCAACGACTGAGCGGCCGCGACGATGAACAGCACCAGGCCGGACCGGGTCGCCGCATTGACGAAGCTGTGCAGCGCCGCGCGCGGCCCCAGTTCGCGGAACACCACACCCCCGACGATCAACGCATACAGCGCGGCAAAAGCAGAAATCTCGGTGGCCGTCGCGAACCCGGTGCGGAAACCGCCGAAGATGATGACGATCAGCCCCAGCGTGACCGCCGCGCCGCCCCACAATTTGCCCAGCGGCGTGCGCGGGCCGTCATCCTCGGGCACCAGCGCCGTCTTGGCGCCGAAAATCACCGCTGACGCAATCAGCGCCAGCGCCATCAGCCCGGCTGGCAGCAGCCCGGCCATGAACAGCCCGCCGATCGAAAGGTTGGCAACGAAACCGAGGATGATCAGGTTGATGCAGGGCGGAATCGTCTCCGCCATCACCGCCGATCCGGCCAGCAGCGCCACCGCCGCACCCGGATTCTGCTTCGACTTACGAGCGGCCGGGATCAGCACCGACCCGACTGCGGCGACGTCGGCCATCTTCGACCCGGAAATGCCGGAGAAGATCACCATCGCCAGCACCATCACCACGTTCAGCCCGCCGCGCATCCGGCCGACGAGGCGTTCCAGCAGTTCGATCAGGCGGACGGACATGCCGTTCGCCTCCATCAGGTAGCCGACGAGGATGAAGAACGGGATGGCCAGCAGCACGAAATTGTCGATGCCGCGCGCCATCTGCTGGGCGAAGATCACGCCGGGCAGGGTGCCCGACACCCACAGATAGATCAGCGCCGACAGCGCGAGGGCGAAGCCGATCGGCACCCCGCCGACCAGGCAGACGACGAAGCCAGCCAGCATCAGCGGGCCGGGGCTGGGCAGGCTGTCGGGGGCGAAACTGGTCCAGACGAACCAGGCCGCCGTCACCACCGCGACCGCGACGACGGACAAAGCAAGGTCCTTCGCCGCGTGGCGTCCGGCCTGGAACAACGCGAACAGCGCCATGAAGACCGCGCCGACGCCCATCGGGTAGAAGGTCAGCTCCAGCGGCAGGCCCGATCCGGTGGTCTGGCCGGTGGTGAACTGCCCGAGTTGCAGTGCGTAGAACGCGATGTTGCCGGTGATCACCACCACCAGCACCGCGTTCAGCGCATCGGTCAGCCGGCGGGCGCGCGGCGGGAATTTCTCCACGAAGAACGCCACGCCGACATTGTCGCCGCGGGCCAGCGCGCCGGCGGCGCCGAAGAAGCTCAGCGCCACCATCAGGCCGCGCGCCACGTCGTCCGCCCACTCCCACGGCGCGTCCAGCATGGTGCGGGACAGCACCGAACCAGCGACCACCAGCAGGTCGGCCGCCAGCAGCAGCGCGGCGATCGCGTCGGTCAGCCGCAGCAGCGGCGTGGCGACATACCGGTTGAACCCGGACATATCAGGCGGACGCGGCCCGCACGGCATCGACGATCGCCTTGGCGTCGGGATGCGCTTTCACGAACGCATCGGTCTGCGGCAGCACTCGCTTGCGGAACGCCTCCTTGTCGCAGTCCAGCACGGTGACGCCCTTGCCCTTCAGGAAAACCAGCGCCTCCTGCTCCACCGCCAGCCCATGCACGCGGGTATCGAGCGCCGCTTTGTGCGCGGCGTCGAGGAACCCGTCGCGCAGCTTCGGATCCATCCGGCGATACGTCGCGTCGCTGAAATACGTCACCAGCGGCGAGTAGATATGTTCGGTCAACGAGTAGAACTTGGTCGTCTCATAGAACTTGCTGGCGACGATGGTGGGCGGATCGTGCTCCAGCCCGTCCAGCACGCCGGCCTGCAGCGCGGTGTAGATTTCGCCGAATGCCAACGGCGTCGCGGCGGCGCCCATCAGGCGCAGGCACTCGGTGATGATCGGATTGGGCAGCGTGCGGATTTTCAGCCCGGACAGGTCGGCCGGCTCATGCACCGGTTTGCGCGCCAGCACGCTGCGGGCGCCGAAGTTGTACGCCCAGCCAATCAGGCGGATATTGGCACTTTTCAACAATGCGTCCTCGACCGGCTTGGCGGCGCCGGCATCCAGCGCCTTGGTCTGCTGCGGATAGCTCTGGAACAGGTAGCCCAGGTCATACACACCCACCAGCGGCACCAGGTTGGCCGAGATCGATGTGCCGGACACCATCATGTCGATGACGCCCAGCTTGACCGAGTTGATGACGTCGATTTCCTGCCCCAATTGGTTGTCAGGAAAGAATTGCACGGTGATCTGGCCGTCGAGTCCGTTGGCCTTCAGCGCTTTCAGCAGGTAATCGTAATAAACTCGGCCGTTCGCGAATTTCGGGTCGTTCGCCTGCGACGACGACAGCTTCATCGTCATGCCGGCGGCATGGGCTCGCCCGATGATGGCGGGTGCCAGGGCGGCACCAACCGGCAAAGCGGCGGCATGGCGCAGGACTGCGCGGCGGGTAATCGGCACGTTGAGTCTCCTTCCCGGGATCGGCGGCCCTGGTGGGGCTCGGATCGTTTGTTCGGGCCGGACACTAAGGCCGATGTGCGCGCTACCACAAGGCGGTCGTGACGGAGCAGCACATTTCCGCTAAGGCTCCACCAGCCGATAAAAACCGGAGGCACGGGGTGGGGAATTTGAACAGGCGGGCGCTGTTGGCGGCGCCGCTGGCGCTGACGGCGACGCGCGGCCGGGCACAGGCGGCGCCCGTGCGGGTGGGTGTGCTGACGGATATGACGGGGCTTTACGCCGATGCGATCGGTCCCGGATCGTTCCTCGCCGCGCAAATGGCGGCCGAGGACGCCGGCAGCAGCGTGATCGGCCGGCCGATCGAAATCCTGTCCGCCGACAACCAGAACAAAGCCGATATCGGGTCCGCCATCGCCCGCCAGTGGTATGATCGCGACCACGTCGGCTTGGTTGTAGGGCTGGACAATTCGTCCGTCGCGCTGGCGGTCGAGCAGGTGGCGCGCGAGCGGAACGGCATCACCGTCGCCATCGCCGTCGGCACCAATGATTTCACCGGTAAGTTCTGCACGCCGAACGCGATGTCGTGGAACTACGACAGCTACGCGCTGACCCACGGTGTCGCCGGGGCACTGGTGGCGCGCGGACTGGACACCTGGTTCTTCCTGACGGTGGATTATGCGTTCGGCGCGGCGCTGGAGAGTGATGCCTCCGATGCGGTGCGCGCGGCCGGCGGCAAGGTGCTGGGGTCGGTGCGGCATCCGCTGGGGACCGGCGATTTCAGTTCCTTTCTGATTGCGGCGAAGGCGTCGGGGGCGAAGGCGATCGCGTTGGCCAACGGCGGCAACGACATGACGGGGGCGGTGAAGCAGGCGGCGGAATTCGGTTTGCAGCAGGGCGGCCAGACACTCGTCCCGATGCTGTGTACCAACGCCGATATCCACAGTTTGGGACTGCCGGTGGCGTGGGGGATCACGCTGATGACGTCGTTCACCTGGAACCGCACCGACCAGACTCGCGCCTGGTCGCAACGGTTTTTCATGCGGCATCATACGATGCCCTCGATGGACCACGCGGCGACGTATTCTGCGGTGCGGCACTACATTCGCGCCGTGGCCGCGGCCGGGACGACCGACACCGCCGCGGTGGTGGCGAAGATGCGTTCGTTGCCGGTGCACGACTTCTACGCCGACGGTGCGATGGTCCGAGCGGACGGCAGGCTGGTGCACGACATGTATCTGGTGAAGGTGAAAAGCCCGGCGGAATCGCATTCGCCGTGGGATTATGAGGACATCCTGCAGACCGTCCCCGGCAACAAGGCGTTCCGCCCGACGGAAGAAGCCGGCTGCCCGACGGCGAAAACGTGAGCCCAAATCGCGGATCGAGGGCCATGGCCGCCGCCTGGCTGTGTTTCCTGACCATCCTGCTGGACGGCTACGACACCGCGGTGATCTCCTTCGCCGCGCCCAGCCTGGCGCATGACTGGTCGCTGCCGGCTGCGGCGTTCACCCCGGCCTTCGTGGCGACCAGCCTGGGCGCGGTCATCGGCTACGTGTCCTGCGGCCACCTGGCCGCCAGGTTCGGTCATCGCCGGCTGGTGATTGCCAGCGTCAGCTTCTTCGGGCTGATGTCGCTGGCAACCGTGCTGGCGACCGACATCACTGAACTGACGGTGTTCCGTTTCGTGACTGCGCTGGGTCTGGGCGGTGCGATACCGACAGCGATCGCCCTTGCGTCCGGCCACGCTGACGCAAGCCGGCGAGAAGTAACAGCGTCCATCGTGACCGTGGCGATCGTGATCGGCGGCACGCTGGGCGGGCTGGTCGCGGTGCCGCTTCTGCGCCGCTGGGGCTGGCAAGGCCCGTTCGTGCTGGGTGCGATCCTGCCGTTCATTTCTCTGCCGGCGTTGATCGCCTGGTTGCCTGACGGCGCCAGCCAGGGCGGCCGAGGCTCGCCGAAAGCCCTGTTCGCCGCCGGTTTCGCCCTGCCCACGATACTGCTGTGGGCCATGGCATTCCTGTCGTTCATGCAGAGTTACTCGTTCACCTATTGGCTGCCTCTGCTGCTGACCAGTTTCGGCTTCGACAGAGCGAGCGCGGCACTGGGAAACACGTATATCGGCGCGGGCGGGATTGCCGGCGTGCTCCTGATGGCGTGCTTCGTGCAGCGCGTCGGCTGCGCCCGCTATCTGGCCGCGGCCTTCACGGTGGGCGCGGGGTTCGTGCTGCTGATCGCATTCGGCGGGCTCCCCAACGGCACATTGCCCGCGCTTCTGGTCCTGACCGGCGCGGGGTTGGGGATCGGCGGCGTCGGCCAGGCGGCGATCGCCGCGATGCTGTATCCGGCCGGCCTGCGGACCACCGGAGTCGGCTGGTCGTCGGCCATGGGACGCGCCGGCTCCATCCTGGGGCCGGGCATCGCCGGCGCATTCCTGCATCTGCAATGGCCGGCACGCAGCATCGTCGCACTCGCCGCGGTGCCGGCGATCGCCGCCGCTGCCTCCGCTTTGGCGATTTTCGTGCTGACACCCCGCGAAGGAGAACCATCGTGACCGACATAGCCCACACCGCGATCGGCGACCTGCTGGGGCTTCGGCAGGACGGGGTCCTGCGTTTCCGCGCGGTGCCGTACGCCGCGCCGCCCGTCGGTGCCCTGCGCTTCGCCGCACCACAGCCACCCGACCCGTGGACCGGCGTGCGCGATGCCCGCCACCACGGCCCGATCGCGCCCCAACCGCCGTCCCGCCTTCGCCTGGCGATGGGAGAATTCGATCGCACCCAGGACGAGGATTGCCTGACGCTGTCGATCGCCACCCCGGCTGCGGACGGCAAGCGGCGGCCGGTGCTGGTGTGGCTGCACGGCGGCGCGTGGCTCAGCGGCGGCGGCTCGTTGGACTGGTACGATGGCGGGGCACTGGCACAATCCGGCGACGTCGTGGTCGTCGGCGTCAACTACCGGCTCGGCCCCCTCGGGTTCCTGCATTATCCTGGCCTCGCCGACGGGATGATGGGTCTGCACGACATGGTCGCCGCCCTGCGCTTCGTGCAGGCGCATATCGCATCGTTTGGCGGCGATCCCGATTGTGTCACGCTGATGGGCCAGTCCGCCGGCGGCGGCGCCGTGCTGCGGCTGATCACCTGGCAGGAAACGCGCGATCTGTTCCACCGAGCGATCGTTCAGAGCGGTTCGGTGCGCCGAGGCGTGTCCTCCGCCGAGGCGACGGCGCGCGCGCGGCGGATGATGCAACTGCTGGAGATCGATCCGGATGATGGGGATGCCGCTGAGAGGCTGCGGTCGGCACCGGCGGAGCGTATGATTGCCCTGCAAATGCAGATCGCTCGGGAAAACGCCCGGTTCGCCGAACCGGATCCGGCGTTCCCACCGGTGTTCGACGATTTCGACAGCGCCGAGGCGTTCTCCGACCGCGTCGCCGCTGCGGCGGCCGAACGCGGCATCGATGTCGTTCTGGGGACGACGCGGGAGGAGATGCACGCCTTCCTGGTCGCCGACCCGTCCATGACGAGGCCCGATGAAGTCGCGGTCGCGGAACGATTTACCACGCTGGCCGGCAGCGCCGACACAATCCAGGCCTACCGCCGGCGCCGCCCCGGCGGCGATACCCGCGATCTGCTCGCTGATCTCGTAACCGACCACCGGTTCCTGTTTCCCGCCCTGGATGTCGCCGAACGGATCGAGCGGGCAGGGCGGAAAGTGTTCGTGTACCAGTTCGATTGGTCGCCCGCCGGTTCGCCGTGGCAAGCATGTCACTGTATCGAGCTGCCATTTGTGTTCGGCACCCGAACGGCCTGGGATGCCCCAATGCTGGCCGGAACGAACGACGCCGAATACGCGGGCATTTCGGACAGCATGATGGCGGCCTGGAACACCTTCGCCCGCACCGGCGCGCCAGCGATACCGGACCTGCCGTGGCCGCCCTATGAAGCGGGGCAGCGGCAAACGATGCGGTTCGGACGGATCAGCGGCGTGGTCGGTGACCTCGCATCGGTGTCCCGACGACTGTAATGACGCGACATCTGCGCGCAGCCGCCTGAGACTGATATCGGCGACTGTACTCCGTAGGTCTCCCACGATGATGCCATGGAACTGATCGTTGCTTAACGGCTTGGTGTCCGGCCGTTCGTCTCCTGAGAGGGTGTCAGGCCAGGGATTCTTCAACACGGAGGAAGCCGGAGGGCCACAAAGGGCCACGAAGAAGAAAGCGGTGATATTCGACGAAGCCTCCAGCACTGTCCTTATGGGCAAACACAAAGCAACGGCCTGTTCAAAGGCCACTCCCACGCCGATTTGTCCGAAATGGTGTGTCGTGTGCCGGCAGTGGCACGGCAACGCTCAGTGGCCCTCAGTGGCCCTCGTTCTTCCTCCGTGTTAAAAAAGATGAAAGGGCGAACGACCGCGCGCCATACACGCGGCCCGCACCCGAGCAACCACGCGTGCCCACAACGGCCCCTCGCCATCGATAAAAACCGGTTCACACTCACTCCCCGTCTCAATCCCAGGCTTGAATGACCTCCACCATCGTCACGATCTCCGACCGGCCCGACCTGGCGCCTCTCGTCGCAAGATGGCGGGTGGAAGCCTTCTTCAACCACCCCGGCGGCTACACGGTCGAAGAAATGACCGCGCTGATCCTTGAACCGCCACGCGGACCCAAAGAGACATTCGTCCTGTTCGACCACGGCCGCCCGGCCGGGACTGCCGCCCTAATCCGGTCCGACCTGGACTCGCGCCCCGACCTCACCCCCTGGCTCGCCGGTCTTTTCGTCGAGCCCGCGTTCCGCCGGCGCGGCCACGCGACCCAACTGATCCGCAAAGTCGAGGCATTCGCTCGGGCGTCCGCCGTTCCAGTCCTATGGCTCTACACCTCGACGGCCGAAACGCTCTACGCACGCCTCGGCTGGCAACGCGTGGGGACAGAGGACGAAAGAGGCGAACAAGTCGTGCTGATGAGGCGCACTCTATCAGCTCATCATTGATCGGATGGCACGACGATCGCCACGCGGCGATTCTCCGATTGACCCGCCGGCGTATTGTTGTCCGCCACCGGGTCCTGTTTCCCAAGGCCGCGCACCCGGATATTGCCGGCCTGCATGCCGGCGCTTTCCAATACGACGGCAACCGCCTGGGCGCGCCGCAACGACAGATCGTTGTTGTAGGCATCGGTGCCATAACTGTCGGTGTGCCCCTCGACCCCAAGATGGCCGATCTGCACCGACAGCAGCTCGTGCCCGAGCTTGCCCATGGAGGTCTCCGTCACCGGGTTCAGCTTGTCCGAATTGGATGCGAACAGAATCTTGTCGGACAGCCCGAGTTCCCATCCATCGTCAATCTGGTGAAATCCGTTCTGCCGCAGCACGGCGATCTGCGCCGCGGTCAGGCCGGTGTGGCCCGCACACGCCGCGAGGCCGAACACCGCCAGCAAGCCAATGCCGGCCAGTCGCTCAGGAAATCGCCGCAACACAGGATGTCTCCATAACGTCATGATCCACCGACTTCGGCCGCCACGCCCCGGCTGCCTCTCTGGGTGGATTTGGCGCGATACATAGCCTGGTCGGCTTTGTGAAGCAGGGTATCGGCATCCAGCGCATGGTCCGGATATATCGCAACCCCAATGCTCAGGGACGTTACGATACTTTCACCAGACGGCAATGAAATGGGCACCCGCATGCGCGCCAGCAGGACGTCGGCGATCGAAACGGCATCGGCGGCGTCACCGACGGGCGCGATCAGCAGGGCGAACTCATCGCCGCCAAGACGCACGGCCAGGTCGGTTTCACGCACCAGGGCTTTGATCCGGGTGGCGACGTTGATCAGGACGGCGTCGCCCGCTGCGTGGCCGAATCCATCGTTGATCGTCTTGAAGCGGTCGCAATCCAGGAACAGCACCGCCGCCCGCATGCCGCGCCGTTCGGCATCGGCGATCGCCAGCACCAGTTGCGTCTCGAAGAACGCCCGGTTCGGCAGGCGGGTCAGGCTGTCATGGCTCGCTTTATGCACAAGCGAAGCGTTCTCGATTTTCAGGTGAGCCTGCCATCTGTCGAGTTCGTCAAGCAACGCGTTGAAATTCTCACCCAGGTCGTTCAGTTCGGTGATTTCGGTCGCCGGCACCCGCTGCTCGAAATCGCGTTGCCGCCGCACCGCATGCGCAACGGCGGCGAGCGTCTGCAACGGCTTGACGATACTGGTCATCATGCGCCGTGACAGATACATGGCGCTGGCGACGATCAGCACCTGGCAGATGACGACACCCAGCAGGCCGCTCAGCACGAAACGCAGCACATTCTGTCCGCTGCCGCTCACGTCAACGTTGCCGATCAAGGCTCCATCATGGGTGATCGGCATCATCACCGGGCGGACACCCAGCAGCATCATGCTCATCCGGCTCAGCATGGCGAACGTGCCCTGTGACGGCGTTTCCCAGTGGGCGATCATCCGGCCCCCGGGGCCGGTCACCGACGCTTCCGCCACGTCTTCCGTCGCGGCGATCGAGGCCAGGGCATCATGCGCGGCGGCACGATCGCCAAACACGACCGCGGCTTCCACGTTGTAGCTGATCGCCCGGGCCACCAGGTTCAGGCTGTCGTTGGCATAGGCCAGCAGGGTGACGGCGCCGGTCAGGGTCAGGGACAATCCGACGATCGTCACGGCGACAATGGCGATATTGAGATGGGCGCGGCGCAGGACGCTCAGCAATGTCGGCTGTGGCCGCCGGCGCCCCGCGGTCATGGCGTGGGCCTCGGCTGACGCCCCAGCAGCAGGACATGCGGGTCCACCCGAACCCCGCTGCGGGCGATGGAGTCGAGATTGACAGAAAACGAAACGGTCGTACCGTGGACAGCAAGGCAGAAGGCATTGCTGTCTGAGCAGGATGGATCATGCTCACTGATCGTCAGCACAGGATGCCCGGTGAGATCGGTACGTAAAATGGTGCGCTCGGATTCTGTGAGGGCGCCGGAATAAACCACATCGCATTCAGCGCCTAGCCGATTGTCATCGATCGCCATACGTTGCGCGCGAAGTTGTACTTCGTCGATCTGTAGTCCGCTTTGCAACAGGCCGTCCGCGTAGTCGGTCTGGCCTACAACGCACAGGCGAAACGGTGCCGGCGGCGTCGGCCAGCGCGTGTAGCTGACGATGCCCTGCACCACCCGGCTGACCGCGGCGGCTGCGTCGGCAACCGGTGCGGCATGTGCCCCGGTAACGCCACAGCCCATCGCAAGCATGACGACGATCGCGATCCGGCGCCTGTCCAGGACCAGTGCGACGCGTGCGGGTCGGATCAACGTTCGGTCAGCAGGCCGAAGGCCACGCCCGGGGTTGCCGCCTTGACCAGCCTGGCGGCCAGGTCCGGGTCGCGGAATCGCCGGGAGATGGCGGCCAGCGCCGCCACATGCGATGTGGTCTCCGACGGGATCAGCAGCACGAACACCAGCCGCACCGGCTTGCCGTCGATCGCCTCAAAATCGAGCGGTTTCGCCAGCCGTACAAACAGGCCCAGATAGCCGTCCAGCCCCTCGATCCGAGCATGCGGCAGGGCGAATCCGGCACCCAGGCCAGTTGAGCCGAGCTGTTCCCGAGCCAGCAAGGCAGTCTCCACGGCTTTCGGCTGCAAAGCCGGCAGCAGGCGGGCGAAGGCGCGGGCGACCTCCCCGATTAAGGCCGCTTTGTCGCGCGGCCGCACATCCAGGACAATCCGGTCGGCAGTTAGAAAGTCGGTGATTTCCATCTACGGAAAAAATCCTAGTCGTTGATTCGCAGCCGGTAACCTACCCCGGTTTCGGTCAGGATGTGGACTGGCCGCTCCGGATCAGCTTCGATTTTCTGCCGCACCGCGCGTACATAGATCCGCAGGTATTGCACGTCGGTATCCGAACCCCACACCTCCCGCAGGATCATCTTGTGCGTCAGCACCTTGCCGGCGTGCTGCACCAGCAGCCGCAGCACGGCATATTCGCGCGGCGAAAACTTCACTTCCTCGCCGCGCACCGTCACGATCCGGCGCACCAGGTCGACGGTCAGGTCGCCGCTGCGGAAGATCGGGATTTCCCCCTCCTGCTGCAGCCGATGCCGCTGCGCCGCCCGGATTCGCGCCAGCAGCTCATCGATGCCGAACGGCTTGGTCACGAAATCGTCAGCACCCAGATCCAGTGCGTCGACCTTCGCCGCTTCATCGCTGCGGCTGGACAGCACGATGATCGGCACCGAGGAACCGCCGCTGCGGATTCGGTTGATCACCTCCGTGCCATCGATGTCGGGCAGGCCGAGGTCCAGCACGATCAGGTCGGTACCCTTGCGGCGGGCGATATCGATCGCCGGCAGGCCCTCTTCCAACTCGCTCACGATATAACCCTGGCTGGACAGCCCGGCGCGCAGGAACCGCCGTATCGCCGGTTCGTCGTCGACCACCAGAACCCGCAGCGGGCCGGCACTCATGGGGTGGTTTCCTCTTCGGGAAGCAGCGCGTTGATGGGAACCGGCAGGGTGATGACGAACATGGCACCCTGGCGGTCGGGGCGATTGGCGGCGACGATGGTGCCGCCCATGGCTTCCACGAAGCCGCGGCAGATCGCAAGCCCCAATCCGGTGCCGGCGCGCCGCCGGTCCGGACCGCCCGCGCGATAGAATTTCTCGAAGATGCGTTCGGCGTCGCCGGCGGGGATGCCTTCGCCCTCATCCATGATCCGCAGCGTGACGGTGTCGCCGTCCTGGCTGGCCTGGATGGTGATCAGGCTGCCGGCCGGCGCGTGCTTGGCGGCGTTGTCCAGCAGGTTGAACAGCACCTGCTCGAACAGCACCATGTCCAACGCCAGCATCGGCAGGCCGGCCGGCAGATCGACGGCGACCCGGTGCGCCGCCAGGATCTTCGCCGCCCGCTGCAGCGCCGCGCCGATGACATCCGACAGCTCATTCAGCCCGGTCCGTGGTTTCAGGGCGCCGGATTCCAGCCGCGTCATGTCCAGCAGGTTGCCGATGAAGCGATTGAGCCGGTCGGACTCCTCGATGATCGTCCCCAGCAGGGAGTCCTTGGTCGCGGTGTCGAGGATCGCGTCCTGGGACCGCAAACTGGTGGCCGATCCCAGGATCGACGCCAGCGGCGTGCGCAAATCGTGCGAGATGGACGTCAGCAGCGCGGCGCGCAGGCGGTCCGTCTCCACCTCCAAACGCGCCAGGTGCAGGTCGCGGGCGAGGTTGACCCGCTCGATCGCCAGGGCGGCCTGGTCGGCGAGGGCATCCAGCAGGCGTTGCTGGTCGGGGGTCAGCAGCGGGCCGGGTTCGTCGCGGATGATGCCGACCACGCCCAGCGGCCCGCGCCCGGTACGCAGCGGCTGGAACAGCCATTTGCCGCCGGGCAGCGTGTCCGATCCGCGGCCGGCGATATGGTTCTTCTCCCACGACCATTTCGCGGCGGCGAGGTCGGCATCGTCCAGCACATCCT
The DNA here is from genome assembly GCF_009765975.1 of Acidisphaera sp. S103. Lineage (GTDB taxonomy): Bacteria > Pseudomonadota > Alphaproteobacteria > Acetobacterales > Acetobacteraceae > Rhodopila. The sequence goes on along the minus strand of NZ_LMUJ01000030.1, from coordinate 8,957 downwards.
CCGGCGGGAACCCGGCTCTGACCGCGATACTGCCGTGACTATTGTCCCCTGGGGGCAACAGCAGCACAACGCGCACCTTCAGCATCAGCGCGATCTGGTGGACGGTCGCCCACAGCAGGTCGTCCAGCGCGACCGCCACCGACAGCTTGCGGCTGAACTGATACAGGTCGTTGGTCTGGCGCGCGCGCAGCCGAGCGGACAGCGCCTGGCCGCGGACCCTGGCGGCGAGGTTGGACGCGATGACGGCGACGACCAGGAAGAAGAATAGCGCGACGACGTTTTCCGGGTCGGAGATGGTGAAGGTGTAAAGCGGCGGCAGGAAGAAGAAATTATACGCCATCACCGCGACGAAGCAGGCGAACAGCGACGGTCCCAGGCCCTGCAGCACGGCGCCGATCAGGATCGCCGTCAGGAACACCAGCGCCACGTTGGTGACGTCCAGCAATTCGTGCAGCGCCAGGCCGCAGGGGATCGCCACCAGGACCGGTAGCGTGGCGATCAAATACGGCCGTGGATCGAATGCCGGTCTCGGCGTGGCAACCGGCGGTGGCGGGGTGCCTTCGGCGGGGGCCTCGATCACATGGATGTTGATCCCGCCCGCTCGGTTGATCAGGCGCTGTGTGATGGAACCCAGCAGATACTGGCGCCAGTACGGGCGGTCGGATTTGCCGACGATCAGGTGGGTGACGTTGTTGGCGCGGGCGTAATCGATGACGGTATCGGCGACGTCCTGGCCGGGGATCAGCACCGGTTCCGCCCCCAGCCGTTCGGCGAGCCGCAGTGCCGCCACCACGCTGTCATGTTCCGAGACGGTTGCGCGGGCGGAGCGTGTCGTCTCGACGTTGATCGCGGTCCAGGGCGCGCGAAGCTGGTCGGCGAGGCGCTTGGCGTGGCGCACCGTGGCGGTGGCCTTGGGTCCGCCCTGGACGCAGACCAGGACGCGTTCGCCGGCTGGCCAGGGACCTTCGATGGCATGGGTGCGCATGTAGTCGACCATCTGGTTGTCCACACGCTGCGCGGTGCGCCGCAGGGCCAGTTCCCGCAGCGCCGTCAGGTTGCCGGGGGCGAAATAATGCCGCACGGCGCGTTCGGCCTGGGCGGGCACGTAGACCTTGCCGTCCTTCAGGCGCTGGATCAGGTCATCCGGAGTCAGGTCGATCAGTTCGATGTCGTCGGCGCGTTCGATCACCGAATCCGGCACGGTTTCCCGCACCCGGATGCGGGTGATGCGAGCGACGACGTCGTTCAGGCTTTCCACATGCTGGATGTTCAGCGTGGTGTAGACGTCGATGCCGGCGGCCAGCAGTTCCTCGACATCCAGGTAGCGCTTGGGATGACGGCTGCCGGGGGCGTTGGTGTGAGCCAGCTCATCCACCAGCACCAGGCGCGGATTGCGCACCAGGATGGCGTCGAGGTCCATCTCCGTCAGGGTGCGTTCGCGATAGGCGATCTCGCGGCGGGGGATGGTTTCCAGGCCCACCGTCAGCGCCTCGGTTTCCGCCCGTTTATGGGTTTCGACGACGCCGATGACCACATCGACGTTCTCCCGCCGCCTGGTCTGGGCGGCGGAGAGCATCTCGTATGTCTTGCCGACGCCCGGCGCGGCGCCGAGGAAGATCTTCAGCCGACCTCGGTGGGACTTCTCTGCCTCCCGCAGCAGAGCGTCGGGCGAGGGTCTTCGGTCGGTATTCGCGCTCTCGCCCATTCGGAGTCCGTTCAGCTACGGCCCAATGCGTCCAGTGCCAGGTTCAACTCTAGCACATTCACATGCGGCTCGCCGATCAGTCCGGCAAGGCGGGAGACGGTGTGGGCCTGCACCAGTTGACGAACCTGGGCTTCGGTCAGGTTGCGGGCCTTGGCGACGCGGGGCACCTGGAACAGCGCGGCGTCGGGGGACAGATCGGGGTCCAGCCCGCTGCCCGACATCGTCACCAGGTCCATGGGAACCGTCGTGCCGGGGTTTTCGGCCGCCAGCGTCTTGGTGTCGGCGGTCACCCGGTCCAGCAGCGCCTTCGAGGTCGGGCCCAGGTTGGCGCCGCCCGAGTTATCCGCATTGTACGGCGCCGCGATGGTCTTGGTGGGGTCTTTGGGGTCGGTATCCGTGGTGGCGGACGGGCGGCCATGGAAGTACTTGGCGGCGGTAAAATTCTGCCCGATCAGGGCGGAGCCGATGACCTTGCCATTCTGCTCGATCAGGCTGCCGTTGGCCTGATGCGGGAAGATGGCCTGGGCAATACCGGTCATCGCCAGCGGGTAGGCAAGGCCGGTCAGGATGGTCATGCAGACGATCATCATGACGGCGGGGCGTATCTGGTTAAGCATTTGTGTGTGTGTCCTTAGTTTTCGATCGTCACGGCTGGGCGCGGCCTGTCCGGCTGCGCCCCATCCGCCATGGTCGGGTCAGGTTATTCATCGCGGCCGCGCGCGGTGTATCCGTCATGGCCGGGCGCGTCCCGGCCATCCGCGCTTCGTCCGACGGTGCGACGATGGCCGGGACACGCCCGGCCATGACGGGGTGGATGGAGGTCTGCACGGTCACGCCAAGCCCAGCGCATTGACCGCGAGGTCGATCAGCTTGATCCCCACGAACGGAGCGACGATGCCGCCCAGGCCGTAGATCAGCAGGTTGCGGCGCAGCAGCGCGGCGGCACCGATCGGGCGATAGGCGATGCCTTTCAGCGCCAGCGGGATCAGCGCCACGATGATCAGCGCGTTGAAGATGATCGCCGACAGGATGGCGCTCTGGGGCGTGCCCAGGTGCATGATGTTCAGCGCCTGAAGCTGCGGATAGAACGCGATGAACATCGCTGGGATCATGGCGAAGTACTTCGCCACGTCGTTGGCGATGGAGAACGTCGTCAGCGCGCCGCGGGTCATCAGCAGTTGTTTGCCGATCTCGACGATCTCGATCAGCTTGGTGGGGTCGCTGTCGAGGTCGACCATGTTGCCGGCCTCACGCGCCGCCATGGTGCCGGTGTTCATCGCCACGCCGACATCGGCCTGTGCCAGGGCAGGAGCGTCGTTGGTGCCGTCGCCGCACATGGCGACCAGTTTGCCCTGGGCCTGCTCGTCGCGGATCAGCTTCAGTTTCGCTTCCGGCGTAGCCTGGGCGAGGAAGTCGTCGACCCCGGCCTCGGCCGCGATGGCGGCGGCGGTCAACGGATTGTCGCCGGTGATCATTACCGTGCGGATGCCCATGCGCCGCAGTTCGGAGAAGCGTTCCCGAATCCCGCCTTTGACGATGTCCTTCAGGTAGATCACGCCCAGCAGCTTGCCGTCCCTGGCGACCGCCAGCGGTGTGCCGCCGGCCTTGGCGATTTCCTCCGCCTTGGCCGTCAGTTCCTTCACCGCCGCATCGTTGCGCACCGCCGTGGCGACACCGCCGCCCTTGCCGCCGGCCGGCGCGGCGACCCAGTTCAGCACCGCATCCACCGCGCCCTTGCGGATGGACGAGTTGTCGAAGTCGATGCCCGACAGCCGTGTCTGCGCCGAGAACGGCACGAAACGCGCCCCCAGCGGCGCCATGTCGCGGCCGCGGATATCGTATTTCTCCTTCGCCAGCACGACGATGGAGCGGCCTTCCGGGGTCTCATCCGGCAGCGACGACAGTTGCGCGGCATCGGCCAGCTCGCGGGCGGTGACGCCGGTGAGCGGGAAGAACTCGGTGGCCTGGCGGTTGCCCAGGGTGATGGTCCCGGTCTTGTCCAACAGCAACGTATCTACGTCCCCCGCTGCCTCCACCGCTCGGCCTGACATCGCCAGCACGTTGAAGCGCACCAGCCGGTCCATGCCGGCGATGCCGATGGCCGACAGCAGCGCACCGATGGTGGTGGGGATCAGGGCGACGAACAGCGCCACCAGGATCACCACCGACATCGCCCCGCCGGCATAGGTGGCGAAGCTGGGAATGGTGGCGACGGCGAACACGAAGATGATGGTCAGACCCGCTAGCAGGATGTTCAGCGCGATCTCGTTCGGGGTTTTCTGCCGTTCGGCGCCCTCCACCAGCGCGATCATCCGGTCGAGGAACGTCGATCCCTGCGCGGCGGTAATCCGCACCTTGATCCAGTCCGACAGCACACGCGTGCCGCCGGTCACCGCCGACCGGTCCCCGCCGCTTTCGCGGATCACCGGCGCGGATTCCCCTGTAATCGCCGATTCGTCGATCGAGGCGATGCCCTCGATGACCTCACCGTCGCTGGGGATCAGGTCCCCGGCGTTGACCAGAACGATGTCGTTCTGGCGCAACTCCGGGGCGGCGACGGTTTCGGTGCCCGTAGGGGTGATGCGGTTGGCCATGGTGTCGGTGCGCGCTCGCCGCAGGGACGCGGCCTGGGCCTTGCCGCGGCCCTCCGCCACTGCCTCGGCGAAATTTGCGAACACCACGGTGACCCACAGCCAGGCGATGATCTGGAAGGTAAATCCGAGATGGGCGCCATGGGTCAGCAGGTCCCGGGCGAAGATGATGGTGGTGAGGGCAGCGACAACCTCCACCACGAACATCACCGGGTTGCGGATCATCAGCCGTGGGTCAAGCTTGGCGAAGGCCTGGCCGATCGCGGGCAGCAGGATGGCCGGGTCCAGCAAGCTGGATTTGGCGTCGCGGGAACGGGTTTCCATTGGGAAATGCCTTAGTAAGTGGTGCCGGACAGCATCGAGAGGTGCTCGACGATCGGTCCGAGGGCGAGGGAAGGCAGGAAGGTCAGGCCGCCGGTGATCAGGATCACGCCGACCACCAGGCCGACGAACAGCCCGCCATCAGTGGGGAACGTGCCAGCCGAGGTCGGCACGATCTTCTTCGCGGCCAACGATCCGGCGATGGCGAGCATCGGCACGATCACCAGGAAGCGGCCAATGAACATCGCCAGCCCCAGTGTGCTGTTCCAGAACGGCACGTTGGCGGACAGGCCGGCGAAGGCGCTGCCGTTGTTGGCGGTGGCCGAAACGTAGGCATACAGCGCCTCGGTGAAGCCGTGCGGTCCGGCATTGGCCAGCGCGCTGGTGCCGGGGTTGATCACCACCGCCAGCGCGGTGAACCCAAGCATGCACATCGGCATGACCAGGATGGCGAGCATGGCCATCTTGACCTCTTTCGCCTCCAGCTTCTTGCCGAGGTATTCCGGCGTGCGGCCGACCATCAGCCCGGCGACGAACATCGCCACGACGACGAACAGCAGCATCCCGTAGAGGCCGGACCCGACGCCGCCGAAGATGATTTCGCCCAGCATCATGTTGACCAGCGGGACCATGCCGCCCAGCGGGGTCAGGCTGTCATGCGTGTTGTTGATCGCGCCGCACGACGCGTCGGTGGTGATGGTGGTGAACAGCGACGAATTGGCGATACCGAAACGAACCTCCTTGCCTTCCATGTTGCCGGCGAGGTGGTTGAGCGGCAGATGCGCGAACAGCGGGTTGCCGGCGGCTTCGGCCCAATAGACGGTCGTGGTGCCGGCGAGGAACAGCAGGCCCATGACGGCGAAAATCGCCCAGCCCTGGCGCTGGTCGCCGACCATGCGGCCGAACACGTTGGTCAATGCCGCGCCAATCGAGAAGATCAGCAGCATCTCGATCAGGTCGGTCAGCGCCGTCGGGTTCTCGAACGGATGCGACGAGTTGGCATTGAAGAAGCCACCGCCGTTGGTGCCCAGCATCTTGATCACCTCCTGCGAGGCGACGGGCCCCTGGGCGATCAGTTGCTTGGCACCTTCCAGTGTGGTGACCTGCGTATAGTCGCCGAGGTTCTGCGGCACGCCCTGCCAGACCAGGACCAGGCCGACGACGATGCAGATCGGCAGCAGCACGTACAGGGTGGTGCGGGTCATATCGACCCAGAAATTGCCGACGCTTTTCGCCGAACGGCGGCTGAAGCCGCGGATCAGCGCGATCGCCAGCGCGATGCCGGTGGCAGCGCTGACGAAGTTGTGCACCGTGAGGCCGGCCATCTCCACCAGGTAGCTCATGGTGGTTTCCGGCGTGTAGGACTGCCAGTTCGTGTTCGTTACGAAGCTGACGGACGTGTTGAACGCCAGGTCGGGCGACACCGCATCCAGATGCTGCGGATTGAACGGCAGCACCGCTTGCAGCCGTTGCAGCGCGTACAGCACGACGAAGCCGGCGAAGCTGAACGCCAGCATGGCGATCGCGTAGGTGACCCAATGCTGTTCTTCGTTTTCTTTGACACCGGAAACGCCGTAGAGGCCGCGTTCCAGTGGACGAAGGATTGGGGACAGAAAAGTGCGCTCACCCGCGAAGACGCGGGTCATGTAACCGCCCAGCGGTTTGGTGAGAAGTATGAGCAGGACGCAATATAGCGCGATCTGCAGCCAGCCGTTGACTGTCATGTGTGTCGCTTTCCGAGCATAGAGGGATGGCCTAGAAGCGTTCGGGCTTGATCAGCGCGACGATGAGGTAGGCCAGGAGAAAAGCGGTCACGAGGCCGCCCAGGATATAGTCCAGCGTCATTGGCGTGGTCCTACAGACGATCGCAGGCGTAAGTGTACAGGACGCAGGCGAACAGAAACGCCGCGCCGGTCGCGAGATAAATTACATCAAGCATGGTCAAGGCTCCCTTTGCCCACTGCTCGGGCGGCAGGCGGAACGGTTGTTGAGCGTGCCCGAAAGTAAGTTTGCGCGACTATAGAAGCCATGTGGTTTGCATGGCGTTCCCATAGTATTTCCATATAAATGGCGGGCGGATTGAGCGTATGTATCGCCGTATGGCGAAAATGCTTACGCCATTACGGGCGAGCGTGATCGGCGTCGCGCGATCCGATAAGAAGCCAGAGCTGAGCGGCCTTCCGGCCAGCCCCGTGATCGCGTGCTGCGATAAATGGTCCGGGTGCCTCCCCGATCAAGCGGGGGAGGTCCGTAACTGGTTTAGCCGATGATGGTCGATCTCGACGCGGGCGGTGTCAGAAATGGATCGCCCGCTTATAGGCGTCCAGCACCGCCTCATGCATGGTTTCGCTGACCGTCGGGTGCGGGAACACCGTGTGCATCAGTTCAGTTTCCGTCGTCTCCAGCGTGCGGGCGATGGTGTAGCCCTGGATCATCTCCGTCACCTCGGCGCCGATCATATGGGCACCCAGCAACTCCCCCGTCTTCGCATCGAATACGGTTTTGACCATGCCGTCGGGCTCACCCATGGCGATCGCCTTGCCGTTGCCGATAAACGGGAAGTGGCCGACCTTGACCTCGTGACCAAGTTCCTTGGCCCGCGCCTCGGTCAGCCCCACCGAGGCGACCTGCGGCCGGCAATACGTGCAACCTGGAATGTTACGAACGTCCATCGGATGCACGTCCTTGAGGCCGGCGATTTTCTCGACGCAGATGACGCCTTCATGGCTGGCCTTGTGCGCGAGCCACGGCGGGCCGGCCAGATCACCAATGGCATAGATCCCAGGCTCGCCGGTGCGGCCGTATTCGTCGATCACGACATGGGTGCGGTCGACTTTCACCGCGGTGCCTTCCAAGCCGATGTTCTCGGTGTTGCCGACGATGCCGACGGCGGAGATGACACGATCGACGGTAATATCCTGGGATTTGCCGCCGGTTTCAACCGTAACCGTGACGTTGTCGCCACCTTTCTTGACGCCCTTGACGGCGGCATTGACCAGGATCTTCATCCCCTGCTTCTCGAACGCCTTGTGCGCGAACGCGGAGATTTCCTCGTCCTCCACAGGCAGAACGCGAGGCAGCACTTCCACGACCGTTACTTGTGCGCCCATGTTGAGGTAGAAGCTGGCGAACTCGATGCCGATGGCGCCGGAGCCAATGACCAGCAGCGACTTCGGAAACATCGGTGGCACCATCGCCTCGCGATACGACCAGATCAGTTTCCCATCCGCCTCGATCCCCGGCAACTGCCGCGCTCGGGCGCCCGTCGCGAGGATGATGTGCGGCGCCTTCAGGGTCGCAACGTCCTTGCCGTCTTTCGTTACGTATACAGTCTGATTGCCGTTCAGCTTTCCGTCGCCGTCGAACACAGTCACCTTGTTCTTCTTCAGCAGGAAAGCGACGCCGCTGGACAGTTGCTTGGCAATGGCCCGCGAGCGCTTCACCACCTTGCCGATGTCGAACACCGGCTTGACCGCCTCAAATCCGAAATCCGGCAGATGGTGCAGCAGGTGGTTGATCTCACTGGTGCGCAGCAGTGCCTTGGTGGGAATGCACCCCCAGTTGAGGCAGATGCCGCCAAGATTTTCCCGCTCCACAACTGCGGTTTTCATCCCGAGCTGGGCGGCGCGAATGGCGGCGACGTAGCCGCCGGGGCCGGTGCCCAGGACGATCAGGTCGAATGCTTGGTCAGCCATGGGGATTTCCTTCCGCCAGGGCGGCGAGCGCCTCGCCACCCAGTTGCAGTGTATGCCAGTGCTCGATCGGTTGGGAGCCGATCCGATGATAGAAGTCGATGGACGGCTGGTTCCAGTTCAGCACCCGCCACTCGATACGGGCGCAACCTTCGGCCACGGCGCGCTGCGCGAGGTGGCGCATCAGGGCGTAGCCGGCACCGGTGCCGCGGTGGGCGGGATCGACGAACAGGTCTTCGAGGAAGATGTTCGGACGCAGCTTAAAGGTGCTGAGCGTGTAGTAGAACAGCGCCAGCCCGATCGGGGTGCTGTCGATTTCAGCGATGAGGGCGTGGGCACGCGGGTTCGGGGCGAAGAGAGCGTCGTGGATCTGCGCCTCGGTGGCAGTAACCTCAGCCAGCAGCCGTTCATACTCGGCCAGGCCGCGGATCAGCCGCAGGATGGCGGCCACGTCGGTGGGCCGAACGGGGCGGATGGTGGGGGTCATTGGTGAGGCCGCCATGCCCTGGTCGCCATAGCCAAGCGCCCTTTGATCGTCATGGCCGGGCGTGTCCCACGGCTGTCTGGCACGATTTTTGAGTCCTGAACGCACTATTTCGCTGTACAAGCCGCACGGTATTGATTCTACTCAGCTTCCGACGTTTGGCG
>NZ_LMUJ01000029.1:8056-12047 GCF_009765975.1 Acidisphaera sp. S103 | reverse complement strand
GACGGAGAGAACGGGCGTCGGCACTATCCTGGTGCCTATGGAGACACGCCCGGCCGTGACGGAGAGAACGGGCGTCGGCACTATCCTGGTGCCTATCTCGCTATCCTGGTGCCTATGGAGACACGCCTGGCGATGACGCGGGTGGTTCGGGTGACGGTTCGTTCAGCCATTGGTGCAGGAAGGATTGGGTGGCCTTGCGCGCGGCGACGGTGGCGGCGGGGTCGAACTGGATGAAATGGCCCAGGACCCAGTGCGGCGGGGCGATGGAATTGAAGGCGTGGGTTGCGCCGGGGAAAATCTGGAGATCCACGGGGGCACCGTCGCCGTTGCGGCGCTTCATCATGGCCTCGCAATTGGCGGCCGGTGCCCAATCGTCGGACCCGCCGATCAGGATCAGCGTCGGGCTGGTCATGACGCCGTTGCTGGCGGCGCAGGGGGGGTAGTAGGCGACGGCGGCGCTAAAATGCTGTTTGAACGTCGCTGATAGGGGGCCTCGTTCGGTGGCCATCAACGCAGCCGCGCCGCCCATGGATGAACCGAGCAGGGCGATGCGGTGGGGGTCTATGAAGGAACGGGTGGAAAGCCAGTGGAGGGCGGCGTAGGCGTCCAGGGCCTCGGCCATGGCACCGCCGCCGCCCTGGCAGCGATCGTCCGCCCCCAGGCTGTCGAGGACCAGGGCGGCATAGTCCCAGGATTGCACTTCACGCGCGCTGATCACGTAGTTGAGGCTGAAGCCCTCGCAGCCACGCAGGATGACGACCGCGGGGTGCGGGGCCGATCCGGTTGGGCGCAGCAGGTAGCCGAGGAGCGGTTGGTTGTCGCTGGTGCCGGCAGCGCCGCCGCGCGTGGGTGCGACCTGGACGAGTTCCTCGGATGCGTGGACGGGTGGGACGGTCAGGGTGGCGAGGGCGATCATCGCGGCGAACGCGGCGACACATTTCATCGTGACAACCTCCCGTTGGTTTTCGGCGATGAGGGCACAACGCCGTGGGATTGCCAACCGTTGGGGTGATGCCGCTCGCTGGCCGGGGCACCATGTCGGTGGGGGTCGCCTTGACGGTTCGGCGGGGTGGCCATAGCTAACGAGGCGTTCCCGGGCGCGCTCGCGTCCCTTTACCGCAACACCACCAGGAGGAATATCATGGCTTTCGAACTGCCGACCCTGCCCTATTCCCACAGCGCGCTCGCCGCCAAGAGCATGTGCCAGGAAACCCTGGAGCTGCATCACGACAAGCACCATCAGGCTTACGTGACCGCGCTGAACGGCTTCGTCGAGAAGGACGCAGCACTGCAGGGCAAATCGCTGGATGAGATCGTGAAGGCGACCGCGGCCGCCGGCGGTCCGGTGTTCAACAATGCCGGCCAGCATTGGAACCATATCGTGTTCTGGCAGTGCATGAGCCCGAACGGCGGCAAGATCCCGTCCAAGCTGGAAGCCAAGATCAACAGCGACCTGGGCGGCGTGGCGAAGTTCAAGGACGAGTTCAAGGCGGCGGGCGCCAGCCAGTTCGGGTCCGGTTGGGCGTGGCTGGTGCTGGGCAGCGACGGCAAGCTGAAGGTGACCAAGACCGCGAACGGATCGAACCCGCTGGCGACCGGCGAGGGCAAGGTGCTGCTGGGCTGCGACGTGTGGGAACACGCGTACTACCTGGACTTCAAGAACGTGCGCCCGAACTATCTGCAGAACTGGCTGGATAACCTGGCCAACTACGAATACGCCGAAGCACAGCTTTAAGGCTCGATCGTCCCGGGCCGCGTTGGCTCGGGACGTCCATTTCGGATCCCGGGCGGGACGGCCCTGCCCGGGACGGCCCGAACGGCGGCTTCGGCCGCTGCGTTGCCATTTGTCGCGTCCGTTCCGGTATCGTTGTCGATTGGGACGGGCTGTGCGGCCGTCGATTGGGGCAGTTACGAAATATCATTGTCAAAAGTCCCGAATGGGATGATTGATCCCGACGACAACCTGTTGTCAGAACAGGAGCGAATCGGAGGGAGACACGAAACATGGCGAGCGCAGCCGTATCCGGCGGGCTTTCGGACACCGAACATCGCGCGCAACTGCGCAAGGCGGTGATCGCGGCTACGGTCGGCACCACGATCGAGTGGTACGACTTCTTCATTTATGGCACCGCCGCCGGACTTGTGTTTCCGAAATTGTTCTTTCCGCATGAGTCGCAATTGGCGGGCACGCTGGCGGCGTTCAGCACGTATTTCATCGGCTTTATCGGCCGGCCGATCGGGGCGGCGATCTTCGGTCATTACGGCGACCGCATCGGGCGGAAGGCGACGCTGATCGCGACGCTGCTGGTGATGGGGATCGCGACGTTCCTGGTCGCTCTGGTGCCTGGTTACGACTCGATCGGGATCTGGGGCGCCGTCATCCTGACCGTGCTGCGAACGCTGCAGGGCATCGGCGTCGGCGGCGAATGGGGCGGATCGGTGCTGATCGCGATGGAATGGTCGCGCGGGCAGAAAAATCGCGGATTGGTCGCATCCTGGCCGCAGTTCGGCGTACCGAGCGGGTTGTTCCTGTCGAATTTGGTGATTTTGGCGGTCAGTGCGTGGTCGGGTGCCGATTTCCTCGCCTGGGGCTGGCGGGTGCCGTTCCTGCTCAGCATCGTGCTGGTCGGGATCGGGCTGTGGATCCGGCTTGGTATTTTGGAAACGCCGGTGTTCCAGAAACTGCTGGATGAGAAGAAGATCGAGAAGGCGCCGATGGTGGAGGTGATCAAGCGGCAGCCGGCCCAGATCATCCTGTCGGCGTTGCTGCGGATGGCGGAGCAGGCGCCGTTCTATATCTTCACCGCGTTCATCTTCGCCTATGCCACCGGAACGCTGAAGATGTCGCGGGACATGGTGCTGGCGGCGGTGCTGGTGGCGTCGTGCGTGTCGTTCATTACTATTCCGTTGTCGGGGCATATCTCCGACCGGATCGGCCGGCGGAAGATGTATCTGATCGGCGCGGCAACGACAGGGGTGTTCGGGTTCGTCTACTTCGCGCTGCTGGGGACGCTGTCGCCGACACTGGTGTTCCTCGCGATCGTGCTGTCGCTGATCCCGCACGACATGATGTATGGCCCGCAGTCCGCGCTGATCGCCGAGGCGTTCACACCGCGGCTGCGCTACAGCGGTTCGTCGCTGGGGTATCAATTGGCCTCGATCATCGCCGGCGGGCCGGCGCCGCTGATCGCGACGGCGCTGATCGCGTCGTATCACAATCCCTATGCGGTCGCGGGTTATATCGCCGTCTGCGCGGTGGTCAGCCTGGTCTCGACGGCGATGATGCCGGATTACACCGGGAAAGATATCTCCGAAGAGTATGACGCGGTGCCGGCTGGGCGTTAAATCTGATCGCGTGATTCACGCCTTCCGGCCTTCAGTCTCAGGCGATCACGCTCTGGCAGGGGTTGAGGCGGCGGCGGGTCTCGGCCACATAGCGGTCGAGACCCGTCACGAAGGATTTGCGATGCCTGCCAGCCTGAACGATTTGCGTGCCCAGCGCGATGCCCTGGAACAGGCCGTCGAGGCCCGCCAGCGGGTGCTGGGGCCGGATCATCCGGACCTCGCCAACGATTTGCGGGACCTGGGGCGGCTGTCGCATGAACTGGGCGAGGTGATGGATGCGCAGGCGCAGTTGCGGCGGGCGCTGGCGCTGCATACCGAGGCGCTGGGGGCGGAGCATCCGGAGGCGGCGACGGACATCAATCATCTCGGGCTGATCCTGCATGACATCGGCGACCTGGATGGGGCGCAGGCGGCGTTCGAGCGGGCGCTGGCGATCGATGAGGCGGCGCTGGGGAAGGAACACCCGAGTGTCGGACGCGATGCCAACAACCTGGCCGGCGTGCTGCAGGATATGGGCGACGGGTTTTCCGCTCGGGAGGCGTTGGACTGGGCGGTGGCTATCTACATGAAGGCGCTGGGTCCGGATCACCCGACTACGCAGACGGTGGTGCGGAACCGGGGGACGTTGGGGTGATGGGGGACGCGT
>NZ_LMUJ01000029.1:0-7962 GCF_009765975.1 Acidisphaera sp. S103 | reverse complement strand
GCGGTGGTTAGGGCGTGGATGGCGGGCCTGCGCCCGCCATGACGGGGGGTGGGTGCCGTCGGTTCAGTTGGGGAGGAATTCTCGGATTGCCGTGGCGATTTCCTGGGCGTGTGTTTCCAGGGCGAAATGGCCGGTGTCCAGGAAGCGGACGATCGCGGCTGGATTGTCGCGCTTGAAGGCCTCGGCGCCGGGGGGCAGGAAGAAGGGATCGTTCTTGCCCCAGATCGCGAGCAACGGCGGCTTGTGAGTGCGGAAGTAATTTTGGAAGGCTGGATAGAGGGCAACGTTGCTTTTGTAATCGCCTAGCAGGTCGAGCTGGACCTCGTCGGCGCCGGGTCGCGCCAGGTAGAAATTGTCGAGAGACTGTCCGTCGGGCGAAACGGATGCCGGGTCGGTGACGCCGTTTGTGTACTGCCAGTGCGTCGTCTCCGGGGCCAGGAAGCCGCGCAGGGCTTCGCGATTGGCCGCTGACGGGTCCTGCCAGTAGGTTTGGATAGGTTTCCAGCCTTCGCTCAGGCCTTCCTGATAGGCGTTGCCGTTTTGCGAAATGATCGCGGTGATGCGGTCCGGGTGCTTCAGGGCGATGCGGAAACCCGTTGGGGCACCGTAATCGAAGACGTAGATGGCGAAGCGGGTGAGGCCGACGATTTCGGTGAACCGATCGATGACATTCGCGATGTGCTCGAACGAATAGGTGAATGTCGTGCGCGGCGGCATGCCGGACTGGCCGAACCCGGGCAGGTCGGGTGCGATGATATGGTAACGATCGGACAATAAGGGGATCAGGTCGCGGAACATGTGGCCGGCGCTGGGGAAACCGTGGAGCAGAAGCAGCGCGGGGGCGTCGGGTGCCCCTGCCTCGCGGTAGAAGACCTGGAGTCCATCGACGTCCGCGGTGCGATATTTGGTTTGACTCATGATGCTTTCCTTCAGTGAGCGGCGACGGCGCGCGCGGCCTCGCGGATGATGTGCACCACCACGTGGGGGGCGGTGACGGACGGTATGTGATCCACCGCGTGCGGGCGGATTTGGGCCTGCATCCGTTCGGCCATGAATCGTTGTGCCTCGGGGACGATCATGTGGTCGGATTCGGCGAGCAGAAACCAGGTTGGCCGGTCTTTCCATAGTGGCCGTCCGGCCTTCGTGCCGATGCAGGGTAGCGCGATGGGGTGCTGGACGGCGAAGAGGACGGCTTGTTCCTCGGCTGTCGCATGCGGTGCGAAGGCCGTGGCAAAGACGTCTTGCGGCAGCCAGATCAGGCCGTCGGCATCGGGGGCCAGTTTCGGTGCCGATGGATGGGGTTCCGAACGATAGAAGACGTCGGCGACGGTTTCGCCTTCGTCGGGGGCCAGCGCGGTGATGTAGACGAGCGCCTTCACCTGCTCCGAATGCGATCCGGCGATCACGGCGCCGGCGTAGGCGTGTCCGACCAGGATGACGGGGCCGTTGACACGAGCGATAACGCGGTCGAGGGCGGCGATATCGTCGGTCAGGGATGTAAGGGGTAGCGGTGCGGCGACCGAATTGATCCCCGCGGCGCGCAAGCCGAGGATGACCTTTGCCCAGCTTGAACCGTCGGCCCAGGCTCCGTGGGCGAGGACGATCGTAGGATCCGGCATGTTCCCACCCCTGCCCTATCGGTTTTTCGACGCGTGGCGGGCGATCAGTTGGTCGGCGACGTCGTTGAGATCGTAGCCGATGACGTGCGGCTGGGGGCCGACCCCCAGGACATCGTTGCCGATCCGGCGGATCAGGGCGGCTTCCCATCCGGCGGCGACGGCACCGAGCGTATCCCAGGTATGGCAGGCGATCATGCAGAAGCGGGATGGCGGCAGGCCGAGTTCTTTCATGGCGTAACCGTAGGCTTCGGGGGATGGCTTGTGGTGTTTCACGCCGTCGGCGCTGAAACGGCGCTCGAACAAGTCGACGATGCCGGCGTGTTCCAGTTGGCGGGTTTGGACCTCCAGCAGATTGTCGGTCAGGGTGAAGAGACGGAAACCGGCGGCGCGCAGCTTGCGCAGGGCGGCGGGGACCTCGGGGTGCGCGGGCATGGTGGAGAACTTTTCCCGGAGTTCGTCCTTGTCGCTGTCCTTGATTTTGATGCCTCTTGTATCCGCCAGCATCTTCATCACGGCGGCGCCGATATCGGTGAATGGCACGTATTGTCCCGCCACGGTCAGGGCGGCGGAATACATGATGAGGTTCGCGAACCACAGCCGCATGGCCGCCTTGTCGTCGAAGATGCGTTCAAAGGTCGGCGCCATTGTTTCGAGATCGAGAAGGGTTTCGTTGACGTCGAAGACGATGAGGGGAAGGTCTGACACGACACTAATCTCCGGTTCGATGTGACGCAGCCGAACCGCCCCGCTGTTGGGGGGCAGGCCATCTTCAGGGTTTGGGGGGCTGGCACGCCTGCCCTGCCCCAGCGGCAATCTCGTTATGCGGATGTCTGTAGGACAACAAGTTGTCCATGCGCAAGGGCCATGGGTGGCAAGATTCGTTGACTTTTGGACATCTCCCGTGTTCGTGAACATCCATGGGACAACGATGGCCAGGGTCGGGTTGCGGAAACCGTTCCACGCGTGTTTCCCTGGTTGCGAGGAGACAAGATTGCCGCTGCCTGAGAAGATGAGCCCGACGATCGGCCCGCGCCTACGGCATATCCGCCTGGAAAAGGGCTTCACCGTCGAGACGCTCGCTGCCGCCGCGGGGCTGGATAAGGGTTTCCTGTCGCGGCTGGAGCGGGGCACGAAGCGGCCCTCGGTCGAGACTGTGCTGCGGCTGTCGGCAGCCTTGGAGGTGCCCGTCGGCCTGCTGTTCGGTGAGCAGACGACGGACGAGACGGTGCGGATCAGTCGCGCGGCCGGACGGATGCGTTCGGCGGAAGATCCCGACACCTATAGCTTCGAGTTGCTGACGCCGAAGGGCAGCGTCATGGAGGCGTTTCTGTTCCAGGTGGGCACCGGACCGGTGGGCAACGGGCAGCAGCATGACGGGGAGGAAATGTTCCTTGTCTTGTCCGGCACGGTGGAAATGCGGACGCCGGATCGAAGCTACGTGCTGGAGACGGGCGACTGCGCCTATTTTCCCGGGCACGTTGCCCATCAGATGCGGCGGATCGGAACCCAACCGGCGACGGCCGTGATCGCTGTGGCTCGCGAGAGGTCGTCGGTGCGGAAGAAGCCGGTGGAGAGTTAGGTACGGGGGGTCGTATAGCCTGGCGCGCATGCCTTGTTGCAGGCGTCCATTGCTTGAGGGCACCGGGTCGATATTGCGCTGAAGAGCGTGGGACCGCGATGACTTTGGTTGTCTTATACTAGCGGCGGTTGACGTTGACACATCGGCTTGGTCTTGGGCCAGCGACGTCCGAGCCGTTTGGGGCGGCATCTTACTGGGGCAGATGGCCCGGACTTCGCCGGGCCATGACGAATCAAGAGACGAATCAAGAGGCGGCATCGACGGCGGTTGGTGTTGCGCTACAGAAACCGTTGGGTGGGCCCCGCCGGGTCGGCGTTGACCATGGGGCGGGCGCGTGGTGAAGTTTCCGGATATCAGAGCGCGACCGAATGAAAGCGCCGGGTCGGCCAGAACGAGCCGGCATTCTGGTAGGGGAAACGACAAAATGTGCTCAATGCTTCTCCGCTCGGCGATTGTTTGTGCGTTCGCTTTTGCCTCGGCCGTGGGATGCCTTGCGGCGGAGCCGGTCGACACGCAAGGGCCGCTGGTTCTGCAATCCGAGGGCAGTTTCTTCATCGGCGGGACGGCGCATCATGCGACGGGGCTGAGCGGGCTGACCACCGGTCCGGAGGTGACGCGCGAAGGCACGGTCACGACCGGGCAGATGTATGTGCAATATCAGATCCCGGCAAAGGCCACGCATCTGCCGGTGGTGATGATCCATGGCGGCGGCCTGAGCGCCCAGGCCTGGGAGACGACACCTGACGGGCGGATGGGATGGAGCGCGTATTTCCTGCGCAGCGGACGTCCGGTGTACCTGGTCGATCAGGCCGGCCGAGCACGGTCCGGCTTCGATGCAACCGGGTATAACAAGGTTAAGCTCGGTGAGGCCGCAGCGAAGGACGCGTCGCCGATCCTGGTCATCGGCCATGAATTCGCCTGGACGTGGTTCAGGATCGGGCCGAAGTTCGGCGTGCCCTTTGCAGATACACAGTTTCCGGTGAGCGCGGTCGACGAATTCTACAAGATGTGGATCCCCGACCTGAATGCCGGGCTGCCCGCCGACAATCCGAGTTATGCCGACGTCGCCGCGCTGTCGAAGAAGATCGACGGCGCGGTGGTGATGGGGCATTCGGAATCCTTCATGTTTCCGGAGCGTGCGGCGCTGCTCGACGCGTCGGGGGTCAAGGGCATGATCAGCCTGGAATCAGGCTATGCCTGCGCAACGACCTTCACCGACCAGCAACTTGCAACCCTGGCCAAGATCCCGCTGCTGATCGTATTCGCCGACCATCACGCTGACGCGCCGGAGCCGTTCGGATCGCGCTGGACGACGTCGATGCAACAATGCCGCGATTTCGCCGCGAACCTGACCAAGGCGGGTGGCGACGTCACGTTCATGCACCTTCCCGAGATGGGGATTCACGGCAACACGCACATGTTCATGCTGGATAAGAACAATCTGCAGATCGCCGATCTGGTGTTCGACTGGATCGACAAGCATGTCGAGCATCGGGCGCAGTAGCAACGGCCATTGACGTTGACAGATCAGCCTCGTCATGGCCCGGCAAGTCAGTCCGGGCCATCTGCCGCGGTAAGGTGCTGAACCAGACGGTTCGGACTTCGCCGAGCCATGACGAATTAAGTCTGTACGCGATTGGTACTAGTTTCCACCGGTCGGTCCGACCCGCCATGAATGAAACCCGGCCCGTGGGAGCCACGGTCATGGCTTTTCTTTTTATAAGGCGGATTAGCGGGATAAGGGGGGGATGCAGGGGATTGTTTTGCGATCAGGCCCCGGTGGTGATGCGGCGAATTTCGCCTTTGGGTTGGCCGAAGTTAATCAGCAGGCATAGGGGTTAGCCCGCCACCTGCAAGTCGTTTCGGCATTGCGGGAGATGGACGTCGCTCAGCGCGCGGACCACCACGGGGTTCGACGATGACCTGGTCCTCAACAATCAGATCGACGGTATATTCACCGACAATCACGTCGTCGTAAAAGGCGACGGCCCCCCGATGCTGCACGACGCCGAGCCCACACTTTCGCATCTCATGAGCAAGGGCATTTCGGAAACCTTTTCAACGAACCCATGACCGAGCGCATTGGCAACCCGAAACGCACACCTGATGATCCGTTCGGTGACCGGCACCCAAAACCGCAAATCCCCTTCATCCACCTTCATCCCGCTAATCCGCCTTAACAAACCTACCTTGGCGTCCGTGCCGACGCCTGAAGGGCGCGCGAAGGTCTCAAGCTGGTGCTTCATGCGGCGGTCTTGTCAGGTCTCGGTCGGCAGGGTCTTTCCAGCTTCGTCGTAGGCCGCGCCCATCAACCTCAGCCGCACCTTGTGCAGCCCGTCATTGATGTTCAGCGTGTAGAACACGGTGGGTTGGCCGGTGCCGCGCGGCTTGTGCCGCAGCTTCAGGAACGCGAAAACGTTGCGATCCGCTGACATCGGGTCCTTTTCGAGGGGGAAATTCCAGTGATGCGGTGCCAGCGGGCACGCCACCTTGTTGATCATCAGGCAGCTCGGGTCGACGAACCCGCCGAAATGCTCGTTGAAAATGCCCTGGCCGGGGCCGACGGATTCCCAGATGTCGACGCAGACCGGTCGGCGGGTTTCGGGGTGGACGAACCAGCGTAGGGCGAATGCCCACTCGGCGTCGTCCATGGCTCGGCGTAACTGGTACAGATGCTGCGTATCCCACCAATTGTCGTCGTCGAGATAGGCGACATAGGGCGAGTTCGCGAGGTAGGTCAGCATGGCGCGCAAGGCGCCGCCGTCACCGGGTGGGGTCAGGCCGCCATGGCGGGTGGAGGTGGAATAGCCCGGCCAGAACACCTGAACTGCGCAATGCGGCGGGCGTTCAGCGCAGACGGCGTCGATCATCGCCAGGTCGCCGCGGATGTTGTCGATGCCGATCAGGATGTGGATACGGCCGGGAAAGTTCTGGGCGAAAATGCCGCGCAAAGCCGGGGCCAGGGTCGGCCGCAGCACGGTGGGGATGACCACCGCCGCGTCCATAGGCTGCTGCAAGTCGATATCGGCGTAGGTGCGCAGGAAACCCTGCATCGTGCTTTGACTCCAGCCCCGTCGTACGCGGTGTTATGGGGTCGTTCGCAGCAGCGCGGCAAGCCGATCGTATTTGACGCGGCCATCCAGTTCGGGGGCGTATTCGTCGTCCAGTTTGGCACCGGAATATTTTGCCAGGGAGCGGGAATTGCGCAGCGTGTGAAGCGGCGTGCCCTCGATTTCGGCGGTGCCCGATTCCTGCAGCGTGTCGAGGCCGAGGGTGCTGATGTAGCGCTTGGTGTCGAACATCTGGGTGGCGGTCTCGCCGGGCAGTCCGTAGGTGAAGGTGCCGTGGACGGTCATGCCGGTGCGCTTGATCTCGGCCACCGCCTGGCGGGCGTATTCCAGGTCCAGGCGCTTGTTGACGATGGTGTCGACGACTTCCTGGTTGCCGCTCTCGAAGCCGATCTTGACGCCGAAACAGCCGCTGTCCTTCATTTCCTGCCACAGTTCCATGCGGATGGTGTCGGCTCGGCACATCGCGGACCAGGGGATGTTGATTTTGCGCATGACGGCGCACATGCGTTCCACGTGCTTGTCGCCGAGGTTGAAGGTGTCGTCGTCGAAATAGATTGTCCGGTAGCGGTATTTCGCCGTCAGCTCGGTCAGAAAGGCTTCCATATAGTCGGGTTTGTAGTGGCGGACGCTGCGCTTCTGGGTGCCGTCCGGATCGTTGCCGGTCATCGTCGCGGGCCAGACGCAGAAGATGCACTTGTACGGGCAGCCCCGGCTGCTCCAGACCTGGGCCTGGGGCGGGATCATGCCGCGGGGGTTGGCGTCCCAGTAACGATGGGCGTAGGTCGGGTCGTAGTATGGGAACGGGGCGGCGTTCATTTCTTCCAGCGTCAGCAGGTCGAAGTCGATCAGGCCGCTGGCGCCGTTCAGGACCTTGACGACGCCTTTTTCGTATTCGCCGCGGACGCAGGCGTGGACCGGCAGGTCCCGGAGAATCTTGGTGCTTTGGGAGGTGATCGGGCCGGTGACGACGATCCGGCAGGACGGCAGCAGCTTGTGGATGCGCTTGATGAGGGTGCTGTCGTGCTCCCAGCTTGGGGAGGCGGATTCGATGACGATGAAGTCGAACTGGCCGGCTTGGAGGAAGGCTTCGTATTGCGAGTAGGATTCCCGTAGGGCGATGCTGTCGCGGAAGACCACCTCGGCGCCGGTTTCGCGGGCGGCGTAGGTGGTGGCGTAGCCCATGAAGAACGGGTACGGCAGGTAGTTCCCGAAGGCGAATTTGTCGGGCGGGGACGTGATGTATTGGGTGAAGGGCCAGCGCGACCCGGCGCGGACGCCGGCGCCGAACATGGGGACCTGTTTGCCTCGGGCGTCGGTGCCGGTGCCTGTGTCGGTCCACCAGGGGGGATTGCTGAACAGCACTTTCATGGAACGGGCCTTCACGGGTCTGGCGGGGATCATAGACACGTCGGGGGGCTACAGAAAGTGTTGATTGGGGGGCTGTGACGCGCGGTTTTCCGTGCGGAACGCGGCGAAGTCGTGGGTGGCGGGCCTGCGCCCGCCATGACGGGAGAGGGCGGTGCCCGGGACAGGGAGAGGGTGCCGGGCCATGACACGGGGGGTGGGGTAGTGCGGTTTTCGCGCTTCGTCGGCCGGTGCGCGGATGGCCGGGACACGCCCACGGTTGTCTGGCACGTTTCTTGATATGATACGGTATCAAACTGTCTCATATCAGGACACCCTGTCCGGGCAC
>NZ_LMUJ01000028.1 GCF_009765975.1 Acidisphaera sp. S103 | reverse complement strand
GGGAATGCCTAAACCGAAAGGCTCGCGCCTTCCTGCTGTTCGCATCGGTGCGCCTTATGCTGCGTAGACTTGCAAGATCAATGCGATGATCCCGGATCAGACTCTCATCATAACAGCACAGGCACGCACGTACAAGCTGTTGGTCGTCTTAATTAACGACTAGTGAGTAAATCCACCACAGCAGGATGGAAGCCAGGACTACAATAGCGCAGAAATTTCTAGCGAGTTTGTCGTAACGGGTGGCAACCCGACGCCAGTCTTTGAGGTGTGATACCAGCGGGCTGATGCATTGACTCCTCGGAGAATTCGTTTGGAGCGGCTCGAGGCGGCGTGATTCGGTTTTCCCGCTGGGGGGCAAGGTCATGACGGTATCGATCACGCGAGAGAATGTTACCGCTGCGGATCTGCGACGGGAGGCCGGGCGGACATCGGATACCGGGGCGGCCCGCCGGATGCTGGCGATCGGCATGGTCCTGGAGGGAAGTTCGCGCGCTGATGCGGCGCGGCGGTGCGGGATGGATCGGCAGACGTTGCGCGATTGGGTGCATCGGTTCAATGCGGAAGGCGTGGCGGGTTTGTCGGATCGGCCCCATGCGGGTGGTGTGCAAGCCCGTCTATCGGTCGCGCAACAGGAACAGGTGGCCGATTGGGTTCGAGCCGGCCCGACCTTGGAAAAGGACGGGGTGGTGCGCTGGCGGCGGATTGATCTGCAAGCAAAGATCGCCGAAACGTTCGCGCTGCACTTGCACGAACGGAGTGTCGGCAAACTGTTGCGGCGCCTGGTGTAGCGCGACAATCTGGGTGAGAAAATGCGTCAATCAGGATGAGAATTGATGACCGCAACGAGTTCATGATGTTCGGTCTGATT
>NZ_LMUJ01000027.1 GCF_009765975.1 Acidisphaera sp. S103 | reverse complement strand
ATACGATCGGAACGGTGCGGCGCGATCGGCATGGCCAAGCACAGACGTGATCGCCTCGACATAGGCGCCGAAGCGTGATTCGCTGCCACGTGACTTAGATTCGAGACCCACAACCCGCCTCCACGAGTGAGAATCTCCATCACTGACAAATCCACGTCGAATCGGGCAAGCACTTTATGACACAGTAAGACTAGTATCCTGTCCTGGAAGTTCGTCGCATCTTGCGACGGACTTCCAGGGACAGGCGCCTTCGTGAGGCTAAAACAGCAGCCCTTTCTTCAGCAGCCCGTGGACCCCCTTCTCCCCGTTCACCGTCTGGGTCACGTGGAAATCCACGGCCAGGGAGCAAAACTGGTAGGCTTCCTGGCGCGACAAATTGGTCCGGCTGGTGATGAAGGCGATCATCTGTCGCAGCGCGGTTTTCATCGCGACATCCAGATCCTCATGCATGCCCATCGAGATGAAGTGGCTGGCGGTTTCTGCCCTCGGATAGGCCAGCAGCGGATCACGCGTCCCGCCGCCCTTGTGCAGGGTCAGGGTAAATGTGCCGGTCAGGCAGATTTCCAGCGCGTTGATACAGACCTCGCCGTCCCCTTGGATGCCATGGCCGTCACCGGCGGAAAACAACGCACCTTGTGCCCAGACCGGCAGGAACAGCGTCGATCCCTCGCTGAGTTCTTTGTTGTCCAGGTTACCGCCGTGCTCGCGCGGCTGGATGGTGGAAATCGCGCCGTAGTTGGGCGGCGGCGCCACACCCATCACGCCAAAGAACGGCGACAGATTGAGTTCCGTCCCCCATGGCAGCCGGCAGGTCTTGCGATCTCGGTCCACCGGGATGTGCGACATGTATCGTTCGGGGAAATCCTCGGGGATGGTTCCGGCCAGCGGACGGAATCCGCAATAGCCCCAATCATTGCCCAGTTCGATCTTATCGATGTGAACTTCCAGCATGTCACCGGGCTCCGCGCCCGCAACAGCGACCGGGCCGGTGATCAGGTGCCCCGGCGCGCGTGGGATATTGGCCGCATGGATCGCGGCCAGCGCCGGCGGAACGGTCAGGCCGGCGCCGGGCGGCGGCATCACCTCCGGCCCACCCGATACGCATTCCAGCACGACGGTATCGCCGGAAGCGATCGTGATCAGCGGCGGAAAGCCGGCATCGAAGACGCCCCAACGCACGGTTTCCGGTGTCGATGCGATACGATGCGTGGCCATGCGGCGATTCCCTTGGCGTAAGCGATGATCCAGGATGCCACCACATTGGGCGGGGCGGCACAACCGGCGAAACCGCTTACACGCCGCAGGGTGCGTTGTCGGTCATCGCATATTTTTCCGGATCATTGCCGCGTGTGCGATAACGCCGCGGATGTGATGGTCTCAACTCTTCTTGAAACTGACGGACACCGTCGGTTGAGCCTTCAATTCAGCATCGATCGCCGCGGCAAGGTCGGGATTGGCGCGCCTGATCTGACTCGCACGCAGGGTCACGCCGAGATTTGGCGAAGGCTGAATCTCCCACGCCTCCAAAAACAGCAAGTCCGCTTCCATCACTGAATCATTCACACCCTGCAACGCCTGACGCACGGCAAATGTGAACGGCGGTTTCCGCGTGGAAGAGACGGTCAGCATCAGATATTTCCTAATCAGATATTGACACAACCCTACTTCTGTCTTTCCCGGACGATGATCCGGGAAGACAAAACCAAGGGCGCGCGGCATCCAGTTAGGAGCGGGCAAAGTGATTCACCAGCCTGCCGCCATGACAAGCCGGTGAATTAAATTCCGTCTAATCGATTAGTACCGGTAAAGATCGTGCTTATACGGCCCTTGCTCGGCAATTCCGAGATACTCCGCCTGCTTCGTTGACAGCTTTGTGAGTTTGGCGCCGACCTTCGCCAGATGCAGCGCCGCGACTTTTTCATCCAGGTGCTTCGGCAGCGTGTACACCGTGGTCGTCTCGTATTTGCCGGCCGGCGCATTGAACAACTCGATCTGCGCCAGCACCTGGTTGCTGAAACTGGCGCTCATGACAAAGCTGGGATGGCCGGTGGCATTGCCCAGGTTCACCAGACGGCCCTCGGACAGCACGATCAAACGCTTGCCGTCCGGGAAAACAACTTCATCGACTTGTGGCTTGACGTTTTCCCACTTGTAGTTGCGCAACGACTCGATCTGGATTTCAGAGTCGAAATGGCCGATGTTGCAGACGATCGCCCGATGCTTCATCGCCCGCATGTGATCCAGCGTGATCACGTCGACATTGCCCGTTGCGGTCACGAAAATGTCACCCCATGACGCAGCGTCGTCCATCGTGACGACCTGGTAACCTTCCATCGCCGCCTGCAAGGCACAGATCGGATCGACCTCGGTGACCGCCACCCGGCAACCGGCGTTGCGCAGCGATGCGGCGGAGCCTTTGCCGACATCGCCGAAGCCGTTCACCACGGCAACCTTGCCGGCCATCATCACGTCGGTGCCGCGGCGGATGCCGTCCACCAGCGACTCACGGCAGCCATACAGGTTGTCGAACTTCGACTTCGTCACGCTGTCGTTGACGTTGATCGCCGGCGTCAGCAGCGTGCCGGCCTTCGCCATGTCCCACAGCCGATGCACGCCTGTGGTGGTCTCCTCGGAGATACCACGCACGTCCTTCAGCATCTCGGGGTATTTCTGGTGCATCAACACCGTCAGGTCACCGCCATCGTCGAGGATCATGTTCGGCGTCCAGCCGTCGGGTCCGCGCACCGTCTGTTCGATGCACCACCAGAACTCTTCCTCGTTCAGGCCCTTCCAGGCGAACACGGGCGTGCCGGCCGCGGCAACGCCAGCGGCGGCGTGGTCCTGGGTGGAGAAAATGTTGCACGACGACCAGCGGACGGTGGCACCCAGCGCGGTCAGAGTCTCGATCAACACGGCGGTCTGGATGGTCATGTGCAGGCAGCCGGCGATGCGGGCGCCCTTCAGCGGCTTGGAGGTGCCGAATTCCTCACGGATCGCCATCAGGCCGGGCATCTCGTCCTCGGCCATGCTGATTTCCTTGCGGCCCCACTCAGCGAGGGACATGTCTTTGACTTTGAAATCCTGTGCGGCCATGGGAGAACTCCTAATTGGTCGCGGCGCTATATAAAGATATCTGCATGTTTGCAAGAAGAGTCGCGTGACACGCTTAGACCGGGATAAATTTCACCCGCCTGCCATCAACGCCCAGCGCCATGCGTCCCTGCTTCAGCAGTAGGGCATCATTGCCAAAAACCTCCCGCCGCCAGCCGTGCAGGCCGGGGATCTCGGGGTTTTCCTCCAGCGCCAGCCGGTCGATATCGTCCGAACTGGCGACCAGGCGCGGCGCCACGTTGTGCCGTTCGGCATTCGCCGCCAGCAGCACCTTCAGCAGTGACACCAAGGCCGCAGACGGACGGGCGCTGTCGCGCGCCTGCGGAGCCGCCGGCAGGTCCGCGTCCGGCACGCGGCGGGCGGCCGCCAGGACCTCCATCAGCGCGGTGCCCGATTTCCCCTCCGCGAAACCTCGGGTCACTCCGCGAACCCGAGCCAACGCATCGGCATTCGCCGGCGCCGTCGCGGCGATTTCCAGCAGGGCCTCGTCTTTGATTAGGCGCTGGCGGGGAATGTTGACGCGCTGCGCCTCTTTCTCCCGCCAGGCGGCCACTTCCTTCAGGATATACAATAGACGCCGGTTGGTGGTGCGCGGACGCAGCCGCTCCCATGCCGTTTCCGGGTCGCCGCGATAGGTAGCGGGGTTGTTGAGGATGGCCATTTCCTCGGCGACCCAACTCAGGCGGTTCTCCTGCGCCAACCGGCGGCTTAGGCGAGTATAGACGTCGCGCAGATGGGTGACGTCCGCCGCCGCATAGGTGATCTGGGCCGCGGACAACGGCCGAGCCGACCAGTCGCTGAAACGGTGTGCCTTGTCGATGACACCGCCGGTCAGGCTGGACACCAGGGCATCGTAACCGACCTGATCGCCGAATCCGGCTACCATCGCGGCAACCTGGGTGTCGAACATCGGCCGCGGGACATCGCCATAGCGCAGGACGAAGATCTCGATATCCTGCCGGGCGGCATGGAAGACCTTCGTCACCGCCTCATCGGCAAACAGGACACCCAGCGAGGACAAATCGATGCCATCGGCCTGCGCGTCGATCACCGCGACTTCGTTCTCACCCGCCACCTGCACCAGGCACAATTCCGGCCAGTAGGTGCGTTCGCGCATGAACTCGGTGTCGACGGTGACGAATGTTTCGCCGTGCATGCGCTGACAGAAGGCGTCCAACGCGTCAGTGGCGGTAATCAGTACGGGTAGCGGATAGTCCGGACGTGAAGTTTTGGCCATCCGACGTTTGTACACGGGTCCGTGCGAAAGGCCAAAAACGGCAACAGCCCAGGCCGGGGGTGGGGTCCCGGCCTGGGGATCGCTTTACACCAGCGAGGCGTCCAGCGTGATGTCCGCGTTCAGCACCTTCGAGACCGGGCAATTCTCCTTTGCCCCCTTCGCCAGTTCCTGGAACTTCGCGTTATCCAGACCCGGCACCTTCGCCTTCAGCACCAGATGGATCGCGGCGATCTTCCAGCCGCCGGGCACTTGCTCCATCGTCAGGTTCGCGTCGCAGTTCAGCCTTTCCGGCGGATGGCCCGCCCCGCTGAGTTGAAATGCCGTCGCCATGCTGAAGCATCCGGCATGCGCCGCCGCGATCAGTTCCTCGGGGTTCGTCCCCTTGCCGTCGCCAAACCGCGAATTGAAGCCATAGGGCGTGTCCTTCAACGTCGCACTTTGCGTCGTCAGGCTGCCCGTCCCGTCCTTCCCCGCGCCATGCCACGTCGCCGACGCGTGCCGCTTGATCTGAGCCATGCCGTTCTCTCCTCGATGATTGCGCCGTCCACCGGACGAAATAGCCGATACGCGCCGCCAGGCGGACGACGCTGATATAGGGCGTGTCGCCGGAAACGCAGGGGGCTATGGACGATGTCCGACATGCCGCGCGATCCAGGTGTCCAGCATCGCGGCGATCTGCAGGCTGTTGTTGTCCTGCATCAGCATGTGGGAGTTGCCGTGAATCCCCATCTCCGGCAGCACCAGCACCTCCGCCTTGCCGCCCGCCGCGTTCAGCGCCGCCACGAACGCCCGGCATCCCTTCAACCGAGGCGACCAACGCGGCGACAGATCCACGTTGTCGCCCCAAAGCACCATAATCGGCACGGTTTTGTAGGGCGTCAGATCGCCAGCCGCATTCGGGCAGGCACCAGGCTCGATCGAGATGATCCCGGCAACGCCCTTGGTGCTTAACGCCACCGTCTGGAACGGGTAGATTCCTGATTGGGAGTGGCTGATCAACACCGTCCCCTGAAGCTTTTGCGCCAGTTCCGACAATGCCGGCACGGTCGGGTTCGGCGTCGGCACGGCATTCGACCAGTCCGGCACCATCTGCTTCCAGAACTCCGCCTGCGCCCGCAGCGGATAGCGCATGCCGTCATAGACCTTGGGATATTCCGGCCCGAAGCGGAAGATCGTCCAGGCGCCTTCATGTCCGGCGGAGAACACCGTCGGCAATTGGTCCACCGGCGCCTTGCCCATCTTGACCGCGTTGATCGCCGCCACACTGCCGGCGGAACGGCCGCGCCAGGATTGGTCGATCACGTAGACGGGATAACCCCGCCGGACGAAGAACTCATCCCATCCCATGCGCCCGTCGGGAGTCGTCTCCCAGGTCTTGCCGGTCAGGCAGCAGCCATGGATCAACGTCAGCGGATAGTGTTTTCCGGCATTGGCCGGCACCTCGTAATGCACGTACATCTGGTCGACGGTGATGGTGCCTGACGGTGCGTAAGCCGGCAGCGTCGAGAGCGTATCGGATTTTACGTCGCGGCCGCCCACGAAGAAACTACCTTGCGACTGAAGCACCAACGGTCCCGGCCCGGCCTTGTTCTGAGCCGATGCCGGCAGCCCCATGACACACAACACAGAAAGCAGCGCGACAGCCCGTGAGAGCAGCGAGATCTTGGACATGGAATTCCCCCGAATATCTACATTCGGATCATGGCCGGTATTTCCGTTCGCGTCACGTTCAGCGGTTGCGCTGTGCGTCCAAACTCCAGACACCGCCGCCGGCCGCGGCCATATACAGAAAGACGAAACAGAACAGGATCGCCGCATCGCCGCCATTCAGCGCGGGAAAGAAATTCTTGGCCAAATGCACCTTGAAATAGGCAACGGCCATGTCACCCGCGAGGATGAACGCCACCGGCCGGGTAAAGAGACCCAAAATAATGAGGATACCACCTGCGATCTCCAGGCAGCCTTGCACACCGAGCATCGAGATCAATTCCGGTGCGGCACCGGCCCGCATTGGAAACGAGAAAAACTTCTGCGTCCCATGTTCAAGGAACTGCAATCCGGCCACGATACGCAGCACGCTCAGTAAGCGAGGAGCCCATTCGGAACCGCTCATGATCGTCTCTCCCTATTAAGCACCAAAGACTACGCCAGGATCGGCTGTTTCTACTCCGCCGCCAAGGCAATTTCCGCGACCTCGGCGCGCATCCACACCGCCGTGTCGTGGAATACGGCGCCCCCCCAAGGTGGCCCGGGATCATCACTCGTCAGCGCATTGATCCCAATACCGCCTTCGAAACATTCGCTCGGCCATATACTTTCCGAAACGAGAACACCCGGTTGTTGCGCATCCGACAGCCGAGCGTGCAGGATGACTTCGCCGCGAACGTTACCGAGTCGGACCTTCGATCCTTCGGTCAGCCCCAGCCGATCCGCGTCGTCTGGATGCATCAGCACCGTGGGGCGGCCTTCCCGCTTTTTCCCTGATCTTGTCTCGGTAAAGGTTGTATTGAGGAAGCTGCGCGCCGGCGCGGTGACCAGTCGGAACGGAGCGTCCGCATCGCTGGGTTCGGTATTGTCCAACTGGTCCGGCAGCCGGGGCATCACTGCGCTTGTGTCACCAAGTGCTGCCCAATCGGGGGCGAAATGGAAACGGCGGTCGTTGGTGGGAAAACCATCGAGGAAATGCGCGGTCCGAAACGGTGGCATCTCGTCGACCCACCGCTGCTCCAGCACCGTTTTTGCGTCCGGGTAGCCGGATGCTTTCAGGGTCGCGTCGATGATCTCCATTGCCGTCATGTCGAAGCCGCGATGTTTCGCCCCCAGGCGGGATGCCAGCCCCTGCAGCACCTCGTGGTTGGACCAGCATTCGCCGGGCGGCTCGATCAGCTTGGGACCGATCTGGACATGGCTGTGGCCACCGGCCTGGTACAGGTCGTCATGCTCCATGAACATCGTCGCCGGCAGCACGATGTCCGACCACCTGGCTGTTTCGGTCATGAACTGCTCATGCGTCGCGACAAACAGATCGTTACGACCGAAGCCACGCCGCACCTTGTTGCTGTCCGGGCAGACGGTGACCGGGTTCTGGTTCTGGATGAGCATCGAATGGACCTGGGGTCCGTCACGTAGTTCGGTCCGGTCTCCGGTCAGCACGCTGCCGATACGGCTCATATCCATGACACGGATAGACGGATCGAGCGTGTCGAGGCCCTCGATCAGCGTCTTGTCCCAATGATACATGCCGCGGTTCGACCACAGCGCCCCGCCACCCTCGTACTGCCAGGCACCCGTGACGGCCGGCAGGCAACTAACCGCGTGCATCGCCGCGGCCCCGTTACGGCTGCGCGCAAACCCATAGCCGACACGAATGAAACTATGCTGCGTTCGCCCATACAATGCCGCGAACGCTTCGATCGAGGCGACGGACAGCCCGGTCACCCCGGACGCCCAGTCCGGCCCACGGTCGCGCAGATGCGTTTCCAGCGCCTCAGGGCAATCGGTGTAATCGCGCATATAGTCGCGGTCGGCATAGCCATCGCGGAAAGCGACATGCATCACCGCACAGGCCAACGCGGCGTCGGTACCCGGCCTTGGCGCCAGATGGACATCCGCGACCGCCGCCGTCGGGGTTTTGTACGGATCGATGACCACCAGTTTCGTGCCGCGTTCCTTCCTGGCCCGAGCGATATGCGTCATCACGTTGACCTGGGTGGAGACCGGGTTGCCGCCCCACACCACGATCAGGTCAGATTTCACCATCTCCCGCGGATCGACGCCACGGCTTTGACCTACGCCCGCCTGCCATCCGCTCTCCGGCAGTGACGTGCAGATGGTCATCTTCTGCCGGGAATAGCGCATGACGTTGCGCAACCGGTTGATGCCGTCGCGCTGCACCAGCCCCATCGTACCGGCGAAGAAAAACGGCCACACGGCCTCCGACCCATAGCGATCTGTATCGGCCATGAACCGTTCGGCGATCCGATCCAGCGCCTCGGTCCACGAAATCGGCCGGAATTGCCCCATGCCCTTGGGCCCGGTGCGTAACAACGGATGCGTCAACCGAGCCGGATGATGGACACGCTCAGCGTATTTCGAGACCTTCGTGCAGATTACACCCGCGGTGTAGCTGTTGTCTTCCGCACCGCGGACGGAACCGATACGCGTGCCGTCCAACACCTCCACCGACAAGGCGCAGGTGGATGGACAATCGTGCGGGCAGACCGAGGCTTTGCGGATGCTAGGCATGATGCGCAGCCTAGAACATCTTCGGGACCGCTGGAAATACGCCTACCCCGAGAACGTTCCCACGATATCTTGATGCAGACCGCCAATCTCCCGCTGCACGTAATCCAGGAACGGCGACAGTTTCCGCCCGGCCAGTTCGGCGACGTTTTGATACGTCATCATCCCGTTCAACTGATCCAGCCGCTCCAGCGCCGCCGGCAGGCGCAGGAAATACCGGGTCCGCAACTGCGTCAGATGCCACTCGATCTGCGCCAGGTTCAGTCCCACCGAACGCGGAAACGCCGTGTTGGCCAGCAGGAAGCACGCAACCTCCGTCGCGTCGTACCCGCTGGGGTGTTCCCGCCGATAGGCGTGATAGCCCGCCGCCGCCCGCAGCAGCGCATTCCAGTGGCCGGCATCGATATCGGCATCCACTGCATCGGTCTGCGGCGCCAGCGAGTGAAACCGCGTATCCAGCAACCGGGTCGTCTGGTCCGCTCGTTCCAGATACCGGCCGATCATGTAAAAATGCCAAGCCTGGTCACGGTACAGTGTGCCCTCGGTGATACCGGTATGCGCCTGCGCGCCGTCCTTCAGCATCCCGCAGACCGCGGTGAAATGATCTGGCGTAATGTTCGCCGCATTCAACTGCCGGATCCGGCCATAGAACACGTTGATCTGCAACCACATCTCGGTGGCGATCAGTGCCCGCAACGTCCGGGCATTTTCCCGAGCGGCGGCGATGAAGGATTGCACCGACGTCGGATTGTCGCTGTCCAGCAGATAAAATTCGCCCACGCTGCGCTGCGTCGCCTCGCCGTGCTTCTTGTAAAACGCGACCAGGTCGCCGTTGATGCGCGGTATCGACAGCCAGTTGCGCGTGTCGTCGGCGTCACGCGCGAACGTGTTGGTCACGTCCAGGATGCGCGCCAGGTTCTCGATCCGCTCCATATACCGGGCCAGCCACAGCGTGCTTTCGGCATGCCGGGCGATCAGGTGCACCTTGTGGCGCTGCGGGATCATGTCCATTACGCCAGCACCCAGGTGTCTTTGGACCCGCCGCCCTGTGAGGAGTTCACCACCAGCGTCCCCGCCCGCAACGCAACCCGGGTCAGCCCGCCGGGCAGCACCCACGTGTCCCGACCGGTCACCGCGAACGGCCGCAGATCGATATGGCGCGGACGCACCCCATCCTCACACAATGTCGGGGAAACCGACAATTTCAGTGTCGGCTGGCTGATGTAATTGGACGGATCGGCCTTCAGCAGCGCTCGGAATTCCGCCAATTGCGCCTTCGATGCATGCGGCCCGATCAGCAGCCCATAACCGCCCGACTCCGCCACCGGCTTGACCACCAATTCATGCAGATGATCCAACGTATACGCCAACGCATCCGGTTCGGCGCAGATACGGGTATCGACGTTCGGCAGGATCGCCTCTTCCGACAGATAATACTGAATGATCCGAGGCATATAGGCATAGATCGCCTTGTCATCCGCCACCCCGGTGCCGACCGCGTTGGCGATCGCCACCGCCCCGCGCCGCCACGCCTCGATCAGCCCGCGCACCCCCAGCATGCTGTCCGGATTGAACGCATCCGGATCGAGGAAATCGTCACCGATCCGCCGATAGATCGTATGCACCTGCGCCAGACCCGAGGTGGTGCGCATCCAG
Organism: Acidisphaera sp. S103; assembly: GCF_009765975.1. GTDB lineage: Bacteria > Pseudomonadota > Alphaproteobacteria > Acetobacterales > Acetobacteraceae > Rhodopila. The sequence continues at coordinate 5,570 of NZ_LMUJ01000027.1, read as the reverse complement.
ACCTTGCCACCCTCGACGCAAAGGTCGCGCCCTTCCACCAGCGGCACGCCCATCTCGCGCGCCAGGAACACGTGCTCGAAATAGGCGGAGTTGAAGATGCCGGGTGACAGCACCACCACCTGCGGATCCTCGACGCCGGGCGGCGCGATTTCCGCCATTGCGTTGTGCAGCCGCAGCCCGTACTCATCGACTCCGCGCACCCGCAGGCTGGTCATCAGGTCGGACATGACCCGCAGGCTCATATGGCGGTTTTCCACCACATAGGCGACGCCCGACGGCGTGCGCGCGTTATCCTCCAGCACCCGGAAAGCGCCGGTTTCATCACGAACGATATCGGTGCCGCAGACATGGACATAAGTGTTGAACGGCACGTCGAAGCCGACCATCGCCTGGCAATACCCGGCGTTCTTCAGCACCAGATCGGCCGGCACGATCTTGTCGGCCAATATCTTCCGCTCGTGATAGATGTCGTACAGAAACATGTTCAGCGCTCGGACACGCTGGACGACGCCGGTTTCGATCTGCTGCCATTCGGCCGGAGTTATCACCCGAGGAATCAAGTCGAACGGCAATATCCGGTCGATCGCGGTGGCGTCGGAGTAGACGGTGAACGTGATGCCGCGATCCAGCAGGTCCCGCTCCGCCGCCGCCGCCCGCTGGCGCAGGCTTTCGATCGGCAGCGCGGCAAGCCGCGACATCAGCAGGGTCAAGGTGGGGTGTTGCGGCTGCCCGGGGCGAAGCATCTCGCAGAACCAGGCCCCGGGTTCGTACCCCTGCATCGTTCCATGCGGCTGGAGGAGCGCCTGCACCTGGCTCTGGACCTGAGTCTGGCTCGCACCACTTGCCTGCATGCGCGTCTCCATTTCGCAATGCGGCATGTTAACCAAAACTGGAGGGGTGGGAAGCGGTTTTACGGCCTGCGAAGCGGGTCGGTTCGTTATCGCGGATCGGCACTCGTCTCGTCTTCCAGTATGATCTTGCAACGGCGGGGTCCCAGAGGCCGTCGGCGCGACAGTTCGACTGAATGCGTCCGGCCCGGTATCGCAGCCCCGAAATTCGCCACAGGCAATGGCTTGCGCTGTCGCGTTAACGGACGGTTCATCTTTTCCCGGCACTCTCCTTTGGCCGGGAGAAAGGTGCATGCGCTTAACATGGCGGGCCGAGAAGCGGCGTTCGAACATCCGCAAACACGGGTTGGATTTTTCATTGGTGGAGCAGGCCTTTGCAGACCCTTTGGCGGACACGCTGTGGAATGGGGTGGTGAATGGCGAGGAGCGATGGGTCACCATCGGCACTGTTATGGTAGGCGGGGGCTTCAAGGTCGTGGTAGTCGTGCATAAATACTCCGACCCGGAAGACTAAACATGGGTTCACGTGATCAGCCTGCGAGAGGCGACAGCGCATGAACGAAAACGATATGAAATATCACACCTCTGATGGCAGCGTTCTAACACCGGCCCAGATCGCGCGGCTGGACGAAATCGAGGCCAGGCTGGGGGAATCCGAGGATATCTCGGAAATCTCCGAGGCCGCCTGGGTTACCGCCGTCCGCGGCAAGCATTATAAGGCGATGGTAAAGGACACGATCCCCACCATCAGCCTCGACCCGGACGTGCAGGCTTGGCTGCGTGCCAAAGGCCCTGGTTATCAAGCCGAGGTCAACCGCATCTTACGGGAGCGGATGCTGGCCGAAGGCTGAACCCGACAAGCCTCTTTCTCCCCAACCCGCCAAGGCGGTAAGGACACCAATCAGTCCGGGGAGACGCACAGTTGCCAGACGCCTCACACACCCAAGCCCAAGCCGCGGAAATCGCCGAAGCGCGCACGCGAGCGGCGTCGACCATCCGTCCGACCGTTCCCGCGCTGGAAGCCCTGCTGCACCACGCCCATCCGGTCCTGGACCACGGCTTTGTCCGCGTCATCGACTACATGGGCGACGACTCGGCCATCGTGCAGGCCGCGCGGGTCTCCTACGGCCGCGGCACCAAGCGCGTTCAGGAAGACGCCGGCCTGATCCGCTATCTGATGCGCCATCGGCACACCACGCCGTTCGAGATGTGCGAGATCAAATTCCACGTCAAACTGCCGATTTTCGTCGCCCGGCAGTGGATCCGCCACCGCACCGCCAGCGTGAACGAGTACTCCGCCCGGTACTCCATCCTGGACAAGGAATTCTACATCCCCTCGCCCGAACACCTTGCCGCCCAATCCACCACCAACCGCCAGGGCCGCGGCGACATCCTGGACGGCGACGAAGCCGCCGAGGTCCTGCACCTCCTCCGCTCTGACGCCGAACGCACCTACACCAACTACGTCCTGATGCTGAACGAGGGCGAAACCCCCGATCCCGCCCGCCGCGGCCTCGCCCGCGAACTCGCTCGGATGAACCTCACCCTGAACACCTACACGCAGTGGTACTGGAAGACCAATCTTCACAATCTCTTCCATTTCCTGTCACTGCGCGCCGACGCCCACGCCCAATACGAAATCCGCGTCTACGCCGACGAGATGATGCGGATGACCGAAGCCTGGGTCCCCATCGCTGCCGCGGCTTTCCGCGACTACCGGCTGGGTGCCGTCACATTGTCCGCGCAGATGGTGACCGTTCTGAAGCGGATGCTGGCCGGCGAGTCGGTTACCCAGGAAACCAGCGGCCTCAACCGCCGCGAGTGGGTCGAGTTTGCCGCCCACTTCCAGGTCTGATACCTAACCGCCGGGGATTGGCCTCGTAACCCGCCTGCCCGCGCGATCCCGGCCCGTGGCCGCACCGGATTACGACTTGCTTGCTCCAACCTGGACGCCGGAGTAAGGGACGCCGCGCCCCGAACACCGGGGTCACGTGCCGGTCCGGACGAAACCATCGCCCCGCCATCGCACATCATGAGGTCATGCATTTGAGCCAAGATCAGGAGCCCGGGGAACACGGCAGACCCAGGCCGAACCTGGGTATGCTGATGGCCGTGTTGGGTGTCGTCTACGGCGATATCGGCACCAGCCCGCTATACGCCTTCAAGGCCAGTCTCCAGTTTTTCGACGCGGCGAAGACCACCCATGTCGAGATCATGGGCGTGCTGTCGCTGATCTTCTGGTCGCTGATCGTCATCGTCACGCTGAAATACGTCTTCCTGGTGATGCGCGCCGACAACCGGGGCGAAGGCGGCATCCTGGCGCTGATGGCACTGGCCCAGCGCGTCTCGGTCGGCCGTAGCGTGAAAAGTGCGATCGCCCTGGTCGGCATCGCCGGCGCCTGCCTGTTCTTCGGCGACGGAGTCATCACCCCGGCCATTTCCGTGCTGTCGGCGGTGGAAGGGCTGGAGGTGTCGGCCCCCGATCTCAAATTCTACGTTCTGCCGATCTGCGTCACGGTGATCGTGGCGCTGTTCGCCATGCAGTATAAAGGCACTGGCAGCGTCGGCCGCGTGTTCGGCCCGATCATGGTGGTCTGGTTCTTCATCATCGGCCTTACCGGCCTGATCGAGATCGTGCCGCATCCATATGTGCTGCTGTCGATCTCCCCCTCCTATGCGATCGGGCTGTGCATCCAGTACAAAGGGATGGCGTTCTTCGTGCTGGGCGCGGTCGTGCTGTGCGTCACCGGGGCCGAGGCGCTTTATGCCGACATGGGCCATTTCGGCGCCAGGCCGATCCGCATCACCTGGCTGACCTTCGTGCTGCCCTGCCTGATTCTCAACTATTTCGGCCAGGGCGCGCTGATGATCCGCGACCCCTCGGCGATCGAGAACCCGTTCTTCCTGCTGGCTCCAGCCTGGATACGCCTGCCGATGGTCATCCTGGCCACAGTGGCGACCGTCATCGCCAGCCAGGCGGTGATTTCCGGCGCGTTCTCCATGGCTCGGCAATGCATGCAGCTTGGCTTCCTGCCGCGGATGACGGTGCGTCACACCTCCAACACCGAGGAGGGGCAGATCTACGTGCCGCAGATCAACACCGCCCTGGCCGTGGGCGTCGTGCTGCTCGTGCTGGCATTCAAGACGTCGGACAATCTGGCCTCGGCGTACGGTATCGCGGTGACCGGCACCTTCCTGTGCACGGCGATCCTGGCCATGGTGGTGTTCCGCCGGCAGTTCCATTGGTCGCGCACCGCCTCGGTGTCGGTGTTCGGCGCATTGTTCCTGGTGGACCTGGTGTTCTTCAGCGCCAACACGGTGAAGATCGTCGAGGGCGGCTGGGTGCCGCTGGTCCTCGGCCTGTCGCTGATCGGGATGATGACGTCGTGGAAACAGGGCCGCGACCTGCTGCTGTCGCGTTGGAAACAATCCAGCATGCCGTTGGCACCGTTCCTGGCCCGGTTGCCGCAATCCAGGATCATCCGCGTGCCCGGGTTGGCGGTGTTCATGACCGGAAACCCCGACTACGTCCCGACCTCACTGCTGCATAACCTGAAGCACAACAAGGTGCTGCACGAAAACGTCCTGTTCGTGACGGTGGAAAACGAGGACGTGCCGGAGGTGTCGCAGCGCAGACGAGCAGAGGTCTCGGTGCTGGCCCCCGGCATCCATCGGGTGATCCTGCGCTACGGCTTCATGGAAAGCCCCAACATCCCCCGTGCCCTGGAAGACCTGACCGAACAACTGAACGTGCGCGTCTCGCAAGCCAGCTACTTCCTGGGGCGAGAGGTCCTGGTGCCCGGCATGGCTCCCAAACTGTCGTGGTGGCGGCGCGCGCTGTTCCTGGTCATGGCCCGCAACGCCGTGCCGGCGACCGAGTTCTTCCGCATCCCCAGCGACCGCGTGGTGGAACTGGGCGTTCGCATCACGATTTGATCGCAACCGGACGGCGATCGGACGAATGGTGCCCAGGCAGCGATAGGTTGGCTGCCGGAAACGATCGCGGCATCCCCCGCCGAGGCTTCGGATCCGATCGATGTACGTGGCGTCGTCACCGTGCGAGGCTCCGTCGGTGGCGCGGCCGTCCTGCCGCTGATCAGTTCGGGTCCAGTCGTCATCGAAGTGAAGTGGCCGGAACGCTGGACTACCCCGAGGCAATCCCCGAGGAGAGCCGATCGTTCGAACACCGTATCGCATGACGCGGACACGTCTCGCGGTTACAGCCAGGGCATCGTTTCGCGTCTCGCATGCCGGTTGGATGGCCGTTCAAGTCGACGAAGGACAAACACAATTCCATCGTCCATGTGGTCTGCCGCCATAATGTCATTAGTGATATTGCCCTGTAGACACGGTCTTATTTGTTGCCTACCGCCTGGCAAGTCGGTGATCGTGCCTGTCCGTTATGATTGATCCCGTACCTGGACAAAGTAATCAAGCGCACACAGAGTTGCACCGAGTTCGCACAGAGTTACACCGAGAAAAGAATATGGCACTTCGTGCTATCGATTTGCGTTTCGCGACAGACTGCACCAATCGCCGTTGGTGCCGACTCTTGGGTCGACTTCATCTCGACGGAGGTCGGCACCAACGCTTTTTACATGCGAAAACAAAGACATGGATGGCGGTCTCTACAACCGGGCACCTTGGTAACACTTCAGACCGGGCACATGGGTAACAGGTTTCCTGATTTGTTTGCACCAATTGTCGCGCATCCGGTTTCTT
>NZ_LMUJ01000003.1 GCF_009765975.1 Acidisphaera sp. S103 | reverse complement strand
TTGTCAGCGACAATCAGACCGAACATCATGAACTCGTTGCGGTCATCAATTCTCATCCTGATTGACGCATTTTCTCACCCAGATTGTCGCGCTACAGCAGGCCCACCAGCGTACATCTGACAACGTGCAATGACGCACCAACTCACATTGCTCCGTCGGGGATCAAACAGGTCGGCAATCTGCGCTTCGTTCAGCCGTCAGCGCCACGATCGCGGCCTCGAGGTCGAGGGCGGCGAAGCTCTTTGCTTCGCCCTCATTCTCGTAGGGACAGGTGAGCAAGCGCCGGATTCGAATCGGAACGTCATCGAACAACGAGCGGAAACTCGCGGTGTAATGCCCCTTGCCAGTATCCGATTCACGATGACGTAGTACTTAGGGCTTGATTCCATCTGTGTGATTACAGATAACGAAAAGGTCGTGGCCGACCGGCGTGGGACCAGAAGGAGTGCGCTTTTTTGGTTCATGACTACTATATCTTGATCAAAATCATTCCGACGAGGGATTACCTATGAGCGAAGAGGCCTACGCCGCCACAATCAGTCAAACGGCACAGGAGGTTTTTCGCCAGCCGTCCATTCCATACAGTCCCACTTTGGTCTTTCGGGAAATCCCTGGCTTCGATTCAATCCTCGCTATTCAATATATCTTGGCGATCGAGAGCGCCCTTGATGTCACCCTGAATGAGGAGGAAGTCGACACCATGCACACA
>NZ_LMUJ01000026.1:111437-125065 GCF_009765975.1 Acidisphaera sp. S103 | reverse complement strand
TGATTTCTGGGATTGCGACCATCCCAGGCACGGACTCGCACCGTGCTGACAAAGCGCCCTCACGGACGCACTCATGCCGATGCAGATCGGCATCCATGCCTTTCGCCAGCGAGAACAAAGGCGTGGATAGCAGGCCTTCGCCTGCCATGACGGTTGCTCGGCAATGGTCGAAGGGCAACGTCAACGGTCGCTGGTATAAGAGTCGGTATCAACGGCGCGCGGTATCAGAACACAGGCAGGTTCGGCAGCGGCTTGTGGAACCACTTCTCGTAGAGCGCATTCAGTTCGCCGTTGACCTTGGTGAAGTAGACGAACGTGTTCACCCACTGGTGCAGGTTGAACTGGTCCTTGCGCATGGTGATGCCGTTCGGCTGCTGCAGCAGGGTGAATTTGCGCTCGATGTTGGCTTCGGGGTGCTTGGAATAGAACTGGTCGCCGGTCAGGCCGGTCTCGGCGATGGCATCGACCTGGCCGGTCAGCAGCGCCTGGTAGGTGCTGGGATCGTCGTCGAAGCGGGCGATCTTCACCGCGGAGCCTAGGGTCTTGGCCAGGATCACGTCCTGCACCGTGCCGCGGGGAACGCCGACGCGCAGGCCCTTCAGATCCTCGATGTTGGCGATCTTCTTGTCCTTGCCGGCGAAGATGACGTTCTCGATGGCGCTGTAGGGAATGGAGAACATGACCTGCTTGGCGCGTTCCGGGGTGATGCCCAGGGTGGCGACGATCAGGTCGACCTTGTTGGTGAGCAGGAACGGAATCCGGTTGGGGCTGGTCAGCGGCACCAGGTTCACCTTCACCCCGAGATAGGTGCCCATCAGCTTGGCGACATCAATGTCGAAGCCGTCGGGTTCCTGCTTGTCGTTCAAAATGCCATACGGCGGCAGATCGACCAGCACGCCGATGTTGATGGAGCCTTTGCTCAGGATTTCGTCGACCGTCTGGGCGGACGCGGGGCGCAGGGTCGCGGCGCCTGCCAGCAGCAGCACGGCCGCCAGCGTTCGGGTTAGCCATTTCATGTTGGATGTCCTCTCAACGTTTCGAAGTCGCGGCCAGCCGCTGTTCGAGGCGGCGACTGGTGATCGTCAACGGCCAGCACAGCGCGAAATAAATCACTGAAACGATGCCGAAGATGAAGAACGGGCGGAACGTGGCGTTGTTGAGCATCTGCCCCGCTCGGGTGAGTTCGACGAAGCCGATGATGGCGGCGAGCGAGGTGCTTTTGATCAGGTTCACCAGGAAACCGACAGTGGGCGGGATGGCGACGCGCAGGGCCTGGGGCAGGACGACTCGTAGCATGCGCGGGACGAAGTGGAGGCCGAGCGCCTTGGCGGCCTCGACCTGGCCGTTGGGGACGGCCTGGATGGCGCCACGCCAGATTTCACCCAGGAAGGCGCCGGCGTTGAGGCTGAAGCCGAGGATCGCCGAGGTCCAGGCACCAAGCGGGATGCCCAGCATGTCGCCGCCGAAGAAGACGAGGAAGAGTTGCAGGAGTAGCGGGGTGCCCTGGAAGACGCGGATGTAGCCGGTGGCGATCCAGCGCAGGGTGGCGCTGGTGGAGGTGCGCATCAGCGCGATCGCCAAGCCGACGATGCCGCCACCGATCGCGGCATAGACCGACAGCAGGATGGTCCAGCGCGTTGCCAGCAGCAGGAATTCGTAGTCGCCTAGGTTGATGTCCCTCATCGGCGTCCCTCCCGCGGGCCGCCGAACGCGAGGCGCTCGATCGTCGCGAAGGCGGTGGAGAACAGCAGCGACAGACAGAGGTAGATCCCGGTGGCGACGATGAAGGCCTCGAACGGGCGGAACGTGCGCGACTGGATGTCCTGGGTGGCGGCGGTCAGTTCGTCGGCGGAGATGACGGAGCAGATGGATGAATTGAGCATCAGCAGGATGAACTGGCTGCCGAGGGGCGGGACGACCACGCGCAGGGCTTGCGGCAGGATGATCAGGCGGAAGGTGCGATAGCGGTTTAGGCCGAGGGCGTAGGCGGCCTCGGTCTGGCCGTGGCTGATGGATTCGATGCCGGCTCGGACGATCTCGATCGTGTAGGCACTGCCGTTCAGCACCAACGCGATCAGGGCGCCGGTGTTGGCGTCGAGGCGGAGACCGAGGGTGGGCAGGCCGAAGAAGATGAGGAAGATCTGCACCAGGAACGGGGTGTTGCGGATCAGTTCGACATAGGCGGCGACGATGGCGCGCAGCCACGCGGGGCCGGAGGTGCGGGCGAAGGCGCCGGCGACCGCGACGATCAGGCTGAAGATCATGGACAGGGCGGACAGGCGCAGCGTCAGCAGCGTGCCGCTAATCAACTCATCCCGAGCGGCCCAGATGTCGCCGAAGTGAAAGACGTAGTCCACGGATCTTAGTCGCTCTCCTTGCGGGGAGCATTACGGGGTTTGTTGGCGGGGCGCCAGATGGAATGATGGGGTGGAAATGACGGGTGTGGTGGGGTGTGTCTGGCCTGACGGTTGTAGGACCGGGGGGGCCGTGCATGAGGCGTGAATGCTGACCTTCGTCAGCATGACGGGTGTGTAGGGTTCGGGGGCTGATCTAGCCGGCGGTGGCGAACATTGAATCCAGGGTTTTGTCCCATAGTTTGACGCCGCCGGTGATGCCGGCGGTGTTGTCGACCAGGTGGACGTTGGATGGCAGCTCCAGGTCCACCTGCTTGGCGTCGCCGCCGCCGATGTACAGCGTGTCGAAGCTGACCAATGTGGTGATGTTGGCCAGGACGCGGCGCAGGCGGCGGTTCCAGCGTTTGTGCCCGACATCCTTGTAGGCCGCGGCGCCGATGAACTGGTCGTAGGTCTTGCCCTTGTGGATGGGGTGCTGGCTGAGTTCCAGATGCGGCGCCGGGTGGCCGTCCTGGAACAGTGCGAAGCCCATGCCGGTGCCCAGGGTGATCACGCACTCCAGCCCCTTGCCGGAGACGACGCCCAGCCCTTGGACCTCGGCGTCGTTCAGCATGCGAGTGGGCTTGCCGAGTTTGTCGGTCAGCGAGGATGCGAGGGGGAAGTGGCGCCATTCCGGCGTGCCGAGGTTGGGCGCGGTCAGCACTTGGCCGTGGCGGACGACGCCGGGGAAGCCGACGGAGATCCGGTCGAAATCGCCCAGCGGGGTGGCCAGATCGACCAGTGCGTCCAGGACGATCTGGGGGGCGGGATGCTCCGGCGTGTTCACTCGGTTGGGGCCTGCCACCATCTCACCGCGCTGGTTGAGCAGGCCGGCCTTCAGCCGTGTTCCGCCGACGTCGATCGCCAATGTCAGAGCGCCCCGTTTGCTTTTGGGGCCGGGATCGATGTCCATGGGCGTCCTTTCTGGCTGGCGATGTCGTTATGGTTCAGCAGATAGGCGGTCCTGCGGGGCCGCGAAAGGTCAGCGCGGCCGCAATACGCGCCAGATCCCATCGACCGCGCCGGCATCACGTATGTTGTGTTCGTCGCGGGCGCCGATCACGCCTCGGACGAAGACGAGGCCGCGGGTCCGGCGGGTGACCTCGCCACGCAGTTCGAGGAATTCGCCTGGTTGGATGGCATCGAGGAAATGGGTGTTGAGCTGGATGGTGGTGCACGGCCCGCGGTCGGCGGCTTCCCAGGCCAGGAAGCTTAGGCCGTGGTCGGCGAAGGCCATCAGCACGCCGCCATGGATGACCCCGGCGGGGTTGGCGTGTTCGGGGCCGGTGAGCAGGCCGTAAAGCCACTGGTCGCCATGTTTTTTCGCCCAGGGGATGCCCAGGCCGCCGGGCATCGCGGCGCCGCGCAAGGGGCGCCAGTCGTGGGCGGCGGGGTCGAAGCCGGTCATAGGGCGGCGAGCCGGTCGGGCAGGTCGAGCAGGCTGTCGAGGCGGATGTGGGCCTGCTCGATCTCGGGTTTTTCGGCGTGCATCCAACCCCAGGGGCCGCGGCGAACGAACACCGCCGTCATGCCGGCAGCGCGGCTGGGCAGCACGTCGTTGTCCAGGCGGTCGCCGACATAGGCGATCTCGGCGGCGGGGACACCGGCGGCCTCGATCACCTTGGCGAAGAATTTCGGGTCGGGCTTGGATACGCACCAGCCGGCGGAGCTGGCGATCAAGTCGGCGGGCAGGTCGAGGCGGGCCAGGGCAGCCTCGGCTTCCAGCGGCTGGTTGCCGGCGATGAGGACCTTGTAGCCGCGTTCGCGCAGGACGGTCAGGCAGGGGATCGCGTCGGGGTAGAGGTCCTGCGGGGTGAAATCGTAGACCCAGCCCTGTGCGGCGCGCAGCTTGCGGGCGGTGCCGGGGTCCATGCCGGGTTTGAAGATCTCGAACACGCGGCGGAGCGACTGGCCGCGTTCCATGGTCACGCCGATGGCGGTGAACAGGGTCATGGCCGGGACACCGAGGAAGGCGGCCCATTCGATCCAGTGGCGGGTTTCGTCGATCAGGGTTTCCCCGACATCGAAGCAGACTGCTCGTATAGGCATGGAGGCCGGTCGATCCCTTGGTTTGGTGGGATCATGTTGTGCGGGAGGTGGGGCTGGCAATGGTGGATCGGGAATCGTGCGCCAGGGCGGCACCCACTTCGGCCGGCAGCCGCGAGATGGCCAGCAGGTAGGCGGCGGCGGGTGCGTCCGGGTGGCGACGGCCTTGCTCCCAGTTTTTCAGCGTCGGCAGCGGAATCCGGTAGGTTTCCGCGAACGCGAGTTGCGACATGCGCAGCTTGCCGCGGATGGCTCTGACATCGGGCACCTCGACGGTGTGAACGCGCACGCCGGAGGCCTGGCCGCGCGCATGAGCGAGGGCGTCGCCCAGGCTGTCGATCAGCGCGTCGCCGAACTTGGTCATGGTCCTAGTGTCTCCGGTAAGTCTGTTTGATGGCTTCGGTCAGAGTCCGTGCCAGCCGCTTTTCGTCCCCGGTCCAGTTTTCCCGTTCGGCTTTCGCATAAATCAGCAGCAGATACAGCGGCATCGAATCGTCGTGGTAGAAGTAGATGATCCGCACGCCACCACCCTTGCCGGTGTTCGGCCGGCCCCAGCGAATTTTACGCAGGCCACCGGTATCCGGAATGACGTCCCCGGCGTCGGGGTTGGTGGCGATGAAATCCACGAAGGCGTTGCGGTCGTCCTCTGTCCACAATTTGGCGGCCTGACGGATGAATGGGCCGGTCTCGGCGACCGTCATCAGTTCGTCAGTCACGGGCTGTATACGCCATTGGCGTCTTCCGTCCAAGATAAAAAGGCGTCATTGGCGTATATCTCCATGCGTGGGTGCACGAGGCGGTCCCATGCCGGATGACTGGCGCCGGAAGGCGTTAACAACGGCTTAAAAGGCGCCGGCGGACGGCGGATGCGGGATTGTCTGTCGCTTCACGGCTTGCGCCCGGGCCGCCCCTGGCGCTACTCCCGCCGCGGAAAATGTGGAGATTTCAGGCGCCATGGCCGTCAAGGATGTGAAGAAGGTCGTTCTTGCCTATTCAGGCGGGTTGGACACCAGCGTGATCCTGCGCTGGCTGCAGACGACCTATGGCTGTGAGGTCGTGACCTTCACCGCCGACCTCGGCCAGGGCGAAGAACTGGAGCCGGCGCGCAAGAAGGCCGAGATGGCCGGGGTGAAGGAGATCTTCATCGACGACCTGCGCGAGACCTTCGTGAAGGACTTCGTGTTCCCGATGTTCCGAGCGAACACGGTGTACGAGGGACAGTATCTGTTGGGGACGTCGATCGCTCGGCCGCTGATCGCGCAGCGGCAGATCGAGATCGCCGAACAGGTCGGTGCCGACGCCGTGGCCCATGGCGCGACCGGCAAGGGCAATGACCAGGTGCGGTTCGAGCTGTCGTATTACGCACTGAAGCCGGACATCAAGATCATCGCGCCGTGGCGGGAATGGGAGCTGACCAGCCGGACCAGGCTGCTGGAATTCGCCGAGAAGAACCAGATCCCCATCTCCAAGGATAAGCGCGGCGAGGCGCCGTTCAGCGTCGACGCGAACATGCTGCATTCGTCGTCAGAGGGGAAAATCCTGGAAGACCCGGCGATCGAGGCGGATGAGATCGTCTATCAGCGCACCATCCGGCCGGAGGATGCGCCGGATAAGGCGACGGTGATCTCGATGGATTTCGTCGGCGGCGATCCGGTGGCGATCGACGGCGTGGCGCTGTCGCCGGCGGCGCTGCTGACCCGGCTGAACGAGTTGGGGAAGGCGAACGGGATCGGGCGGCTGGACCTGGTGGAGAACCGGTTTGTCGGGATGAAGTCTCGGGGGGTGTATGAGACTCCGGGTGGGACGATCCTGCTGGCGGCGCACCGGTCGATCGAGAGCATCACGCTGGATCGCGAGGCGGGGCACCTGAAGGACAGCCTGATGCCGCGCTACGCCGAACTGATCTACAACGGCTTCTGGTTCAGCCCGGAGCGGCGGATGCTGCAGGCGCTGATCGACACCAGCCAGCACAGCGTCACCGGGCGGGTGCGGATGAAGCTGTACAAGGGCAATGTGTCGTGCATCGGGCGGGAAAGCCCGAACAGTTTGCACTCGATGAAGGTGGTGACGTTCGAGGACGACCAGGGTGCTTATGACCAGGTCGATGCTCAGGGGTTCATCAAGCTGAACGCGTTGCGGCTGCGGCTGGGGGCGATGGCGGGACGGCGGGGTGGCGCACTGTAGGATTGGACTGATCGGATAGGGCAGTAAAGACCCTTCCCCTTCGTCCGATTTTAAGGCACTCCAGCGCTACCGTCATGGCCGGGCATGTCTCGGCCATCCACCCCCGCTCGACGGTGCGCAGATGGCCGAGCGCGTTCGGCCATGACGATTCCGCGAAGGTCGCCGTCGTGTACGTTCCCGCTCATTTCAAAGAAGACCGGCTTGATGTCCTGCACGAGTTCATTCGTGGGAGCGGGTTGGCGACACTGGTGTCGATGACGGCGGATGGGATGATCGCCAGTCATGCGCCGCTGATGCTGGCCCCCGATCCGGCGCCGTATGGCACCCTGATCGGGCATCTGGCGAAGGCCAATCCGCATGCTCGGGTGGCTGACCCGGGGGTACAGACGCTGGTGATTTTCCAGGGACCGGAGGGTTACATCACGCCGTCTTATTACGCGGCGAAGCGGGAGCACGGGAAAGTCGTGCCGACCTGGAATTACAGCGCGGTCCATGCGTATGGGACGCTGGAGGTGTTCGACGATCCGGTTCGGCTGCTGGACGTGGTGACCCGGCTGACGGTTCGTAATGAGACGCCGCGTGCGCAGCCTTGGGCGGTGTCCGATGCGCCCGCGGATTTCGTGCAGGGGATGTTGCGGGGAATCGTGGGGATTGCGCTGCCGATCGTTCGGCTGGATGGCAAGGTGAAGATGAGCCAGAACCGGCCGGCAACCGATATCTCGGGGGTGGTCGAGGGGCTGCGGCAGGATGGCCGGGACGATCTGGCGGATGCGGTGGTGGGGGCGACATCGGGGGCGTAGGGGTTCGTCGTGGGATCGTTTGGCGATTGATGGCCAGCCGCCCGGCGTCGAGGCGGGAGGCTGGCCATCCGTGACCTACAGTGCAGCTCAGCGACAAAGGCATGGATGCCGACCTGCGTCGGCATCACGGAGGTTGGCGGTCCTGCCGGTATCGAAATACTAACCTAACTCAGGATCCTGATCCGGCCACTTCGGGGGCGTGGATGCCGACCTGCGTCGGCATGACGGGGGTTGGCGGTCCTGCCGGTATCGAAATACTAACCTAACTCCGAATCCTGATCCGGCCACTTCGGGGGCGTGGATGGCCGGCAGACCAGCCATCCACGGAGCGAGCTTGTGGTCCTATGTGCTGGACGAATTGAACGCGCCGCCGTCGAGCAGGAGGTTCTGGCCGACGATGAAGCTGATCTTGGCGGAGCACAGGAAGGCACAGGCGTCGCCGAACTCGGCGGGGTCGCCGGCGCGGCCGGCGGGGGTCTTGGACAGCCGTTCCTGCACCAGTTCATCGACCGGACGGTTGGTCTTGCGGGCGGCCTCCTGAAAGCCGCCGCGCAGGCGGTCGGTCAGGAACGGGCCGGGCAGGATGTTGTTGATGACGACGTTGTGGTTCGCCACCTGGCGCGCGAGGCCGGCGACGAAGCCGGTCAGGCCGGCGCGGGCGCCGTTGCTCATGCCCAGTTCGGGAATCGGCGACTTCACGGATCCGGAGGTGATGTTGACGATGCGGCCGAACTTGCGGCCGATCATGCCGTCGATCACCGCTTTGATCAGGAAGATCGGTGCCAGCATGTTGGCGTCGACGGCCTTGATCCACATGTCGCGGTCCCATTCGCGGAAGTCGCCACGCGGCGGGCCACCGTTGTTGTTCACCAGGATGTCCGGCGCCGGGCAGGCCTTCAGGGCGGCCGCCCTGCCCTCCTCCGACGTGATGTCGCCGGCGACGGCGGTGACCTTGGCGCCGGTCAACTGGCGGATTTCCGCGGCGGTTTCCTCCAGCGTCGCGGCGGTGCGGGCGGTGATGACCAGCTCGACACCCTCACGCGCGAGGGAGATGGCGCAGGCGCGGCCGAGGCCTTTGCTGGCGGCGCAGACGATGGCTTTCTTGCCTTGCAATCCCAGATCCATTGAGTCACTCCTCCATTTGAATAATCACCGGTTGTATCAGCCCGCATTGAAATCGCATACTGACCGCCCGATACTGGGGTGTGCCGAGCGGCCATGACGACGATGTAACGCCGGCGTCATGCGCAGTACGGGACGCATCCCGATTTAATCTGATGGATTGAACAACCAGACAAGGTGGCTCGATGAAGATGACGCGTATCGGAGCCGCTTTGCTGGTGGGAACCAGTTTCGCGGCCGGCTGTGCCGCAGCGACGGGTGGTGGGATCATCGCCGCGGCGGCGCAGGGGACCGACCCGGCGCCGACCTACAAGTTGCTCACCTTGTTCAACAACGTGCTGGAACGCGTGCAGGCGGATTATGTCGAGCCGGTGACCAGCAAGACGCTGATCGACAATGCGCTGAACGGCATGCTGACCGGGCTCGATCCGCACAGTGCCTACATGACCGAGGCACAGTGGCACGACATGCAGTCCGAGACCTCGGGCCAGTTTGGCGGCATCGGCCTGGAAGTGACCGAGAACGGCGGCCTGCTGCAGGTGGTCAGCCCGATCGACGACACGCCCGCCGCCGCGGCTGGGTTGAAGCCGGGCGACCTGATCACCGCGGTGAACGGCAAGACCGTCGAGGGACTCAGCCTGAATGACGCGGTGACCGAGATGCGCGGGCCGCCGAACACCATCCTGCACCTGATCGTCAAGCGGGAGGGGATCGATAAGCCCATCGTGCTGACTCTGACCCGCCAGATCATCCATATCGAGACGGTGAAGAGCCGGCTGGTTGGGGATATCGGCGTCATTCGCGTCAGTGAGTTCACCGAACAGACCGATACCGGCGTTCATAAGGCCCTGCGGTCGCTGCGCGCGGAGTCGAACGGGCATCTGCGCGGCCTGATTCTGGATCTGCGGAACGATCCTGGCGGCTTGCTGGATCAGGCGGTCGCGGTGTCCAACGATTTCCTGGATGGCGGCGGCATTGTCTCCACGCGCGGGCGGCATCCGGACGACAACCAGAGCTGGTCGGCGAAGGCGAGCGACAATATTTCCGGCAATCTGCCGGTTGTGGTGCTGACGAATAACGGCACGGCGTCGGCCGCGGAGATCGTGGCGGGCGCGTTGCAGGACGACCGGCGGGCGCTGGTGCTGGGCACGCAGTCGTTCGGCAAGGGATCGGTGCAAACGCTGTTCCCGCTGCCGGGCTATGGCGCCATCCGGCTGACGACGGCTCGGTACTACACGCCGTCGGGCCGCTCGATCCAGGGCGTTGGCATCACGCCGAACGTCGAGGTCCAGCAGACCCGCGATCCCGCGCCGCATTTCGCGCCGGAGCATGAAGCCGATCTGCGGCACACGCTGACTACGCCGGACGCGCCGAAGGTGAACCCGGCACCGCCGCCGGCTGACCTGCCCGCGGTGGCGCAGCAGATCCCGAAATTGCCGCCGGAGAATTGGCCGAAGTTCGACTCGACCAAGCCGGCGACGGATTTCCAGTTGCAGCAGGGATTGGTGCTGGTGCGGGGGTTGGCGGCGGGGAGCCGAGCGGCGTCTCGGTAGGGCCGCTGTCGTACGGCGGAGATTTGTGAGAAGGCGTGGATGCTGACCTTCGTCAGCATGACGGAGGGGGTAGGGTTAGGCGCTGTCGTCGGTCTCCAGCCGGCCGCGTTGACGGCGGCCGATGGCGAGTTCGGTTACCACGCCGTGCAGGGTACGCAGTTCCTGGTCGGTGACCTCGCCGCGCTGGAAGAGGTGGCGGAGGTTGCGGATCATCCCCGGTCGCTTCGGCTGGTTGCGCAGGAAGCCGCAGGCATCGAGCTGATCGACCAGGTGCGTCAGGAAATTGTCCAACCGGCCTTTGGTCGCCACCTGCGTTTCGTTGGTCATCAGCGTGCGGGGCGGGGTGCCGTCGCCGGCGGTCCACCACTCATACGCCATTACCATCACGGCTTGCGCCAGGTTGAGCGACATGAACGCCGGGTTGAGCGGGAAGCGCACCAGCGAGTCGGCCTCGGCCATGTCGTCGTTGTCCAGGCCCGCGCGTTCGGGGCCGAACAGCAGGCCGGCGCGCAGGTCTCGGGTGGCGATTTCGCGGAGTTCGGCGGCGGCGCCCCGGGCGGTGAGGACCGGCTTGACGATGTGGCGCGGGCGGGGACAGGTGGCGAAGACATGGTGCAGGTCGGCGACGGCGTCGGCGACCGTCGGATGCACCGTCGCAGCGTCGAGGATGCGGTCGGCACCGGAGGCCATGCGCCACGCTTTTTCCTGCGGCCAGCCGTCGCGCGGGGCGACCAGCCTCAGGTGGAACAGACCGCCATTGGCCATGGCACGCGCGCAGGCACCGACATTGTCGGCGAGCTGGGGACGCACCAGGATGACCACCGGACTGTTGCCGATCGGGTGCAGATCGGCGCCGCCGTCGCGTCCTGTCATCAGTTGATGCGCCGCCAGGTGGTGCCCTTCGGTCCATCCTCCAACACGATTCCCTTGGCAACCAGTTCCGCGCGAATCGCGTCCGCTCGGGCGAAGTCCCTCGCCTTGCGGGCGGCGAGGCGGTCGGCGATGGCAGCCTCGATTTCGGCGGCGTCGTCCGTTGCGCCGCGGAACCAGGCGTCGGGCGCCTGTTGCAGCAGGCCCAGCAAGGTGCCGGCAGCGCGCAGGCCAGCGGCGGCCTGTTGGTCGCCGGTCATCGCCGCGTCCGCCAGCCCATGCATCGCCGAAATCGCCAACGGCGTGTTCAAGTCGTCGCACAGCGCTTCCAGCACCGCCGGCGGGACCTCGCCCGCAGCAGTGTCGGGGGCGTGTTCCAGTGCTCGATAGAAACGATCGAGCTCCTTTTTCGCCTCTGCCAACCCTTGATCGGAGAAATCCAGCAACGACCGGTAGTGCGTCCGTAACAGCAGCAGGCGCACGGCTTCGGCCGGCGCCTTCGCGAGAACCTCGCGCACGGTGAAGAAATTGCCCAGGCTTTTCGACATCTTCTCGCCGTTCACCTGCAGCATGCCATTGTGGATCCAGTAGCGGGCGAAACGGCTGCCGGGGAAAGCGCACAGGCTTTGCGCCATTTCGTTTTCGTGGTGCGGAAAGATCAGGTCGGTGCCGCCGCCATGGATGTCGAAGGTTTCGCCGAGGTATTTCCAGGACATGGCGGAGCACTCGATGTGCCAGCCGGGGCGGCCTCGGCCCCAGGGTGAGTTCCAGCCGGGCAGATCGTCGCCGGAGGGCTTCCACAGCACGAAATCCCCGGCGTCCCGCTTGTACGGCGCCACCTCGACACGCGCACCGGCGAGCAGTTCATCCTGGGAACGGCCGGACAGCTTCCCATAGCTGGCGTCGGAGGCGACGGCGAACAGCACGTGCCCCTCAGCGGCGTAGGCGTGGCCGGAGGCGATCAGCCGCTGGATGATCATGATCATCTCGGCGATGTGGGCGGTGGCGCGCGGCTCCTGATCGGGCGGCAAGGTGCCGAGAGCGGCCATGTCGGCGTGGAAGTCGGCCGTGGTGCGGGCGGTGATGGCGCCGATCGACTCGCCGCTTTCCTGGGCTCGCGTGTTGATCTTGTCGTCCACGTCGGTGATGTTGCGGACGTATGTGACGTGTGGATACAGCCGACGCAGCAGGCGGGCGACGACGTCGTAGACCACGACCGGGCGGGCGTTGCCGAGATGCGCGAGGTCATAGACGGTCGGGCCGCAGACATACATGCGGATATCGGCCGGATCGGCTGGTTCGAACCGCTCCTTGCGGCGGGTCAGGCTGTTGTGCAGGTAGAGTTCGGGCATCGCGCGGTCCATCATCGGCCAGATACAAATCGGCGGGGCTTTGTCCGCGAAACACGCCGGTAACGCAATGCGATTTGACTCCGGCGGCAAGGGACAGTAGCCACCGCTCGCCCTTGTTGAGAATGGTTCGCAAATGCCCGGTACGTCATTGAGCCCTCAGACGACAATGCGCGCGGCATCCCGCTTGCGTCGTTTCCTGGCCGTGTTCGGCCCCGGCCTGGTGGTCATGCTGGCCGATACCGATGTCGGCAGCGTCATCACCGCGGGACAGAGCGGCGTGCAGTGGGGCTATCGGCTGCTGTTGCTGCAACTGATCCTGGTGCCGATCCTGTACATGGTGCAGGAACTGACAGTGCGCCTGGCGATCTTCACCGGCCGCGGCCATGGCGAGCTGATCCGCGACACGTTTGGTCCGGTCTGGGCGTGGGTGTCGGCGATCGGCCTGGGCATCGCCACCGTGGGGGCATTGCTGACGGAATTCGCCGGCGTCGCGGGCGTAGGGGAACTCTACGGGCTGCCCCGGTATGCATCGCTGCCGGTGGCGGCGGTCGCGCTGCTGGCGGTGGTGTTTACCGGGTCGTACCGTCGGGTGGAGCGGTTCGCCATCTTCGTGGGCCTGTTCGAGCTGGCGTTCTTCTTTGTCGCCTGGGCGGCGCATCCCGATGGAGCGGCTCTACTGGCCGGGGCGGTGGATATCCCATACCGCGATCCTCAATACCTGTATCTGGCAGCGGCGAATATCGGCGCGGTCATCATGCCGTGGATGGTGTTCTACCAGCAGTCGGCTATCGCCGATAAGCGGCTGCAGCCGGAGCATCTGGCGGCGGCGCGATGGGATACGGCGATCGGGGCGCTGCTGACCCAGTTGATCATGGCGGCGGTCCTGATCGCATGCGCCGCGACGATCGGGCGGGGCGATCCGAATGCGACGCTGGCCACGGTGGGGCAGATGGCGCAGGCGCTGACTCCGTTCCTGGGCACGGCGATGGGCAACCTGGTGTTCGGGGTTGGGGTGCTGGGTGCGGGAATGGTCGCGGCGATCGTGGTGTCGCTGGCGTTTGCGTGGGGCCTGGGTGAGGTGACCGGGTACCGGCGGTCGCTGGAGATGCACCCGATGGAGGCGCACTGGTTCTATGGCGTCTATGCGGTTTGCGTTGTCGCCGGTGCGGTTGTGGTGGCGCTGTGGCCCGATCTGGTGTCGCTGAATGTGGGCGTGCAGGTGGGGAATGCGTTCCTGCTGCCGGTGGTGCTGGGGTTCCTGATCGCGCTGGCGGTCAAGGCGTTGCCTCGGGCGCATCGTCTGCGTGG
>NZ_LMUJ01000026.1:57149-111341 GCF_009765975.1 Acidisphaera sp. S103 | reverse complement strand
GTGGTGGCGGTGGCCGTCGTCACCTGCGCGTTGGGGGTGTTCGGCGGGTTGTCGGGGGCAGGGTTGGTGTGAGGGGGGCTTTTGCCGTTTCCAGCGAAGGCGTGGATGCTGACCTGCGTCAGCATGACGGGGGCGGGCGGTGGGTTGGTCATTTGGTGGGTTGGTGGTTGCTTCGGCGCGCGCTTGCGCGACACGTTGGCAGCATTAACTATACCGAATGGTTCAACTGACCCCGCTACCCGAACGAGGCGTCATAGCGATCGAGGGCGATGATCGTGTCGCCTTCCTTCAGGGCCTCGTTTCCAACGACATTGAAGCCGTCCGGCCAGGCCACGCCGTCTGGGCCGCCTTTCTGACGGCGCAGGGCAAGTGGCTGGCGGATTTCTTCGTCTTCGCCCACGCGGATGCGTTGCTGCTGGACTGCGAGGCCGAACAGGTGCCGATACTGGTCCAACGGCTGTCGCGCTACCGCTTGCGGATGCGGGTCACCCTGCGTCCCGAACCGGAATTGCATGTGCATGTCGCCTGGGCCGGTGATCCGGGCGTGGGCGGTATCGTCGCCCCCGATCCCCGGCTGCCCGGCCTGGGCTGGCGAATTTTGGCCGCCGAACCGCTGCCCGCCACCGCAACGCCCGAGGACTGGGACCGGCATCGGCTGGCGGCCGGCGTGCCCGACGGATCGAAGGACATGGAATCCGATCGCAGCGTCCTGTTGGAGGCCGGTTTCGACGAACTGGCCGGCGTTTCGTGGTCGAAAGGCTGCTACATGGGCCAGGAACTGACCGCTCGGACGAAATATCGCGGGTTGGTCAAGCGTCGGCTGGTGCCGGTGACTGTCGAGGGACCGTTGCCGCCAGCCGGGACCCCGGTGCTGCGGGATGGGGTAGAGGTCGGCTCCATGCGGTCCGGCCGGGATGGGATAGGCTTGGCGTCTTTGCGGCTGGATGCGATCGGCGCCACGTTGCACTGTGGGGATGCGACGCTGATGCCGTCCGTGCCAGCCTGGATGCGGTTGCCGGCTACGACATCCTGACCGCCGGGGGGAACGACTACGTGGACCAGATGACGGCCAGGCTGAACCCGGCGAAGTTCCGCGATCCGTTCACCACGGCGGCGGGGGAAACACGGGCGACAGTGGCGCTGCGGGCGCTGGAGACGCTGTGGTTCAACACCGGCACGCTGTGCAACCTGACCTGCCGCAACTGCTACATCGAATCATCCCCTCGCAACGACCGGCTGGCCTACCTGACCCTGGCCGAGGTCGAGACGTATCTGGATGAAATCGCTCGCGACCGGCTGCCGACGAAGCTGATCGGGTTTACCGGCGGCGAGCCGTTCATGAACCCCGACATTGTCCCGATGCTGGACGCCGTGTTGTCGCGCGGGCTGGATGCGCTGGTGCTGACCAACGCGATGAAGCCGCTGCGCAAGCTGCGCCCCGAGATGCTGGCGTTGCGGCAGCGTTATGGCGACCGGCTGACGATCCGCGTGTCACTCGACCACCACGATCCCGTCATTCATGAGCAGGAACGCGGCCGCCGCAGTTGGCGCCCCGCCCTCGACGGGCTGATCTGGTTGGCTCGTAATGGCTTCAGGCTCGACGTCGCCGGCCGCCGCTTCACCGGGGAAAGCGAGCAGTCGTTGCGGGAAGGATTTTCCCGACTTTTCGCGACGCATGACATTCCGGTGGATGCGCATGATCCGGTGCGGCTGATGTTGTTCCCGGAGATGGAACCGGAACGCGATGTGCCCGAGATCACCACCGCCTGCTGGGGCATCCTGCATAAGTCGCCGGATGACGTGATGTGCGCCGGTGCGCGCATGGTGGTGAAGCGCCGAGGCGCCCCGGCACCGGTGGTGCTGGCGTGTACTTTGCTGGCCTATGATCCGCGCTTCGAGATGGGAACGACTTTGGCCGAGGCGTCGGCGCCGGTGTCGCTCAACCACCCGTTCTGCGCGTCATTCTGTGTGCTGGGCGGAGCGTCCTGCAGCCGCTGAGCCAGCATGTCGCTGAAGCGTTCGGCGCCCTCCGGGTTCAGGTGGGAGAACATGTCGCCGAAGAACCGGTCCGGCCAATGCGGCATGATCTGCGACGCCACGCGGAAGTGTTTGTAGCGGCGTTCGTAGGCGGCGAGGTAGGCGGCGAAGCCGGCGGGCACCGCGGGGTTGACCACGTTCCATGTCGATTGGTTGATCGGCATGGCGATGAAGCGCGTCTCGATGCCGCGGCGGTCGAGTTCCGCCAGCAGTTGGTCGAAATAGTGGTCGAGGATCGGTAATGGCTTGAATGCGGCCATGTGGCCGTCCAGGGTGACGACGCTGTTGCCGGGGTCGGTGCCGAAATAATAGTGGCCGCGGGCTGCCAGGGTCTCGGCCAGCCAGCGCTGGTTGGTGGGCCAGCGGACGAAGAAGCCGCCATGCGCCAGGTTGGAAAAATACAGCGGCGGGAAGCGGACTTGGTACAGCCAGTCGCGGACGCGCGGCGGCACGCCCTCCAACGGTTGCGAGTCGTAGACCGAAAGATCGCCGGTCTGCCGTGTGGCCTCGCGCACGGCGGCGACCTCGGCATCGGAGATGATGCCGAAGCGAACGCTGCGTTCCCAGAACATGTCCGGGCGGCTGAAGTGACCCGGATCGATGGAGATGATCACCAGCCGCGGTGGCGTCGGGCAGGCCAGTGCTCGTTTCAGCATCGACAAGGCCTCGATCGCCTCGGCGCCGCCCATGGCGAGGTTGGCGACGCGGATCGGCAGCCTGGAAGGGAGGATATCGGCGGCGGCGCGGGAATCGCCCAGGACGATCGCCTCGCCCAGGTCGCAGGTGTCCAGCATCGTCTGCTTGGCGCGCCATGCGGTGTATTCGACGTCCATGAACGCCATCGGCATCCGCACCACCCAGACCCAGAGCGCGGCGAAACTCACGACGGCGGACAGTCCGAACAGGACCAGGTAGCGCACCGGGTCAGAACCGGAAATACAGGAATTCGCTGGTGCCGCCGGCGGCGAGCACGCCCAGCGTGGCGGCGCATCCCATGGCGACGGCCCATTGCGGCGACGGCCGCCAGGGGAGGCGGGACGCTGGTTCGCCCAGCATCCATTGCCGTGTCGTCGGAGCGAGCCAGACGATCGCATACAGGATAACGAGCCAGAGGATTTGGGCGGGGACGTGGATGTCCGGTTGCAGATCGCCGATGCCGTGCAGACCGGCCATGCCAGCGAGCATGGACCCCGCCCGAGCGGCGGTGGTGGAGCGGAACAAGACGGCGCCGACCAGCACGCAAAGATAGGTCAGCGCCACGGCGACCCAAGCCGGAAGGACTCGGCCGTGCTTCACCCGCCAGACGTGGTTGACCAGCAGGAACGCCGTGTGCAGCAGCCCGAACAGCAGGAACACCCAGGTGGCGCCATGCCACAGGGAGATCAGCATCATCGTCACCACGATCGGGCCGCCGATCATGCTGACGAACCCGGCCGCGGTCGCCTGCGATCGCGCATCGATCGGCCGTCCATGGGCTTTCCGCCAGCGCAGGATCGCCAGGGTCATCGGCGCGTGCACGGTGGTCATCAGGAACCGGGTCAGCGACATATGCCAGCGCTGCCAGTAGGCGGTGACCGAGGTGGCTCGATACGGCTGGTCGAAGTTGTCCGGGTAGCGCAGACCGACCATCCAGGCGATGCCGATCGCCATGTCGGTGTAGCCGGAGAAGTCGAAATACAATTGCAGCGAATAGCACGTCGCGGCCTGCCAGGCCGGGAACAGGGTCAGCGCACCGGGATGGGCGAAACCCGGGTTGATGACGGTCAGCAGCGGGTCGGCCAGCAAGGTCTTCTTCAGCAGCCCGATGACGAAAAACCCGCTGCCGGTGGCTAGGTTGCCGCCGGTGAGTCGCCATCCATCGGTTCGCGCGAATTGCGGCAGCGTTTCCCTCGGGTTGAGGATGGGGCCGGCCAGCAGGGCGGGAAAGAACCCGGCGAACAGGGCGTAATCGCGCACCTTGGGTGGCGGTGTCTCGCCGTCGGCGTGATACAGCAGGCAGCCGATCTGGGTGAACGTGAAGAAGCTGAGGCCCAGGGCCGGCTGTGCATCCAGGTATTTGAACCAAGCCAGGACGGCGAGGTTGAGCGCTACGCCGGTTGCCGCCCATCTGCCTGGCCTGGCGGACACGTGCATCGCGTGCAGGCATCCGAGGTTACCGGCGATCGACAAAATCAACAGCGGCAGGAACGCCGGGGCGCCGGCGGCGTAGAACAGCAGCGACGCGGCGATCAACCAGGTCTTCGCCGATGCCTGCCCCCAGCGTCCGGCCAGCGCGAAGCCGCACAACGCCACCGGCAGGAAGCCCAGCAGGAACGGAAAACCGTTGAACGGCACCGCGGTCAGGCCGCCATCAACGCCTGCTTGGCCGCGATCATATCGAGCAGATCGCGGACGGTGACCAGGCGGTCGATCTCGGCAAGTTCGAACTGCAGCCCGAACCGGCACTCAACCTCGACCACCACGGTGACGAGGTCCATCGAGTCCCAGCCGGCCACGTCCTCGAACCGCGTCGCCGGGGTGCATTCCAGCGAGGGGTCGAGCAACAGCTCGCGGAGGATCGTGGTAATCTCGGCTAAGGGTCTGGCCATTGCCCGCTCCTTCCGTAAGGCAGGCGGCCGATATACGCGCGAAATGCTACCGAAACGTTAACGAGGGCCGCCAGCCGTAGGCCGCGGGGACAGACAAGTGCCTCGGCGTCGGCGCCAGACCCCGGCCCGTCATGGCGAACGAAGACCGCCATCCGCGCCTTTGCCGAGAACAGCATAGCAAGGCATGCATGCCGACCGCCGTCGGCATGACGATGAGAGGCCGATGGCGGTCGCTAGACGACCCGATCGTTTCGCCGCACACCCTTTGTCTTCAATGCCTCAGCGTCAGGCGTGGCCGGCGGTGTCGGACAGCAGCAGCGGATCGACGCGCAACTTGGCGAAGGCGCGCCGCCATTTGGTGTCGTGCTGGCCGTCGAACAGCAGCGTCTCATCGGCTGGGGCCGACAGCCAGGAATTCGCCTGGATTTCCTGGTCGAGCTGACCCGGCCCCCAGCCCGCATAGCCCAGCGCGAGGACACATTCCCGCGGCCCGCCGCCCTCGGCGATAACCTTCAGCACGTCCAGGCTGGCAGTCAGGGCCATAGTGCCGTCGACCTTCAGGCTGCCCTCCCCCGTCCAGTCGGTGGTGTGCAGCACGAAACCGCGGGCGTTCTCGACCGGGCCGCCGGCACATAGCTTGATCTGCCGGACGGGTGGCAGCGGTTCGACGCTGAGTTGCTTCAGCAGGTCGTCGAACGTCGGCTTGACGATCGGGCGATTCAGAATCAGGCCCATCGCGCCTTCCGGCGTATGCGCACACACGTAGATGACGCTCTGCTGAAAGCGCGGGTCCGCCAACGCCGGCATGGCGATCAGCAGTTGGCCGGTCAGGAAGCCCTCGGGAACCGGCTGACCAGGCGGGGAAGCGACAGTCTGGGAGAAAAAATTGGCCATTGGCGAAATTTGGTCTCAACCCTTCATCTGTGCAAGCGCTTCGATATCGCTACCGGCTGGTTTGTCTACCGCCTATGGCCTTGCTAGTTTGCCGGCGCATTGCCAGAGGAAGCCGTCCCATGCCGAACGCGACCGAATCGCCCCTTGCGACATACATCGCGCATCTCAAACGCGGTGAGTTGGGGTATCAGTTCAGCCCCTCGGCTCAACAGGTAGTGTTCTACCCGCGGGTCATCGCGCCGAAGACGGGGGCGGCGGATCTGGAATGGCGGGTCAGCAAGGGACTCGGGACGGTGCATGCGACCACGGTGGTGCACCCACAGCAGGGGCCAAAATACAATGTGTGCCTGGTCGACGTGGACGAGGGGTTCCGGATGATGAGCCGGGTCGAGGACATCGAGCCGACCGCCGTCAAGATCGGCCTGCGGGTGAAATTCCGCGTGCATACGCCAGAGGGCGACGAAGACCCCTACCCCGTGTTCACGCCGGCGGAGAGCGTCTGATGAGCAACGTAACCCGCGGCAGCGTCGCCATTGTCGGCGCCGCCGAATCCGATCTGGGCGCGGTCGCCGCGCTGATGAGCCCGATCGACCTGATGGCGCAAGGCATTCACCGAGCGCTGGAGGATGCGGGGCTGACCCTGGCCGATGTGGACGGGGTGTTCTGTGCGACCACCCAGGCGCGTACCTCGGCGATGTCGCTGGTCGAATATCTGGGGCTGCCGAACGCCTATACCGACAGCACGATCGTCGGCGGGTCGTCGTTCGAGATCCATGTCGCCCATGCCCATGCGGCGTTGGAAGCCGGGCTGTGTTCGGTGGCGGTCGTCGCCTACGGCAGCACCCAGCGCACCGTCGGCCGCCGAGCATCCAGTGCTCGGGAATTCAATCCCTATGAAACGCCATACAAGCCGTTCCTGCCGGCGACGGCGTATGCGATGGCGGCGAACCGGCACATGCACGAGTATGGCACCACGCGCGAGCACATGGCCGCGGTGGCGGTGGCGGCGCGTGAATGGGCGCTGCTGAACCCGGTGGCGTGGGAGAAGAAGCCGCTGACCATCGCCGATGTGCTAAATGCTCGGCCGATCAGCGATCCGTTCACCGTCCGCGACATCTGCCTGGTGACCGATGGCGGTGGGGCGATCGTTCTGGTGCGGGCGGACCGGGCGCGCAGCATGAAGCAGAAGCCGGTGTATGTGCTGGGCAGCGGTCAGTCGATCACGCATGCTTCGATCACCTCGATGCCGGTGCTGACGCATACCGGGGCGATCGAATCCGGTGCTCAGGCTTATCGGGCGGCTGGCGTGAAGCCATCGGACGTGAAGGTGCTGGCGCTGTACGACGCGTTCACCATCAACACGATCCTGTTCCTGGAGGATCTGGGGTTCTGCGCGAAGGGCGAGGGCGGGCCGTTCGTGTCGGGCGGTCGGATCGCGCCGGGCGGATCGCTGGCGGTCAACACCAATGGCGGCGGGCTGTCGTACTGCCACCCGGGAATGTACGGGCTGTTCCTGCTGATCGAGGCGGTGCGGCAGTTGCGCGGCACCTGCGGCCAGCGCCAAGTCGCCGGCGCCGAGGTGGCGCTGGTGCATGGAAACGGCGGCGTGCTGTCAGCTCAGGCGACGAATATCCTTGGCGGGCCGGCGACGGTTTAACGGGCTATTTGAGGGTGAAGCGGTCTACCCGCTTCCCCTCATTCGAGGCGCCGTAGATCGTGCCGTTCGCGTCGGCGGCGACGCCCTCCGGTCCGACCTTGTCACCCTCCGGCCGGGGGATGAAGTATTTGACCGAACCATCCGCGGCATTGCCGATGCGAATGCCGTGGCGGCAGCCGGGGTCGGTCGTGCAGCCGGTCTTGTCGGTGGTCTGCGAATCCGCCACGTAGATCATGTCTTTCGCGTCCACGTAGACTCCGCTGGGGCGGCCGAATTGCCGCCAGTCCGCGAGGAACTTGCCGTTCGCGTCGAACACCTGGATGCGGTTGTTGGAGCGGTCGGCCACGTAGACCCGTTCGTGCGAGTCCACTGCGATGGCGTGTGGAACATCGAACTCGCCGGGTGCGCTGCCCTTTTTGCCCCAAGCCAGCAGGAATTTTCCGGTCTTGGAGAACTTGACGACTCGCGCGTTGGAGTCGTCGCCGTGGCCGTCGGAGACGAAGATGTCGCCGTTGCGGGCGATCGCGATCCCGGTCGGACGGTTGAAGTAACCGGGGGCGTCTCCCGGCATGCCGGCCTTACCGAGTTTCATCAGGACTTTGCCGGTTGGGCTGAATTTGACGACCTGCTGGCCCTTGCCGTTCTTGCCGTCGGCATCGGCGACCCACACGTTGCCGTCCGGATCGACGGCGATGCCGTGCGGAAACACGAACATGCCGGCCCCGAAGGCCGCCGACAGTTTGCCGGTGGGGTCGAAGTGCAGGATGGGGGGTAGTTTCGAGTCGAGACAGCTTTCGGCGCCGCAACGCTCGAACACCCAGACGCTTTTGCCGTCGCGGTCGATGGCCACGGTGGTCGTGGCGCCCCACGTCCGGCCGGTCGGCATCTGGCCGAACGAGGTGGCGGCGTTGTACGGGTTGGGCAGGTCGATGCTGGGCGGTGGGGTGCCTTGTGCCCATGCGGACGTCGCGCCGGTGACGGCGATGGTTGCCGCAATGAGGATTTCGGCCAGTTTGATAGGTCGCATGGACACTTCCCCTTTTTGTTTGACTATCGTTAGCAGGTTTGGGGGAAGTGTGCGAAGGCGTGGATTGGTTGCAAATCGCGCCAGTGATCCTTAATCTGGTCGAACTGACTAGAATTTTGAGAGTTGTGCCGATGTCTCCACGTCAATCATCCGGCGATCGACCGAATCACTGGCCCTTGCAGAATGCAAAGGCGCGTTTCAGCGAGCTGGTGCGACGAGCCCGGAGTGATGGGCCGCAGCATGTCACGGTTCATGGACGTGACGAAGTCGTGGTCATCTCGGCGGAAGCGTTCAGGCGCCTTTCAGGGGGTGAAACCGGCCAGGCGCTGATCGATGCGCTGCAATCTTCGCCGTACCGTGATTTTGATATCGAACCAGTTCGACAGGCGATGCCGGTTCGCGATGTCATCCTGTGACGGGCTGGCTGCTGGATACGAATATTCTGTCGGAACTGCGTAGGCCACGCCCTGAACGGCGTGTGGTGGACTTCGTCCGCAGGCAGCCGCTCGACCTGTTGTTCGTAAGTGTGGTGACGTTTTCCGAGATCCGGCTTGGAATCGAATGCGCACCCGACCCGCTGCGCCGAACCGAACTGAACGAATGGCTGACGCACAAAGTCCGACCCATGTTTGAGGGGCGCATTCTACCGATCAGTGAAGATGTCATGCTGCAATGGCGGCTGTTGGTCGAGGACGGGCGTAAGGTAGGCCACACTTTCACACAGCCTGATCTGATCATCGCGGCGACCGGGCTGCATCATGGATTGACCATCGTGACTCGCGACACGGGGGATTATTCCCGGACGCGGGCCGCTGTGCTCAATCCATGGATTGCTTCGTAGGCGGGTCGTTCTATCCGCCCCGGCGGTTTGACCTTCGCAGCGTCGGCGGGGTCGCGGCCAGTCGTTCCAGTTGCGGTGCCAGATCCTTTTCCGGAATGATCACTTCCACCAGCACTGGTCCGTCCGTCACCTTTACCACGTCGGCCAGGACCGTGCGCAGGCTGCCGACCGTATCGGCGCGGACGCCGGTTGCGCCGAAGCCTTTCGCCAGCGCGAGGTAGTCCCAGACGGGCAGTATGTCGAAGGGGGCGAACTCGCCGTCGGGCTTGAAGGCATCCAGGTTCACGAAGGCCTGTTCGATGGCGTAGACATTGTTGCTCATGACGAAGATGGCGGCGTTCTTCTTCGCCATCACCAGGCTGGAGAGTTCCTGGCAGATCATGCGGAACCCGCCATCGCCCGCCACCACGAAGGCTCGCTTGTTGCTGCCCAGCATGACGCCCAGCGCGGCGCCGGTTTCGTGGCCGAGCGATCCCCAGGCGGCGTTGGAGATGAACCCATCGCGCGGCAGGCCAAACAGATTGCCGAAAACGTAGAGCGATGTGCTCTCGCCCAGGACCAGCGCGGTGCTGTTCACCAGGTTCTCACGCCGGAGGAAATCGGCCAGTTCGTACATGAAGATGTTGTAGGTCAGGCCGTCGGTTGGTTGCGCGGCCGGCGGGTTCCCGGGTCGTTGCGGCAGCCGCACGGGCGGAGGCGCGGCGTTTTCGTACCGCGCCAGCAAGCCCTCGATGAAGTCCCGCATGGTCACCTGGTGATAGTATTGGTGGCCGATGCGAACTTCCTCCTCGGTCACCTCGATCATGACGCCGAAGCTGGAGGCCATGATGTTCAGGTAGTCGTCGGTGATGATGGTTCCCAATGCAACGACACAATCGGACGCCGACACGAAATCCCAGGTACTGGGCGGCGAGGCGGGACCGGCATAGGTGCCGATGAATTGCGGCTGCGCCTCATCCAGCACGGTCTTGCCCAGGGAGGTGGTGGTGAACGGCAGACCACTGCGATCCACCAGCGCCTGTAACGTGTCGCGCAGCCCGAAGCGGGCGATTTGCACGCCGGCCCAGATCACCGGCTGCCTCGCTGCCTGGATGCGTGCCCAGGCAGCGTCCAATGCGGCGTGCAGTGACGCGGGGTCGCTGACGGTGACGATAGGCGCCAGGGTCCCGCTGGGCTCGCCGCATGGCAGTGTCCATACGTTCTTCAATACCTCGATATAGATCGGGCGCCGATGGGTCAGCATCGCGGTGAATGCCGAGTCGATCTGTTCGGCCGCCTTCGCCGGATCGTCGATGATCAGCGACGCCACGGTGACGTTCTGGAACACGATCCGATCGGCCTGAAGATCGCCGGTGCTGTGGTGGAACAGGATTTTCTTGGTCCGTTCCAGAACCCGATCGGACGTGCTGGGGCTGGCGGAGATCACCACCACCGGCACCCGTTCCACATACGATCCGGCGACGCAGTCCAGCAGACTGAACGTGCCGACGCCGTACTGCACGCAGGCACAACCGACACCTTTGTAGCGTCCATAACCATCGGCGGCGTAGCCCGAACCGAGTTCGTTGATGTTGGCGACGCGGGTGATGCCTGGGCTACTGTCCAGGACATCGATAAATGGGGCCGCATAGTCGCCGGGGACGGTGAAGACGTGCTCCACGCCGACGTCCCGCAAACGAGCGATGATGTATTGGGCGACGTTCATGACTTTACCCCACTGGCGGTGGATTCAGGCAACTCGGTGTCGCATCGTCGAGCGTCTGTTTGGCGCCGGTCACCGTGACCCCGCCCGACAGATCGCCGCATCCCGGACACGGGTTCGGCATCAGCGCGTAGTTCGGATCGGTGATCCATGTTGGCCGCGTCAGGCCGAAGAAATCCTCCAGCATGGATTCGGCTATGTCGAGCGCGCCTTCGACCCAGCCCTGGCCGTATGAATAGGCCTCACCGACGATGAAGATGTCCTGGTCGTCCACCGGCTTGCGCATCCGGCACATGATTTCATCGAGGCGGAAGTTCGATTTCCATTCGTGCCAGCCGCCGCCGTAGGGATCTTCGTTCCAGGTGTGGTAGACCGCCGAATACGGTAGCGGAATGTCCGGCATGGCGTGCATCGCGGCAACTTGGCGGTTGGCGGCGGAGACCATCTCGTCGGTGGCATGGAACGGCGTGTCGGGGATCGGGTTGGTGACCGTCGACTTGAGGGTGTCGGGCACGTAGCCTCGGTAGGGTGCGCCTTCTTCCAGGCTTTTCCAGAACGGCACCGTGCCCATGTCGTTGTAGCTGGCCATCAGCAGGGAGTTCATGTACGGCAGGCCGCCTGGCTGTTCCGCCTCGGTGCCGAAATAGTAGGTCTGGCGCACCGGCAGGTCGGTGACGGACCGGCCGGCTTCCAGCCCAAGCGCGCGCCACCACGGTGTTTCGTAGGCCAAGAACAGCTTGAATGCGGTCTGGATCAGCACCGATGGGATGTTCGCCTTCAGCCAGGGGTCATCGAAGAAGCTGCTCTTGATCAGCTCAAGCGAGCGGCGTGGCATCGCCAGGATGATCTTTTTCGCCCGTATGGTGATCGGGCCGGCGTTGTGCAGCAGCCTGGTCTGCGCTCTCTCGGTGATCGTGGGTTGGAAGTGCAACGTGTAGGGATATTCGCCGGTGCCGATCTCGATTTCCGCGAGACGGTGGTTCAGCATGGTGCGGTGGCCGATGGGCAGGCCGCCCGGCATGTCCTCGTTGAATTCCTTGGCGAGCCTGATCGGCAGTTGGTCGTAGCCGTCGCGCAACGTCAGGAACTGCGTGGTGTCGGTGTATTCGGTGGCCGGCAATTGGGTGACCGCGTTGGCGTTGGCGACGTTCGCTTCGTATCCGCCGGCGTCCTTCATGAACTGATAGCCCTCATTGCTGAGGACGCGGTTGGCGAGGTCCCAGAAACCCCATTTCCACAGCGGCCGCCCATAGGCGGTGACTTTCATCAGGTCGCACAGCGACAGGTTTTCCATGCCGGGGAAGATGTTGTTCATCATCCGCACTTGCAGGTTGGTCGGTCCCTGGCCTCGTTCGCTGAACGACATATTGTAAGGGACTTTGTCGGGATCGGCGAGTTCGTGCAGGCGAAGGTGCTTGCCGCGCAGGTAAAACAGATTGCAGTTGGCGCCGACAGGTTCCGGCGCGCCCATCGGGAAATCCTTTTTCGCCAGCCCGAGATGATCCACCAGACTGGCGACCATGATGTGCTGGGTGGGGATATAGCGCATGCCGCCGACCTCGGCCTTCACGTTCGGCAGACCGGGGATCGTGACTGTGTAGAGTCGGCCGCCGATGCGGTCGCTGTACTCGAACAGGGCGATTTTTGCTTCGGCGCCGAGGCTTTGCTGCAGCCGCCATGCCGAGTAAGCACCGGATACGCCGGCACCCACGACTGCGATATCGAGATCCATACCGTGTTCCTCCCCCGCTGGAGAAGGGCGGTATCACAGTTGCGTTATATGGGCAACAAACAACCGGAAGGTGAAATTGTTGGGTGATGCTGCCGGATCCGGCGTGGCGGGGTCGGCTGGGCTGGCGGATCCGGCGTTCGGGGGCGGTAAATTGCTGGTTATGGTTCCATGCCGGAAGGATAGGCCGGGCTGTCACGTTTTCGTGTACGTAGATGGGACGGTACTTTTGGGCATGGTGAGCACGGGGCCGTCTTTTTGTTACTTTTACGTAGTAACAAAAGGCGTAGATGCCGATCTGCATCGGCATGACGGTGGTGATGGGGGGTGACGGGCGTGGTGATGACCCGGGTGACTAGACGTGACGAGGGAGGTAGCGGCGGGGGTTATGGTGTCCAACCGAACCGGGGAAACATCCAGCCCAGGACATTCACAATCATGGCGTTCATCTCCGGCGTGAACGTCGTCTGCCAGTCCCCGGATACGCCCTTCCGGAAGAACGACCCATCCAGTGCCACACCCGGGGCTCGACCGCCGGACAGTGCGGTGAACGACGACCTGGCAACGCACTCGGCCACAATGGCGTCGTCGTGAGCCACGCCGAGGAAATGGAACAACGCGACAGCCACCGGCAATAGCGCCGTCCGCATGTGTTCGTAGGTCACGACCATGCAATCGGCCGGGTATTGCTCGGTCAGCGCAAACATCGTGCGGGCGCCGTTGTCCAGCGATGACAACGCGCTGGAAATGAAGGCGGTCTTTGCCGCGATCTCGTCGGGCCTCGGTTTCGACTGGTGGAAGAAGTGCCAGGCCGACGCAAGGACGTCGCGGGGATCGCGGGCGATGCCGATGAATTTCGCATTCGGGAACAGGGTTTTCAGGCGCGCGAAGAAAAACACATTCTCCGGCGTCTTCTCCCCGATCGCTCGGCAGTTCTCGCCGGCGCCGTGGCGGTCCAAGGCCAGCAGCACGCCCGAACCGAGGAGGAATTCGGTATCGTCCGCATCCGGCAACGGATACCCACTGCCGTGGCGGAACACCGTCTCATTCTTCGCCGCGATCGCCTCACGCCGTGTCACCGCCATGGCCTCCAGCGGTTCCGCGAGATACTTCGTGAACAGGCCTTCGCCGCGGCAAGACACCTCGGGGTGGCTGTCGAGGAGATATTGCAGCCAGGTGGTGCCCGACCGAGGCGCACCGCCGACAAAGAACAACTGCCGCCGCAACAGGCGCAGGATCGCCTCCTGCCGGTCAACCCAGGGTACCATCAAGCGGACGCGGGCTTGTGCGCCCGCAACTCATCCACCAGCACGCGGATGTTCTCGCTGTAGTCGATCGGCACCGCGACAAGGTGCACGCCGCCGCCGGTGAACGCGGCTTCCAGCACCGGGATCAGGTCGGCGGTCGCGGTCACGCGGGTGCCCTTGGCGCCGTAGCTCTCGGCGTATCTGACGAAGTCGGGGTTGCCGAAGGTCAGGCCGAAATCGGGGAATTCGTCCACCGCCTGCTTCCAACGGATCATGCCGTAGGCACCGTCGTCCAGGATCAGGACGACCAGGTTCAGCTTCAGGCGGACGGCCGTCTCCATCTCCTGGCTGTTCATCATGAACCCGCCGTCGCCGCACACGGCCATCACGCGCCGTTCCGGATACAGAATGGCGGCCATGATCGCCGACGGCAGCCCCGCGCCCATCGTCGCCAGCGCGTTATCCAGCAGCAGCGTGTTGGCGAACAAGGTGCGATAATTCCGAGCAAACCAGATCTTGTACATGCCGTTGTCGAGGGCGACGATGCCGTCGGGCGGGATCACTTTGCGCACGTCATGCACGATACGCTGCGGCGTGGGCGGCCAGCGGTCCTCAGTGTTGCGGTCGGCGATCCGGCTCAGGATGCCGTCTCGCAATGACAGCAGAGCACCGGCATGGGGCAGTTTGCCCTCCAACCGGTCGGCCAGCAGTTCCAGGCTGGGGCCGACATCGCCGACGACCTCGGCGTGCGGGAAGTAGACCTGATCGACGTTGGCGGGCGTGTAGCTGATGTGGATCACGCGCGGTCCATCCGGACCCATGATGAACGGCGGCTTCTCGATCGTGTCGTGACCGATCGCAATAATCACATCCGCTCGGTCTATCGCGTCGTGCACGTAGTCGCGCTCCGACAGGGCGGCGGTGCCCATGTAGAGGTTGGTGCCGCTGGCCACCGTGCCCTTGCCCATCTGAGTGGTGAAGAACGGGATTTGCGTGCGCCGCACGAAGCCGGCGAGGCCGGCGGTCGAACGCGGCCGCGACGCCGCGGCGCCCAGCATGATCAGCGGGCGCTTCGCCGCGAGGATCATCTCCGCCGCCCGGTCCAGCGCCACGCGGTGCGCGACGGGGGTCTCGATCGGATGGATCGGGAACGGTTGCAGATCGGGGGCGTCCTCGGATGCCACGTCTTCCGGCAGTTCCAGCAGGACGGGGCCAGGCCGTTCCTCCATGGCGACGCGGAAGGCGTCGCGCACGGTGGCGGGGATGCTGGCGCTGCCGGCGATCTGCCGGGACAGTTTCGTCAATGGCTTGAAGGCGCCGACGATATCGACGATCTGGAAGCGCGCCTGGCGGCTGGTGTGGATCGCCTTCTGGCCGGTGATCATCACCATCGGCATGGCCCCCAACAGCGCGTAGGCGGCGCCGGTGGTCAGGTTCAGCGCGCCTGGACCCAGCGTGGCGATGCAGACCCCGGGCTTGCCGGTCAGCCGGCCGTAGGTCGCCGCCATGAACGCCGCGGCTTGCTCATGCCGGGTGACGATCAGCTTGATGGAGGACCGCCGCAGGCTTTCCACAACCGCGAGGTTTTCCTCGCCCGGCACGCCGAAGATGCGTTCGACGCCCTCGTTCTCCAGCGCGGCGACGAGGAGGTCGGATCCCTTCGGCATGTCGATCCCTTTCGATACGGGGCGTGTTACTCCGCCGCCCGCATCGGTTGGGATTGCAGGCGGGTTCGGTCCAGCTTGTATGCCTCGCCGCCTTTCATGATAGCAACCAGGCGATCCTTATGCCGCAGGATGCTCACGTCGGCGACCGGATCGCCATCGACCAGCAGCAGGTCGGCGAGGTAGCCCTCGCGCACCTGCCCAGCCTGGATACCCATCAGCGCGGCGCCGTTCTGGGTGGCGCAGACCAGGGCTTCGGACGGGGAGTAGCCCAGGTAGTTGACGAAATGGCCGATGTCGCGGGCGTTGTCGCCATGCGGGGTGCGGGCGAAGCCGTAATCGCCGCCGATGACGACCTTGATACCGCGCTTCTTCATTTCGGGATACGACCGGGACGCGGCGGCGAGGCCCAGTTCGATGCCGTGCCGGATGCCGCGAGGGATGGCGCCTTCCGGGGCTTCATGCACGGCGGCATGCAGCAGGCCGATGGCGGGACCGATGAACACCCGGTCCTTGACCGATTCCAGTAGGTCGAGCGCCTCCTCATCGGCGTGTTCGCAGTGGTAGATCACATCCACTCCGCATCGCACCGCCCGTTTGACCGACTCCGACGCTCTGCAGTGGGCGTTGACCTTGCGTCCGAACGCGTGCGCGGCGGTGACGCCGGCCAGGATTTCGGCTTCCGACATCACGGTGCGGGGCAGATCGCCGGTGCGGGTATGATCGTCGCCGGAGATGTTGAGTTTGATACTATCCACGCCCTCCCGCACGCACAGACGGGCGAGGCGGGTGATCTCATCCGGACCGTCGCCGACGATGGCGAAGCTTTCGCGGATCTGATGCACCCGGCGTTCGTCGCCGAGGCCGCCGGTAACAGTGATCTCCGGGCCGCAGGCGCGCAGCCGGGGGCCTTGCAGTTCACCGGCCTCGATGGCGTTGCGGATGACGACGTCGATGCGCAGCTTGGCGCTGGCCGCGCTGTAGGCACTGGTGAAACCATGATCCAGCAGCAGGCGGGCGCTGCGGGCGGCGATGAGGGTGTGTTCCTCGGGCGGGGTGTCGCCGATATCGGTGCCGCGGGCGGCGTTGATGAAGGTGATGTGGGCGTGGCCCTCCACCAGGCCGGGCATCAGGGTCATGCCGTTGGCGTCGACGATGTCGGCGCCGGTGGGGTCGAGTTGGCCCCGGTCCTTGGCGACGGTGCGGATGCGTTCGCCCTCGATCAGGACGTCGGCGGGGAAAGCTTGGGCGCCTGAGCCATCCCAGACGCGGCAGTTTCTGAACAAGGTGCGGGTCATGACGGTTACATGTCCACGACAGCGCCATCGTGATGCGGGCGCATCCGGATGGGGCGGGGTTTTTCGGGGAAGTTTTTGGCAGCGTCAGGCAGCAGTTCGACACCGATTCCCGGGCCGTTGGGGATGGGCATGAAGCCTTTGTGCGGTCCGGCGATCGGCGAGACGATGCCGGTGCCCAGGATGTTGCTGGTGCCGTGCAGGTCCGGTGTCTGGGTCGGGTATTCCTGGATGGCAAAGTTCGGAATGCAGGCCGCGATCTGCAGGCAGGCGGCGGTGCTGACCAGGGACAGCGGGTTGTGGGGGACCACCATGCAGTCGTTCGCCTCGGCCAGCGCAGCCACTTTCTTGGCGCCGGTAATACCGCCGCATAGACAGACGTCGGGACGCAGGTAGGCAACGGCGCGACGGTTCAGTAACGTTTGAAACTGAAACAGGCTGATGAAGCGCTCACCGGTAGCGACAGGAATGTGGATGTGGTCGGCAACCCAGGCCATGGCGTCGGGGTCATTGGGACGCAGCGGGTCCTCATAGAACATCGGTTTGTACTGTTCGATCGCTCGGGCCAGGGCGACGGCCTCCGGCGGGGTCATGCGGCGGTGGATTTCGACGCACAGATCGACCTCCGGCCCGACGGCCTCTCGCAGTTGCCGGACCGTTTCAGCGGCGTCCTCGATCTTCTGGGCGTGGCTCTTGAAGTAGGGGGTGGTTTCGTCTTCATCCAACAACGGGTTCAGATGGCCGAGCGCGGTGAATCCTTCTTCTTTGAGGCGGACGGCCTCGGCGATCAGGGCGCTGCGCGTGCGTCCCTTCACATGTCCATACACCCGAGCGGTTTCGCGCATCTTGCCGCCGAGGAGTTCCCAAACCGGAACGTTGTAGAGTTTCCCCTTGATGTCCCACAGCGCGATGTCGATCGCCGACACTGCGCCGTTGATGGCGGTGCCGGAGAAATGGTGAGCACGCAGCATGACGTTCCAGTGGTGCTCGATCAGCCGCGGGTCTTTGCCGATGAGGTATTCGGCGAACTTGGTGATGGCGGCGGCGCTGGCCTCCATGTGACCCCAGGTGCCGGATTCGCCGAGGCCGGTGATGCCCTTGTCGGTTTCGACCTGGACATACAGGAACCGATCGATGAAGAGCGGTTCGATGCGGGTGATTTTCATGGCTTGATCATGTTGTAGACGCGGGCGGCGGTGCCGCTGTACAGCGCGGTTTTCTCCG
Organism: Acidisphaera sp. S103; assembly: GCF_009765975.1. Taxonomy (GTDB): domain Bacteria; phylum Pseudomonadota; class Alphaproteobacteria; order Acetobacterales; family Acetobacteraceae; genus Rhodopila. Next base: position 93,436 of record NZ_LMUJ01000026.1, on the reverse strand, counting down.
TGGCCGACGCGCCGGCGGAGATGCGTTTGAAGGCGTTCCACAACTCGGTGTAGCCGCCGGATTGCTTGTCGGGCGGGAAGTTGCTCTCGAACATGCAGCGGTCGACGCCGAAGGCTTCGATGCAGGGTTCGACGTATTGGCGCCAGCCGGCGGCCAAGTCCTCCGATCCGGGCGGGATCTCGCGTTCGTGGTATTCGAAGCCGAAGGACGTCATGCCGATGCCGCCCAGCTTGACGACGACGTTTTGGCATTTGGCGAGTTCCTGGATGTCTTTTTTCCAGGTCTGGAGGATTTCCTTGCGCTTGCCGGAGTAAGGGCCGACGCCCAGTACGCCACCGACGTGGTCGAGGATGATGGTGGTGTCGGGGAACGCCTGCGCCAGCTTGATGGCGTCGGGTAGTTGCGGATGATACTGCCAGGACTCGAAGGTCAGCCCCAGCTTGCCGAGTTCGGCAAAGCCCTCCTGGAATTTGGGATCGAGCACAAGATGCGGCGGGACGATGCGGGAGGCGAACTTGCCGATCGAGTCGTGGCCGTCCCAAGAGGCGCCCATGCGGATGCCTCGGAAACGGCCGTTGCCGGCGGCGATTTCGGCTTCCAGCACGTCGCGGACGCGGGTGCCCAGGCGCAGGTCGGCGTAACCGATGATGACCTCGGCGACGCGGCAAGGACCGTAATTGCCGGATGCGCTCATGGCGGCGATGCCGTTGACGAATTCGACCTCGCCCACAGGCGCCATCTCCTCCGGCCCGTGTTTGCGGTACATGGCCTGGCATTCCATGAACACCGTGGAGACGATGTTGTGGCCGCCGCCGATATCGGCCAACAGGTCGGGCAGGAAGTAGCTGCCGCGATGCGGCGTGTCCCAGAAATGGTGGTGCGGGTCGATGATCGGCAGATCCGGTTCCAGCGCGGTTTCTCGCGGCCGCTTTGCCAGCCAGGCCTTCAGGTCGGCGTCGTTGCGATAGACGATGCCTGTGAACGCGCCTTTTGAATCACCGATCTGCGCCATGTTCTTCCCCTCTTTCCTGGATCGCGGGGGGACTTCATCATTGAACGGCCGGTTCTACAAGCTTAGCAGCGGGCAGGCGGGCGCCGGCGGTGGAGCGAACGCGGTCTGGGCCGGAATGGTCGCCAGCTTGCGGCAGTAGTCCCAGGCGTATTTCGACTCCGCAGGCGATTTGACCTGCCACAGATACATATCGTGGATCATCTGGCCGTCGGCTCGGACGGATCCTCTGCCGAACAGCGGATCGTCGGTCGGCATCGCCTTCATCTGCTGCATGACGGCCTTGCCGCTGGCCTTGGCCTTGTCCACACCGATCGCGGCGACGGCCTTCAGATAGTGCAGCGTGCCGGCATAGACCGCAGCGTGGTCCTCGGTGGGTTTCAGGTCGCGCCATTTCGGTTGGAAGCGCGCCGAAAAATCCCGAGCGCCGTCATTCATGTCCCAGTAAAACGGGTCGGAGTAGACGAGGCCCTGGGCGGTTTCCAGACCCAGCGAATGAATGTTGGTGATCAGGACCAGCAGGCTGACGAGGCGCTGGCCGCCCTTCCCTATGCCGAATTCATGCGCCTGCTTGATAGCGTTGGTCGTATCGGCGCCGGCGCTGGCCAGGGCGATGACCTTGGCGCCGCTCGCCTGCGCCTGCACCAGGAACGAGGAGAAATCGCCGTTGCTGGGGAAGGGGAAACGGGCGTTGCCCAGAACCTTACCGCCGGCGGCGCGCACGACCGCCGAGGTATCGTCCACCAGCGCCTGCCCGAACGCGTAGTCGGCGCTGATGAAGAACCAACTGTCGCCACCGTCCCTCAGCACCGCGGACCCGACGCTGGCACCCAAAGTGCTGGTGTTATAGGCGAGCTGCATACTGTTGGGCGTGCACGCCTTGCCAGTGATGGCGCTGGCGGCGGCGCCGATCTGGGCAACCTTGTCGCGCTCCTTCGCCAGCCCCGCGACGGCTAGCGCGATCGCCGAGTTGGGCATGTCGGTGACCATGTCCACGCCGTCACGGTCGAACCAGTCTCGGGCGACCGACAGGCCGATATCGGGTTTGTCCTGCATGTCGCCGGCGATCACCTCCACCTTGAAGCCGGGTTTGTGGTCGCGGATGAAGTCCTCGGCGGCGAATTGGGCGGCAATGACCGATCCGCCGCCCGACGGGTCGGTGTAGTCGCCGGACAGCGCGGTCAGCACGCCGATGCGGATCGTCGGGGTTTGCGCGCGCGCCGACCTGCCCAGGACCGAGCTGGCGGCGCCGGCCATCAGCAGGCGGCGAGGAATGTGAATTGTCATGATTGCAGCCTTCGTGGATCGGCGCCGAGTTTGGGTGAGTCGATGATCGTCCGCAACGGGTGTGCGGTTGACGGATGGGGCGATCTGGCCATTCTGTCGCGCATTGTTTCGGAGGGAATCAGATGGGTGAGACGATCCAGTTGAAAGCCGCGGACGGCTTCAGCTTTTCGGCCTATGTCGCCGGGCCGGCCAACGCCACCAAGGGTGTCGTGGTGGTGCAGGAGATTTTTGGCGTCAACCACCACATTCGCGACATGGCCGACCGCTTCGCCGCGTTGGGCTATGCCGTCGTCGCGCCGGCGCTGTTCGATCGCGCGCAGAAGGGCGTGGAACTGGGCTACACGCAGGACGATATCGGCACGGGCCGTGACATTCGTATGAAGCTGAACGACGCCGAGGTGATGCAGGACGTCGAGGCAGCGGCCAATCATCTAGCCGGCAAGAAATTGGGCATCGTCGGCTACTGCTTCGGCGGCACCGTGTCCTGGTGGGGTGCGACGCGGACGACGAAGTTTGGCGCGGCATCATGCTGGTATGGCGGCGGCATTCCCGGCACGAAGAATGAGAGCGCAAACTGCCCGGTGCAGATGCATTTCGGCGAGAAAGATGCCTCGATCCCGATGAACGACGTGGACGCGGTGCGCGCGGCGCAGCCGAAGGTCGAGGTCTACGTCTACAACGGTGCGCAGCATGGCTTCGGCTGCAACGAACGCGGCAGCTACAGCAAGCCGGACTACGATGTGGCGCAGCAGCGGACGCTGGATTTCTTCGCCAAAAACCTGGGGTAGCTGGGTGGGGCCGCAGGTCGCGGCCCCTTCAGTCCGTGCGAAGCCGCCGCAGCGGGCTTGCCGCCTCTTCCACCGGGCCTGTCCGTTCCCCCTTCTCGACCGCGGCAATGTAGTCGCGGGTCAATGGGACGACGCCGTGGTCGTGGGCAAGCTGCAGTTGCCACACCATATGGCGGCGGCGGCGGAAGGTGATCTCAGAGGCGGCCAGGTAGAACTCGAACATGCGGCAGAAGCGGTCGTCGTAGAGTGCGGCGATGGCATCGCGATTGGCGGCGAAGCGCCGGCGCCAGTGGCGCAGTGTCTCGGCGTAATGTAGCCGCAGGATCTCGATATCGGTGGCCATCAGGCCGGATCGTTCAGCGTGGGGCAGGACTTCCGACAACGCGGGCGAATAGCCGCCGGGGAAGATGTATTTGCGGAACCAGGCATTGGTGCCGCCCGGGCCGTCGCTGCGGCCGATCGCATGGATCAGCGCCACACCGTCCCGTTTCAGGCACCGGAACACGGTATCGAAAAACGCCTGGTAGTAACCAACCCCAACATGCTCGAACATGCCGACTGAAACGATCCGGTCGTACGTCCCGGTGACCGAACGATAGTCCAGCATCTCGAAGCGGACGCGGTCTTCCAGACCCTCGGCCACGGCGCGGGCACGCGCTTCCGCCAGTTGCTCCTGCGACAGCGTGATCGCGGTGACACGAGCACCGAAGTCGCGCGCGAGGGTCAAGGCCATGCCGCCCCAGCCGCAGCCGATGTCCAGCACGTGCAGGTCGGGCCGGTTCAGGCACAGCTTGGCGGCGATATGCCGTTTCTTCGCTATCTGCGCTTCTTCCAGCGTTTCGTCGCCGCGGGGGAAGTAGCCACAGGAATATTGCCGGTCTCGATCCAGAAACAGACTGTAGAGACGGCCGTTCAGATCGTAGTGGTGCGCCACGTTGCGGCGCGAGCGGCTGGCCGGGTTGAACTGCGCCAGGCGGCGGCCCAGCACACCAAGCCGTTCCCGCCAGCGGGCGACCGGATGACCGTCCGGGTTGTGCTGCATGTTGGCCAGAAACACGTCCAGCAGGTCATAGATACCGCCCTCCTGAACGGAGAGCTTGTCGGCCATGTAGGCTTCACCCACCGCGAGCGATGGATTCAGCACGAGTCGGCGGATTGTCTGCTGGTCGCGCAGCCACAGTGTGGCAGTTGGTCCATCGGTACCGGAGTAAGTGGTGGATGCGCCGTCCGGCCACACAACGTTCAGTTGTCCGACCGCAATCAGCCGCCGGAGAATGCCATCAAGGACAGCGCGCATCGTTCTCCAATCCCTTATCCCGACCGAGAAACGGACGGAGCATGGATCAGGTAAGCGCGAAGCGTCAAATTTTCATGGCACAGACGTTCAACAGACCGTGCCGGTCGGCTTCCCCTGTTCCTGGCGAACAGGGGAAGACCGGGTATCAATCGGGTTGCGGCGTATCGCCTTCGAAGATGTTTTCGGCGGTCGGGGCCTGTTCGTCGTCATCCGCGGGGCCGGCCGCACGTTCGCCGCGGGCTTGGCGTTCGGCTTCCTCGGGGCTGCGGGCGACGTTAACGGTGACTGGGATCGACACTTCCGGATGCAACGACACGCGGACCTGCGACAGGCCGAGTGTCTTGATCGGATGTTCCAGGACGACCTGGGACCGGTTGATCGTCAAGCCGCCCGTCGTGGCGCCCTCGGCGATATCGCGCGCCGAGACGGAGCCGTACAGGCTGCCGGACTCGCCGGCCTGGCGGATGATGATGACGGACAGCCCGCCCACCCGTTCCGCGATGCGTTCGGCTTCCTCGCGGCGCCTGAGATTCAGCGCCTCAAGCTGCACGCGCTGCTGCTCGAACTTCGCGCGGTTGTCCTTGCTGGCGCGCAGCGCCTTCTTCTGTGGCAGGAGGAAGTTGCGGGCGTAACCCGGCTTCACCTTCACCACATCGCCCATCTGTCCCAGCTTTTCGACCCGCTGGAGCAGGATCAGTTCTACGGCGGCCATGAAATCCGCTCCTTACGCGACGATGTAGGGCAGCAGCGCCAGGAAGCGGGCGCGCTTGATGGCCACCGCGAGTTCGCGCTGCTTCTTCGCGGACACGGCGGTGATACGGCTGGGGACGATCTTGCCGCGCTCCGACAGGAAGCGGGACAGCAGGCGCACGTCCTTGTAGTCGATCTTCGGCGCGTTGGGGCCGGAGAACGGGCAGGACTTGCGGCGGCGATAGAACGGCCGGCGGGCGCCTACGGCGGCGCGGCGGGCGGCTGGATTGACTTCGGTATCGGACATTGGGGTCTACTCCTCCAGCAGGCCAGGGCGGAATTCGTCGCCGCCGAATCCGTCGCGGGCTCGGAATTCCTCGCGGTCGTCGAATCCGCGGCGGCGGCCGCTTTCGAACCGGCCGGCGGGCTTGGGTCCGCGGAAGCCGCGTTCGCGGTCGTCGGACTTGCGGGACAGGATGGCGGACGGGGCTTCGTCGATTTCCTCGATGCGCACCGTCATGAAGCGCAGGACGTCTTCGTTCAGGCCCAGCTTGCGCTCCATCTCCTTGACGAAGGCCGGCTTGGCGTCGAGACCGAGCAGCATGTAGTGGCCCTTCCGGTTTTTCTTGATCCGGTAGGCCAGGCCACGCAGGCCCCAGTATTCGCGCTTCTTGACTCCACCGCCATCGGCTTCGAGTTCGGTGCCGATTTCGTCGGCGATCGTCTCGACCTGCTGCTGCGTGACGTCGTTCCGTGCGATCAGCACGGTTTCATATAGCGGCATGGATGAACCCCCTATGGCTTGTCTCTGCCCTCGACCGGAAATGGTCTCATGTCCACGATGGACATGCGGGCATAGCCGGGTGCGATGCCGTCGCCCCCGGCAGGGAAGGCGCGGCTTGAAGCACGGATGGGGTGGGAATGCAAACGGTTTGTGCTAGGCGTAGGTCGCGTGCTTGACCGTCGGTCGTGCAACTCTTAAATGATTGGTCAACCTGGTCAAGAGATCGTCATGGTCCACTTCGTCAGTCTCTATGACGCGAAAACACGGCTCTCCGCGCTGGTGGATCGGGCTGCCGCCGGCGAAGAGATCGTGATCGCGAAGAATGGTGTCCCTCGCGCACGATTGGTGCCGATCGAACAGCTTGGTGCACGCCGGAAGCCGGCCAACGCCATGCGCATCGAATACCTCGCCGCGGACTTCGACGCCCCCGATCCACGTATCGAGCAGATGTTCGGCGATGACACGACGTGAATCTCTTGCTGGATACCCATGTTTTTCTTTGGTGGGACCGGCGTGAGACGACCTTAAACGCCGACGCGCGTGCCGCGATCGAAGATCCCCGCAACGATGTGTTCATCAGCGCTGCGTCCATGTGGGAGATCGCGATCAAGCGGCGCCTGGGCAAGTTGACCTTTCATGGTTCGGCATCCTCCGCGATCGGCGCCAATGGGTTTCATGAGCTGCCGATCGTGCCGATCGATGCCGAGGATGCAGGCAATCTGGCATGGCACCATAACGATCCTTTCGACCGGCTTCTGGTGGCTCAGGCAATGCGCCTTGGTCTTGTTCTACTGACTGCCGATCGTTCGATCCGGTCCTTCGACGGCGTGGCGCTGCTCCCGGCTGGGTGAAACAGCGCCGGTCTTTGTCGAAATCGGCCCCGCTTGAACGTCATTGGACCAGCGGCGCATCGTGCGGCCGCCAAGCCAGGGAAACCAATAATGCAATACCTGTTACTTCTGTACGTCGGCGAGGCCGATATGGCGGCCGCGTCCAAGGACGACTCGCGAAAGATGACCGCCGCCTACGGCGCCTATGCCGAGGCCATGGTCCAGGCCGGCGTCATGGTCGGCGCGAACCGGCTACGCCCGACCGAGACCGCGACAACGGTCCGGTCGCCCGGCGGCAAAACCCAAGTGCTGGATGGTCCATACGCCGAAACCAAGGAACAACTGGGCGGGTATTTCATGATCGAGGTCCCCGACCTGGATACGGCCCTGTCGTGGGCGGAACGCTGCCCCACCGTGGGACATGGCGTGGTCGAGGTGCGTCCAGTCTGGCCGGCGTCGGACTATGATCCCGATCGCTGACAGAGGATGAGCGATCCGGCCGATATCGCGGCGGCGGTGGCGCGGGCCAGCTATGGCAGGCTGCTCGCGTTCGTCGCCGCGCGTACGGGCGATGTGGCGGGGGCGGAGGACGCGTTGTCCGACGCCTTCGCCGCGGCGCTTGCCACTTGGCCGGTGCAGGGTGTGCCGGATAGGCCGGAGGCTTGGTTGTTGGCCGTCGCGCGCCGCAAGCTGATCGATGCGGGCCGGCGGGGGCGAAGCAGCCCGGGGGCGGCCGAACATCTGCGACTGCTGGCGGAGGAAGGCGCGGCCGAAATCCCGAGCGCTGTGCCGGACGACCGGCTGGCGCTGATGTTTGTTTGCGCCCATCCGGCGATGGATCCGGCGGTGCGGGCGCCGTTGATGCTGCAAACTGTCCTGGGGCTGGATGCGGCGACGATCGCCTCCGCTTTCCTGACGGCGCCAGCCACGATGGGACAGCGGCTGGTGCGGGCGAAGACTCGGATCAAGTTGGCGGCCATTCCGTTCCGCCTGCCGGAGCGGGCCGATCTGCCCGAACGGCTGGCGGCGGTGCTGGACGCGATCTATGCCGCGTTCGGTGCCGGTTGGACGGACCCCGGCGGCACGGATGCCCGGCGCCGGGACCTCGCTGGAGAGGCGATCTGGCTCGGCCGCCTGCTGGTGTCGCTGTTGCCGGAGGAACCGGAGGCGCTGGGTTTGCTCGCCCTGATGCTCTATGCCGAATCCCGCCGTGGCGCTCGGCGTAGCCCAGACGGGGATTACGTGCCGTTGGACGAACAGGATGTGGGTCGCTGGGACGCTGGGTTGATCCGGCAGGCCGAGGCGCTGTTGCTGCGGGCCAGCCGGATGGGTGCTGTCGGCCGGTTCCAATTGGAGGCGGCGGTGCAGTCGGCGCATGGGGTGCGGCGGCAGACCGGCCGGACCGATTGGGCGGCGATCGTCCAGCTGTATGATGCGCTGGAAACGTTGACCGGATCGCCTGTGGTGACGATCAATCGTTCGGTCGCCGTTGCCGAGGTCAAAGGGGCTGCCGCGGGGCTGGCGGAGTTGGATCGGTTGGCCGACGATCCCCGGTTGGCGGATTATCAACCGTATTGGGCGGCTCGCGCCGGGTTGCTGGCACGGATGGGGTCGGCGGCGAGCGCGGCGGCGGCTTATCGACGGGCAATTGGGCTGGAGGCTGATCCGGCGGTCCGCCGTTTTCTGCAGGGCCGGCTGTCGGCGTTAGGCTGAGAGTGTCCTGGCGCCATCCTGCCGCTCGATCCGCATGCCGTCGCGCACCGGCATCATGCAGGTCTGCGTGTTGGGTCGGCCATCCACCACGGCGAGGCATTCGAAACAGGCGCCCATCATGCAGTATGGGCCGCGCGGTGCGTTGGATACCGGCGTGGTGCGGGTCGTGGTGATCCCGGCGGCCAGCAGCGCCACAGCGATGCTGTCGCCGGTTCGGGCAGGGATGGCGGCGCCGTCGAACCAGATCGTCAGGTCGGTGGCGCCGGGGCGAACCAGCATCAGTCCACCGAACCCTTGGGCAGTTTCTTCTCGGTGATCGCCGCGTAGAGGGCGACGCCGTAGGGGATCGTCTCGTCGTTGAAGTCGTAGAGATGGTTGTGCAGCGCGGCGGTGTCGCCGCTACCCAGGTTGATATGGGCGCCTGGGACGCGTTCCATCATGAAGCTGAAATCCTCCGATCCCATGCCGGGTGGGGCGTCGCGGCGGACGTTGTCCTCACCCACCAGTTCGGCCGCGGCGTCGCCGTAGGCGATGGCCTCTTCGGTGTTGTTGACCATGGGGGCGAAGATGACGCGGAAGTCGACCGTGGCCTCGGCGCCGAAGCCGGCGGCGACGCTGGTGGCGAGGCGCTTCATGTTCTGTTCGATGGTCGCCATCACCTCGGACTTCATGGTGCGGACGGTGCCGGCCATAACGGCGGATTGCGGGATCACGTTGTAGGCGTCACCGGACTGGATGCGGGTGATGCTGAGCACCGCGGTGTCCATGGCGGAGATGTTTCTCGAGATGATCGACTGCAGGGCGGTGCCGAGGTGGCAGGCGACCAGGACGGGGTCGATGCTCTGCTGCGGATGCGCGCCGTGGGCGCCTTTGCCGGTGATGGTGATGTCGAAGAAGGCGCCGCCGGCGGCTCTGGCCGAGGGGCCGGTGATGAATTTGCCGACGGGGAGGCCGGGGCGGTTGTGCATGCCGTAGACGGCGTTGCATGGGAAGCGCTCGAACAACCCGTCCTTCAGCATTTCCAGGGCGCCGCCGACGCCTTCCTCGGCCGGCTGGAAGATGAAGTTGACGGTGCCGTTGAAGTTGCGGGTTTCCGCCAGGTATTTGGCGGCACCCAGCAGCATGGTGGTGTGGCCGTCGTGGCCGCAGGCGTGCATGCGGCCAGGGTTCTGGCTGGCGTGCGGCAGGCCGGTTGCCTCCAGGATCGGCAGGGCGTCCATGTCGGCACGCAGGCCGACCGAGGCTTGGCCATTGCCGTTGCGGAGGACGCCGACGACTCCGGTCTTGCCGACGTTGCGGTGAACCTCGATGCCCCATTCCTCCAGCTTGCGGGCGACGAGGTCCGCGGTGCGGTATTCTTCCAGCCCCAGTTCCGGATGGGCGTGGATATCGCGGCGAATGGCGGACAGTTCGTCCTGGTAAAGACGAGCACGATCGAGCGCGGACTGGGTCATCCTGGGTTCCTGGGCCGGTTGTGTCGCCGGACCATATCACGTGGGCCGGCGCGTGCCAGGGTCAGTCGAGCGTGGGCTTGGGAAGTTTCTTCTCGGTGATCGCCGCGTACAGGGCGACTCCGTACGGAATCGCTTCATCGTTGAAATCGTACTGATGGTTGTGGACTGCGGCGCTGCCGCCGTTACCCAGCAGGACATGGGCGCCGGGCACGGCTTGCATCATGAAGCCGAAATCCTCCGAAGCCATGGCGGGCGGTGCGTCCCGGCGCAGGTTTTCCTCGCCGGCCACACTGGCCGCGGCGTCGGCGTAGGCGAGCGCCTGCTGTTCGTCGTTCACCGTGGGCGCGAACAGGATGCGGAAATCGACGATGGCCTCGGCGCCGAAGCCGGTGGCGATGCTGGCTGCGAGGCGCTTCATGTTCTGCTCGATGGTCGCCATCACCTCGGACTTCATGGTACGGACGGTGCCGGCGAGGACAGCGTGTTGCGGGATGACATTGTAGGCGTCGCCGGACTGGATGCGGGTGATGCTGAGCACGGCGGTGTCCTGCGCGGAGATGTTGCGCGACACGATGGATTGCAATGCGGTGCCCAGGTGGCAGGCAACGATGACCGGATCGATGCCCTCCTGCGGGCGGGCGCCGTGGGAACCCTTGCCAGTGATGGTGATGTCGAAGAACGCACCGCCGGCGAAGCGGGCACCTGGGCTGGTAGCGAACCGGCCGATTGGTAGGCCGGGGTAGTTATGAAGGCCGAACACCGCATCGCAGGGAAAGCGGGCGAACAGGCCATCCTTCAGCATTTCCAGGGCGCCGCCGAGGCCTTCCTCCGCCGGCTGGAAGATGAAGTTGACGGTGCCGTTGAAGTTGCGGGTCTCCGCGAGGTATTTCGCCGCGCCCAGCAGCATCGTGGTGTGGCCGTCGTGGCCGCAGGCGTGCATCAGGCCGGGGGTCTGGCTGGCGTAGGGCAGACCGGTCGCCTCCAGGATCGGCAGCGCGTCCATGTCGGCGCGCAGCCCGACCGAGGCCTGCCCGTTGCCGTTGCGTAGTACCCCTACGACACCCGTTTGGCCGACGTTGCGATGGACCTCGATGCCCCATTCCTCCAGCTTACGGGCGACGAGGTCGGATGTGCGGTGTTCCTGCAGGCCTAGTTCGGGGTGCGCATGGATGTCCTGGCGAATGGCGGCGAGTTCGTCCTGGTACAGGCGGGCTCGGTCGAGCGGGGATTGAGTCATCTTGAGGTCCTGGGCCAGGGTGTCGCCGGCCGACTGTAGCACGCGGGTCTTGCCTTGTCGCTTGGGCCGGGGTGTTGTTGCGGTTCGGTACGGGAGAGGACGCAGGATGTATCTCAACACTTTTGCCCAGGGGTCGACGCCGCTGGACATGACGGGGACGGACGAGTTCCGCAGCCTGTTGGCCAGCGCCGGCGATCTGAGCATTCCGCATGCGCCCGACGTGCCGTACCGGTCGTGCAACATCGTGCTGCGGCAGTTGCGGTTTCATTTCCTGGAATGGGGGAAGGCGGACGCGCCGGTGATCGTGCTGCTGCATGGCGGGCATCAGTCGGCGCATTCGTGGGATCTGGTCAGCCTGCATCTGGCGCAGCGATATCATGTGTTCGCGCTGGATCAGCGCGGGCATGGCGACAGCGAGTGGGCGCGGGATGTTGTTTACTCGAACCACGAGATGTCGCTGGATGCCGAGGCGTTCATCGGCGCGATGGGGCTGGTTCGGCCGATCGTGGTCGGTCATTCGATGGGCGGCCGGAACACGATGCTGCTGACCCGGCGGAACCAGGCGTTGCTGCGCGCGGCGGTGATTGTCGATGTCGGGCCGGAATTGTCTGATCGGGGACGTGCGGCGATCGGCGGGTTCGTGCAGGCGAACCAGGAATTCGACGATCTGGAGCACTTCGTCAGCAACGTGCGTAAATACGATCCGTACCGCAGTCGTGAGCACATCGAGCGGACGGTGAAATACAACATGCTGGAACGGGCGGATGGGAAGTATGTCAGCAAGTGCGATTCCAATCCTCGGCGGCTGAATATTCCGCGTGGGTCGGGACCGTTGGAGAATATTACGCTGGAGGAGGCAGGGGGATTCAATCTGCCGGTGCTGCTGGTGCGAGGTGCGAACTCGAACATCCTGGAGGCGGAGGCGGCGGAGCGGTTTGCGGCGGCGATGCCGCGGGGGCGGTTGGTTACGGTGCCGGATGCCGGGCACAATGTGCATGGGCAGAATACGAAGGGGTTTATTGGGGCGTTGGGTGGGTTTTTGGAGGGTTTGGGGTAGTATCGTCATACCGATGCAGATCGGCATCCATGCCTTTTGTGTGCGAGGACGAAGGCGTGGATGCTGACCTTCGTAAGCATGACGGGTGTATGACGATCAGCGGCCGAAAATTTCCTCGTTGTGCTCTCCGAGTTTCGGGGAATCACCTTGCGGATGCGGGCGCTGGCGATCGAATGTGATCGGCAGGCCGACGATCTTCAGGTCGCTGCCTGGCAGGGTTCGCATCATGTCCATTGCCTGTAACTGTTCGGTTTCCGCCAGCTCGGCGATGTTGTTGACGGGCGCGCAGGGGACACCGGCCTCACCGATGATGCCCATCCAGTCTTGGCGCGTGCGGGTCAGCAGGACGGGTTGCATTGCGTCCACCACAGCCTGGCGGTTGGCGGCGCGTTTGCGGCCGTCGGACAGCAGCGGGTTGTCGCACCACTCGGGGTGGCCCATGGCGCGGGCCAGTTTGACGAACAGGCGGTCGTTGCCGGCGGCGATGCATATCGGGCGGTCGGCGGTTTCGAAGATCTGGTATGGGGCCAGGGTCGCGCTCGCCGCACCGTGGCGTTTCGGGAGGTTCCCGGTCACGTTGTAAGCGTTCAGCGGGCCTTGGACCCAGGCGACGGCGCTCTCGAACAAGGACGCGTCTACGACGCAGCCGACGCCGGTGCGGTCTCGTTGCTTCAGCGCTGCCAGGGCGCCGATCACGCACCACATGCCGGTGGCGGTGTCGTTGATCGCCGGGGCGCAGAATGTCGGCGGATCGTCGGGGCGGCCGGTCAGGGTCACCACGGCGCCGTAGCATTGCAGCAGCGGGTCGAAGCCGGGTGCCAGCTTCAGCGGGCCGGTAAAGCCGAATGCCCAGATCGAGCAGTAGATCAGCGCCGGGTTCATCGCCATCATTGCGTCCGGGCCGATGCCGAAATCATCGACGATGCCGGGGCGCAGGTTCTGGATCAGGATGTCGGCGTGCCGCACCAGCGCCTTCAGTTTCTCGACGTCCTCGGCGCTTTTGATATCCAGCGTAACCGATCGCTTGCCGCGATTGTTGGTGTGGAAGCTGACGGAATCGCCGTCGATGAAGGGAGGTCCCCATAGGCGCGCATCGTCGCCCCCGTCGGGCTTTTCTATCTTGATCACGTCGGCGCCCATGTCGGCCAGGATCACCCCGGCGAGCGGGCCGGCCAGCGCCTGACCGATCTCGACGACCTTGATGCCGTCCAGCGGTCCTGACATCAGACCAGGCCCAGGCGGGCGCGGAACGATGCCTCATTCAGGCTGAATTCCTGACCGTTCAGGTCATCGGCGGCCGTGGTACACAGATACACGATGGATTGAGCCGGCAATGCCACCGGTGTCAATTTTTCCCGGGGAATTTGGCTGACGGGGTTCACGCCGGAGGCCCGGATCAGCACCTGCATGTCGGTGTCCGTCGTGCCGGGCTGGAAGCCGAAGATACGGATGCCCTTGCCGGTGGTTTCCAACGCAACCGCTCGGGTCAGCATGTGCAGGCCGGCTTTGGCGCTGCAATAGGCGCTCCATCCCTCCAGCGGGCGGATCGCCGCGCCGGAGGACACGTTCACGATCGTTCCGCCGCCGGCCGCCAGCATGCCGGGCAGCACGGCGCGGATAGCGTGGTAGGCGCCGGTCAGGTTGATGGTAACGTTCCGGGCCCAGGCGGCCGGATCGCTGTCGGCGATGGAGGTGATCGGCTCGATCACCCCGGCGTTGTTGATCAGTGCGTCGAGGCGGCCGAAGCGGGCCTTGGTTTCGGTGACTAACGCCGCAAACGCCGCATAGTCGGACACATCGCAGGGCCGTGCCGAGGCCCTACCGCCGATGGATCGCGCCACCTTATCCGTCAGCTTGCCATCTCGCGCGGTCAACACCACGGTGGCACCCGCTTCCGCCAGTGCCGCCGAAGCCGCCGCGCCGATTCCGCGGCTCGCACCGGTCACGATGATGACCTTGCCGTCCAGACTGCCCATGGTTTCCCCCTCATTCACTCCGGGAGGTTAGAGCATCCGTCCGGCGGAGGCCAAGGCTCGGCCTATCCGTGCTGCCGGTACTGTTCGCAGAACGCCGGTCTATCCTTATCGAGAAGTGCGCAGCCGCGACGGATTTCATCATGGATCAGGGCACAATCGTTCGCCGTGTTGCGGGGGGATGGGTTGCCGGGGAGACGGTCAGGCACTGCTGTACCAGTTGCCGCGCTTTCGCGACGCCGATCGACTGGTTGCAGGGAACCGCCGCGAAGGTGGGATGCAGGCAGGCCAGACATCCAACCAGCAGAAAGCATCCCTGTGCCAGACTTGCCAGATTCTCTCGCCTATTTATGTCAGATACAGTGTCCGTTCCGCGGTTCGCCGGTTGGTCAGACCGTTCACCACCTGCAGGACGCCGTTGATCGTGGCTTTGTTCCACATCAGGAATGCATCGGCTGCGTCCTGCGCCCGACCCGTTCGATGATGTTTCAGAACGCTCGAGGAAGCAAAATTGCCGGAACCAATATTATAGGTCAGCGAAACCATGGCGGCGAAGTGATTGTCGTTCGTGTCCACGCTGGCCAATGCCCTGGCGACGGCGGCCTCCGTACTGAGAAGATCACTGGCCAGGGCTTGGTCCGCCTGATCCTGGGTGAAAACCATGCCGACGGAAACACTGCGCGTATGGCCATAGCCGATCGTCCAGATGCCGGCGACATCCTGATAGGCGGTCAACTTGCACCCCTCGAAGCTCTTGATCAGCTTCAGGCCGGCGGCGTTTATTGTTCTGGCCATGGGACGCTCCATTCCTGGAATTAGCGGGATGATGGCCGATCGGCACTGTCGAAGCAACAATATCCCGCCGGCGTGACGGCATTTGCCGCCGAGACACGCCTGTCGCACACTTGGACGAACCACACGCGAGAGGGACACGATGCGGGTTTCAATTGGGCTGCCCGTGGCGGATTGGCGAGCCTGCGCCGCGGTCGCGCGCCAAGCGGAAGAAGATGGCGCCGACGCCGTCACCGCGAGCGAACTGAAGCACGATCCGTTCGCACCGCTCGCCTTCGCGGCGCTGGCCACCGAACGGGTGGCGCTGGTGCCGTCCGTGGCGATCGCATTTCCGCGTAGTCCGATGGTGATCGCCAACCAGGCTTGGGACCTGAACCGGCACTCGCGCGGGCGGTTCGTTGTGGGGCTGGGCAGTCAGATCAAGGCGCATAACGAACGGCGGTTCAGCACCCCTTGGATCGCGCCGGCCGCTCGTTTGGGGGAGTATGTCGAGGCGTTGCGGGCAATTTTCCGGTGCTGGGAGACCGGGGAGAAACTGAGTTACCAGGGAAAGTATTACAATTTCTCACTGATGACGCCGGAGTTCTCGCCGGGGCCGCAGGGGCTGGGCCTGCCGCCGATCGCGATGGCGGCGGTCGGGCCACTGATGCTGAAGACCGCCGCTCGGGTGGCCGACAGTGTGCGGCTGCATAGTTTCGCCACGCGCGACTATCTGGAGAAAGTCGTGCGGCCGCTGCTGGCGACGGAACTGGCCGCGGCGGGCAAGTCGTTCGAGACGTTCGAGATCACCGGCGGCGGGTTTGTCGCCACCGGTCCGGATCAGGCCGCGGTGAAGGACGCCGCGGAGAAAGTCCGTTATCGCGTGGCCTTCTATGGATCGACGCCGGCCTATCGTGGGGTTTTCGATCTGCATGGGGTTGGCGACCTGGGTGTGCGGCTGACCGAGATGTCGAAGCAGGGCCTGTGGCACCAGATGGCGGCGCAGGTGCCGGACGATGTGCTGGATCTGTTCGTGGCCCGAGCGACTTATGATGAACTGCCGGCGGCGATCGAGAAGCGGTACGGCGGGATCGTCGATACGGTGTCGTTGGAGTTTGCGCCTGGCACTGATGCGGTGACCCGGCGCGCCACGATCGCGGCGATCCAGCGGATTCCCAGTGGGTTTACCGGGTTTCGGAGGTAAGTCGGTCGGTAACCTCGAATTTCACCGGATACGACTCCCCTTCGCTGGATTTTGCGGTAGCATCCCTTGGCGAGGGCGCTCCGGGTGCCCGCTTCGCACGGGCCCGCATCTCGGCTGGCGCCTTCCACTAACGAAGGAGGTGCGACCATGTCCGGAACCAAGAACGGCAGAAGTCCCCGCTCGGTGGCTCTGGTGGGGCCTTATGGCAGCGGAAAATCCACGCTTTTTGAAGCCCTGCTGGACGCAGCGGGCGCGCCTGTCAAACGACCGGCCGATCCGCGCAACCGCCCGACGACCACCGAGATCCGACTGGGACATTGCACCTATCTGGACGACCCGTGGTCCATCCTGGACTGCCCGGGGTCGATCGAGTTTGCCCACCAGACCTGTTCGGCACTGGCGATGGTGGATATCGCCGTCGTGGTCTGTGAGCCGACGCCGGCAAAGGCCGCGATGGTCGCGCCGCTGCTGAAGACGCTGCGGGATGAAGGCGTTCCCCACATCATCTACATCAACAAGATCGACACGCTGGAAGGCAGCATCGCCGACACGCTGGCCGCCCTGCAGAGCTATACCGCCAGCCCGCTGGTGCTGCGGCACATGCCGATTTTCGACGGCGAGGCCGTCACCGGCTACGTCGATCTGATGAGTGAGCGGGCCTATCGCTACCGCAAGGGACAGGCATCCGAACTGATGCAGATCCCTGAGGCGCTGCTGGCAGAGGAACAGGCCGCGCTGGACCGGCTGGTGGAGACTCTGGCCGATCGCGACGACGCATTGTTGGAGAAGGTGCTGGAGGACATAAAGCCGACGCCGGACGAGTTGTATCGCGACATGCGCAAGGATCTGTGCGCCGGCGCGGTGATCGAGGTGCTGGTGGGGGCCGCCGAACACGCCGCCGGTGTGCGCCGCCTGTGGAAGGCGCTGCGGCATGACACGCCCGACCCGGCTGAAACCGCGGAGAGGCGGCAGATCGTACCCGGCGGGGCGCCTCGGGCGCAGGTATTCAAGACGGTTTATGCCGGGCATACCGGGAAGCTGTCGTATGTCCGGGTGTGGAGCGGGACGGTGGCCGACGGCGCTCAGTTAGGCGGGACGCGCCTCGGTGGCATCTATCGGTATGTGAACGGCGAGATGGCCAAGGTGCCGGACGCTCGGCAGGGCGACATCGTTGCATTCGGCCGGCTGGATGGCGTGCCGACCGGTGCCACTCTGTCGCCTGGCGGCCAGCCGGAACCCCTGCCCTTCCCGCATCCGGCGCCGCCGGTCTACGCGATGGCCGTGGCCACGACGGATCGGAAGGACGATGTGAAACTGTCGGGGGCGCTGCACAAGCTGGCGGAGGAAGATGCCTCACTTTTCATCACCCAAGAAGGCGAAACCGTGCTGCACGGCCAGGGCGAGATGCATCTGCAGACCGTGGTGGACCATCTGGCGCGGGACTACGGGCTGAAACTGGCGGTGCAGAAGCCGGCGATCGCGTACAAGGAGACCATCCGCAAACCGGTGCATGAGCATGGGCGATTGAAGCGCCAGACGGGCGGGCATGGGCAGTTCGCCGACGTGAAGATCGACATCGCGCCTCGGGAGCGCGGCGAGGGGTTCCTGTTCGTCGATAAGGTCGTCGGCGGGGCGGTGCCTCGGAACTTCATTCCGTCGGTGGGCGATGCGGCCGAGGAGGCGACGAAAAAGGGGCCGTTTGGGTATCCGGTGGTGGATATCTCTGTGACGCTGGTGGATGGCGGGTTTCATTCGGTCGACAGTTCCGACATGGCGTTCAAGACCGCGACTCAGATCGCGATGAAGGAGGGGCTGGCCAAGGCCGATCCGGTCCTGCTGGAACCGGTCGATCACGTCACGATCAGTGTGCCGAACGACTACACCGCCAGGGCGCAGCGGCTGCTGACCGGGCGGCGCGGGCAGATCCTGGGGTTCGCCGAACGGTCCGGGTGGACTGGCTGGGATGATGTCGAGGCGTTGGTGCCCGAGGCCGAGATGCATGACCTGATCATCGAGTTGCGGTCGCAGACGATGGGACTGGGGACATACAAGAAGCGGTTCGATCATCTGGCGGAGACGCGGGCGGTGCCGTGATGGTGCAGGGGCACGGGGGTCCCTTGCCCCCTGCCCTGCTCCCGGCCCAAACTGGCGCTTGAGGAAACCCTGGGGACTGTCCATGAACGATCGCGCCGTCATTGGCGATTCTCCGCGCCGGCGTGAGGACGCCCGCTTTGTTGCCGGGCGCGGTGCGTATCTGGATGATCTGCGCTTTGACAGCGTTACCCATGCCGTGTTCCTGCGTTCCCCGCATGCACACGCCCGTATCGATGCGATCGAAACCACGGCCGCGGCGGGGATGCCGGGCGTTGTTGCTGTGCTGACGGCGGCGGACGCGGCGGCCGATGGGCTTCGTCCGTTGCGTCCGACGGTCGAGGCCAATGTGCAGACCAATGAGCCATTCCGCTTTCTGCCGCAGCCTCTGCTGGCCGAGGGCAAGGTCCGGTATGTGGGCGAGCCGGTTGCCTTGATCGTCGCGGAAACGAAGAACCAGGCGCTGGATGCTGCTGAACGGATCGTGGTGGATTATGAACCGTTGGCAGCCATTACGCGGGCGGATGATGCGTTGCGGCCGGGTGCTCCGCTGTTGGCGGACGAGGTACCGGACAATGTGTGCATGGACTGGACATGGGGCCAGACCGCGGGGGTCGCGGATACTATCCGGACGTCTGATCATGTCGTAACGATCGCGTTGAACAACCACCGCATCGTCACCAATCCGATGGAGCCGCGTGGTGCGATCGGTGTCTACGACGGTCGATACACGCTGCATGTGTCCAGTCAGAACCTTCATGGGAACCGTGATACGGCATCCCGAGCGCTTGGGGTGGCGCCGGGGGAAGTTCGTTTCATTGCACATGATGTGGGTGGTGGATTCGGAGCGAAGAATTTTGCTTATGCGGAGCAGGCGCTGATTTTGTGGGCTGCGCGTCGGGTTGGTCGGCCAGTGAAATGGATTTCTACCCGATCCGAAACATTTCTCTCCGACCATCAGGCCAGAGATCATCTGTCGGTTGCCACGCTGGCGCTTGATAACGATGGAAACTTTCTGGCGCTGCATGTGGACAGTGTCGCCAACCTCGGCGCTTATATGGCCGGTGGGGCCGGCGGTGTGCAGACCAATCAGTATCCGCACTTGCAAGGCACCGTCTACGGTATTCCGGCCATTGCCCTGCGGGTGAAGGCCGTCCTGACCAATACCGTCCCGATCGGGGTCACGCGCGGGCCGGGCTTTGGCGAGGCGGTCAACATCATGGAGCGGTTGATCGACGCGGCGGCTCGGCAGTGCGGGTTCGATCGGATCGATTTGCGCCGGCGCAACTTCGTCCGAACGATACCGATGACAAATGCCTTCAAGTTCGTTGTGGACAGTGGGGATTTCCGAGCGGCGTTTGATGCTGCGATTGGTGGTGCCGATCTGGAGGGTTTTTCGGTTCGGCGGCGCGCCAGTGAAACCGCCGGCAAGCGCCGGGGTGTCGGGCTGGCTTGCCACATCAAGGCCACCGGCGGCCTGCCGACTGAGAACGTCGATATTCGGTTCGAGGCGGATGGGTCGGTTTCGCTGATCACGGGGACTCAGACAATCGGCCAGGGGCATGAGACGACGATGCCGCAGATCCTGGCGGATCGGCTGGGGCTGCCCAATGCGATGATCCACCTGAAGCAGGGCGACACCGATCTGATACCGATGGGTGGCGGGCATGGTAGTTCTCGCGCCACGTATATGGGCGGCACGGCGATCTGGCGGGCGTCCGACATCATCATCGCCAAGGGGCGCGCCATTGCTGCTCAGGCGCTGGAGGCGGCCGAGGCCGATATCGTGTTCGAGGACGGGTTGTTTCGCGTCGCTGGAACCGATCGTGTCATTGCCTTGCTGGATGTCGCGGCGAAGGCGCCGGGGACGCTGGATACGTACCATCAGTGGACTCGGGAGGCGATGACGTTTCCTAACGGCACCCATGTCGCGGAGGTGGAGGTCGATCCCGACACAGGCGCCGTCACCTTGGAACGGCTGACCGCGGTTGATGATTACGGGGTGATCGTCAATCCGATGGTCGCGGCCGGCCAGGCGCATGGGGCGATCGCGCAGGGGGCCGGTCAGGCGCTGCTGGAACACGCGGTTTATGATCCGGAGTCCGGTCAGCCGATCAGCGGGACATTCATGGATTATGCCATGCCAAGGGCTGGTGACCTGCCCAGTTTCGACCTGCGTTTCGCCGGCACGCGTTGCACCACCAATCCCGTGGGTGTGAAGGGCTGCGGCGAGGCAGGTGCCATCGCGCTGTTCCCCGCTATTGCCAACGCCATCGCCGATGCGGTCGGGGTTACCTCGCTGGACGGTCCGGCCTCGGCGTCGCGGGTGTGGCGCGCCATGCGGGGTGCAGCGTCCTGAAACATCCAATCATCCCGCTGCTGATCGTTGGCCTGGGCACTTTGGTGGTGCCGCTGGACTCGGCGGTGAATATCGGGTTCCCGGCGATCGTCGCGCATTTCGGGCTGCCGATCCCGATGATCCAGTGGATCGTCATCAGTTACACGCTGACCCAGACGTCGCTGATGCTGAGCTTCGGGCGGGTGGGCGATTTGCTGGGGTACCGGCGCGTGTTTCTGTTCGGCACTGGTGTCAGCTCGCTCGCCTTCGTTGGCTGTGCGTTAGCGCCTTCGTATGGCGTGCTGCTGGCGGCACGAGTGGCGCAGGGGGTTGGCGCCGGGTTGATCCTGTCCTGCGGGCCGGCACTGGCGATCAGCCTGTTCCCCGAGGAACAGCGCACACAGGTGCTCGCGCGCTACATGATGATGTTCGGTATCGGCAGTGCGCTGGGTCCTTCGGTGTTCGGAACGCTGGTGGAGCATTTCGGGTGGAGCGCGGTGTTCAGTTTCCGGGCGCCAATCGCGGCGGTGGCATTTTTGTTGGCGTGGACGTTGCCTCGGCCGGCGCGTGGGGAGCGTGAGCCGTTCGATGCGGTGGGCGGCGCGTTGTTGGCGTTGGCGCTGAGTTTCATGCTGCTGGCGTTGAACCGGTTGCGACCGCCGGGTCCGGAGACGGTGGTGTTCGCGGTGGTGGCGATTGTAGGGTTCGTGCTGTTCTATCGGCAGGAGCATCGGGCGGCAAAGCCGATCATCGACTTCAAAACGTTCCGGAGCGCCGATTTTGCGGTGATCAACCTCAGCAATGTGCTGCTCAATCTGTCCGCGTTCTCCATCATGCTGCTGGCGCCGTTCTACCTGGCTCGTATTCCGGGGTTGACGCTGCCGATGGCGGGCCTGGTGCTGGCGGCGTCGCCGGCCGGGCTGATCGTTGCCGCGCCGATCGCGGGACGGCTGGCGGTGGGGCAGAAGCCTCGGGTGATCGCGCTGGTGGGCACCGCGTTGAGCGGCGTCGGGTTGTTTGGGATTTCGCTGTCCGGGAGTACGCCGGATATCCCGATCCTGGTGATGTCGATGCTGGTGCAGGGGTTTGGGATCGGGCTGTTCCAGGTTGCGTATTTCGACATCGTCACCGCCACCATTCCGGCGCGAAACCGAGGTGTCGCGGGTGCGCTGGGTATGGCGACACGGACGATCGGCACGGTCACTGGGGCGACTGTGTTGATGCTGATTTTCCAAAGCCTGCGAGCATCCAGTCCGGATGGGTTCATGGTGGCGTTCCAGACGACGTTCCGGATTGCGGCTATGATTCCGGCGGCGCTGATCCTGCTGGACTTGCGACGTCCGCGGGTTCGGGTTGCTGGGGTGCGGGTGACGCCGAAAGAGTGATGGGGTGGCTGATTTTCGTTGTGGTGGGCGGGAAGAACGGCGTGGATACCGGCATTCGCCGGTATGACGGGGGGTCAGGTGGCGGCGGGGGGCCAACGGGCGGCGGGTGGGTATCCGGTTACGCTGCGGGTTCCAGGTCGTGGGTTGGCTCGTCTGCTGCTGAGCGGCGGGAGAATGTGTCGATCAGGACGGGCAGGATAATCAGGATCAGCACGGGGGCCAGCATGATGCCGCCTACCACCACAAGCGCCAGAGGTTTTTGTACCTGGGAGCCTATGCCGTTCGAGATCGCAGCCGGCAGTAGGCCGACGCAGGCGACCACGCATGTCATCAGCACGGGGCGCATTTGGACCCGGCAGGTGCGCAGGATCGCTTCGGTGCGGTGCAGGCCGGCGTCGATTGTTGCGTTGTACGATGTCAGGACGATGATCCCGTCCATCGCGGCGATGCCGAACAGCGCGACGAACCCGATGGCGGCGGACACACTGAACGCGGTGCCGGTGACGTACAGCGCGAAGATGCCGCCGATCAGCGCCATCGGGATCACGCTCGCTGCCAGCAGCATGTCGCGCAACGAGCCGAAGTTAATGTAGAGCAGAAGGCAGATCAGCAGGATCGCGATCGGAACAACGATTTCCAGGCGGGCGATCGCTTCTTCCAGGTTACCGAACTCGCCGACCCATTCGAGGTGATAGCCGCCGGGAATGACGACGGCTTCATCGACTTTCTTCTGTGCCTCCAGCACGGTGGTGCCGAGGTCTCGCCCGCGCACGCTGAACTTGATGGGAATGTAGCGTTCCTGCCCTTCGCGATAGATGAACGATGCACCGGAGGTCAGGCGGATCGTTGCCACATCGGTCAGGGGAATCGGCACCACGCCATTGCCGTTCGGATTTGGCGCTCCGACGACGATGTGGCGGATTGCATCGAGGTTTTTCCGGTATTCAGGTGCCAGCCGGACCATGATCGGAAAGTTGCGGTCCGATCCGTCTTCATACAGGTTTCCCGCCTGCTGCCCGCCGATCGCCGCTTGCACCGTCGTATTGATATCGCCCGGCGCCAGCCCATACCGCGCCGCTCGGGCGCGATCGATATCGATACGAACCGTGGGCTGCCCGAGCGAAGCGAAGACGCCGAGGTCTGTAATGCCGGGGACGGTCGCCATGACGTCTTTTATTTTGTTTGCGGTCTTTTCAAGCGTTTCCAGATCGCCACCGAACAGTTTGACCGAGTTCTCGCCTTTCACGCCGGAGGCGGCCTCCTCGACGTTGTCTTCGATGTATTGAGAAAAATTGAAGTCTACGCCAGGGAATTCGCTCTGCAGCCGCTGCATCATCTGTTCGGTCAGCTTGTCCTTGTCGACGCCGGCGGGCCAGGTGTCGAACGGCTTCAGCGGCACGAA
Organism: Acidisphaera sp. S103; assembly: GCF_009765975.1. Classification (GTDB taxonomy): domain Bacteria; phylum Pseudomonadota; class Alphaproteobacteria; order Acetobacterales; family Acetobacteraceae; genus Rhodopila. The sequence goes on along the minus strand of NZ_LMUJ01000026.1, from coordinate 70,126 downwards.
GAATTCGGCGTTGAAGAACCCGGTGGCATCGGTGCCGTCGTCGGGGCGTCCGTGCTGCGACACGACGGTAACCACCTCGGGGTAGGATCGCATGACCGCGCGCATGCGATTGACGTAGGCGTTGCTGTCCTCCAGCGAGACCGAGGTTGGCATCGTCGCGCGTATCCACATATTGCCTTCTTCCAGCTTGGGCAGGAATTCCAGCCCAAGTGTCCGGATCGCGAGGCCGGCGCCCAGCAGCAACAGCACCAGAGCACCCAGGGTGAGTACGCGGTTGGCGAGCGCGAACCTGGCCACTGGTCCGTAGGTGCGATGCAGCAGGCGGACCGGCAGGGTTTCTTTCTCGCTTTCCCGGCCGCGCAGCAGCACCGCGCACAGCGCCGGCGTCACGGTGAAGGTAGCGATCAGTCCGCCGGCGATGGCGTAGGCGTAGGTGCGGGCCATCGGGCCGAAAATGTGGCCCTCGATCCCGCTCATGGTGAACAGCGGGACGAAGCCGGCGATGATGATCGCGGCCGAGAAGAAGATGCTTTTGTTCACCTCGATCGCGGCGTTGCCGATCACCGCGAACTTGCCGCGCAAAGCGGCGACAGGTCGTGAGGTTTGGACCGAAACGGATTGGAGGAATCGTTCCGAGGGCGGTTGCGCCAGGCGGCGGACGACGTTCTCCACCAGGATCACCGTGGCGTCGACCACCAGGCCGAAATCGATCGCCCCCACCGACAGCAGGTTGGCGGATTCTCCGGTGAGCAGCAGCAGGCCGATGGCGAAGGCGAGCGCGAAGGGGATCGTCGCCGCGGTGATACAGGCGGCGCGCAGATTGCCGAGGAACAGCCATTGCACGATGAAGATCAGCACGATGCCGGCCAGCATGTTGTGCAGCACCGTTTGGGTGGTCACGTTGATCAGATCGGAACGATCGTAGATTTTTTCGATGTGTACGCCGGGCGGCAGCACGGTGGAATGGTTGATGCTGCTGATCAGCGCCTCCACCCGCTTGATCGTCGGCAGGCTTTCGGCGCCGCGCCGCATCAAAACGATGCCCTGGACGATATCGTCGTCGTTGTCTTGTCCGGCGATTCCCAGCCGTGGGACGTTGCCAACGGTGACCGTGGCGACGTCGCGCACCAGCACGGGAGAGCCGCTGTTCTGCGACACCATGGTATTGCGAATGTCGTCCAGCGAGCGGATCACGCCGATGCCGCGCACCACCGCGGCCTGGGTGCCGAAATTCACCGTCTGGCCGCCGACATTGATGTTGGCGTTGTTCAGCGCGGCGACGACCTGTGGCACGGTCAGCCCGTAGTCGGTCAGCTTGTGCTGGTCGATCGTGACCTCATAGGTTTTGGTCTTGCCGCCCCAGCCGTTGACGTCGATCACGCCGGGGACGGCCTTGAAGCGCCGTTCCAGCATCCAGTCCTCGATCGTTTTCAGGTCGGTCACGGAATAACCGGGCGGGCCGACCACGCGGTATCGCATGATCTCACCGATCGGGCTTTCGGGGGAGATTTGCGGCACCACGTTGTTCGGCATTGGCGGCAGCGCCGACAAGCGGTTGATCACCCATTGTTCGGCTTGTTGATAGGTAAAATTGTAGTTGAACTGGACAGTTATGTCGGACAGGCCGAACAGTGATATCGTTCTGATAGCGGTCAGGTTTGGGATGCCGGCCATCTGGATCTCGACCGGAATGGTCATGTAGCGTTCCATTTCCTCGGCTGATGTGCCGGGGCTTTGGACGATAATGTCGACCAGGGGGGGTACCGGGTCGGGGTAGGCTTCTATGTTCAGTTTGGTGAAGGCGACGCCACCGCCGACGAACACGGTCAGCATCAAAACGAGCATGAGGATGCGTTGCCGCAGGGCGAGGGCGATCAGGCCGTTCATGGGTGGGGCCTGTTGGGGGGCGGGCTATGCCTTGTGCAGGATCGGCATAGGAAGGCGTGGATGGCGGGCCTTCGCCCGCCATGACGATGGTGGTGGTGGTGGTGGACGGGCCGTTGTCCGTCGTGGCGACGAGGGGGGTGGACGATGGGCCGTTGTCCGTCGTGACGACGAGGGGGGTGGATGGTGGGCCGTGGTCCGTCGTGACGACGAAGGGGGTGGTTGGTGAGCCGTGGTCCGTCATGACGACGAGGGGGGTGGATGGTGGGCCGTGGTCCGTCGTGACGACGAAGGGGGTGGTTGGTGAGCCGTGGTCCGTCGTGACGACGAGGGGGGTGGTTGGTGAGCCGTGGTCCGTCGTGACGAGGGCGGATATCAGTCACCGGTCACCGCCCGGTCGATGAAGACGGCGCCGGCGGTCACGATTTTGTCGCCGGGTTTCAGGCCGTCGAGGACCTCGGTTGTGCCGTCGTCGCGGGTGTGGCCTGGCTTGATTGGGCGGATGGCGAGCGTCTTTGCCGTGTCGTCAGCGACCCAGACGTGGGCGGTGTCGCCTTCGAAGACCACCGCATCACGGGGCACGGCCGGATGCTGGGCCTCGGCGCCGGTGATGATGCGGAAGCTGGCGAACATCTCAGGCTTCAGGGTCTGCTGCGGGTTCTCCACCTCAGCGCGCACCGGCAGGCGATGGGTGGCGGCGTCCAGCGAGGCGGCGATGTAGTTCAGGCGGCCCTTGAAGACGCGTCCGGGGTAGGCCAGGACGCGGACCTCGACCGGATCGCCGAGGTGCAGATACGGGGCGTCTTCTTCCCGGGCGTTGGCGACCATCCAGACCTTGGAGACGTCGCCGATCATGAACACGGGATTGGTCGCGCCGGCCGAGGCACTGATGATGTTCTGGCCCAGGCCGATCTGCCGTTGCACCACCGTGCCGCCGATCGGTGCTCTTACCACACTGTCGGCATCTAGGGTGGACAGATCGGCGGTGGCGGCGATGGCGGCGATGTCGGCCTCACTCCTGCCCAGGATCCGCAGGCGGTTGCGCACCGAGGCCAAGGCGATGAAGGCGTTGTTCATCCCGCCCTGCGCCGTGGCAAGGTCGACCTGGGATTGCTGCCAATCCTTCAGCGCCGCCCCTTGGGCGGCATAGAGGGCGTGCTGCCGCTTCTCGTTGGTTTCCGCCAGGTTGAGCTGGGCTTTCGCCGTCTTCACCCCGGCCGTAGCGGTGATCAGGTCGTTCTGCGCCTGCGCCAGTTCCGTCGACTGGATGGCGAACAGCGGGTCGCCTCGCTGGACCGTGTCGCCCGCTCGGGCCATCAGGCGCGTCACGCGGCCGCTGTAGGGGGAGAAGACCGGCGTCACAAGATCGTCATCAAGAGCGATCCGGCCGTCGGTTTCCGCCACCGGCTGGAACGCCTGGTCCTCCACGGTCTGGATTTTCAGGGTCGCCCACTGACGGGCTGTCGGCTTGAATGCAGTTGGGTCGGGCTGAGCGGGCGCTTCCTCGGTCGTTGGGACCGGTGTGGATCGGCTGAACAGATGCAATACCGCAGGTCCGCCGATGAATACGGCTACCAGAAGGGCGAGGGCGATCCCGACCAGCAGGAATTGCAACGGGCGTGGCAGGCGTGGGCCGAACGAGCGCGCGGGTTCGACCCGCGTCGGCGGAATCTGGACTTCGGTGGGCGAATCCTGATCCACGAACAAACCTCGCAATCGGCGCCGGGCGCCTGGGCAATTGCGCGGCCTTCTATCCTATCATTTGGTAAATGTCGCTTCATTTGCGACCAAATTTGGTTGCGAACCGTAACCCGCCGGCGGGACCGCTGCTACGGTCCCGCCGCACGTGGCGCGCCGTCAGGTCAGATGGCGCGCGAAGAACGCCGCTGTGGGATTGTGGGAGGTCTCCGTCCCGCGCGTGGCATTGTCGATGTACAGCAATTCCAGGTCTCCGCCGGCCTTGCGGTAGTTGTGCGCAAATCGTTCCGGTTCGTTACCGTCAAACGTCCCTACCGGGTCGCGGTAATCGTGCGTCGGGTCGGGGCGGCCTTGGATCCACAGCGCGGGCAGCATTTGCACCTTCTCGCCGCGTTCCAGCAGCAGCATGGGATTGCCTTCCTCCATGGCCGCCTCGGTCTTCCAGTACAGGTCGTGGCGGCTGGGGATGTCGCCGACCCAGGCGGGCGGGTTGCCGGAATCCCGCAGCTTCACCGCGTTGCGGTAGCGCGATAGCGGGTTGATCACTGGCCACTGCATGACCACGGCCTTCACCGTGGCGTCCACCTTGGCGCCGTCGGGCGAGGCGATGGCGGTGTAGCGGGGATCGGCCGGGCGCATCGCCGACAGCATGGCGAGGTGACCGCCGCTGCTCTGGCCGGACAGGCCGACGGCGTCCGCGCGCAGCCCCAGCTTGCCGGCGTGGGCCTTCAGCCAGCGGATGGCATAGTTGATATCGACCAGTGAGGTCGGGTAGCCCGACCCGGCGTGCCGAAAATTCAGCGCCGCGACGGCGAAGCCCGCCTTGGCGAGCACCAGGTCGCGGGGTTCGCAATCCTTGAGGTCCTGATTGCTCCAGGCGCCGCCGTGCAGGTCCACGATCAGAGGGAATGGTCCTGTTCCCACCGGCATAAAAAGACGCAGGCGCTGGGGTCCGTCGGCGTGCTCGATATAATTGAAATCGGCGACGGTGTAGTCGAATGGCTGCTTGCTCATCGAACGCTCCCGTTGGTTTCCGGTTAGTGTAGGACCGAGCGGGCGGTATGGACAACTGGCTGGGGTGTGGATTGTTCCGGGTTGTCGTTTGGCGGATGCTGAGCGGAATGTCCGCATCGCATTTCCGCCTCGGCACCGTGCTTGGCATCAACCAGATGCTGTCCTGGGGGATGACGTTCTTCCTGCCGGCGATCGTTGCGGGGCCGGTTGGGGTGACGCTGGGGCAGTCGGGGTTTCGGATGCTGGGGGCGTTTTCGTGGGCGTTGCTGGTGGCGGGTGCAGGTGCGCCTCGGGTCGGGAAGTGGATCGATCGGCATGGCGGGCGTGGCGCGCTGCTGACCAGCATCGTGGTGATGGCTGTTGGCCAGGTGGTGTTGGCGTTCACGCCTAATTTGGCGGTCTGGTACCTCGGGTGGACGATCATCGGCGCGGGCATGTCTATGGGATTGTATGACGCCGCCTTTGCGACGGTCGGCGGCCTGCTGGGACAGGAGGCGGGACCCAGCATCACGGGGATCACGCTGGTGGCGGGGTTTGCGAGCGCGGTGTTCTGGACCGTGGGGGCGACGCTGATCGGGACGCTGGGCTGGCGTGGTCTGCTGCTGGGCTATGCGGGGCTGATGCTGCTGGTCAATTTGCCGATGGTTTGGCTGTTGGTGCCGCCGGCGCCGCCTCGGCCACGCCAGGATGGCGTGGAGGGCGGGATGCCCCGGTCCTCGGCGCAGCGTCGGGCGCTGGTGCTGCTGGGCGGGTTCTTTGCGCTGCGCTGGTTCATTACGTCTACGATCGCGGTGCATATCCTGTCGTTGTTGCAGGGAATCGATCTGACCGCGGCGGAGGCGGTTGGTGTTGCTGCGCTGATCGGGCCGGCCCAAGTCGCCGGGCGGCTGCTGGAATATGTCATCGGACCGCGGATCAATCTGCTGGTTAAGGCGCGTGTCGGGGCAGTGCTGTTTCCTGTTGGGGCGGTGTTGTTGCTGTTCGGTGGGGCTTACGCGGCGATGGGGTTCGCGGTGCTGTATGGCATGAGCAACGGGATCCTGACGATCAACCGGGGGACGCTGCCGCTGGCGATCTTCGGGCCGGCGGGATATGCGGCGCTGTTGGGGTGGCTCGCGGTGCCGGTGCTGCTGGCACAGGCGCTGGCGCCGACGGTGACGGCTCCGGCGATCGCCGCGCTGCCGGCGCTGGATGTGTTTCTGGTGTGTGGGGCTGGGGCGGCGGTGGCGTTGACGTTCCTGTTGCCGTTGCGGCTGCCTGCCGCGTGATCGTTATCGCCAGTCGTGCAGGAAGGCCTCCACGACCGAGAGGAAGCCGGCGGGGTTGTCGGCGTGGACCCAATGGCCGGCGTTCTTGACGGCGACGAAGCGGGCCGTCGGGAACTGGGATCGGATGGCGGGTCGGTGCTCGTGGCGGACGTAGTCGGAGTTGGCGCCGGTCACGAACACGGTTGGGCCGGGGTAGGTGCCGGGCAGGTCGATCCAACCCTCCAGGTCAGGGACGGCGGCGGCGATTTCGGCCAGGCCGATGCGCCAATGCGGGTCGGTGCCGAAGCGCAGGTTTTGCAGCAGGAAGGCTCGTATGTCGGGGCGGGGGACGGCGTCGGCCAGGGCGGCGTCGGCTTGCTGGCGGGTCAGTGATGGGGTCAGGGGGATCGCGGCCATCGCCGCAGCAATGATATCGTTGCCGTGCTGGTAGATGACGGGGGCGATGTCGGCGACCAGCAGGCGGCCGACCTGATCGGGATATTGCAGGGCCAGCGCCATGGCCGCCTTGCCGCCCATCGAGTGGCCGATGACCGCGGCTTTATCGATACCGAGGGACAGAAGGGTCTCGTGGACGTCGGCCGCCTGGGTGGGGTAGCGCATGTCGTCGGCATGCGGGCTGTCGCCGTGGTTGCGCATGTCCAGCGCGACGACCCGGACGTGCGGGACGATGGCGCGCTGGACAGCCCCGAAGTTGCGGGCGGCGCCGAACAGGCCGTGCAGCAGGACGACGGGTGGGCCGTCGCCGGCCTGGATGGCGTGCAGGATCATGGGGTTCTCTGTGTAGGCGGAACGTGTCCCAGCGGTCGCTGCGCGGATGGCCGGGACACGCCCGGCCATGACGATCGAAGGGAGTGGGGCCGGCCGTGGCGAGTCGGACGCTCGTTCAAGCCGGCATCAGCCTGCGCAGGTCGGTTTCCGGACGGGCGCCGTAGTGGCTGATGATCTCCGACGCGGCGATGCTGCCCATCTGGCCGCACACAGCCAACGGCTTGCCGGCGGTCAGGCCGGCAAGGAAGCCGGCGGCGTAGGCATCCCCGGCACCGGTGGTGTCCACCACCTTGGTGGGTTGGGCGGCGATCTTGACCGTTTCAGTGCCCTGGATGATCAGGCTGCCCGCTTCGCTGCGGGTCAGGGCAGCGAGCGCGATGTCCTTGCGGGCGGCCTCGGCGGCTTCCTCGAAGGTGTTGCGTTCGTAGAGCGCGGTGATCTCGGTCTCGTTGGCGAACAGGATGTCGACGTGGTTGGCGACCAGGTCGAGGAACGCCGCGCGGTGGCGGTTGACGCAGAAGGCGTCGGACAGCGACAGGGCGACGCGGCGGCCGGCGGCATGGGCGGCGGTGGCGGCCTTGCGGAAGGCGGCCTGGGCCTCCGGCGGGTCGAACAGGTAGCCTTCCAGGTAGGTGACGGCGGAGGCGGCGACCAGGGCGGGGTCCACGTCGGCCTCGCCCAGGGTGACGCAGGCGCCCAGGAAGGTGTTCATGGTGCGCTGGCCGTCCGGCGTGACCAGGATCAGGCAGCGGGCGGTCGGGGCGCCGCCGGACAGCGGGGCGGTGGGGAAGTGGACGCCGACCGCCTTGATGTCGTGGCGGAACGCGGCACCCAACTGGTCGTCGGCAACCTTGCCGATATAGGCGACCTTGGCGCCGAGGCCCGCCGCGACGGCGCAGGTGTTGGCGGCGGACCCGCCGCTGCTCTCCTGCCCCGGAGGCATCGCGGCGTAGATCGAGTCGGCCGTCGGGGCGTCGATCAGGATCATCGCCCCCTTGTGCATGTCGTGGCGCGACAGAAAGCTGTCCTCGGCTCGGGCGACGACGTCGACAATGGCGTTGCCGATGCCGAGGATATCGTAGGTAGGTTCGGTCATTATCTTCCTTTTGGCGGGTGCGCTCTGACGGCCGCCTCGTTGACGTCGACGCCCCAACCGGGACGGTCGGGGATGATGAGGTCGCCGTTTTCTATGATTGGCGCGTTGATGAAAAGCTCATCCCGCCAGGCGACGCTGTCGATGTCGATTTCCATGATGCGGAAGTTGGGCACCACGGCGCAGAAATGCGCGCTGACGGCGGAGCAGAGGTGGCCGTAGTAGTTGTGCGGGGCGACGTTGACCTCATACGCCTCGGCCATGGCGGCGATCTTGATGGATTCGAGGAAGCCGTTCCAGATGACGTCGATAATCGCGACATCGGTGGAATAGGCGTCCAGGAACGGGCGGAAGGCTCGGCGGCCGGTGACGGATTCCAGCGAGGCGATGGGGCACGGCGCCTTGCTGCGGATCAGGGCGAGGGATTGCGGGTCCCAGGTGTCGATTTCCAGCCAGGTGAGATCGAACGGTTCGACCGCCTTGGCGATCTGCAGGTACCCCTCGGTCTTGAAGTGGTAGTTGACGTCGAGGTGCAGGCCCATGTCGGGGCCGGCGCCAGCGCGGAACGCTCCCAGCAGGTCGCGGACGGCTTGCAGGGTCTTGCGGTCGACGTTGAGTTCGGGGTGGCCGGGCGTGCGGCCGAAACCGGGGCCGAAACCTGTCAGTTTTTCACCGTCGAAGGGCAGGATGTTGGTCTTGAGGCCCTTGAAGCCACGGCGTTTGACCTCGGCGCCCAGGGCGGCGACGTCGTCGTAGGTCCGCAGCGGGGGGACGCCGACCAGTTCGTGGTTGCGGACGCGGTAGGAGCCGCAATGCGACCAGTAGACGGGGATGCGGCGGCGGACGGGACCGCCGAACAGTTCGTAGACCGGGACACCGAGGGCTTTGCCCTTGATGTCGAGCAGGGCGTTGCCGATGGCGGCGATGGCGCGCTGGTTGACGCCGTTGGGGGCCTGGACCTGCTTCACATACAGCAGTGAGTCGATAGCCTGGATCGGCCGCGGATCGGTGCCGATCAGGGCTTCGGCCATGCCTTGGATGACGGCGGTGAGGCCTCGGCTGCCATCGGCCTCGGTGTACTCGGACCAGCCGACCAAGCCGTCATCGGTGGTGATTTTCAGGAATGAGAAGGTGCGCCAACCGGCGTCGGCGTGCAGGTCCTCGATCTTGGCGATCTTCATCGTTGATTCCCTCCGGGTTGTGCGGGGAGGTTAGGCTGGATCGGGGCGCTTGTCGTGCTTTGGGGCCGGTACGATTTATGATATGTCGTGGATCGTCGCTTTGCGGCGCGGTTACGCGTGCGATCGTGGGGGGTCTCTGGTTGCTTGGTGGATTTCAACAAACGGACTTCGCAAATGTCTGATGACCCCAACAATCTGATCCTGACGTTGCTGCGCGCCATCCGAGGCGATATCAGCCACATCAAGGGTGACATCATCGAGATCAAGGAGCGCCTTGGTTTCCTGGAAGGCAGCTACGCCTCGCTGTCCCGTCGTGTGGATCGGTTGGGCGGCGATGTGGAGCGGATCAAGGTACGGCTTGATATCGTCGATGCGCCAGTGAACTGAAACTGCGGCTACCAGACGTTCGTGACTACACGGTAAAACATCGGTAGAATTCGCACATGGGCAACACCAAACTCGAGTCTATCTTCGACACACTTCCGGACGAGGCAGAAGAGGTTCGGCGCGACGCCATCGCCGACGCGGAAATCGAGGCCGGCCTCGGCGTTCCGCACACCAAGGTCCGCGAATGGCTGAAGAAGCTGGCGCAGGGTAAGCGGACGCCACCCCCGACCGTATGACCTTGCCGGTCATTTGGTCGCCGTCCGCCCTGCGCGAGATTGTCAAAATCTTCGACTACCTGACCGTCTTCAATCCCCAAGCCGCTGCCAGCGTATTCCACGCCTTGATCGGCGCTGGAGACAGCCTCGCAGACTTTCCGCATCGGGGAAGAGCGGTACCCAAATCCAATATGCGGGAACTGATAACGGCATATCCCTACATCATCCGTTATCGAATCACGCGGGACAGTGTCCGCATCCTGCGGGTCCGGCATACCGCTCGGCGGCCCACCAAACGTTGATCACGTCCACTGGAGTCCCGGGGTCCTCCCGGCAGATCACGCGGCCGGGTGAACCATTGCCTCGCCTTCATGTTTCCCGTATGTCCGGCCGCTGTTTCATCCGATTCCGACTATTTCCGACTGGCTCCATACGAGGGTGCAACCGAATGGCTGATTACGTCATCTCCCCGCCGGCGATTGCGTCCGTGCCTGTTGCCGGTGGTGGCAGCTTTCCGGTCCGCCGGGTTTTCTGCGTCGGGCGCAACTACGCCGAACACGCCAGGGAGATGGGCAGCGATCCGGATCGGGAGCCGCCGTTCTTCTTCATGAAGCCGGCCGACGCGCTGCTGCCGGATGGCGCCGACATGCCGTATCCGCCGCAGAGCAGTCAGTTGCACCATGAGATGGAGATGGTGGTGGCGATCGGCGAAGGCGGCGCGAACATTGCCGAGGCCGATGCGCTGCGGCACGTCTGGGGCTATGCCGCCGGGTTGGACATGACGCGGCGCGATCTGCAGAACGCGGCGAAGAAGGAAGGCAAGCCCTGGGATATGGGCAAGGGCTTCGACTGGTCGGCGCCGATCGGGCTGCTGGTGCCGGCGTCGAAGGTCGGCCATCCTGCCAAGGGGCTGATCGAGTTGAAGGTGAACGGCAAAGTTCGCCAGACCTCCGATCTGTCGAAGATGATCTGGAGCGTGCCGGAGATGATCGCCTACCTGTCGGGGCTGGTGAAGCTGGCGCCTGGCGACCTGATCTACAGCGGCACGCCGGAGAATGTCGCGGCGGTGCAGCGCGGTGACCTGCTGGAAGGCACCGTCGAGGGCGTCGGTTCGGTGAAGACCCGAATCGTCTGATGGCGTCTCTGCGGGTCGCGACCTGGAACATCAACTCGCTGCGCTTGCGCGTCGGGCTGCTCGACAAGCTGGTCGAGGCGCTCGGGCCGGACGTCATCTGCTTGCAGGAGACGAAGGTCCCGGACCTGCTGTTCCCGGCGGAGGCGTTGCAGCCGCTGGGGTATCCTCACACCGTGTTTCGCGGGATGAAGGGCTACAACGGCGTGGCAATCTTGTCCCGCGTGCCGCTGGAACTGCACGACACCGCCCCGGACTGGTGCGGCAAGGGCGACTGCCGGCATGTCGCGGCGACGTTGCAGACGCCGGGCGGGCCAGTCGAGTTGCATAATTTCTACGTGCCGGCCGGCGGGGATGTGCCGGACCGGACTCAGAACCCGAAATACGGCCACAAACTCGATTTCATCGCCGAGGCTCGGTCTTGGTTCGCGGCGCGGACTCTTTCGCGATCGGTGCTTGTCGGTGACCTGAACATCGCGCCGCTGGAGAACGATGTCTGGAGCCATAAGCAGTTGCTCGATGTGGTGAGCCATACGCCACCAGAAACCGAGGGGCTGAACGCCTGGATGGACGCTGGCTTCGTGGACGCGGTGCGGCATTTCGTGCCGCCGGAGCAGAAGCTGTATTCGTGGTGGTCGTATCGCAACCAGGATTGGCGGGCGTCGGATCGCGGCCGGCGGCTGGACCATGTGTGGGTGACACCGGACCTGGAGTCGGGGCTGCGCAGCCAGACAATCCTGCGGGACGCTCGGGATTGGCCGCGCGGGTCGGATCATGTGCCGGTTTGTGTGGAGATGGAGGTCTGAACGCTGGCCTGGGTCGGTGTCGACGGCTTCTGCCTTTCTGCCCCCAAGGCGTAGATGGTGAGCCTTCGCTCACCATGACGGGGAGGAAAGGCCGGCGGGTCGGTCCATGACGGGGGAGAGGCTCGCGCGCCAGACTCTATGACGTGGAAGAGAGGCCGGCGGGTCGACCCATGACGGGGAGGAGAGGCCGGTGCGTCAGCCTTGCGGCGGCGTGGTTGCGGCCCCTGCCCTCGCTTAGTCGACGGCGCGCAGGTAGCGGCGGCGCAGGTGGGACTGGAAGGCGAGCGGGTCGAGTTTGCGGCCGGTCGCGCGTTCCAGGATCGTGTTGAAGTCGAACCGGCTGGCAACGCCGTGGACATGGACCCGAAGCCATGCCAGCAGGGGCGACAGGTCGCCTCGGCTGAAGGCTTCATCCATGTTGGGGATTACGGCGCGGGCGGCCTGCATCAGTTGGGCGGCGGCCATGGCACCCAGTGTGTAGCTGGGGAAATAGCCGAAGGCGCCGTCGTACCAGTGAATGTCCTGCAGGCAGCCTTGCGCGTCGTCGGGCGGCGTGACCCCCAGCAGGGCGTGCAGGCCGTCGTTCCAGGCGGCGGGCAGGTCGGAGACGGACAGGTCTCCGGCGATCATCGCGCGCTCCAGCCGGAAGCGCAGGATGACGTGGGCCGGATAGGTCATTTCGTCCGCGTCGACGCGGATTGTGCTGCGTTGGACGCGGCGCCACAGGCGGCCCAGGTTGTCCAGTCGGTATGGGTCGGGGGCGCCGCCGAATGTCTCGTGCAACCGGGGACCGAGCCAGCCGAGGAACGAGTCGGAGCGGAAGGCTTGCATCTCGACGATGAGCGATTGGCTTTCGTGTGTGGCCATGCCGGCGGCCTCGCCAACCGGCAGGCGGGCGTAGGCTGGGGGCAGGCCGCGCTCATACAAAGCGTGTCCGGTCTCGTGCACCACGGCCAGGATGGCGGAGGTGAAATCGTCCTCCAGATAGCGAGTGGTAATCCGGACGTCGGTGGGGGTTCCGCCGGAGAATGGGTGGGCGGACTGGTCGAGCCTGGCGTGGTCGAAATCCAGGCCCAGACGCTGTGCGAGGTCTCGACAGAGCATTTGTTGCGCGGCGACCGGGAACGGCCCGACGGGGCGGATTGGGGCGGGGTGTTCGGCCTGGTATTGTTCGGCGAGCGGCAGCGCGGTGGACAGGAAGTCTTCATAGGCAGCGAAGACCGGGGCTACGTCGTCGGCGCCGATGCCCGGCTGGTGGCCGTCCATCAGGGCGTCGTACGGGGTCAGACCGAGTGCGCCGGCGAGCGCGGCGGCGGATTCGCGGGTCAGACGCAGCACCTCGGCCAGATGGGGTCGCACCATGGCGAAGTCGGCGTCCTTGCGGGCGGTGCGCCAGATTTTCTCGCAGGCGGAGTTCGCCTTGGCCTGTGCCTCGACCAGATCCTCCGGCAACGCCTTGGCGCGCGTGTAAGCGTGGCGCATCAGGCTGAGGTTGGCGGCTTCCCATGGGTCGGCGGTTTCGGCGGCGGCG
>NZ_LMUJ01000026.1:17128-57050 GCF_009765975.1 Acidisphaera sp. S103 | reverse complement strand
CGGCCTCGATCTCCGGTGCAGTCAGGTTTTGATGCCGGAGCACTGCCAGCGCTGCGAGTTGGTCGCCTCGGGCTGGTCCGCCGCCGGGCGGCATGATGGCGGCGGCGTCCCACCCGAGCATGGAGGCGCATTCGCCGATTGTGGCGATGAGCTTGAAGCGGGTGGTGAGACGTTCGTACGCGGACTTATGTGTCATGACCGCAATGCCTTTCGCACCCAGGCGCCGAAGATGATGAGCAGCGCCACCGCCAGACCATACCAGGTGATGGCGTAAGACAGATGGTTGTTGGGCGGCCGCGGCAAATGTTGCGCCGGCACCGGATACGTCCCGGCTGTTTCCGGTCCCATGGCGACCAAGGCGTAGGGCTCCGGATTGGGGGCACCGACGACCGCGCCGATCACCGCCGGGTCGAGCGTGAAGAACTGGCGACCCGCGTCATCGTCGGTCGGGCTGAACCAGCGCGGCGAGTCCCCAGGATGGACGTAGCCGGAGACGGTCACCGCGCCCGCGGGCTCATTGAGGGCGGTTGCTCGGTTTTGTGGAATCCAGCCGCGATCGACCAAAATCGTCGGGGCGCCGGGGCGCTCCAATGGGACAATCTGATAGGCACCCATGGTTGGGCCAGCCATCGTGTCGCGCACCTCGGCGCCGTACTCGGCGGCCTGGTCATAACGGAAGCGGCCGGTTACCGAGACTTTCGTGTAGGGCGAGGGCTTGGCGGGTAATGGAACAGGCGGCGCAGCTTCCCCCGTCGCGATTTGCGCCAGGATACCTTCCTTCCAGTGCAGGCGGTAAACCTGCCAAGTCCCCAGGCCGATTAGCAGAAGCAGCATCGCCAGGGTGCTGAGGCTGGGAACCAGGAACCGGCGCCAGGCCGGTGTCACAAGCCCATCTCGGTGGAGCGGTGGCGGAATTGCAGGGCGACCAGCGCTGCCTTCATCGGCCGCATCAGCAGGATGGCGAGCGGCAGGGTTATTGAGGGCCACAGGATCGCATGCACCCAAAGCGGTGGTTCAAACCGGAATTCGACCCAGAAAGCCAGGATAACGACGATCGCCCCCAGCACCATGATGAGACCGACTGCCCCGGCGTCGCCGGTGTCGGACTGCGTCAGGTCTAGGCCGCAGTCCGGACACGCCGGTCTCAATGTCAGCAGCCCCGTGAACAATTTGCCTTTTCCGCATCTCGGGCACCGGCAGCGAAGGGCCGCCTGAAGGGTCGAGATTTGCGGTTCGTCCACGGGGACGGGGTTACTCCATCGCGATCTGGCCAGCGCCATACCAGTAGATGCAGACGAACAGGAACAGCCACACCACGTCGACGAAATGCCAGTACCAGGCGGCGGCCTCGAACCCGAAGTGGCGTTCCGGGGTGAACTGGCCGGCACGGGCTCGGAACCAGCAGACGATCAGGAAGCAGGTGCCGACGATGACGTGGAAGCCGTGGAAGCCCGTCGCCAGGAAGAACACCGACGAATAGACGCCGCCGCCGTAGAACGCAAACGGGGCATGCGAATACTCCATCGCCTGGCAGAACGTGAAGCTGAGGCCCAGCAAGATGGTGAGCCCGAGGCCGCGGACCAGGCCCTTGCGGTCGTTCTCGAGCAGGCAATGATGCGCCCACGTCACGGTCGTGCCGGACAGCAGCAGGATCATCGTGTTCAGGAACGGCAGGTGGAACGGATCGAAGGTGTGGACGTTGGTCGGCGGCCATACCGTCTGGCCGTTGCCTTGGGTTTCCGGGAAGATCAGGAAGTTGAAGTAGGACCAGAAGAAGCCGACGAAGAACATCACCTCGCTGGTGATGAACAGCGTCATGCCGTAGCGCAGGCCGAGTCGCACGATCAGGCTGTGAGCGCCCGGCGTGCGGGATTCGCGAATGACGTCACGCCACCAGAAGAACATCGTCGTCAGGACGGTCAGCACGCCCAGGATGAGGACCGGATAACTGCCGAAATGCGCGGCCAGGACGATGCCGAACACGATCATGAAACCGCCAAGGGCGCCAATGATCGGCCACGGGCTGGGGTCGGGGAGATGATAAGGATGCTTCAAACCGGAACCCATCACGGCCGGTGCACTGTGCGCGTCGCTGCTCATGCCATATCCATATCAACACCGCCGGGGAAACCGCCCCGACCCGGCTGCCGCATAATCGCCAAATCTCGACTGAGTTCAAGAGGGCGGGGAGAGTTCACCACGGCGTTCAATTTGTTCTCGATTTCAGCGCTGCGAGGTCGGCCGCGGACATCGGACCGACATGCGGACCGGCCTTGGCGAGGGCGCCGACTTTCTCGGCATCCGCCAACGAGCGGTAGAAGGTGTAGGAGAGCGTGATCTGCTTCACGTCGGCGGTGGTGGGGTCGGTGCGAATCGCCGGATCGACCCAGAAGCTGACGGGAAATTCCATGGTCTGGTTGCCGGCCAAGGTCTGCTGGTTGAAGCAGAAACAGGCGGTCTTGTGGAAATATTGGCCGACTCTTTCCGGCGTGACGTTGTACAGCGCCATTCCGGTGACAGGACGGCTGGATTTGTTGGTGGCGTGGTAGAAGGCGACCTGCTCCTCGCCTAGTTTCGACGAGACCTCAAGCTGGTCTGGCTCAAAGGACCAGGGCAGTCCAGGGTTCGTGTTGGCGTTGAAGAGCACCCGGATGGTCTGGCCGCTGGCCCCGGGTGCCGCCGCCAAGCCGATACTCGGCGTGCCGCCGAAACCGGTGACGGCACAGAACAGCCGGTAAAGCGGGATGGCGGCAAAGGACATGCCGACCATGCCAATGATCGTCGCGACCACGGCCGACCCGACAATCGCGTTACGCCGTTTCACATTCATCAGAAATGCGCCATTTTGACGATGGTGATTGCGTAGAACAGGCCGCACAGGGCGAACAAAACAATCAGAATCGCCCAACTGCGGCCGCGGCGCCGGCGCGCGGCATCGGCGCTGGCATTCTTGGCAGGTGTCTGGTTGTCCAAAGCCATCGCCTATCCGATCAGACGATCGATAGCCAACGCCCCGAACAAGGCAAACAGATACAGAATCGAGTATTTGAATGCGGCCTTGGCCGGCGCGTCCCCTGTCAGGCTGTTGCCTGCCTCGTCCTGACGATCGGTGATCACGCGATACACCCGCTCCAGGAAAATCAGGCCGAGCAGACCGGCGGTGATGCCGTATGGCAGGCCACTGAAGCCCATCAGGTAAGGCACCATGGTCAGGGGGACCAGGACGATGGTGTACAGCAGGATCTGCCGGCGGGTTTCCTTGGCGCCGGACACGACCGGCAGCATGGGAACGCCGGCCCGCCGGTAGTCGTCATTCGCCCACAGGGCGAGCGACCAGAAGTGCGGCGGCGTCCAGATGAACACGATGCCGAACAGCACCAACGGGATCAGGTCCACCGATCCAGTGACCGCGGCCCAGCCGATGACCGCGGGGAATGCGCCGGCCGCGCCGCCGATGACGATATTCTGCGGGGTGCGCCGTTTCAGCCACATCGTGTAGACGAAGACGTAGAAGCAAACCGACAGCGCCAGGATCAGGGCCGCCGGGATGTTCACCACCAACCCCATCACCAGCACGGAACCGGCGGCCAGGGTGACGCCGAACCCCAGCGCGGGGCCAGGCTGAATGCGCCCTGCCGGGATCGGGCGATCCCGCGTCCGCCGCATGATCGCGTCGATATCGCGATCGTACCACATGTTGATCGCGCCACAGGCGCCAGCGGCAACCGCGATGCAGAGGATCGCGGTGAAGGCCAGCACCGGGTTCAGATGGCCCGGCGCCACCAGCAGGCCGATGACCCCGGTGAACACGACCAACGTCATGACTCGCGGTTTCAGCAAGGCGATCCAGTCCCGGTAGTCGGATTCCACCGCCATATCGGGGGATTGGATATACGGGACCGACAAGGGGGTAGCGATCCCCTTGTCACCCTGCATCGATGAGGTCGCGTTGTTCACGGTTTAGGATATCCGCGGCATTTCCAGATAGGTGTGGAACGCCGGAGGCGAGGTTTGGGTCCATTCCAGCGTCGTAGCGCCCTCACCCCAATAGTTGTCGGCAACGTGGGCCTTCGAGGTGAAGGTGCGGAAGCAGACATAGAAGAACACCAGCATGGCGAGACCGCTGATATACGCGCCACAGGATGACACGAAGTTCCAGCCCGCGAACGCCGCCGGATAGTCCGGGTAGCGGCGCGGCATGCCGGACAGGCCCAGGAAATGCTGCGGGAAGAAGGTCAGGTTGACGCCGATGAACGTCAGCCAGAAATGCACCTTACCCCAGAACTCCGGATACTGGTGACCCGACATCTTGCCGATCCAGTAATAGAAACCGGCGAAGATGGAGAACACCGCACCCAGCGACAGCACGTAGTGGAAGTGCGCGATGACGTAGTAGGTATTGTGAACCGCCTCATCGATACCCGCGTTCGCCAGCACCACGCCAGTAACACCACCGATGGTGAACACGAAGATGAAACCGATCGCCCACAGCATCGGGGTCTTCAGGTCGATAGAGCCACCCCACATCGTCGCGATCCAGGAGAAGATCTTCACCCCTGTGGGCACGGCGATCACCATGGTCGCGCCCATGAAGTAGGCCCGTGTATCGACGCTGATGCCGGACAGATACATGTGGTGGGCCCACACGACGAAGCCGACCACGCCGATGGCGACCATGGCGTAGACCATACCCAGATAACCGAAGATGGGCTTCCGGCTGAACGTCGAGATCACGTGGCTGATGATCCCGAAGCCGGGCAGGATCATGATGTACACTTCAGGGTGGCCGAAGAACCAGAACAGATGCTGGAACAGCACCGGATCGCCACCGCCCGTCGGGTCGAAGAAGGAGGTGCCGAAGTTCCGGTCACAGATCAACATGGTGATCGCGCCGGCCAGGACGGGAACCGCCAGCACCAGAAGGAACGCCGTCACCAGCTCGCTCCAGATGAACAGCGGCATCTTGTGCAGCGTCATGCCGGGGGCACGCATATTGAAGATGGTGACGATGAAGTTCATCGAACCAAGCAGCGAACTCGCACCGGCCAAATGCAGCGCGAACAGCGTGCAATCCATGCCCATGCCCGGTTCGTAGGTCGCATTGGACAGCGGCGGATATAGCGTCCAGCCGGAACCGGACTCGCCCATCAGCAGACCGATGCAGATCAGCACCAGCGCCGGCGGCAGCAGCCAGAAGCTGATGTTGTTCAACCGCGGGAACGCCATGTCCGGCGCACCGATCATCAACGGGATGAACCAGTTGCCGAAGCCGCCGATCAGCGCCGGCATGACCGAGAAGAAGATCATCAGCAGCCCGTGACTGGTGATGATGGTGTTCCACTCCTGCCCCTCGGTGACGACGTGGTTGCCGGGGAACATCAACTGCGCACGCATGATCTCGGACAGGACGCCGCCGACCGTTCCGCCGACGACGGCGAAGATCAGATACAGCGTGCCGATATCCTTGTGATTGGTGCTGAACAGCCAGCGCTTCACGAAGCCGGGCTTGTGGTCATGCCCGTGGTCGCCGTGCGCATGGTCGCCCCCATGGGCGTGGGAATCAGTCGCAGCCATCATATCTCTCCGCTGACGTGCCGGCCGTTCAGCCGGCACCCGTTCTCACCCAGACAGTTTACCGCCAAAGTCACCGGGACGCGACCTTGGGAAGTTCAGCCACCGACGCGGATTTCTTCGCCTCGGCGACCCAGGTCTTGAAATCGGCCTCGGACACCGCCTTCACGGAAATCGGCATCCGGCTGTGGTCCTGACCGCAGATCTGGTTGCACTCACCGTAGAAGGTGCCGATCTGATCGGCTTCCATCCATGTTTCAATGGTGCGGCCCGGGATCGCATAGCGCTGCACGCCGAACGACGGGATGAAGAAGCTGTGGATCACGTCGGTGCTGGTGGTCAGGATGCGGATCTTCTTGCCCACGGGGATGACAAGCTGGTTGTCCACCGTCAGCAAGCGAGGCTGTCCCGGCTTCAGATCCTCATCGTGAACATAGCGGCTCTCGATATCCAGGTTGCCCTGATCCGGATAGGTGTATTCCCAGTACCACTGGTGGCCGGTGACCTTGATGGTCATGTCCGGATCCGGCGTGCGGTCCTGATAGTAGATCAGGCGGAAGGACGGGATGGCCATGACCACCAGGATCAGCACCGGGATCACCGTCCAGGCGACCTCCAAAATCGGATTATGGCTCGTTTGGCTCGGGATCGGGTTCCGCTTGGCGTTGTAGCGAACCATCACCCAGACCAGCAGACCGGCGACGAACAGGGTAATCACGGTGATGATCACCAGCACCATGTCATGCAGGTGGATGATCCTGTCCTTGATCGGGCCAAACGAGCGCTGCATGCCCATTTCCCAGGGACGAGGCTCCCCGACCACACCTTGGGCCCACGCAAACGGCGTCGCCGACAGGCTGAATACGAACCCGGCCACGGCCGCCAGGAGCCACTTTACAATCCGCATCGATTGACTACCCCAACTCGCTCGCAGGTCACGCACCACAGGTCGATACGCGGCGCCGCATCTCTGCTGTTCGCCTACCGGACGCAATCGACAAGATCAAGGTGTCAGGGATGAAGTTGCCCCGCTTTCGGCGCGACCGGCCTAGAATTTTTCCGGCCGGCGACCCGGTGTTACCCTGGCAAACCTACCGGTCCCGGCCGGAATTATCACACGCCGAATTTCTTTGTCTGGAGAAGGCGCGTCGCGTCCGATGCCGGTTCGGACGCTAAACCCGCAGGCGGACCAGGGTGAAAATCCCGAACCGGGAAACCGCCTCGGTCTCGATCCGCGCGAGATCGTCGGCGGAAAAAATCGCGTCCATGGCGAAATCGGGGTGCCAGCCCAGCGCCTTGGACGCCGGCGCCATCGCACGCTCCAGCCACCATCTAGGGCCACGGGCCGCGGCGAAATGGTTGATGAACAGAATATTGCCACCCGGCCGCACCAGGCGACGCATTTCGGCCAGCAACCGTCGGGGATTCGGCACAACGGAGGCCACGAACATCGCCACCGCAATGTCGAACGACGCGTCCTCAAAAGGTGTCGCCTCGGCATCCATCTCGTGCAGCGCCTTTACGTTGGTCAGCGCACGCTCCCGCGTTCGCTCCCGAGCCTTGCGCAGCATCTCTTTCGACAGATCGATACCGGTGATCAGCTTGTCCTGATCGTAATGGGGAAGCGCCAGTCCCGTCCCGACTCCGACCTCCAGCACATCCGTCCCAGGCAGCCGGTTGACCAGGGAAACCGCGCGCAACCGGGCCTTCGACGAAAAACCGCCAAATGAGGTGTCATAGATATGCGCCCATCGGCGATAAGCCTCCAGGATCGAGGCCTGATCCAGCGCCGCGACAGGCACGAACCGAGCGGCACCAGCCGATGGGTCCTGTTTTCGGAGAGTCTGATTCATCCGTCCCCAGGCATCCTCTTTGCCAATCGCCCAAAATGCGCAGACGTCTCACGTAAGCAACGTCCGCGAGATTACATCGATGCCTTAAATTATTGAAAGATTCGGCGCAAGCCGGACATCGCCCCGAACGCTCCGCCGACCGGTCTGCTGCCGTCAGGCCGTCGTCGACGGTTCGCGGTGTGTCGCCGTGGTCTGCGCGCCAGGACCCGCCAGCGAGCCGCTTGGCTTCGACGCGGTTTCCTCCATCGAGGCATCGTCAGGCTCTGCCATATTTTTCTTGAAGGATTTGATGCCCTTGGCAAAGTCACCCATCAACCCACTGATCTTGTTGCCGCCGCCAAACAGCACAAGGATCACGGCCAACACCACCAACCAGTGCCAGATGCTGAAGCTACCCATACGTCCTCCTTAATCGCTGCTTCGACGCCAACGTCCCAGACCCCGCGCCAGGGTGCGATTACCGTTCATGCCCTCGGGGACCACCAACCGGTCGTCCCAGGGGCTGACATGGCGCGAGTCGCCGACTGATGCAAGCACCGTTTGTCGGCGGTCGGGAGTCAGGCCTCCGGACGGCCCGCCCGATGATAGGGATGGCCCTGCGCAATCGCCTGGGCCCGATAAAGTTGTTCGGCCAACATCGCCCTGACCAGGAAATGCGGCCAGGTCATCGTGCCCAGGGAAAGCAGATAGTCGGCCCTGGCGATGACTGGCGCGTCCAATCCCTCGGCGCCGCCGATCAGGAAGCATACCGGACGCGACAAAGTTGCCCATTGGCCCAGGCGGCCGGCAAACGACTCGCTGTCCAGCGCGTAGCCGCCCAGGTCGAGGGGCACCACGAAGGCGTCCCGCGGCAAGGCAGCCAGCAGCGCAGCGCCCTCCTTCCGCTTCACCACGGTTGGGGTGCCTCGCTCCTCCGCCAGCTCGGCAATCGTCAGGCGCGGCCGCAGCCGTATATTGTAGCGTTCGAACAGGTCCGCCTCAGGCCCGCTTCGCAGCCGCCCGATCGCAATGAGGTGCATGGCTCATAAGCTTCTTTTGCTGAGCGATCCGGTCTTGCGGAAGGATCGCAGCGCAGGCTAAACACGGCCTCCCGGTGAAACGGGCGCGTAGCTCAGCGGGAGAGCACCTCCCTGACACGGAGGGGGTCACAGGTTCAATCCCTGTCGCGCCCACCACCGCCCTTCCGGGCGCCGGATTTCAATCCGCCTCTGCTCCCATTTTCGCTGCCAGGGCCGGCATGCGCGACCGGCGCGGTGCCAGCCAGTGCTGCAGCCTGTCCAGATACAGATAGATAACCGGCGTCGTGTAAAGCGTCAGGACCTGACTGAGCGCCAATCCCCCTACCATCGCGAAGCCAAGCGGCCGGCGCAGTTCGGACCCGGCGCCGGTGCCGAGCATGAGTGGGATGCCGGAGAGCATCGCCGCCATCGTGGTCATGAAGATCGGGCGGAACCGCAGCAGGCAGGCCTGACGAATGGCGGCCAGTGGCGGGATTCCATCACGGCGTTCGGCATTGATGGCGAAATCGACCATCATGATGCCGTTCTTCTTCACGATGCCGATCAGCAGAATGATGCCGATCAGCGCGATGACAGTCAGTTCATAGTGGAACAGCATCAGCATCAGCAGCGCGCCCACACCCGCGGACGGCAGCGTGGACAGGATGGTCAGCGGCAAAATGTAGCTCTCATACAAGATGCCCAGAATGATGTAGACAGTGATCAGCGCCGCCGCGATCAGGTAGGGCTGGCTGGATAGCGACGACTGGAATGCCTGCGCCGTTCCCTGGAAGGAGCTTTGCAGCGTTATCGGCGTGCCCATGTCCCGCATCGCCGCGTTGATGGCATCCACGGCCTGACCAAGCGCCGCGCCCTGTGCCAGGTTGAAGGAGATCGTCACGGCTGGGAACTGGCTCTGGTGGCTGATGGAAAGAGGTTGGACCGGCGCGGTGGACCATTTGGCGAAGGCGTTTAGCGGAACCGTCTGCCCGGTCGTCGAATGGACATACAGCTTGCTCAACGTGTCCACATCGGACGCCTGGCCGGGCATCACCTCCAGGATCAAGTGATAGGAATTCACCTGGCTGAAGTACTGCGTGATCTGCCGCTGGCCGAACGCATCGTAGATCGTGTCGTCGATGACCTGCGGCTGCACCCCGAAGCGTGCCGCCTTGTCGCGGTCGATCGTCAGGCTGACGGTGGTGCCGCCGGTCTGCTGGTCGGTGGTGACGTCACGCAGCATCGGCAGCGTCTGAAGCCGCGCCAGAACCTTCGGCCCCCAGGAGAAGAGTTCGTCGAAGTCGGCGTCCTGCAGCGTGTATTGGAACTCCGTCTTGGTCAGGCGTCCGCCGACGCGGATATCCTGTGCCGCCTGCAGGAACGCCGCGCCGCCAGCGACCGCGTTGAACTTGGGACGCAGCCGCGCGATGTATTGCTGCGCGGACCCGCCAACCCGCTCATCCCACGGCTTAAGCGCGATATAAATCCGCCCGTTGTTGCCGGTCTGCCCGCCCACGCCGGCGCCGACCGTGGCGCCGTAAGCGGCGGTATCGGGGTCGGCGGCGACAATGGCGTTCAGCTTCGCCTGGATGTCCGACATCTGGCCGAAGGAGATGTCCTGCGATCCTTCGGTGACGCCGAACACCACCCCGGTGTCCTGTGCCGGGAAGAATCCCTTTGGAATGACGATGTAGAGATACACCGTGGTGGTTGCCGTCGCCAGGAAGACCAACAGGGTGATGAAGCGGAACTTCAGGGCGATATCCAGCGTGCGGCGGTAACCGCCGATCAGGGCGTCGAAGAAGCCCTCGACCAGGCGGTAGGCCCAGTTATGGCCGCCGGAATGGTGCTTGAGGAAACGCGAGCACATCATCGGGGTCAACGTCAGCGAAATGAATGCCGACAGCAGCACCGCGATGGTGATGGTCATCGCGAATTCCCGGAACAGACGTCCGACGATCCCACCCATCAGCAGCAGCGGAATGAACACCGCCACCAGCGAGCAGCTTATCGAAACGATGGTGAACCCGATCTCACCGGCGCCTTTCAGTGACGCCTCCAGCGGATCCATGCCGTCCTCGATGTGCCGGAAGATATTCTCCAGCATGACGATCGCGTCGTCCACGACGAACCCGACCGCGATGGTAAGGGCCATCAGCGACAGATTGTCCACGCTGTAGCCGAACAGGAACATGGCCGCGAAGGTGCAGATCAATGCCACCGGCACGGTGATGGATGGAATGATGGTCGCCCAGAAGCTGCGCAGAAACAGGAAGATCACCATGACCACCAGGCAGATGGACAGGATCAGCGTGAACTGCACGTCCGCCACCGAGGCCCGGATAGTCAGCGTCCGGTCCATGATGACATCGACGTGGACGGACGGCGGAATCGACGCTTCCAGATGCGGCAACGCCGCCTTGATGTGGTTCACCGTGTCGATGACGTTGGCGCCGGGTTGCTTGAACACAACCAGCAGGATGCCCTTCTTGCCGTTCTGCCAGGCACCCAGAAGCTGATTTTCCGGCCCGTCGATCGCTCGGCCGATATCGCGCACCCGTACCGGCGCGCCATTGCGCCAGGCCAGGATCACGTTGTCATATTCCGACGCCTTGGTCAGCTGATCGTTGTCATAGACCGCGAAAGACTGCCTCGCGGTATCGACCGTGCCTTTTGGCGAATCGACGGTGGCGTTGACCAGCACGCCACGCACGTCCTCCAGCGTCATGCCCATGGCCGCGAGCTTGCCGGGATCAACCTGCACCCGCACAGCACGCTTCTGTTCACCGCCGATCAGCACCTGGGAAACGCCGGCGATCTGCGACAACTGCTGTGACAGCACGACGTCGGCGTACTCGTCGACGTTGATCAGCGGTATCTCATCCGATTGGACGGACAGGATCATGATCGGTGAGTCGGACGGGTTGACCTTGCGATAGGTGGGGCTGGACGGCAGCGCCTTGGGCAATTGGCCGCTGGCGGCATTGATCGCCGCCTGCACATCGCCGGCCGCCGCGTCGATGTCCCGGTCGAGGTCGAACTGCAGGACGATCTGCGCCGCGCCCAGGACGCTGACCGAGGTAAGCTGCGCCACGCCGGGTATTTGGGCGAATTGCTTTTCCAGTGGCTGCGCCACGGTGCTGGCCATGGTCTCGGGGCTGGCGCCGGGGAAACTGGAGGAGACGGAGATCGTCGGGAATTCGACGCGTGGCAGCGGCGCGACCGGCAGAAATGGATACGCGGCGAGGCCCACCAGGACGAGCGCGGCGGTCAGCAGCGAGGTCGCGACGGGTCGTCGGATGAATGGGGTGGAAATGCTCATGTCGTGGGCTCTCCCCCTTCGTTGTGACTAGCTGCCAGACTTGGTTGAAGCCGCGGGTGTGGCCTGAGCCTCCCGCACGGAGACCCGTGTGCCGGCCTGCAACCGGGATTGGCCAGTCGCGACCACTATCGTTCCGTCCGCCAGACCGTTGGAGACGACGTAAACGTCGCCCTCCTGCCGCACGACCTGGATTGGTTGCACCTTGACCGTATTGTCCTGGGCGAGCTGGTAGACAAAAAGACCATTGGGACCGTGCTGGACCGTCGGCGCGGCGACGGCGATTACGTTGGTGTCGGTTCCCAGCAGCAGCCTTGCGTTCACGAACTGACCCGGCCACAGCGTGTCATGCGCGTTGGCAAAGGTCGCCTTCAGCTTGATCGTTCCCGTGGTGATGTCGATAGTGTTGTCGGGTGTCAGCAGAACACCGCGGTCGAGTTCCGTCGTGTTGTCGCTGGCATACACCACGACATCCAGTGTGTGCTTCGCCATCGCCTGCATGATCGCAGGAAGGTTGTCCTGCGGCAGCGTGAAAGTGACGGTGATCGGCTGGATCTGGGTCACCGATATGATCGGCGTCGCCTCCGCCGAATGCACGATGTTACCGGGGTCGACGTTGCGCAGACCGACACGGCCATCAAATGGTGAAGTAATGTAACAGAAGCTCAGATTGAGTTGAGCCGCCTCGATTTGCGCGTCGTCGCCCAGTATTGCCGCTGAAAACTGCTTTACCAGGGCCTGCTGGGTATCGAGTTGCTGACGGGACGCGAAGTCCTTCCGGACCAGGGACGCATAACGCGCGAGATCCGCCTGTGCGTTCGAAAGCTGCGCCTGATCCTGCTGCTTCTTGGCGACGGCGGTGTCCAATGCGGCCTGGTACGGACGGGGGTCGATAACGGCCAGCAAATCGCCCTGCTTGACCCCCTGCCCTTCCTTGACCGGCACTTGCGTCAGCGTGCCGTCGACGCGCGGTCGCAGTTGAACGGCGTAATTCGCCTGAACCGTCCCCAGGCCGCGCAACCAGATGGGCACATCCTGCCGAACCGCCTTGGTGACGGTAACCGGGACACGGGAATCCTGCGGTACGGGTTGCGCGCCTGCGATGACAGGGGCACCCGCGACAAAGCAAAACGCAGCACCGCACCCTACGCGCCGAATAAATCGACGCACAAATTTGGTCTTTACCAGCATTCCCTCGCCCTAATTACCACAAATCGAATCAATGCCATTTCGGCATTTTGGCCGATCCAGGTCGGGTTCGACGAACGCTCCCCGGAGCCATGACACCTTATCATCGATTAAATCACAATTAAGCGCTAGGTTAAAAATTAGACATACCAGAAGAATCATGCCGTGCAAATGGCGCTTTTAAGACTATTTTCCGATACAACCACAAGATGCGCGACCGCTTATGGCGCCACTTCCAGCGCCCGCTCCATCAGCCGTACCGAGTGAATCGCCTCCCGCCCTGACAGGTCTCGGATCTGATGCCGGCAGGATGTCCCGTCCGCGACGATGAAATCATGGGCCGCCGCCGCCCGAACCGCAGGCAGCAGATCCGCCTCGGCCATCGCCCGCGATGTTGCTTCGGTCTCCGCCTGATAGCCGAAGGTCCCCGCCATGCCGCAGCACGATGAGGCAATCGGCTGAGCCGACAGCTTGGGGATCAGCCGCAGCATCGCCAGTGCATCGGGAAACGCCCCGAACGCCTTCTGATGGCAATGGCCGTGAACCCGAGCCGTTCCCGGCAACGGCCGCAACGCCAGATCCGGCTTTTCCTTCGCGATGAATTCGCTCAGCAGCATCGACCGTTCGGCGAACCGGTCCGTCGCCGCACCCGGCAGCAACGAGCGGAATTCGTCCCGCAGCGTCATCAGGCACGACGGTTCCAGGCCGATGATCGGCAGGTTGTCCGGCAGGTAACGCATTGTGCGCGCGGCTTCCTGTCGCGCCTTGTCCACCATCCCGCCGGCGAGCCACGTGCGGCCGCAGCACAACGGCCGTCCACCGGTTGACGGGACGATCGCCCGATAGCCCGCCGCGGCCAGCACCTTCACCGCGGCGCGCAGGTTTTCCGGCTCGAAATATCGGTTGAACGTGTCCGCCAGCAGATAGACGTCGCCGCGCGGCGACGCGGGGGCGCCGGCCGCGGCCTCTTTGTTCAGGAACTTGTCCCGGCGCCATTTCGGCAACCGCCGAGCGGCGGAAAAGCCCAGGAAATGTTCGGTCAGCCAGCGCAGCGGCGGCAGGTGGTTGCGCAAATTCGCCAGCCCCGGCACCTGGGAGACCAGCGGGGCATAGCGCGGCAGTTCCGCGATCAGTCCCTCCCGCCATTTCACCCCGTGCCGTTCGGCGCGGGCGGCGGTGACCTCGATCTTCATCTTGGCCATGTCGACGCCGGTCGGGCATTCCCGCTTGCAGGCCTTGCAGGACACGCACAGAGCCATCGCGTCAGCCATCGGCTCCGACGTCATGGCATCCGCGCCTAGCTGCCCGGTCAGCGCCAGCCGTAGCGTGTTGGCGCGCCCGCGGGTCAGGTGGGTCTCGTCGCGGGTCACCCGATAGCTGGGGCACATAACGCCGGAATCGAAGCCGCGGCAGGTGCCGTTGTTGTTGCACATCTCGACGGCACCAAGCATGCCGCCCATCGGGCCGGGATGGTCGGACCAGTCGAGTTTGGGGATGAAATCGCTGATCGGACTGTAGCCCGGCCCGTAGCGGAACAGCGTCCGGTCATCCATTTTCGGCGGATGGGTGATCCGGTTCGGGTTCAGCAAGCCGATCGGATCGAACGCCTCCTTCACCGTCTCGAACGCGCGGACGATTCGGGGGCCGAACATCTGTTCGTGGAACTCACTGCGCACCAGGCCGTCGCCGTGTTCGCCGCTGTGCGATCCTTTGTATTCCCGAACCAGGGCGAAGGCTTCCTCGGCGACCGATCGCATCGTCGCGACGTCCGCCGGGTCCTTCATGTTCAGGACCGGCCGCACATGCAGGCAGCCGACGGAGGCGTGGGCGTACCACGTCCCCTTGGTGCCGTGGCGTTCGAAAACGCCGTTCAAGCGTTCCGTGTAGTCCGCCAAGTCGTCCAGATCGACCGCGCAATCCTCGATGAATGACACCGGCTTTCCGTCGCCCTTCATCGACATCATGATGTTCAGGCCGGCCTCCCGCACCGAAGCGATGTCCGCCTGGAACGCAGGATCGATGACGCGGACGACACCCGGATGGCCCAGATCGCCCATCAGGGTTTCGAGTTCGGCCAGTTTGGCGAGCAACGGGACGTCTTCGTGGCCGTGGAACTCGACAATCAGCAGGCTGTCGGGTTCGCCGATCAGCATCTGGTCGATCGTCGCACGGTAGATCGGGATGCCACGGCCGAGGTCGATCATGGTTCGGTCGACCAGTTCGACCGCCTCGGGGTCCAGGGCGACGATGTGCCTGGACGCTTCCATCGCCTTCCGGAAGGTCGGGAACTGGCAGATGCCCAGCACCTTGCGCGGCTTGACCGGCTGCAACGTCAGTTCGATTGCCGCCGAGAAGGCCAGCGTGCCCTCCGACCCGACCAACAGGCGGGCCAGATTGTCGCGGCCCGACGCACGGGCGGCGGCGGTTAACGTGTCGATGTTATAGCCGCCGACGCGGCGAAGCTGCTTCGGGAAACGGGCGGCGATTTCGTCGGCTTCGGAGATGCCCAAAGCCCGTAGGCGCTGAACCAGATCGGCGATCGTCGCCGGCATCCGGTCCCCCAGGTTGTCCGGGACGATTCCGAATCGATGCTGCGAGCCGTCCGACAAAATTGCCTGGATCGCCCGCACATTATCAGCCATCAACCCATAGCGGATGGACTTCGACCCGCAAGAGTTGTTCCCCGCCATGCCGCCGATCGTGCAGCGGGCATGAGTCGAGGGATCGACCGGAAAAAACAGCTTTTCTGAGCGCAGCGCGTTGTTGAGGTGCCCCAATACCAAGCCTGGTTCCACCAGTGCCGTCCGCGCCTCGGCATCCACGTGCAAAATGCGCCGCAAATGTTTGGAGCAGTCGATCACCAGCGCCCGGTTGACCGTCTGGCCGCATTGGCTGGTGCCGCCGCCGCGCGCCAGGACGGGAATCCCCTCGTCGCGCGCGAGCGACATCGCCGCCACGACGTCGTCGATCGTCTCCGGCACGATCACGCCGACCGGCTCCATCTGATAGATCGAGGCATCCGTGCTGTAGCGGCCCCGGCTGGCGCGATCGAACAGCACCTCGCCCTTGATGTTGCGGGCCAGACGCATCGCGAAAGCCGCGTTGTCGGGCATTACGGACTCGGCGAGGTTGGCGCTCATGCGGGTTGATTAACCTGGTTGGAGGTGCAGCAGCGCAGCATTGGCAAAGGCGGCGAACCGCCGCAAGCTGGGGCGACGCAATCAGGAGGTCATATCGTGGCTGGATCGCATGTCCCGGGTCGGCATTTCCTGCAAATTCCCGGCCCCACCAACGTGCCCGACCGCGTGTTGCGAGCAATCGACAATCCCACGATGGACCACCGCGGCCCCGATTTTGGTACGCTCGGGCTGGAAATCCTCAGCAATCTGCGTGCTGTTTTCCAAACCGAGGGACCCGTCATCATCTACCCCGCGTCCGGCACCGGCGCCTGGGAAGCCGCCCTGACCAACACGCTGTCGCCCGGCGACACGGTCCTGATGTGCCGCACCGGCTGGTTTGCCCATTTATGGAAAGAAATGGCGGAGCGGCTGCAGTTGAATCCGATCTTCCTGGACACCGATTGGCGCAGGGGGGCCGACGTTCCGGCCTTGGCACAGGCCCTGACGGCGGATACCGCCCACCGGATCAAGGCGGTCTGCGTGGTGCATAACGAGACCTCGACCGGCTGCACGTCGCGCATCGACGAGGTCCGGACGGCCATGGACGCGGCCGGGCACCCCGCCTTGCTGCTGGTGGACACGATTTCGTCGCTCGCCTCGATCGACTACCGGCACGACGAATGGGGCGTCGATGTCACGGTGGCGGGGTCGCAGAAAGGGCTGATGCTGCCGCCGGGCCTGTCGTTCAACGCGATCAGCCCCAAGGCGCTGGCGGCCGCCGAGGTCGCGAAGCTGCCGCGCAGCTACTGGGATTGGCGCCCGATGCTGGAGGCGAACAAGACCGGCTACTTCCCCTACACACCCGGCACGAACCTGCTGTACGGCCTGAATGAGGCGGCGAAGATGCTGCTGGAGGAAGGTTTGACCAACGTCTTCGCCAGACACGACCGGCACGCGGAAGCCACGCGGCGAGCTGTTCGCGCCTGGGGGCTGGAGGTTCAGTGCGCCGATCCACGGCACTATTCGTCGTCGCTGACCGCCGTGCGGATGCCGGACGGTCACAGCGCGGACGCCTTGCGGGCGACGATCCTGACCCGGTTCAACATGAGCCTGGGCAATGGGCTCGGCATCCTGAAGGACCGTGTCTTCCGGATTGGTCATCTCGGCGACCTGGGCGACCTGCAACTGATCGGGACGCTCGGTGGGGTCGAGATGGGTCTACGCACGGCGGGCGTGCCGCACCGATCAGGCGGGGTGCAGGTGGCGATCGACTATCTGTCGGGGAACGCCTGAACGTCCTTCGTCACCACGCCGAGCCGCCCCGCCATTTCCTGAATGAACTGCCAGGCCACGCGGCCAGAACGAGCGCCTCGGGTGACGGACCATTCGACGGCTTCGGCGTGTAATGCCTCGGTGGTGATCGGTAGCCCGATATTCGCGGCGTAGCCGTCGATCATCGCCAGGAACGTCGGCTGATCGCAGTTATGGAAGCCCAGCCACAAGCCGAAGCGGTCGGACAGTGAGACCTTTTCCTCGATCGACTCATTCGGGTTGATCGCGGTGGAGCGTTCGTTGTCGATCATATCGCGCGGCATCAGGTGCCGGCGGTTGGAGGTGGCGTAGAACAGGACGTTGTCGGGGCGCCCCTCGATGCCGCCGTCGAGAACGGATTTCAGCGCCTTGTAGTCGGCGTCCTCCTTCTCGAACGACAGGTCATCGCACAGGATCAGGCAGCGCCGGGATTCGGGGCGGAGCAGGTTAAGCAGGTCCGGAAGGGTACGGATGTCCTCGCGATGGATCTCGATCAGCACGAGGCATCCAGGATTCTCCTGGTTCGCCACGGCATGCGTCGCCTTCACCAGCGACGATTTGCCCATGCCGCGGGCGCCCCACAGCATGGCGTTGTTGGCCGGCAGGCCGCGGGCGAAGCGCAGCGTGTTCTCCACCAGGATGGATTTCTGCCGGTCCACACCCTTCAGCAGCCCGATTTCGACTCGGGAGATCGTGCGCACCGGCGCCAGATGGGCGGGTGACGGATGCCATACGAAGGCGTCAGCCTGCGTCAGGTCCACGGCGGCAACCCGCGAGGGGGCCAGCCGGTCCAGCGCATCGGCGATGCGGGTCAGCAAATCGATCGTAGTCTGTTCCATGCAGTGAGATTCCTGAGACCGCTTGACGAAAGGTGGGCGGAAACTATGGTCCGGCCCGCTGCATCGCAAGGACCCGCGCCGCTATGAACCCGTTTACGCTGATTACCCCGGCTTATGCGCAGGATGTTTCCGGCATGCTGGGAAGTGCCACGCAGTTCGCGCCGCTGGTCCTGATTTTCGCCGTCTTCTACTTCCTGCTGATCCGTCCGCAGCAGCAGAAGCAGAAGGAAATGAAGGGGATGCTGTCAGCGCTGAAGCGCGGTGACAAGGTCGTCACCGGCGGCGGCATCCTGGGCGTGGTGCAGAAAGTGCCGATGGTGCAGGACAAGGACGGCAAGCAGATCGCCTCCAACGAGATCGAGGTGGAAATCGCCCCGAACCTGCGCGTGACGGTGCTGCGGGAGACGATCACCAGTGTGATCAAGCCGGTGGCGGCAAACGACACCAGGCCGGTGAAGGAAAAGGCGTCGTAGACGTCTTCAAAGCCCCAGCCGTTCGGCTCGGCCATAATCCGTCGCCCGGGTGGGCCAGCCGTCACCCGGGCATTTTGGACTAATACCCCAGCGGTTCGGCCTCCGCCGGCTGCCAATGGCCATCCTTGACGACGCACAGGAACGATTCGTTGGATCCCTGGTGCTTTGTCTGGCTGAACGAAATCGTCGGCGAACCGAAGATGTCGTGGTAGTTCTTGATCGACTCCAGACCCGCGACAAAACTATCGGGCGTCAGGTCTTTGCCGGCATTCTTCAACGCCTGAACGACCACCTCGGCTCCGGTATAGCCAATCTGCGCGGCGAAGTTCGGGCTCTTATCAAATTTCTTGCTGTAGGCGGCGTCGAACGCTTTGACCGCCGGTGACGTGTCGCCCTCGGTCACGAACAGCATCGGCGTCATCGAATAGAACCCGTTGGTCGTTCCACCTGGTGCGGTCGCCACCGCCTCATCATAGCTGGCGGCCTGGCCCATCATATCGACGTTCCAGCCAATCTTTCTGACCGCGGAGATGATCTGCACCGCGTCGCGGACGATCGTGCCCAGAACGATGAAATCGCATCCGGCATCGCGCATGCGCGCGACCGAGGCGCTGAAGTCGGTATCAGTTGGCTTGTGAAGCGTTTCGCCGGCCAGCGTCATGTTCTCGGCCTTCAACTGGTCCTTCACCCCGTCGGTGATATCGCGGCCGAAATCGGTGTCCTGCGCCATGGTGCAGACATGCTTCTTGCCGCGCTTCTCGACGAAGAACTTCAGGCCGGCGCGCACCTGGTCATAATAGGATGATCCCAGGCCGAACTTCAGATGATTCAACGGCTCGTACATCGAGCGGGCGGATGTCAGCGGGAAAATATTCGCGACACCCTTGGCAAGTTGCTCCGGCATCACCGCGTTGTTCATCGGCGTGCCGGCATTCGCGACCATGATGAACACGCCGTCACGGTTGATCAGCTTGTTCGCGGCCTGCACCGACCTTGGGATCTGGTATTGATTGTCCTCCACGACGTATTTGATCTTCCGGCCGTTGATGCCGCCGGCCGCGTTAACCTGATCGAACACCATCCGCCAGGAATTGGAGTTGTTCACGCCCCACATCGCCGTCACGCCGGACAGATCGGTGTAGGTGCCGATCACGATATCCGTATCGGTCACGCCCCGTTGCGGTTCGGCAGCCATCGTGGGAACAGCCAACGCGAGTGCGATGGCCATAAGCATGAACCTGATCATCCATTTCCTCCCCGTCGTTTCGTTGCTTGTGCAACTTTATGCGTAGGCGTTCTGCATCAAGGCCTGGTAGCGTTCGTCCAACTGGCCGGACCCAACCGACGGTTCATCCACGCGCTGAATCGCGATACCCAGGCTTCGGGCCCAATCGAGCGCCGTGGAACCGACCGATGCACCGCCGACATAGGCGAGACGCAGCTTGTTCAGACCAAACTCCCGCCGGACGGCACGCAGCACGAACAAGTCCGCCAGTCGTGCCCTTGGTCCGGTGAGGCGTGCGGTGCGCAACGCCCATCCGTAAACCAGGCGCTGCATGGCGACCGCGCTTTTGGTGCGCGTCGCGGCGAGCATTTGCAGATGATCCCATACCGCGGCATCGACACCCAGGATCGTCGGCTGCAATTCCTGCAGGTTTTCGATCACGGTATCCGGACCTTCGGGATAGTTGCTGATGCAACGTGTTTCCAGTGACAGATACAGGCCCCAAATCCGTTCGGTGATGTCGGACAGCCGCAGCACGGCCAGGCGCTCATCATGCGGCCGGATCGGCAACCTGTCGCGCGCAGCACCCACCATGTGCATCAGGTCGCCGTGCGTCAGCGTCCGGCCCATGCCGAAGCCCTCGCCGCGGGGGAACTGGACGACCGCCGGCTGATCCGCGTCGATCGATCGGACCGCAAGGGCCCAATCCGCCGAACCGCCACTCTCGATGAAGGCGGACAGGCTGACGCAACTCGCGTCGGCGAAATCCCGCAAACCCTTCATGTCGAACACCACGATGCGGGACAGCGCCGGGCAGCGATCGCGAAGCCCCAGCAGCTTGTCGAGCTGCTCCTCATTCTCCACGAATGCGAGACGACTGCCGCTGGACGATAGAAGGTGGGACACCCGATCCAGATCGTCGTCCGGATCGATGGCGACACTCGCGGCGCCGCACCCCATGATCGCGAGGTCGGCATAGACCACCTCGGGCCGCGATTCCGACAGGATCGCCACCACGTCGCCACGGGCGAAATCCGCCGCCAGCAAAGCGGTCCCGATCGCCTGAACCTGTTCGGCGAGATACGTCCAGGTCGCAGCCTTCCAGATGCCGCGGTTCTTGGTGCGCAAGATCGTTTCGTCACCGTGCGCTTGGGCCCGTTGCGAGACAAGCGCGGCAAAAGAGGTGTGCGGCTGGTCCATCGTCAGTTCCACGACCGTTTCTTTTTCCACCGCCGGGTGCCACGCGCACCGGCTTCCTTCTGGCCCAGATAGAATTCCTTGATGTCGGCACGCTGCATGAGTTTTTTGCAGTCGTCGGCGGCGACGATGCGCCCGACTTCCAGCACGTAGCCGAAATCCGCCGTCTGCAATGCCATGTGGGCATTTTGCTCAACCAACAGGATAGCGACATTTTGTTCGCGGTTGATCCGCCGGATGATGCCGAATATCTGCTGCACGAGAATCGGCGAGAGTCCCAGCGACGGTTCGTCCAGCAGCAGCAATTTCGGGCTACCCATCAGCGCCCGGCTGATCGCCAGCATCTGCTGCTCGCCGCCCGACAACAGGCCCGCGCGCTGGTTCTCGCGCTCCTTCAACCGTGGGAAATAATCAAAGCAAAGTTCGGTATCGCGTGCCACGCCGGCCGAATCGCGCCGTGTGTAAGCTCCCATGGTGAGATTTTCGCGCACGGTCAGGAATGGAAAAATCTCCCGCCCCTCCGGCACGTGGCAGATGCCCTGGCGCATCACCTGATCGGGCGGCAAGCGGGCGATGTCGCGCCCTTCGAACAGGACCTGGCCCCGTTCGGGGTCCAGAACGCCGGAGATCGTGCGCAACACGCTGGTTTTGCCCGCGCCGTTGGCGCCCAGCACCGTCACGATCTGTCCCTGGTCCACATCCAGGGACACGCCGCGAATGGCCTGGATCGGACCATAAAACGTTTCGATGGAGTTCACCCGTAGCAGAGGTTCGGTCATGCCGCGCTTTCAACCTCCCCACCCAGATAGGCGCGCACCACTTCGGGATGGGTCTGCACCTCCTGCGGTGTGCCCATCGCCAGGACCTTGCCGTAATTTAGCGCCATCACCCGATCGGACACCTGGTTGACCAGCGCCATGTCGTGCTCAACCATGATGACGGTAATTCCCAGATCCTTCTTGATATCCTCGATCCAGAAACCCATTCCTTCGGTCTCTTCGACATTCAGCCCGGATGACGGTTCGTCCAGCAGCAGTAGCTTCGGCTCGATGCACAAAGCACGCCCCAGTTCCACGACCTTGCGGACGCCATACGGCAGGTTGGCGATCAGCGAATCGCGGTACCGTTCCAGGCCGAGGAAGGCGATGACGTCCTCGGCCTTCTCGCGATGGCGGAGTTCGGCGTTGCGCACCGACGGCAGAAACAGAAGTTCTGATATGAAACCAACCCGCGAATGGCAATGCCGGCCGATCAGCAGATTTTGCAGCAGCGTGGCGTTGGGGAACAGCTCGATATTCTGGAAGGTCCGAGCGATTCCCAAGGCGGCGATCTGCGAAGCCGGCGTGCGGGTGAATTCCTTGCCCTCGAAGATCAGCTTGCCGGATGTCGAATTGTAGATACGGCTGATCAGGTTGAAGATCGTGGTCTTTCCGGCGCCGTTGGGGCCGATGATGGAAAACACCTCCCCCTGCCTTACATCGAAGCTCACGGAATCCACCGCTCGGATTCCACCGAAACGAACCGAGATATCGTCTGCCTGGAACATGATCATCTCAGGCGCTCCGACTTCGCATAGGCTTTCTGGCGGCGGAAACTGGCCTGCCGCTTGAATGGAAACGCCTGAAACCACCGCTTTATCTTCAGCCACATGCCGTTCAGGCCATCCGGCTGGAACAGAATGACCAGCACCAGGACCAGGCCGAACAACGATGGTTCCAGGCCCGGCAGCCGCCCGATGCCGAATGGCAGGTCGTCGCGCACGATGGCGATGAATTGCGGCAACAACCGGACGAACATCGCGCCCAGGATCGCACCACGCAACGACCCAAGGCCGCCGACGAAGACGATTGTCACGAACTGCACGGACAGCAGCACGTCGAATGCGTCGGGCGCCAGAAAGCGGACATAGTGGGCGAACAATGCCCCCGCCAAGCCGGTCATGCCCGCGCTGATGGCGAAAACCAGCGTCTTGTACCGAGCCAGATGAATGCCCATGCTTTGCGCCGAGACTTCGCTGTCCCGAATCGCCACCATGGCTCGCCCGGTGGGTGAGTGCAGCAGGTTCGCCGAGATCCACATAACGAAGGCCAGCACGGCGAGTGAAACGTAATAAATCCCTGTCGCACTGTCGACCGCGATGCCAAAGACATAAGGCGTCGGCACCGCGAAACCATCGAAACCGCCAGTGACCGAGGTCCATTTCTGGAAGACGGTACCGACAATACTGCCGAAGGCCAGGGTCGCGATGGCCAGGTAAAGCCCGCTCATTCTCAACGTCGGGCGGCCTATGGCGGCGCCGCACAGCGCAGTGAACAGCCCGGCGACAGGCAAAGTGATGAGAAACGGCACGCCACGCGCGAGCAGGACCGCGTTGACGTAGGCACCGATACCCAGAAAGGCGGCATGGCCCAGGCTGATCAGCCCGGTGTAGCCGACCAGCAGCATCAGTCCGACACCGGCTATGGCGAAGATGTAAACCGCGCCCAGTTCGCCGATGTAGAATTCGCCGAGGACCAGCGGCGCGATCAGGACCAGCACCGTCAGCAGGCCGTACCAGAATCGGTCGCCGTTATGCCGCCATAGCGCGATATCCTGCCGGTATTGTGTCCTAAACAAATAGCGCATCGGTCAGACTCGCTTTCCCATGCGTTCGGCGAACAATCCCTGCGGCCGGATGAACAACATCAGCAGCAGCACAACATTCGATGTTACTTCCTGGAACCCTGCGGGCAATTTATAGCCGGCGAACTGCTCGACGATCCCGACGATGACGCCGCCGATCAGCGATCCCGGGATACTGCCGAAGCCGCCAATCACCGCGGCGGCGAAAGCCTTGATGCCGAGGAATCCCATATTCACGTCGATCATCGATACTGGCGACAACAGGATGCCAGCAAGACACGCCACACCGGCGCTGATAGCCCAGATCAGCGAGAAAATCGTTCGAACCGGGATGCCCATGTAATAGGCGGCAAGCTGGTTTTGCGATGCGGCCTGCATGGCGACGCCGACACGTGTCTTGCTGAAGAATAGATACAGGACGCCACACAGCAGGACAGTCCCGACGATGATCGAAAGATTATCCTCGCCCAGCACCAGCCCGTGAATGTTAACGGTTTTGTTGGTGAACGGCGTGTCGAAACCGACCGAATCGTAACCCCACGTAATCCCGGCCGCGGCCCGAAAAATGAAGCCAAGCCCCAGCGTGAGCATAACCACGGCGAATTGTGGCTGGCCGATCACGCGTCTTATGACGAAGGCATCCAATACGTAACCGAATGCGGCGGTGATGACGATCGCCAGCAGACCACCGACCCAATAAGGCAGATGGAAATGGGTGATCAGGCTGAAGGCGACGAAGCCGCCCAGCATCATGATGTCGCCCTGGGCGAAGTTCACCAATTCGGTTGCTTTGTAGATCAGCACAAAGCCAAGTGCGATCAACCCATAAATACAACCGGACGCTGCACCGTTAACAACGAGCTGCAGTATACGCGCAGCGTCTTCCACTATCGTTGGCCTCCCAGCCCCTTGGGGCCAGCGGGCCCTCTTTATCGTAGGCTGAGAAGATAGGTTGATGCTTCAAGCCACGTCAATCCGCTTATCGATTGACGATCCAGCGGTTAGAACAACGACATCTGACTGGGAACTTCGGTCAACGCCCCGCCGGGAACGGCGAATCGGTCGCAACTCAATTGAGTCCGCGCTTCGTCGAAGCCAAACTGGCGTGCCACCCGCGCGAACCGCCGTAGCAACAGATCGGCATACACCCCCTGCCCCGAGAATCGGTGGTGGAATCGCGAATCATTCAATTCGCCCCCACGTGTCTGCCGGATCAGGCTGAGGACGTGACGGGCACGGTCGGGGAAATGGGTGTTCAGCCATGCCTCAAACATCTCCCGCAATTCAAGCGGCAGCCGCAACAGAACATAACCGGCGTGACGCGCCCCGGCGCGCGCGGACGCTTCCAGTATCTTCTCCAGCTCGGCATCGTTCAGCGCCGGGATCATCGGGGCGGCCAGCACGCCCGACGGGACGCCGGCCCGTGTCAGTTCGGCGATCGTATGCAGGCGCCTGGCGGGTGTTGCCGCCCGGGGTTCCATCACCCGCGCCAGCCGAGCATCCAATGTGGTGACAGAGATATGGACACGCACCAGGTTCCGCTTCGCCATCGACGACAGGATGTCCAGGTCGCGCAACACGCCGGACGATTTGGTAACGATACCGACCGGATGATTGAACCGGTCCAGTACCTCCAGCACGGAGCGGGTCAGCTTCAGCGTGCGTTCGACGGGCTGATAGGGATCGGTGTTCGATCCCAGGGCCAGGGTGCGGGGAACATAACCAGGCTTGCGGAACTCCTTTTCCAGCAGTTCCGCCACATCAGGTTTGAAGATCAGCTTGGTTTCGAAATCCAGGCCTGGTGAGTAGCCGAGGAAGGCGTGCGTCGGGCGGGCGTAGCAATAGATGCAGCCATGCTCGCAACCCCGGTACGGATTGACCGCCCGGTCGAAGCCGATATCGGGAGAGGTGTTCCAACTGATCGCCGACCGGGACGAATCGCGCGTCAGCGTTGTGTC
The DNA here is from genome assembly GCF_009765975.1 of Acidisphaera sp. S103. Taxonomy (GTDB): domain Bacteria; phylum Pseudomonadota; class Alphaproteobacteria; order Acetobacterales; family Acetobacteraceae; genus Rhodopila. Next base: position 31,377 of record NZ_LMUJ01000026.1, on the reverse strand, counting down.
GAGTCGCGGCAGTTCACCTACGTCTTGTGACAGCGTCGCCCACCCGTCGTCGAACGGGGATGCGGCATGGGCATCGAAGCGGACCGCTGGATTGCTGACGGCGCCCCGGCCGGCGGCCTGGCGTGAGGGAAAACGCTGAACAGGTCCGTCTTCAGGTAAGCCGGCATTGTCCATCGCGACGATGGCGTCCCGGTCGATTTGCGCTTCCATCCGATCTGACATCCCGACCTCATGTTCGTATTATGTTCGATCGGATTGTTCCCATGCCACCGCACCGGAGTCAAGAACATGATGTGAACATACCGTGGAGTTTTTCGGCCCGGAGCGGCGGAATGGATGCCAACGGCCATAAACGCTTGACAACGTCGCGCGCGCATCCTTTCTACGCGCTTCGTCGCGTCCGATCCCATGGAGAGAGCGCCGGCCCACTGCAGGGGTGTAGCTCAATTGGCTAGAGCGCCGGTCTCCAAAACCGGAGGCTGGGGGTTCGAGACCCTCCACCCCTGCCAGTGCGCGGATCGATGCCGCGGGCAACCGGGGCAGCGCAATCAGGGACATGAAGATATGGCCGACGATCAGCGAGGGATTTGACGAACGTGGCTTTCCAACCGGCAAAATTCGTACGTGAAGTTAGAGCGGAGATCACCAGGGTGACCTGGCCCACCCGCAAGGAGACGATGGTCACGACCGGCCTGGTGTTCGCCATGGCCGCGATGGCTGCCATCTTCTTCTTCGTCGTCGATCAGGTGATCGGTCTCGGGGTGCGCGCGCTATTCAATGTGGGCATCTGAGAGGATTCCGGGAAATGGCCAAGAATTGGTACGTCGTCCACGTCTACTCCGGGTTCGAGAAGAAGATCGCCCAGCAGATCACCGAGCAGGCCGCGCAAAAGGGCTTGGCCGATCAGTTCGAGGCTGTGCTGGTGCCCTCCGAGAACGTCGTCGAGGTCAAGCGCGGCCGGAAGATCAACAGCGAGCACAAGTTTTTCCCGGGCTATGTCCTGGTGAAGATGGACCTGACCGACGACGCCTGGCATCTGGTTAAGAACACGCCGAAGGTGACCGGCTTCCTGGGCAGCAAGACCAAGCCAAGCCCGATCAGCGAGGCGGAGGCGGATCGGATCCTGAAGCAGAATCAGGAAGGCGTGGATCGTCCGCGCCCAGCGGTGCTCTACGAAATCGGCGAGCAGGTGCGCGTCGCCGACGGGCCGTTCACCAGCTTCAACGGCACGGTGGAAGAGGTGGACGAGGAGAAGGGCCGCGTGAAAGTCAGCGTCTCGATCTTCGGCCGTTCCACGCCGGTCGAGTTGGAATACTCCCAGGTGGAGAAGCTTTAAGGTCCGCCCCTCTCCGGTGCAGAAAAAAAGCCCTCGCGAGAGGGCTTTTTTGTATCCGGACCGCTGCCTCGATCAGGCCTGCATCGCGACCGGCACACGCGCGATCGGAATGCCCTCGGGGTCGAGCCGGTAGCCGCCACCCTCGGTGACCAGCAGACGCGCATTGGCCGGATCGGGCTCGATCTTCTGGCGCAGGCGGTAGATGTGTGTCTCCAGCGTGTGGGTGGTTACGGCGGCGTTGTAGCCCCAGACCTCGTTCAGCAGGACCTGCCGGGCGACGGAGCGCGTGCCGGCGCGATACAGGAACTTCAGGATCGCGGCTTCTTTCTCCGTCAGGCGGATGCGGCGGTTCTTCGCCGGTTCCTGCAGCAGTTTCGCAGCGGGGCGGAACGTGTAGGGGCCGATGGTGAAGACCGCGTCCTCGCTGTTCTCGAAAATCCGCAACTGGGCGCGCAAACGGGCCAGCAGCACGGCAAGCTTGAACGGCTTGGCGATGTAGTCGTTGGCGCCGCAATCCAGGCCCTTGACCACGTCGGTTTCGCTGTCGAACCCGGTCAGCATGATAATGGGCATGCGATGCCCCTGCTTTCGCAGCTTGGCACACAGGTCACGGCCGTCGCCGTCAGGCAGGCCGACATCAAGGATGACCGCATCGAAGCGTGCATCCTTGGCGGCAAGGCAATCCTCCGCGATTTTGACGGAACCAGCCTCGGTGGCGACGAATTCACCATCCACGGCGAGCTGATCAACCAGGGTCTCACGCAGGGCGTCATCGTCATCGACGATCAGGACCGGGCGTTCTGCCGACATAATCGAGTTCCTCTTGCCAGTGATTGACGTAGCTTGGTACCGATGCCACGTCTCTGTTTCATCTCAAGGAGGCCAAATTACCATAAATGGTCGCGAGTTGGGCCGAAATCGGTGCGGCAGACCACGCGGATCCTGACCTTTCGCAAGATTGCGCGCGCCAAGGCGACCCGATAGGTTCGAAATCCACCGCCCGCCCTTTTCCCCTCACTATATGGTTCACGGCATCCAGTCGTCATCTCTTGCCGGTACGAATCGTGGTTTGAAGGTCAATAGTGACGAAATTTGGTTATCCAATGTGCCAAAATCTTACAAAGCTCTTCATCAGGAGACCACGCCGCGTGGTCCGGCCGGTGTTGCATGTCGGCTGAGCCCGCTGTGATCGACGACCCGACACGGTCGCGGCTGAGGCAGGTGCATCGCGCCGCCTCCGACCTGCGGCGCGGCGTTCCGGTGGTGCTGACCGGCGAGGCGCCACTGCTGATCCTGGCCGCGGAGACAGGGGGAACGGCGGAACTGGCGGAACTGGAGGCGGTCTCGGCCGCCGATCTGGTGCTGATTCTCGCGCCGGCTCGGGCCGCAGCGATATTGCGGGCACCGATGTCGGCTGATGCCGCCTCGGTCGCGGTGGCGCTGCCAAATTTGTCTCATAAAATGGATATATATCAATCTCTTGTGGATCCACTGGCGATTCAGCCGGCGGTGCGGGATATGCTGCGTTCGGTGCCAACACCGCCCCTGGCCGATGCGGCGATCGGTCTCGCCAAGATCGCTCGTCTGCTGCCGGCAACCCTCGCGGTGCCGCTGCGGCATGACCTGGCACCGCTGATCGCCGGTCATGGCTTGGTCGATGTCGCGGCAGCCGACGTGCTCGCTTACAAGAACACGGAAGTGGCCGGCCTGCGCCAGGTGGTGTCGGCTGATGTGCCGCTCAACGATGCGCCGGACAGCCGGGTCGTGGCGTTTCGCAGCGACGGTTCGGGCCTCGAGCATCTCGCGATCGTGATTGGCCGGCCGGAGACGGCGGACGCCCCGCTGGTCCGAATCCACTCCGAGTGTTTCACCGGCGACCTGCTGGGCAGCATGCGGTGCGATTGCGGGGAGCAGTTGCGCGGCGCGATTCGCCGGATGGCGGAGGATGGTTCCGGCGTGCTGCTGTACCTGGCGCAGGAAGGCAGGGGGATCGGGTTGGTGAACAAGCTGCGGGCGTATGGCCTGCAGGATCGCGGCCTGGATACGATGGACGCCAACCGAGCGCTGGGCTGGGGTTCGGATGAGCGGAATTTCCTGATCGGGGCGACCATCCTGCGGATCATGGGAATCAACCGGGTGCGCCTGCTGACCAATAACCCCGACAAGCTGGATGCGATGATCGCGTGCGGCATCGAGGTGACGGGCCGGGAGCCGCATCTGTTCGCGCCCAACGGCGTTAACGATGAATATCTGGCAACAAAGGCCGCTCGGTTTGGCCACATGCTGGATTAGGCCATGTTCGGCGCGTTGCGCGCTGGACCGCGGACCGGACTCAAGGCTAAACGGCTCAGCTCCTTTCGTATGAGACTCGCATGACACCGTTGGAAATCGAACGTCTTCAAACCTATCTGCGCAAATTGTTCGGCAGTGACCGGATCAAGATCGTGCCGCCGATGCGCCGGGGTCTGTCGGTCGAAATTGCGGTCAACGATGAGACGATCGGCACCGTCCACAAGGATGTCGATGATGGCGAGACGTCGTACTCCCTGACCCTGACGGTCCTGGAGGAAGACCTGCCGGCACCGCGGCCGGCGACCGCGAAACCGGCGATCGGATCGCCGACTCGGCGCTGACTACCAGGCCTCCCGGCCTTTCTGCGGGCGGGTAAGGGCGGCTTTCTGTTCCGCTTCGTGCTTTTCGAACATCGCGCGTGCGGCTGTTGAGCGCTTCTCCGATAATTCGTCGCGATGGTCCGTGCACCAGTCGAACGACTCGACGCGCGGGCGGTTCGCCTTGGAGAAGTGCGGCATCACGTAGCGCTGGTAGAGTTCGTAGGACCGTTTGGTTTCTTCGAAATCCGCCCAGTTGTGGACCTGCTGCAGGAACACCCCGAAATCGCCCTGCTTTTCGTAGAGCCGCTCGATCAGGGCGATGGCATCGTCGGGGGTGCCGATGACGCCGAACTTGTTTTCCACGAACCATGTCGCCGGGTCCTGGCCGTCTGGGACGATGAAGCGGGGCTGGTTGTTGTTGAGATAGTTCAGATACGGCTCGAAGCCGAATTTGACGTTCTCGAACGCCTGGGCGCGGGTTTCGGCGATGTGCATGGGGCCGACCAGGCGAAGGCGGGACGCATCCATCGTGCGGCCGTCCTGCGCGGCGATGTCGTTGGCGATCTTCCAGTTGGCCGCCAGCGCGTCGTAGCCGAACGGGTTGGTGGCGGCGACACAGATCATGCTGAGGTCGTATTTCCCCGCCAGGCGGCCGCCGGAGGGGGTGACGGCGCTGACCACCGCGACCTCGGGGTGCGGGCTGGTGTAGGGCAAGATGTGCGCTCGTGCGCCGACCAGGGTGTACCAGTCGGTTTTCTCGGTGACGATCTCGCCCTTGAACAGGCGCAGGATGACGTCGAGCGCCTCGGCCATGCGGTCGCGCTGGGTGTTGGGGTCGATACCCAGCATCAACGCATCCGACGCCAGCAATCCGGGGCCGGCGCCGAACATGACTCGACCGCGAGTGTGATGATCCAACTGGATGATGCGGTTCGCGGTCATCAGCGGGTTGTGGTACGGCAGCGAGATCACGCCGGTGCCGAAGCGGATCGACTTGGTGCGTTCGGCGGCGACAGCGATGAACAGTTCGGGGGAACTGATCAGCTCCCAGCCGGCGGAGTGGTGCTCGCCGATCCAGGCTTCGTCGAAACCAAGCCGGTCGAGCCATTGCATGAGTTCGAGGTCGCGGTCGATGCAGGCGGCCGGGTTCTCGTTCATCGGGTGGAAGGGCGGCAGGAAGGCGCCGTGGCGCAGTTTTGTCATTTTTTAGGTCTCCAGGACGTGCCGGCGAGGATGGTATGGGGGAGGGTCGCGTACGGCTAGAGCGCGACCGCTTCCACCGGCCCGAGGGTGATGCCGTGAAACGATCTGTGACGTTGGGAGTATCGATGCTCGCGGGCGCCGCCTTGCTGGAGGTGGCGCTGATCCCGGGCATGGTGATCGGCGGTGCCGCCATGCTGGTGCCCGGGTACCTGCCCACGCTGCGCCGGCGGCTGTTCGGTTCCACCGCTCGCCGTCGGAACGAGCCCGCGGTTCCCATGCCCCGCCCGCCGGACGTCAAGACACCGCTGGCCGCCCGTGTCGGGTTCCCGGTTAAACAGGCGTTGGCCAAGACCGTTACCTATCGGGCTATCGTCACGGTGCTGGACTTCACCTCGAACTACGTGGTGCTGGGCGAGGCCGCCACGGCGGCGGGTCTGTCGGCCTTCGCCCTGGTGGCCGGCCCATTGTTCTATCTGGCGCACGAAACGGCCTGGCATTACTGGGGGCCGGCCGGAACCGCGGTTCCCTTGTCCCTTCAGCCGAACGCAAAAGCGGCGCCTGCCGGCCGGAGAGGGATTACGGTCAATCGGGCGCTGGCCAAGACCGTCACCTTTCGGACCATCGCCTCGACGGTGGACTTCACCACGCTTTACGTGGTGGTAGGCGACTTCGCGACGGCGGCGGGTTTGTCCGCGTTCGGTCTCGTGGTCGGCCCGTTTGTTTATCTCGGCCACGAGATGGCCTGGGACTATTATGGTTCGCCCATAGCCCGCACCGTCGATGCGACGGCGTCAACCAGTCTCGGGCCGGCGCCTGGTTCGCCCGTGGGCCTGAGCGGGGCGGTTTAGGGGCATTTGGTCCAATCGCCTATGGCCGTGGCAAAAGTCCCCGGCCACGCAGCACCGTCACCGTTCGCAGCACGCGCCCATCCAGCCGCACCGAGGTGCTGGGCAGCACTTCGACCGTCTGAAACCATGGCTTGGCCTCAACCACCGCCTTGTCCACGGGACCGAGCACCAGCACCAGCACATCCTGTCCGGCAAACGCACGCAACGGATCGGCGACCCCAAACTGCCGTGCGTCAATGTTCAGACACAGCATTGTCGCGTCCGGTCCCAGCCCGCGTCCGATCTTGCCCGCATCCCGCCAATTGAGTGCCGCGGCTACTGTTCCAGGGGGCAGCAGATCGCGTGCCGCCAGATCGTTACGCAACGACGTCCAGTCCAGGCCCTCGGCTGTCGGATCGGAACGCATGACCGTGGCCAGTCTGCCGCCGAGCCAATCAAATTGGTTCTGGGTGGCGATGACCGTGATGGACACCAGCACCAAAATCGCCGAACCGGCCACTGTCCGCCGGACCCACGCGACATCCACCCGCTCGGCGATCGCTCGGCCCAGCAGTGGAAACAGCATCAGGTAGCCAGGGGCGGCCCAGTGAAACAGCACGCGTTGGCTCGACCATGCCGAGATCAGGGCGAACACCACGATGGGCGGCGCCGCCAGCCATACCAGCAGCCGCTCTTCCCACCCACGCCGGAAGCCGCGGAGGAACAGGATGATCATCGGCAGCCAGATCCAGGGCAGCACGAACAGCGCCTCGCCGCCCCAGACCTGGATGGGTATCAGGGGGCGGAAGCGCAGGCCTGATGCCCGATCGCCCTGGAATGCGAACGACGCCCAGCCGTGCGTGGTGTTCCAGATCAGCACTGGCGAGAACACGGCCAGCGCCAGCACTGCCGCGACGTAGGGTTCGGGGCGCGCCAGCCAGTGGCGGTGGGGGCGGCTGGCGACCAGATAGAGAAACGCGCCGCCGATCGTCAGCACGGCGGAATATTTGGAAAACAGTGCCAGACCAGCGCACAGGCCGGTGGCCGCCCACCATCCCAGCGCTCGGCGTCCGGTCGCCGGCAGCGCGTGCAGCAGGCATAGCGCCGCTGCCAGCAAGGCCGCGTCCAGCGGTCCGTCGGGCAATACCCAGGTGCCTGTGGTGATGCCGAACACCGGGGACAGATTGAAGGCCACGACCGCCCAGAAGGCCGCTCGCTGGTCCGCCAGGCGGCGGGTGATTCGCCACATCAGCACTTGTGACAGGGCGAACAGCAGGATGAAGGGCAGCCGCACCACCCAGGACGCCTCGGTGCCGAACAAGTGGGCGGCAACCCAGGACAGCCACCAACTCGCGGGGGGATGATCGAAATAGCCGAGACTCAAGATGCGTCCGGCCGTTACCATGTAGCTCTCATCCATCCCCAAGCCGGTTGTCGCGGCGAATGCCAGCCGGATCAGCGTTGTCCCGGCAATGAGCCGGACGATTGGAGAAAGCCTCATGGAGTGCGGCTGCTTCTGCTGCCTTCAAACCTTCGCGGCGTCGGAGGTGATTGACTGGATCGACGACGGCGACACGCCGCTGTGTCCGCATTGCGGTATCGCCGCGGTGCTGCCGGGCGTAACCGATCTGGTGGAACTGTTCCGGCTGCGCGAACGCCGCTTTGGGGTCCATGCGGGCGTGCCGCTGGCCGATGAGGAAGGGTAGGTTTGGCGGACCAGGATTGTGTTGGACGCTCGCGCTTCAGCGGTTGAAGCGCAGATGGCCGGGACGCGCCCGGCCATGACGGAGGGTACGGGGGCAAGGCTCGGCCGGGTTGGATGGGGCCAGGGCCGGGCCTGCGGTTGGATGAAGGACTGAGGGTCCGACGCGGGGTAATCGAGTCGGCAGGCGCAGGGCGGTGGCCTCTCATCGTCATGGTGGGTGGAGGCCCACCATCCGCGCCTTCCGGAGGCGGCCCCGAAAAAGGCGTGGATGGCGGGCCGTCTCCCGCCATGACGGCGTCGGACACTAAGCGGCGACGATCCGTTGGGTCTGGATGCCGAGGCCCTCGATTCCCAGGCGCATCACGTCGCCGATCTTCAGGAACACCGGCTCCGGCTTGATGCCCATGCCGACACCGGGCGGCGTGCCGGTGGCGATCACGTCGCCGGCGTGCAGGGTGATGAAATGGCTGACATAGCTGACCAGCTTCTGGACACCGAAGATCATCGTCTGGGTGGAGCCGTCCTGGTAGCGCTTGCCGTTTACCTCGGTCCACAGCGGCAGGTCCTGCGGGTCGCTGACCTCATCCTTGGTCACCATCCAGGGGCCGGTCGGGCCGAAGGTCTCGCAGCCCTTGCCCTTGTCCCAGGTGCCGCCGCGTTCGGTCTGGAATTCGCGCTCGCTGACGTCGTTGCAGACGCAATAGCCGGCGACATGATCCATCGCCTCATGCTCTGGCACGTAGCGAGCGGTCTTGCCGATCACCACGCCCAACTCGACTTCCCAGTCCAGCTTCTGCGAGCCGCGCGGCAGCTTCACGTCGTCGTTCGGTCCGGTGAAGGCGCTGAGCGACTTCAGGAACACGATCGGCTCCTTGGGGATCGGGTTGCCGGTTTCGGCGGCATGGTCGGCGTAGTTCAGCCCGATGCAGACATAGTTGACCGGCCGTACGACGCAGGGGCCGATCCGCGGATTGCCCTCGACCTTGGGCAGCTTCGACGAATCGACACTGGCGATCATCGCCAGCGACGCCTCGGACAGCGCGAACCCGTCGATGTCGCGAACCAGACTGCTCAGGTCGCGGATCGTGCCGTCATTGGCGAACAGGCCGGGCTTCTCGGCGCCGGCCGGACCATAACGCAACAGCTTCATAACGTTTCCCCCATATGCGGATCAGAGTGTCAGGCCGCCGTCTATAACGATTGCCTGACCGGTAATGAACTGGGCATCGTCGCCGGACAGATAGACCGCCAGCGCGGCGATCTCCTCCGGCGTGCCCAGGCGCCCCATCGGCTGCCTCGCCACGAAGGCGGCGCGGGCGGCGTCGATCGAACCGGCGGCGGTGGCGTTGGCGGCGATGCGCTCGCCCAGGCTGGGTGTCTCGACCGTGCCCGGGCACAGGCAGTTGCAGCGGATTCCCTTGGTCACATAGTCGGTGGCGACCGACCGCGTCATGCCGATCACCGCCGCTTTCGAGGCGCTGTAGATGAAGCGGTTCGGCACGCCCTTCAGGCTGGAGGCGACCGAGGCCATGTTGACGATCGCGCCCCGGCCGCGTGCCAGCATCCCCGGCAGGAGCGCCTGCATGGTGCGGAACATCGCTCGGCAATTCAGGTCGAAGGCGAACGACCAGTCGGCCTCGGTGGCTTCCAGCAGCGTGCCCTGGTGCACCACGCCGGCGCAGTTGAACAGGATGTCGATCGCCCCGGCGGCTTCGGCGGTGCGGGCGATCGCGGCCGGATCGAGCACGTCCAGCGCCATGGTGCGAATCGAGTCCGAGGCCAGGCCGGCGAGCTTGGCCGCATCCACATCTGTCGCCACAACCTTGGCGCCCGCGGCCGCGAAGGCCTGCGCGGTCGCTCGGCCGATTCCCTGGCCCGCCGCGGTCACAAACGCCGTCTTACCTGTCAATGATGGCATCGCGTTCCCCTCGCGCCGCGTCCGTCACGGCAGCGAGAGGCGATTTAGGCTATTTCGTGGAGGAGGTCACCCTGGCTTAGAGAGCGATTTACGTCCGAGGTTGATCGGCCTCAGACGATCGCACGTTATACCAAGCGCCGTTGATACCGACTCCCGGATGCCGCCATGGCCGGGCGCGCGCTATGCGTGTCCCGGCCATCCGCGCTTCATCGGCTGGTGCGCAGATGGCCGGGACGCCCGAAGCAGGCGCCCGGCCATGACGTTAGCGGAAGGGTCAAATTCAACGACGCCTGGTGTTAGTCCTCCAGCGTGAAGCCGACCTTCATCGACACCTGGTAATGGCGAATCTTGCCGTCCTCGACCTCACCGCGCTGCTGAATGACCTCGAACCAGCGTATGTTGCGCATGGTCTTGGCGGCTCGGGCGATGCCGTTCTTGATGGCGTCGGCGTGGCTGACTTCTGACGAGCCGGCGATTTCGATGATTCGATAGGTATGGTCGGGCATGTTGGCGATCTCCCTGTGATGTCACATAGGCGGCCGTAACGCTCGTAACCGGACGCGGTGGCGTCGGTGCCCGCTCTTTTACACGGAATTGGCTGCCGATGCTTGCCTCGTATGCCGAGCCGGGGTTCACTGCGTTCAACAAAATCGAAATAAAGTTTGGGGAGTGGATGATGCTGGCTTGGCTCAAGGACCTGAATCCGCGGGAGCGCCGGACCATGGTCGCCTGTTTCGGCGGCTGGTCGCTGGATGCACTGGACGTTCAGATATTCAGTTTCGTCATTCCGTCGCTGCTGACCGTCTGGGGCATCACCACGGCCGAGGCCGGTGTGCTGGCGACCGTCACCCTGGTTGTGTCGTCATTCGGCGGCTGGATGGCCGGCGCGTTGTCGGATCGTTTCGGCCGGGTGCGCATCCTGCAGGTGACGATCCTGTGGTACGCCTTCTTCACGTTCCTTTGCGGGTTTGCCCAGGATTTCAACCAGTTGTTTGTGCTGAAGGCGCTGCAGGGCTTCGGCTTCGGCGGCGAATGGGCCGCCGGCGCGGTGCTGATGGGCGAGGTCATCCGCGACAAATATCGCGGCCGAGCGGTGGGGCTGGTGCAGACGGGCTGGGCGGTCGGCTGGGGTGCGGCGGCGATTGTCTATACGATTCTATCGGCGAACCTGCCGGAGGCGCTGACCTGGAAGGTGATGTTCTGGATTGGCCTGGCGCCGGCCGCGCTGGTGTTCTGGATCCGTCGCTTCGTGGAGGAACCCGCGGTCAAGCCCGGTTCCGTCAACCTCGGCCCGATGCATCTGTTTGCCGCGCTGAAGCCGCCGCATTTGTCCACCACGTGGCGGGTGTCGATGATGGTGACCGGCGCACAGGGGTCCAGCTACGCGCTGACCACCTTCCTGCCGCTGTATCTGAAGACCGTGCGACATCTGACGTCCGTCGGCACCGGCAGCTATCTGATGGTGCTGATCCTGGGGGCGTTTTTCGGCTTCCTGTCCGGCGCCTACCTGGCCGATGCGATCGGGCGCAAATCGACGTTTATGACCTCGGCGATCGGGTCTCTCGTGCTGATGTTCGTCTATCTGTTCGCGCCGCTGAGCAACGACCTGATCCTGCCGGTCGGCTTCCTGCTGGGCTACATCAACCTGATGATGTTCTCGCCGATGGGAACCTTCATGACCGAGCTGTATCCGACCGCCGTGCGCGGCGTCGGCCAGGGGTTCTGCTACAATGTCGGACGCGGCATCGGTGCGGTGTTCCCGGCGATGGTCGGGTTCCTGGCCGCCCGGTTCGGTTTGCCTGTCGCCATCGCCACGTTCACCTTCGGCGGATTGGTGTTGATGATCATTGCGCTGCTGCTGTTGCCGGAGACGAGGGGACGATCGCTGGCAAGCCTCGAACACCGGCCGGCGGAGTAGTTCGGTCTCGGTCACGTTCGCGCAAGCATGCGGTGATCAGGGTTTGGTTGGGGAACGATCGTGCCTACGTTTCGTCTTAGCCTGGACCCTTTTTCATGGAGCAGACCGATGACCGCCGCCTCTGACACGCACAGCAAGATGGAAGACGCACAGGCCCAGATCGTACGGTTGCGGGAGCAGGTGGAAGCGCTGATGAAGGATCGCGTGGCGCCGGCGGTGGCGGAGTTCGCCGGCCGCGCGGAAAACGCCGTCCACAGCGCGAGCGGTGTTGTGCGCGATCAGGCGCAGGCGATGTCCGGCCGGGTGAAGGACCAGCCTCTTACAGCGATCATCATTGCCGCTGCTGTGGGATGGGTTATCGGTCGGGCGATGCGCTGACCGGTGCGGTCCGCTCAGTTCGCGCGCATCGCGGCGGAAGCCGAGGGCGTCCGTCTGCGCCGGCTGGTTCGGCGCATGGTGTTGCGCGCCGTGCTGGGTGTAATCGCGCTGCTGTTCCTGCTTGGCGCGATCGTCTTCGCCCATATCGCGGTCTGGTATTGGCTGCGGGCGGGGCTGGGGCAGAGTTTCCCCGCCGCGGCGGGGATCCTCGGCGGGGCGGATGTGCTGGTGGCGATCATCCTTGGGTTCGCTGCCACGAGGTCGTCCCCGAGTCGGGTCGAGCTGGAGGCGCTGGAGGTCCGGCGCAGGGCGATCACGGCGATCGGCGGCACGTTCAGTACGGCCGGGCTGGTTATCGCGGTGTTGCGGATCGTGGCGAACCTGCGGCGGCGGGGTTAGCACCAGCCGACGCTGTCGTTGACCTTTCGGCGCTGCCTTACCACCGTCTTGGTGGGCGAAGGCCCGCCATCCACGCCTTTGCGTTCGCGCACAGCAGGCATGGATGCCGATCTGCATCGGCATGACGGACGGTGGCTGTCGAAGGGCCGCCGTTGCCACGCCGAGTGCGGTCAGTGGTTGTTACGCGATTCCCCCCTGGTCTCAATGACATCCAGGAATAAGGTTGCCGGCTCCAGGCACGCGCCGGAGCCCAACTGCCCGACCATCGACCGGTAAATCTCCTCCCACGGCGTCATGGTGACCAGTTTCGGCGGGGTCCAGGCGGCCTTGCGGGCCTCCAGCTCGCCCGGCGGCAGCAGGACGTCGACCTTGCGGGTGTTCAGATCGATCCTGATGCGGTCGCCGGTTTTCAGGATGGCAAGGCCGCCGCCGACGGCCGCCTCGGGGGATACGTTCAGGATCGAGGGCGAGCCGGACGTGCCGGACTGGCGCCCGTCCCCCATCGTCGGCAGGGTCATGATGCCGCGTTTCAGAAGCGAGGCGGGGGGCTGCATGTTCACCACCTCGGCGCTGCCGGGGTAGCCGACGGGGCCGCAGTTGCGGATGATCAGCACGGATTGTTCTTCCACGCCCAGATCGGGGTCCTCGATGCGGTGGTGGTAGTCTTCCGGGCCTTCGAAGACGATGGCCTTGCCCTCGAACACGTTAGGGCGGTCGGGGTTGGACAGGAAGCGCGCACGAAAATCCTTGTCGATGACGCTGATTTTCATCACCGCGCTGTCGAACAGGTTGCCGGACATCACGACGTAGCCGGCGGCGGGCAGCAGCGGAGCCTCGTAGGAGCGGATGACCTCGCGATCGCCGTCCGGCACGTCGGCGAGGTCCTCGGCCAGGGTGCGGCCGGTGACGGTGCGAACGTCGCCATGCAGTTTGCCGGCGGCCAGCAGTTCCTTCATCACCGCGGGGACACCACCGGCGCGGTGGAACTTTTCGCCGAGGAAACGGCCGGCGGGTTGCAGGTCGACCAGAAGAGGGATTTCGGGGCCTAGGCGCTGCCAGTCCTCGAGGTCATGCTCGACGCCCATGTGGCGGGCGATGGCGATCATGTGGATCGGGCAGTTGGAGGAGGCACCGAGCGCGGCGGCGGCAACGACGGCGTTCTCGAAGGCTTGCCTGGTCATGATGTCGGACGGGCGGAGGTTTTCCTTCACCATGCCGACGATGCGCTTGCCGGTCTCGAACGCCATCCAGCCGCGCTCGCGATACGGGGCCGGAATGGCGGCGCAACCGGGCAGCGACATGCCCAGCGCCTCGGCCAGCGAGTTCATCGAGGTCGCGGTACCCATGGTGTTGCAATGGCCGACGGACGGGGCAGACGACGACACCATCTCCATGAATTCGTCGTAGCCGATTTTTCCTTCCGCGAAGAGTTTGCGGCCTTCCCAGACGATAGTGCCCGACCCGGACAGGCGGCCCTTCCACCAACCGTCCAGCATTGGGCCGCCAGACAGGACGATGGCCGGGATGTTCACCGTGGCGGCGCCCATCAGCAGGGCTGGCGTGGTCTTGTCGCAGCCGGTGGTGAGGACGACTCCGTCCAGCGGATAGCCGTGCAGGACTTCGACCAGGCTCAAATACGCCAGGTTGCGGTCCAGTGCCGCAGTGGGGCGTTTGCCGGTTTCCTGGATCGGGTGGCAGGGGAACTCCAGCGGCACGCCGCCGGCGTCGCGGATACCGTCGCGAATGCGGCTGGCGAGCTCGACGTGGTGGCGATTGCAGGGGGACAGATCGGACCCGGTCTGGGCGATGCCGATGATCGGCTTGCCGCCGCGCAGTTCGTCCGGGGTGATGCCGTAGTTCATGTAACGCTCAAGGTAGAGCGCGGTCATCGCCGGATCGCCCGGCTCGTCGAACCAGCGGCGGGAGCGCAGGCGCTTGTTGTCGCTGCCGTTG
>NZ_LMUJ01000026.1:0-17076 GCF_009765975.1 Acidisphaera sp. S103 | reverse complement strand
CTGTTGCGGCGGAGAGTGGGAGGGGTACGGAGCGCGGTCAAGACGGGGGTGGTGGGGGATGATGGGGTATGTCGAAAGTCTTTCGTTGGTGGAAACCAGACATAAATGACTCGGCCTTTCGACGGCTGATTTGCGCCCACACCAAACGTTTGTCAGCCTCATTTCATTCCCCAATAGCGGGCATACATTGAGACAACGGCGGTTGGCCGCTTCTCGGCAGCAAACATTGCCGCGGAGCGCGTCGCTAGTGTTCCGTCTGATGAATGAGTGCTCGACCCGTATCTCGAATCTCATGCGCAACGCTCTAAGTCGGTTTGACCTGCTCGCGTGCAAAGCGCGTCGGCGGCGATCCTACTAGGCGGGTGAATGCGACGGTGAACGTGCTCTGCGAGCTGTAGCCGACACGCTCCGCGATCTCGCCGATGCTGACCTCGTTCCGCCGGAGTAGGTTCTTCGCCAAAGCCATGCGCCAGGAGAGCAGGTACTCCATGGGCGCCACGCCGACTGCCCGGCTGAAGCGCTCGAAGAAAGTCGAGCGTGAGAGACCGGCTTCCTTCGACAGTTGGGCAACCGTCCAGGATGCAGCCGGGCTTTCATGCATCTTGCGCAACGCCATCACCAGGCGCGCGTCGGCCAAACCGCGCAGCAATCCGGGTGAGGCGTCGGTGCCCACCGTCGATCTCAGGGCTTCGATCAGAAGAACCTCAAGGAGCCGCATCAGGATGACGTCACGCGCGGGACGCATCTCGCGGGATTCGTCCCTTACGAGTTGCATGAGAGTGGTCAGCCGCCTCTCGCCGCGGACGATGACGAGCTTGGGCAACAACGACACCAATAGCGCGGCATCCGGCGACCCGAAGGTGCAGTAGCCGATCAGCATGCGGACGTCGGGGAGGCCGGTCGGGGTGCCAAGCCTGAACTCCCCATTCGGCAGTTGGATCGGCGCTTCATCGACGAGCATTGATGTCGCGGGCTCCAGGCTCGTTGCCGTGAAAGTCTGTGCCGAAGGGATCAGGATAAAGTCGCCCGCCTGAAGAGTGACCGGCTCATGCCCATCGGCCAGCAGGTGGCAGGATCCGTCGAGGAGCGCACAGTAGAAGGGCTGGCCGAATTCCGTGCGGCGGATAGCCCAGCCGCCGGCACCCGTGAGGAGCTTGGAAAACGGCGCCGCCGGTTGGAGAAGAGTCACGACATCGGCAAGGGGGTCTCCTGACGTGGCCATTTCTGGACTTCCATAAACGATATCTGGATTTTCGACGGTAGCACGTCCGATGACGGCGGCCCACCTTTCCGGATATCGCCACCCCCCCAGAGGACAGAGTCCATGAAAACCATCCTGATAACCGGCTGTTCATCGGGGTTCGGCCTCGAGATCGCTCGGTATTTCCTCGAACGCGACTGGAAGGTCATCGCCACGATGCGCAAACCGCGCGAAGATATTCTGCCGCGCTCTGAGAATCTCGGGATCCTCGCCCTCGATGTCGCCGATCCTGAGAGCATTCGCCAGGCCATAGAGGCCGCCGGGCCAATCGATGTCCTGGTCAACAACGCAGGCATCGGCTTCCTAAATGCCGTGGAAGGCACCCCGATGGAGACCGCTCGCGAGATATTCGAGACGAATACGCTCGGCACGATCGCGATGACGCAAGCGGTACTGCCCCAATTTCGACAACGAAGGGCCGGGGTCGTCGTGAACGTTACCTCGAGCGTGACAGTAAAGCCGCTCCACCTGCTTTCCATCTACACGGCCAGCAAAGCCGCGGTGAATGCCTTCACGGAATCCCTGGCCCTGGAACTCGAGCAGTTCAACGTGCGGGTGAGGATCGTGCTTCCAGGCCGGGCGCCGGAGACGAAGTTTGGCGACAATGCTCGGTCACGGATGCAGGCGGGCTTTCCCGAACCCTACGCCGATTTGGTGAAGAGCGTCTTCGAGGGATGGGAGAAGTCGACCAAGGTCACTCTGTCAATGGACGTCGCGGAGGCGGTATGGCGGGCGGCGAACGATCCATCGAGCCCGATGCGCATCCCCGCGGGCGCCGATGCGGTGGAGTGGGCCGGGCAGTAATAGCCTCGGCTGCCATGAGGCAATCGGTGGCGCCGTTCTGCGGCGCCACCTCGAACTGGAGAACATCCGCGCCTCCCTGGCATTCGCCGCCGCCGAAGTAGACCATCCCGGCATGCCCCCCATTGCAAAATGACGCAACAGGCCTCCCGGACAACCACCCCCAACCCCTAGCCCTTCTCCTCCTCCCGGCCCACAATCGCCGCAGGAGGACCCCGCCCATGAAAATCACCGCCGTTGAGACCTACTGGACCCAGACCCCGTTCGATATGGGCGGCAAACCCAAGGTCATGGGCGGCCTCAACTGGCAGATGATGAACACCGTTTGGCTGCGCATTCGCACCGATGCCGGCATCGACGGTTGGGGTGAGGCGTTCGGTCACGGCACCGCCGCGGCCACGATGACCGTGCTGGACACGCAGCTCGCGCCCGCGATCCTGGGACAGGACGCTCGGGATATCGCCGGGCTGCGGCAGAGGCTCGGGAAAGCGTTCCACATCTACGGCCGTAACGGGCCGCACGTCTTCGCCCTATCCGCCCTCGACATCGCCCTGTGGGACATCGCCGGCAAAGCCGCCAACCAGCCGCTGTGGCGTCTGCTCGGTGGTTCCCCGATCGAATCCATGACCTGTTATGCCAGCCTGCTGCGTTACGGCGAGGCGGCCCAGGTCGCCGCCGCCTGCGAGCGCGCGGCCGGCAAAGGCTACCGCGACTTCAAGTTGCACGAGATCACCACGCCGGAAATCACCGCCGCTCGGGATGCCATCGGCGACGACGCCAGGCTGATGGTCGACGTCAACTGTCCCTGGACCGTCTGGCAGGCGCTGGGGATGGCACGCGAGTTGGAAGACCTCGACCTGACATGGCTGGAGGAACCGGTGTGGCCGCCCGGTGACCATGAAGGCATGTCCCGGGTCCGGCTCGAAGGCGGCATCCCCATCGCCGCGGGGGAGAATGCCGCCGGCCTTCACGACTTCCGAACGGCGTTTGAGGCGGGGGCGCAGGACATCGCCCAGCCCAGCGTCATCAAGATCGGCGGCCCGTCCGCCATGGTCGAGATCGCCGCACTGGCGAAGGCGTTCGGCGTGCGCCTGGTGCCGCACAATGCGTATTTCGGAGCGGGCTTCCTGGCGTCGCTGCACGTCAATGCCGCGCTCGCCCCGGACTCGCCGTTCGAGCGGCTGTTCGTCGACCTGGAAGCCAGCCCCTATCACGATTTGGTGCAGGCGAAGGATGGCAAGGTCACTGTGCCGACCGGCCCCGGGCTTGGTCGCGATCCCGATATGGATGTTCTGCGCCGGTATCTGGTGCGGGAACCGACCAAACATCCGGCCTGACAGGCTGGGACGGACCAACCGGTCCGCATACGAAAATATTTACAGCAATGTTAGAATCAACCGATGATCGCCTCGGAACGTCACCGAGGTGTCATTGTGTCGGAAGAAAGCGCCGGCTTCGGGTCTGATGAGACCGTATGGGCCAAAGTCCCGCCGCCGGTCCGGCACAGCTATGGCTTGGCCGTTCGCAGCCATAGCCTCGGCACCGCGATCGGACTGCTGATCAGGAGCCTGCCGTATGCGATCGCCCGGTTCGGCATCCTGCTGGCCTACTCGATCGCGTGCATCATCTGGATCGTCGTCACCTTCGGTGGCGCCGCCTGGTTGGGCAATCACATCGCCGGCGCGTTCGGTGTCGTGTGGTTCGTGATGTGTGTCGTCGGTATCGGCTGGTTCTGGGGCACGGTCCTGCGCTACGCGCTGCATCTGCTGGCTTGCGGGCATGTCGCCGTGCTGACCGAACTGATCACCCGTGGCCAGGTCGGCAACGGCTCCGAGTCGATGCTGAGCTATGGCAAGCGCATCGTGATCCAGCGCTTCGGCGAGGTGAACATCCTGTTCGGCTTCAGCATGCTGGTGCGGGGCATCGTCAATGCCTTCCATCGCACGCTCGACTGGATCGACCAGTTGATCCCGATCCCGGGGCTGGAGAGCCTGTCCAACCTTCTCACGATCATCCTGCGGGCGGCGACGCGCTATATCGACAAGGTCCTGCTGTCCTACAATCTGGCCCGCAATGACGGCGACCCATGGACCAGCGCACGGGAAGGACTGATCTATTACGCGCAGAATGCGAAGCCGATCCTGATCACCGCGGTCTGGATCGTGATCCAGGAGCGTGTTCTGACCTTCGTGCTGTGGCTTCTGCTGCTGGCCCCGGCCGGGTTGATCACCGTTATGCTGCCGGCCAGCGTGCGGCAGAGTGGTGGCGTGGTCACGGTGTTGATCGCCATCCTGTTGGCGGGAACATTGCGGTCGGCGTTCATCAAGCCGCTGTTCCTGATCATGATGATGGTGCGCTTCCACGCGCTGGCCGAGAACCAGCCGATCAACCAGGACTGGGACAACCGGCTGGCCGGTATTTCCGACAAGTTCCGCACGCTGGGGGCCGGGTTTACGATGCCGCGGGGTGCGGGGGGGTTCTGGCCGAACCGCGGATGACGCTGGCGCTGGGCGGGGGTCATGGCGTAGTCCTGCGCTGTTTCCTTCGTCCCGGTGCCTATCGATGTGTCCTTCAGGCGAAAAGCGATCGGCAACGCCAAGCCAGTGCGGCTTGGGCAGGATCGTCCTGATTGCGGTCTGTGTTGCCGGATGCACGGTCGGGCCGGACTTCCGGAAACCCGACCCGCCTGCCGTCACTGGTTACACACGGGATGCGCTGCCCCCACAGACGGTATCGGCACCGGTGGGGCACGGCTCAGCGCAGCGCTTCGTCTCGGACATGGATATCCCAGCCGAGTGGTGGCACGTGTTCCATTCCGAACCGCTGAACGCGTTGATCCGCGACTCGTTGGCGGCCAATCCGAACCTGACAGCCGCCCAGGCGGCCTTGCGGCAAGCACATGAGACCGTACTGGCGCAGCGCGGCGCGTTCTTTCCCAGCATCGAGGGAGAGTTGAATGCCAGCCGGAACCTGACGCCGACGGCGACCTTGTCGCCCGCTGGTCCGACAGCCAATCCCTACTACAGCCTGATCACGCCGCAACTGAACGTGTCCTTCGTACCGGATGTCTGGGGCGCCAACACACGAGCGGTGGAGTCGGCAGCGGCACAGGAGCAAAGCCAGCGATTCCAGTTGGAGGCGACCTATCTGACACTGACCGCCAACGTCGTGACCGGCGCAGTGCAGGAAGCGTCTCTGCGCGGCCAGATCGCGGCGACAGAGCAGACCATCAAGGTCGAGGCCTCGCTGCTGGACATCCTGCACCGTCAGATGGCGCTGGGGCAGACCGCTGGCGCCGACGTCGCGGCGCAGCAGGCTGCTCTGGCGCAGGCGCAATTGCTGCTGCCGCCGCTGCGGAAGCAGTTGGCGCAGCAGCGCGATGCCTTGACCGCCCTCGCCGGCCGTTACCCAAGCCAGGAAGTGGAGGCGACGTTCGATCTGGATGGCCTGGCGCTGCCGAAGGACCTGCCGGTCAGCGTCCCCTCGAAACTGGTCGAGCAGCGGCCGGATATCCTGCAGGCGGAGGCAAACCTGCATGCCGCCAGCGCCCAGATCGGACAGGCCGTCGCGGCTCGCATCCCGCAGATCACGCTGACGGCGGATATCGGCAACAGTGCCAGTTCGGCAGGTAGCTTGTTCACGCCGGGCACGAATTTCTGGACGATCGCCGGCGGCGTGACGGGGCCGATCTTCGATGGATTCACTCTGCTGCATAAGCAGCGCGCGGCGCAGGCGGCGTTCGATCAGGCGGCGGCGCAATACAAAGCCACGGTGATCGCCGCCTTCCAGAACGTGGCCGATACGCTGCGGGCGCTACAGTCCGATGCCGATGCCCTGAAAGCCGCCAGCACCGCTGAAGCCGCCGCCGCCCGCAGCCTGGCCATCGTTCGGAAGCAGCTCGATCTGGGTCAGGTCGCCTACCTGGCGGTGCTGAATGCCGAGAACACCCATCAGCAGGCTCGCCTGGCCCTGGTGCAGACCGAGGCCAATCGCCTCACCGACACCGCGGCACTGTTCCAGGCGCTCGGGGGCGGTTGGTGGCACCGGACAGACGATCGCATGGTGAGCCGCTGATTTATCCCACCGGTTGCGCGAACCGGGCGAAGGACTCCGCCAATATCTCGTAAATCGTCCGCTTGAACGGCACCGCGAGCGACGGCAGCCCCGCCAGCGGCACCCAGCGCCAAGCATCGAACTCGGGATGGGGATCGAGATCCAGCCGGATATCGCTGTCCTCGCCGGTAAACCGCAGGGCAAACCAGCGTTGCCGCTGGCCGCGATACCGGCCGCGCCAGGCGATGCCCAGCAGGTTGGGCGGCAAATCATAGGTCAACCAGTCCGGATGTTCGCCGATCACTTCGGCTTTGCTGGTGCCGATTTCTTCCTCCAGCTCCCGCAACAGGGCGGTGCCTGGATCTTCACCCTCATCGATGCCGCCCTGCGGCAACTGCCAGCCGCCAGCCGGCCCTTCGGCGTTCGGCATGTTGGCTCGGCGCGCCACGAAGACCAACCCGGTCCGACTGAACAGAACGGCGCCCACGTTGGGGCGGTACGGCAGATCGCTCATTGGCCCGTTCCCTGTTGCGCTGGCGGCCGCACCAGCGCGCTGACCGGGGCGAGCGCCACGCCTTTTTCGGCCAATGTATTGGTCCAGACGGCCACACGCGCCAACGTCGTGGGTCGCGGCACCGAGACCAGTCCCAGCGCCGCCCCCTTTTCCAAGGCCATCTGCGTCAGTGCGTCCAACCGCTGGTCCAGCGTCGCCGTATCCACCGGATCCGCATCAATCTGCACATCCACCGACCGGTTCCAGGCATCCGCCAACAACGGCTGGCCCGTCCGGGCATCGACGAACAACAGGCCACGATGGGCGACCTCGGTCAGAACGGGGTTTAGCTGACTAGGCATGTCCGACAGCCGCTCTCCATGCATCTGCCCCAACGCATTGGTGACCCCGACATAGCCTGCAAGCCGCGACAGCACCCACCGCAGGCGATCCAGGTTCTCAGTCGATGGTAGCGAGGTCATCAGCGCGTGCCGGTCATCGGGGTCATTCACCGGGTATCCATCCGGCTCCATTGGAATCGACAACAGATATTCGTGTTCGGTCATCCGCGCGACCTCCAGCAGGTGACTGATATTGCTGGCGTAAGGTGAGATCACCAGGGTCACGCCCCCCGGCAGGTCCTTGATCGCGGACAGGCTCTCCGCTTGGCTCATCCCGATCCCGGCAATCAGGATACCGACCCGCGGACGCAGGTTGGACGGGTCAAACCCCGCCGCATACGTGGCCATCGGTGCCCTGCCGTCCTCGGAAATCCGCGGCAGACTTAGATTCTTCCCACCTGGATACGGCTCCTGCAACGACGGATCCGGATCGACGATGGGTCCCGCCGTGGTCCGGCCCGGCCGCATGGCCGGCGGTTTCGGTTGCGGCTCGGGATGCGCCGGTACATTGGCAGGGACAGGCTTGACCGCTGGCGGCGCGGGTTTCATCGCTGGCGGTACAGACTTGGCCGGAAGCGGATCGGTATGGGTAACCGGCCCCATCGCGACCATTTCCGGCTGCGGTTGCGGCCCGAGCATTTCGATCACGCCAGCCCCGGCACTCAGTACCAATAATACCAGGACCCAGAACCGCCGCAGTCCGCGCCACCCCGCCAGGAACCCGCCCGACCGCAACATTCCAAAGGACGGGGCCGCCACGGGGGTCAGATCAGTTGGCGGAGGCGCTTTTCTGCGCCACCATTGCCTGCATCAGCACCAACGCCTGCTGCAACTGGAAGTCCGTCGCGTCAGGCTTCGCGGGGTCGAATTTCGGGAAATCCGCCGCTGGCTTTTCGGGGATTTGCTTGACGATCGGCGGCAGGTCGGTGCGCGGCGGCAGGGCGTCCGGACCGGTGCCACCCTGGTTGGTCAGTATCTTGTTGTAGTCCGCCTCGTGCTCGCCACCAAATGTCGCCGGCTCTTCGGCGGTCTCCTGCACATGCACTTCCGGTGTGATGCCCAGCGCCTGGATGGACCGGCCGGACGGGGTGTAATAGCGCGCCGTGGTCAGGCGCATCGCACCGTCGCCCGGCAACGGAATCACGGTCTGCACCGACCCTTTGCCGAAGCTGCGAGTGCCCAGCAGGATCGCACGCCGGTGGTCCTGCAACGCGCCGGACACGATCTCCGACGCGGACGCCGACCCACCATTGATCAACACAACCATCGGCGCACCATGCAGGATGTCGCTGCCCTTGGCATCCCAACGCTGGCTGTCATCCGGATGTCGCGCCCGAGTCGAAACGATCTCCCCCTGGTCGATGAAATCGGACGACACGTCCACCGCCTGATCCAGCAGGCCACCCGGGTTGTTCCGCAGGTCAAGAACCAGGCCGCGCAGCTTCCCGCCACTCTGCTGCGCAAGGGTCTTCACTGCCTGCTTGATGCCGGAATCAGCCTGTTCGGTGAATTGCGACAGCCGCACATAGCCGATGTCATTCGGCTCCATCCGCGATTTCACCACCTGAATCTTGATGACTTCGCGGATCAACGACATCTCGATCGGCTTGTCGATGTTCGGCCGCTTGATCGTCAGCACGATCTTGGAGTTCGGCGGACCACGCATCTTGTCCACGGCGTCGTTCAGCGACATGCCGATCAGGGTCTTGCCGTCCAGCGCGGTAATGATATCGCCCGGCTTGATGCCGGCCTTGGCCGCGGGCGTGTCATCGATCGGGGAGACGACCTTGATGATGCCCTTATCTTCGTTGACCTCGATTCCCAGGCCGCCGAACTCGCCCTTGGTCTGAATCTGCATGTCCTTGAACGCCTTCGCATTCATGTAGGAACTATGCGGGTCGAGCCCGGTCAGCATGCCGTTGATCGCGTTCTCGATCAGGTCCTTGTCGTTCACCGGATCGACGTAATCAGCGCGGACACGCTGCATCACGTCGCCGAAAACCTTCAGCATCTGATACATGTCCGTATGGCTGCTGTCCTGCGCGAAAGCGCTGTCGAGCGCACCCAGGCTGGGACCAAGGGCAGCGCCAGCCACGAAGGCAGTACCAATCAGCAAACCGAAGCGCCAACGCCGAGCGCGGAAATCCATGCTATCTTTCCCTTCGGCACCCCGGGATCACTCCGGAGCGCATGACCGGCACCTATACACCTGACGGGCCGATCCGATGCGAGCAAACTTGAGTCATCTTGTTGTCGCGCAGCAAACCCGCCGCCGTCCAGTGTTGATTTCGTAAGATGTGGCGTGCGACAGGCCGGCATCGGCGGTACCGGCGTTCGCGATGCCTTTCTCCGGCACTTGCTTATCGACCCTTGAATGCGCCAGTTTGCCGACGCTATGCAACTCGTCGTCCCCGCCCGATACACGAAGCATCCCCGTGCGATCGGCGGAGGTGCCAACGGCTGCCGGGTATCCGCCCGCCGTCGGTTCCCGAGCGTACCCGCCAGACGGGCGCCCAACACATGAGGCGTTGGTGAGCGAGCGGCAGCGGCCTCATTTCGCCTACATCGAGTGTGTACGTGGCTACGCCATTCTCCTCGTCATACTCTGCCACGCGACCTACCTGTTTCCTGGGCTGCCCTATCCCGTGCATCGGGTGACGGTGCTGGGATGGCACGGCGTGCAACTGTTTTTCCTGGCCAGCGCCGTCACCCTGATGATGTCATGGCAGTACGAGAAAGCCCGGGACGGTTCCGCCAGCGTCGGGGCGTTTTTCGTGCGCCGGCTCTTCAGGATCGCGCCCGCCTACTATCTCGCGTCGGTGCTGTATTTCTGGCTGGAACCGCCAACCGGTGGCTTCGACCCGGTTCAGGCAGCGGCAACCTATCTGTTCGTCAACGTCTGGCATCCGGTTCTCATGGGGACGACACCGGGTTCCTGGATCGTTGTGCCGGGCGATTGGAGCATCGGCGTCGAATTCACATTCTATGCCGTCTTCCCCATCCTTGCCTGCACCATCACGTCCCTTTCCCGGGCGGTCTATTTGTTCCTGGGCACGCTGCTCGCCGGCGCGGCCTTGAATGCGTTGGCCTGGCCTTCGCTAGAGGCCACGTTCGGCGCCGTTCCCGCCGACAATTTCCTCTATTTCTGGTTTCCCAACCAGATGAGCGTGTTCGCGCTCGGCCTCTGCCTGTTCCACTTGCTGGACCGGGATCGCGGTCGCCGCTCTGTTCTGGCGGCTTACCCGAAGCTGATCATGACGGCTTCCGTCGCGGCCGTAGCCAGTTGCGCTTTCATCCCGACGCCGCAGTGGCTTAACCTGCGTATGCCGCTACCGCCGACGTTCCTGCTGGTCAGTCTCGCGATGGCAGTCTTCGTCCTTGCCCTGGCACGAAGCCCATCGGGCCTTTTCCTCAACAGGCCCGTGGCGCTGACCGGGCGGGTCAGCTTCAGTGCCTACCTGCTGCATTTCGCGGTGCTGAAAGTAGTTGCCGATTGGGCGTCTCCGTGGGTCAACTTTCATGTGACCGGCTGGTTCTCGATCGTGGCCTTTGCATGCGCCCTGGTCTGCATCATACCGATCGTCGTGGCCGCATCCTGGTGCACATACCGCCTGATCGAAACGCCTATGATCAACGTCGGCAAAGACCTGATCCGCCGGCATCGCCGAATTGCCGCGAAAAGCATGCCTTAGGGTTGAGCGACTTCGCTTTCGCTCAGTCATTCAACTCTAACTCTTTGTTTGATCGCGTGATTCAGACCTCCGGCGATTCCGCCTCTGGTCATCACGCTCTAAGCGCATCACTCCGGTCGCGCGGCATCGGGAATTCAGCGCGCGATGCACATTCGTCGTGGCAACAACCGCTCAACTGCTGGGCCGCAGCCATGGCGCTGGATTCACCGGCGCCCCATCATGCCGCAACTCCACGTACAAGGCGGGCCGGTGCGCCTCCGATCCCGGTTCCCAGGTCGGCATCACCCCCACCGGCTCCCCTGCCACCAGGCTTTGGCCCAACTTCACATCCAGCCGATCGAAGCCGGCCAACACCACGTGGAAGCCACCGCCGCAGTCGACGATCAGCAGCAGTCCGTAACTGCGGAAGCTTTGAGCGAATACCACCCGCCCGCCACAGGGGGAGATGACATGGGCACCCGGCGGCGCGTGATAGGATACGCCGGTCGCCGGACCACCATCGGTCTGCTCGCCAAAGCTTTTCACCACAACCCCGATAACGGGCGGTTGGAACTGCCCATGCGGCCCGGCGCCGGAAGCGATGGTTCCTGCGCCGGTCGGACGCGCTGCCACAGCCTCCCGGTCCCGCGCCGCCTGTGCCTCGGCGGCATTCTTCTGCCGTTCGGCGCGGGCTGCCTCCTCGCGGGCCCTGGCCTCATCCGCCCGTCGCTGCGCGTCCAGCGCCACCAGCGCCGACCGCAGCGTGTCCATGCGCGCCGCCGCCGCCGCCGCCTGGCTGGCCGCCTGGTTCTCCTGGGCCTCCGCGGCCGCCTGTTCGGCATGGGCACTGGCGATCTGCTGATCCAGCGCATCCGCCTGGCGCTTCTGCTCCGCCTCGGCCTCGGCCAGATGCGGCGCTTCCTCCCGCAGCGCATCCGCCGCCGCATCCACGGCCGCCTGGTCGCGGCGTAGCGCCTCGGTCTCGATTTCCATCTGCCGGGACAGGCCTTGCAGGACCAGCACGCCACGCAGGGCTGCATCGGGAGGCGCCGGCACCGCCAGCAGCGTCTCCGCCGGATAGAGCGACAAACGTTCAATCAGCGGCAGCAGCGGCTGCATCGCCGCCGCCCGGGCCTGGACCCGCTGTTCCGCCTGCCGCCGTTGCTTGGCCAGGTCGTCGATCTGGGCGGCGACGGCGCTCGTCGCAGCTTCCGCCTGCCGCAGCTTGGCCGCTGCATCCACCTGTTGCTGCGCCAGCCGCAGCGATTCGGCCGCCGCCCGAGCGGCCCGGTCGGCCGCATCCTTGCGCGCGGCGAGTTGCTCGCTGTTCAGACGTTGGGCATCGCGCAGGTCGCGGCGTGTGTCTGCTTCCCGGGGCGAGGCGGCGAACACCACCACCGGTGCGAATGCGATCAGCACGGCCAGCATCCGCGTCACGTTCACCCGAGACGTTCCGATCCTAATAGGCGATCACCATCTGCTCATTCATCACCAGCGTTTCGGGCGCCGGGCCGGTCACCACAAGGCCGCTCGCCAATATGACCTCCAGCCGGAGCGTGCAGGCATTGTCGGTGGCATGCACGCCCTCGAACAAAATCTCCTCAGCCAATCCGCTGCACAGCGCATTCAGCGGATGGTACAGACCGCTGCGATTGAGCACGTCATGCACGTCCGGGCGCGGCCGCCAGACCGGCGCCTGCCCCGCCACACCATCAAGCGTCAGGCGTATCCACCGCACGTCGGCGTTGCAAAGGCACCACCCACCCACTGATACCAGGACGCCGTCCGGCGTGTCGCGAGCCAGCAGTTCCACCGACCAACGCGGCGGAACGCCCCCCAACGCGACCTCGGGCCCGACGAAATCCGCGGGCGGCGGTGCGGGGTAAGGCGTGAAGATGCGCACATCCGGACCCGGAGCCTTGGTGAGCCAGAGCAGCATGGGGGCCGACGCATCCTGCCGCCCCAGCAGACCGAAGAACGATTTTCCGGCACTCGCGGCAAGCTGGCCGAACGTGTCGAAGAAGCTGTCCGGCGCCCCGGCTTCCTGGCAGACCCGGCGTATTGTGTCCGCTCCGGCCGGATCGGGTTCCAGCGGCAGCATCTCGGCTGTCGAGAACCCTGCTTCCCGGCACATATCCTCCAGCCGTTCGCTGTCGAACAAATGCTTCTCGCTCAGGCTGGACAGGAACTTCGGCTCGTCGCGATGGACCAGCAGCCGCTTCGTGGCCGCGAGTATTTCCAGCGCGGACTCTTTACCCTCCGGCCAGGCACCTTCGCGCGCGCGCCGCTGCACAAGCGCCTCCGCCATCGCCAGGCACATCGCCTCATGATAGCGGCGATTCGGCACCACAAAAGCCGCTCGGCCGCCCGGTTTCAAGACGCGATACACCATCGCCAGGAAAGCGCGTACGTCGCCGATCCCGGACAGCAGGCCCATGCCCACCACCGTATCAGCCACCGCATCGCGAATCGCATTCCGGTCTCCATTGAGCGTCGCATAGGCGATCGGCCAATCAGGACCGAAACCAGGCGGCGCGAGCCGTATCCGGCATGCCTGGAGCATCTCGATCTGCGTATCGAGTACCAGCAGGCTGCGGACGCCCTGGCCGGCTGCGAGGGCGTGGGTCATCTCGCCTCGACCGCAGCCGAATTCGATCGTGTCGCCCAGGAAGCCGGGCCAGCGGTCGCCGGCGGTGGCTTGGAGCCGCGTCAAAAGCCCAACCGCACGCGTCTCGTTCAAGCGAAGGTCGCCCCGGTAGCGATCCGGATTGCCCTGCGATTCAAGCAGGTCGCCGACGAAATCAGCTATTCCGTCGACCACCCGGACTGCCCGTTCGCAATCGACGCACCGCAGTGCATCGGCGGAAAACCCAGTGGGAAGGGCGGCGGAAACGGAGATAAGACGGCCCTTGCAGTTCGGGCAGTGCAGCCGGTCGGACAGTTTCATCGGGGTTCCGCGGTTCCGAGTTCATGGCAATCGGCGGTGGCAATCACATGCGGCTTCCTCGACGCCGTTCTCCGGCGTGGCACGGACATCTCCGCACAGGCCGCCGGTTCAGGCGATCTTCCGGACCAGCGCGAAGATGACCAGGCGAAGCGCGGATGTGTCACTCTTTTCGCCAGACGGTATTATTTGCCGGTGAAGCGAGGCTTGCGCTTTTCCTTGTAGGCACGAATACCCTCCTGCAGGTCATCCGACTGCCGGACCTTGGCGATCGTCTGGGTGGTCGCCACCATACGCTCGATCGGGCCGATTGGCATGACTTCGTTGACCAGGCGTTTCAGGGCGCCGATCACCAGCGGGGCGGATTCTAGAAGCTGTTCGGCCATCGCCAGGGCTTCCGTTTCATGCTCGCCGTTGGGCACGACGCGATTGACGAAGCCGACATCGTAGGCGCGCTGGGCGGGGACTTTCGAGCCGAGCAGCATGATTTCCATCGCCAGGTGATGCGGCATGCGGGCGGCCAGGGAGCTGATGCCGCCGGCGGTGGTGCCAAGCTTGGCCTCGGGGTAGTAGAACTGGGTGTCCTGGGTGGAAACCAGCAGGTCGCACATCATCACCATGACGAGGCCGCCGCCGACCACCCAGCCGGAGGTCGCGGCGATGATCGGCTTGTCGGTGTGGAACCCGACGTTCGGGATGGCACGCCACAGTTCCGGCAGGTCGTTGATGTCAGCGCCGGAGGAGAACGCGCGGTTGCCGACAGCGCTGAGAATGGCGACGCGTTTGTCCGGGTCGGCGTCGAATTGCTTGAAAGCCTGCTGCATCTCCACCGCGACAGCCTGGCCGATGGCGTTCAGACGTTCCGGCCGATTGATGCGGATGATGGAGATCGCGCCGCGATCTTCGACGGTGACTGCTGGCATGTGGCGGTGTTTCCTTGGCGTGACGAGGATGGTTGCGGTTCGAGGTAAGCTTTGGCGTCTTACATCGTCGCCCCAAGTACCCAAGGGGCGAACTCGGCCGCGCCGAAGTCGAACTGCTCGCTTTTCGTCCGTTCGCCCGACGCGACGCGCAGAATCAGGTCGAAGATCCGCTGGCCGGCCTGCTGCACCGTTTCGTCGCCATCGAGGATGGTGCCGCAGTTCACGTCCATATCGTCCTCGATATGCTTGAACATCGGCGTGTTGGTGGCCAGCTTGATCGACGGCGCCGGCTTGCAGCCGAACACGCTGCCTCGGCCGGTGGTGAAGCACACCAGGTTGGCGCCGCCGGCTACCTGGCCGGTTGCGGCGACGGGGTCGTAGCCCGGCGTGTCCATGAACACGAACCCGCGGGCCTTCACCTCCTCGGCGTAACGTACCACGTCCACAAGGTTGGTGCTGCCAGCTTTGGCCATGGCGCCCAGAGACTTCTCCAAGATGGTCGTCAACCCGCCGGCCTTGTTGCCGGGTGACGGATTGGCATTCATTTCGGCGCCTTCCTGACGGGTGTAATCCTCCCACCAGCGCATCAGGCCAACGAGCTTTTCACCCACCTCCTGCGACACCGCGCGGCGCGTGAGAAGATGTTCGGCGCCGTAGGTTTCCGGCGTCTCCGACAGGATCACCGTGCCGCCATGGCGCACCAGCAGGTCGCTCGCCGCCCCCAACGCCGGGTTGGCCGATACGCCGGAGTAACCGTCGGACCCGCCGCATTGCAGCGCCACCGTCAGCTCCGATGCCGGCACGGCGACGCGGGTGACGTTATTGGATTCCGCCAGAATGTCCTTCACGAACGCCACGCCGGCGGCGACCGTCTTGCGGCTGCCGCCCACGGTCTGGATGTCCATCGCCTTCAGCCGGCCGGCGAGACGCTGTTCCTCCATCAGGCCGCCGATCTGGTTCACCTCGCAGCCCAGGCCGAGGACGATGACGTGGGAAAAGTTCGGATGCCGAGCATAACCGGCGAGGGTGCGGCGGAGGACGCGCAGCGGTTCGTCCTGGGTCATGCCGCAGCCGGTCTTGTGGGTCAGCGCGACGACACCGTCGACATTGGGAAAGTCGGCCAGCGGATCGTCGCCGGTGAACGGATTGCGGCGGAACATGTCGGCGACCACGCCGGCGACATGCGCCGAACAGTTCACGCTGGTCAGGATGCCGATGTAGTTGCGCGTGGCGACCTTGCCGTCCGGCCGGCAGATGCCCTGGAACGTGGCGGCCGGCTCGAAGAAATCCGTCGGACGAGCATCGACGCCGTAGGCATAGTCCTTGGCGAAATCGCCCATCTCGCAGTTATGCACATGCACATGCTGCCCCGGCGCGATGCCGTCGGAGGCGAAACCGATGACCTGCCCGTAACGCCGGATCGCCTCACCGCGGGAGATGGCTCGGACCGCGACCTTGTGGCCGGCGGGGATGCGCTGGGTCGCCCGCACATTGTCACCGACCGGCGCCCCCGGCAGCAGCGTCGCTCGGGCGATCACCACACTATCCTCGGGGTGCAGGCGGATGACGGGCGGCGGGGCCATGACGATTTCCTCGGGCTGGATTGCCGCCTTCTTACAGCGAGTTGGCGGTAATCCGCAAAGACCGGCCCGATTTTTGTTGAACCCGATCGGCATCGCCCCGTTGGAATCCCTGTGATCCGTCTGGATCGCACCTTGAAGCAATAACGGAGAGGACCATGGCAGCGTTTGAAACCAACCCGGCCAGCGTGCCGCAGGACGTCGTGACCAAGGTCGGTATGGCCGCGGGCCATATCGCGCGCATCCAGCAGGACTATCTGAGGCAGGCCGAGGCCGAGAACTCGGACGATGTCCGGGGAACCCTGGCGGACCATGCGCAAGATGCGGCCAAACGGGCGATCGATGAGCAGGGGCTTACGGTTCAGGATTACAACGCCGTGCTGAGTGCCGCGGAGGGCGATGAGGACCTCGAACGCCGGCTGGTGGATGCCGCTCGGGAGGCGCTGTAGTGCGGCGTGTCCTGGCATTGGCGGTTGCCGCCGCTCTGGGCCTGGCACCCGTGCTGGCCCTGGCGGCACCCGATCCTTCGAGCCCGTCCACATCGGTTCCGGCCAAACCTGATGCGGCGACGATCAACAAGGCTGGGGCGGCGCTACACGACGTAGCGATGGTGCAGGAGAAATATCAGGGCAAGATAGACTCTGCTCCGCCTGCACAAAAGCAGACCCTGACGACCCAGGCCAACGCGGAAGCCGTGCAGGCAATCCAGTCGCGCGGTCTGTCCGTGCAGGAATATACCAACGTCATTCGCGTCGCGAAGAACGATCCGCAGGTCAAACAGCAACTGCTAACCGTGGCCAAGAACCAGCGGTAATACGAACAGCCGCTAACGCCCAGTCTTTAGCAGCCACCTTCCGATAGGGGTCGGGAAGTTTCCTCCCCGCCCTCCGAACCGTGCGTGCGGTTTTCCCGCACACGGCTCTCCAGTCGCTGGTTTCCTCATCGGGGG
>NZ_LMUJ01000025.1 GCF_009765975.1 Acidisphaera sp. S103 | reverse complement strand
GTCATCTCATCTCCTGCCATCGGCCACGCCGCAAGGCCGAGGCCTATCTACGTTTGCGTTGTCTGCCGGGCGAACAAGGACAGGTGGACTGGGCTCTATGCCGCGCTCGGCATAGGGCCCACTATGCCGACAACCGGACTATGCCGGGCATTGCGGAAAAGGCGGCGTTTTCCGCCCAACTGACAGCGCGCGCATCGGCATAGCCTCGCTCCTTCCAATTTTGGAAGGAGCGCGAAAATGGAAGCGAACGGGACCAAATTGTGGACCTTGGCGCGAGAGGCTGAGGGTCCATTGGCAGGATATCTTGATACCTTTGCGAGATGGCTTGGCGAGCAAAGCTTCGAGCGGCGTGGGCTCGGCCAGCAAGTCCGGGCAGCAGCCTGTTTTAGCCGCTGGCTTCAGTCGGAACACGTCGGCGCGGAAGCTCTGACTGATGAACATGCGCGGCGTTTTCTGGATGAACCCGCGCACCAGGGATGGGTCCGGCAGGGTGCCGCCGCCACGTTGCGGCGGTTGATTGATTTGCTTCGCCGTTTGGATGTCTGCGGCGTGCCGGTCGCTGTCAGCGAGCTGAGGCCGAGCGAAAAGATAGTTGCAGCATACGCCAGTTACTTACAGAAGGAACAGGGGCTGTCCACCAGGACGCTGGTCCAATATTGTCCGATTGCTAGAAGTTTTCTGTCTGAGCGATTTGGAACCGGCCCGGTCGATCTCGCCTGCCTGCGCGGCCTGGACGTCATCAAGTTTATCCAAAAACAGGCGGCCCGCCTCAGTCCGGCCCGGGCGAAGATCGCGACAATAGCGTTGCGTTCCTTCCTCCGCTACGTCCGCTTTTGCGGAGAGACCCGGTTTGATCTGGCTGCCGCGGTCCCGGCGGTACCCAATTGGTCGATGGCCGCGATACCGAGGGCTATCGCCCCGGAGCACCTTCGCGCGGTTATCGCCAAGTGCCCGCGTGATACGGCCCTCGGACGGCGCGACTATGCGATCCTGCTGCTGCTGGCCCGCCTCGGCCTGCGATCCTGCGAAATCGTCTCGCTGACCTTGGACAGTATCGACTGGGAGGCTGGTTCCATTGCAGTGGCTGGCAAGGGGAACCAAGCCGCAGTCTTACCGTTACCAATCGACGCCGGCGAAGCGATTGCTCAATACCTTCATTGGGGACGCCCGCCCAGCAGCAGCCGGGCTTTGTTTCTCCGCGACTGCGCGCCGATCCGCGAACTTGGTGCGCCTCAGACGATTGCCACGATCGTCGGCAGGGCGATCTCCAGAGCCGGGGTCGAAACGCGATCCCGAGGGGCCCATCAATTCCGACACGCGCTCGCAACCGGCATGCTGCGGCAGGGCGCGACCTTGACCGAGATCGGCAGCCTGCTCCGGCACCGGCATCCGAAGACAACCAGCATTTACGCGAAGGTTGACTTCGCGGCACTCCGGCCATTGAGCTTGCCCTGGCCGGGAGATGCGGCATGAGTGCCATGCGAGAGGCGCTTCGCGATTACCTGGCCATGCGGCGCAGCCTGGGGTTCAAGCTTCATAGCGAAGGCACGCGCCTGGTGTCGTTCATCGATTTTCTGGAGCAAGCCAAGGCCGATTACATTTCGGTCGATAAAGCGCTGGCCTGGGCACGGATACCTGCATCTGTTCAACCAGCACAGTGGGCGCAGCGGTTAAGCTATGTACGCGGCTTTGCCCGATATTGCGCGGCGATTGACCCAAGAACCGAGATCCCTCCGGCCGGGCTCCTGCCGTTCAATTATCAGCGGCCAACTCCGTACTTCTTCTCGGACGAGGACATTCGAGCCCTGCTACGCGCCGCCTTGGAACTGCGGGCAAAAGATGGCTTGCGCAACCATACCTATCACTGCCTGCTCGGATTGCTCAGTGTCTCCGGCCTGCGAATTGCCGAAGCGCTCGGCCTAACCATGGACGACGTTGATTTAGACGATGCCATCCTGACCATTCGTTCGTCCAAGTTCGGTAAGTCCCGATTGGTTCCACTGCACGCTTCTACCGTAAAGACGCTGGCCGATTACCGGGAACGGCGGGCACGTTTCCTGGCTGGACGGCAGACCGCCCATTGGTTCGTCAATCGGCGAGGTGAGCGACTGGGTTACGACGCTGTCGACGGGGTCTTCCAACGATTGGTCAAGCTGGTTGGCATGATTGCGCAGAACCAACGGCGTAGACCGCGCTTACACGACCTGCGTCACCGGTTCGCCATGATCACGGTTCTGCAATGGTATCACGAAGGCCAGGACGTGGAGCGGCGGCTGCCGGTCCTCTCGGCTTACCTTGGCCATGTCGAGGTGCGTGATACGTACTGGTATCTGTCCGCCTGCCCGCCATTGCTCGCGGCAGCAAGAGACCGGCTGGAACGGCACTGGGAGGCAGTGCCATGAAGCCCGTCGCCAATTTTGCCGCATTGCTGACCCGATTTTTTACCCAACGGCTGACCCAGCAACGCAACGTCAGCCCGCACACGATTAAATCGTACCGCGATACATTCCACCTTCTGCTGCTGTTCGCCAAGACCAAGCTCGGAAAGGCTCGGTCACAACTGACCATGCAGGAGATCGACGCCCCCTTGATCAGCGCCTTCCTGGACGACCTGCAGGACAGGCGGGGTATCGGAGATCGCAGCCGGAATCTCCGGCTCACGGCCATTCGCTCATTCTTCCGCTATGCCGCATTCGAAATGCCCGCCCAGTCCGAATCGATCCAGCGGGTACTGGCCATTCCCTGCAAACGTTGCACTCATGAGCAAATCCATTATCTGACACGGCCAGAAGTTGATGCTCTTCTGGCTGCGCCAGATCGAGACACGTGGTCTGGCCGCCGCGATCACGCCTGGTTGCTGCTCATGGTCCAGACCGGGCTGCGCTTGTCCGAAATGACCGGCCTGAACCATCGCGATGTCCACGCCGGAGCCAACGCTCACGTCCACGCGGTCGGTAAAGGCCGGAAAGAGCGCTGCACGCCGCTGACACGGCAGACAGCGGCGGTATTGCAAGCCTGGTTAGGCGAACCGGCCCGCGGCAGCGGTCAGGTCGTGTTCCCCAACCGGCAAGGGGGGCGATTGAGTAATGATGGGGTCCAATACCTGCTGGCAAAACATGTCGCTTCCGCCCGCGAAAATTGCCCGTCACTGAAGGATAAGACGGTATCGCCTCACGTCCTGAGGCACACAGCGGCCATGGAGTTATTACAGGCCGGCGTTGATACCACCGTTATCGCCCTTTGGCTCGGTCACGAGTCAGTGGAGACCACCCACGTCTATCTGGAAGCCGATCTTGCCATGAAAGAGAAAATTATGGCCAAAACCACAGCCCATGACGGGCATCCAGGCATCTATAAGCCGCCCGACGCGTTGCTCGCCTTCCTCAAGGCGCTCTAGCTATCCGGGAAAACTATGCCGAGTGTTCCGATCATTACGGGCCTGTCACGCTGGCCAAAGAGCCAGCCTAACAGCGGGAACTCGGCATAGTCCGGTTGTCGGCATAGTGGGCTCTATGCCGCGCTCGGCATAGGGCCCAGTCGCATTGGGCCTGCTCGCCGGGCAGCGTGCGCAGGCGCAGATAGGCCTCTGCTGGCGGACGCGGCCGATGGCAGGCGATGATGGCGCGGAAACGACTTGGCCTGCCGCGATAGCCGCGCTCACAAACCATGGCGTGCAGGCGGCTGGCGGTCAGCGTC
>NZ_LMUJ01000024.1:155160-199188 GCF_009765975.1 Acidisphaera sp. S103 | reverse complement strand
CCCGATGAGGAAACCAGCGACTGGAGAGCCGTGTGCGGGAAAACCGCACGCACGGTTCGGAGGGCGGGGAGGAAACTTCCCGACCCCTATCGGGCGACCGTTGCCAAAGAGTCGACGTCAACGGCTGCTGGTATTAGTTTCCACCGGCAGTCCGACCCGCCATGAATGAAACCCAGCCCGCGGGAGTCATGGCCATGGCTTTTCCCTTTTTAAGGCGGATGACGCGGGATAAGGAGGGGATGAAGGGGATGGCGCTCGCGATCAGGCTTGGGCGGTGATGCGGCGGATTTCGAATTTGGGTCGGCCAAAGTTGATCGGGAGGCGAAACAGCTTGCCGGGCGCCCATGGATGGTTTCGGCGTTGCGGGACATGCGCGTCGCTCAGCGCGCCGACGAACTTGAGTTCGATGATGAGCTGATCCTCGACTACGAGGTTGGCGGTATATTCGCCGACAAGCACGTCGTCGTAAAAGACTACGATTCCCCGCTGCTGCAAAACGCCGAGTCCGGACTTTCGCATCTCATGCGCAAGGGTTTTCTCGTAGACCTTTTCAATGAATCCGTGACCGAACGCATTAGCAACCCGAAAAGCTCACCCAATGATCCGTTCGGTGACCGGCTCCCACAGTCGCGCATCCCTTTCATCCATCTTCATCCCGCTAATCCGCCTTAAGAAACCTGCCTTGGCGTCCGTGCTGACGCCTGAAGGGCGCGCGAAGGTCGTACGCCGCTTGTATTAACGCACCATGAACCCCTCCGGGCGTGGACAACCCATGGAGCGTTTCTATTTAGGTGCCGTCATGGCCGGGCGCGCGCTGTGCGTGTCCCGGCCATCCGCGCTTCATCGGCTGGTGCGCGGATGGCCAGGACGCCCGAAGCAGGTGTCTGCCCATCCCACACCTACTCCACCCGCTCCACCCGCCGCAGTGTCGGAAACAGTTTCATCCACAACAACGCCACGGCGATGGTCCCCACGCCACCCAGCACTGCCGCCGGCATCGCACCGAACAACGCGGCGGTCATACCACTCTCGAATTCGCCAAGCTGGTAAGACGTGTTGACAAACAGGTAATTCACCGCGCCGACCCGCCCGCGCATCTCGTCCGGCGTAGCCGACTGAACCAGGGAAATACGGATCACCATACTGATCGTATCGGCCGCCCCCATGACGGCCAGCGCGCCGATCGACAGCCACAACGAATGCGACAACGCGAACACGATCGTCGCCACGCCGAAAACGATCACCGCCTGGAACATCCGCATCCCCGCTCGGCGGTTGATCGCATAGCGGGCCAGCACGCCTGTCATCACCAGCGCACCCACCGCCGGCGCGCCGCGCAGCACGCCCAGCCCCCACGGCCCGGTATGCAGGATGTCACTGGCATAGATCGGCATCAGCGCCGTCGCCCCACCCAGCAGCACGGCGAACAGATCGAGCGAGATGGTCCCCAATATCGCCGGATTACGCCGCACGAACGCCACGCCGGCGAATAACGCGCCGAGTGTCGGCCGCTCACTCGCCGTGATCCGCCGATCGATTTTGATAGTCCCGCTCAGCATCCCCGCCAGCACAGAGAAGACCGCCATCACCGCGTAGGGCACGCCGGGTGACACCGCATAGGCCACCCCGCCGAGCGCCGGACCACTGATCGTTGCCGCTTGCATCACACCTGTCGACAGCGCGGTGGCTTTCTGCAGCATCCCGTCCGGCGAAACCCCAGGCAGCAGAGCCCCCGCCGCCGGCCCCTCAAACGCGATCGTGGTGCCGAATATCACGACAGCGGCAAAAATCTCATGCACCTGCAGCCATCCGGCAAAACTGCCCCACGCCAGAAACGCCGCGATCGAACCGTCCACGATCTGACAGACCATCACGATGCGCCTGCGGTCATACCGATCCGCGACATGTCCGGCGACGAACGTCAGCAGCACCGTGGGGACGAACTGCGCCAACCCCACCATGCCCAGATCGAACGCACTCCCGGTCAGAGCATAAACCTGCCACCCCACCGCCACGGTCGCGATCTGATACGAAAATTCGGCAAAACCCCGTCCCAGGAGATACTGCAGGAACGGCTGGTGACGGATCAGAGACGTAGACATGACGGCGGTTAGACCAGCCTCGGCAGATTGCGGGAACTGTGCACCAAGCGCTCGATGCGCACGGCGTTCTCGTCCGGCAGATCGCGATACAGCACGAGATACCGGCCGTGCACCGCCATGCGCAACCCAGGTCCAAGATCGGTGCGAGCCGGATACAGCCCCGGCGTCTCACCAATCGCCCGGCACGTCGCTTCCAGCTCGGCAATAAAACTAGCAGCCCGGACCGGGTTGTCGCGTGCAATGTACTCGGCGATCTCCTCCAGATCGATCGCCGCGCGTGGCGAGAGAAGCAGCCGGCGCGGCGCTGTCACGCGGCCGGCGGCCGGCCAAACCGGGCGCGCAGTCGGGCAAACACAGCGTCAGCCTCCAGGCTCGGCCCACTGTCGATACCCTCTCGCACCAGGCGGCGCAGTTCCTCGGTCTCCAAGGCCTCGATCTTGCGGCGCAAACGCCAATCACGCAGGGCATCGCGCACCACTTCACTGACGCTACCGTAGTCGCCGCCTTCAACGGCGGCTCGCACCTCGGCCGCCATGTCGGGAGTCAAGGCAACACTGAGTTTTTCCACATTGGCCATGCCCGTATGATGCCATGGGGAATGGACGGTAGCAACATTTCCTACCGACGGTGGGTCGACACTCTAACCCGCCCCCCGAGCAAACCCCACCGCCAGCGGCGTCTCCTCCCCCAGCGTGTACCGGGTCAGCGCGAACGACACCACCGCGCCGATCAGCGACAACGCCCCCGCCAGCACGAACGCCGAGGAAAAACTGCCCGTCGCCTGCACGATGTAACCCGTAACGATCGGCGCCAGCAGCCCGAACACATTCCCGCCCAGCACCATGAACGCAAACGCCCGTCCGCTATCCCCCTGAGACCGCAATAGATCGTTGGTCAGCGCCGCGTTGGTCGCCGTGGCTGTCCCGCCGAAGCTGATCGGGAAGATCGTCAGGATCACCACCACCGTCAGCGAATCCACGAACGGAATCGCCAGACCGGCCGAACACAGCAGCAGGCACACCACCACCACGTTGCGCCGAGCCCCATTGCGCATGGTCTGCGGGGTCAGGATCCGATCGCTGATCCAGTTCGTCACGATGATCACCACCCCGCCCACAAGGAA
Organism: Acidisphaera sp. S103; assembly: GCF_009765975.1. Lineage (GTDB taxonomy): Bacteria > Pseudomonadota > Alphaproteobacteria > Acetobacterales > Acetobacteraceae > Rhodopila. The sequence goes on along the minus strand of NZ_LMUJ01000024.1, from coordinate 195,963 downwards.
CGGCACTGAGGTGAACAACCCGGAGTTCACGATCGACAGCCCACGCACGGTCTGCAGATAGTTCGGCAGCCAGCTCAGATACAAATAGACCGAATACACCGCACAACCCTGGGAGATCGCCAACCCCCACATCGATGGCGACCGCAACAGACCCCGATAACCGACGCCACCGCCCGACCGAGCCGGCTCGCCCTCATGCCGCTCCGCCAGGATGCGCCGCCGCTCCGGCTCCGGGATCCAGCGTGTCTTCTCCGGCGTGGAAACCAGCGCGATCCACACCGCCACCCAAAGCAACCCAACCGCGCCGGTGATCAGGAATGACCAGCGCCACGACGTCTCGGCGATCAGCCACGCCACCACAGGCGCGCTCAGCGCCGGCCCGAACAGCGTGCCCGCCTGGATCAGCCCGACCGCCAGCCCGCGTTCGGTGTAAGGCGCCCAATCCCGAACGGCGCGGTAGCTGACCGGGAATGTCGGCGCCTCGCCGGCCCCTAAACCAAGCCGAGCGATGATCATGGTGACGAAGCCGGTCGTGGCGCCGGTCAGCATCTGCGCCACGGACCAGAACGCGGCCCCGATCGCCGCCAGCCGATGCGCCCCCAGCCCGTCCACCAGCCGCCCGCTGGGCAGCATCATCACGACATAGGCCCAGAGAAACGATGAGAAAAGGTAACCAAGTTGGACCGGTGACAAACCGAAATCCTGAGCGATCGAACGGCCCGCGACCGACATGTTGATGCGGTCCAGATAGCAGATCACATTGAACACAAAGAGCAGAAAATACACCCAGTAGCGGCGTCGCGTCATCGTCTCGGCTTCCCCTGTCATGGCTTCTGATTGGCCAACAGCCCACCGTAGCAGACCATCTCCCCGAGTCGAATCGCGATCAGCCGATGGTGGCCCGAGCGAACGCCTGGATATAATCCACCAGCGCATCGGACCCGCACGCCGCGGCCTCCGGCTCGCCATCCGCAATGGCCCGAGCGATCGTCGCATGCAGCCGGGCGGACAACGGCAAGTCGGCCGCCTGCTTGTAATGCACATACCAGAAGCGCCGAGACAGCCCGTTCATCTGGCTCATCGCCGAGGCCGCAAACTCATTACCCGACGCATCCAGCACCAGCAGATTGAACGCCCGATCCAGCCGCATGAACGCGATATCGTCGTTCAGCACGGCGGCCTGATCCATTCCCGACGCGATCTCCCGGAACTGAACCCGCTGCACGGCCGAGGCCCGCCTGGCCGCCGACCGCGCCAAAAGCCGCTCGATCTCCCGCCGAGCCTCCAGCAGCCGCAATTGCCGCACCGGATCAATGTCGGACACCACGATGCCCCGCCGCGGCATGATCACGACCAGCCATTCCCGCGCCAGCCGTTGCAGCGCCTCCCGCACAGGGGTCCGCCCAACCCCCAGGCGACGGCTCAGGATCGCCTCCGACACGACGGTCCCAGGCGGAATACGCAGCGTAACGATCTCTTCCTCGAGCGCCCGATAGGCTTTGTCGGTCAGCGTGTCACTGTGCGGGAAATCGTCGTTCGACAGGCTGTCCATGTCGTCTACAAATCGGCCAGCCGGATCCAGAACCCGACCGCCAGTGCCACGACCAGTCCGGACACGATCACCGGCAAGCTGGGCGGAAACCGAGTCAACTTACTGGCGACCAGCACCCACAACACGAAGCAGCCCACCGCGATGACGATGCCGCCAACCAGCGACGCAATATTGCGCTTACGCGGTTCAGCGCCCCGAATGGTAATGGCCACGCCTCTATTCCCCCGCCATCGCAGCCGGCCGGCGCACCTTCGGCAAGTCGTCCCGGATGAAACGAGTATCGTAACCATTGAACAGATGACCCAGCAGCCTCCGGTTCAGGTCGCTGGTGCCGAACAGCCAGTCGGCGAACGGATAGGTCAGGTTCATGTTGTGATTCATCATGATCGCCGTGTTGTGGTGGGCGATGTGATGCCGCCTGATCGTGTTGACGAACGGCAGATGCCGCACGATCCGGTCGTCGTGGACATGGCAGCACCAGTGGAAGAACTCATAGTTCATATACATGCCCGCCGCCGTGCAGACCGTGAACCAACCGGCATTGGCCGACCAGACCGCAGCCAACACCAACCCGCCCACCGAGGCCATCACCAGGAAGGCAATCAGCGCATAGGGCGGAAAGAACACGATCCGATAGTCCCGCACCGTATCGTGAAAAGGCGCGTCCTGCGTGAAGAACTGATGATGCGCCAGCGTATGGCGATTGTAGATGCCCATCAGCCCCGGACGCGGGCGGTGCATCACCTGGGCATGCAGGAACCACTCGAAGATATTGGCCAGGATCACCACGACAGGGATGATGGCGATTTCCCCCAACGTGGCCGCATGGATGTGCTGCGCGGCATACCAGAGCGTGGCCCCACCGATCAGGTAGATCAGCGCAACATGCACCAACCCATGATAGGCCGGCGCGATCTGGGCACGATATGCGGCGCGAAAGGCTTCCTGGCGGGCTGACATCATGGCGCGTCTCCTTTGACCAGAAACTAACATATCAGTCGTATGTTTCAAGCCACCCCCGGCGTCACAGGACCTTCACACGCCACCCCGAAGCCATCCGCCACCGCCGATGCTATGTGCCGCCGACCGCCCGCACCGGAGACCTCAACGTGGAATACTCGCGCCATTTCAAATTCCTGATCTGCGCCCCCGCCTTCGACCCCGCCGACCTGGAAGGCCAGCGGCTGCAGGCGATCTCCGAGGAAATCGAGCGCGACGGCTATGCCGTGATGAAAGCCCGCAACGTCGATGACGCCGAACTGGTGATCCAGACCGACGCCGCCGTCGGCTGCGTCCTGCTGGACTGGGGCAAGCGCGGCCCGCAGGGCAAGATGGCCGGCCTCGTCACGCTAATCCGCAAGCGCGGCCTGGACATGCCGATCATCATCCTGGTCCGCCACCACCGCTTGGAGGACATCCCCGTCGACGTCCTCCGCGAAGCTGACGGCTACGTCTTCCTGGCCGAGGAAACCCCCGATTTCATCGCCAAGAACCTGATCAGCCGCCTGCGCCAATACGCCGAGACCCTGAAGACCCCGTTCTTCGGCGCCCTGGTGGACTACGCCGAGGAAGGTAACCAGCTCTGGACCTGCCCCGGCCACAACGGCGGCGTGTTCTACGCCCGCAGCCCGATCGGCCGCATCTTCTTCCAGCACCTCGGCGAAGCCGTGTTTCGAGACGACCTCGACAACTCGGTGCTGGACCTGGGCGACCTGCTGACCCACGAAGGCCCCGCGCTTGCCGCCCAGGAAGAGGCCGCAAAGATCTTCGGCGCCGAACGGACCTATTTCGTGCTGAACGGTACATCGTCGTCCAACAAGGTCGTGCTGCAATCGCTGATCGCCGACGACGACCTGGTTCTTTTCGACCGCAACAACCACAAAGCGGCCCATCACGGCGCCCTGTACCTCGGCGGCGGCATCCCGGTCTTCCTGGAAACCGACCGTAACGCGCACGGTCTGATCGGCCCGATCGACTACGAAGCGCTCGACGAAGAAAAAATCCGCGAGCAGATCCGCACCCATCCGCTGATCACCGACCCCGACGCATGGCGGCGTGAACGCCCATTCCGCGCCGCCGTCATCGAACAATGCAGCTACGACGGCACCATCTACAGCGCCCAGACCATCATCGAGAAACTCGGTCCGCTATGCGACTATATCCTGTTCGACGAAGCATGGGCCGGCTTCATGAAGTTCCACCCGATCTATCGCGGCCGTTTCGCCATGGGATTGGACGGGCTGGGCGCCGGCCACCCCGGCATCATCGCCACCCAGTCCAGCCACAAGCAACTGGCCAGCCTCAGTCAGGCCAGCCAGATCCATATCAAGGACTCGCACATCGCCGGCCAGCGCCGCCGCGTCGAACATCGCCGCTTCAATGAGATGTTCATGATGCACGCCTCCACCTCGCCGTTCTATCCGCTGTTCGCCTCGCTCGACGTCGGCGCCCAGATGATGAAAGGCCGCCAGGGCGAGGTCCTGTGGGACGACACGATCCGCCTGGGCATCGAACTCCGCAAGAAACTCCGAGCCATCGCCCACGAATTCGCCGAAAAGGAAACCGATCCGGAGCGGGCATGGTTCTTCGATCCGTTCGTCCCCGATACGGTCGAATACAACGGGACGACAACGAAGTGGGAGAACCTGCCGACCGACGACCTGGCGTCCGACCCAACCTACTGGGAACTGACGCCCGGCGCCGCCTGGCACGGCTACCGCCACATCGCCCCCGGCTACGCGATGACCGATCCCAACAAACTGACCCTTCTGACTCCAGGCTTCGACCGGCAAACCGGGACCTACACCGAATACGGCGTGCCGGCCCCGGTGCTGGCGCAGTATCTGCGGGAAAACCGGATCGTCGCCGAAAAGAACGACCTCAACAGCATCCTGTTCCTGCTGACGCCCGGCGTAGAATCCAGCAAAGCCGGCACACTGCTCAGCGCCCTGGTCTTCTTCAAACGCCTGCACGACGACAACGTGCCGTTGGAGGAAGTCATTCCCGAATTCGTCCGCAAACGCGCGGACCGCTATGGCGGCATGCGCCTGCGCGACCTGTGCCGCCAGATGCACGCATTCTACCGCGACCAGAATACCAGCACCCTGCAGCGCCTCCAGTTCCGCTCGCGGCATTTCCCCACCCTGGCCATGCGTCCGCAGGAAGCGGTGCGCCGCCTGGTGAAGAACGATGTCGATTATTTGCCGATCGACGAAATCTCCGGCCGCATCGCGACGACACTGTGGGTGGTCTATCCCCCCGGCATCGCCACCATCGTCCCCGGCGAGCGCCTCGACGAACGCGCCCAGCCGATGATCGACTACCTGAAAGTGTTCGAACGCGGCAGCAACCTTTTCCCCGGCTTCGAAAGCGAAATCCAAGGCGTCTACCGCGAGAAGCAGCCGGACGGATCGATACGGATATTCACATATGTGACCCGATAGCAGTCAGATCGTATCGCGCTTCTATGAGGCGCGATACGCGCCTAGTCCATCCACACCAGTTTGATTCCGTTGCGTGAGGCAAATTTACGGGCGTTGTCCTTGATGGTTTTCCTCAGTGCGGTGAGGCCCGCAAGGTCTATGCTGCCAGCCAGGAGCAGGTTCCCTGTGGTCCCGATAATATCTTTCTCCGATATCCGCATCTCTTTGATATCCTTGGCGAACGCGACCTGTTCGAAGATGTGGCCTTCGATCAGAAGATCGGTAAAGTCGACATCGCACAAGGTCATCTGCCGGTAACACGAATTGAGAATATCGTCCAAGAGAGCGTCCGATGCATAGACTGCAACGGCGAACAGCGTGCCGTAGGTTACTCGCGAATTCGCATCCGCCACCGTGAATGTGTCGCCGACATAGTAGATCGCGTTGTCCTTGAGCGAGTCGCGCAGGACAAAATGACTTCCTCCGTACCCCTGAATACCCCCATGCGGACGGCGCCCATAGTTTAACGCAGCGAATTGCTGTCGTGCCTTGGGATTGAAATGCGCATTGTTGGCTGCGTATTCGGTTTGCCCGGACGCATTGGTACCGACCGCGGTCAGGCCACCTGTCTGCATGAACCGGGAAACACCCTGCATCCCTGGATTGTTGATATTGCTCCCGAATGTCACCCGCGTATCCGCGGCATCGCGCGCCAGCGCCGGATTCATGGCGCCGTCGGCCAGTCGCATCTCACGTTTCGTGGTGCCGTCTGCCTGCGTAACGTCGCGCAGAGCCAGATCGTACATCTGGGCGTAGGTTTTCCACGTATTCTCCACCGTGAAGTACGATTGCGCCTTGAAATTGATCGTGAGATCCGCCATCTGCAACATAAAGGTAACGTTCTTTATGACTTCCCGTATCTGCTTGTCCTTGAACTTGCGGAATTCATTGCGTGCTTTCAGCCGAGCGAAAAGCCGCGCATAGAGCGCGTCGGCACCGGTATTGAGAGAGCGTATCTCGCCCCGTGCAAAATGCTGCATCACCACGGCGGCCGAAATGCCCTGCTGGCTGTCAGGCAGTTGCGTCGGCATGGCCGCTTTCGCCCAGCCCGTCGGCTTGGGCGGAGGCGTCGCGGGAAGCGCGGGCATTCCGCCGGCCGGCACCTTTGGATCCGGCAGTTGGGGCAGGGGCGGCATCGTTTTCGGCTGAGCACGGAACCAATCCGGCATCACACGGTCCTTTCCGCAACCTCCGAGGCAGGCTCGGCATCCTGCCAGTCGGGAAAAATTGAATCCCGTCGATCTAGTCAGATTCGATATCAAATTGCAATGGCAATAGCGCGCCGACCGTTTACGGTCAGCTTGAAAGCGCACTAGGCTCAGATCCAATCGCCAGGGAAGCCCACTTCCCGGCCGGAACAGGGGATTGCGACCATGGAGAACACGCCATCGGGTCCCGCTTTGACCCAGGACGTCACCGACCTCGAACGCCAGACCATCCGCCGCGTCGCCCGCCGGCTGCTGCCGATGCTGATGGCCTGCTATTTCGTCGCCTACCTCGACCGGGTGAACGTAGGCTTCGCCTCTCTCACCATGAACAGGGCGCTGGGCTTCTCCTCGGCGGTCTACGGCTTCGGCGGCGGGATATTCTTCCTCGGCTACTTCATCTTCGAGGTCCCCAGCAACATCCTGCTCAGCAAAGTCGGCGCCCGCCGCTGGATCGCCCGCATCCTGGTCACCTGGGGCATCATCTCCGCCTGCACCGCCTTCATTTCCGGCCCGACATCGTTCTACTCGGTCCGCTTCCTGCTGGGCCTGGCCGAGGCCGGCTTCTTCCCCGGCATCATCCTGTACCTGACCTGGTGGTTCCCATCCTACTACCGGTCCCGCATCGTCGGCATGTTCATGGCGGCAATCCCGCTGTCCAACATCCTGGGCTCGCTGGTCTCCGGAGTCCTGCTCGACCTCGACGGCCGGTTCGGTTTCGCCGGCTGGCAGTGGCTGTTCATCCTGGAGGCGATCCCCGCGGTCATCCTCGGCGTGGCGTTCTGGTTCACCATGACCGACTGGCCGTCCGAGGCCCACTGGCTGACCGTCGACCAACGAAACTGGCTGACCACACGGCTGAACACCGAACAATCCCAGCGCGAGTCGATCCGGCACTACAGCCTGACCCAGGCCCTGACCAACAAGCGCGTGCTGCTGCTCAGCCTGGTGTATTTCGGCGGCACTTTCTCCGGCTACGGCATCGTGCTGTTCCAGCCGCAGATCGTGCACCGCCTCGCCGCGGGCTACGGCATGACCGGCGTGATCAACGCCATCCCCTACGTCTTCGCCGCCGCCGCGATGATCCTGTGGGGCCGCCATTCCGACCACACCGGCGAACGCCCGAAGCACGTCGCCATCGCCTATTCGGTCGGCGCGGCCGGCCTGATCGCAACCGCGCTGATGACCGATCCAATCCTGACCATGACGATGCTGGTGATTGCCGCCATGGGCCAATCCTCCACTGGCCCGACGTTCTGGAGCCTGCCCACCGCCATGCTGTCCGGCACGGCGGCGGCAGGCGGTATCGCCCTGATCAACGCGCTGGGCAACCTGGGCGGCTTCTTCGGTCCCTACATCTTCGGCCTGATCAAGGACGCCAGCGGCGGCAGCTTCACCTTCGCCCTGATGGTCCTCGCACTGGGCCCGATCATGTCCGCATCGATCGTCCTGGCCCTTGGCCACGACCGGAGGCTCGAACACATTCCAGGGCGAGAGGCGGCGGCCCGGCGGTAAGCCATCATCCCGCGAGAGTCGCTCCTTCAACCCATCTCCATCAACGCCTCATCGATATCCACGGACGTCAGGCACCACGCGTTATCCAAATACGCCACCACATGGCGCATGAAGGTCTCGCTCAATGCCAGCGCCCTCGCGTCGTCGCGCAAATGGTCGGCCAGCAGTGCCAGGGCCAATTGTCGTGGCCCCGGCCCGGCGTAGGTCCATTCGAACCCTGTCTTGTTAAAGCAATGCAAGTCCGCCCGAGGCGCCAGCGGCACCCCATCCACCGTCACCTTGATCCCGCGCAGCGTCCGCTCACCTTCATACGTCTTCATGCCGCGTCTCCGAACAACGGCGCCTGGATCGGCGCGTTCAGCGAACCGGCTGCGTCCGGTGGCATGGCCCGGCCTCCCAAACGGCAGCCTCAACAACGCTGCTCTAATTGACATACGTCTAGTCTCGGTCCGACCGGCCGAATCCGTCAACATCATCCCGCGTGTTCACCAATCGCTGACCACTGCACCCGACTCCGATCGACGGTGATATCCTGTCACGGGTGACCGACCCGATCCTTCTGTTCCTGACCATCGATGTCATTGCCCTGCTGCTGCTGGGCATGTGTGCGGCCGCCTTGCCGCTCGCTGCCTGCGGCTTCCTGGCCACCACGCTGAGTGGCCTCGGCATGCTGCTGTGCCTGCCACCGCTGCTGATGGGCACCGCCGCGACCACGCTTTCCCTCCCGATCGGCCCGCCAAACCTGTCGCTGCATCTCGCCCTCGATCCACTGTCCGCGTTCTTCCTGGCCACGCTGTTCCTGGCCGCGACCGCCATCGCGGCGTTCCAGGCAACGACAACACCACTGACCCCGGTCGCCTTGGTCCGGACAACGGCGTTCTGTCTCGCCGGAACGGCATTGTCGGTCCTGGCGGCAGATGGAGTCCTCCTGGCCATCGGTCTTGCCATCAGTTGCGGCGCCATCTGGCTGCCCCGGGGAAGCCGCCTCCCGCTGCTGATCCCGTTGCTCATGCTGGCCGCGGTCTGCCTGCTGGCCCCGGCTGGCTTCGCTCCCAATTTCGATGCCATTCGCGCCGCATCCGTCGATCCGAACCGCGCCGCCGTCACTGCCGCGCTGACCATTGCCGCTGTCGCCGGCCTGACTTGGAGTCGCCCGTCCGAACACTGCTGGACCCGAGACGCCCTGACCGCCGGCGTCATCATCCCGTCCGGTGCCTACCTGCTGCTGCGCCTGATCACCGAACTGCCTGGCGCGGCGATACCCGTGTGGTGCGGGTTCGTCCTGCTGCTGGCCGGCGCGGCGGCCACGATCGTTGAAGGCTGGTGCGCGGCCAGCCATCCGGACATCGACGGTGCGGTCCTGTGCCTGGCGCGGCGTCAGGCCGGCCTTGCCGCGGCAGGCATCGGCCTTGCCCTGATCGCCCGAACGGCGGACCTGCCCGGGGCGGCATCGTTTGCGCTGGCCTCGACTTTCCTGGCTGCGATCGGCAGCGGTGCCGCTTGCGTCCTGGCATCGCTTGCCGCCCGGGCGATCGCCGGCAGCGCCGGCACTTACCGCCTGTCCCGTCTCGGCGGCCTGGTTCACGCGATGCCGGCAACCGCGATCGCGCTGGCCGTGGGTTTGCTGGGTTTGTCCGCGATCCCACCCGGTGTCGGCTTCGCCGGCCTGTGGCTGTTGTTTCAGTCTGTCTTGTCCGCGCCCCGCATCGGCGGCCTGCTGTTCCAGCTTCCAATCGCCCTGACTGGCGCCGCGATCGCGCTCTCCGCCGCCCTGACCACCGCCGGCTCGCTCCGTCTGATCGGCATCGCGATCCTCGGCCGGCCGCGCACCCCGCGCGGCGCCGGTGCGCGCGAGAGCAAAGCGCCCACCCGGATCATCCTGCTGGCTCTGGCCGGTCTATCCCTGTTGCCCGGCCTGCTGCCGGGATCGACCCTGTGGCTGCTGGCCGACCCGGCGATCCGGGCCTTGACCAACGCCCATACAGGGGTGGCGTGGATGTCGCCCTTCACCGCCGTCAAGGGCTACCTCGCGCTTCCGGTGCTCGCGCTGCTGGCACTGACGACAGGCGGTGTGATGCTGGTATCACGCTGGTCGCCCCGGGAAGCCAAAGCCACCGGTCCCTGGACCGACGGCATGGCACCGCCGATCGGCTTACCCTTCGGCGAACCTGCCGCCCAATCCACCGGTGAGGGCTTCCTGCCGCCGCTTCCAGGCATCGCGCTGCCCCGGCGCCCGCGGCTTCCGGCCTTCATGCACCCGCGTCCGCCCTCGGCCGAGGCAGGACCATGGCTGATCCTGGTCACGTTCGCCGCACTGCTCCTGCTACTGGCGATGGCCGGATGACCCTGTTTCTGTCGCTGTTCGCACAAATCCTGCATATCGGCCTGATGATCGCCGCCGCGCCGACCGTGGCGGGGGCGATGGACTGGCTCGACGCCAGGTTCAGCGGACGATCCGGACCGCCGATCCTGCTGCCCTGGCGCGATCTGCTGCGGCTGTCCCGAAAAACCCCCATGACCATCGAGAGCGTCTCGATCGTCGCCCGCCTGACCCCGGCGCTCGGTCTGGGTGCGACGCTGTCGGCCGCCGCCCTGGTGCCGTCGTTCACCCTGGGGATGGCTCTGTCCCCGTTGGCCGACGTGCTGGTCATCGTATCGCTGCTGACCGTGGCCCGGCTCGCCGGCGGCCTGGCCGCTCTGGACTCCGGCGCCGCCCCGCCCGGCCTTGCCGCACAGACCGCCAGCGCCCGAGCGGTCCTGGCCGAACCGGCCCTGATGCTGGCCGTGGTGACGCTGGCGCTGATGGGGGGCAGCCTCAATCTCGACCAGATCATCGGCCAGCAGCGGGAGGGTTTGCTGCTGCCGGCGGCTGCCTCGGCCGTCGTCATGACCGCCATGCTGGCCCTGGTCTTCGCCGAGGCCAGCGTCCCGGCTGATGGCCTCGATGAGATGGCCAGTGGCATCGATCTGGCGATTGTCCGAATGACCGCTTGGTTGCGGCGCCTGGTCTGGATCGACCTGATCGGCGGCCTGTTCCTGCCGGTCGGGATGGCGGCGATCGGCAGCGCACCGCAGGCCTGGCTGATCGGGTTGGCGGTGTGGGGGATCAAACTCGGCGCTTTCATCCTGGGCCTGTGCGCCATCCAGACGACGCTGGGCCGAGTCCCGCACCGCCGCCTGCCCGACCTGATCGGCGTCGCGGCTCTGTTGGCACTGCTCGCCACCATCATGGTCCTGGCCAGCGCGGGGACGGCATGACCGCCCTGGCGCAAGGCAGTGCCGGGCTGGCCCTGGTGATGGGATTCGCCTTGCTGGTGACGGGGCAGGTGACCGCCGCGGCGATCATGCTGGTCGTTCAATCCGCCGCGGTCGCCGTGACGGCTGTGGTCCTGCACCAGCCACTGATGGCGATCCCGCCTTTGGTCCTTACCACCGGGATAGCACTGGCGCGGCATGAGACGTCCGATTTCCGCACAACCCCGGCCGGAGGCGCCAAACTCGGCATCGCCGTCGGCGCGGTTCTGGCCATTCTGTGCCAGTCGCTGGGCATTCTCGCGCTGCCGACGACGATCGTCCTGTTGTCGATCCTGCTCGCCGCGACCCGGTCCCAGCCGTTGATGCAGGTGATGGCGCTGGTCGCGCTGCAAAACGGGCTGACGCTGGCCGGCAGCCTGATCGCCCCGCCGGCAATGGGTCTCGCCGCCTTCTTGTTCCCGCTCGCCTGCCTGGCTTTGCCGCTGCCGGTCGCGGCCGGGATGTTGATCCCGGCCATCGCATCCCGGCGGGATCGCGGCCCGCCGCGCTTTGCCTACGCCGCCCCATGGCTTGGATGGATCGATCTGGGCCTGGCGCTGGCAATGACCGCCGCGACGCTGATCGTCCCACTCGGGCCGCTGGCTTCGGTGTTCGCTCCGTTGCTCGCCCTGGACGGCGTGATGCGGTCCTACATGCGGCGCACCCGCTTCGCCCTGACCCTGGCCCGCCGAGGCGCCGCCCTGGCGCAAACCGGTTTCACCGTCCTGGTGGTATGCGCACCCGATTTGACCACAGCGTGGCTGGCGGTGCTGGCCGCGCTGGCGACGGCCTTGCTGCCGGCGTTGTCCCGCCGTTGGAATGGCGCGGTCCTGGCCAGCCTCGCCGCCGGCCTGGCGCTGTTCGGGATGCAATTGCTGTCCGCCGCGCCGCCGCTCCTGGGCTGGTTCAGCCTGTTCGCCGGCTCCGTCACCATGGCGGCGATCGTGCCCGATCTCGCCGCGGTCTTTATCGTCCTGATCCTGCGCCTCGCCACTCAGGCCGCCTGGCCGCCGGACATCGCCGCTCTCGGTATCGGCACAGCCGTGCTCACCCTGCTGGCCTGCGCGTTCCTGCTGACCAGTCCCACCCGGTCGCACCGTGCGGCCCTGCTGTTCCTCGGCCATTCCAGCATCGTCTTGCTGGCCATCAGCATCGGCCAGGCCGACGGACGCTTCGCCGCGCTGATCCTGCTGATCCTGCTGATTCTGTCCCGCGCCGCCACCAGGATCACGGACGGACTGGCCGCCACGCTGGCAATCGTTGGCCTGGGCGGCGTACCGCCGGCGGGCATGTTTCCGGGCCTCGTCCTGGTGGTGCTGGCGCTGAGTGCCCACGATCCTTGGCTGCTGCTCCCCCTGGGCATCGCCCTGGTGCCGATGGTGCTGGCCGGCTTTCCCCGGCACCTTCCCGATTTTACCCCGCGACCGGAGGTCCCCTCGATCGCCTGGTTGCCCTTGGCGCTGGCCGCCCTGGTGGGCTACTTCGCCCCTGACACTGTCGTCCTCTGGCTACACGTACTGGTGGCCGGCCCCCCATGACCACCGCGAACGACATCATCCGGACAGCGGAAGCTGAAATCTGCCGCCCCTGGCCGCGGTATATCCTGTCCCACGCCGATTGGGCCGCCCTGACCCATGCGTCGGTCACCGAACCATGGACACTGCTCGCCCACTGGGCCGACACCGTCCAGGCCCACGCCCTGTTCCTCGATCCCCGGGCACTGACGATCATACCGGTCTCAACCCCGATCGAAGCCGGCCACTATCCCGCTTTGTCCCCGGTTCTGCCGGGTGCCGCCTGGTACGAGCGGATGATCCACGATCTGTGGGGCCACGTGGCGCAAGACGGCATTGACGCTCGGCCCTGGCTGGATCACGGCACCTGGCCGCAGATGCGCCCCATGGCCACGCGGCCGGAGCCGAGAACCGCCATCGAACCGCTGCTGCTGGCCGATCCCGACAGGGAAGGGGCCATGATGCTGCCCCTGGGACCAGTCTGGGGCCGCCTGGACGAAGCCGCGCATCTGCGCCTGACCCTGAACGGTTCCACCGTTCAGCATGCGGAGGCCGTGCTGGGATTCACCCACAAGGGCACCCTGACGCTGATGCGCGGCAAATCGCCCCGAGCCGCTGCCCGCTTCGCCGCCCGTCTGTCCGCCGACGCCACCGTCGCCCACTCGATCGCCTTCGCCGAAGCCACTGAGGCCGCCCTCGACGTCGCCGCCCCCACCCGCGCCGTCGCGCTGCGGATCGTCATGCTGGAAGTCGAGCGCATCGCCGGCCACCTGGACAACCTCACCGAAATCGGCCGCCTGGCCGACTCCCAATCGGTGCGAACCCGCTGCGGCCTGCTGCGCGAGACCCTGTTGCGCGCCACCGCCGCCGCGTTCGGCCACCGCCTGATGATGGATTGCGTCGTCCCCGGCGGCGTGGCGACCGACATCGCCGAAGGCGGCCCGCAAGTCATCCTGCGCGCACTGGGCGACATCGCCTCGCAGTTGGACTCCATTCGCCGCCTGCATGACGGTCCCGCCCTGGCCCTGCGGCTCGCCGGCCTGGGACGGACCGACAAACAACTGGTCGCCGCCCTGGGCGTCGGCGGCGTCGTCGGTCGTTCATCCGGACGTGCGTTCGACGTGCGCACCATGCTTTCGCCAGGATACGCCGCGCTCGCCCCTCGCATCGCCACCCGCGCCGAAGGCGACGCCGCTGTTCGGCAGCACCTGCGGCTGTTCGAGATCTCGGAAAGCCTTCGCCTCATCGGCGCCGCGCTCGACGCCCTGCCGGACGGTCCGCTGACCGTCGCCCTGCCGCAGGCTAGCGGCGAGGGAATAGGCTGTGCCGAGTCGATCCGCGGCGACATCTGGCACTGGCTGCGGCTGGATCACGGCCAGATCGCTTCGGTTTTCCCGCGCGATCCCGGCTGGGCCCTGTGGCCGCTGGCCGAACGCGTGCTGGAAGGAGCCGACGCCGACGATGCCAGCCTGATTCGTGCTTCTCTCGCACTGCCCGCTTCCGGAATGGATTTATGATACTTCGAACCCCGCACCCCGACCCCGTCGGCCCCGCGGACCCCGAAACCACGGCATCCCTGGCCGCCCGCCTGGAGGCCGCCGCGCAAGCCCGCCTGGGCCGCGGCCTGGCGATACGCCACGTCAATACAGGAAGCTGCAACGGCTGCGAGCTGGAACTGCGCGCGCTGAACAACGTCCTGTACGACCTGGAACGCTTCGGCCTGCGCTTCGTGGAAAGCCCCCGCCACGCCGACGTCCTGCTGGTAACCGGCCCACTGACCCGCAATCTGCGCACCGCGCTGGAGCAAGCCTGGGACGCCACACCGGACCCGAAATGGGTCGTCGCCGTCGGCGACTGCGCCGTAGACGGCGGCGTCTTCAAAGGCAGCTACGCCGTCCTGGGCGGCACCGGCCTCGCCGTCCCCGTCGACCTGACCATCGGCGGCTGCCCCCCACCCCCCGCCCGCATCCTGGCCGGTCTAAGAGCCCTGCTGGAAGCAAACGCCAAGTAATAACCCGCCACCCCTTCGTCACGCCAATGCAGACCCCACCCCGTCGTCATGCCGATGCAAAGGCCGCTCCGTCGTCACGCCAACGCAGACCCCGCCCCGTCGTCATGCCAACGCAAACGCCGTCCTCTCGTCATGCCGATGCAGACCCCGCCCCTTCGTCGTGCCAACGCAAACGCCATCCTCTCGTCACGCCGACGCAGACCTCGCCCCGTTGTCGTGCCAACGCAAACACCGTCCTCTCGTCATGCCGATGCAGATCGGCATCCACGCCTTTGCGGAAGCCCCGTAAAGCAAAATGTATATGCCAATGTCCGCCACCCTGAGCCAGGCGAGGCCGACTTCGCCGACAAGCGCCGGGCAGGACCGTCGCGCTTGGCCAACTGTCGTCGTGGACACTAGTCAAATTTTAAGGCGGATAAGCGGGATGTAGAGGGATAAAGGAGATGCGCAGCCGTCGAAGCCGGGCCCAAAACAGATCATAGCCTATGCCTTATCGGCCGATCCAAAACCGAAGTCCGCCGCATCGCCGCGCAGTCCTGAGCGAGAAGAAAATCCCCTTCATCCCCCTCGATCCCGCTACATCCGCCTTCAAAAAGAAGCAGCGACCACAAGCCGCCCTGACGACCCGTGCGAGATAGGACATTCGCGGCCCGAAACCAACACAGACTTGTCACAGCCCCCGACCAGCCGATCCCACAACAAAAACGACCCCTCCCGCGAACGGGAGAGGCCCATACCACAAACCCTAGCTGGCGGTCGGCTTGACGACCTTCTTCGCATGGGTCGTCGTCTTGTGTACGACGCTGGTCTTGTGGACCGCCGTCGTGTGGTGCACCACCGTCTTGGTCTTGGTCGCGGCCATCGCCGGCGACCCGGCAAGGGCGACCACAGGCAGGATGAAAGCCGTCGCGGCGATCAGACGTTTGAACGAGGTATTCACGAGCAGTTGCTCCGGAGAGGTTGAAGGGGCGCGCAGTCGGGCTAACAGTCGAGGCGAACTTCTCGCCCTAATCGACTGAGATCATTATGCAACGCCCATCCGCGCGAACGCAATAGGAATCAACCACGCAAAAGTGAGTATGTGGCATTAAAACAACCCATAGCGGCACGCGAGCCACAGTTTCTGCCGCTTCGACAGCCCCACCCGCAGGTCCAGCCGCGTCCACCCCCGCTTCTCCACCACCGTCAGAATCGCGTCATACGTCGCCGCCATCAAACGAGCCGGCTTCATCGCCCGCCGGTCGCACAGCGTCATCGCCTGCCGCGCCTCACGGAAATACCCGTGCGCCAGCGTCGCCAGCCGGTCGCAAACCTCCGGTAGGCCCGGGGCGGTCAGGATCGCCACCGGATCGGCCGGCACCCCGGCATCCCGCAGATATTCCCGAGGCAGATAGATCCGCCCCCGTTCCGCATCTTCCTCGATATCCCGCAAAATATTTGTCAACTGTAACGCTCGGCCCAGCGCATACGCCACCTGGTCCGCCGCCGGTGATGCATCGCCAAACGTCCGGACAGACAAACGTCCGACAGCCGACGCAACGCGATCGCAATAAAGATCCAGCTCAGCCATATCCGGCGCCACCACAACCGTTTCCGCGTCGGTCTGCATCCCGTCGATCACCGCGATGAAATCCTCAGCCCGCAACTGGAACCGAGGCACCGCCAACGCCAGCACACGCGTCACCGGCCCGTCGCTTCGGCCCTCATACAACCCGGCGATATTGTCCCGCCACACCGCCAGCTCACGCCGCTTGTCCTCCATCGATCCTGCCTCGTCGGCGATATCGTCAACGATCCGGCAGAACGCATAGATCGCGTACATCGCATGGCGCCGATCCGGCGGCAGTACACGCATGCCGTGATAAAACGACGTGCCGGCGGCACGCACGATCGCCTCCACCGCGTCCAGATCTTCCTTGGCCGCACCCAGCGGCGTGGTACGGTCCGTCATACCAGATAGAACACGGCGGCCAGGCTGCTGAACACGGCATCGGTTTTGCGCAGCTTCACCCGGCCCGCCAGTGGATCGTTATGCACCAGCCGGCGAGCCAGTCGTTTCGCCAACCCATGGATAATACCGGTCTCGATCCGCAGGCGCCGATTGCGCACGATCTCCGGCAATTCCGACGCCGCATGGTTCATCCGATCCACCCGGTCCAGCAACGTGATGAACACCCGGCGCAGCGCCGGCGTCTCGGCCGGCAACTTCAGATCGGCCACGGTCGCACCGAAATGATCCAGCAGCGCCTGCGGCAGATAGCAGCGGTCCAGCTCCGCCAGGTCCTTCCCGCAATCCTGCATATGGTTCAATATCTGCAACGACATGCACAGCGCATCCGATGGCGAGTAGCACTCATGATTCTCGCCATGCAGGTCCAGCACATAGCGCCCCACCGGCACCGCCGAGTAGTGGCAGTAGTTATACAGCTCATCGATCGTCGCATAACGCGACTTCGTCGCATCCTGGCGGAACGCGATCAACAGGTCGGTCGCATGCTGAGTCGAAAGCCCGGTCTCCGCCAGGCTGGCCCGCAACGCCAGCGCGCTGGGCGATCCAATCTCCCGCCGCCCCAGCAGCACGTCCTCCATGACATCAAGTCGGACCAGCTTGTCCTGCGGCGACAGCACCGGCGAATCGGCGATATCGTCGGCGTTGCGCGCGAACCGATAGAACCGATGGATCGGATCGCGATACCGCCGAGCGATCAGCACCGACCCGACAGGGAAATTCTCATCCCCCCGGTCCTTGCCCGACCAGTTCTCGACGTCGAGACCGCCCGCGCCGCTCATCC
Source organism: Acidisphaera sp. S103 (assembly GCF_009765975.1). Lineage (GTDB taxonomy): Bacteria > Pseudomonadota > Alphaproteobacteria > Acetobacterales > Acetobacteraceae > Rhodopila. The sequence goes on along the minus strand of NZ_LMUJ01000024.1, from coordinate 178,598 downwards.
CGTTGTCCCCGGATACGCACGACCCTTCCACGCCACGCCGGCGCCACGGAAATGGTTCACCGCGGAACCGATAGTCGCTGCCATGTAGAAGCAGGCGACTAGCGGCAGAAACGGCGCCCACAGCGGCGATCGGCCGAACCGCGTCAAGGTCGGAAGATACGACGCCGACAGCAGCATCCACGCCGCCACGCCACACCAGAACGCCCGCCCATGGCCAAACAGCGCGGCCACCGGCGGCACCAGCCACACCAGCGCCATTCCCAGCGTCGTCGCGATCAGCAGCAGCAGCGAATAACGCAGTTGCACGAAAGCGGTCCGCGTGATCATGCGCCAGATATCAATGACCGCCGGATACGGCCGCACCGACCGGGCGAGGTCCGCATGGCCCAGCCAGATCCGCCCGCCCTTCTTCACCGCGGTCGCCAAGGCAACATCGTCGATCAACGCCCCCCTCACGCTTTCCACCCCACCGATCCGCCGCAACGCCCGCTGCCGGATCAAAATCGTCCCGCCGGCCGCGGCGGCGGTCCCTTTCAGGCCGTCGTTCACCCAGGCGAACGGATAAAGCAACTGAAAGAAATAAACAAAAGCCGGCACCAACCCCCGTTCCGCTCGGCTTTCGCACGCCAGTTTCACCATTTCCGACACCAGATCAAGACCATGCTGCTCTATCAGAGCAACGAGGCAGGACAGATGCGCCGGCTCGTGGACGATATCGGCATCGGTCAGCAGAATCAGCTCCGCATCATCGGCTTCCACCACCCCCTGCGAGACCGCCCACAGCTTGCCGCTCCACCCCGCCGGTCGAGGCGCCCCGGCGATCACGGTCACCCGAGGATCGCCGATCCCCCGAACGATGTCACCCGTTCCGTCGGTGCTGTTGTCATCCGTCAGGATCACCCGGAACGAGCCGGCATAATCCTGCGCCAGCAACGACCGCATCGTCGCCTCGATCACCGGCGCCTCATCACGTGCCGGCACGACGATCGCCACGGATGGCGCGGTGGCCGGATATGCCACCGGCAGCACCGGCCCCGCCTGCCAGAACATGCCATGTGCGAACACCAGGTAGATCCAGATCAGCAAGGCCAGAATCGCGAGCGTCGTCATCCGGCCAGCATACCATTCGCCCGGAACCACGCGACCGCGTCTTCCACCGCCAGGCGCACCGGACGAGGCTGATAACCCAGCTCCGTCGCCGCCTTGGCCGAGGAATAGAACATCTTCTTGCGCGCCATCTTCAGGTGGTCACGAGTCATCATCGGTTCGATACCCGTGAACTTCGCCAGCTTCTCCATTACCAGCGCCGCCGGCCAGACCAGCGCCTCCGGCAACTGGATGGATGGCGGCCGGCGATGCACTACATCGGCGACCAGCCCCAAGATGTCCTTCAGCAGCATGTTCTCGCCGCCGAGCACATAGCGCTGCCCGATCCGGCCCTTTTCCAGCGCCAGCACATGGCCCTCCGCGACGTCGTCGACATGGACGATGTTCAGCCCGGTATCGATATACGCAGGCACCCGTCCGGCCGCCGCATCCCGGATCATCTTCCCGGTCGGAGTCGGCTTGATATCGCGCGGTCCTACCGGCGCGGCAGGGTTGACCACCACCACCGGCAGCCCCTCCCGTTCGGCTAGTTCCAGCACGGCCCGCTCTGCCAGGTACTTCGAACGCTTATAGATCCCGACAAAATCCGCCTCATGCGTCGGAGTTTTCTCATCGGCCGGCGTGCCGTCGCCAATCTGGCCCAGCGTGGCGACGGAACTGCAATGAACGATCCGTTCGGCCCCGGCCTTCGCCGCGGCCCGCACCATCGCCAGCGCACCATCCACGTTGGCGCGCAACATGGCGTCGGGATCGGGCACCCAGAACCGGTAATCCGCCGCCACATGCAGGACGTATCGGCACCCGGCAGCGGCCCGGATCAACGACTCAGGATCGGTCAGGTCGCCGGTCACGATCTCGGCATCGACACCGGCCAGGTTGCGCCGGTCGCTGGTGGGACGCGTCAGCAGCCGCAGCGAGTGGCCGCGGGCCGCCAGCACCCGCGCGACGGCGGAGCCTACGAAACCGGTAGCACCCGTGACCAGGGTCGTCATGCAAAGCCTTTCTCATGCCCAAAGCAGGCCGGGCTCTGCCCGGACCCGCAAAGGGACCGACGGCCCCTTTGATCCCATGAATTTAAGTGGTTGGACAGGACACGAACAGCACCGGCCTTGCTCCGGCGCCTTCGTGAAGGCAGAAGCCGCCCACCATGAGACGCTTATCCCTCGTTCTGGCCCTGCTGGGGGCGCTCACCGCGCTGCTGCTGGTGTCGTACTATGGCTTCGGCAACATCATCTCCGCGGTCGGCCGGATCGGCTGGCCGAAGTTCGGCCTGATCGTCGGATGGCAATTCGTGCTGTTCGTGATCCTTGGGTTGGCCTGGGATCTGATCACACCTTCGCGCGCCACACGCCGGCCCTGGGTGCTGATCTGGGGCCGCATGGTCCGCGACGCCTCGGCCAACTGCCTGCCGTTCTCCCAGGTCGGCGGCTTCGTCTTCGGCGCCCGAGCGGTCACCCTGCACGGCGTCGAGTGGCACACAGCCACGGCTTCCACCGTAGTGGACGTCACCGCCGAGTTCCTGGCGCAGATCGCCTTCGCCTGCATCGGCCTGGGTATCCTGCTGGTGCGGCAGCCCGGTTCGCGCCTCGCCATGCCCGCCGAGATCGGCATCGGCGCGGCCGTCCTCGCCTGCTTCGGCTTTGTCTGGGTGCAGAAGGGCGCCGCGCCGGTGTTCGCCCGCATCGGCCGCCGCATCGCCCGCAACCGGTTCTCCAACGCCGAGGAACGCTTCGACCTGCTGCAGGCCCAACTCGTCCTGATCTACGGCCACACCGGCAAGCTGGCGCTGGGCTGTTTCGTGCACCTGATCGGCTGGCTCAGCACCGGGGTGGCCGGCTGGATCACCTACCGGGCGCTCGGCGTGCCGATCGACTTCGACGACGCACTGGCAATCGAGGCCCTGCTGAGCGCCGCCGCCGCGCTCGCCTTCCTGGTCCCAGTCAACGCCGGCGTGCAGGAGGCAGGGTATGCCGGCCTAGGCGCGATCTTCGGCGTCCCCCCCGAATTGTCGCTAGCCGTCTCCCTGGTGCGCCGTGCTCGAGATATCGTGATCGGCGTGCCGATCCTCCTCATCTGGCAGTTCGTCGAAATGCGCCGCCTGCGAACCGCGGAGCGTCCGAACGCCAAAATCCCAGCAACCCAGGACCGTTGAACGCTGCCGCGACCCGTCACGGAGCCTGCACGAAACCAAGCCGAACCGCATAATCCCGCACATCGCCGGGCCACCCGGCGGTGTGGTCCTCAAACCGAACCCGGTGGTCGGCGAACAGCGCGCGTATCGCCTCTTCATAACCCGGCAGATCGCCCGCCAGCGCCGACATGACGTGGTAGGCGGCCTCCTGCGCGGCGCGCCTATCCTGTCGCGAGCCGCCAACACGCCGAGCCTCCTCCACCAATCGGCGCAACGCCACCGACGCCCCCCCGGGCTGCGCGCTGAGCCACTCCCAATGGCGCGGCAACAGCGTAACCTCCCGCGCCACCACCCCGAGTTTCGGCCGGCCCCGCGCCGGCGGCACGGCAGCCGACCCGGATCCCGCCATCTCAGGCACCTTGGGTTGCACAGCGACCGGGGCAGGGGAGTCCGCCAACCGAGCAATCAGGTCGGCCTTCGTGCCACGCAGATCCAGATCGACAACCCGCCCCGTCGCATCGTCGAAGGTAAGAATGGCCTCGGTCCCAGAACCGCCGCTGGCATTCCTGACCGCAAGCGCAACCTCAACCAACGGACCAGCCGAAAGCAGGCGGCTCCCCACGAAAGCGGTGCAAGGTTTTATGAATGTCTCGTTCACGGCAGGTAATCCCAAGGACAAATCTATTTATACCCGTATAATAAAAGTCCGTCAATCTCCCAGGTCGTCGCTACATCACCCCGCCGGCCCTCGCCCCACCGTCATGCCGACGTAGGTCGGAATCCACGCCTTTCTCCGCACAAAAGCCGCAACTCAAAGCCACCCACCCACGCCGGCACCAGCACCAACCGGTCAAAACTCACACCGCAAATATAACCCGGATAATAAACATCGCCATCCCGACCATCAGCCCCAACAACGGACCACGCATTGACGACCGCCCCGGCCAGCGGCATTGCTCCCCGCCATGCGTATCGCCGCCATCCTCGTCGCCGCCGGCTCCGGCACCCGCTTCGGTGCCGAGACCCCCAAACAGTTCCTCACCATCGCCAACAAACCGGTCATCCGCCACGCCGCGGACGCCCTGGCCGCCCACGTGACCCTGCTGCAACCCGTCGGCGACCCGACCTCCATCGACCCGATCCTGCACGGCATCACCGGCTGCCTGCCCGCGGCACCCGGCGGCGCAACCCGCCAGGACAGCGTCCGAGCCGGCCTGGAAGCGCTCGCCCCGCACGCCCCCGACGTCGTCCTGGTCCACGACGCCGCCCGCCCATTCATCCCGGACGGCACCATCCCCGCCCTCCTGGCCGCGCTAAAAGAATCCCCCGGCGCCATCCCAGCCGCCCCCGTCGCCGACACCCTCAAGCGGGTCGTGCGCGGCGTGATCACCGAAACCGTGCCCCGCAGCGGCCTGTTCCGAGCCCAAACCCCGCAGGCGTTCCGGTTCGCGATATTGCTGGCCGCGCATCGCGCCGGCCTGACAGGCGCCACCGACGACGCTTCGTTACTGGAAGCCGCCGGAGAAACCGTGGAAGTCGTCCCCGGATCGGACGACAACATCAAACTGACCTATCCGGACGATCTGATCCGGCTGGAGCGCATCATGGGTGCCCTGTTAACGCCGCGCGTCGGCACCGGCTTCGACGTCCACGTCCTGGAGGCCGGCCGGCCGCTGTTCCTGTGCGGCATTCAGGTGCCGCACGACAAAGGCCTCGCCGGCCACTCCGACGCCGATGTCGGCATCCACGCCCTGTGCGACGCTATCTACGGCGCCCTGGCCGAGGGCGACATCGGCCGCCACTTCCCCCCCAGCGAGGCCACCTGGAAAGACGCCGACAGCGCCCGCTTCCTGACCCACGCCGCCGAACGCATCGCCATCAGAGGCGGCCGCCTGGTCAACGCCGACGTCACCCTGATCTGCGAGCGCCCCAAGATCACCCCGCACGCCCCGGCGATGATCCAACGCCTGGCCAGCCTCCTCGGCGTCGACCCCGCCCGTATCTCGGTCAAGGCTACGACCACGGAACGCCTGGGCTTCACCGGCCGCGGCGAGGGCATCGCCGCCCAGGCCGTGGTCTCCATCCTCGTCCCAGACTGTCTTCCCCCCTCGCCGGAGACCGCGAACCCATGAGGACATTCACCGCCCCCGCCACCCTGCTGGCCATCACCCTGATCGCCGGCTGCACCACCACGCAGCCGCCCTACGACGGCAACCCCTTTCCGCCGGTGCCGGCGCCGGTCGCGGAAGTCATCCCCAAACCGCCCGTCACCGGCGAGCAACTGTTATGGCAGCCCGGCCACTGGGACTGGAGTGGCGGCGGCTATGTCTGGGCGAGGGGCGAGTACGTCCCCGCCGCCGGCCACGGCAACCTATGGACACAAGGCTGGTGGTCCCGCACCGACGCTGGCTGGACCTGGCAACCCGCCCACTGGACGTCCTAAAACCGGAAGGGCAGGGGCCACAGGAACGCTCTGGCCCACCCAGCAACGCCACCGCCCGTCTAACGCTCTCTCCGTCATGCCGACGAAGGTCGGCATCCACGCCTGCTTATCCACATAAAAACAAACACATAACGCAGATCAGATCCCGCCTCACCCCCCCGTAACCGGCGGAAAGAACGCCACCTCATCCCCCGCTCGGATCACCGCATCAGGACCGGCGAACTCCTGGTTAACCGCACACCGCACGGTCCGCCGGTTCGCGAACGCGTTCGCATACCGCGGCCCCAACGTCACCAGATAATCCACCAACTCCCCGACAGTATCGACGCCATCGGGAACGCACAGTTCCTCCTGCCCGGAACCAACCCGCTCCCGCAGCCACGCAAAATACAAAACCGTCAGCGGTTTACTCATGACCTACCCATCCGATCCCGGTCTGAACGAAGCAAACGTCACTCCTTCGCCTTGAACCGGTAGACCTCCGCATCACCCGGAAACGCCACCGCCCGAACATCCGCCGCATACCGAGACACCGCATCGGTAATCGACCCGCGGAGGTCCGCATACCGCCGCACAAACTTCGGCGTCCACTCGAACACCCCCAACATGTCGTCGGTCACCAGAATCTGCCCGTCGCACTTCGGCGAAGCCCCAATCCCGATCGTCGGCGCCCGAACCGACCCGGTAATCTCGGCGGCCAACGCCTCCGACACACCCTCCAGCACAATCGCAAAACACCCGGCCTCATCCACCGCACGCGCCTCGGCGATAACCCGAGCGCGTTCGTCGTCATTGCGCCCCTTAGCCTTGAACCCCCCATCGACGTGAACCGCCTGAGGCCGCAGCCCGACATGCCCCATCACCGGCACACCACGCTGCACCAGGAAAGCGACGGTGCCGGCGAGCGCCTCCCCCGCCTCGATCTTCACCGCCTGGCAGCCGGTCTCCTTCATCACCCGCACCGCCGCCGCGTATGCCTGTTCGGGCGACCCCTCAAACGACCCAAACGGCAGATCGACCACAACGAGAGCATGCGACGACCCCCGCACCACCGCCTGCCCATGCAGGATCATCATCTCCAGCGTCACCGCGGTGGGCGTCGGCAGCCCATGCACCACCATCCCGACGGAATCACCGACCAGCAGAAAATCCACATGCGGATCGAGCAACGCCGCCACCGGCGCGGTATAGGCCGTCAGGCTGACGATCTTCTGCCGCCCCTTCAGCGCGAGGATGTCGGGCACGGTGACCCGGCGGGACACGACCTGTTTCGACATCGGATGCCTCCTTCTGCCAGCTCCGGCCGACACGACCCGGCCTCGGGCGGAGCGGTCTGACAGGAAGCGGGAGCGGTGGCAACGTTCGGCCGATTAGGCGGCCATGATCCACGCCACCGGACCGGCAATCGCCTCGTGGGTTCCACGAAGGGACAGACCTGGCAAGTATCGTCCCAGACCAAATCTGAACCAACCAGCTACCGAGGCGTATCCTGCCCGAACACGATCCGATGCCCGTCAGGCGTCGTGACGACGATTTCCCTCATCCCATATGCCGTGTCGGTCGGCGGTGAGCACGCAGCCCCTCGGGCTGTCAGCTCGCCATGCAGTGCATCGACATCATCGACACTCAGATAGCCGAACCAATTGTGAGACCCCAGTCCGGAAGGCGGCAGGGCATTCGGACAGTTTCCCAGCATGATCCGCACACCGTCCCGCTCGACCAGCCGCCAATCCGTCGCTTCTTCCCACAAAACACGAAACCCCAGAACATCGCGGAAGTAGGTTGCGCTTCGGTTGAAGTCCGGAACGGCGAGCACAAAGGCCCATGGGGCAATGCGTGACATCCGAATTCCCGCTGCTGGTGGAGGTATCAAACTATGCATTCAACCAAACGTCGCATCAAGCGCGCTGATGCTGACGTAATATCCGTCAGGATCACGCAGTGAAAACTCCAGCGTTCCGGTGCTGGGATTCACATGCGGCTCCTCTTCCAGTCGGTCGACCAGTTTCCGCCCCATCGACAAGGCAATGTCAAAATTATCGACCCGGAAGAACAACAAAAGCCCGTTGCCAGGCTTGGCCGCGTGCGGATTTGTCAACGAAGGATGCCCGTGAGCACCCCACGCATGGAGACAGAGCAGAACCGTTCCATCCACATCGAGGATTTGCCCAAAGTAGTCGTGGGCGGGAGCCGTTTCCGGCAGACCAAGCAACGACTGGTACCACTTAAAACTCTGAGCCACGTCAGCCACGCCGATGATCGTCCACGTGCGCTTCATATCACTCATTCTCCCATTCCCGGTCGTAATGCTTTGCAGGGAGCCAATACCGAGCAGCATTCTGCATGGCCAATTCGCTGGCGCGCAAATGCATCTACCAGGAAACGTGCACCGCATCCTGCAGGGCGCGGAAGCATGAAGACCAGCCGATCAATCGCTGACGCCGTCCCGGCCTTCGACCGCCATCATCGTTGCGGTTAGCAGAGCGATCAACTTCTCCTGTCCTCCGCTCTCAGCGAATACCTCTGTCTGAGCGAGCGTCAACGTACGGCCTGCCTTGATCACTCTGCCGCGGGCGATGATACGATCTCCAGCGGCGGGCGCGACAAGGTTGATTTTGAACTCTGTCGTCAACACACCTCTATCCGGGGGCATCAGGCTGAGAGCGGCATACCCGGCGGCCGAATCAGCTATGGCGCTGACGGCGCCCCCGTGAACAAAGCCGTGCTGCTGTGAGATCGCTGGGGCAGGGTGGATCGCAATCTCAACAAGGCCGGGAGCGACCTTGATGAGTGCAGCCCCCAGTGTGGCCATGAGCCCCTGCTTGGCGAAACTCGCTCGGATACGGTCCTCATAACCGGCATTCTCAGTTTCATGTTTCATGATTGCCCCTACAATCGTCGAATCGTGGAAATCGCGCAGATTGTCTGCAATCGAACCATCCTGTGCTTGACTCAAGAATATCAGGTTTCGCCGAAGGCACGACCGTAACCAAGTCGCGGCAAACGTGGTGGAACCACGTCCTCCCTACGGCGGCTCCGACGCACCACAACGAGGGCAAAAAGGTATCTTCTGCTTGGGATGCATAAGAAATTTAAAATGGCACTTCGGACATTCAGCGTGAATATGGGAAATTGCGCGATCTTGCCACCATTGGGCAGTCAAGTATAACAAAAAAGCCGCAGTATCCTCAGCTACATTCTCTAAAATTACGTATATTATCTTTTCGTGCCCATGGTCGTGCCAGTTGGTTTCGTAGTCATCTAGTATAAAGATTACGGCCGGGATGAGAAAAATATACCATCCATAGCGTCGCATAAACTTCATCATCGTTCGACAGCGATTCGTATGACCAACCCTGCACGCCCGTTTCGTGTGATAGTAGCACGATAGGCCAAAAGCCGACCATGGAGAAGGAGACGATACCGCAACGCTGCCCGGGCTGCTTCGCGATACTCAAGACTTTCGAGAACTACGTTAGACCCAATAATTTCAATGGGTTGCGATTTCCAAAACGTATAACCGAAATACCCTCCAACAATGCTCGGATGCCTGCCCCAACACGCGTTTTCGCTCAACCGACCGAAAAGTCCTCAAAATACGACCGGAACGCCAATTCAGCCCTCGGCAATCACAACCAAACCGAGGGCCAAACCCCAACCCGTCAGTCCAGCAACCAAGGCGCTGCTGCCGCCTGAGCAATCTGCCGCACCTGCCCCATCAACCCCGGCCCCACCGGAATCCCGTTCGCCATCCGCGTCTCGGCATACTTCCACTGCGGATCGCCCGCCACCATCACCGGCCGAGCCGGATCGACCGGAGTCGTCGCTCGCAACGCCCCCATGAAGCTGGCCACATCCGTCTGGAAATCATCCGACTCCCGGAACAACCCCGGATCGATCGCCATGAAGAAGTGCCCGATATCCATCCCCACCGGCTTCTTCGTATGCATCGGATCGGTGATCAGCGTCGCCCCCGACAGGCATGACGCCAAAATATTCACCATCACCGCCAGCCCATACCCTTTGTAGCTGGAATTCTCCGGCGACCCGCCCAGAGACGTCAGGAATCCACCTTTCTCCTTCGCCACCAGCGGATCGTTCGACGCGTTGCCCTCAGAGTCCAAAACCCACCCATCCGGCGTCGGCAGCCCCTCATTCGCCTTGTTGCGGATCCGCCCCGCCGCCACCGTCGTCGTCGCCATATCCAGCAAAAACGGCACCCCATCTCCGCTCGGCGCCGCGAACGACCACGGATCGGTCCCCAAACGCGCCTGCTTGCCGAACGTCGGCGCCACCTGGATGCCGGACGCGGACGTGCAGGACATCCCCACCAGCCCCTCCTTCGCCGCCATCAGCGAATAGAACCCCGCCGCACCAAAATGCGCCGAGTGCTTCACCACGGCGATCCCGACACCCACGCTCTTCGCCTTCGCGATCGCTGCCGCCATGGCGAAATGCGCCGGCACATGCCCCAGCCCACCCCCGCCATCGACAACAGCGGACACCGGCGTTTCCTTGATGATCTTCGGCCGCACATCCATCTTCGCCCGCCCCGAACGGCGCAGCCCGTCATACCCGGGGATCATCGAAATCCCATGACTGTCCACCCCGTGCAGGTCCGCCCACGATAGGATTTCCGAGGTCGTCTCCGCATTATCCTCCGGCATCCCCCACCCGATCAGGATGGCCTTAAGCTGGGCACGATGGTTGTCATAAGTCGCGGGCATGAAATTCCCCTCCGGAGGTTAGCGTTGGAGCGTGATCGCCTGAGGCCGAAGGCCAGAAGGCGTGAATCACGCGAAAGAACATATCAATCCCAACCTTGCGCGTCCGCGGGGTTCCGGCAAGGGTGGCGGACGACGACCAGCAATGCGGAGGGAAACATCATGGCCGACAGCCAAGCTCTGCTCGGGGCAAGGTTCGGTATAGACCTACCAGGAACCGAGGTCCCGGACGCCGTCGCCCCCCTGATCGACCGGCGAGTCGCCCGCCGCTACACCGACCAGGACGTCCCCGATTCGCTGCTCGACGCCCTGCTGGCCGCCGCCCAATCCGCCCCCGCCAAATCGGACCTGCAACAATATTCCGTGGTGGTGATGCGCGACCGCCCGAGGATCAAACAGATCGCCGACTGGATCGGCACGATGGACTGGATCGCCACCGCACCGGTCTTCCTGGTCTGGTGCGGCGACATGCGTCGAGGCCAACGCCTGTGCGCCCTGCACGACATGCCGCACGCCAACAACAACATGGACACCTTCCTGAACACCGCCGTCGACTGCACCCTGGCGATGGGTGCCTTCATGGCCGGCGCCGAGGCCATCGGATTGGGCACATGCCCCATCAGCTACGTCCGCAGCCACATCGAACGAGTCTCCCCACTGCTCGGCCTCCCATCCGGAGTCTACCCGGTCGCCGGCCTCAGCGTAGGCTGGCCGCAGTTCCGCCGCCCCGTGTCGATGCGCCTGCCCCCATCCGTCGTCGTGCACCGCGAACGTTACGACGACAGCGCCCTTGAAACCGAAGTCGCCGCCTACGACCAGCGCCGCAACGCCCGAGACCCCGTCGCCGCCGCAGGCCTGAAGAACAACGACGTCTACCCACCCCGCGACGGCGTCGGCTGGAGCGAGAACGTCGCCCGCCAACTCTCCGTCCCGGAACGTTTCGGTTTCTCCACCTACCTGAAGACGAAGGGTTTCGATCTTGCCTGACGACGCCCTGATCATCGAAAGCCGGACTGTCCGAGCCAAACACGCCGCCAGCCTGCTCGTCTTACGATGTCAGAACGATGAACCGCACATACTCATGGGCATGCGCGGCGCAAAACATCGTTTCATGCCCAACCGTCTGGTTTTCCCCGGCGGCCGCGTCGACCGCCCCGACCTCACAGCGCCCTCCGCCACATCCCTCTCCGAGGCAACGGAACGCTCCTTACGCAAGAAAACCAACCCTAAACTCGCTCATGCCCTGGCCATCGCCGCCGCCCGAGAACTACAGGAAGAAACCGGTCTCTCCCTCGGCCATCCCCCGCGTCTGGATGTGCTGCATTACCTGGCGCGAGCGGTCACCCCACCCGGATCGCCCATCCGCTTCAACGCCCGCTTCCTGCTGGTGGAAGCACGCCACGTCAGCGGCGAACTCGGCGGCGACGGCGAACTGGAAGGCCTGCGCTTCTACGGCCTGACCGAGGCCCTGGCATTGGGCCTAGCCCTACCCACAAGACGCGTGCTGGAACGCCTGCAATGGTGGCTCGCACTGCCCGAAGCCGAACGCGACATCCAAACCCGGACACCCGTTCTGCTGCGCGACCGTGGCTGGGTGATGGAGTAGCCCAGTGGCCGCGAAACGCACCCTGGGCTCCTGTTCGTGCCCGTGGACTCGCCAGCGCCAAGGTGTCGACCGGGCATGGTAAGTCAAGAGGTAGCAGTGTCGCCGGAACAGTCTCCCTCAGCGTTTCTTGGCGTCTTGGCGTTTCGCCTTTCCGCGACCAATCTCCGCCACCGCGATCATGACCCGCGAAACAGAATCAGAACCGCGCCAACCCGTAGCGCGATAAAAGCCGTGCAGCCTGAACGTCACCGCTCACTCAAAATCGCCCTGCACGCCGCCGGTGCCGGCGGAGCCTTGTACGGCGCCGACGGTTTCGCCGGCGCGTCCAACTGATCGAACCACCATTGCAGCGTCGCGTCGCAGCCATCCCCCGTCGGCGGAGGCGCTGCCTGCACGCAATCCGCCTGCCCAGCCGGGCAACGGAACCGGATATGCATGTGCGCCGCATGGCCATACCAAGGCCGGATCAGATGCAGCCACGACCGGTCGCCGGTCACCTCCCCGCACAACTGCTGCTTGATCGCCGGATTGACCAGGATGCGGTCCACCTCCGGCAGCGCGGCGGCCATCCGCAGCAGAGCGATCTCCCGCGGCGACCACACCGACGGATCGACACCGCGTCCATCCGGCCGCACCATGCTGTGCAGCTCGATAGTTTCGCGCGCCGAGTCCGACAGCGGCGGCCGAGGCCGCATATCCAGCCCGACATCCGCGTCCAGCCCGATCTGATGGCTGACATGCCCGCCCGGTAGCGGCCCCCCGCGCGCCCGAGAGATATCCTCCACCAGCAGCGTCGGCATGCCGGCGGCGGCGGCTTCCGTGCCGAACTGTTCCAGGTGAGCGATGGTCGAAGGCGCGCCCCAGAAGGCGCTCCGATCCAGATGGATCGTCTGAAACCCCGGTCCTTCAGGCGGCAGACTGATGGCACCGGCAATACATCCGCCCGTATTCGGGCCGCCAACGATGTGCAGCGGGCCAGATGCGGGACCCGGCTGCCCCGCCATCGCCGCCGCCGTCGTCATAACCAGGAAAGCCGCAACGCGATAAAGATTCAAAACCTGCGCTCGTAGATCGTGATGACGTCACCTGGCTGGATAAAGGCCTGCCGAGTCGCTTTCCCCTCGATGGCCACGCCGTCCCGGGTCCGCACCACCGAAGCATAGTCGTCGATCGCCCGATATGTGAAGCCGCCCGCCACCGCCGCCGCGGTCACCATCGTCATCCCCGGCTGATACGGATATTGGCCCGGCTTGCTGACCTCACCCAGCACGAATATCGGCCGATAGGTGGTCACTTCCACCGACACCGACGGCGCATTGTAAAGATTGCCCTTCACCAGGGCCTGGCGGACTTCGGCCGCCAATCCATCCGGTGTCTGCCCGGACGCCGGCATTTCGCCCAACAGAGGCAGTGCGATCTTGCCGCTGGCGCCGACCTGGAATTCGCCGGTCAGCGTATCGTCGCCGACCGTGATCAGCCGAACCACGTCGCCGACCCCAAGCCGGTAGGCGCCGGGTTCGACTGACGGAAGCGCTGGCAAACCGTGTCCGGGTGCGCATGCCACGGCCGCCAAACAGAGCAAAAGACACGCGAGTGGTCGCACGATGAAGAAACCCTGTTTTAGGGTTGCAGTCAGAGCGCCAGGTTTCCGGCCAGACAAGAGATACGGTCCGGATCCCTAATTTTTGGTTAATGCCTCGCGGGTATTTTGTACGAACGCAACCAGCGCTCTGTTTTCTGTGGCCTGCCGATCCCAGAAGTCCGCCGTAAGAGACGACGAACGTCTGGGGCAGGACACTAACTCAACCCCGGCCGAAGAATGATCGGCGCGTTGGCCGCCGGAGGATCGCGCTCGCGGATGCCGGCCAGGCGCAGGCCCTCGGCATAGTGCACCTTGTCGCTCTCCTGCTCCATCGGGTTGGTTTCCAGGAAACGCTCGATGGTGAAATCCGGCTCCAGCGCCAACAGGCGGCGGCGGATGATCGTGGCTTCCTGGTCCCGCCGCAGGTGACCCAGTGCCGCCAGATAGGGCTTGTAGGTGGCGCTGAACGACGGATTGAGCTGGCTGACCGCCCGCCCAACCTCCACCGCGGTCTCGTAATCGCGCTTCATCAAGTGAATCAGCACGAAGAACGCATCGAAAAAGAACGCGTGTGGGTCCAGCGGCGACAGCTTCTTATAGCGGTCGTTGCGCCGTTCCGCCTCCTCCGGGTCCCCGGCATAGGCATGCGTGACCGCCGACAACGCCCACGCCATCGCCAAATTCGGGTTCAGTGACAGCGCCCGCTCATGCAGCACCATCGCCTCGCGCAGTCGCCGGTGCAGGAACGCCCGCACATGCCCGCTGATCGACAGCCCGCGCGCGTCGAAGGGATCCAGCACGATCGCCCGTTCGGCCAGATCGCCGGCCTTTTCCATCATCGCCTTGGGATGGTCGGCCCAGTCCTGCCCGACCAGGAAGATGTGCCAGTACGCATACCAGGCGTAGGCAGCCGCGTAATCCGGCTCCAGCGCGATGGCATCGGCCAAATGCTGCCCCGCCTGCATGAACGGCTCATGCTCCATCCGTCCGATCAGCGGGATCGAGCGCAGCATCAGGTCGTACGCCGTGGCATCGACCGGTCCGCGGCTTGTGCTCCGCTTCGCCTCGATCAGCAGGATTTCCGGATCGATCTGCGCGACCACCTCGGCGGCGACCTCATCCTGCAGCGACAGCAGGTCGTTGGCATCGCGGTCGAAGCGGCGAGCCCAGACGATCTGATTGTTCGCCCGCAGGTCCAACAGCCGCAGGCTGATGCGGATCTTGTTGCCCGCCCGCTGCACCGATCCATCCAGCAGGAAGTCCAGTCCGAATTCCCGCCTTATCGCCGCCTCATCCCGCTGTTCGGCCGCGAACCGTCCCAAAGAGTTGGACGAAACAACGAACATCCAGCGGAACCGCGAAAGCGCGTTGGTGATTTCGTCGGCGAGCCCGGGCGCCAAATGGGCGTCCTCGTCCGGTATGCCGATCAGGCGGAACGGCATGACGCCGACATGGGCACCACCGCGCGACGTTGAAGCCTCACGCTTGCGCGGGGCAGGCAGCACGTCGGCTGCGGGCGGGGATGGCTCCGGTTCGGCGGCGACAGGTGGCGGAGCAGGTGGTGTCGGCGTCGGCGCCGCGGATTCCGCCGCCTGTGGCGGCCGGAGCGGCAGACGGCTGTGCGACGGCCCGCGAATTTCGTTCAGCAGTTTCTGCGTTTCGACCGACGGCGCCGCATCCAGCATATCCGCCAGCACCGCTCGGCATCGGTCATACGCCTGAACCGCCAGCCCGCGTTCACCCCGAGCGGCATGCGCCTTCATCAGCGAGCGCCAGGCGCCTTCATGCGACCGATCGATCGTCAACAGCCGCTGCGCCGCCGCGATCGCCGCGTCGGGTTCCAGGTTTTCCTTCAGCAACGCCTCGGCAATGCCGCGTGCCCGGTCGCGCAGCCGCTCGCGCTCCGTGTTCAGCCAGGCATCGAAATTCGGATCGACCCCGTCCAGGTCTTCCAGCAGGTCCCCATCGAGCAGCGCCAGCGACGTCGGATTTGCTGTCGTCGCCCGCATCACCTCCTCGACGTCGATCCACACCGCGCCGGGCCGCAACGTCAGGTGATCGCGGGTAATGACCAGGATTTCCGTTTCCGCCGGCGACAGCGCGTCCAGCAGCCGGTGGATCTCCTGCCGCAACGATGCGCGGGCCTGCTCTTCCGGCCGCCGACTCCAAAGCTGTTCCGCCAACCTGCCACGCAGCACCGGCCGCGGCGCCGCCATCGCGATGCATGCCAGCAGCGCTCGGGTTTTGCGCCCGGCCGGCAACACGCTTTCGCTGCGCACGGTCCAGGCTTCCATCTGGCCGATCAGCCGCAACCGGACGACGACGTGGTCGAGTGCACTTGTCGGTGACGGCGGCGCGGGAAGCCGGGTTGTGGAGTCTGCCATCATTCCCTCGGGACCAAGTTCGTGTTTGTAATGCGTTACACGACCATGCGCTATAGCCATATGACGGGCTCACGACCGGGGCGCCAACGTCGCTGGTTGGATCGGCCGCGGATGTAATCTGGTCTGTCAGACCCCGCCGATCCGGCTCCGGACGAAGACAAGTGCCGACTGGAACGCGGTCTCGGCGTCCATTTCACTTGTATCGAGCCGGTATGCATCGTGCGCTTCCCGCAGTGGAGCAGCCGAACGATCCGCATCCTTCGCATCGCGCTGCCGCATGTCCTCCTCGACTGTCGCTATATCGGTATCGACGTCCTTGGCACGCAGTTCCAGCCACCGCCGCCGGGCGCGTTCCGTCAAGCTCGCGGTCACGAAAAGTTTTGCCGAGGCATCGGGAAAGATCACGGTGCCGATATCGCGACCATCCAGCACGGCCCCATTCCCGGCGGCGAAATCGCGCTGGAAGGCGAGCAACGCAGCACGCACGTTCGGAATGGAGGCGACCGATGCCGCGGCGGCGTCGGCCTGCGGGCCACGCAGGTCGGAACGATCCAGGTCTTCGGGGCGCAATGACCTGGCGGCGTCTTCGGCCGTCGCGGGATCGGCGGGATCGCCACCGGTATCCAGCACGCGCCGCCCCACCGCGCGATACAGCAATCCGGTGTCCAGGTAAGGCAGCCCCAGTGTGCTGGCCAGACGGCGGGCGAGGGTGCCCTTGCCCGCCGCCGCCGGCCCGTCGATAGCGATGATGGGCTTCATCATCACGATACCGGACGAATGGCGGCACCCAGCCCGTTCATCAGGTCGACGAAGCCCGGGAAACTGGTATCGATAAATCCGGCATCGTCGACTGTGACCGGTGACGTCGTGGCCGTCCCAAGGACGATGGCGGACATGGCGATACGATGATCCATGTGGGTCTTGACCATGCCGCCACCGGCAGGCGGCGTGCCGGTGCCGTGAATGATCATGTCGTCGCCCTCGATCTCCACCTTGGCGCCGTTGACCGTCAGCAGCGCCGCCGTCGCGGCCAACCGGTCGCTTTCCTTGACGCGCAGTTCCTTCAACCCGCGCAACCGCGTCGTCCCCGAGGCACAGGCAGCCGCCACCGCAAGCACCGGGTATTCATCGATCATGCTGGGTGCCCGTTCAGGCGGCACATCCACTGCGCGCAACGGACCGCCGGTTATCTCCAGGTCGCCCACCGGTTCACCACCCTCGAGCCGCCGATTCCGCACCACGATATCGGCGCCCATTTCCTCCAGGCACAGCAAAAGTCCGGTGCGCAGCGGATTTAACCCGACCGCCGGAATGGTGACCTTGCTGCCAGTCACCAACAACGCCGCGACCAGCGGGAAGGCCGCCGAGGACGGATCACCCGGCACGACCACATCGGCAGCCCGCAGTTCAGGTTGCCCCTGCAATTCGATGATCCGCCCGGACCCGGCAACCTCGACACGGACGGTCGCACCGAAATGGCGCAGCATGTTTTCGCTGTGGTCACGCGTGGCCTCCGGTTCCTCGACCCGCGTAATGCCCGGCGCGTTCAACCCGGCCAGCAGCACCGCCGACTTCACCTGCGCCGAGGGCACCGGCACACGGTAGTCCAACGGCAAGGCCTCACGCGCGCCCTCGATCGCCAGCGGCAGACGGCCGCCCTCGCGCGCCGAAAAACGAGCCCCCGTCGCGGTCAACGGATCGATTACCCGGCGCATCGGCCGCCCCCGCAGGCTGGCATCCCCAGTCATCACGGAAAAAAACGGATGGCTGGCCAGGATACCGCACAACAGCCTGGCAGCGGTGCCGGAATTGCCCATGTCGAGGACGTCGGCCGGCTCCGTCAGCCCGCCGATCCCGCGTCCCGCGACCCGCCACGTACCATCGGCGTCGCGGATCACCTCGGCGCCCAGCGCCCGCATCGCCGCGGCGGTGCGCAACACGTCCTCCCCGGTCAGCAGCCCGGTAATCCGCGTTTCGCCGATCGCCAGCGCGCCGAACATCAGCGCGCGATGGCTGATCGATTTGTCGCCCGGCACGGCGATCCGCCCGTTCAAGGCAGACGGCGATTTGCCGGAGATCAGCGGGCGAGGGGCGGCTTCATCCATGGGGCAGGGTCCGGAGCTGGCGTGTTCGGCGCTTGATATCGGCTTTCGGGCGAAGCGGATACCGCCGCGAAACACGATAAGCCATTTGACAGGGCGGCGCCGTAATGGCATGGGCGCCCGCTCTTGTTCGAAGTCCATAATCGGCGACTGTCACGAAGGGCCTAATAGACGCATGGCTAAGCCTGAACTCGGCACCAAGCGGGTCTGCGTCGCGTGTGGCACGCGATTCTACGACCTGACCAAGTCCTCCGCCGTCTGCCCCAAATGCGGCACCGAACAGCCGATCGAGCAGCCGCGTCCGCGGCGCACCGGCGGCAACGTCGTCGAAGACAAGCGCCCGAAGAAGCCCACCCCCGCGCCCGAGGACGTGGATGTGGAAGTCGAAGGCGTGGAGGACGTCGAGGAAGAAGACGTCCTGGAGGCGGCCGACGACCTGGAGGACGACGCCGACGTCATCGGCGGCGATATCGAGGTCGAATCCGACGCCGACGAAAACGAGCGGTAGTCGCGGCGCCGCGTCATCGTCACGGGCGATCCGCAGGCATCGATAAATGGCGAGTGTAGACGCATTATCCGTCATGGCCGGGCAAAGTCCCGGCCATCTGCGCTTCATCCGTTGGAGCGAAGACGGGGCCCCCCAACGCCCCGTTCAAACCCGCCCGACAACCCGCAGCCACATCATCAGCAGGACGTCGTAGGGCAGGGCGGGCACCTCCCGCAGCCGCCAGTACCACCGCCGCCAGCGGTCCGCCCCCTCGGGAACAGGCGGCGGCGGGCACGCGCGTGCGCGAATACCCGCAATCCACAGCAGCACCAGGCAACGCGGCAGGTGATACCCGTTCGTGCAGGCGTAAACCGGCGACCGGCCACAAACCATGTGCGCGACCGCGCGAACCGACGACAGCGTATCGGTGCCGGTCTTTTCCTCATGGATCGCCTCGCCCGGAAACCCCGCCGCCATCAACCGCCGAGCCATCACCGTCGCCTCGGCGTCGCCGTAACGGCCCTTTGCACCCGTGGGAATGAACAGCGGCCGAACAAACCCAGCGCCAAACCGAACACCGGCATCCACTCGGTCACGTAACGTCTGGCTCGGTCCTCCATCCGGCCGCACCGCCGCGCCGAAGATAACGATGACCACGTCAGGCGCGGCCGGTTCGGGGTCGGATGGGTTGACTTTCATCGCCACCGTTTCCCATGCTCTCCGCCGACGGCCAAGCGGAGGAAACCATGAAAGTGCTGACCCAGGCGGCGATCCGCCAATATCAGGACGACGGCTATTACGCCCCGATCCGCGTGATGCCACGCCAGGAGGCCGATGCCCTGCGTGGCGAGCTGGAGACGTTCGAGGCCGGCGCCGGTGCCATGGCCGGCAAGCTGCGCCACAAATCGCACCTGTTGTTCACCTGGCTGAACGACCTTATCCGTCATCCGCGCATCCTGGACGCGGTCGAGGACGTGATCGGCCCCAACATCCTGTGCTGGGGCAGTTCCTTCTTCATCAAGGAACCACGCAACCCGGCCTTTGTGTCCTGGCACCAGGATTCGACCTACTGGGGCCTCGATCCCGCCGATGTGGTCACTGCCTGGGTCGCACTGTCCGACAGCACGCCGGAAAACGGCGCCATGCGCGTCATCCCCGCCTCCCACAAGCTGGACCAGGTGCCGCATCGCGATACGTTCAGTCCGGAAAACCTGCTCAGCCGTGGGCAGGAGGTCATGGTCGAGGTCGATGAGCACCAGGCGCAGATGCTACCGCTCTCGGCTGGCGAAATGTCGCTGCACCACGTGCGGCTCATCCACGGCTCCGATCCCAATCCGTCACCTTACCGCCGCATCGGTTTCGCGATTCGCTACATTCCGACGACGGTGCGGCAAATCGCCGGCACCCACGACCACGCCACCCTCGTGCGCGGCATTGACACCTACGGCCATTTCGAGCCTGAGGAACGCCCCGATGCCGACATGTCGGACCGGGCGGTCGCGTTTCATGCGGCAGTGACCGGCGCCCATGCGAAGATTCTGATGCGGGAAACCGGCAAAGAGATGCGCGTCTGATTGCCGGACGCGAGCATTCCGCGATAAGGCGGATTTGAAGTCAAAGAGGATTACGAAACGATGTCTAAGCGTATCGCGGTAATCGGCGCCGGAGCGGTCGGCGGCTATGCGGGTGCTCACATGGCCGCGGCGGGTCACGATGTCACGCTGATCGATCCGTGGCCGGAACATGTCGAGCAGTTGAAGGCACACGGCATGGAAATCTTCGGCATGACGCCGCAGGAACGGATGACCGTGAAGGTCAACGCCATGCACCTGACCGAGGTGCAGAACCTGGCCAAGCAAAAGCCGATCGATATCGCATTTATTTCGGTTAAGTCATACGACACCGTGTGGGCCGCGACGATGATCCGGCAATACCTGTCGGCCTCCGGCTGCGTGGTTTCGATGCAGAATTGCATCAATGAGGAACGCGTCGCCGGCGTCGTCGGCTGGGGTCGTACTCTTGGCTGCATCGTCACCGGCGGGGTCGGCGTCGACCTCTACCAGCCGGGCCACATCCGCCGCGGCTACGCGAAACGGGCCGACATCACATCGTTCTATGTCGGCGAACCCAGCGGCAAGATCACCAAACGCTCGCAGGAAATCGCCGAGATCATGTCCAGCATCGACGCCTCCAAGGCAACGGACAATCTGTGGGGCGAGCGTTGGACGAAACTCTGCGTCAACGGCATGCGCAATGGTGTGTCTGCCGCGACCGGCATGGGCGGCAATGCCCGCGACAACCACGCCGCGGTTCGTCGCGTTTGCATCCAGTTGGGTGGCGAATCCGTTCGCGTTGGCCAAAAGCTGGGCTATAAACTTGGAAAAGTCGGTGCGCTGCCGTTCGAGATACTGGCGAAAGCCATGGAAAACGACGCCGAATCATACGCCGAAATCGAGCGTCTGATGACCCAAGGCGGTGCCGGCCAGGCCGAACGCAGCGACTACCAGCGCCCGTCCATGGCGCAGGACATGGAAAAAGGCCGCCGCACGGAAATCGAGTTCATGAACGGCTTCATCGCCAGCGAAGGTGCTCGCGTTGGCGTCAAGGCGCCAACCCACGAAATGCTGACCCGCCAGGTCCTGCGCGTGGAACGCGGCGAAATTCCGCCCCGGCCGGAGAACGTTCTGGTCAACAGCTAAAGCTCTCGAAAAAATGCTTCGACATCGGCACTGCCGCCCAATCCCGGCACTGCCGATGCAGGCATCGCCCCAACATCATGCTAAAGCAGCCCCGGTCACGCCACCGCCCTTCCGTCACGCCGCCGCCCTCTCGTCATGCCGATGCAGATCGGCATCCACGCGTTCTTCGGGAGTTCCGTAAACCAGTTGCCTATGCCACCGTCCATCAGCATGCGCGGGATAGCGACGGTCGTGCCCCCGTCATGTGTCGTCACTGACGCCGAGGCAGGTCCTGTAAGGCGGATTAAGCGGGATGCAGATGGATACAGGGGGATTCGTGGTTGTTGCAGCCGGAGCCCCGCCAGGCCATCCTCTATGTTCCAAGGCCGTAACGGACACCCCCCGGGCCAAGCTACCGCCCTCCCGTCATGCCGATGCAGATCGGCATCCACGCCTTCTTCGGAAATTCTGTAAACCAGTTGCCTATGCCAACGTCCATCAACCCAAGCCCGATCAGCCGTCTCCATCAGCACGCGCGGGGTAGGACATTCGTGCCCCCGCCAATTGTGTCGTCACTGGCGCGAGGCATGTCATTTAAGGCTGATTAAGCGAGATGCAGATGAATGAAGGAGATGCGCCGTTCTTCTGCGGCACCCGGCTATCCAACTCCACCACCGTAACGTAACACATGGTCGAACACAAAACGGTCACCGCCCCGAGTAAACAAGCAGTCCCGCAACATCGAAATGAATAAAGGGCGCCAACAATCCCCTACACCCACCAAACAACTGAGCCAGACCCAAAGTCCAACTTCCCCACATCGCAACAACAATCCCCTTCATCCCCCCCTTATCCCGCTAATCCGCCTTAAAAAAAGAACCGCCAACAACCCCACGGTCATCGCGCAGAAATCATACCAAAACCGCAATGACAGACCCGAAAGCGACCCCGGGATTTGGAGACTCAGCCAACCCGGATATAGGATAGCGCTGCCTGCCGACTTCGAGAAAAACAACATCACGAGGAAGCTCATGCAGTACAAACGAATATCCGCCGATTGCCATCTCGATATGCCCTGGATGCCCCCCGAACTCTTCACATCCGAGGCGTCCAACGAGCTACGCGATCGCATGCCATACGTGACCGACGGTCCCGATGGTAAAATGTGGGTCACCAAAAGCGGCGCCAACTTCGGCCTGCTGAACGGCGTTGGTCCGGGCGGCGCCAAACTGGTCCCCGGCCAGAACAGACGTGTCGACATCATGGCCAAGACCGGCATGTTCGAGGACGGCCAGAAAGGCATCCAGCGCCCCAGCGATCCGCATCTCCGCGCCAAGGAGATGGACCGCGACGGCGTCGACGCCGAGGTGATCTTCGGCATCCTCGGGTCCGCATCGAAGATGCAGGACAGCGAGGCGGCCATGGAGATGTTCAGGATCTACAACGATTGGCTGAAGAATTTCTGCAGCTACTATCCTGACCGTCACATCGGGTTGGCCTGCCTGCCCTACGGCAATGTCGAATGGGCCGTGGCGGAAATCTATCGCACCGCCAAAATGGGCCTGCGCGGCCTGGAACTGTCCTGCTCCTGGGACATGGAGCCGATGTGGCACCCGTGCTGGGAACCGCTCTGGCAAGCCGTCAGCGACGTCAATCTGCCCCTCCACTTCCACACCTTCCCCACCACACCCCCTCGCGCGAGGGAAATGACCTCCGGCCAGGTGCGCCGAGCCGCCATGTTCACCGGCGTATCATCGTTCCAGATGGGATTGATCCATATCCTGGCAGCCATGATGGGCGCGGGCGTGTTCGAACGTTACCCCCGCCTGAAGGTCTCGTTCGGCGAAAGCGGCATCGGCTGGATTCCGTACGCCCTAGACCGCATGGACTTCGAGTTCGAGGACCGCTTCCGCGACCTGATGAAACTGAAACCATCCGAGTATTGGCAACGCCAGTGCATGGCCACGTTCCAGTTCGATCCGATTGGCCCGAAGCTGCTGAACACCAACAACCTGATGACGGAAGATACGCTGATGTGGGGGTCCGATTACCCGCACACCGACGGCATCTGGCCCGAGTCAGACAAATACATCGAAGAACAGTTCCGCGGCCTGACCGCGGACCAGATCCACAAGATCACCTGTGAGAATGCCGCGAAGTTCTACAACCTGGTGAACTGAAACCAACCCGTCAT
>NZ_LMUJ01000024.1:68178-155079 GCF_009765975.1 Acidisphaera sp. S103 | reverse complement strand
CCCGCCATGCACGCATCAACCCGTCATGGCGAGCAAAAACCCGCCATGCACGCCTTGCCTTCGTTCTCACCCGGCAAACGCGTGCCTAAACGCACCCGTCCGACAGTGACACAATCTCAAACAATCAGGCCGCGACCTTCAAATCGGCGGCGACGCTGAACGGAGCCTCGGTCTTCTCCCGCAGCTCAGCCAGCGTCACGCCCGGCGCGATATCCACCAGCACCAGCCCGTCGTGGCCTTTCGCCGTGACCTGGAACACCCCCAGGTCGGTGATGATCAAATCGACCACGCCCGCCCCGGTCAGCGGCAGGTTGCACCGCTTCAGCAACTTCGGCTTGCCGCCGGCCGTGTGCTCCATCAGCACCACCACCCGCTTCACACCGGCCACCAGGTCCATCGCCCCGCCCATCCCCTTGACCATCTTCCCGGGGATCATCCAATTCGCCAGGTCGCCGTTCTCAGACACCTGCAGCGCACCGAGTATGGAAATATTGATATGCCCGCCGCGCACCATCGCAAAGCTGGCGGCGCTGTCGAAGAAGCTGGTCGTCGGCAGTTCCGTCACCGTCTGCTTGCCGGCATTGATCAGGTCGGCGTCCTCATCGCCCTCGAACGGAAAAGCTCCCATCCCCAGCATACCGTTTTCGGAGTGCAACTGAATCGACATGCCATCGGGAATATGGTTCGCCACCAGGGTCGGAATGCCGATCCCCAGATTCACATAGAATCCATCTTCAAGTTCGCGGGCCGCCCGAGCGGCCATCTGGTCACGGGTCCAGGGCATGATTCCAACTCCCTTAAGCGCGCTTGCGCACGGTGCGTTGTTCAATCCGTTTGTCTACCGTATCCAGTTTGACGATGCGGTTGACGAAAATTCCAGCCGTAACGATATGATCGCCGTCGATCTGACCGGGTTCGAGCAGTTCTTCCACTTCCACCACCACCGTTTCCCCAGCCGTGGCCATGATCGGATTGAAATTCCTGGCGGTCTTGCGGTAGATCAGGTTGCCCTCGGTATCGGCCTTCCAGGCATGCACGATCGACAGGTCGGCCCGTAACCCGCGCTCCTGCACATACAGCCGTCCATCGAATTCCTGCTGCACTTTACCTTCGGCGATCTGCGTCCCCGCACCGGTCGCGGTAAAGAACGCTGGAATACCCGCCCCGCCGGCGCGGATTCGTTCCGCCAACGTGCCTTGCGGGTTGAACTCGATCTCCAGTTCCCCCGCCAGGTACTGCTTGGCGAACGCCGCATTCTCTCCGACGTACGAACTGATCATCTTCCGCACCTGCCGCGTCTGCAGCAGCAACCCCAACCCGGCATCGTCGATGCCGGCGTTGTTGGAGATGATGGTCAGGTCCTTCACGCCGCTGTCCCGCACCGCCTCGATCAGCGCCGAAGGAATGCCGCACAGACCGAACCCGCCCGACATGATCGTCATGCCGTCGTGCAACAGCCCGGTCAGGGCCGCCTTCGCACTCGGAAAAACCTTATTGACCGCCATGCACGCCCCCAACCATCGCTGCCCGCATCTAGCCGAAGCCGCCGCCGATCAGCAAGCACCCCATAGGAAGGTCAGCTCATGCTTGTTGTGGAACAGGTGGACGACCTGCCCGTTCGGAATGGCGGCAAAAGCCTCCGCCGCCTCGTGATCCGTCGCCCCCTGGAACTTGATGGTGCAGACGATATACCGGGCAGCCCCCGCCTCGATCCAACGGCGGACCAGGGCCAGCAACCGGTCCGGGTAGGCGATGATGTCGCTGAACAGCCAATCCACCGGCTCCGGCACCATCCCGAACGCGCTATCCAGCCGCTCCGTCACACCCGGCATTGCCGCGACGCTGGCAGCCAGAGGCGCCTTGTCCACCGCCGTCACGTCGGCCCCCAGCTTCGCCAGCACCCAGGTCCACCCACCCGGAGAAGCCCCCAGATCGAGGCATTGCTCGCCCGCCGCCGGCCAGCGCCCGAACCGCACCAGCGCCTCCCACAGCTTCAAATACGCTCTGCTGGGCGGCCCGATATGATCCTCGACGAAATGGCATTCGCCATTGACGAACGGGCTGGATTTGGCCGAACTGGCCAGCATCCGGTCCGGCGCCAGCAGCGTCCAGCCACCCAGATGCGACCCTGGCGCCGACTCCGGAAACACCAGCGGCCTCCCCTTCACCGGTGGCAGCCGTTCGGCGATCAGCGCCATGCGGCGGTGATGCGCGGCGCCATACGCCCCCCAATTGCGCTGCATCGCCCGCAACGCATCGGCCGCCGCCTTCACGGTAGGAACCGCAATCTCCCGCGGGTCGGTCCAGATATCCAGTGCCCACGCCGCCTGCGCTGGCGGATCGGGCGACAACGCCAACCGGCCATGCCACGCATCGATGGTCACACCTCGGCGCCCCAATTCCTCGGCCAACGGCGCCTCAAAGTCCTCGGCGGCCAGATAAGCAGCCCCGATCATCGGCCGCGCAATGCGGAGGCACCAAGCAGCAGCCAACCGATCATCAGCAACACACCGCCCGTCGGCGCCAGGATACCCCACGACACCCCCGCCAAACCAAGCGAGTAGACCGCGCCGCAAAACAGCACCAAGCCGACCGTAAAGGCCAACCCCGCGGCCTGCGCCAGCCATCCCCCACGCGGCAGCCACAGGCCGGTGGCCAACAAAGCCAGCGCGTGCCAGCCCTGCATCTGCACGCCGCTGCCGACGATGCGCGCGGCAGTCGCGTCGCCAATGCCATGCGCCGCGAACGCCGCCATCGCCACCGCGCCGAAGCCGGCCAACGAGCCCAAACCGATCCAGATGCGTTGCATGCGGCCTTCTATCAACTCCGGCCACCCTTGGCGACGGATCGTTTGGACGCCCACCAGTCATCACGCTTCACTCACGCGGCCATTGTAGTATAATGTTAGGAGGACGAATCGACCCGGAGATGGTGATGCGCCGACAAATCCTGCTTTTACTCGCCACGTTGCCGCTGCTGCTGCCACCTCACGCCCGGGCGGATGACGTCGCGGACTCGTTGGCGGAGGCGACACGCGCCTACCAGGCCGGCCAGATCGCGGCCGCCCGCACGGCGATGCAGGAAGCGCTTCAGCTTCTCGCCCAGCGTACCGCCGCGGGGCTGGGGGCGGCGCTGCCGGACGCCCTGCCTGGCTGGCAGGCCGAAAAGCCCGAAACCCAGACCGCCGCGCTCGGTCTCATGGGCGGCGGCAGCCAGGCCACTCGCCGCTACCACAACGCCACCGGTCAGAATGTCGAGATCCAGGTGATCGCCGATTCCCCCGTGCTGTCACAGTTGGCCATGGTGATGGCCAACCCCGCGATCGCCGGCGCGATGGGTAAACTGATCCGTGTCGGCAGCCAGCGAGCGATCCAGACCAACAACAATGAGATCCAGATGCTGGTGAATAATCGCATCCTGATCGTGATCAACGGCAGCGCGACGAATGACGACAAACTGGCCTATGCGCAGGCGATCGATATGACGAAACTGTCTTCCTGGCAGTAGTAAGCTCGGTCTTTTGGGGGCGTAACGAAAGGGCCTCCCCATCGCCATCCAATATGTTTTTCAACTCAGCTACCGAAACCACCGCCACCACATCGCGCGGCACGGTCAGATCTGCATCGCCGCTCACCGGAATATCCGCGCCGGCCGACAGCATCAGCGCAATGAACACCGCCCGGAGAACCAAGCGCCTGCACAACACACTTAGGAAGGATCAGTTGGTTTTTGGCAGTGATTGTCGCGAGCATAGATGTCAATGTAAGGAAGTAAGGCGGAAATAGCAGCGCAGGAGCGGCAGGAGGCCATCATCACCCTCCTCCCCGCATCAAATGGTAGCTCAAAGCCCCCGGATCGCTCAGATCCGGCACCGTCCACCCGTTCAAGTCATATTCCGCCATACACTGTTCCGCGAACCCCTTGAACATCGCCGCATTCCCCGAAGCCTCAGCCCCGAACAGGCAATACCGCCGGATTTCCTCAGTCGACCCGGCGTAGTTGATCTCATACAGCTCGTGCCGCCCGCCGAACTCCGAGGCGATGCTGTCCCACAGCAGTTTCATCAGCTTCACCCGGTCCTCGGCGGTGTATCCATTCGACCCACGTAGATACTTGTCGAGATACGGACGTATCTCCGGATTGCCGAAATCCCGCGCATGGCTGTTCAGGTAGATCAGCCCGGAGGCGACCGTTTGTTCGATGATGTACTTGATCTTCGTATAGGCCATCGTCGCGAGGATCATATAGGCGTTCACCGGCTCCATGTTGGGTTGCACGTAGTCGCCGACCCAGGGTTTCGGATCGCGCACCATGGCGTCGGACAGACCCCAGAACATGTTTCGCCAGGCAATCACCTCCCCCACATTCGCCTGCACACCACGATAATCCTTGGTGCCGGAAGCCTCCACCGCCTTCAGTAGCAGGCCGGAGATGAAATCCAACTTGACCCCCAGCCGGGTGCAGCCATGCACGCCGAACCGAGGCAGAAACCCCGTCCGAGGAAAGAAGTTGTTGGCCTTCTCTACGTCGCCATAAACAAAAACGTTCTCCCACGGTACCAGGACCTCATCCATGATGAAGATGGCATCGTTCTCATCCAGCCGGCTCGACAACGGGTAGTCGAACGGGCTGCCCATCGCGGTCGCGGTCATTTCGTAGGACGTGCGGCAGATGAATTTGATGCCGGATGCGTTTGTGGGAACCATGAACACCGCGGCATAGGATTTGTCCTGCAACGGGATCAGCCCGTGATGCGCAACGAACGTGTAGTTGGTCAGCACCGACCCGGTGGCAACCACTTTGGCTCCGGAGACCACGATCCCGGCATCCGTTTCCCGCACCACGTGGCAGCAGACGTCGCTGACCTGATCGGGCGGCCGGTCCCGGTCCACCGGCGGGTGGATGATCGCGTGGTTGATGAACGGCACGCGTTCCTGGCTGAACTGGTACCAGCGCCGGGCATTGTCCTGATACGGCGCATAGAAATCCGCGTTGGCACCCAGCGTCGCCAGGAACGCCGCCTTGTAATCCGGCGACCGGCCCACCCAGCCATAGGTGATCCTGGCCCATTCCGCGATCGCATCGCGCCCGGCCATCAGATCGTCGGCGGTCTTCGGCGCCTTGAAGAACGCGTGCGTCACACCGCCATTCCCGGTATCCGTCGGCACCATCAGCTTCGACCGCCGCTCCGGATCGTGCATCGCGTCATACAGCCGAGCGATCATGCGCGCGGTGTTGCGGAATGCCGGGTGTTCGGTGACCTTGGCGACGCGCTCGCCATAGATGTAGACCACGCGCCCATCATCCAGCGACTCAAGGTATTCCGCACCCGTCATCGGTGCTGTCATCGTACCCGCCCCCCATTGCTTGCCGCGGAGTATTCGCCAACGGGATCACCCCACGCAACCGCATACGCCACAGGAACAGCCAAACTTCTGTTCCCCAACGGCGCGTTGGCCTGTAACATCGCGCCATCATGCCCCGCGGCGACCTTTTCCCTGAGATTGGCCCATACGAGACCGGTTACCTGCCGTTGTCCGGCGGACACGTGATGTATTGGGAACAAGCCGGCAACCCGAACGGCCGCCCGGCGCTATTCCTGCATGGCGGCCCAGGGGCCGGCGCCGGCGCGGTGCATCGCCGCTTTTTCGACCCGCATTTCTGGCGCATCATCATCTTCGACCAGCGCGGCGCGGGGCGATCCCGGCCACTCGGCGGACTGACCGACAACACCACCCCCGACCTCGTCGCGGACATCGAAACCCTGCGCCGTCACCTGGCGATCGACCGTTTCCTGCTGTTCGGCGGCTCCTGGGGATCGACCCTGGCGCTGGCCTATGCCCAGGCGCACCCCGACCGCGTCGCCGGCGCGGTCCTGCGCGGCGTCTTCCTGGGCCGCCCGCGGGAAGTCGAATGGTTTCTGCACGGCATGCAAGCCGTCTTCCCCGAGGCACACGCTGCCTTCACCGGCTTCCTGCCGGAGGCCGAACGCACCGACTTGCTGGGCGCCTATCTGCGTCGCCTGACCGACCCCGATCCGTCGGTCCACCTGCCCGCCGCCCGAGCCTGGTCCGTTTATGAAGGCACCTGCAGCACGCTGCTGCCCAGCCCGGAGACGGTCAACGGTTTCTCCCAGGACCGCACCGCCCTCGGTCTCGCGCGCATCGAGGCCTTCTACTTCGCCCACGGCCTGTTCCTGCCACAAGGCGGCCTGTTGGGTCACATGGACCGCATCAGCCAAATCCCGGCGGAGATCGTGCAAGGTCGTTACGACATGATTTGCCCGGCCGTCACCGCGTTCGACCTGACGGCGTCGTGGCGCAATGCTCGTATGACCATCGTGCCGGATGCCGGGCACTCGGCGCTGGAACCCGGCATCAGACGCGCCCTGGTCGCGGCGGTGGAACGGTTCCGTAACGTCCGCTGACTTGCCGGAAACGCGGCGCCGGGTCTAGCCTCCTTACTGGGAGGAACAATGAACAGACCGGTCAACGCCGCTGCTCGGCTGGACCGCCTGCCGATCGGGCCATTCCATTGGCGCGTCCTGCGCCTGGTCGGCGCCGGGATGTTCTTCGATTCCTTCGACAATTCGATGATGGGTGGCGTCATGGCCGCGCTGGTCGCCAGCGGCTGGTCCAACTTGGCGCTGAACGCCAGGTTTGTATCCGTAACATTTATCGGCCTGACCATCGGTGCCGCGTTGGCGGGGGTGGCCGGGGACCGGTTGGGTCGCCGTTTCGCCTACCAGTTCAACCTGCTGCTGTTCGGCGCGATGTGCCTGGCCGCCGCCGTCGCGCCCTCGATGAACTGGCTGATCGCGATCCGTTGCCTGATGGGCATTGGCCTGGGCGCCGAATTCGTCGTCGGTTACGGCATGATGTCGGAATTCGTGCCCCCCGCGAACCGAGGCCGGTTCACCACAATCCTGAATGTGGTGTCCAGTTCGGGCACCTTCGTGGTGGCGCTGGTGGGATTCTTCATCATCCCGCTTGTGGGCTGGCGCGCGATGTTCGCCATCGGCGGCTGCGGTGCCCTGTATGTCTGGTGGTTGCGCCGGAAACTGCCGGAATCACCGCGTTGGCTGGAAAGCGTCGGCCGCACCCAGGAAGCCGAGGACACATTACGCGCCATCGAACAGGAAACAGCCGGCCCGCTGGCACCCGTGATCGTCACGACGGTGCCATTCCGGCAACGCGTGCCACTGACTATCCTGTTCACCCGTCCCGTCATCCGCCGCACGCTGCTGGCCGTCGCGGTGAACGTCACCTGTCTGGTCGGGGCCTACAGTTTCACCGCCTGGATCCCATCCTTCTTCGTCAAGGAAGGACTCAGCGTCACCAGGTCGCTGGGGTTCGCCACCGCAATGACATCGGGAACCATCGCCGGGCCGCTGATCGGGGTGCTGATCGCCGATCGGATCGGCCGGCGGCACGGGATTATGGCGGCGGGGCTGGGATGTTCCTGCATGGGGGCGATCTATCCGTTCCTGACCGCACCGCTGGCGATCATGCTGTGCGGCTTCCTGCTGGTGTCCTGCATGTCGCTGTTCCTGGCCCTAGGCCTGGGGGGATACACGCCGGAACTGTTTCCCACGGCGTATCGCTTCCGTGGCAGCGGCCTGGCGCAGATGACCGGCCGAGGCGCCCTGATCGGCACACCCTATCTGGTGGTGTCTCTGTTCAGCGCGTTCGGCATCGCCGGCGTGGTAGCAATGATCGCGATGCTGTATTTCGCCCTGGTGCTGGTGATCGCTATATTCGGAATAGAAACGAACCAAAGGTCGCTGGAAGATCTGGCACCCGGCGGCGACGGCGAACCCATTACGAATCCGCTACAGGAGACGTCATGACCAACACACCCTTGGAACGGATATGGCACCAGCACGTCATCGCCGATTACGGCGGCGGCCGAGCGCTGCTGCATATCGACCGGCATTTCGCGCAGGAAAGCACCAGCGCCCGTGCCTTCGACGGCTTACGCAAAGCAGGTTTGAAGGTGCGGCACCCGGAACTGACGGTAGGAACGATCGATCACGGGATCTCGACCCAGCCCGGCCGCACGCTGGAAACCTGGAAGCCGACCGGTCCCCGCAACCTCGCGATGGTCAAGAATTGCAACGAATTCGGTGTCCGCGTGTTCAGCATCGACGACCCGCGGCACGGTATCGTGCACGTCGCCGGCCCGCATCTGGGCTTCGCGCTGCCCGGCTGCACCTACGTCTGTGGTGACAGCCACACCGCGAGCTGTGGCGGCGTCGGCGCCTGGGCCTGGGGCATCGGCACCACCGAGGTGATGCAGGTCTTCGCCACCCAGTCCCTGGTCATGCGCAAGCCGAAGACACTGCGCGCCGAGTTCAACGGCATACTGCCCAAAGGCATTTACGCGAAAGATATCATCCTGGCCCTGATCGGTCGTTACGGCGTCGACGCCGGCGTCGGCCACGTGGCCGAATACGCCGGATCGGCCATCCGGGCACTGCCGGTCGAGGGCCGGATGACCGTCAGCAACATGTCGATCGAATTCGGCGCCAGGGGAGGGATCGTCGCCGCCGACGACACGACCTTCGAATATCTGAACGGCCGTGAAATGGCCCCCAAGGGCGAATTGTGGGACCGAGCGGTGAAGGACTGGCGCCTTCTGTTTGATGGCAAGGACGCCGCCTACGACAAGGTCATCTCCATCGACTGCGCATCGTTGAAACCGCAGGTGACCTGGGGCAATTCGCCGCAAGACGTGCTGTCGATCGATCAGGCCATCCCCGATCCATCATCGTTCGCCGACGCCGATCGCCGCATGCTGGCCGATCGCGCGCTGGGTTACATGAACCTGATCCCCGGGCAGCCGATCGAGGGCACACCGATCGACGTCGCCTTCATCGGCTCCTGCACCAACGGGCGTCTGTCCGATCTCCGCGCCGCGGCGGCGGTGGCGCGCGGTCGAACCGTCGCTGCCGGAGTCAAGGCACTGGTCGTTCCCGGCGCCGCGCACGTCAAGGCTGCCGCCGAAGCCGAAGGCCTGCACACGATCTTCCAGCAGGCGGGCTTCGAATGGCGAGAAGCCGGCTGTTCCATGTGTGTCGGGGCAGGCGGCGACAGTGTGGCACCGGGGCAGCGATCGATCTCGACCTCCAACCGCAACTTCGAGGGCCGGCAAGGCCCCGGCAGCCGCACCCATCTCGCCAGCCCGGCGATGGTCGCGGCCGCCGCCATCGCCGGCTGCATCACCGATGTCCGCAAGCTGCTGAATTAGGGCGTGAATCACGCGAAATAACACTGACTTCCAGGGGACGGACCGATGGAAAAATTCACCACCGTCACCGGCGTCGCCGCGCCGATGCTGATGACCAACATCAACACCGATCTGATCGCTCCCTCGCTGATGCCCGGCCGCACGCCGGATGAGGCGATCAAAATGCCGCTGCGGGAGAAGATGTTCGCCAACCTGCGCTTCACCCCGGATGGAACGGAACGCCCGGATTTCGTGCTGAACCAGCCCCGGTACAAGGACGTGCGGATCATCCTCGCCGGCCCCAACTTCGGCTGTGGCAGCTCCCGGGAAACCGCGGTCTGGTCGCTGATGGAAGCCGGCATACGCTGCGTCATCGCCCCCAGTTTCGGCGACATCTTCCACGACAACGCATTCCAGAACGGCCTGCTGCCGTTGAAGCTCGACATGGACACCATCGAACGGATCGCCGGCGCGTTGGGCCGCTCCAACGCCGCCGAGATGACCATCGACCTGAATCGAAACCAACTGCTGGTTCCCGGACTGGACCCAATCCCATTTGAACTGGCGGAAGACCGCCGGCTGCCGCTGCTGGAGGGACTCGATCAACTCAGCTTCATCCTGCGCAGCCAGGACGCGATCGATGCGTTCGAACGTGGTGATGCCGCATCACGCCCCTGGGCTTACCCCGCCTGACCGCGTGGTCCATTGACACTCGCCGCGTCCGGGCTAGAGCGTGTGACCTTGATCCAAGAGACCAATCACGCCCAAGGGACGATCAGAATGAGTGCTGCGTTGGAACCCGCTACGGCCGCCTTCGACTTGCCACCCGACCCGGTCGCGCAGGCTCGTGCGATAGTGCCCCTGTTGATCGAGGAAGCGCCGAAGATTGAAGCGCTGGGCCAGTTGACTCCAGCCGTGGTGGACGCCCTTCACGCCGGTGGCCTGTACCGCACCCTGCTGCCACGCCAGTACAACGGCTACAATGCCGGCCTGGAGACATTTGTCAGGGTCATGGAAACCCTCGCCGGGGCGGACGCCTCCACGGCGTGGTGCCTTGGCCAGGCCGTCGGTTGCTCCCTCGCCGCCGCCTACGTCGACCCACCGGTCGCGCGTGAGATCTGGGGGAACAACCGGCGCGGCGTCCTGGCCTGGGGCTTCCAAATGCAAGGCCGAGCAAAGGTCGTTCCCGGCGGCTACCGGGTGACCGGCAAATGGGGTTACGGCAGCGGCGGCCATCACGCGACCTGGATGGGCGCGCACTGCAACGTCGAACTGCCGGACGGCTCGCTGCTGAAGGACTCCAACGGTGCCCTGATCGAGCGCAGCATGTTGCTCCGCCAGGACCAGATCAACTGGACGGCCAACTGGGACGTCATCGGACTGCGCGGCACCGGCAGCGACACCTACACCCTGACCGATGTGTTCGTTCCGGAGGCGTACAGCGTCCGCCGCGACGTCGATGAGGAACGGCGCCTGCCCGAACCATTCTTCCAGTTCACCACGACCAGCGCCTATTCCTGCGGCTTCTCCGCCGTTGCTATGGGGATCGCCCGGGCGATGCTGGATGAGTTGCGCAGCCTGGCGCAGACCAAGAAGCCGTCCCACACCACAAGGACGTTGCGCGACAACCCGGTCATGCATCATCTGGTCGCCGAAAACGAAGCCAAGCTGCGGTCCGCCCGCGCCTTCGTGTTGCAATCGATCCGGGATGGCGAGGACTGCATCCAACGCACCGGCGTGCTGGACAAGGAAAACAAGATCCTGATGCGCCTGGCGACGACGTCGGCCATCGCGCGGGCCAAGGAAGTCGCCGAATTCGTCTATCATGAGGCCGGTGCGGCGGCGATTTTTGCCAGCAGCCCGTTTGACCGGAAAATCCGCGACATCCACGCCGCCGCGCAGCAGGTTCAGGCCCGTACCGGCCACATCGAGGTCTGCGGGCAATATTTCCTCGGTTACGACCCGACCGCCCGCTTTATCTGATTGATTGGAGGCATTGGTTATGAAAGTTGGCATCATCGGTCTGGGCAATATGGGCATGGGTGCCGCCCTGAACCTGCTGCACAAGGGCCACGACGTGACCGGGTGCGAACTGCGCGAGGACATCCGGGCGGCCTTCGCCGCCGAGGGCGGCAAGGTCGTGGTTTCCCCGGACGCATTGCCGACCGATCTGGAAGCCGTGGTGGTTTTCGTCATTAACGCCGCGCAAACCCAGCAGGTGCTGTTCGGCGAAAAAGGCTGCCTGGCGCGAATGGAAAAGGGTGCCGTCGTGCTGTGCTGCGCGACCGTCGCCCCGGAAGCCGCGAAGGCGCTGGGCAAACAAATCGAAGAGGCCGGTTTCCTGATGATCGACAGCCCGGTCTCCGGCGGGTCGGTTGGTGCTCGGGCTGGGACCATGACGGTGATGGGGTCGGGCTCCGAGGCCGCCTTCGCCAAGGCGGCGCCAGTCCTGGAAGCGATTTCGACCAAGGTCTGGCGCTTGGGGGATGCGATCGGCGTTGGCAGCACGGTGAAGATGGTCAACCAGTTGCTGGCCGGCGTGCACATCGCGACCGCCGCCGAGGCCCTGGCACTGGGCATCCGCGCCGGTGCCGATCCCGAGACGCTCTACAAGGTCATTTCGGAGTCGGCCGGTAGTTCATGGATGTGGCAGAACCGGGTGCCGCACATCCTGGCGGGGGATGATACGCCGCTGTCGGCGGTCAACATCTTCGTCAAAGACCTCGGAATCGTGCTGGACCAGGCTCGGTCTTTGACGTTCCCGCTTCCGATGGCGGCCGCGGCGCACCAGTTGTTTCTCGCGGCGGCGGCAAATGGCCAGGGACCGAAGGACGACTCGTTCGTGATCCGGGTTTGGGAACAACTGACCGGGATCGCTCTGCCGGAGAAGAAATGAACGTCTATGCGGCGGCGGCTGGCTGAACGCCGGGCGCCGCCGGTTTTCTTGCGGGCCGGAAATTCGCGGATCACGACGGAACCAGGTTCCGCACTCGGACGGTTCGCAAGAGCCAGAAGGCAAGTCTAGAGCGTGATCGCCCTGGGCGAAACGCCAACAGGGCGTGAATCACGCGATCAATCAAATAGTTAGAGCGCGCTGACTGTTTACAGTCAGCCTGAAAGCGCTCTAGACTCTCCGGACCCGGCACCGTGGCCCTGACGACTGGTCAATCCGTTATCCTGCCTTGAACGATCCGCCGCCCCCGGTCATCATCCGCGCATGACCGACCCACAAAAGCCGTTCCAGCGTCTGGACTACCAGGCCTCCATCGACCGTCCCAAGCTGTCGCTGCCCGGTGGCAAGCGCGTCGTCGTCTTTCTGGTGGTGAACATCGAGCGATGGGACATCGACCGCACCATGCCCCGGCAGGTGCTCAGCGCGCCGCAGGGGGCCGCGGTGATCCCCGACCTGCCGAACTGGGCCTGGCACGAGTATGGCATGCGGGTCGGCTTTTGGCGGCTGAAGGCGGCGCTGGACCTGCACGGCATCGCACCGACGCTGGCGATCAACGGCGTGGTGCCGTCTGCCTACCCCCAGGTAACGAAAGCCTGCCGTGACGCGGGGTGGGAGTTCATGGTGCACGGCCACCACCAGATGGCCACGCATCTGGTCGAGGACCAGCGCGCCATGATCCGCGAGGCCATCGCGGTGTTGCGGGACGCCGGCGGCCATGACCCGGTAGGCTGGCTCGCGCCCGGCCTGACCGAGACGCTGGACACGCCCGATCTGCTGGCGGAAGCCGGGATCAAGTATTGCGCCGACTGGGTGATCGATGACCTGCCGGCCACGATCCGCACGACGCATGGACCGATGCTGACCATGCCTTACAGCGTGGAACTGAACGACATCCCGATGATGATGATCCAGCATCATCGGGCCGAAGAACTGTTCGACCGCACGATCGCTCAGTTTGAGCGTCTGTATGAGGAATCCAACGAGCAGGGCGCCAAGGTCATGGGCCTGGCCGTGCATCCGTATATCAGCGGTGTGCCGCACCGGATCGGCTGGTTCGAGCGCGCCCTGACGCACATGGCCAGCCGTCCGGGCACGTTGTTTTGGCAGGGCCGGCAGATAATGGACTGGTATCGGAAGGCAACCGCATGAGCTTCATGGCGCGATGGGGGCTGCTGAGCCAGGCCGAACGCGACGCGGCCTACGACAATATCGCTCACGTAACCGACAGCCCCGTGCTCAATGCCGCTCGGGAACTCGCCTCGTCGGCGTTTCGCGCGGCGAACGGAATGCATCTGGACCTGCGCTATGGTAAGCGGGAGCGTAACACCTGGGATCTCTTTCCAGCGTCTGATCCGGACGCGCCGTGCATCGTGTTCATTCACGGTGGCTACTGGCAGCGCAACAGCAAGGACCAGTTCGCCAACTTGATCGCCGGCCCGCATGCGCGCGGCTGGGCGGCGGCATTGCCGGGTTACACACTGGCACCCGACGCGTCGCTGACCGAAATCGTTGCGGAAATCAATGCGGCATTGGACTGGCTGGCAGTGCATGGGCCGGCGCATGGGATCAACGGCCCGATCGTGCTGTCCGGCTGGTCGGCGGGGGGCCATCTGACGGCGATGTGCCTAGGTCATCCACTGGTGAGGGCCGGGCTGGCGATCTCGGGGATTTTCGAGTTGGGGCCGGTGCGCGACACGTATCTGAACGAGAAACTGCGGCTGACCCAGCAGGAGATCGTTTCTCTGTCGCCGATGCGATTGCCTTTGGTGGATAAGCCGCTGGCGTTTGC
This sequence comes from Acidisphaera sp. S103, assembly GCF_009765975.1. Taxonomy (GTDB): domain Bacteria; phylum Pseudomonadota; class Alphaproteobacteria; order Acetobacterales; family Acetobacteraceae; genus Rhodopila. The sequence continues at coordinate 141,109 of NZ_LMUJ01000024.1, read as the reverse complement.
GTACGGGACCGGGGAATTGCCGCCGTTGATGTCGGATAGCCGGGATTTCCACGTATTGCGATCAGCGGCCCGTATGCCCGGCGCGCTGATCCCGGTGCCGAGGGCGAATCATTTCACCGTTGTGCACGAACTGCGCGATCAGGAGGGAGTTCTAACGCGGTATCTACCGTTGCTGCTGCGGTAGGACTGTCCCGTAACGATCAATCCGGCTGTGATCACCCACCGACCGAGTGATAGTATCGATTGATACCAACCGCCGTTGATGTCGACTCTCGCTTCATCACGGCCCGTCGTCAATAAATTCATCACGGTCCGTCGTCAATAAATTCGTCACGGCCCGTCGTCAATAAATTCGTCATGGCCCGGCGTCAACAAATTCGTCATGGCCCGGCGAAGTCCGGGCCATCCGCCCAGTAACGTGCTGGTTCAGAAGGCCCAAACGCCGCAGGCTCTATCCGTCGACGGAAGCCGGCCTCCACAACCCGCCCGCGCGCAAACCAAAGCGCCTGCGCCCGCCGCAACAGACTGAATCCGCAGGTGGCTAGAGCATGATCGCGCTGGGTGGAACGTCCAGGGCGCGTGAATCATGCGATCAAACAAAGCGTTAGAGCGTTTTCTCCCTGCACAGTCAGGGTGAAAACGCTCTAACGCGTCCGATTATACTGATAATCCTCACGCTCTCCGGTGCCGGCCCGCAACCCCTCCGGCAGCGGCGCCCGCGTGGCGTTCACCTTCGCATGGACGTCCAGCGCGGCCTGATCCGTCCAAAGCTCCAGCAACGCCAGCTTGTCCGGATCGAGTGCGCTCTGGAACACCTCGAACTGCTCGCATCCGGGCTCTTGCCTGACCTCCGCGCAGCGGTCGCGGAAGACCCGAGCAAGTTCCGAACCTTTCCCGGGGGCGGCGGTAATTGTGACGACAAGCCGAACTGACATCTTGGTTTCCCCTTCGTTTCGGCCCGCGGTACCGCGGGCGTCCTAACCCTCGTGCCCGGGCCGTCCGCGGCCGCTGTTCTTACCGGCCATGCTCATGTTCGTGTTCGGCCGGCCGCCCGCCGCCGGCCGAATGATACACGGGCGCCCCATGGAAACCGTGATCGGGCCCGCCGGTATGGAAGACGACGCCCGCTGCCCGCCGGCCTTCCAGATGCCGATAGACCGCGTCCGGAGCGCGGAACCAGTGGTGGTCGGGGCCCCAATAGCCCCATGCGCCACCGACAAAGATCAGCGGAAAGACCGCGCCCGCGACGAGCAGGGTTGGCGCCCCATTGTTGTAGGCGTAGCCGGGATAGATGCCGGCATAGGGATCGGGTTGTGCAACCGGGTATGCCGGCGGCGGATAGCCCGGGGGTGGGTATCCGGGGGGCGGACTCCCCGGGGGCGGGTAACCGGCGGGTGGATAGCCGGGTGGCGGATAAGCATAGCCCGGGGGAGGCGGCTGAGCATTCGCCGCGCCCAGGGGCAGAAAGATCATGCCAATAAGCACTGCGCGGCGCATCTCGAAGACCTTCCTACCAATTTGGCCGATAACCAATATGGTTGATGCATCGAAGTCAACCCGATTCCGGGTTACTGGGCTACTCCCAGGATCGCTTCCTCCACGTCCCGCAGCCGGTCCTTGCCGAAATAGATTGCATCCCCGACGAAGAAGGTGGGGGACCCGAACGCGCCCCGCGCGACGGACATGTCCGTGTTGGCGATCAGCTTCGCCTTCACCACCGGGTCCTGGGCTCGTGCCATCACGGACGCCGCGTCCAGGCCGGAGGCCGTCAGGGCGTCGCGCAGCACATCCGGCTCGTCCAACTTCTTCGGCGCCTCCCACATGTGGTGGAACATCGCGTTGACGTAGCGTTCCAGCCCGCCGTCGATCTCGGCCGCCGTGGCGCCCCGCATCAGTTGCAGCGTGTTCACCGGGAAGAAGGGGTTGCGCACGAAGCCCTCGATCCGATGGCGGCGGACAAAGCGTTCGGTTTCCAGCCGCTCGTAGTCCGGCTTGTTGCGGATGCCGGCGAATGCCTCGGCGGGGGAGCGGTTGCCGGTTGCCTTGAACACGCCGCCCAGCAAGACGGGGACGTAGCGGAAGCGCGCGCCGGTGCGGGCCTCGATCGCGGGGATGACGCGATGCGTCAGATAGGCATTTGGGCTGCCGAAATCGAAATGAAATTCCACTTGCATGGCACTTGCCTCGCCGGATGTGCGATAGGGGCGACCGCGACGGTGACAGACCCCCGGGGGATTTGGCATTGACGTCCGGCCGCTTCCTAACCAACTATCAACATCGTAGTTTCTGTACGAGTGATTGTAAAATGCAACGCAAGAGTTTCAGCACCATGCAATGCCCGATTGCCCGCGGGTTGGAGCATGTCGGCGAGTGGTGGAGCATCCTGATCCTGCGCGATGCATTCCGTGGCCTGACGCGTTTCGACGCGTTCAGTGAGAGCCTGGGTATCGCGCCCAACATGCTGACCCGGCGATTGAACGCCCTGGTTGACGCGGGATTGCTCGCTCGGCGGCAGTATAACGAACGGCCGCCGCGTGACGAATACGTTCTGACGCCGCGCGGCAAGGATTTCCGTCCGGTGCTGCTGGCGATACTGGCGTTCGGCAACAAGCATTTCCCGCCGGACGACCGGACCGTTCAGATCGTCAACACGGACAATGGCGAGACGGTCGATCCGCTGTTGCTGGATCCGGCGACCGGCCGCCGCGTCGATGGTCCAGGATATCAGGTCGTCACCACCATGCTGCAAGACGCTGCCGCGTGATCCGTGAACGCACGATCGCATGGTCCGACCCGAAGCTGACGGCCGATGCCAGCCGGGGGATGAGTGGGTTGGCATTTCTGCGTGGCATGCGGGATGGCAGTGTTCCCGGGGCGCCGATCGCGGCTTTGGTAGGGTTGTCGATCGATGCGGTGGAGGAAGGCCGTGTGGTGATGCGGCTCACGCCCGCCGAATACCATTACAATCCAATCGGCACGATGCATGGCGGAATCCTGGCGACGCTGCTGGATTCGGTGATGGGATGCGCGGTGCACGCGAGGCTGCCGGAAGGGCGGGCTTACACATCGCTGGAGATCAAGGTGAATTACGTGCGTGCCGTGACCGTCGCGTCCGGTGAACTGTCGGCCGAGGGCAACGCCGTTCATGTCGGGCGCCGGTCCGCGGTGGCGGAGGGGAAGGTGCTGGATGCCAAGGGCCGGCTGTGCGCGGCGGCCAGCACGACGTGTCTGGTGTTCGATCTGCCTGTGGAGTAGGGCCGGCGCGTTGGTGATGCGAAGCGGCCGGCGATGGCGGAAGACCCGCTACACCGCGTCGCCCGGGCCGGTTCTCAGAAGCCCGGCCTCCTGGTAGCCCACTCAAGGATGGACATTCCCACCGCCATTTGGACGAAGCCAATAACAAACGGCAGCGGAACGGCACTCGGCGCGCCGTTGGCGAGAATTGTGCCGAACACGCCGACGATGAAGGCATAGGTAACGGAGTTCACTAAAATCCGTACCAGCGGATCGAAATAATCCCGCGCGGCAAGAAAAAATGCCACAGGTGGCAATATTACTTTGATGAGCACCGACAGAATCATAACCGACCACATTGAGCTACCCCGTTGCCCTTTCGTTGCGCGTGGGTAGCACGACCCGGGCATTTTCCGATAGTGTCGCTCGCGCGGCAATCGGCCGCGTCAGCTTCGCACGCCACAGATCGGCTTTCCACGCCGGAACGGACGGTCGCTTCAACATGCAGCGAGCGACCTGAACTCACAGATGAAGGTCAGGCGATGACCACGGGGCGGAGCAAAGCAGGTTATTGGGCCGCCATGGAAGAAACCGTCGACGGTGCGTCACGCCTCTTGCGGCGTAACCCGCTCGTACAGCGCCGCCAGCGGAACCGAGATACCCACGCTGCGTAATTCCAACGCCGCGTCCGGCCCGGCGACCCATTCGAAGGTCCACCCATCACCTTGCCGCCGATAGGCGTGTGCCAGCATCTCGTCCTGGAAGATCTCGACAATCTCGTGCATACCCTCGACGGCCTGCAGGTCCGATCGCTTCTGATCCCATTGCCGTTTGTGCCGTAGCTCCGACGGGGAAACCACCTCGAACAGCACGCGAGGCTGTTTCCCGCAGCGGATCATGGCGTCCGGAATACGGGCGGTGTGACGCTGTTCGTATTGGGGGACCGCCCCGCTGCCGACTTCCGATCTGCACTCGACATGGTCACGCAGGCGGTTGCCGATCTCGCGAGCCAGGTTGCCGAGGATGACGCCATGTTCGGGACTCGGCGCCGCGTGCGCGACGATCGCACCGCGGACAAGCTCATAACGCCAGGCACTGCCGAACTCGGACTGGTCGGTCCGCAGGAATTCGTCTGCATCGAGGAACTGACTGTCGCGAGCCACTGTGTCCATGTCGCAATGCTATCACGGTCCAGACCGGTTTGCCACGATCAGCCTGCCCCGCCGGACCGTCCCATCGCGTGGCCCAAGATCGGGCGCCCCAGCATTCACGCCGACACACCAGGACCGAACGATTTGCATCGCCGGCGTGCCCAACCAAATTTGGCGCATGACAACCAGGCGGGTCCGACGTAACACCCCGCGATGACCCAGACAGCAGCCGTAATCGGCGCCGGCCCGGCCGGCCTTATGGCAGCCGAAACGCTCGCCCGAGCGGGCCAGACTGTTACGCTCTACGACCAGATGCCGTCGGTCGGGCGCAAGCTGCTCATGGCGGGGCGAGGCGGTCTGAACCTGACCCACGCCGAACCATTGCCGGTCTTCCTGTCGCGCTACGGCACCGCCCGCGCCTGGCTTGAGCCGATCATTTCCAACTTCCCGCCCGAGGCAGTGATCGGCTGGTGCAACGGCCTGGAACAGCCGACGTTTACCGGTTCCAGCGCGCGCGTCTTCCCGGCCACGATGAAATCCTCGCCCTTGCTTCGCGCCTGGCTGCGCCGGTTGGCAGACCAGGGGGCGAGGCTTCGGGTCAGGCATCGCTGGGCCGGCTGGGATGCGGAGCGAAACCTCTGTTTTCACACCCCAAACGGCGTGGTGCTTGACCGTCCGGACGTGACCATCCTCGCGCTCGGCGGCGCATCATGGCCGCGGCTCGGTTCCGATGCCGGCTGGACTGCCTATTTGCCCGGCCTGCTGACCCCTTTCCAGCCAGCCAATTGCGGCTTCCGGGTCGATTGGTCGCCGCATTTCCGCACGCGCTTCGCCGGTCGTCCCCTGAAACGTCTCGCGATCAGGTTCGGGCCCGATATCGTCCGAGGCGAGGCGCTGATCACCGAAGCCGGCATCGAAGGCGGCATCATCTACGCCCTGTCCGCTCGATTGCGCGACACCATCCAGGCCGAGGGCATGGCGATCATCAACGTCGATCTGCGCCCCGACCTGACCCAAGCCGCTTTGGAGGACCGCCTCGGCGGCCCGCGCCGCAGCCAGTCGCTGGCGAACACCCTCCGCAAACAGGCCGGCCTGTCACCGGACGCCATCGGCCTTGTGCAGGAGGCGCTGCATGGTGGCGCCACGCCCGACACTATGCCGCAATTGATAAAATCCCTGCCGATCCGCCTCATCGCGCCGGCATCGATCCAGCGGGCAATATCCTCCGCCGGCGGCCTGCGGGCGGATGCCCTGGACGCGTCGCTGATGCTGCGCGATCGCCCGGGCGTCTTCGCCGCCGGGGAGATGCTGGACTGGGAAGCCCCGACCGGCGGTTACCTGCTGCAAGCCTGCTTCAGCACCGGCGTCGCGGCCGCCGGTGGCGCGCTTGCATGGCTGGAAAGCCGCGCCTGAGGGCCAAACGGGTTGCACAAGACGAAGTGTTCGTCCAAATCAGCGCCACGGAACGCACGACAATCGGGAGCAAACATGTCCGCCAGCAGGCCACGCACCCTTTTCGACAAGATCTGGGACAGCCACGTCGTTGAAAAACTTCCCGATGGCACCTGCATCCTTTACATCGACCGGCACCTTCTGCACGAGGTCACCAGCCCGCAGGCGTTCGAAGGATTGCGCCTCGCCGGCCGCAAACTGCGCCGTCCGGACCTGACTATCGCCGTGGCGGACCACAATATCCCGACCGTCGGATCCCGCATTCCCACAGACATCAAGGAAGACGAGTCCCGCATCCAGGTGCAGACGCTGGAGAAGAATGTCGTCGAGTTCGGCGTTCCCTACATCCCGATCCTGGATGCCAGACAGGGCATCGTGCACATCATCGGGCCGGAACTGGGCCTGTCTGTGCCGGGCACGACCATCGTGTGCGGCGACAGCCACACCTCGACCCATGGCGCGATGGGCGCGCTGGCGTTCGGCATCGGCACGTCGGAGGTGGAGCACGTGATGGCCACCCAGACGCTGTTGCAGAAGCCGGCCAAGAACCTGCGGATCGACGTGTCCGGCACGCTGGGCTTCGGCTGTTCGGCCAAGGACATCGTGCTGGCGATCATCGGCAAGATCACCACCGCCGGCGGCAACGGCCATGTCATCGAATACACTGGCGACACGATCCGGGCGCTGGATATGGCCGGCCGCTGCACCGTCAGCAACATGTCGATCGAGGCAGGAGCCCGAGCCGGCCTGATCGCCCCGGACCAGACGACGTTCGACTACGTCAAGGGCCGCGAGTTCGCCCCCAAGGGTGAGGCGTTCGAGCAGGCCGTCGCCTACTGGAAGACGCTACCGAGCGATGAGGGCGCGCACTACGATACCGTGGTGAAACTGACCACGGCCGAGATCGCGCCGATGGTCACCTGGGGCACCACCCCCGGCCAGGTCGTGCCGGTCACCGGCATCGTACCCGATCCGTCAATTGAGGCCGATGAGGGCAAGCGCTCGCAGTTGAACCGGATGCTGGAATACATGGGTCTGGTACCCGGCCAGCGCATGCAGGACCTGGGCATCGACGTCGTGTTCATCGGCTCCTGCACCAACGGCCGGATCGAGGACATCCGCGCCGCCGCCGCCGTCGCCAAGGGCCGCCGCTTGGCGGACGGCGTGCAGGCGCTGGTCGTCCCTGGCTCCGGCCTGGTGAAGAAACAGGCCGAGGAAGAGGGCCTGGACCGTGTTTTGCTGGAAGCCGGCTTCGAGTGGCGGGACCCGTGCTGCTCCATGTGCCTCGGCATGAACCCGGACAAGCTGACCCCGGGCCAACGCTGCGCCAGCACATCGAACCGCAACTTCGAGGGCCGTCAGGGCCAGGGCGGCCGCACCCACCTGCTGTCCCCCGCAATGGCCGCCGCCGCCGCGGTCACCGGCCGGCTGACCGACGTCCGGCAGTTGGTGTAGAAGCCAATGTCGTCTGCTTTCACAGCGGTCGAAGATGACGTGCCGGTCCAGACACGCCCTGTGAGGGTGGCCGAAGAAAGCACAGCGGGTCCATCGCATTCCGTCATGGCGGGCGAAGGCCCGCCATCCACGCCTTGCGGTGTCGGTTTCGGGAAAGGCGTGGATGACAGGCCTACGCCTGCCATGACGGAATGGGGCGACGGTATTCTTGTTGAATGGCTGCATTACCAGCAGAACCTAAAACAACGTCGGATACAAATCCTCCCAGTCCGGGTTCATCGCTTCGACCAGCCGCACCTTCCAGGCACGTGGCCAATTCTTGATGTTCTTTTCCCGCTGGATCGCAGGCATGATCTCGTCGTGCCGCTCAAACCAGATCAGCCGTTTCAACCCATACCGACGCGTGAAGCCTTCGACGCAGCCGATGCGGTGTTCGTAGGCCCGACGCACGATGTCCGCCGTCACGCCCACGTACAAAGTGCCGTGCTTTCGGTTCGACATGATGTAGACAAAACCGCCGCGCATGCCGACAAGCATGCGGTAGATATCTTAACAACAGGTGTAGTACCAATCGGCGTTGATACCGCCTCCTCGGTCCGTCCCCGCCCCCTCCGTCATGCCGACGAAGGTCGGCATCCACGCCTCTCGTATGCGAGAACAAAGGCGTGGATGGCCAGCCTTCGCCCGCCAGGACGGTTGCACGATGATGCCGATAGGTTAACGACAAAGCCGTCTAGTATGAGATACACCGTTCGCCAAACGCCAGCGCCGCGGCAAGGCGTAGATGCCGACCTCCGTCGGCATGACGACTGGACGTTGGCAGCCACCAAGTCGCTACAAAGCCATACACCCTAGGGCAGGGAACTCATCCATGGACGCCTTCACCACTCTGACCGCCGTTGCCGCACCGATGCCGATGCAGAACATCGACACCGACAAGATCATCCCGGCGCGCTTCCTCAAGACCATCAAGCGCTCCGGCCTGGGCGTGCACCTGTTCGATCCGCTGCGCTTCGACAAGGACGGCAACGAAAAGCCGGACTTCATCCTCAACCAGGAACCGTTCCGCAAAGCCGAGGTCATCATCGCACATGAGAACTTCGGCTGTGGCAGTTCGCGCGAACACGCCCCCTGGGCGCTGCTCGACTTCGGCATCCGCTGCATTATCGCGCCGGACTTCGCCGATATTTTCTACAACAACAGCTTCAAGAACGGCATCCTGCCGATCCGCCTGCCGCGCGCCGTCTGCGATCAGTTGATCGACGACACCAAGCTCGGCGGCAACGCCCGTGTCACCATCGACCTCGCCCGCCAGGTGGTGATCCGCCCGAACGGCGAGGAAATCGGCTTCGAAATTGATCCGTTCCGGAAGCATTTGTTGTTGAACGGGCTGGACGATATCGGGCAGACCCTACAGCACGGCACCCAGATCGATGGCTATGAGGCCGAACGCCGCCAGACACAGCCATGGCTGCCGACCACCATCGCCTAGACCATTGCTTGAAAGCGTGACCCGCCCGTTTTGACCCCGCGATCGCGCTGTAACCCAAGGACACGCCCCGATGCCCGCCAACAAGAACCTTCTCATCCTGCCTGGTGACGGCATCGGCCCCGAGGTCATGCGCGAGGTCCGCCGGGTCATCGATTGGATGGACCGCCGTCGCATGGTGACATTCAACGTCTCCGACGATCATGCCGGCGGCTCCGCCATCGACACCTACGGCACGCCCATCACCGACGAAACCATGGAAAAGGCCAAGGCCGCCGACGCCATCCTGTTCGGCTCCGTCGGCGGTCCGAAATGGGACAAGCTGGGCTTCCAGCTTCGGCCGGAGATCGCCATCCTGCGTTTGCGCAAGGAACTCGACCTGTTCGCCAACCTGCGTCCCGCGATCGTGCTGGACCCGTTGGTGGATGCCTCCACGCTGAAGGCGGATGTTATCCGCGGACTCGACATCATGATCGTCCGCGAAAGCACCGGCGGCATCTATTTCGGCGAACCGCGCGGCGTCGAGTCCCTGCCCGACGGCCAGAAGCGCGGCTTCGACACCGAAACCTACACCACCAGTGAAATCGAGCGGGTGTCCCGCATCGCGTTCGAACTCGCCCGCAAGCGCCAGAATCGTGTGTGCAGCGTCGAGAAAGCCAACGTGATGCAATCCGGCCTGTTCTGGCGCCAGACCGTCACGGCGTTGCAGGCACGGGAGTTCCCGGACGTCGAACTCAGCCACATGTATGCTGACAACTGCGCCATGCAGCTTGTCCGCAACCCGAGACAGTTCGACGTGATCGTGACGTCGAACCTGTTCGGCGATCTGCTATCCGACCTGGCCTCGATGCTGACGGGCAGCCTCGGCATGCTGCCGTCCGCCACGCTGGGGGCTATCCAGCCCTCCGGCAAGCGGCATGCGCTGTATGAGCCGATCCACGGCAGCGCCCCCGACATCGCCGGCAAGGGCATCGCCAACCCCCTCGCGCAGATCATGAGTTTTGCCATGCTGCTGCGCCACTCCTTCGGCATGGAGGAAGACGCCGCGCTGATCGAGAAAGCCTGCGTCAACGTCCTGAGGAACGGCCTGCGCACCGCCGACATCATGGCCCCTGGCAGCGCCAGGGTCGGCACCGGCGTGATGGGCGAATCCATCCTGCGGGAGCTGGATAAACTGGCCGCGTAACGGACCTCGGGTGCATTCGGGCTTCTGGGGGAGGGGGCCGAATTGTGATTGGCCGCCCAACCCCTATGATCGCCGCATCACGCAATCCAGGGGAAACAGCCATGACCGTCACCAACGTCGCGCGCCAAAAGCTGGAGCAGGGGCAGTTGTCCCTCGGCGTCGGTATCCGCACCACGCGGAGCGTAGAAATCGCCAAGATGATGGCGACCGCCGGGTTCGACTGGCTGTTCCTGGACATGGAACATGGCACCATGTCGCTGGACGCCTGCGCCCAGATCTCGGCCGCCGCCCTGGATGCCGGCATCGCCCCGATCGCCCGCGTGCCCAACGGCCAGTACTCGATCGCCACGCGGGCGCTGGACAACGGCGCGATGGGCATCGTCATGCCGCATGTCGATACCGCCGCCGAAGCCCGCGAAGTCGTCGAGAAGCTGAAATATCCGCCGATCGGTCACCGCTCGGTCGGTGGCTGGGGACCGCATCATCAACTGGCCAAACTCAGCACCGGTGAGGCGGTGAAAGCCCTGAACGCCGCCAACCTGACCGTGGTGATGCTGGAAACCCCCACCGCCATCGCCAATGCCGCCGAGATAGCGGCTGTTCCCGGCGTGGATGTGCTGCTGATCGGATCAAACGATTTGTGCGCCGAGATGGGCATCCCGGGTGATTTCGGCAACGATCGCCTCGCCGACGCCTATGGCAAGATGATCGCCGCCTGCGAGAAGACCGGCAAATTCCCCGGCATGGCCGGCATCTACAATGAGGCGATCATGCCCCGCTACATCGCGATGGGGGCGAGGTTCATCCTGTCCGGCCAGGACGCGTCATTCATGATGGCGGCGGCGCAGTCCCGCACCGGCTTCCTTCGGAAGACGCTGGGGACATAAAAGACCCATATAAAGGCGGGGTTACGCCGCGCCCGCGCAAGGTTTAGGCTCCGGCCTCCAAACCTGCCCAGGAGCAACCATGGCCCCGCCCCCGCCCTTCGGAGCGAACTCCGCCGCCGCCCGTGACATCGCCAACGTGCTGCATCCGTATACCGACCTTGAAGCGCACCAGCAGGTCGGGCCGGTGGTGATCTCCCACGGCAAGGGCGTCCGCGTGTGGGACGAAGCCGGCAAGGAATACATCGAATCCGTCGCCGGCCTGTGGTGCGCCTCGCTGGGCTTCGACAACGAACGCCTGGTGCAGGCCGCCGCCGACCAGATGCGCAAGCTGCCCTTCTACCACGCCTTCACCGCCAAGTCGCACGAACCGATGATCGACCTGGCGGAGATGCTGATCGCCCGAGCACCCGTGCCCATGGCGAAGGTGTTCTTCGCCAACTCCGGGTCCGAGGCCAACGACTCCGCCATCAAGATGGTCTGGTATCTCAACAACGCGCTGGGCCGGCCGATGAAGAAGAAGATCATCGGCCGCCTGAAGGGCTACCACGGCATCACCATCGGGTCGGCGTCACTGACCGGCCTGCCCGCCAACCACCGCAGCTTCGACGTGCCGCTGCCCGGCTTCGTCCACACCATGACGCCGCATTTCTACCACGGCGCGCTGCCCGGCGAATCGGAGGACGCATTCGCCACGCGCTGCGCCGACGAACTGGAAAAGTTGATCCTGGCCGAGGGTCCGGACAACGTAGCCGCCATGTGGGCCGAACCGATCATGGGCGCCGGCGGCGTGATTCTGCCCCCGCGCGGCTACTTCCCCAAGATCCAGGCCGTGCTGCGCAAATACGATGTGCTGCTGGTCGCCGACGAGGTCATCTGCGGCTTCTGGCGCACCGGTAACTACTGGGGCAGCCAGACGCTCGACATCCAGCCCGACATCCTGGTTTGCGCCAAGGCGCTGTCGGCATCCTATCTGCCGATCAGCGCGGTCATGGTGAACGACAAGGTGTTCCAGGCACTGGCGCAAGAAAGCCACGCGATCGGCACGTTCGGCCACGGCTTCACCTACTCCGGCCATCCGGTTCCGGCCGCCGTGGCGATCGAGACACTGAAGATCTACGACGAAATGGAGATCGGCGCCCATGTTGGGATCGTCGGCCCCTACCTGCAGAGCGAACTCCGCCGCCGCTTCGCCGACCGCCCGATCGTGGGCGAGGTGCGCGGCACCGGCCTGATCGCCGCCGTGGAACTAGTCGCCGACAAGGCCAAGGTCACCAACTTCGATCCGTCGGCCAAAGTCGGACCCCGCCTGACCAAGCTGTGCGAGGAGTTCGGGGTCATCGGCAGAGCCGCCGTCAACGACTGCCTGTGCTTCAGCCCGCCGCTGATCATCTCCAAGGAAGAGATCGACGAAATGCTGACCCGCATCGAAAAGGCACTGGACGAACTGACGGTGCAACTGCGCCGGGAGCAGATTGCCGTCGTGAGTTAAGGGAAGGCCAGGGCTCTGCCCTGGACCCGCAAAGGGGGCGACGCCCCCTTTGATCCCATTGGTGGGTGTGTGGTCGGGAGGGGGCAACTCGGTGGTTGCAACCGTCTCGGTCGCCCCCTCCCGACCACACACCCAGTCCGGGGTTCCAAGGGCCGTCGGCCCTTGGCGGGGTCGAGGGGCGGAGCCCCCGTCTTTCTTACCTCACGCCGCCAACTGCTGCTCGAAGCGGCGGCGGCGCCATTGCAGTAGCTTCCAGGCGACTTTGGTGGCGCCGGTGGACAGCCGTCCGCGGGGGGGCAGGCCGACGGATTTCAGGATCATGCCAGTGCCGCGTTCGATGTGGCGGTAGCGGTAGAAGCCCATCGCGCTGGCCATGTAGGCGGCGGTGCAGCGGTCGTGCCGGTAGGCCTGTGATTCAGGCTCGTTTCCGCAGTGGTAGGCGTAGGCCAGTTCGTCGTCTTCCGATTCGCCGATTCGGCCCAGGGCGATGCGCAACCGCCTGACCACACCGAGGTTCTCGCGCGCCAGGTAGCGGCGCATGTGGTCGTAGAACAGCTTGAAGTGGCGGTATTCGTCTGCGGCGATCAGTTTGCAGACCTGCTTCAGCACCGGTTCCGACGTCGCCTCGGCCAGCGCGGTGTAGTAGCTGGACGTCCCGGTTTCCACCATACAGCGGGCGATCAGTTCGCCGGTGCGCGACCCGCGGATCGAGGCATCGGCATCGGTCTTGATCGCATAACCGGCTCGGTATCGCTCGAAGGCCGGGGCGAAATGCCAGGTCGGATCGGCCAGTTCGGCCCATTTTGCCAGGGCGTCGCCGTGCTGCACCTCTTCCTCGGCCCAGTAGTCGGCGGCGTTGCGGAAGTCGGGGTCGTCGTGGAACACGCCGCCCAGATACAGCGCGTAGTCCTTGCCGTTGCGCTCCACCATCGCCGCGGCCTTCACCAGCGGGATCAGCGCGGGGTCGACCGAAGCGGGATCGAACCGGTCCCAGGCAACATCTTCGATCCGCCAGTGTTTCATTGCGATGTCATGCTCACTGATAGAAGCGGGACAAGGGAATCAGGCTTTAACCCCGCCATGCACCATATAGGAATACCGTAGCCCGGACAAAACCACGCGCCGGTGTGGACAGCAAAAAGGCCGGGTGTGTTGCGACCCGGCCTTTGCTTATCCAAGCGGGAAGGGGGTTCAGCCCGCCGCTTCGACCATGGCCCGAGCGGATTGGATGGCGTCGAGGGCGGAGTCCTCGGCGGCAATGTCACGCTTGTCGGCGGCCTCGTAGGCGGCTTCCGCCTCGGTCAGCAGGCGGGTGGCTTCGGCCTTGTTGACCTCGGCCAGCGGGATCGCCTTGTTGGCCAGGACGGTGCAGCGTTCCTGGGTGATCTCGGCGAAACCGCCGTCGACGAACAACTGTTCCGTCACCTTGTCGCCGTCATAGAGGTCGATCGTGCCACCGCGCAGCATCACGATCATCGGCGAGTGGCCTTCCAGCACGCCCATATCGCCCTCGGACGCCGGGATCACCACCATATCCACGGGACGGGACAGCAGCAGCTTCTCCGGGCTGACGATTTCGAGTTTGGTCGGCATAGGCTGCGTCCTGCTGTTTCTGTCGGCGCCGTCGTTGCGCGGATGGCCGGGACGGGCCCGGCCATGACGGGGGTAGTTAAGCGTTCGCCTTCAGTGTCTCGGCCTTGGCGACGGCTTCCTCGATGGTGCCGACCATGTAGAACGCGGCTTCCGGCAGGTGGTCGTATTCGCCGGCGCAGATCGCTTTGAAGCTGCGCACCGTGTCGGCCACCGGCACCAGCTTGCCGGGAAAGCCGGTGAACACTTCCGCCACATGGAACGGCTGCGACAGGAAGCGCTGGATCTTGCGGGCGCGTGCGACGATCAGCTTGTCCTCTTCGGACAACTCGTCCATGCCCAGAATGGCGATGATGTCCTGCAACGACTTGTAGGTCTGCAGGATGCGCTGTGTCTCGCGCGCCACCAGGTAATGTTCCTCACCGACGATCCGCGGGTCCAGCGACCGCGATGTCGAGTCGAGCGGATCGACCGCCGGGTAGATGCCCAGCTCAGCGATCTGCCGGTTCAGCACCGTCGTCGCGTCCAAGTGGGCGAACGACGTTGCCGGCGCCGGGTCGGTCAAGTCGTCGGCCGGCACGTAGATCGCCTGCACCGAGGTGATCGAGCCCTTGTTGGTGGAGGTAATACGTTCCTGCATCGCGCCCATGTCGGTCGCCAGGGTCGGCTGATAGCCCACCGCGGACGGGATGCGGCCCAGCAGAGCGGACACTTCCGCGCCCGCCTGGGTGAAGCGGAAGATGTTGTCCACGAAGAACAGCACGTCCTGGCCTTCTTCATCGCGGAAATACTCGGCCATGGTCAGGCCGGACAGGCCGACGCGGGCGCGGGCGCCCGGCGGCTCATTCATCTGGCCGTACATCAGCGCCACCTTGGAACCTTCGATCAGGTTGTGGTTGTCGTCCATCTTGATGACGCCGGCGTCGATCATTTCGTGGTAAAGGTCGTTGCCCTCGCGGGTGCGCTCACCCACGCCGGCGAACACCGACACGCCACCGTGCGCCTTGGCGATGTTGTTGATCAGCTCTTGAATCAGCACCGTCTTGCCCACGCCGGCGCCGCCGAACAGGCCGACCTTGCCACCCTTCAGGTAGGGGCACAGCAGATCCACGACCTTGATGCCGGTCACCAGGATCTCGGCCGAAGTTGCCTGTTCCTCGAACGACGGCGCCTCGCGGTGGATCGGCATGCGCTTGGTGGTGTTGACCGGACCCTTTTCGTCGATCGGCTCACCGATGACGTTCAGGATGCGGCCCAGTGTCTCCGGCCCGACCGGCACCGAGATCGGCGCGCCGGTGTCGGTGACTTCCTGGCCGCGGATCATGCCATCGGTGCTGTCCATCGCGATGCAGCGCACGGTGCGCTCACCCAGTTCCTGCGCCACTTCCAGCACCAGGGTGCGGTTTTCGATCTTGCAGAGCAGCGCGTTCTGAATGAACGGCAGTTCGCCGTCGAATTGGACGTCCACGACGGCCCCAAGGACCTGGGTCACCCGACCGACGATATTGCTTGCCATGAGTTCGGTTCCTTCGAATTTCGTCAGAGATCAGACGGCTTCAGCGCCGGAGATGATCTCGATCAGTTCCTTGGTGATGTTCGCCTGGCGGGCTCGGTTGTAGTTCTGGCTCAGCCGCTTGATCATGTCGCCGGCGTTGCGGGTCGCGTTGTCCATCGCGGTCATGCGCGCGCCGTGTTCACCGGCGGCGCTTTCCAGCAAGGCCCGATACATCTGGATCGCCAGCGCCTGCGGCAGCAGTTTCGCCAGGATGGTTTCCTCATCCGGCTCGAACTCATAGGTCGCGCCGCCGAGGTCGGTGGTTTCACCTTCGGGCGGCGGCGGGGCCGGGATGATCTGCTGTTCGGTGACCACCTGGGCGATCACCGACTGGAAGCGGTTGTAGACCAGCGTCGCGGAGTCGAGTTCCCCGGCCGCCAGCATCGCGGTGACCCGTTCGCCGATTTCCTGCGCATCGGTGAAATCGATGCGGCGTTTTCCGGCGTAGGAGATGTCGCCGACGATCCGGCTGGACAGCTCGCGGCGCAGGTAGTCACGCCCCTTGCGCCCGACCGCCAGGATCTTGACCGTCTTGCCCTCCGATTCGAGCCGCCGAGCGAGGTTGCGGGTGGCTCGGCCGATCTGGCTGTTGAAGGCGCCGGCCAGGCCGCGGTCGGCGGTGACCGCGATCAGCAGATGCACCTTGTCCGCCCCGGTTCCCACCAGCAGCGGCGGTGCGGTGGGCGAACCGGCGACTGACGCCGCCAGTGCCCGCAGCATGCGGTCCATCCGTTCGGCATACGGACGCGCCGCCTCGGCTTGCTGCTGGGCGCGACGCAGCTTCGAAGCCGCCACCATCTTCATGGCGGAGGTGATCTTCTGCGTCGACTTCACGCTGTTGATGCGTGTCCGGAGTGCCTTCAGACTGGGCATTGGTTCGGGACTTTAGCTGAAGGATTTCGCGAAGGCGTCGAGGAAGGCGATCAGGCTCTTCTCGGTCGCCGGCTTGATCTCCAGATCGGTGCGGATCGCTTCGAGGATCGACGGCTCCTTCGCCTTCAGTTCGGTGATGAACTGCGCCTCGAACCGGCCGATCCGGCCGATGTCAATCTTGTCGAGATAGCCGCGGACGCCGGCGAAAATCGCCACAACCTGCTCCTCGATCGGCAGCGGGTTGTACTGTGGCTGCTTCAGCAGTTCGGTCAGCCGCGAGCCGCGCGCCAGCAGTTGCTGGGTCGAGGCATCGAGGTCGGATGCGAACTGCGCGAACGCCGCCATCTCACGGTATTGGGCCAGTTCCAGCTTGATGCGGCCGGCGACCTGCTTCATCGCCTTCACCTGGGCGGCGGAGCCGACCCGGGACACCGACAGGCCGACGTTCACCGCCGGGCGGATGCCGCGGAAGAACAGTTCGGTCTCCAGGAAGATCTGGCCGTCGGTGATGGAAATCACGTTGGTCGGGATGTAGGCGGACACGTCGCCGGCCTGCGTCTCGATCACCGGCAGCGCGGTCAGCGACCCGGCGCCGAGGCTGTCGTTCATCTTCGCGGCGCGTTCCAGCAGGCGGGAGTGCAGGTAGAACACGTCGCCGGGATAGGCTTCGCGGCCCGGCGGACGGCGCAGCAGCAGCGACATCTGGCGATAGGCGACGGCCTGCTTCGACAGATCGTCGTAGAAGATGACGGCGTGCTGGGCGTTGTCGCGGAAATACTCGCCCATGGTGCAGCCGGTGTACGGCGCCAGGAATTGCAGCGGCGCCGGGTCCGACGCGGTCGCGGCGACGACGATGGAGTATTGCATCGCGCCGTTCTCTTCCAGCGTGCGCACAAGCTGCGCCACGGTGGACCGCTTCTGGCCGATGGCGACGTAGATGCAGATCAGCGCCTTCTTTGGATCGCCCGACGCGTTGCCGGCCTTCTGGTTGATGATCGTATCGATGATCACCGCCGTCTTGCCGGTCTGACGGTCGCCGATGATCAGTTCCCGCTGGCCGCGGCCAACGGGGATCAGTGCGTCGATCGCCTTCAGGCCGGTCTGCATCGGCTCATGCACCGACTTGCGCGGAATGATGCCGGGGGCCTTGACCTCGACTCGGCTCATTTTCGCACCGATGATCGGGCCCTTGCCGTCGATCGGATTGCCCAGCCCGTCGACCACGCGGCCCAGCAGGCCGGTTCCGACCGGGACTTCCACGATCGAGCCGGTGCGGGAGACGGTGTCGCCTTCGCGGATCTGCTTGTCGTCGCCGAAGATCACGATGCCGACGTTGTCGGTTTCCAGGTTCAGCGCCATGCCGCGCAGGCCGGCCCCGGGGAACTCGACCATCTCACCGGACATCACGTTCTGCAGGCCGAACACGCGGGCGATCCCGTCGCCGACCGACAGGACCTGGCCTGTTTCGGCGACATTGGCTTCGGTATCGAACGCGGCGATCTGCTTCTTCAAGATCTCCGAGATCTCGGCTGGGCGGATCTCCATATTAGGCGGCTCCCTTCATGGCGTACTGCAAACGTTGCAGCCGGGATTTCAAACTGGTGTCGTAGAGGCGGGCGCCGATCCGGACGATCAGGCCGCCAAGCAGGTCGGGTTCGACCCGCTCATCGATGTTGACGTTGCCATAGCCGGCCTCGATCAGGCGGGCGCGAAGCTGCTGGCGCTGCACGTCGTTCAGGGGATGCGCCGAGGCGACATGGGCGGTGACGATGCCGCGCCGTTCGGCCACCAGGGCGGCGAAGGCGCTGACGATGCCGCGCAGTTCGCGCAGGCGGCGGTTGACCGAGATGACGCCGACGAAGTCGCGGACTTCCTTGCCGAAGCCCTCATTCGTCAGCACCGCCTGGGCGGCGCTGGTGGCGGTCTTCACATCGATCAGGGGCGATTCCAGCAGGCGGCGGAAATCGGCGCTGGCATCGATCAGCTTGCCGAGACCTTCCATCTGCGACACGACCGTGTCGAGCGCGTGGTTGTCGTCGGCATGCGCGTACAGCGCGGCGGCGTAGCGGTCGGTCAGACCGCCGCCGGACGAGATTGTCGTAGCCTGAGAAGCCACGTTTGTTTCCATATGTTGGCCCAGCCCTGACGGGGCGCGGGCGAGTAGGGGGACCGGCCGGCCAAACCGGCGCCGGGCGTCTAGCATGGGGTATAGGGGCACGCAACATGCACACCCCAGCTTTATGACCTTTTCTCCATTCGCCAGCGGCCGAGCGGCCGGTAGCCCGCGGTTCTTGACGCACCATGGCGGCGCCGTCAATCTTACAGGACGTTCATCTGGATCGTCCGCATGACACTCAGCCGCTCCACTCGCGTCAACATTCTGATCGGCAACGGACACTTCCTTTCCCACTTCTATGTGCTGTGCCTGCCGCCGATGTTTTTGGTCTGGCAGCATGCGTTCCATGTCAGCTTCGCCGAACTCGGCATGACCATCATGCTGATGTCCGGGACGACGGCGATATTGCAGACTCCGGTGGGATTCCTGGTGGACAAGTATGGTGCCCGGCCGTTCCTGATCGGCGGGGCGCTGCTGATGTCGCTGTCGATCGCGGCGATGGGGCTGGCGACCCAGTTCTGGCAAATTCTGGTGCTGGCGACGCTGTCCGGCGTGGGCAATTCCGTCATCCATCCCTCTGATTACGCGATCCTGTCCGGATCGGTGGACAAGGACCGGATGGGGCGGTCGTTCGCGCTGCACACGTTCAGCGGCAATCTGGGGTTCTCGGCCGGGCCACCGGTGGCGGCGTTCCTGATGCTGGCGATGGGTTGGCGCGGCACGCTACTGACCGTCGGGCTGCTGGGCGTGCCGGTGGTGCTGTCGATCGTGCTGCAAAGCCGCATCCTGAGCGACCAGGTGAAGGAGGTGGCGCACGACGCGGTCCGCATGTCGGCGCGCGACCTGCTGACCAGCCGCACCATGATCTTGTTCTTCATGTTCTTCATGCTGGGCGCGATGGCCGGCGGCGGCGTCCAGTCCTGGCTGGTAACGGTGCTGCATAACCTGAAGGGGATCGGCCTGGCGGTCGCGGCGACGGCGTTGACCGCCTATATGCTGGGATCGACCAGTGGCGTGCTTGTGGGCGGCTGGTTTGCCGACACGTTCAAGCGGCACGTGCTGCCGTTCGTGACCGGACTGACCATTTTGTCGGCGCTGCTGATCCTGGGGGTGAACTGGCTGAACGTGCCGGTGATGGTGATCGTCGGCATGACCTTCCTGTCCGGCCTGGCGCTGGGTGCCAGCCGCACCCCGCGCGACGTGATGGTGAAGGATGCCGCGCCACCGGGGCAGATCGGCAAGGTGTTCGGGTTCGTCAGCGCCGGCTTGCCGCTGGGCAGCGCGGTCACGCCAGTGCCGTTCGGTATGCTGATCGACCGGGGACATCCCGAATTGGTGTTGGTGCTGGTCGCGGTGATCCTGCTGCTCAGCCTGTTCTGCGCCGGGTCCGCCCGCGTATCCGCTCGGGCCGAGGAAGCGGTGGCGCTGCCGGCGGAGTAGACTTCCAAAAAGGGCACCTTTTCGCGATGTGAGGGCGCAAATTTTTTCGTGACGGGCGATCCGATCGCGGACGCATTAATGGTTTCTTCATTCCTGTCGCCGATCATTGGTGTTCCAGCCCGTTTCGCCGGGTTCCCCTGATCGGATGTCCAAGACCATGTTCAGCCGCCTCAAGCTTCGTACCAAACTGATCGTCCTGCTCGGTCTTTCCGTTTTTGCCGTCGTTGTCTCGATTGGCTTTGCCGCCGGTATGCTGCACGACCGCATGATAGCGGATCGGGTGGACAAGTTGCGCGCCGTGACGCAATCCGCCCTGGGGGTCGCCCGAGCACTGGACGCGCAGGTCGTCGCCCATACGTTGACGCACGAGCAGGCGTTCGCCCAACTGCGTGAAACCGTCCATCATATGCGTTACGACGGCGGCACGGGCTATATCACCATTTCCTCGGACGACGGCACGGTCATGATCCAGCCCGTCGACCCGGAGCGGGAGGGCAAGCCGACCACCGCCGCCGATGCCGACGGCCACCCGCTCAGCACGCTATACGACGCGGCGCTGCGCAACAGCGATGATGGCACAGTCTCCTACACCTTCCCCAAGCCTGGGGAGACGCAACGGCAACCGAAGATCGCCTATGTGGCCGCGTTCCGGCCATGGCATGCGGTTTTCCTGTCGGGTGCCTATGTCGACGACCTGGATGCCACGTTCGACTCGGCGCTGCTGCGGCTGAGCCTGATCGGGGGCCTGACCCTGCTGCTGACGTTGGGCATCGGCTGGCTGGTCAACCGGGATATCGGCATGATGCTGGGCGGTCTGCGCGACACCATGAAGCGCCTGGCCAGCGGCGATCTGACGGTCGCCATCCCGGGGATCGAGCGGACGGACGAACTGGGTGCCATGGCGCAGGCGGTGGGTGTGTTCAAGGACAATGCCGGCCGGATGATCGTGCTGCAGCAGGAGCAGCAGGCCGAACGCCAGCGTGGGGTGGAGGAGCGGCGCCAGTCGCTGACAAGCCTCGCCGACCGGTTCGACAAGGAAGTGCGGGGCGTCGTGGAGGCGGTGGCGACGGCCGGCGGGGAAATGGGAGCGGCCGCCCGGAAAGTCAGCGGGACCGCGGGTGCGGCGGTCGAGCAATCCGGTTCGGCGTTGATCGAGGCGGAGCAGGCGACTTTGAACGTGCAGGGCGTCGCCGCGGCGATCGAGGAAATGGCCGCGACCGGGTCGGAGATCAGCCGCCAGGTGTCGCGCGCGGCGACGATTTCGCGCGACGCCGCGGAGGAGGGGCGCCGGACCAACGACAAGGTCGCCGGGCTCGCCGCGGCGGCGCAAAAGGTGGGCGATGTTGTGAAGCTGATCCAGGACATCGCCGCGCAGACCAATCTGCTGGCATTGAATGCCACGATTGAGGCGGCGCGTGCCGGGGATGCCGGCAAGGGCTTCGCCGTGGTGGCAGGCGAGGTCAAAAGCCTGGCCAACCAGACGGCGAAGGCGACGGACGACATTCGGGCACAGATTGCCTCGATCCAGGCCGAGTCCAGTTCTGCCCTGGCGGCGATCCAGGGGATCTCGCAGACGGTTCATGGGGTGGAGGAAATCGCCGCGGCGATCTCCTCGACGGTGGATCAGCAGAGTTCGGCGATCCTGGAGGTGTCGGGCAATATCCAGCAGGCTGCCGCCCGCACGGAGCAGGTGGCGGGCCATTTGCGGCGGATGTCGAACGGTTTGGGCGAGAATGGCGCCGCGGCGGCCGCGGTGCTGACCGCCGCCGACCTGTTGGGCCATCAGGCGACGGTGTTGCGGCGGGAGGTGGATGGGTTCCTGGGGACGGTGCGGGCGGCGTGAGTTGGGGATTTTACCAACGGCCGTTGACGTTGACGCATCAGCCTCGTCATGGCCCGGCGTCAGTTGCCGCCGGGCCATGACGAATCAAGAGTCAGCCTTAACGGCGACTGGTATTATACCTCGGTGCCGTCCTCATTCCGGGAGCGGAAGTAGGCGCGGAGCTGGTCGCGCAGGGCGATCTTCCGGTCGGTCAGTTGCCACAGGCCCTGCCAGTCGCGCTTGATGTCCTTCGCCGGATCGAAGTGGTTCTTCCACAGCAGTGACGAACGGTTGAAGTAGCCGCGGTTCTTCTTGGTGCCGTGGAAATGGTGCAGCAGCAGGCCGTCGACGAAGCCGATGTTGCGTTTGATGTAGAGTTCAGCGCGGGTTTGCCATTCGAAGCACCATTCGGCGTACGCCGAACAGCCGCGGACGAGATCGGTGCTGAGGCTTCGCGCCATTTCGCCGATCAGGCCGCAGGCCATGTAGCGGTCGGCGGACCCGACGATGGCGAAATCGATCAGGCCGCCGAGGTGGTCCCATGCGTCGCGCCGGCAGGCCCAGGCATAGCCGGGATGCCAGACACCGTATTGCGCCGTCGCTCCGGGCGCCTGGCTGGTCTGCCGCATCCATTGCGCGACGAAGCCCTGGAAGGACCGCAGCGGTTCATACCGGGGACCGAGGTCGGTGGCGTGGGCGAACATCTGCACGACGCTGAAGTGCTGAAGCTGCTGGATGGTTTCAGCGACGATGTCGGGGCGGGCGAATTGGACGTCGGCATCGATCCAGGCGACGTAGCGCCAATCGGCCGGCAGGCGGGACACGCCGATCGAGATCAGGTTTTCCTTGTGCCAGAGTTCGTGATTGGTGCGGAGGCGGATGTGCCTGGGATTGCCGGCATCGGTGATCTCGAAGCCGCGGTCGCCGTAGGCGGCTTCCACGGTGTAGAGGATCGCGCCGGCATCGGTGATGTGTTTCTCGAAGTTGCGGTAGAGCGTGTAGCGGGAGCGGTAACGGGATGGGTTGACGATGGGCGTGACGACGTAAAGCGGCGCGTCAACCGGCCGGATGGGCAGAGTGGACATGGCTGAATGTACTACCTTGGAAATTCTTTTGGTCGTGATGGAATGGCGCGTGTCCGTCGCGGTCCGGGGCCATCGGTATTGGACCGAGGATCAGTTCGCGGAAAAAATATTGGATGTGACGGCAATGCTGGTTGCGGCGGACCTATGGTTCGTCATGGTCCGGTGCGACGTCTGTCCGTCACTTGAAAGTCTTTGTCTCTAGGCGACCGCGCGGCCGGTCGGGTGGTCCTTTTTGTTGCGTTCCAGTTCCATCCAAGCAATCGACGCTTCGGGCGAGTCTGGTCCTAGCGCTCGCCCCCTCGCTTGCAGGTCGGCGATCATCGCGCGGGCGTTACGCTTCATTGTTTCGATATCGTAGGTGAATTGGGGGTCGTCTTCGACCATCGGCGTCGACGCCTGGGGTTGCGCCGGCGGCATCTCGCGGGGGGGAAGGGGCGGTTTTGGCGGCGCGACCGGGGCGGGCCGGGGTTGCGGCATCGGGCGGGTCGCGGAGGCCTGCTCCCGTTTGGTCTGCATCGCCTCCAGCGCCTTGCGGCACTGTTCCGCCAAACGGCCGAGAGCGACGGCGTTGCCGCGATAATGAAGCACCTTTGCGTCGGACAGATCCGCTTGCATCGACAGCCGCAGATTATCCATCGCGGCAGCGCTAAATCCGACCAGGCGGCCGACGAGGTCGAGTTCGGGCGCGGTGACGGCGCCATAAGCCGCGACCAATTCCACGACGGCCTTATTGGCTGCGCCCACATTCCCGCCCGCACCGGCCAGATAGAACGGCAGCGTGAAGCCCAGGATCGTCGAAAACAGGCACTCGGTCAGGTCAGGCTGCGATGCGGGATCGGACATGGGGTCGCTCAAATAGGGTTGGCTAAAAATATGTTCGTAATATGTTCTTTTCTTCTACCGCAAGCGACGTGAGAACACAACAGGAAAATACGAAACCAACTGGAAATTATGGTCCGTGACTATGGTGCTAGGGCGACGCCTGCCGGACGGCGGGAATCGTTAGCGCCATAGAACGCATCCGGCCGCGGCCGGTGGGTCGCGACGGCATCCATGCCGGGAGACGACGGCCGCACGGTCTCCAGGGCGCCGGAAGCGATCAGCGCCACTGCGCCGGATGGTTTCTGCTCCTCTATGTCGTAGCCCATCTGCTGCAACAAATCCCTGGTGTCGGGCGATAGCGCGAAGGGTTCGGCATACAGCACATCTGGCAGCCATTGGTGATGCAGGCGCGGGGCGTCCACCGCCTGCTGCGCATCCATCCCGTAGTCGATCACGTTCAGGATCGTTTCGACGATCGCGGTGATGATCCTGGGGCCGCCGGGGGAGCCGAGAACCATCGCCACCGCGCCGTTTTTCAGCACGATGGTCGGTGCCATCGACGACAGTGGCCGCTTGCCGGGGGCGATGGCGTTGGCCTTACCCTGCACCAGCCCGAACTGGTTGGCGACGTCCGGTTTGATGGTGAAATCATCCATCTCGTCGTTCAGCAGGAAGCCGGTGTCGCCGGCGATCTCCCCCGAACCGAAGCCGCCGTTGAGGGTGTAGGTGACGGATGCGGCGCCGCCGGCTTTGTCGAGGATGGAGAAATGCGTCGTCTCGTTTTTTTCGCCGGGCGGGGGGATGGCGGGGGCCAGGCTGGCGGATGGTGTCGCCTGCTCGCCGATCGTGCCGCGTAGCTGCGCGGCGTAGGCCTTGGACAGCAGGCGGTTCAGCGGGATGCGCACGAAAGCCGGGTCACCGAGCCAGGTGTTGCGGTCCAGGAAGGCTCGGCGGAAGGCCTCGGTCATGACGTGGACCGCTTCGGCGGCGTGGAAGCCGAGGCCGCGCAGGTCGTAGCCCTCCAGGACGTTGAGGGTCTCGCAAATCGCTGTGCCGCCGGATGAGGGCGGCGGAGCGGATTCGATGGTGTAGCCGCGATAGACGCAGGTCAGTGGCGGCGATTCGGTGACCCGGTAGTTGGCGAAATCGGCGGCGGTGATCAGCCCGCCGCCGGCGTGGGCAGCGGCTTCGACTGCCTGGGGAATGGCGCCCTTGTAGAACGCGTCGGGACCGTGGTCGGCGATTGCCTGCAAGGTAGCGGCGAGGTCCGGTTGGCGCAGGCGGTCGCCGGGTTGCAGGGGTGAACCGTCCGGACGCAGGAACACCCGAGCGGCGGCGGGGTTCTCGCGGAGCAGCTTGGCGCCTCGGTCCAGGATATCGGCGTCGGCCTGGGTCAGGACGAAGCCGTCACGTGCCAGGCGGATGGCAGCGGCCATGACGGTGGCGCGCGGCATTGTACCGTATTTTGTCAGCGCGGTGTCCAGGCCCAGCACGGTGCCCGGGACGGCGACGGCTTTCCAGCCGTGCAGGCTGGCGCCCGGGATCGGCTTGCCGTTGGGGTCGAGATACATGTCGCGCTTGGCGGCGGCCGGGGCGGTTTCCCGGAAATTCAGGAAGATGTCGCGGCCGTCGGACAGATGGGCGATCAGGAAGCCGCCGCCGCCGATGTTGCCGCAGCAAGGGTTGACCACTGCCTCGGCATAGCCAACCGCCACGGCGGCGTCGATCGCGTTGCCGCCTTGGCGGAGGATGTCCGCGCCGGCCTGGGCGGCTAGGTGCTGGGCGGAGACGACCAGGCCGGTGGTGGATTCGACCGGTGGTAACGACGCGGCGGCGGCCGGCATAACCAGCAGCAAAGACAAGGCCAGGGCGCTGCCCTGGACCCGCAAAAGGGCCGAAGGCCCCTTTGATCCCATGACTTTAGGTTACTGCTTGGATGGACTCCCCTACGATCTGGACGATGCGGTCCAGAGTGGCTTCGGGCGTTGGCAGCGGCGGGGCGAAGCACAGCGTGTCGCCACTGGCGGGTGGGCCGTCTGCCGCCGCGCGCAAGCGCAGAATCACGCCTCGGTTCGCGGCTTCGGCGACGACTCGCGCGCCCAGGCCTTTGGCGGGCGCCTTGCTGCCCTTGTCCTCGACCAGCTCGATCGCGGCGAGCATGCCGATGCCGCGCACCTCGCCGACGTTCGGAAGCGTCGCCAGCGTCTCCAGCCCAGCGCGGAAGCGGTCGCCCTGCACTTGCGCGCGTTCGACCATGCCTTCCTTTTCCATGATGTCGATGTTGGCCAGGCCGACGGCACAGCACACCGGATGCCCGGAATAGGTCGCTGCGTGCATGAACTTCTCGTCTGCCGGCGCATCCAGCAGCACCTGGTGCATGTGCTTGGAGATGATGACCCCGCCCAGCGGCAGGTAGCCGGAGGTAACGCCCTTGGCGAACGACATCAGGTCGGGCTTGGTGTTCCAGTGGCCCATGCCGAACCACTCGCCCGTGCGGCCGAAGCCCGTAATGACCTCGTCGGCGATCAGCAGCACGTTGTGACGGTCGCAGATTTCCCGCAGGCGCGGGAAGTAGGTGGCGGGAGGCACGATGACGCCGCCCGACCCCATCACCGGTTCGGCGATGACGGCGGCAATGGTGTCGGCACCCTCGGCCAGAATGGCTTCCTCCACCGCGTCCGCCGCGCCGATGCCGGCGTCGCCGTTGCCGGGCCAGCGATACGGGTAGGGCGGGGCGACCTGCAGGAACTCCGCCACCGTCGGGCCAAACATCTTGTGGTAGTTCGGCAGGCTGGTGGCGCTCATCGATGCCAGGGTGACGCCGTGATAGCCGTAGCGGCGGGAGATGACCTTCACCTTGTTCGGCTTGCCCAGCCGCTTCCAGTGATAGCGGGCGAACTTGAAGGCGCTCTCGTTGGATTCCGAACCGCTGGTGGTGAAATACACCGCCGCCATGTTGTCGTAGGCGAGGCTGACGATCTTCTCGGCCAGCCTGATCGCCGGTTCATTGCTGAAGCCGGCATAGGCGGATGCGTAGGCCAGTTTCTCCATCTGCGCCGCGGCGGCGGTGGCGAGTTCCTTGCGGCCGTGCCCGATGTTGACGTTCCACAGCGAGGACAGCGCATCGATGTATTCGCGGCCATCGGCGGTGCGCAGGATGGCACCCTCACCGGACACGAAGACCTTGGCGGTGGCGTGATCCTTGGCGAAATGCAGCGGGTGGATCAGATGGCGCTGGTCGGTTGCCAGCAGCAGTTCGCTGTCCGGCATAAGATCGTTCATCGTCTGCGTCCTTCGTGATGGCGGACGCAGGCTAGATCATTCGTGGCGGCGTTTGAAGCGCTGGCCGATTAGACCAAATGCCGGCGGCCAGGCCCCCATGGTCAGGCCGCCGGACCTCTTGCGGGATGCTTCAGGTTTCGAAATAGCGCGGCCGGTCGAGATCGGGAATCAGCCCGGGCTGCGACCACTGCCATCCCAGCAGTTCCTGCGTCCGCTGGCTGGAGGCCGGGCTGTCGATCGCCGCGAACTGCGCGAACCAGCCGAAGTGGTCGGTTGCCTCCTCCTGGGTCTTGCTGACGATCGGCAGGTTCAGGCGACGGCCGATCACGCCGGCGATGTCTCGGAATGGCACGCCTGCGTCGGCGATCGCGTGATACCGGGCGCCAATGGACCCGTTCTCAAGCACCAGCCGGTAGAGAGAGGCGGCATCGAGGCGGTGTACTGCGGGCCAGCGGTTGAGGCCGTCGCTCACAAAGGCGGAAACGCCCTTCTCACGTGCGATGCCGATCAGTCTCGGGACGAAGCCGTGGTCGCCGTCGCCATGGACGGATGGCGGCAAGCGCACCACCGACACGCGTACGCCATGCGCTGCCATCGAAAACGCGGTTTGCTCCGAAACGCGGGGAAACACGGTGGAATGGGGGGGCACGGTGTCCTCAGTCGCGAGGCGGCCTGGCGTCAGCAGCGCAGTCCCGGAGGTGACGATCAAAGGACGGCCGGAGCCGGCGAGGGCGCCGCCGAGCGCCTCGATGGCGCGCTGGTCGATCGCACAGTTGGCCGCGAACTTCGTGAAATCGTGGATGAAGGCGGTGTGGATCACGCCATCCGACAGGATCGCCGCACTGCGCAGGCCTTCCAGATCCTCAAGGTCACCGCGATGTACCTGGGCGCCGGCAGCAATAAGAGAGCCGGCGGCGGCATCGGAGCGGGCAAGACCGAGCACCTGATGGCCCGCGCTGATGAGGTCCTGAACGACGGCGGAGCCGACAAAGCCGGTCGCGCCGGTGACGAATACACGCATGATGATTTGTCCTTCACTTCGTTTCGAAGCCGCGCTCGCAGCCCCGAGACAATCAAGATAGGTGCTTGAGGTAATACGACCTATGTTATGAAATCCGTATTATCTTCGCGATCGTCCGGAGTGACCGATGGACCCATTGTCTGATGTGCTGTCGCTGTTGAAGCCGCGGAGCTATATGTTCGGTGGCTTCGATGCGGGTGGAGAATGGTCGATCCGGTTCGGCCCGCACGAAGGCATCAAGTGCTACGCGGTGGGTTCCGGTCAGTGCTGGCTGTCCGTGGAGGGCGTTCCCGAAGCGGTGCGCCTGAAGACGGGGGACTGCTTCCTGCTGCCACGCGGGTGGCCCTTCCGCGTTGCAAGCGATCTGACTTTGACGCCGACCGATGCTCGCACGTTTTTTTCGGTCCCGATGAATGGCGGCATCGCCGTTCTCAATGGTGGCGGGGATTTCTCGGTTGTCGGCGGGCACTTTGCGTTGACCGGCGATCACGCCGGCGACCTGCTGGGGATGCTGCCGCCCATCGTGCATCTTCGGACGGAAGCGGACAGAGCGGCGCTACGCTGGTCCATGGAACGGATGCGGCAGGAGTTGCGGGAGCGGCAGCCGGGCGGCTTTCTGGTCGCGCAGCACATCGCTACCATGATGCTGGTCCAGGCGCTGCGGCAGCATTTGGCGGAAGGGTTGAAAGGCGGCGTCGGGTGGCTATTCGCCCTGGCCGACAAGCAGATGAGCGCGGCGATCAACGCCATGCATCACGATCCGGCGCATCGGTGGACATTGCAGGCGCTGGCGGAGCATGCCGGCATGTCGCGATCGACCTTCGCCCTGAAATTCAAGGCGACGGTCGGAGCGTCACCCATGGACTACCTGACGCGCTGGCGCATGCTATTGGCCGGAGACAGGCTGACGAACGCCAGAGGTCCTATTTCCGTCATTGCCCGGTCGCTCGGCTACGAATCCGAGAGCGCCTTCAGCGTGGCGTTCAAGAGGGTCATGGGCTGTTCGCCACGGCAATATGGCCGCGACCGGGCTCCGGCTTCGCGCACCCAAACCGAGTTACAACCCCAGTTACCCGATACTTTGCGGGCTGGTTCCACCATGTTAGGCGAAGTCAATGACTCGCCGCGTCGCTGACGACTGCATGACCGTGACTCCCGGCGCATGAGTGTCGTTGACAGCCTGCCCGTCTGGGCCGTGGGCCTGGTGGTTCTGGCAGTGCTGACGCTGGCATCCCGCATAGGGGTCTCGTTGCGTGCCCTGACTGGCAATGCCAGCCAGGAGGATGGCGGTTATATTCTGTCCGCCGCCCTGGGACTTCTGGCGCTGCTGATCGGCTTTACGTTCTCGCTCGCGCTGAACCAGTATGAGATGCGGCGCGATCTCGTGCTGCAGGAAGCGAATGCAATCGGCACGACCTACCTGCGCGCGGAGTTGGCCCCTGATCCGTTCCGTTCGGAACTACAGACCCTGGTCCGCCGCTATGTCGACGTTCGGCTGGCATTGGCCGACGCCGGCGAGGACGCCGCCGCGATCGCTCGGGCCGAAGCGCAGGCTGCGCTACTCCAACGGCAGATGTGGGATACGACCGTGGTGGCGATCCCCCATATCGACCCGCCGGTCGCTGGTCCCCTGCTGACTGCGGCGGTCAATGACACGATCGACTTCGCTGCCTCCCGCAAGGCCGCGCTCGCCGAACGGTTGCCGGGCAGCGTGGTGCTGGCTCTGTTGGCGTATGCGGTGATCTCGGCGGGTATCTTGGGTTACGTGACCCGAGGAAACCGGCGTGACGCGCAAATAAGCGCCTTTGTCCTGTTCGTGCTGGTGACCCTGGCGATCACGCTGGTCCTCGACCTCGACAGGCCGCGCACCGGTTCGATCGTGGTCAGCCAGGCGCCGCTGCTCGATCTGAAGGCATCGCTCAAGCCGTGACGTCGAGCAGGAATTCCTCATCCGAACGGACTTGCAGGGTGCCGTTCTGGCAAGCGGAGCGAAATACGTCGTAGTCGGCTTCGGCCTGTCCGGCGTATGCGCGGGCGTACCGCACCATCGCGTCGGGGACAGCGTCGCTTTTGCCGATGTAGCCGCTGATCTCGGGCGCCCGTCCGCTCGATTTCGCGTGTGCGCGGGCCAACACCTCGCCGCAGGTCGCGGCATATTCGACGAGAAGCGTGTTGTCGTAGGTCTCGATGTTGGCGGAGACTTTCATGTCGCGCAGTTGGCGGACATAGAAGTGCCGTCCCGAGGGGCCGGTCGACCAGCCGAGGAACAGGTCGCTCGCGCTTTGCAGTCGCCGCTGCCCGTCGACGACCCGCTGGCCCTGGTGGCGGTAGGCTGGCCGCCTGTCGTGTTCAGGCGCGAGGACCGATGGCAGTGCCTCCTTGATCTGCAGGAACAGCGGTTTGTCGTGTTCGTCCACAAGCAGCAGGACCAGGCACCGCGTGCCGACGCCCACGACCTTGAACGTCAGGTCCTGCATGCGGAAATGATCGAGAATGGCCGCTCGGTCGCTGCTGAGCGTGGCCCGGTACTTCTTATAGAGACCGCCGATCACGGTCTGCCAGTCGGTCAGCCGCATCCAGTCGTCATCGGCCGCCAGCAATGTCGACGCACCGAACAAATGGAAGACGGATGGCGGCGTGTCGCGGATTTTCCGGACTGCTCCCTCATTCACCGCGATCTTCGGCAGCAAATCCTCATGCGTGCGCCGCTGCGCGCGTTTGATGACCTGCTGGAGACGGTCACGGGCCACACCATCGTCGAGCGACTTCAGCAGATTTTGCAGTGTGTGGCTCTGATAGTTGAGCTCCAGCGCGCCCATCGCGGCATAGGTCTTCATCGCGGTCTGGTATCGTGCGGCCGCGGCGTGGGCGGCTGCCTCGGCGCCGGTGTCGCCGTGGCCGAGATGCTGGCCGGCGATATACAGGCTGGTCGCCAGACGTTTCAGGTCCCATTCCCACGGGCCGGGGTGGGTTTCGTCGAAGTCGTTGATGTCGAAGACGAGATTGCGTTCGGGCGTCGCGAAGCCACCGAAATTCATGAGGTGGCAGTCGCCGCAGATCGGGAATTCGAGGCTGGTATGCGGCATCCGAACGAGATCGGAAGCCTGGAGGTTGGCGCTGCCGCGGAAGAAGGTGAACGGCGACGCCAGCATCCGGCTGTGGCGCAATCCCACCAGCGCTTGCACCCGGCTATGGGCCGCGATGCGGATCAGGTCGACCGGATCGCGTTTGACGATATCCAGGCGACCCAGTTCCGATCTTGGAAGCGTCTTCCGCCGCTGCTTACCTTGTTCGTGCAACAGCACGAGGCGCCGCGAGGCGGGTTTTATCACCGACGCCTCGCCGCGCTCGCGTGGTTGGCCTGTTATTGGAACACCCCGTAGACCACGTCCTCGACCTCATAGGTGGTCAGGTTGACCAGGAGCAGGTCGGGTCCGAAGCGAACCCAGGAATATCCCGGCAGCGGTTGCTGGAGGCCCAATGCCGCCCAGCCCGTGTAGTAGAAGCTGGGTGCGATGAGCACCGGCGGCAGCCGGACGCCGATCGACCAGCGGCGGTATTGGTAGCCTGGCGGGTAGGCAAAGGCGGGACCACGGATGCGGCTGTAGTATCTCCCGCGATGCCAGAACTGGTTGCCGCGTGGCGGCTGCGGCTGGGCGATGGGGCGTGGGCGGTTTCCGGGCCGGCCGGCCTGCGGCGGGGTTGGCCGGGCGGGCTGGGGCCTGGGAGGTTGGGGCCTGGGAGGTTGGGGCCGGGCAGGTTGGGGCCGAGCGGGTCGGTTCGGCTGGGCCGGCGGATTGGGGCGGCCGGGGTTGCTCGGACGATTGTTGGGCATTTCCGGCCTACCGCCCGGCTTGCCGGATTGGCCGGCGTCCGGTGGTCGCTGCTGCGCCATCGACATACTGGGCAGTACGAGACTCAGCGCTGCCACGACCATGAATGCCCGTATCATTCGATTGCTTCCTCGACTCGATTGTCAGGCAATTATAGCAATCCTCCCGGCGTGAACTTGCAAGGCGACCGACGGTTAATTTTCGCGGACGGGCCAAATTTGGCGGTGTCGCTGGCGCGCGCACGATCGGTGTGCCGGTGCCAAGGGGGGAGATCTGGCGCAGGGGTGGCTCCGGCCGCGGGGCCGGCGTCGGCGGTTCGGTGTTTTTCAGCCAAATTATCGTGCGTTGTGAACATTTGGCTCTGAACCGTGGTTTAGTGGGGGCATCCCGTAAAGCAGGGGAGACAACCATGCCGTTCGATGGACTTGGTTATGTAACGACAACCACGAAGCCTTCGTTTTGGGCGCGTATGACGCAATTGTTCGTAGGCGCCCCCCCGATCACAAAGACCATTCCGTTGCATGCGTTTCAGCCGATACCGGCCGACCAGCCGGATGCGGTGACGGTGCAGGTTCTGACGATCGGCCGAGCGCTGATCGAGGACCGGAAGGACTGGGTACAGCGACGCTATGAGACGCGCGATGGACGCCGCTGTGCCGTCGGCGCGTTACGCGGCGCATCCCGGCTGTTGAACGCGCATGGGGGACAGACCGGCGCGAACGCAGTCTTGCTGTCGGTGGCGATGAGCCGTGGGTTCAACGACATTGAGAGCATGAACGACAACTCCAGCCATCGGCAGGTGTTGGCGGCTTTCGATGAGGCGATCGCCAGGTCGTCGGGCCACTGGCCGACTTAACCGTCGGCACGACCGCGCGCTGGCCTGGATGACGTCGCTGCCCTGGGGTCGGGTTGGCTTGAACTCGACCACGCATAGGGAGAACGGCGTCATCCAGGCTAGCCCGCGGTCCCCGTCGGCCGGCGCCGCTACCTGGACTTTCCATCGTCCATTGTCGGCCGCCAGGCTCGGCCGGTGCGGGCCAGCAGGGCGTCCGCTTCCGCCGGGCCATCGCTGCCGGAGGCGTAGTTGGGGAAGCCCTCGGGCGTTTCCGTCGACCAGTTGTCCAGAACCTTGCTGACCACGCGCCAGGTTTCCTCGACCATGTCGGCCCGGTTGAACAGTGTCTGGTCGCCCATCATCACGTCGTAGATCAGGGTCTCGTAGCCGATGTTCGGTTCCTTCGGGAACCAGTCGGCGTATTTGAATGCCATGCGGACAGCGGCCAGGTCGACGACCGGGCCGGGGCGCTTGACCTCGAATTGCAGCGCGATGCCCTCGTCGGGCTGGATCTGCAGCAGCAGCCAGTTGGGCGGCAGGGTGCCGACGTCGGTGTTCTCGAAGGGTGCGAACGGCGCGGGTTTGAAGCGGATGGCGATTTCCGTCACGCGGCGGGACATGTGCTTGCCGGTGCGCAGGTAGAACGGCACGCCGGCCCAGCGCCAGTTATCGATCGCCAGTTGTATGGCGACGTAAGTTTCGGTGCCGGAGTCCGGTGCGACGTCGTGTTCCTCGCGGTAGCCCACCACGCCGTCGGGGCCGGGGCCATACTGGCCGCGCACCGCGTCTTCCGGCGCGACTGTGCGCATCGCCGCGAAAACATCTTCCTTGCGGCCGCGCACCGCGGCGGCGTCGAAGCCGCCGGGCGGTTCCATCGCCACCATCGCCAGAAGCTGGAACACGTGGTTGGGGATCATGTCGCGCAGCGCGCCGGTCTTTTCGTAAAAGCGGCCGCGGGTTTCCACGCCGACCGTCTCGGCCGCGGTGATCTGTACGTGGTCGATGCGGTCGCGGTTCCACAGCGGCTCAAACATGCCGTTGGCGAAGCGCAGCGCCATGATGTTCTGCACCGTTTCCTTGCCGAGGAAATGGTCGATGCGGAAGATCTGGTGTTCCCGCGCGACGCGCAGAATGGCGGTGTTCAACGCTCTGGCGGAGGCCTGGTCGTGGCCGAACGGCTTTTCGATCACCACGCGGCGCCAGTGTTCCGGCGCCTTGCCGTCTTCGTCCCAGTTTTCCTCCAACAACCCGGCCTTGCCGAGATGGGTCACCACGGGGCTGAAGAAGCGGTCGGCGATGGCCAGATAGAACAGGCAGTTGCCGCCGGTGTCGGATTTCTGGTCGATGTGCTGCTTGAGTTTTTCGTACAGGCCGTCGTCGGTCAGGTCGCCCTTGATGTAGGTCATGTGACCGGTCAGGTGCTTCCAAGTGTCTTCATCGACCTTGTCGATCCGGCTTTCGCTGGCGGTCTTGCCGACGAAGCTTTCCATCATTGTGTGCAGGCTGTCGCGCCACTTGTCGGCATCGAGGTCGGCGAGATCGACACCGATCAGCTCGAAGTGCTCCGGCAGCAGGCCGGTGGTGGCCAGGTTGTAGAGCGCCGGGACCAGCAGGCGCTTGGTCAGGTCGCCGCCGGCGCCGAAGATCACCATGGCACAAGGGCCGGGTGGTTTCGGTGATCGGCGGGGCGGGGCGGTGAGAACTTGGGCGGCGACTGGTTTGGCGTCGGTCATGGCTGACAACATGAGGCTCCGTCGGTTCGGTGTGGCTACACGTTGGGGTGAACCTGTTTGTACCAAGATGGCGTCCGCTTCTCGCGGAAGGCGGTGGTGCCTTCATGGCCTTCCGGCGAGTGGCGCTGGGTCCATCCCTCGTGTGCCAGCATCGAGACCTGCCGATCGTCCAGCAACAGATTGTTTGCGCCTAGAAAACTGCTTTTGGTCATCGTGATCGCCGTTGGGCTGCCCAGCATGATCGCGTCGAGCACGGAGGCTAATTTCGTTTCGGTTTCCGCCTCCGAGACGATTTCATGAATTAAGCCGATACGCTCCGCCTCTCGCGCGTCGAAGCGTTCGCCGGTCAGGGCGTAGCGGCGGGTGTGGCGCAGCCCGATGGCGTTGACCATGTGGGTGGAGATCGGGGTGGGGGCGACGCCGACGCGGATTTCGGTGATGCCGAACAGGGAGTCCGGCGTGGCGAAGGCGACGTCGACGCAGCAGACGATGCCGACCCCGCCGCCGAAACAGGCGCCATGGACCAGGGCGATCGTCGGCTTGGGGAATTCGTTCA
Source organism: Acidisphaera sp. S103 (assembly GCF_009765975.1). Lineage (GTDB taxonomy): Bacteria > Pseudomonadota > Alphaproteobacteria > Acetobacterales > Acetobacteraceae > Rhodopila. The sequence goes on along the minus strand of NZ_LMUJ01000024.1, from coordinate 106,203 downwards.
GCAACTGCATCGCGCGTGTCGTGGCGATGGAGGCAGCGTAGTTCTCGGCCGGCGGGTAATGGGCGACCTCGCCCAGCCACCTGATGTCGGCACCAGCCTGGAAGTGCTTGCCGGCGCCTCGGATGACGAGGCAGCGGACGGCGGGGTCTTTTGCCAGGGCGGTCAGGCCGTCGATCAGCCCATCCAGCATGGCGGTGTTGTAGGCGTTGCCGACCTCGGGGCGGTTGAGGGTGACGGTGGCGACGCCGTTGGCGTCGGTGGACAGAAGGACAGGGGGCTGGGGCATCGGAAATCCGGTCTGAATGCTGGTGCGGGAGATTGCCGGAGCGGCTGGGGATGGCAAGGGCCGATCTGGCAACCGTGGCGAGCGATGTCGCCGCCGCGGCGCCAGGATGAAACAATGGTCGGAAGGTGTCGCCAGCGCTCGCTTCTTTGTGATTGAATACCGCCGCCGGCCGACTCGGCAAAGCACAGGAGGTTGAAGCAGCGTGGCGCCCCATCGGGACGCGAACCAGGAACCGTCGGTTCGGATAGCCGGAGGCCCGCCTGCTTCGCGTGCCACGCGGGTGGTTCGGCGCCTTGGCTGGCGCCGCGATCTGTCGCTGCGATCCCGGCTGATCCTGCTGGTCATGGCCTGCATCGTGCCGCTGGGCTGCACGGGCCTGGTTCGCCGCTATTTGGATTACCAGGACAAGCGCGAGGCGGTGTACGACGGGTTGCTGACAACCGCCCATGGTACCGCCATCGCGGTCGAGCGGGAGTTGCAGCTTCGCGTGTCGGCGCTGGAGACCCTGGCGTTGTCGCCTGCCCTGCAGGAAGGTGACTGGGGGCAGTTCGACCATCTGGCCGAGACCTTCCTGGCGCGTCAGCCACTCGGTTCCGTGCTCGGTATCGCCGGTCCGGACCTGCGGCGCGTGCGGGTCTATGGATTACCACCGGGCAAGTCTACACCCATGCTGCCCCGCCAGTCGTACGCGGATGGCATTCAGGTCTTCGACAAGCATGGTCCCGTGGTGACCGACATGCATCTCGGCCGGGCCACCGGACGAAGTGGCTTCAGCGTCGATGTTCCGGTGTTTCGCGACGATCGCGTGGTGTACGACCTTTATATCAGATTGCTGCCCGGCGTGATCGCGGACCTGATCGCCCGCCAGCGCCTGCCGCAGGACGGCAGCGTGATGGTGGTCGACGCGGCTGGCGTCATCGCCGCGCGCGTTCCGGAACTGGATCGGTTCGCCGGCACCCCAGTCTCTGCCGCCCTGTGGGACACCATCCGAAGCAACGCGGAAGGGGTGACGCAGGTGGCCGCTGCGAAAGACGTCTTAACGTCGGCGGCCTATACGCATGTCATGCCATTCGGCTGGACGGTGGTTGTCGCCGCGCCGAACGACGTTGTCTTCGGGCCGGTGCGGGAGGCCATCCTGCGGGTGGTCGGGATCGGTGCCGTCGTCCTGGCCATTGCCATGGCGATGGCGATGTGGGTCGCCAAGGGGATCACCCGGCCAATCGAACAACTTCGGCGGTTGGCGATGCAGGATGGCCAGATCGGGCCGGCCGGCCCGTCGGCGACCGGCCTGCCGGAATTCGACATGGTTGCCCTGGCGCTGACGACGGCGGCGGCCGGACGACGGGACTCGGCCAACGCCCTGGCGGAGAGTGAGGCGCGCTTCCGAGCACTGTTCGAGTGGTCGCCCGGCGGCGCGATCCTGCTGGACCCCGACACCACGCGGGTCATCGACAGCAACGCGGTCGCGGCGTCGTATGTGGGCTACTCGATCGAGGAGTTTCGCGGCCGCGCAATCACCGATTTCGCCCTGCAGACAAGTCACGAACGGATCCGGGCGATTTGCCAGTCGGTCGTCGCCGGCCACAGCGCCAGCTACGAAACCCGGGTTCAGGGCAGACTGGGCCCGCGCGACCTGCTGATCGCGGTTGCGCCGGTGCCTGTGAAGGGGCGGACCCTGGTGTTGATCAATCAGATCGACGTCACCAACCTGCGCCGGGCGGAAGCCGGGCTGCGCGTCAACGAGGACCGCCTGGAACTGGCCAGAGAGGGTGCGAACCTGGGCATCTGGGACTGGCATGTGGTGAACGACACGCTGACCTGGAGCGAGCATCAGTGGCGCCTGCATGGGCTGGAGCCGCGGCCCGGCGGTCCAAGCCCCGAACTCTGGCAGCAAACCGTGCATCGGTCCGACCTGCGCCGGGTGCAGGAGGAGCTGCTGGCCGCGCTGAAGTCGCCAGGGCGTTCCTATATGACGGAATACAGCGTGGTTTTGTCTGACGGGTCGCTGCGCCGCCTGCTGGGCCGCGGCCAGACCATTCGCGGGGCCGACGGACGGGCGATCCGCATGGTCGGCATCAACATGGACGTCACGGCGCGATACGAAGCGGAAATGGCTCGTGATCGGCTGATCTCGATGCTGGAAACCGAACGGAGCCGGCTGTCGGAAGTCATCGAGGCGATGCCGATCGGGGTAGGGATCGTCAATGCCGACGGGCGGATCGTCCTGGGCAACGCGCACATGAAACGCCTGATCGGCCCGGTGCTTCCGTCCATGGCGGTCGCGCCGCGCGGCGAATGGATTGCCTACGATCCGGGTGGAAATCCTCTGCCAGCCGAACATTTCCCGATCCAGCGGGCGCTGTATCGGGGCGACACCACGTTGCCGGGGGCGGAGATGCTGTTCCGGGACGCCGACGGCAGCGAGAAATGGTTCAAGGTCGGCAGCGTCCCGTTTCGGCAGGAAGACGGGACCGTTCGGGAAGCCCTGGCCATCTTCCTGGATATCGACGCCGAAAAGCGCCTGCTGGACTTCCAGCAGCAGATCAATGTCCGGCTGGAGCAGCGGGTGCGGGAGGAAATGGCGGCGCGCGAGGCGGCACAGCAGCGGGCCGCCCATGCCGAGAGGATGCATGCGCTGGGTCAGATCGCCGGCGGCATCGCGCATGACTTCAACAACGTGCTGCAGGCCGTCTCGGGTGGCGCAGCGCTGATCGAACGCCGGCCGGACGACGTCGAGCGCGTCCTGCGCAATGTGCGGATGGTGCTGGATGCCGCCAGGCGCGGCGCGGCCATCACCAGCCGGTTGCTGGCGTTTTCCCGCCGCGGCGACCTGCGGGCGGAAAGCGTCGACGTCGCCGCGTTGCTGACCGACATGGCGGAGGTGCTGACCCACACGCTGGGTGGTTCGGTCGTGTGCAAAATCGATGTGCCGGCGGGCATTCCGCCGTTGTTGGCGGATCGCGGGCAATTGGAAACGGTGCTGGTCAACCTGGCCACCAATGCCCGGGACGCGATGCCGTTGGGCGGCACGCTGACCTTGGCCGCCGGGTCGGAAACGGTGTCGCCCGGCTTGCCGCATCCGGCCGGCCTTGCCCCAGGTTACTACGTGCGGATCGTGGTCAGCGATACCGGGGACGGCATGGACCACGCTGTGCTGGCGCGTGTGACCGAACCGTTCTTCACCACCAAGGAGCCAGGCAAGGGCACCGGACTTGGGCTGGCAATGGCAAAGGGCTTCGTCGAACAGAGCGGCGGCAGCCTGTCCATCGACAGTGTGGTCGGCCGGGGCACCCGCATCAGCCTGTGGCTGCCGCGGGCCGCGGGTTCGACGCCGTTTGCGGCGGAAACCATCGCCGCGACAGCGGCCATCGCCAGCAAGCCCCGCGTGCTGCTGGTCGATGACGACGCGATCGTGCGGGAGGTGCTGGCGCTGTCGCTGGAGGACGCGGGCCATGCGGTGCTGCCCGCGGACAGTGGGGCGGCGGCCCTGGTTCGGCTGGCGGCGGGCGAACGCGTGGACATCATCGTTTCCGACCTGACGATGCCGGGGATGGACGGGCTGGCGCTGATCCGCGCGGCGCAGGAACGGCGGCCGGGCCTGCCCGCCGTACTGCTGACGGGATATGCCGGCGATGGTGCCACCCTGGCGGTGGGCGGTGCGATCAGCGGCACATTCTCCCTGTTGCGCAAGCCGGTGACAGGGATGCAACTGGCCGACCGGATCAACGCCCTGCTGATGTCCAGGAAGCAGATCAACCGGGCATAAGGGCGGTCGCGCGTATCTTTGCGGCCGCGATGCGAGCGGGCGAACCGCGACCGAAGCCCATGGCGGACGCCGATCGCGATATCGTTTCGCTCGTTATTGGGCTTGCTTGATCAGATCGTCATATTCACCGCAGACCTTGTCCCAATCGACCGCGCCGCCGCTCGTCATCTGCGTCTGGTAGGACATCATGACCGGCTGCATCTTCGCCATCAACGCCTGCCCCTGGGACGGATCCGCCGCCATCTTCGCCTGAATCAACTGGCTGAGCTGCGCGCCTTTCGCCATCACGTCCTGCTGCGTGCAGGCACGCGCAAATCCAGGTGCAACGGTCAAGGTCGCCAAAGTAACGGCAATGACCATTTTGTTACGATTCATCTCAAGGTATCTCCTCGCGGTCGAGCATGCTCCGTGACCACCAGCACAGCGCCGATGGCTTCAAGGCCGCGTGACGTCTCGATCATACCGCAACAGTTTTGCGTTGCCCGATCACACCTTCGTTGTCATGACGGATTTCGCAACGACGAAATAGTTCTGATAAAGTGACGATAGACCTCGGTGGATCAGGCGAGGTTGGCCAGGATCCCCAGCGCGTTGTGCCGCTCGATCTTGCCCAGAGCGTCCTCGCTCAACCCGAAGGCGCGCAGACCGTTCACCGCGTCCAGCGGCGACGCGGCCGGAAAGTCCGAACCGAACACGATATGATCGACCGGCATCAGCTTGGTCAGCGACGGCATGGTGTACTGATTCCATGCCTGGGCGGTGTCAAAATACAGTTTCTGGATCAGCGGCACCGCTCCGCCGGGTTCGGCCTTCATCAGTTCCGGATCGCCGCTGACCATCCGCGAGAAGCGGAACGTCAGGAACGGAACGGCCCCGCCCCCATGCGAGAAGATAAAGCGGATATCAGGAAACCGAATCGTCGTGTGGTTCATTAGCAGGCTGGCGACCGTGCGAGACGTTTCCGTCCCATACTCCACCACCACGTCAGGCACGCCGGCGACCACGTTGGTGCAACAGGCCGGTTGCAGCGGATGCACGAACACCGTGGCCTTCCGGCGATTGAGTTCCTGCATTACCGGCACGAACGCCGGATCGCCAAGATATTTGGTGCCGTAACTCGTCATCATGCCCACGCCCTGCGCCTTCAGCGTGTCCATGCCATAGGCGATCTCGGCCAGTGTGTTGTCGATATCCGGCAGCGGCAGTGTGGTGAACATGCCGAACCGGCCCTTGTGGTCCGCGACCATACGCGCCTGGTATTCGTTGCAGTCCCTGGCGAGCGCCTTGGCCGCGTCGTAGTCGCCGAAGAACACGCCGGGATCGCTGGTGGACACCACCGCCGTGGCCACCCCGGCGGCATCCATCGCATCCAACGACTTCTGCAACGTCCACGCCTCGTTGAACCCCTGATGGGTCCGGCGCCCCCGCATCATCGCCAGCAACGCGGGGGACGTGTAATGATGATGCACGTCGATCACCGTCGGCTGCGGCGCCGCTCGGGCACCACGCGTCATCGCGGCAACGCCCAGAGCCGCCGCGGCACCCAGAAAGCCGCGGCGATGCAGGCCGCAACCGCACGGCGCCGTGGCATGACCCAATTCAATACGATCCCGTTTGATCAGCACGGCTCTTCCCCTTCGTTTCGTTTTTATTTTGAATTGACGATGATATCGGCGGTCCGGCGATAGTGCTGGACCAGCTTGGTAACCGCATCCTCCACATCGCCGTGGATCGCCGCTTCCATCAGCGCACGATGTTCACCGGCGATGTCGCGTTGCGGATAGATCACCGACATCGCCAGGTTGCGATAGCGGGCGGCGTGGTCCGACAGCAGCGCGCAGAAATCCACCAGCCAGCGCGATGGACAGGTCGCGATCAGCGCCATGTGGAAGGCTCGGTGTGCCTTTTCCCATTCCGGGTTGTCCTTGAACGTTTCGGCAGTGACCGAACGTTCCACCCGCAGCATCCGGTGGCAGGTCAGCACCAGATGCTCCTCCCACGCCACGGTACGATGCGCCAGCGCCTCGCGCAGAGCGATCGGCTCGACCCAGCAGCGCGTGTTGGTCAGTTGCTCCAGCTCCGTCATCGACGCTTCGGCGACGAAGAACCCACGCTGGTCGCGGCGCTGCACGAACCCTTCCATGGCGAGCTGATTCAGCGCCTCGCGGATCGGCGTGCTGGTCACACCGTAGCGCTGGCACAGATGATCGATGCGCAGCTTCCCGGCCGGTGCCAGCTCACCCAGCAGGATATCCTGGCGCAAGGTCGAGTAGATCATGCCGGACCTGGTGGGGGGACTGGCCCCCTTGGTCTTGGATGCGCTGCCGCTCATGACCCGTTGAATTGCAGGATGGACAGACCCGCATTGGTGTCGGTGACATACATCACGCCATTCCGGTCCACGCAGATATCGCAGGATTGCGTCACCGGAACGGCACCCGGCCTGATATCCACCACCCGATCCGGTGCCTGAGGCACGCAGAACCCGATTTCCCTCGGCTGGAACGCATTCGACGTGTCGAACACCCGCACGCCGGCATTATGCCAGGTGGCGAAGATGATGGTCTCGCTCTGGAACAACCCCGGCCGGTTCTCGTGCAGATTGTGCGGCCCGAACTTGCCACCAACCGCACAGTAATTGGCCTCCGTCGGCTGCGGCAGAGTGCTGATCGACACCGGATTACCCGGGTCGCGCACGTCGAAGATCCAGGTATAAGCATGACCCGCCGCGCAATTCGCCGTGGTCGCCTCATCCGCCAACACGACAAGCCCGCGTCCCGGCAACGGCAGTGGCGTATGGCTGCCGCCGGCAAACGGCGGCGACAACAGCCGATGGCTGACCAACTTCGGCGCCACCGGGTCGGTCAGGTCATGCACGGTAAAGCCGCCGTCACGCCAGGCGCCATAGGCCAGATTGCCCGCCAGGATAGCATGATGCAGCGCCCGGCGTTTGCCCTGTTGCCACGTCGGCTCCTCCCCCGCGCCCCGGTTCATTCCCGGCAAAGCCCACGTTCCGACCATCCGCGGCTTGGTCGGGTCAGCCACATCGAACACCGCCATGATATGGTCGGTATAGCCATCGAAATGCGTCGATGCGTAGGCGTAGCGTCCGCCCACCCACCAGATGCGATGCAGACCGATTCCTTCGACCGGGCAGAACCCGATCTCCCGCGGGTTGGCCGGATCGGTCTTCACATCGTAGATGCGCAGCCCGGCCGCGAACCCGCGCTCCCGCTTGGAAAAACTGTCGGCCAGCGGCGCGGAAAAATAATCCTTCTGATCCTGGTACTGCTGCAGCGCCCACATATTGGCGGCGTTCACCGCCAGCATCAGACCGTCGTGCACCTGCAGGTGGCTTGCCCGAGTATTCGGCGGGCAGGCCAGGAAATTCACCACCCTAGGGTTACGCGGATCGGCAACATTCACCACCGAAATGCCGTCGCTAAACATATGCCCGATATAGGCATGGTCGTTATGCACGATGATCTGCACACCGTCGGGCTTGCCACCCTGGTCGGTGTGCCCGAGCACGGAGATGTTGGCGCTGTTGGCGATGGGCGTCATGACGGTCAGACTCCCCAGATCTTGCGGTATTCGTCGCGATATTTGTTGTCCGGATCGAAGCGGTTCTGCGGGCCGCCGTCCTTGCCGACATTGTCCTTGGTCACCAGATGCACCCCCGGAACGTACCCGCTCCATTTGTCGCCCGAAAATGCTCTGTTCAGTTCGTCCACCGCCATCCAGCCGTGCAGGTTCAGCGGCTCCGGCACCGTTGCGACCTGGTATTGGCCGACCCGGATGCGCTGATACGCCGACACGCTGCCGTCGCCGGCCGAAACCAGCGAAATCGAGCCCGCAACAGGGATGTTGGCGGACCGCAGCGACGGCACGGCGAAGTCGAAATACAGATCGTTGATCGCCAGCATCCAGTTGAGCTGGCCGGGGAATCGTTGCAGCAGAGACGATGTCAGCGCCGGCATCCGTTCCGAGCTCTCGGTGATCGGCATGATGTTGAACGACAGCACCTTGCAGGTGGAGCACTGCTCGATCCGCTCCCGGATCGTATCGCCCTTCAGCCGCCCGATGGCGGTTTCGGAATTGCGCATGATGGCGACCTGCGCCTTGCCGTCCGACATGGCGATCGCATAGTTCGCCGCGGTCAGCGCGATCTGTTTGGGCGGGGTGGTAATGTTGGCGAACACCGCCGGGTCCTCGATCGGTCCGGGCGCGGCGCTGGCGTGCCAACCCACAACCTTGATGCCGAGTTGCGTCGCTTGCACCAGCGTCGCCTTCTGCCCCACCGCATCGATGGTCCCCAGGATGATGCCGTCCGGCCGCTGTGCGATCGCCTGCCCGACCCCGCTGGTCTGCATCGGCACCGAGCCCTGGCCGTCGATGATCTTGAAATCCCAGCCGATCGCCTTGGCCGCCTCCTCGACTCCCTTGCCGACCCCCAGCGCCCCGCCATTCCGCTGATCGGAGGAGATGTAGACGATCTTCTTCCCCTTCTGCGCCTTCGGCCCGCTGGTCGGTCCCGTCCAGGTGCTGGCCGGCGCGGCAGCCGTGGCGATACTGCCCTTGGCGTCGGCCAACACGGCGGCGGCCGACGAATCTTGTGCCCAGCCAGAGCGGATCAGCGCCGGCGCGGCGAGCAAGCCGGCCGATCCCAATACGATGTGTCTGCGTTTGATCATGGTGTTTCCCTTTTTCTTGATCAGGTTGTCTTGGTCGGCGGCGCGGCAGCGGGGTCGGGCGGGATGACACGAGCGGCGGCCCTGCTGTCGCGGGACGCCCTCAGGCGGCGACGGGAAGCCCACCCCGCCATGCCCACGGCGACCACCAGCGCGCCGCCGTTGAACAGCGATTCCACGTAGAACTCGCCACCGAGTTGCTCGATGCCGGAAATCCCGACCGCCAGGATCAGCACCGCCACCAGCGTGCCCCACACATTGACCCGCCCCGGCTTCACCGTGGTGGCGCCCAGCAGCGCGCCGACAAAGGCCGGCAACAGGAACTCCTGGCCGACATTGCTCTGGCCCACCTGGATGCGCGCGGCCAGCGCCAGGCTGGCGACGGCGGTCAGCAGCCCGGACACCATGAAGGTGCCGATGACATAGCGGTTCACCCGAATGCCGGTCAGCTCCGCGGTGCGTTCATTGGCGCCGATCACGTAGAGGTACCGGCCGATCGGCAGGAACTCGAAGACGATCCACATCACCACGGCGATGGCCAGCAACAGCAGCGCCGAGAACGGCACGCCGAACACCCTGATCTGATCCAGTGCGGTGAACCCCGCCGGCAGATTTCCGATCAACTGCTGCCCGCCCGTGTACCAGCCGGCGAGACCATAATTGAACGTGCCGACACCCAGCGTCGCGATGAAGCTGTCGATCTTCGCCACCCGCACCAGCAACCCGTTGACCACGCCCATGAACACGCCGAGGGCAAGCACGATGGCGAACACCACGGGCCACGGCAGGTTGTCGTTGACGATCAACCCGATCGCCAGGCTGTGCAGCAGGCTGACATTGAACCCAATCGACAGGTCGAACTGCGCGCACGAAATCACCGCCATCTCGGCCAGCGCCAGGAAAGCCACGATCGCCTTGTCGCTCAGGATCGACTGCACCGTCAGCAGGGTGGGAAACGTCCGCGGCATGATGACCGAGAACAGCAGCGCCAACAGCACCGTCAGCAGCAGCAGTGCCTGGTTCGACATCAGCCTGAACAGCACATGCGATTTGCGTTCAGCCATGCAGCGGCACCCCGGTCGGCGAGGCAACCGCGCCGCCAACATGTGAAATCAGATTGGCGACAGTCAGGTCTGCACGCGGCAACTCGGCCGAGATCACGCCACGATCGAAGATCACCGCCCGATCGCAGATGGCGGCGATCTCCTCCAGGTCGGAGGACACCACGATCACCGCGCCGCCACCCGCGGCATGCTGCACCAGCAGCCCATAGATATCCGCCTTGGCACCGACATCGACCCCCATGGTCGGCTCTTCCAGCACCAGCAGCCGAGACGACCCGCCCAGCCAGCGCGCCAGCACCACTTTCTGCTGGTTGCCACCGGAAAACGTATGGATGGCGGGTTCCGTCACCAGCGGACGAGCACCCACCGCGCGCAGGCGGACATCGGCCAGTTCCACCTCGCGCGCCTGCCGCATCGGCGAAAACGCGCCGCGCCCCTCCACCGCGGGGTTCATGAACAGATTTTCCCGCACCGACAGGATCAGCGCCAGGCTTTCCTCCTGCCGCTTGCTGGACACGAAGGCGATCCCCTCGGCCACCGCATCCGCCGGGCTGCGCGGCGCGATCGGGCAGCCGTCCAGGACGATGCTGCCCGAATCAACCGGCACGATGCCGCAGATGGCACGCCCGACGCTGTCCTGCCCGGCGCCGCGCAGCCCGGCAAAGCCAAGGATTTCACCGGGGTGGACGGAGACGCTGACAGGGCCGGCGTCCTCGGTGCGCAGATCGCGGCACGCCAGCAGTGCGACCGAACGATCCACCGGCGGCCGGTCAGCGAGTCGCTTGGGTGTGCGGCCGACGATCAGTTGCACCAGCTCGGCCGGTGAAGTTTCGCCGATCGCTCGCGTGGCCACACGGAGCCCGTCGCGCATGACCGTGACCCGATCGGCGAGGCGGAAAATCTCGTCCATCCGGTGGCTCACATATACCATGCCCCGGCCGGCGCGACGTAGCCGGTCCAGGACCGCGAACAACCTGGCCACTTCGCTTTCCGGCAGGCTGGCGGTGGGTTCGTCCAGCACGATCACCTCCGCCTCGGTCGCCAGGGCACGTGCGATGGCGACGATGGATTTGTCGGTCTGGGTCAGGTCGACAACGCGCGCCTCGGTGTCCAGCACGCACCCCATCAGATCCAGCGCACGCCGAGCCTGGGTGCGCACGCCGGCCCAGTCCACCAGCCCCCGCTTGCGCGGATACCCGGCGGCGAGCGCGATGTTCTCCGCGACACTCATCCACTCCACCAGTGCAAGGTCCTGATGGATGAAGGCGATCGGCAGCTTGTCGGTGCGCGGATCGACCAGTCGGTCATGCACGCGTATTTCGCCCGCGTCGGCGGGATAAACCCCGGCCAGGACCTTGATCAGAGTGGATTTGCCGGCGCCGTTGCCGCCCAGCAGGGCATGCACCTCACCCGAGGCGACCGCGAAATCGACCTGGTTGACGGCCTGGGTGCCGCCGAAGGTCTTCACGATGTTCGTCATCGCCACGATCGCCGCAGCCATGGCCCGTCCTTCCCCTGGCGATCGTTTTGTTACGACCCGTCGCCGGCAAGGTATCAGGATATATTTTAGCGGCAAGATAGAAAATATGCAGTATCCTGGCGTTCGGGGTCGAATATCGCATGACTGCGGCGGACATGCGTCGGTTTGGCCGTGGCACGTTGGGTCACCGCTGGTGGGTCAATGCTTCAGTGGGTTTTGCATCGGGAAGGAAGAATCCTTACGCAGATAAGAAGTGGATGCACGCGAATGCACGCGGATGCTGATTTGTCTGAACAATCCGTGCTTCCAGCGCCAAGGAGGGTATCAATGGCGTTAAAAAACAAATACTTATGAATATACAGACCCAGTCTCATCCAACCTGCTCGGGATGAGATTTCTACAAAAGGCCCGGCGAGACACTCTGATCCATACGCCACGTAAAACGGAAGTCGGCAAATCGCCGCCGGACCTTGGACGCATACCCAACGGCCTGCGATCCCACGCCATCCGCGTGCATTCGCGTGCATCCCTCCTTATCTGCGTTGGGAGCCTTCCTTGCCGAAACCGCACAGTCTGGCGAAAAGCGTGCCGGCGGCTTCACTCGATTGCCGCCCCCTCTATCTCGCCCAACCCGCCCAGCATTATCCTTCCGATGCCGCCATGACGGCGCACCCAACGCTTCTGCCGTAAGGCGTCAGGCCACATGGCGACCGCCGCCGACCTGTCCATCATCATTCCCACCCTGAACGCCGCCGCCTTCCTGCCCGGAACCCTGGCCGCGCTGGGGGACCATGGCGAGATCATCGTCGTCGACGGCGGCAGTACCGACGGCACCCCCGAACTGGCTATCGCCCTCGGCGCCCGCGTCCTGACCGCCCCGCGCGGCCGAGGCACTCAACTCGCCGCCGGCATCGCCGCCGCGACGCGCCCCTGGCTGCTGCTGCTGCACGCCGACACGCGCCTATCACCCGATTGGCACGCCAAACGCCCCGTTGACACCGCCCACGTCGGCTATTTCCGTTTCGTCCTCGACAGCGACGACCCGCGTGCCCGCCGCCTCGAGCGCCTGGTGGCCTGGCGCAGCCGCGCCCTGGGTCTGCCCTATGGCGACCAGGGCCTGCTGATCCACCGAGACCTGTTGCGCGCCGTCGGCGGCATGCGTCCCCTGCCGCTAATGGAAGATGTCGACCTGATACGCCGCCTCGGCCGCCACCGCCTCGTGCCGCTCGCCGCCGACGCCGTCACCTCGGCGCATAAATGGGAGCGGCAAGGCTACCTGCGCCGCTCCACCCGCAACCTGTTCTGCCTGTCGCTCTGGTTCGCCGGCGTACCACCAGAAAAAATCCAGCGACTATACGGATGAGGGACACCGTCATCGTCTTCGCCCGAGCACCCCGCCTGGGAACGGTGAAGCGCCGCCTGGCCAAGGACATCGGCGACCGAGCCGCGCTTCGCTTCCACATCGCCACGCTGACCGCGTTGCTGCGAGACCTGACCGCCTGCCGCCACTTCGACACCGTGCTGGCCGTCACGCCCGACCGAACGCGCATCCGCCTGCCCGTCAACGTCCAGCACATCGGCCAAGGCCACGGCGACCTCGGTCGCCGCATGACCAAGGCACTCGGCCGGTATCGCCGCGTGGCACTGATGGGCTGCGACATCCCGCAAGCCGGCGCAGCGGACATAAAAACCGCTTTCTGCCGCCTGGGCACCGCCGACGCGGTGTTCGGCCCAGCCACCGACGGCGGCTATTGGTTGATCGCCCTGGGACTCCGCCGTCCCGCCAATCTGTTCGGCACCGTCCGCTGGTCCACCGAACACGCGCTGGCTGACACGCTGAAACAGTTCCGCCACCACCGCGTCAGCTTCATCCGCCGCCTGCCCGACGTCGACACCGCCGCAGACTACCACCGCCACCGCACCTCCCGCCGGGGTAGCCATGCCAGCCCGCCGGCGGCATAGTCGCCCGCACCCGAAACCAAAAGGAAACGCCTGGATGGAGTTGCCGTCGATCGCGCCACCGCCGCATGGCAAGTCGTGGCCCGAGGCCCCGGCCGACGTCGCCGGCATGAACTGGATGTGGCTGGAGGAAGCCGCCCGGTTTGCGACGGAAAACGAAACCCCGTGGCCCAACGACCTGCGCCTTCACCTCGAAGGCGGCTTTTTCGAGCCGCCGCCGTTCAACGAAATCCTCGGCCCGATCCGTCCCCGCGGCCCCGCCAACGGGCTGGTGCTGCGGCGCGGCTTCAAGATCGCGTCCTGGGGCGAGACGGACCAAGCCGATTTCACCTTCTCCGCCGCCAAGAGCTACCTCAGCCTGCTGGCCGGCATCGCGGTGATGGACGGGTTGATCGCCGACCTGGACGAACCGGTCGGCCGCACCGTCGATGACGGCGGTTTCGACAGCCCGCAGAACCGCGGTATCACCTGGCGCCACCTGCTGCAGAACACATCCGAATGGGAAGGCGACCTGTTCGGCAAATCCGACCTGATCGACCGCAACCGCAACCTCGGGCTGGAGGGAAAGGGCCGCAAAGGCGACCCACGTCCACTCAAGGCCCCCGGCACGCACTGGGAATACAACGACGTCCGCGTCAACCGGCTGAGCCTGGCGCTGCTGCGTCGCTTCCGCCGGCCGTTACCGGACGTGTTCGCCGAACGCATCATGGAGCCGATCGGCGCCTCCCACGATTGGTCCTGGTTCGGCTACCGCACCTCCTCGGTCGAGATCGACGGGCGCATGATCGAAAGCGTCTCCGGCGGCACGCACTGGGGCGGCGGCATGCTGATCCATGCCGAGGACCAGGCCCGCATCGGTCTGCTGATGCTGCGCCGGGGTGAGTGGAACGGAAGCCGCATTCTGCCGGAAAGCTGGGTCGTCGAATCATTGCGCCCCTGTGCGCTGAACCCGAATTACGGCCTGCTCTGGTGGCTGAACACCAACGGCAGCCGTTACAAAAGCGGACCGGAGGACAGTTTTTTCGCCTCCGGCGCCGGTGGCAACCTGACCTGGGTGGCACCGAAACAGGAACTGGTCGCGGTCCTGCGCTGGATCGACCCGACCGCGATGGACACGTTTGTCCGTTTGATCATGCAGGCAGTGGAAGAATGACGATTTTCGAAACTATCACCGTCGACTATCCCCAGGAACACACCGTCCTGGTGACCCTGAACCGCCCCGAGGTCGCCAACGCGATGAACACCCAGATGGGCCTGGACCTGCTGGCGGTGTTCGACGGCTTCTGCGCCGCGCCGAACAAGCAGCGTTGCATCGTGCTGACGGGCGCGGGCGCGAAAGCCTTCTGTGGCGGTGGCGACCTGAAGCAGCGCAACGGCATGACCGATGAGCAGTGGCAGGACCAGCACCTGATCTTCGAACGCATGATCCGCGCGGTCGTCGGCTGCCCGGTCCCGATCATCGCCGCGGTGAACGGGGCGGCCTACGCCGGCGGCATGGAAATCTCGCTGTGCTGCGACTTCATCTACGCGTCGGAAAACGTCCGCTTCGCCCTGACCGAGGTCACCCTGGGCATCATGCCCGGCGCCGGCGGCACGCAGAACCTGCCACGCGCTGTGGGCAGCCGCCGAGCCAAGGAAATCCTGCTGACAGGGCGCCCATTCGGCGTCCAGCAGGCGTTCGACTGGGGCATGGTCAACCGGATCTGCAAAGCGGAAACGCTGGTGGCGGAGGCGCTGGAAACCGCCGCGGTGATCGCCGGCAATGCCCCGATCTCCACCCGCCAGATCAAGCAGTCGGTGAACATGGGCCTCAATACCGACCTGCAAACCGGCATGATGTTCGAAATCGAGGCCTACAACCGCATGGTCCCCACCGACGACCGGCGCGAGGGCATCACCGCATTCAACGAAAAGCGCAAGCCGGTGTATAAGGGACGGTAAAGGAGAAAGTCCAATGAACGCGATCAGCGACATCCAGGCCGGCAAGGGCCTGACCCGAGCACTGACGGAACAAGCCCGCGCCCTGCGGTTGCAGGACATTCCGGCAACGGTCCAGTCCTGGGCTCGGCAATGCGTGCTGGACTATATCGGCTGCGGCATCGCCGGTGCGTCCGACGAACTGGTAACGATCCTGCTGGCGGAAATGCAGGAACAGGGTGGCAAAGAGGTCGCCTCGGTGCTGGGTCATGCCGGCCGGCTGCCTGTGGCTTCGGTGGCGATCGTGAACGGGGCGGCGTCGCATGCGCTCGACTTCGACGACGTCAACCTGGCGATGCCGGGCCATCCGTCGGTCGCCATCCTGCCGGCGTTGCTGGCGTTGGCTGAGGAACGTGGTTCGTCCGGCGCCGACGTGCTGACGGCGTTCGTTGCCGGATACGAATTGCAGTGCCGGATCGGCCGGACGATCTCGCCCGGTCATTACGATGTGCTGGGCTTCCATGCCACCGCCACGGTCGGCAGCTTCGGCGCCGCCGCCGCGTGCGCGCACCTGCTTGGCCTGGACGCCGACCGTTTCGCCACCGCACTCGGTATCGCCGGCACCCAGGCGGCCGGCCTGAAATCGATGTTCGGCACGATGTGCAAGCCACTGCACGCGGGCAAGGCATCGTATCACGGGCTGATGGCGGCGAAACTCGCGGCCCGAGGCTTCACCTCCCGCACCGACGTGATCGAGTGCGGCCAGGGCTTCGCCCGCACCCACAGCCCCGACTTCAATCCGGAGAAAGCGTTCGATACGCCGCCGAACGGCTGGTGGATCGCCAACAATCTCTTCAAATACCACGCGTCGTGCTACATGACTCATGCCGCGATCGAATCGGCCCGCAAGTTGCGGGAACAGCATGGCTTCGCACCCGACCAGGTAGAACGGATCAACGTCCAGCTCGAGGAAGCCTGCGACCGCGTCTGCAACATTCCCGAACCGAAGACCGGCCTGGAAGCGAAATTCTCCCTGCGCCTGACCACGGCGATGGGGCTGGCCGGCCTGGATACCAGCCGCCTGTCCACCTACTCGGCCGAGGTTGCCGCTGACCCGGTGCTAGTCGGCCTGCGTGATAAAGTGTCGTTCGATTTCCGCACCGGTATCCCGAATACGTTCACCGAGATCGAGTTGTCGTTGCGCGATGGCTCCAAACTGACCGCGCGGCATGATTCGGGCGTGCCGGCCGCCGACGTGGCGCACCAGGGTACGCGATTGGAGTCAAAGTTCGCCGCGCTGGTCGATCCTGTCCTAGGCACGGAGAAAACCGCCCGCCTGATCGCCGATATCGGGCGTCTGGACTCGTTACCGGAAGTGTCGGGACTGCTGCGGATGTGCGGCGGGTAAAGCCGCCTGCGCAAGGAAGAAAATGGAAGTTGCTTCGCCGGATTTGCGGCTGTTGCCTTTAGGCAGTTAGCGCTCGGTGAGCGACTTCTTTGTTTTCAGTGGATTTTCTGGCAGGATACTTATTCACAAGGCTGCCACCCCCAATAATCCAACTTGCCGATCTCAATACCCTTATGGCGGAGCAGGCCATGGGCCGTTGCGACATGGAAATAGAGATCGGGCATGGCGAAGGCGGTGGCCCAGTAGGGCATCAAGGGCGTTGTCGGTAGGCGGGATCGACAGCAAACACCCACATCGGACGCGCGATGCTTTGTATTCGCGGTTCTGTCGCGAAAGTGGCGGAGAGGCAGGGATTCGAACCCTGGGTACCCGCAAAGGCACAACGGTTTTCGAGACCGCCCCGATCGACCGCTCTGGCACCTCTCCAGTGACACAAGCGCAAGCGCTTGTCGCGTCGGAGGCGTGACCTAGCCGGTTACACCCCCCTTATGCAAGCGCCAGAAACACGTCGCGGCGGTTTGGCGCGCATTTTTAAGATCAATTGATCCCGCCGACGGGGGATCCATACCCGAGCCGGCCGCGCCCCTTGCCCAAGCTGCGCCGTGGTGGATTAATGCCGTCGAACCAGACCGTTTGGGGGAAATATGACGAAATTCAACTGGGAACACATCCATCTGCGCTCGCCCGATCCCGAGGCGACCGCGGTATGGTACCAGGACAAGCTGGGCGCCGAGGTCATCAGATCCAACCAGGCCGATGGGTCGACGCGCATCGATCTCAACCTTGCCGGCCAGAAGATATTCATCGCCAAGGCCCAGCCGGGGAAGGCTGGTGAGGCGCCGTCATCGCCGTATTTCGGGCTGGACCATTTCGGACTGACTGTCCCCGACATCAAGGCGGCGGTCACCGAACTGAAGGCGAAAGGCGTGCACTTCACGATGGATGTGACGGTCAACCGACCGGGCGTGCAGATTGCATTCCTGACCGCGCCCGAGAACGTGTCGATCGAGCTGATCCAGCGGGGCTAATCTGCCGTCATCAGCGCGCGGATCGCTTTCAGGTCCCGCACGAAGGCGGCGTATTCGCGGGCCTTGGCTGCCTCGTCCGGCACACGCAACAGGAACGACGGGTGGACCGTGACGAAGACGGTCTGCCCGTCGGGCATCTGGATCGGCCGGCCCCGTTCCCGCCCGATCGTCACCGCTCGGCCCAGCAGGCTGCGTGCCGCCGATCCGCCCATCGCCACCAGAAACCGGGGCCGCACATGCGTGCGTTCCACATCCAGCCAGAAGCGGCATGCCTGGATTTCCGGCACCTCCGGCGTCTGGTGAATCCGGCGCTTGCCGCGCGGCGTGAACTTGAAGTGCTTGACGGCATTGGTGACGTAGACCGTTCGGCGGTCGATGCCGGCTTCCTCCATCGCCCGATCCATCATCTGGCCCGCGGGGCCGACGAACGGACGCCCGATGACGTCCTCCTGGTCGCCTGGTTGCTCGCCGACGAACATGACCGATGCATCCGCGGGTCCTTCACCGAAAACGACCTGTGTCGCCGGTTCGTACAGCGGGCATCGGCGACAGGCCGACGCCTCCCTTGCCGAACGCAGTACTGCCCGATCGGGCGTGGCGTGCAGGACAACCGAGCCCAGGGCAGGCAGGTCGGGTGACCGGGGCGCTTCGTCCACCGCCTCGGCTTCGGGAACCGAGACATCTTCCGTCGCCTGTTCGAGCAGCGTGTCTCGGTGGCGTTCCCACCAGGCCTGCAGCGCTTCGTCGTCCTCGGCGTGGCGCAGGCCGGAGCCAAACAGCAGCGACGTGCCGTCCCAGTGTGCGGCCCCGTCCGGTGTCACGATCGACAGCGTCAGGTCGGGGAACCGCCGCACGATCAGTTGGGCGTTCGCTTGCAGCACGAAATGGGCCGGTTCGAACCAGCCGAGGAAGCGCGTTCCGCCGTCCTCGGGCACCGCCAGGAACCGCATGTTGGTGCGCATGCGATGGGCATCGGCCCGGACCGTCAGCGCCATCCGTCTGGCCAGCGACAGGTCGGGGTCGCTATTGTCCTCCAGCAATTTCTCGCCGGCGTTGACCCGCCATACCAGGCTGTAGAGCAGCCCGAAGCGTTCGGCGTCGCGCGCCTGGATCGCCTGTGACGCCAGCGACACCAGCGCTCGCGGCACATGGAAGCTGCCGGTCGCGTCGGGCAGGGGGGCGGTTTTGCCGCCAACCGCCCAGGTCAGCGCGTCCGGCTCGACGCCGGTCAGGACAAGGGCGCGCGCTGCCTGGCGCCAGCCTTCCCAGTCCGTCTCGCTCTTGAGCACGATCCGTTGCATACGAAGCAGCAAACTCCAGGATGGCTGGCTTTCCAAGCCCGCGGTTCAAACTATGTTGGGTAGCTTATGGTCCGGTCATTATGGCATTCGGCTTGGGGGCTGCTGGTGGCAGCCAATCTGTTCTGGGCGGGCAATATCGTGCTCGCGCGCGGGCTGGCCGGGCAGGTTCCACCAGTGGCGCTGGCGTATTGGCGGTGGACCGGCGCGTTCGTAATCGCGGTCGGCTTCGCGTGGCCCCGCCTGAAGACCGATCTGCCGGTGATGCTGCGGCACTGGAAGATGATGCTGGTGCTGTCGGCGACCGGCATCGCGTCCTACAACACGATGTCCTACATCGGTCTGACCAGCACGACAGCGCTGAATGTGCTGCTGCTGCAATCGGCGACGCCGCTGATCATCATCGTCTGGGCCTACATGCTGTTCCGCGAAACGCCGACGACCCGGCAGGCGTTGGGCGTGTTGGTGTCGCTGGCGGGCGTCGCCGCCATCGCCGGGCATGGGTCGTGGGAGGCGCTGGCGCATCTGCGCCTGAACCGCGGCGACATCTGGGTCCTGGTCGCCCTGGTGATCTACAGTTTTTACTGCGTGACGCTGCGCAAGCGGCCGCAGGTGCATCCATTGAGCTTCCTTGTGGCCGCGATGGGTCTGGGATCGCTGATGATGCTGCCGTTCATGCTGTGGGAGTTTGCCGCCGGCGCTCGTATTCATGGCGGCCTGCCGTCATATCTGGGGATCGCCTATACCGCCGTGCTGCCGTCCTTCATCGCCTACCTGTTCTTCAATCGCGGGGTCGAGTTGATCGGCGCCGGCCCGGCGGGGCAGTCCATGCATCTGATGCCGCTGTTCGGCAGCATATTGGCCGTGTTTTTCCTGCATGAGCAATTCCGCACCTACCATGCCTTTGGGATCGCGCTGATCGCAGCGGGGATCGTGCTGGCCTCATTTAGAACGGCACGGCGCCCTCGGGCGCTTCCGAACCCCACCCCAACGTGAACGGATTGACGCCTCCGGCTGCTTGATCACAGCTTGGCTGATGTCGACCTGAAACCTTGGACCCCGGGGGCGGAGATGCGGCGATTGGCTATGGTCATTGGAACTGTCACTGCTTTGGCGGCCGGCGTGGTTGCGCGAGCGGACGCAGCGCCATCGCAAGGTAATGACTCCGGTTCACCACCGGTTGCTGCCCCAACTCCGTCGCAAAGCGCTGTCCCCGGTTCGCCGCCGGTTGCTGTCCCGACTCCGTCGCAAAGTGCAGTTCCGGCTTCACCGCCGGTCGCTGCCCCGGCTCCGTCGCAAAGTGCTGTCCCCAGTTCACCGCCGGCTGCTGTACCGACTCCGTCGCAAGGTGCTGTTCCGGCTTCGCCTCCGGCTACTGCCCAGGCTCCGTCGCAAAGTGCTGTCCCCAGTTCACCGCCGGTTGCCGCCCCGGCTCCGTTGCAAGGTGCGGTCCCGGCGGCTTCGCCCCCGGTTGCTGCCAAGACCCCGCTGCGAAGCTCCATCCAATCCGTGGCGCCCGAGATCGCGGAGGCGATTCTCGGGCAACGCGTGACCGATCCGAAAGGCAAGGAAATCGGGCGGTTGGTCGATGTGCTCGTGGATGCAAACGGCGAACCGCAGGCCGCCGTTATCGATTTCGGCGGCTTCATGGGTGTCGGCAACCGCAAGGTCGCCGTGCATTGGAGTGTCCTTCGCTTCAATCCCGGGGACCCGAAGCACAAGGTTTCGCTGGAGATGACCCCCGATCAGATCAAGGCAGCCCCCGAGTTCCTGGATTCCAACAAGGCGGCGCCCGTCGTCACGCCCGCGGACATCGTTCCAATCGCGCATTAACCATATGGCCCAACGTTTTGCTTTCCCGCGCCTCGGAGCAAACCGAGCCCTCGATCTGGTCAATTTCTTCGTGGCGGATGTGCAGACGGGGTTCGGTCCATTTGTCGCCGTCTATCTGACCACGCATAAATGGACGCAGATCGAGATCGGTTATGCCCTGACATTAGGCACCATGACGTCGCTGATCAGCCAGCTTCCGGCAGGTGCGCTGGTGGACTCGATGCGCAACAAGCGGACGGCCGCATCTTGGGCGCTGATCGGCATCATCGTCGCCGCGCTGCTGTTGGCGCTGCGGCCGAACCAACTGCCGGTGCTGGTTGCACAGATGCTGCATGGCATCGCCAGTTGCGTGATCACCCCGGCGATCGCGGCGATCAGCCTTCATTTGGTCGGTCATGCCGGGCTGGGGGAGCGGCTGGGGCGAAACGCCCGTTTTGGGTCGATCGGCAATGGCCTCGCCGCCGCCGTCATGGGGGTGACGGGCGCGTATTTCTCGTCGCGGTTCGTGTTCTTCCTGACCGCCGCGCTGTGCGTTCCCGCATTGGTCGCGCTGTGGTCGATCGGGGCGGGCGCCCATGCGCGGGCGCAGACCACCAGCCGGATGATGGATATCGCCGGCCTGAAGCGACTGCTGTCCGATCGCCGGCTGCTGATCTTCGCCGTTTGCGTGATGCTGTTCCACCTGTCCAACACCGCGATGCTGCCGCTGGCCGGGTCGGAGGTGACCATGCGTGCCGGGCATTTCGCCAATCTGATCATCGCCGCGTGCATCGTGGTGCCGCAATGCGTCGTAGCGCTGATGTCGCCATGGGTGGGACGAGCAGCGCAGGCGGTTGGCCGAAAGCGGCTTCTGCTGCTGGGTTGGGGGGCGTTGCCGCTGCGTGGGCTGTTGCTGGCGGTACTGCCGGGTGCATGGCCGCTGGTGATGGGTCAAGCCATCAGCGGGGTCAGCGCCGCCGCGTTCGGCGTGCTTCTGCCACTGCTGGCCGCCGACCTCACGATCGGGACGGCGCATTTCAATCTGTGTATCGGGATTCTGGCGCTGGCGATGTATGTCGGGGCGGCAACCAGCACGACCCTGTCGGGTGCCATCGCCGACGGCGTCGGGATGCAGGCGGCGTTCATCGTCCTCGCCGCGGTCGGTGCGGTCGGTACCTTGGTGATTTGGCTGGCCATGCCGGAGACACGGCCAGCCAAGGACGAGCGCTAGTCCGCCAGTTCGGGGATGACCCACAGCGGTTTGTCGCCCCGAATGACACGCTGGCAATTGTCGAAGGCATTGCGGAAGCGGGAGAACTGGGTGTCGTAGGTTGGCCCGGCCAAATGCGCGGTCAGGACGACGTTGGGCAGCGAAAACAGTGGATTGTTCGGCGGCGGCGGTTCCTGGTCGAAGACGTCGAGGCCGGCGGCGGCGATGGTGCCGTTGGTCAAGGCCTCGATCAGCGCGGGTTCGTCGACTACCGGACCGCGGCAGGTGTTGATCAGGTAGGCACTGGGCTTCATCAGCTTCAACTGCTCGGTGCTGATCATATGCTTGGTTGCTTTGCTCAGCGGCACATGCAGCGACACGATGTCGGAGGTGCGGAGCAATTCTTCCAGGAGGGCGAAGCGGACGCCGAGTTCGTCGGCCTGCCCCTCCGTCAGGCGGGCAACATCGTAGTACTGCACATCGACGCCGAATGCCTTGGCCAGCTTGGCGGTCTTCTTGCCGATGGTGCCCAGGCCGACGATGCCCACCGTCTTGCCCTTCAGTTCATACAGCTTGACGTCGTCGACGTTGTTGCCGCGCCAGCGCCCAGCCGAGACGTTGGCGTGCTGCCAGACCAGGCGACGAGAGACGGCGAGCATCAGCAGGATCGCGTGTTCGGCGACCGCGGTGGAGTTGGCGCCGCCGTTGTTGCAGATCGGCACGCCGGCGCGGCGGGCGGCTTCAATGTCGCAGCGGTCATAGCCGGCGGACAGAAGCTGGACCAGCTTCAGATTCGGGGCGGATTTGTAGAAAGCGTCGTCCATCGTGCCGTCGCCGAAGCCGACAAGGCAGACGGCATCGGTCAGCGCATCGTTGAATTCCGGGCTGCCATGGCGGGCGATCACCGCGTCGAGGCTGGGTGGCAGCAACTCCTGGGCGATGCTGATTTCGTTCAATGGATTGTCCGCGATGATGATCCTGGCCATAGGCTTCCCCTGATTGCGTTGAGGACGACAGCCTAGACCGGTTCGCTTCATCGGCCAAACGAGAGGGCTGCGCGGTATGGCCTAAATAATAGGCATCAACGGATCGTATCGATCGCATCAAATATGACGAATTTATGAGCAAATGAGTGATTTAGATTCTAGGTTCGGAAAATCTGCCCTGTGTTGGTCAGATATGCGGCCCTAATGCGGCTGCGATCACGGCGGCGTGTCTGTGGCACATTGGTTGCATGTCTGATTTTGCCGTCCATCCGACGGGGAAACCGAAACAACAACAGGCACAGGAACAGGCACTGATGTCATTGGACGAACCCATTCTCTCCCGTCGCGGTCTCGGCCGGTTAGGCGTCGCCGCGGCAACACTCGCCGCGGTCGGTGCCGTCAAGGCCGCATCAACCCCGGCGGAAGCGCAGGCCACCGGCGGCACCATCAAGGTCGGTGTTCTGCATTCGCTGTCCGGCACCATGGCGATCAGCGAGACCACGCTGAAAGACGTCATGCTGATGCTGATCGAACAGCAGAACAAGAAAGGCGGCCTGCTGGGCAAGAAGCTGGAGGCCGTGGTGGTCGATCCGGCGTCCAACTGGCCGCTGTTCGCCGAAAAGGCCCGCCAGTTGATCTCGGTCGACAAATGCGCGGCGGTGTTCGGCTGCTGGACGTCGGTGTCGCGCAAGTCGGTGCTGCCGGTGTTCGAGGAACTCAACGGCATCCTGTTCTATCCCGTGCAGTATGAGGGGCAGGAGTGCAGCCGCAACGTGTTCTACACCGGTGCGGCGCCGAACCAGCAGGCGATCCCGGCGGTGGATTACCTGATGAAGGAAAACAAGGTGAAGCGCTGGGTGCTGGCCGGCACCGACTATGTCTACCCGCGCACCACCAACCAGATCCTGGAAGCCTACCTGAAGATGAAGGGTGTGGCGCAGGAAGATATCATGATCAACTACACGCCGTTCGGTCAGTCCGACTGGCAGAACATCGTGTCGTCGATCAAGACGTTCGGGTCGGCCGGCAAGAAGACGGCGGTGGTGTCCACCATCAACGGCGACGCCAACGTGCCGTTCTACAAGGAACTGGGCAACCAGGGGATCAAGGCGACCGATATCCCGGTGGTGGCGTTCAGCGTGGGTGAGGAAGAACTCGCCGGTGTCGATACCAAACCGCTGCTCGGCCACCTCGCGGCCTGGAATTACTTCGAGAGCGTCGATACCCGTGAGAACAAGGCCTTCATCAAGGAATGGAAGGCGTTCACCAAGAACCCCAAGCGCACCACCAACGATCCGATGGAGGCGCATTACATCGGCTTCAACATGTGGGTGAAGGGTGTGGAGAAGGCCGGGACCACCGATCCCGATGCCGTCATCGACGCGCTGATCGGCGTTTCGGTGCCGAACCTGTCGGGCGGCTACTCGGCGCTGATGCCCAACCACCACATCACCAAGCCGGTGCTGATCGGTGAGATCCAGCCGGACGGGCAATTCAACATCGTTTCGGAAACGCCCGGCCTCGTGGTCGCCCAGGAATGGTCGCCCTATGTCGAGGACACCAAGGACCTGATCGGCGATTGGCGCGCGCCGCTGAAATGCGGTGCGTTCAACGTGAAGACCGGTACCTGCACCTCCGGCAAGAAGGCCTGATTGCCGGAACGGAGGCGGTCGTTTCTCCCCGGCCGCCTCCTCTTTCTTCCGTTCAGTGAAGGGTTCGCGATGCCTCGGCTGATCGCATTGCTGCTGCTGATTGTTCTGGTGCTGCCAGGATCGCGCGCGCACGCCGACGATGCCTATGACGCGTTGTCAGCCTCGGCCCTGGCGATTTCACCGGAGAGTTTCGATTCGGTCCGGCACGGCATCGAACAGCTTGCGGAGTCCGGCGATCCCCGAGCGGCCGTGGTGATCGGTGCGCTGCATGATGGCACGCTGTACGCCAACGACGACCACGCGCTGTTCATCCAGCAGCCGGACGGCAGCTATGTCGACGCGCATACCGGGGCAAAAGCGCCGGATGTGACCGACGACGACGTGAAGAAGGTCCGCGTCAACAACGCGGTCCGCAGCGCGATCGACGCCGCGCTCGGCGGATTGCAGCTATTTGCGCCGGATGCCCCGACACGGCTGCACGCCGCCACCGCGGTGTTTACCTCACATGACCCGGCTGCCTTGCCGGCGTTGAAAAAAGCGTTGGCCAAGGAATCCGATCCCGCTGTGAAGCGGCTGATGGAGCAGGCGCAGGCGGCGGCGTTGCTGTCCGCGCCGGATGCCAGCGAGGCGGAGAAGCTGGACGCCGTGGCGACCCTGCGGGCACGCGGCGATCAGGATGCGCGCAGCGTGCTGTCGGCGCTGGCCGGTCAGTCCGGGCCGGTGGGTACCGCCGCCGCCGCGGCAGTGGTTTCGATCGATCATTTCCTGCAAATCTGGAGCGTCGCCCAGAGCGTCTATTACGGCATCAGCCTGGGTTCGGTGTTGCTGCTGGCTGCCGCCGGCCTGGCGATCACCTTCGGCGTCATGGGCGTCATCAACATGGCGCACGGCGAGATGGTGATGATCGGCGCCTATGTGACCTTCGTCGTCCAGCAACTGATGCACGCCTATCTGCCGTCGCTGTACGGCATCAGCCTGCTGATCGCGGTGCCGATGGCGTTCCTGGTGTCCGGTGCCGTCGGCGTGGTGATCGAGCGCAGCCTGATCCGCTGGCTGTATGGGCGTCCTCTGGAGACTCTGCTGGCCACATGGGGCTTGTCGCTGGTGTTGCAGCAGGTGGTACGGTCGTTGTTCGGCGCCAACAACCAGGATGTCGATACACCAGGCTGGATGAGCGGCGCGTTCCAGTTGGGTGGCCTGACGCTGACCTGGAACCGGCTTTATATCATCATTTTCGCCTTCCTGGTCGTGGCGGCGCTGATGGCCGCGCTGCGCTACACGCCGCTGGGCCTGCGGATGCGGGCGGTGACGCAGAACCGGCGCATGGCCGCGGCGATGGGCATCCGTACGCCATGGATCGATGCGCTGACGTTCGGGCTGGGCTCCGGGATCGCCGGGATCGCCGGCGTGGCACTGTCGCAGATCGACAACGTGTCGCCCAATCTCGGGCAGGGCTACATCATCGATAGTTTCATGGTGGTGGTGTTCGGCGGCGTCGGCAATTTGTGGGGCACGACGCTGGGCGCGTTGACCCTGGGCATCGTCAACAAGTTCCTGGAACCGATCGCCGGCGCGGTGCTGGGCAAGATCATCGTGCTGGTCCTGCTGATCTTGTTCGTGCAGCGCAATCCGCGCGGCATGTTCCCGCTGAAGGGACGGGCGGTGGAAGCATGAAGCTCGATCGCACCAGTTTCATTACCCTCATCGCCGTGATGGGCGCCGCCCTGGTCCTGGCGCTGCTGAACCAGATGACGGCGGCGGCGTCGGCGGCGCATGTCCCGACCTATGTGATCGCGCTGGCCGGGAAATATCTGTGCTTCGCGATGCTGGCGCTGGCCGTCGACCTGGTCTGGGGTTTCGCCGGCATTCTGTCGCTGGGCCATGCGGCGTTCTTCGCGTTGGGCGGCTACGCGATGGGCATGTACCTGATGCGCCAGATCGGCACGCGAGGCGTTTACGGTAATCCGAACCTGCCGGATTTCATGGTGTTCCTGGGGTGGAAGGCGCTGCCCTGGTATTGGACCGGCTTCGAATGGTTCGGTTTCGCGATCTTAATGGCGATGTTGGTACCCGCGGTCCTGGCCGGCGTGTTCGGCTGGCTGGCGTTTCGGTCTCGGGTCACCGGCGTTTATCTGTCGATCATCACCCAGGCGCTGACCTACGCGCTGTTGCTCGCGTTCTTTCGCAACGACATGGGATTCGGCGGCAACAACGGGATGACGGACTTCAAGGACATCCTGGGGTTCAACGTGCAGGCTGACTCGACCCGGTCGGCACTGTTGGTGATCTCCGCCGTCGTGCTGTGCGGACAGTTTCTGCTGGCGCGGTTTGTTGTGGACTCGCGGTTCGGCAAAATCCTGATCGCCGTGCGGGATACCGAGAGCCGCACACGGTTTCTGGGATACCGGCCGGAATCCTACAAGCTGGTGGTGTGGGTGCTGTCCGCGATCATGGCCGGCATCGGCGGCGCGCTGTATGTGCCCCAGGTCGGGATCATCAACCCGAGCGAATTCGCGCCGGGGAATTCGATCGAGGCGGTGATCTGGGTGGCAGTCGGCGGCCGTGGCACGCTGGTGGGTGCGATCCTGGGCGCAATCATCGTCAACTTCGGTAAGACCTGGTTCACTGGCGCGCTGCCGGAAGTGTGGCTCTACGCGCTGGGGGCGATGTTCATTTTCGTGACGCTGTTCCTGCCGCGCGGGGTGATGGGATTGGTCCGGACCAGCGCACCCAAGGAGCCGGAACCAGAAACCCCGGCGGTCGCCGCGGCGCATGAGGTGACGGGATGAGCGAAGGCGACACCCTGCTGTATCTCGACGGCGTCACCGTCAGCTTCGACGGCTTCAAGGCACTGAATGCGTTGTCGCTGACCTTGGAAGAAGGCGAGATGCGGGCGATGGTCGGCCCGAACGGCGCCGGCAAGACCACGATGATGGACGTGATCACCGGCAAGACCCGTCCTGATTCGGGCAAGGTGGTGTTCGGCAAGGATACCGACCTGACCAGGTTGGATGAGCCGGCCATTGCCTCTCTGGGGATCGGACGGAAGTTCCAGAAGCCCACGGTGTTCGAGCCGCATACGGTCTGGGACAATCTGCTGTTGGCTCTGGCGGGGGATCGAGGCGCGCGGTTCACCCTGTTCGCGCGCGAGACGCCGGAGGAGAAGCGGCGGATCGAATCGATCCTCGAAACGACTCGGCTGACCGATCAGCGGAAGCGGCGATCGGCGGATTTATCGCATGGGCAGAAGCAATGGCTGGAGATCGGGATGCTGCTGGCCCAGGAACCCAAGCTTCTGTTGGTGGATGAACCGGTGGCCGGCATGACGGACGCGGAGACCGAACAGACGGCGGTGCTGCTGCGGGAGATCAACAAGACCCGCAGCGTGGTGGTGGTGGAGCACGATATGGCCTTCGTCCGAGCGTTGGGGGTGAAGGTAACGGTGCTGCACGAAGGATCGGTGCTGTCGGAGGGGTCGTTGGATTTCGTCAGCGAAGATCCGAAGGTAATCGAAGTGTACCTTGGGCGCTGAGATTGGGGGGCGCTGATGCTGGACTTTGAAAAAGTCGATCTGCATTACGGCGCGGCGATCGCGCTGCGGCAGGTTTCGCTGAAGGTGGAAGTGGGTGCGGTGACGTGCCTGATGGGCCGCAATGGCGTCGGCAAGACCTCGACGTTGCGGGCGATCACCGGGGCGCACCCGATTTCGTCAGGTTCGATCAAGTGGGAGGGCGAGGAGATTTCCCGCCTGCCGATGTACGACCGGGCAAAACGGGGAATCGCGTGGGTGCCGCAGGGGCGCGACGTGTTTCCGCTGCTGACGGTCAAGGAGAATTTGGAGACCGGGTTTGCCGTCTTGCCGCGCGGGCAGCGGAAAGTTCCGGATGAAATCTTCGACCTGTTCCCGGTGCTGAAGACAATGCTGGGCCGACGTGGCGGCGACCTGTCCGGCGGCCAGCAGCAACAGCTCTCCATCGCTCGGGCGCTGGTTATGAAGCCAAGGCTGATCGTGCTGGATGAACCGACCGAGGGTATCCAGCCCAGCATCATCAAGGATATCGGGCGGGTGATCGCGCTGTTGCGCGCCAGGGGCGATATGGCCATCCTGCTGGTGGAACAGTATTTCGATTTCGCCCAGGAACTGGCGCAAACGATGGTCGTGTTGGACCGGGGTGACGTGGTTCTGTCCGGGCGGCGAGAGGACCTGGACGAGGCTGATGTACGACGGCGGCTGTCTGTCTGAACCTAGTTTGCTGCAGCGTGCAGTCGGGGAACTGCGTGTCGTGGTCAAGCGATTCGGCCCCGAGACGGTGCTCGACGAACTCCGCCAGGCCGGCTGCCTCAAGGCTCGGTTTCCACGGCGGATCGTTCCGGGTTGGATGGATGTGGTGATGCTGAACACCGGCGGCGGTGTCGCCGGTGGGGATCGGCTGGATCTGGCGTTTGGCGTTGCGGCCGGCGGCCGGATGACGATCGCGGCACAGGCGGCGGAGCGGTTCTACCGGGCGTTGCCGGGTGATGCGCCGTCGTTTGTGCGGACTCGGTTGACGGTGGAGCCGGGTGGGTTTCTGGAGTGGCTGCCGCAGGAGACGATCCTGTTCGACCGGTCCGCGCTGGACCGGCAACTGGAGGTCAATCTGGCGGCGGACGCCCGATTTCTGGGTGTCGAGACGTTGGTGTTCGGCCGAACGGCAATGGGTGAACGGGTCCGGCAGGGGTGGCTGCGGGATTTGATCCGGGTTCGGGTCGGCGGGTCGTTGCTGCTGCATGACGCGGTCCGGTTGGATGGCGACATCGACGCGGCCATGGCACGGCCGGCGATTGGCGGCGGTGCCAGGGTGGTTGCGACGGTGGTGTATGTGGCACCGGATGCCGGGGAACGGCTGGATGAAGTGCGGGCGGCGCTGGGTTCGGCCGAGGCCGGGGCCAGCGTGTGGAACGGCATGTTGGTTGCGCGTATCCTGGGACCGGATAGCGCCGGTGTGCGAGGGACGGTGGTTGCCGCGCTGAACGTGCTGCGGGAGAATCGTCCGTTGCCGCGCGTATGGCTGTGTTGATGAGGTTGCCGGAATGAACCTGACTCCGCGAGAGAAAGACAAACTGCTGATATCGATGGCTGCGATGGTGGCCCGGCGACGGCTGGAACGGGGGGTGAAGCTGAACCACCCCGAGGCGGTAGCGCTGATCACGGATTTCGTCGTGGAAGGGGCGAGGGATGGGCGCAGCGTGGCCGACCTGATGGAAGCGGGGGCGAAGGTGCTGACGCGCGATCAGGTGATGCCGGGAATTTCGGAGATGATCCACGATGTGCAGGTGGAGGCGACGTTCCCGGACGGGACCAAGTTGGTCACCGTGCATGAGCCGATACGGTAGATGCCGGGACCAACTCGTCATGCCGACGACGGTCGGCATCCACGCCTTTGGTTGTTCCAGCCAGAGGCATGGATGGCGGGCCTTCGCCCACCATGACGGCGAGGGGCCATGCCGAATGTCGGTCTTTCGGGGTATAACACGATGGAAAGCAAGATGTATGGCTCGTTTCACACTTGATCCGCACAATCCACCCCGCATAAGTGCCGAAGCGCTGGCCCGGCTCGATGCGATGACCGACGCGGAAATCACCGCGGCCGCACTGTCGGACCCGGATAATTTGCCCTGGACGGCGGATGAAATGGCACGTGTTGCCGCCGCGCGCCGTACTCAGGCCATACGCCGGCGAACCGGGCAGAGCCAGGCTCGGTTTGCGGCCGAATACCGGATCAATGTTGGTCGGCTGCGCGATCTGGAGCAGGGGCGATCCCGATCGGATAGCGCATTGTTGGCGTATTTGGCGGTTATCGAGCGGGAACCTGAAGTCGTAAAGCGCGTATTGGCAGCGGAAAGTGCGACGGCGGCATAGAAGCCACTGGCGCGATCGATCGTGCTGATTAGTATACAAGTTTGTCACTGTGCCGACCATAGGACGTTGCATGATCCCCGGCGAACTCCTCCCTGAACCAGGCGACATCGAATTGAACGCTGATTTGCCGCGTTCCGTGCTGACGGTGGCCAATACCGGTGACCGGCCGATCCAGGTCGGCAGCCATTACCACTTCGCCGAGACGAATGCCGCGCTGTCGTTCGATCGCGGCGTCGCCAAAGGGCAGCGGCTGGATATCGCGGCGGGCACCGCGGTGCGGTTCGAACCGGGGCAGTCCCGAGAGGTCACTCTGATACCGTATCGAGGCAAGCGCTTGGTGTTTGGTTTTCGCGGCGATGTGATGGGAGCGTTGGACTGATGGCTCGTATTACCCGCGCGGCCTATGCCGACATGTTTGGCCCGACGACGGGTGACCGGGTGCGGCTGGCCGACACCGATCTGATCGTGGAGGTGGAAAAGGATTTCACCCTCTACGGTGAGGAGGTGAAGTTTGGCGGCGGCAAGGTGATCCGCGACGGGATGGGGCAGTCACCTTACTCGCAGGCGCAGGGCGCAGTCGATACGGTCATTACCAATGCGCTGATCATCGACCACTGGGGCATCGTGAAGGCTGATGTGGCGCTGCTGAACGGCCGGATCGCGGCGATCGGCAAGGCCGGCAATCCCGATGTTCAGCCCGGCGTCGATATCATCATCGGGCCGGGGACGGAGGTTATCGCCGGCGAGGGGAAAATCCTGACGGCCGGGGGAATCGACTCGCATATTCATTTCATCTGTCCGCAACAGGTGGACGATGCGATCGCGGCCGGTATCACCACGTTGGTGGGCGGCGGGACAGGACCGGCGACCGGGACGGCGGCGACGACTTGCACGCCAGGACCCTGGCATATGGCGCGCATGCTGCAGGCGGCGGAGGGGTTGCCGGTCAACATCGCCTTTGCCGGCAAGGGGAACGCATCCCAGCCGCAGGCGTTGGAGGAGATGATCCGCGCCGGTGCGTGTTGCCTGAAGCTGCATGAGGATTGGGGCACGACTCCGGCGGCGATCGATACGTGCCTGTCGGTGGCTGATCGTTTCGACGTTCAGGTGATGATCCATACCGATACGCTGAATGAGTCCGGCTTCGTGGAAGACACCATCGCGGCGTTCAAGGGACGCACGATCCATGCCTTCCATACCGAAGGCGCCGGCGGCGGGCATGCGCCTGACATCATCAAGGTGGCGGGGCTGCCGAATGTGTTGCCCAGTTCGACCAATCCCACGCGGCCATACACGGCGAATACGCTGGATGAGCATCTGGATATGCTGATGGTGTGCCATCACCTCGACAGCTCGATCCCCGAGGACGTTGCGTTCGCGGAAAGCCGAATTCGCAAGGAAACCATCGCGGCTGAGGACATCCTGCACGACCTGGGCGCGCTGTCGATGATGTCGTCGGACAGCCAGGCGATGGGGCGGGTGGGTGAGGTCATCATTCGGACGTGGCAGACCGCGCACAAGATGAAGATGCAGCGCGGCGCTCTGGCGGGGGACAGCGAGCGCAACGACAATACGCGCGTGAAGCGGTACATTGCCAAATATACGATCAACCCGGCGATCGCGCAGGGATTCGCGAGCGAGATCGGATCGATCGCGGTGGGAAAGCTGGCGGATTTGGTGTTGTGGTCGCCGGCGTTCTTCGGGGTGAAGCCTGATCTGGTGATCAAGGGTGGATCGATCGCCTGTGCGCCTATGGGCGATCCGAACGCGTCCATCCCGACGCCGCAGCCGGTGCATTACCGGCCGATGTTCGGCGCGTTCGGGCGAGCGATGGCGGCAAGCTGCATCACCTTCGTTTCGGCGGCGGCGATCGAGGCGGGGGTTGGTAAGGCGCTGGGGTTGGAACGCCGTCTGGCGGCGGTGTCGAACACGCGCGGTGGGATCGGCAAGAAGGCGATGATCCATAACGATGCGACTCCGGTGATCGAAGTCGATGCGGAAACGTATGAAGTCCGAGCGGATGGGGTGCTGCTGACGTGCGAGCCAGCGACGATTTTGCCGATGGCACAACGGTATTTCCTGTTCTGATGCGCGCCGAAACCATCCTGCCGGCGGGTAGCTGGGACGTGGCACGGGAGGTCGATCGCGTGATGATCGACTATGACCGGCGTTTCCGGCGTCGGATCGTTCTAACAACGGTCCTGGGGGCGGAGGTACTGATCGATCTGCCTCAGGCGGTGCGGTTGCGCGATGGCGACGGGTTGTCGGTCTCGACGGGTGTGGTGCGGATTTGTGCGCAAGCGGAAGACCTGATGGAAATCCACGCGCATGAGGATGGGGAACTGGTCCGGATTGCGTGGCACTTGGGAAATCGCCATCTACCGGTGCAGTTGCTGGACGACCGGATCCGCATTCGGGCCGATCATGTGATCGGCGAAATGGTCGAGGGACTGGGCGGCCACGTAGACCTGATCCAGGCACCGTTTGACCCCGAAGCTGGCGCATATTCCGGCGGCGGCCATCATCATCACCATGACGACGACGATGACCACCACCACTGACCACAGGCCTCTGCTGAATCTGCTGGCATGGTTGTCGCCGGCGTTTCCGACGGGTGCGTTCGCCTATTCGCATGGGCTGGAATGGGCGGTCGAAGCAGGCGACGTCATGGATGGCGACAGTCTGCTGCATTGGTTGACGGATGTATTGGTATGCGGTTCGGGCCGTTCCGATACGATACTGTTGCGCCATGCGCATCGGGCGGCGGCCGATCGCGCGGCGTTGCAGGAGATTGTTGCCCTTGCAACGGCGTCTGCACCGGCTCGGGAACGTCGTGATGAGACACTGAACCAGGGGCGGGCGTTTCAGCTTGCGGTGGCGCCGTGGACAGCGATTGAATTGCCGGAAGATGCACCGTACGCTGTTGCCGTGGGTGCAGCGGCTGGGGGGCGAGGCGTTCCAGAGGACGACACGGCTGTTGCCTATCTGCAGGCGTTCGCGACCAACCTGATTTCGGCGGCCGTGCGCCTGGTCCCGCTCGGACAAACGGCTGGTTTGCGGGTTTTGGCGGCGCTGGAACCGGTTATCCTGGCGACGGCCACCGCGACGGCCGATGCGACGCTCGACGATGTTGGCGGCTGCGCGTTCCGATCCGATCTGGCCGCCATGCGGCATGAGACCCAGTACACGAGGTTGTTCCGATCATGACGATTTCTCCGAACGGGCCGTTGCGGGTTGGTATTGGCGGCCCGGTCGGTACCGGCAAGACCGCGCTGATGGACGCGTTGTGCAAGCATTTCCGTGATCGTTACGACATCGCGGCGATCACCAACGATATCTATACCAAGGAAGACGCGGAATTTCTGACCCGAGCGGGATCGTTGCCGGTGGAACGAATCATGGGCATCGAGACTGGCGGGTGCCCACATACGGCGATCCGGGAGGATGCATCGATCAACCTGGCGGGCGTCGCCGATCTGCGGAAGCGATTTCCCGCCCTGGATCTGATCCTGATCGAATCGGGCGGCGATAATCTGGCAGCGACATTCAGTCCGGAACTGGCGGATTTGACGATCTATGTGATCGACGTTTCGGCAGGCGATAAAATCCCGCGCAAGGGCGGCCCGGGGATCATGCGCAGCGATCTGCTGGTGATCAACAAGATCGATCTCGCGCCTTACGTCGGGGCTAGCCTGGAGGTGATGGACCGGGACGCGAAAAAGATGCGCGGTGACCGGCCGTTCGTATTTGCGAATGTCCGAGCGGGGAAGGGCGTCGCTGACATTGCCGCATTCGTCGAAAAGCAGGGCGGCCTGCGGTCGGTCTAGCCAAACCTCCCTTGTTGTTGGACACTGGCGACGACCAGCGGGAGGGATATCAAAATGGCTGATGACAGACGCGCCCAAGGCCGAGCGATGCGGCGGAAACTGATGGGCGATGCGTATGCGGATAAGCTCGACAAGAACGTTTATCAGCATCCGATCATGGAGAAATTCGCCGCCTACACGCAGGAAGCGATATTCGGATCGCTATGGACCCGACCAGGGCTGGATCTGAAAACACGAGCGTTGATCTGTGTCATTTCAGATGCGGCACAGGGGCGTGATCCCGAACTGAAACTGCATTTGCGGTTCGCGCTCAACCAGGGTTGGACGGAGGATGAACTGTCCGAGGCCTTGCTGCACCTTGCCGGCTATGTCGGTGCGCCGCTGGTGCGCGAAGCGCTATTGACCGCGATCGAAACGTTCAAGGAAGTCGCGGCCGAGTAGGGGGATGCTTCGGTCCCGCTGGCATCGCGTTTTTCCCGCGGTGTCTGTGGGTTCGGGGATTGCCGCGTCGCTACGAGTCTCGCAATGACAGCACCCGACGACCGATCGGTCATAGGTCCAGTTGGTCTTGTGTTGCCGCGGAATGGCCGCGTCCGGTGCCGCCCTGGGCAGTGACATCGACCTCGCCGTCGCCGAAGTGTAGCCGCAGTTTGTTGCCGGGTTTGACCGATGCGGCGGTTGTGACCGGCCGGCCGGCGGGATTGGTCACCAGCACGTAGCCGCGTTGCAGCAGGGCCATCGGCGATGCCGACTCCAATCTCGGCCCCAGGCCGGCGAGGTGCGCTCGGGCCTCGCGCAGTGACGCTCGCAGCGGCGCCTCGGATACGCGGCCCATGACCCGCTCCGCTTGGCCGCGCAGGACGGTCAGCGCGCGATGCACGGCGCCGGCGAGGCGCTGCGATGTCCGGTCCAGGTTGGATCGATGGGCGGCGACCAGCCCGGGGGCGGACAGGCGCAATCGCAGGTCCCGGTCCCTGACGGTTTCGCGGGCTCGGGCGGTTAATGTCCGCGGATCGGGCAGCCGGCGTTCGACCGACGTCAACACGACGCGCCGGCGGGCCACCAGCGACGGCAGGGCCAGAAGCACCCGTTCGGTCCGATCATCCAACCGCTGGCGCGCGGACCCCAGAAGCGCCGGCAGGTCGGGGATGCCGCGTTCGACCCGGGCCAGGCGCAGACGGCTTTCCTGTGCCAGCCGGTTCAACCCGCCGACCAATCGCGCGGCCTTTTGGGCCAGATCGGCAATCAAGTCGGATCGGGCAGGGATCGCCATCTCGGCCGCGGCGGTGGGCGTAGGTGCGCGACGGTCGGAGACGAAGTCGATCAGTGTGGTGTCGGTCTCGTGTCCGACGGCGGAGATCAGCGGGATGCGGCAGGCCGCCGCCGCTCGGACGACGATCTCCTCATTGAACGCCATCAGGTCTTCCAGGCTGCCGCCGCCGCGGGCGACGATCACAACGTCGGGCCGAGGCGGATCGCCGCCTTCCGGCATGGCGTCGAAGCCGGCGATGGCGGCGGCGATGCGTTCGGCCGCGCCCTCGCCCTGGACCGGCACCGGCCAGACCAGGATGGAGGTCGGGAAACGGCGGGCGATGGTGGTCTTGATGTCCTGGATGACCGCCCCCCGCTCACTGGTGACGACGCCGATAACGCGCGGCAGGCCGGGCAGGGGGCGCTTACGGTCGGCATCGAAGACACCCTCGGCGGCGAGGCGCTGACGGATCATCTCGATTCGGGCCAGCAGGGCGCCGACGCCGGCATATTCCATCCGCTCGATGATAAGCTGGTAGGAGGAGCGTTCGCCGTAGGCGGTAATGCGGCCGGTGGCGATCACCTCGGTGCCGTTCTCCGGGACCATGCCGAGCCGGGGGACGGCGTTTTTCCAGACGATGCCGGCGATTTTGGCGCCTTCGTCCTTCAGCGACAGATAGATATGGCCGGACGGATACCGCTTGACCTCGGTCAACTCGCCGCGGATGCGGATGCGGCCGAAGGTGGTTTCCAGCGTGCGTTTCACCGCCCCGGAGATTTCGGAGACTGTGTATTCCGGCATATTGGAAACCGGGGCGGGGCGTGGGTCGTCCATATCCACAGCCTATGCTACGGCGTGCGCGCAGGAAACCGGACGCGTGAACAGGAGAGTGCGATGAAGGTGCTGGTCGTCGGATCGGGCGGGCGGGAGCACGCGTTGTGCTGGGCCTTGGCGGGTAGTCCGCTGCTGACGAAGCTGTATTGCGCGCCGGGGAATCCGGGGATCGCGACGGTGGCGGAGTGCGTGAATATCGGCGCCCTGGATATCCCGACGCTGGTGGGGTTCGCCCAGGACAATGCGATCGACCTGGTGGTTCCCGGCCCGGAAGCCCCGTTGGTCGCCGGGATCACCGACGCTATGGAGGCCGGCGGCATCCCCTGTTGCGGCCCCTCGCGCGCGGCGGCGCAACTGGAGGGCAGCAAGACCTTCACCAAAGAAATCGCCGATGCAGCCGGGATCCCCACAGCGTTGTGGGAACGGTTCGAGGACGCCGACGCGGCCAGGCAATTCGTACGCCGACGCGGCGCACCAGTGGTGGTGAAGGCGGACGGGTTGGCGGCCGGCAAGGGCGTGGTTGTCGCGGCGACGGAAGATGAGGCGCTGGCCGCGATCGACGCCATGATGGACCGGAAGGTATTTGGCGACTCGGGCGCGGCGGTGGTGATCGAGGAATGCCTGGTGGGCGAGGAAGTCTCGCTGTTCGCGTTGTGCGATGGTGAGGACGCTCTGCTGCTGGGATCGGCGCAGGACCACAAGCGGGTCGGCGACGGCGATACCGGGCCGAACACCGGCGGAATGGGCGCCTATACGCCGGTGCCCAGTTTCCCAGCCGATCTGGAACACGCGTGCATGGACAAGGTCATCCGGCCGGCGCTGAAGGAAATGGCGCGCAAGGGGATGCCGTTTCGCGGTATCCTGTTCGCCGGCCTGATGCTGACCGAGGAAGGGGCGAAACTGATCGAATTCAATGTGCGGTTCGGCGATCCGGAGTGCCAGGTTCTGCTGGCCAGGATGAAGTCCGATCTGTTGCCGGCCCTGCAGGCGGCCTGCGACGGCGAGTTGCGGGATTTCGACCTGCGCTGGAACGATCTGGCCTCGGTCGCCGTGGTGATGGCCGCGCGGGGCTATCCGGAGGCGCCGCAGCGGGGTTCGGTGATCCGCGGCCTGGATGCGGCCGCTTCGGTGCCGGGTGTGTCGGTCTTCCATGCCGGCACCGAAGCGAAGCCGGACGGGTCTATCCTGGCGGCAGGCGGGCGGGTGCTGACGGTGTGTGCCACCGCCCCGGATATCAAGGGTGCCCGGGATGCCGCATACGCTGCTGTGGATGCGATCGTCTGGCCCGACGGATTCTGCCGTCGCGACATCGGTGCGCGCGCGCTGTGAGTGACACTGACGAAAAACGCGGCGACCGGATCGCCAAGTGGCTGTCCCGAGCGGGTGTGGCCAGCCGGCGGGATGCCGAACGGATGCTGGCCGAGGGCGGGATCAAGCTGAACGGCAAGGTGGTGACGCATCCGGCGACGTTTATCTCCCCCGGCGACGTGGTGCAGGTGAACGGCAAGGTGGTGGACCAGCCGGATCGCACGCGGGTGTGGCGCTACCACAAGCCCGAGGGGCTGGTGACCACTCACAAGGACCCCGAAGGGCGGCCGACGGTGTTCGACAAACTGAAGCACCAGTTGCCGCGGGTGATCAGCGTCGGGCGGCTCG
>NZ_LMUJ01000024.1:56407-68073 GCF_009765975.1 Acidisphaera sp. S103 | reverse complement strand
GTTCGGTGTTCCGAATGAGGGCGCGCTGAAGGCGCTGGCGCATGGCGTGACGGTCGAGGGCGTGCGTTACGGGCCGATCGAGGCGGATGTCGACGCGAAGACGGGCGACAACACCTGGCTGACGGTCAGTTTGCGGGAGGGACGCAACCGGGAAATCCGGCGGGTGATGGACCATCTGGGGCTGGCGGTGTCCCGGCTGATCCGGGTCGCGTATGGCCCGTTCCAGCTTGGGACGTTGGAGCGTGGGGGGATCGAGGAGATCCCGGCCAGGGTGCTGCGCGAGCAATTGCCGGCGGATGCGGGGGCGCCTCCGCCGCTGCCGCGGCACCGGTAGGCATGCGGATCGTCGCGGGTGCATGGCGGGGGCGTGTTTTGGCGGCGCCGCCGGGGTCTGTGACGCGTCCGACAGCGGATCGGGTGCGCCAGGCGCTGTTCGACATGCTGATGCATGCGGAGTGGGGTGGGCGCGCGGTGATCGAGGGCGCGGTGGTGCTGGATGTGTTCGCCGGGACCGGGGCGCTGGGGTTGGAGGCGTTGTCGCGCGGGGCGGCTTCGGCGTGCTTCATCGAGAATGATCCGGCGGCGTTGAAGGCGCTGCGGACGAATGTGGCGGCGTGCCGGGCGGTGGATCGAGTGGAGGTGGTGGCGGGGGATGTGTTTCAGGTTCACGGAAGGGCTTCGTCCGGCGTCCCGCGGCCTGCGGGAGGTGCTTCACCGGCGTTGGCTGCTGCGGGCAGAGGGCAGGATGGTGGTGCTGCCTCACTTGTGTTCCTCGACCCGCCCTACGGTCAGGACCTTGTCACCCGAGCGCTAGCGCGGCTGCGGGACGTGGGCCGCATCCGCCACGGGGCGCTGATCGTCGCCGAAACCGCCAGGGACGAGACCTGGGTCCCCGACCAGAAGCTGCTGGCGGATCGTCAGCATGGCGCGGCTCGGATTCTGGTATTCGCCGCGGATTGAGGGAAACGAGGTTTGATTCAATCGCGCCCTACAGATTTATTGTTTGTAGCGGCCATATTATTTGTGAGGAAACCCGTTGATCATCGTCCGACAAGCATTGCTATTCTTGCTTTCAGAAGCCTCCACATGAATTTACCAGAATGACCCTCGTAATTGGGTATATCGTCGGGGAGGATGACGCCTGCCGGCTTTTCTCCGGTCATAACGCGCATTTCGATCGGCGGAATGTCATTTTGGAGGCGTGCTCGATACATTGATAGCCAATGTCCCTTGGTAAAATCGAGAAACATCGCTGAATTGCAACACGTCGCCAAGACCCGCCGTGTCGGAGAGTTTGGCGTCAGCTTACGATCTTGTAGCCTATCGTCGCCTTTTACGCAGCTCACTCTATCTTTGCGGTAAAGAATGTATGGTGTACCGCCATCCGTATCGAGCGTTTGAGGAGCGGAAGGAAGTTGTTCAAATTGTTGACCAGCGCTTTGGCAACTGTTGCAGTAGCATTTGACGTTAGCGATG
This sequence comes from Acidisphaera sp. S103, assembly GCF_009765975.1. Classification (GTDB taxonomy): domain Bacteria; phylum Pseudomonadota; class Alphaproteobacteria; order Acetobacterales; family Acetobacteraceae; genus Rhodopila. Next base: position 66,597 of record NZ_LMUJ01000024.1, on the reverse strand, counting down.
GGCGCCCCAACGGCTTCGAACTCGACGCTGCCGCAAGAGCAGCGTGCAAGTAATCTCTGACTTGTAGTCGTCATGAATCTCTCCGCATTGGGCAAGGGCGCCATACCCCACAATAATATCACCCTCGCCCCAACTCCGCGAAGACGGCTGCGTGCGAGGAGCGTGCGGACTTCAAAAATTAACGTACAGATATCGGCTCCCTGAAACTCAGCGGTTCTTCTTCGGCTTAAGTTGTCCCCTAGTTCACGGCTGATCAGACAGCGTTTTTCGTGCTATAAGGGATCATGACCCAACAGGATATCATATCCCGCTTGCGGGAGAATGAGGCGGCGCTGCGCGCACGGGGTGTTGCGCATGCGGCGCTGTTCGGCTCGCGCGCCCGGGGTGACGAGCGTCCGGACAGTGACACGGACATCATGATCGAGATCGAACCCGAGGCGCGGATCGGTGTGTGGGAGTATGCCGGACTGAAGGAGTATATCGCCAGTCTCTTCGATGGGCCGGTCGATGTTGTCGACCGCGACGGGTTGAAACCGTATGTCCGGCCTGCCGCTACCGCCGACGCGATCTACGCCTTCTGAACGCGAAGCAACCCGCCGCTGGCTTATCGACATCCGGCACCACATCGTCATGGCCGAAAGGTTCGTCTAGGGAATGACTTATGCGGCGTTCAAGGACGACAATCTTCATATCTACGCAGTGACGCGGTGCCTTAAGATCATTTCGGAGGTGGCGAACAAAGTTTGGGATACCTTGACGCTTCACCTGTCGCCGTTGTGCCTTATCGTCGAGGCCGAGTTGGCCGCATTGGATGCCAAGTGAAGTACCGCTATGTGTAAGTCTCGACCGACGGCCTAAGCGTTGACATCCAGGCGTGCCAATTGACCAAGGCCGAATGCAAGAACGTATTTCGCAAAACGGTGAGCGGGGTTCCGATGGCCGATATGAATATGTCAGATGATCAAAAATGGCATTGGGGGGAAGGCACAAAGTATGTACTTGAAGGAGGAAAGTCCATTTTCTTGATAAATGGTGCATCAGCGATCTCCGTTCTTACCTTTATAGGCAATACGAAAATACACCAGATTTTTGTTACAATTTCTATTGGGCTTTTCGCGTTTGGCGCCCTGGCAAGTGCAATGATATTTCTATTTTGTTACCTGACTCAGCTTGAATACGGGAACGTAGGCATAGGTCGATATAACAGATGGCACAAATATTCGTATTGGTCTGTCGGGACTGGTGTAATGTTCTTCTTTCTGGGAATGGTGATTGCTATGATTGGGTTTTTGCGGTTGCCGTAGATCGCTCTTACTTATCCTTATTCGACGTTATTTCGTGCAGAGCGAATCCAACAACCTTTAAAAAGTGCCTTAAATCGGCCTGCGATCACTCTTCCGTCTTCGAAGAAAAAATTCTTGCATATGGAGAAAAAATACCTTAGAACCAACAGTGAACAAACACCAATCCACCCCGAGGCCCAACCCCATGTCCCTCGCCGCCCTCTTCCCGGCCGCCGTCCTGGAAACGATCCTCCTCCGCCTCGCCCCGCTCTTCCTCGCGGGCGCCGGCGACGACCTCACCGCCGCGCGCCACGCCGCCGCGCAGACGCTCGGATCATACCGCCCGGAAACCGAGGATGAACTGCGCCTCGCCGTCAACATCATCGCATTCGGCCTTCACGCACTCGAAGCGCTCGGTCAGGCCGCCGCACCGGACCTGCCGGTGACCCGCGTTCTCCGCCTCCGCGGCAATGCCGTCAGCCTCAGTCGCGAGTCCGCGAAAGCCCAGCGCAGCCTCGACCAACTCCAGAAAGCCCGCCGGCAAAACAGGCCGGCCGAACCCGTCGAACCGCGGCCCGCCCCAGCGGACCAAAAGGTCGCAATAATCCCCGGCCCGATCAGGCACACCGACGGCATCGCCGCCGTCACAGCCATCCGTCCGGCAAGGACTGAAACCGAAGAAGATCGCCAGCGCGACATCCGCATCGCCGGATACATGCAACGACCTGTCTTCCAGGCCGCCGCCCAGGCCAAAGCCGCGTTGCAAGGCGCATTCCCAGCCTGAACTAGCGAAGCCCCGTCAGGCGGGCACCTGCCGCATCCCCCAACGACGACGCGCTGTGGCCGCGAAAACCAAAACGGGAGCGGCAACACTCATCGCCGCGAAGAGCAGATATGCCATCGCGTGCCAAAGTCCCTGATGCACTGTCCCCAAATGGATCAGCGAGGGCACAAAGTCGCGCGCAAAGGCCAGCAGAATGTAGTTCATCCCGACGAACCGCAGCCAGCGCCAGAGCCTCGGGCCAAGAACCTTTGACAGCCCTCCGAAAGACAAGGCCGCCAACAGGTAGGTCCAGACGACCCCGATCGCGAAGAAAGCTGACAGCGGGCCAGGCAACGGCAGTTGGTTCAAAATGCGATAAAGCCAGACGACGAGGCCGATATGAACCAGATGTGCGGCGGCAAAGGCCAAGCCAAACGCTCGGCCACGTCCTGCCAGTGGCGCCAGCGCGGGGCCAAACAGTGTGGCCATGGCGCCGCCCGCATAGGCCAGCCAGAACAACAGGAACGACCAGCGCGCCGTCACCTGCAGCGCCACCCCGATGCTCTTCGTATCGGTCCCCTCAGCGGCAAGAACAACCACAGCCAACGCGAGCGCTACCCCAAACGCCACGCCCATCCACAGCACTGGAACAGAGTTGCGCTTCATCGTTTACGCGATTGAGGCTCCCACGCTTTGCGTCAAGGACGTGCCTCAAGCACCATGTTGAATGGCGTTTCCGCGGCACGCCGGAAGCGCGTAAAGCCACCCGCTGTTATGACCTGGCGCAATCTGAATTCTCCGGCCTGTGCGCCAAGGCCCAATCCCACCTCCTGCGACAGAGAAGCGGGTGTGCAGATCATCGTGGAGGCCGCATAGTACACGCGCCCGACCGGATTCAGGTTTGCGGATAGATGGTCGTGCGCGAACGGCTCCACGATCATCCACGTGCCGTCGGGTGAGAGAGACTCCTTCACATGGGTCGCTGCCCCGGATGGATCACCCATATCGTGCAGGCAATCGAAAAAGGCCACCAGATCGTAGGTCCCTGGATATGTCTTGGCCTGGGCGATTTCGAACTTTGTATTGCCACTGACCCCAGCTTCCTCGGCAGCCTTGCGCGCCCGATCGACCGATGGCGCGTGATAATCGAACCCGGTAAAGTGCGATTTGGGAAACGCTTTGGCCATGAGCACGGTCGACGCTCCATGTCCGCAACCAACATCGGCGACCCGCGCACCGTTCTCGAGTTTCGCCACGACGCCGTCCAGCGCGGGAAGCCATGAGCCGATCAGGTTGGCATTGTATCCCGGGCGAAAAAACCGTTCGGTGCCGCGGAAGAGGCAGGCGCTGTGGTCATGCCAGCCAAGGCCTTTGCCTGTGCGAAACGCCTCGCTCACTTTCGGCTCATCGATCCAGAGGCTTGACAGCACCTCAAAGGCGCCGGCCATGAATGCCGGGCTGTCCTCATCGGCAAACACCAATGCCTGTTCCGGCGTGAGATGGAACCGGTCAGCGCCGGCGTCATATTCGACATATCCCGCCGCGGCCTGCGCGGAGAGCCATTCGCGGACATAGCGCTCGTGTGTGCCTGAGCGCGCTGCCAATTCGGCAGCCGTCAGTTTGCCGCCCTCTTGCATCGCCTTGAATAAGCCCAGGCGGTCGCCGAGCACCACAAGCGCGCCCGTCGCAACTGCGCCGAGGTCTCCAACCATACGGCCGAGCAATGTATTGAGCTTATCTTGGTCTGGTGATTGAGACACGGCGTAGCCCCCTGGGTGAATTGGAGAGCCTGAGACGCTATTGGACGCCATAGAGACGTCGCAGTGTGAAGTTACACTCCCTTACAATATCTGCCAAGAATTTTGTGCCGCGTTATTCTACGGAGCACTTTCTCGAGTTGCCGTGTGCGGCCTCTCCAGCGAGTACGCGCGAAATTTAATACTTTCGGTCACTCTGATCGACCCAATGCAACTAATGGATTACCAAACGCCATTCCCGGCCTGAATGACAGAACGGTACCCCGAAGCATCTGACCCACAAGCCGAACCGGTCAGCGACCGGACGCAACGCCGCCGAGCCAGCCCGCCCACTCGATCCGAACCAATCCGCGACCCAAGTCAGTAGCTGCGCGGCAACTCCAGAACGTGTTCGGCGATGTAGGACAGAATCAGGTTCGTGCTGATCGGGGCGACTTGATACAGCCGGGTTTCGCGGAATTTCCGTTCCACGTCGTATTCCTCGGCGAAACCGAAGCCGCCATGGGTCTGGATGCAGGCTTCACCGGCGGCCCAGGATGCTTCGGCGGCGAGCATCTTGGCCATGTTGGCTTCCTCGCCAGGAGTCTCGCCGGCCTCGAACTTCGCGCAGCCGGCCTGCACCATCAGTTCGGCGGCGCGCATCTGGGCGTAGGCTCGGGCGAGGGGGAACTGGATGCCCTGGTTCTGCCCGATCGGCCGGCCGAACACCTGGCGTTCGCGGGCGTAGTCGCTGGCCTTGCGCAGGAACCATTTGGCGTCGCCGATACACTCGGCGGCGATCAGCAGGCGTTCGGCGTTCATCCCGTCCAGGATGTAGCGGAAGCCGCGGCCCTCGACGCCCACAAGGTTCTCGGCGGGGACCTCCATGTTATCGAAGAACACCTCGGTCGAGTTGTGGTTCATCATCGTCCGGATCGGCCGGATGGTCAGGCCGTGGCCGAGGGCGGCCCGCATGTCGACGATGAAGGTCGAAAGCCCCTCGGTGCGCTTCGCGGTCTGGTCCCGCGGCGTGGTGCGGGCCAGCAGCAGCATCAGGTCGGAGTGTTCGGCTCGGCTGGTCCAGACCTTCTGGCCGTTGACGATGTATTTGTCGCCCTCCCGGCGGGCGAAGGTGCGCAGCGAGGTCGTATCCGTGCCGCTGGTCGGTTCGGTGACCCCGAACGCCTGCAGGCGCAGTTCGCCGGTGGCGATCTTCGGCAGGTAGGTTTTCTTCTGGTCGTCGGTGCCGTGCCGCAGGATCGTGCCCATGATGTACATCTGGGCGTGGCAGGCTGCGCCGTTACAGCCCTCGGCCTGGACCGTCTCCAGGATGGCCGCGGCGGCGGACAGAGGCAGGCCGGCACCGCCGTATTCCTCGGGGATCAGGGCACCCAGGTAGCCACCCTCGGTCAGGGCACGGACGAACTCCGTGGGGTAGCCACGTTCCTGATCCAGCTTGCGCCAGTATTCGCCGGGGAACTTCGAACACAGTTTGCGGACTTCCTCGCGGATTTCCGCGTGCGGGTCGGCGAACAGTGTCTCTTTCATGGCGGCCTCCGGATCGAATGCCTCGGTGATTGCCCGCGTTCCGGTGGCTTGCAAAGGGGGCGCGGCGCATAACTGCCAAAGAGATGGGGTGGGTGCTTGCCGGATCAGGGCTACATGGTGTTATCGCCCCTGACGATCGCCTCGAAATGAAGGACTGTGTTCATGCCGGCCGGAGAACCCCTCGCGACATCCCCCTTCGTCCAGTTCCGAACCTGGATGGCGGAAGCGGAGAAGTCGGAACCGAACGATCCGAATGCGATGTCGGTCGCGACGACCACGGCGGACGGACGGCCATCGGTAAGGATCGTCCTGCTGAAGGGCGTGGATGAGCGGGGGTTCGTCTTCTACACCAACAAGGAAAGCCGGAAAGGCGACGAACTCGCGCGCAATCGGACCACGGCACTGCTGTTCCATTGGAAGTCGCTGCACCGGCAGATCCGAATCGAGGGGACGGTCGAGCACGTCACGGACGCGGAAGCCGACGCGTACTACGCAACCCGGCAACGAATTTCGCGTTTAGGGGCCTGGGCGTCCCAGCAATCCCGTCCGCTGGCGGATCGCTCTGTGTTGGAGGAGCGGTTGGCGGAGATGGAACGGCGCTATCCGGACGAAATTCCCCGGCCCGGCTACTGGTCCGGCTACCGGATTTTGCCGGACAGTTTCGAGTTCTGGCAGGATATGCCGTATCGCCTGCATGACCGGACGGTTTACCGCCGGTCTGTGGCCGGGGGGTGGGATCAAACGAAACTGTACCCTTGAGCCCGTTGCTCTCGTCGAACGTACTTGCAACGCTAACGCAAACCTGCATTGCTCTACGTGCAAGACCAGAGAAAAGGAGCTGACCATGGCAATACGCAAGCTTCTGCTGCCCCTGACGGGGACCGCGGCTGGGGAGGCCGCGTTGACGACCGCATTGACGATTGCCCGAGCATGGAACGCCCATGTGCTCGCGCTGCATGTTCGCGTGGATAGCCGGGATGTCGCGCCGTTGGCCGGGGAAGGCCTGTCCGGCGCGATGATCGAGGAAATGATGTCTGCCACGGAAAAGGAGAGCAACGACCGCGCGCATGCCGTGCGATCCATGTTTGAACGGTTCGTGGCCCGCCACGATGTCGTGGTTCAGGAAGCCCATGCGGGTTCGGATCATGCCACGGCCAGTTTCGCGGCGGTGACCGGGCGGGAAGAGGATATTGTGGCCCAACAGGCCCGACTCGCCGACCTGACCGTGGTGCCGCATCCGGACGCCGGAGAGGACGTGTCGTCGTCCGATGCACTGCACGCGGTGCTGTTCGATTCGGGGCGGCCGGTGTTGATTTCGCCTCAGGTGACGCCGTCCCAGATCGGCGCGCGGGTGTGTCTGGCGTGGAACGGGACGGCCGAATCGGCGTCCTCGGTGCAGGCCGCGATGCCCTGGATGCAGCGTGCCGAGGGTGTCGCCATCCTGTCGGCGGATGGTTACCAGCGGCGGGGGCCAGCTTCGCCTGACCTTGCCGCGTATCTGGCACTGCACGGCGTGCATGCCCAGATCATCACGTTCAAAGCCGTTGGCGGATCGGTGGGGGCTGGGCTGTTGGCGGCAGCGGCGGACTTTGGCTGCGATTTGCTGTCGATGGGGGCTTATTCGCATTCCCGGCTGCGGCAGCTGATTTTGGGTGGCGTGACGCGGCATGTGCTGGAGAACGCGCGGCTGCCGGTGATGATGAACCGGTAGTGTGCTGCCCGAGGTTCGCCTCCGCGGCGAACTTCGGGCTTTCTATCGGTTAGAACAGCTTGTCCTGCGGGCTCAGCTTGACGATGACTTCGCTCGGGTCCGCCAGATTGAGCATCGCACGGGCGCGTTCGTCCAGTGTGTCAGGGTCCAGATGGCTGGCGCGCAGGCCGGAAACGCGTGTTTCCCAGCCGTCCCGTTCCGTCTTGGCGGTGTCCTGATCGGCGAGAACCTGCTTCAATAGGTCCTGGCGTTGCGCATAGGCGACCAGTCCGTGGGCGCCCTGTGTGGCGTTCCAACCGAAATAGCCCGTGATCGCCAGGAAAATGGCGGGTGCGATCATGAGGCGGGCCCGCCGCTTCAATTCTCGGCCGAAAGACATCGTATACTCCGGGGTGCTTGCACCGATTCTAGCGCGTTGCTGGCGGTTCGTGAACGGAAAAGGCGCTAACTAACCGAATTTTCGTCATTTCTCACGAATGGTCATCGGGTTGAACACGGTTCGCCGCCGAGTGGCGCCATTGCGCGTCGCCGGTGACCGGCGCCAAAGCGCGTTGACAGGACGGGGTGCCGAACGCATCGTCCGGCCGCTTCAAACCAGGAAACCGTCAAGCGATGTCTCAGCATACCCTGCAACAGCCGATCGAGGACCTTTGGGAACGTCGGGAAACCCTGTCATCCGCCACGAAGGGTGAGGCGCGCGATGCGGTCGAAGCCGCGTTGGAGGCGCTGGACAATGGGGAGGTGCGGGTCGCCGAGAAGGGTGACGCTGGCTGGCAGGTCAACCAGTGGCTGAAGAAGGCGGTGTTGATGTCGTTCCGCCTGACCGACTCCACGCCGATGGAGGGTCCGGGCGGCGCGCCGGTCTGGGATAAAGTGCCGATGAAGTTCGCCGGCTGGGGTGAGAACCGGTTCAAGGAAGCGGGATTTCGCGCGGTTCCGGGCGCCGTGGTGCGGCGGTCGGCGTTCATCGCGCCGGGGGCCGTGCTGATGCCCAGTTTCGTCAATGTCGGGGCTCGTGTCGGCAACAATACCATGGTCGATACCTGGGCGACGGTGGGAAGTTGCGCGCAGATCGGCGCCAATTGCCATTTGTCCGGCGGCGTGGGGATCGGCGGGGTGCTGGAGCCGCTGCAGGCCAATCCGGTGATCATCGAGGACGATTGCTTCGTCGGTGCCCGATCGGAAGTGGCCGAGGGCGTGGTGGTAGAGCGCGGCAGTGTGCTTTCGATGGGGGTGTTCATTGGTGCTTCCACCAAGATCATCGATCGCGCCACGGGTGAGATTTTCATGGGACGGGTGCCGGCCTACTCGGTGGTTGTTCCGGGCTCCTTGCCAGGTAAGCCGTTGCCGGATGGGTCGGCGGGGCCGTCGCTGTACTGCGCGGTGATCGTGAAGATCGTGGATGCGCAGACCCGGGCCAAAACCTCCATCAACGAGCTGTTGCGCGACTGATGGCCGATTCAGGTTCGGCCGCAGGGTTCAGCGATCCGCTGCCGTTGGCGCAGTCGCTGATCCGGTGTGCCTCGGTGACGCCGGCCGATGCCGGCGCACAGGATGCCTTGACCGGCATGTTGAGCAGTTTGGGGTTCACCGTTCATCGGCTGCGGTATGGTGACATCGAAAATATCTTTGCCCGGATTGGCACCGAGGGGCCGCATATCTGCTTCGCCGGCCATACCGATGTGGTGCCGGTGGGCGCGGCGAACTGGCGGAGCGATCCGTTTGGCGGCGAGGTGCGGGACGGCGTGCTGTATGGCCGTGGTGCCTGCGACATGAAAGGCGCGATCGCGGCATTCGTCTCGGGCGTCGCGCAGTATTTGGAAAATGGCCCACCCAAGGGCTCGATCAGCCTGCTGATCACGGGGGATGAGGAAGGCCCCGCGACCGACGGCACCGTCAAGGTGTTGGAGTGGATGCGGGCGAATGATCAGGTGCCGGATTTCTGCTTGGTGGGGGAGCCGACCTGTCCGGTGAAGCTGGGTGACATGGTCAAGATTGGCCGGCGCGGCAGCGTCAACATGAAGATCGAGGTGCATGGCACGCAGGGGCATGTGGCTTATCCGCATCGGGCGGACAATCCCGTTCATCGGCTGATCCAGGCTCTGGGCGCGTTGACGTCGGCGCCGGTGGATGCCGGCACGGACTGGTTCGAGCCATCCACATTGCAGGTCACGAGCATCGATGTCGGGAACGGCGCGACCAACGTCATACCGGCGTCGGCGCGGGCGGCGTTGAACATCCGGTTTAACGATGGGCACAGCGGGGCGTCGCTGACGGCCTGGGTGCGGGCGACTCTGTCGCGGTATGCGGAGCGGTTCGACCTGGAGTCCTCGATCAGCGGGGAGTCGTTCGTGACCAAGCCGGGGCCGCTGGTCGATATTCTCCGGGGCGCGATCAAGGGGGCGACCGGGGTCGATCCGAAATTGGATACCGGCGGCGGTACCTCGGATGCGCGCTTCATCGCGAACTACTGCCCGGTCGCCGAATTCGGGCTGGTGGGCGCGACGATGCACCAGACGGATGAGCGCGTGCCGGTGGCGGAATTGCGCGATCTGGCGCGGATCTATCGGGATATCATCGCGGCCTTCCTGGCATGAGCCACGGTGTGGTTCCGCGGAAGAGCATCATCCTCGGGGTGTCGCGGATCGCTCGCGGGCGGGTGGACGGTATCGACTGTTTCGGCTCCAGTCCGCAGGCATTTCTGGCCAGCCTGGCGCCGCTGGTTGCGTTTCCCCTGGTCAGTGCCGTCCTGGGGATGATGTTCACGGAGGGACCGCGATCGGCGCTGACAGGTCTGGCGATGACCGTTTGTGCCCTGCTGATGCCCGCGGTGGTGTCCTACGAACTGGCGCGCCTGTGGCAGCGGACGGAGGCCTGGGCGCGGTTCGCGACGGCGTTCAATTGGTGTGAGTGGATATTGCCGATCCTGGCGTCCCTGCTGATGGTGCCTTTGAGTGTGGCGATCCGCGCGGGCATGAGTGAGACCGCGGCCAGTCTGGTGCTGGTGAGCTGCCTCGGTCTGTACGGGCTTTGGCTGCATTGGTTCCTGGCCCGCAATGCGCTGGGTTTGTCGGGCTTTCGCGCCGTGCTGCTGGTCTTCCTGGTGAATCTTGGGACGGCGGTGGTGGTCCTGGGACCCCGCTGGCTGG
>NZ_LMUJ01000024.1:21534-56327 GCF_009765975.1 Acidisphaera sp. S103 | reverse complement strand
CGGATGAGCTCGGTATCGGCCGTTTCCTTGGGGTTGTTCGCGGCGGTGCGGCTGGCGCTTGGCCGAGCCGACGGTGCCGTGCTGGTGCCTGGGGACCGGCAGACTATCGTTCGTAGCTTCTGGTCGATCGCGTTGTGCGTGCCGCCGGTGATCTGCCGATTGCTGATGTCCTGGTCTGATACCGGGATCCCGGCCGATGCGGCGCATCTGCTCGGCCGGGAGTTGATCATCTTCGTGCTGGGCTGGCTGGTGTTCGTGGAAGTCACCTACCGGCTGGCGCCGGTGATCGGCCAGGCGGAGCGGTGGGGCCGGTTCATCGCGGTGTGGAACTGGTGCAATGTGATCGAGGGCGTGCTGGTCATCGTCGGCGGGATTCCCGGCGTGCTGGGGGCTCCGCCGGTGGTCGATCAGGCGTGCGAACTGATCATGATCGGCTGGGCGCTATGGCTGGAGTGGTATGCGACACGCCTCGCCTTCGGGGTGGGGCGGATGACGGCGGCCTGGCTGGTGCTGCTGGATCAGTCGATCGGGATCATGCTGGCGTCGCTGGCGATGCTGCTCAGTCCCTGACTCGTGAAGGGGCTGTCCGCGTAGCCGACGCCGATCAGGGTCAGGCCCTCGGGTGGCGCGGTCGGGCCGGCGGCCGCTCGGTTTTTGGCTTCCAGCGCGGTCGTCATGCGCTCGATGGGCCAGCGGCCCTCGCCGACGAGCTTGAGGGTGCCGACGAAATTCCGGACCTGATGGTGGAGGAAGCTGCGGGCTTCGGTCACGACCTCGATGACGTCGTCCTGGCGGGTGACATCCAGGCGGTCCAGCGTGCGGATGGGGGATTTGGCTTGGCAGGATGCTGCCCGGAATGACGTGAAATCGTGGCGGCCGAGCAGGCGCTGGGCGGCGGCGTGCATGGCGGCGGCGTCGAGCGGGTGGGGGACGTGCCAGACTCGTCCGGCCAACAGTGCAGGGCGGGTGCGGCGGTTGAGGATGCGGAAGCGGTAGGCGCGCCGGTTGGCGGAGAAGCGGGCGTTCCAGTCGTCCGATACTGCCACGGCGTTCAGCACGACGACGGGATGTGGCTTCATGTGGTAGTTCAGGGCGTCGCGGATCGCTTTGGCGCTGTGGGCGTTGGGCAGGTCGATGTGCGCGACCTGACCCTCGGCATGGACTCCGGCGTCGGTGCGGCCGGCGACGATGCTGGCGACCGGTTGGCCGGCGTTCAGGTGCGCGGCGGCCTGTTCGAGGACTTCCTGGACGGACAGGCCGTTGATCTGGCGTTGCCAGCCGACGAACGGGGTGCCGTCATATTCGAGCAGCAGCGCCCAGCGGGTCATGATCCGACCACGGTACCCGGCGGGACCGGGTGGCCGCGCAGGAAATCATCCGCGGAGAGGGCCGAACGGCCGGGAAGCTGGACTTTGGTGAGTCTGATGGCGTGGTGGCCGCAGGCGATGGTCAGCGTGTTGTCGAGAACGGTTCCGGGTGTTCCTGAACTGGTCGAGAGTTTGGCGGCGAGGATTTTCAGCGGGCTGCCGGCGAGGGTGGTGAACGTGCCGGGCCATGGGTCGAACGCTCGTATCTGGCGGTCGATGGTCTCGGCTGGTTGGCTCCAGTCGACCCGGCCATCTTCGCGGGACAACTTGGGCGCATAGGTCGCGTCGGCGTCCGGCTGCGGTGTTGGCGGCGTCGGGGAGGCGAGGGCGTCCAGGATCAGATTCGCGCCGATCGCCGCCAGGGTGTCGTGAAGGGTGGCGGTCGTCGTCTCCAGTGTGATCGGGACGCCCTGGCGCAGCAGCATGGGGCCGGTATCGAGGCCGGCCTCCATCTGCATGATGGTGATGCCGGTTTCCGAGTCGCCCGCCAGAATGGATGCCTGGATCGGTGCGGCGCCTCGCCAGCGTGGCAGCAGGCTGGCGTGGATGTTGAGGCAGCCGCGTTTCGGGGAGTCCAGCATGGCCTGCGGCAGGATCAGGCCGTAGGCGGCGACGATGGCGGCGTCGAGGTCGAGCGCGGCGAATGCGTCCTGCGCCGCCGTGTCGTTGCGCAGGCGGGCGGGGGTGCGAACGGGTAGGCCCAGATTGTCGGCCGCGGCATGCACCGGGCAGCGGCGTATCGCCTGGCCTCGGCCAGCGGGGCGGGCTGGCTGGCAATAGACCGCCGCGATGTCGTGGCCAGCATCGCGGAGCGCGCGCAGGGCGGGAACGGCGAAGTCCGGACTGCCCATGAAGGCGATGCGCACGGTGCTAACGGGTCCGTTCGTCTTGCTTCAGCCGCTGCTCCTTGGCGAGCCTGCGCATGATCATGTTGCGCTTGAGTGGGGACAGGTGATCGACGAACAGGACACCGTCCAGGTGGTCGATCTCATGCTGCAGGCAGGCGGCCAGCAAGCCGTCGGCCTGTATTTCGCGCTTAACGCCGGCCTCATCGAGATAGCGGATTTTCACGCGTGCCGGACGCGTGATATCGGCGTATTGGCCGGGCAGGGACAGGCACCCTTCTTCTCGGGTTGCGCGTTCCTCGCTGGTCGCGAGGATTTCGGGATTGATCAGGCTGTAGGGCTGCTTCTTGTCGTTCGGCATCAGGTCGATCACGATCAGGCGCAGGCTCTCGCCGACCTGCGGTGCGGCCAGGCCGATCCCGGGGGCCTTGTACATCGTGGCGAACATGCGGGGGATCAGATCGCGCACCCGATCGGCGTCGGCGGGCTTCACCGGCCGGGCGCGGGTTTTCAGGATCTGATTGGGCGCGATCAGGATCGGCAGCAGGTCGTGGACCGTCGAATTTGTGTCGGTGCTCATGGTCTTGCAGCATCTAGCGGTGCGGTCGCCGCCAATCAACATTGTCCCGCTGTCTGCCGGCGGTGAGCGCCTGATCCCCCTTGCAACTCGGGGCGTGGGTGCCAAGATGTTTTGACGCCGGGATGCCTCGATAGGGTTCCGGCATTCGCTTCGCTCGTTGGAGGGGGCCGTGACGACCCGCATGTTTACCTCGCCGCTTTTCCTGGGTTTCGACCACCTTGAGCAGATGCTTGAGCGTGCATCGAAGACGTCATCCGACGGTTACCCGCCGTACAACATCGAGCAGATAAGCCCGACTGGGCTTCGCATCACGCTCGCGGTTGCCGGGTTTACCATGGATGACCTGCAGATCACTCAGGAGGACAACCAACTGGTCATCCGGGGACGGCAGACAGACGACAGTCAGGGCCGGATTTTCCTGCATCGGGGGATCGCGGCGCGACAATTCCAGCGGTCATTCGTGTTGGCCGAGGGGATCGAGGTCAAGGGTGCGTGGCTGGACAATGGCTTGCTTCATATCGATCTGGCCAAGCCGCAACCCGAGGTGCGGGTGAAGACGATACCCATCACACGCAACACCGCTGCTACGGTCTTGCGGCCGAACGGGGCGGAATTGGGTGCCGTGGTGGAGAGCAAGGCGGAATGACGAGACAGTTTGTGCCTTCGGACACATCCGGAGCCACAGCATAGACAGCGCTTCGAAAGGCTGTCGCAAGTGAGGAGTACAGAACGATGAATATGAACTCAGGCGACCCGATGGACGTTGGAACCGTTCCCGCGCAGGAAGTCGTGGCGTTCGATGTGCGGCATCTGTCGGAACAGCAGCTTGCCGCCCTTGGGGTTTCGCACATCGCCTATGTGAAGCCGGTGATGGTGAATGGTGTGCAGGGCTTCGCGATCCATGCCGCCGATGGAACACCGATGGCGGTCGCCGGCGACAGGGAGGTCGCGGTGGCGGCGGTCATGCAGCATGAGATGCTGCCGCTTTCGGTTCACTAGGACGCGAACGATACGGGTGGCGCGAATGCCACCCGCGATCGTTTCAAGGCCGAGCTTTTAGAAGGTCCCGGATTTCCGTCAGCAGAACTTCGGATTTGGTCGGGGCGGCAACGGCATCCTGCCTGACGCTGAGTTTGGTCAGGGCCTTGACGATCCAGAAGATCGCGAAGCTGACGATCAGGAACTGAATGATCGCATTGATGAAGAGTCCGACATTGACGGTGGCGGCGCCGGCTTTCTGAGCGTCCGCCAAATTGGCGTAATGCTGGCCGTTCAGCGGGATGAAGAGGTTCGAGAAATCCAGTCCCCCCGTCAGCAGGCCCAGAAATGGGTTGAACACATCCTTGACGAGGCTGCTGACCACGCCGGTGAAGGCCACGCCGATGATGAGGCCGACTGCCAAGTCGACCACGTTGCCCCGCATGATGAATTTGCGGAATTCGGATACCCAGGACGGTGTTTTGGGTGGCAGCATGGTGTTTAGTCCTCCAGAAATGGAAGCGTCGGACGCCGAGCGCGTTTATTCTGGCGGAAAATTCACGATTGGGCGACAGGGGTCAACCGTTTCGGCTACGACTCGCGCTGCTGTGTTCGCATCAGGACCCGATGACGAAGCTCTGCACCAGGCTTCCGGCGACGAGACGCCAGCCGTCGATCAGCACGAAGAAGATCAATTTGAAGGGCAGGGAGACGGCGGTCGGCGGCAGCATCATCATCCCCAGGCTCATGAGCACGCTCGCGACGACGATGTCGATGATCAGAAAGGGCAGAAACAGCAGGAAGCCCATTTCGAATGAGCGGCGGAGCTCACCGATGACGAAGGCCGGCACCAATGCGCGCCAGGGGACCGACGCCGCATCCGGGGACGGCGGCAGGTGTCCGAGGTCCAGAAAGAAGCGGAGGTCTTCGTCGCGGACATTGTCGGTCATGAAGGCATGGAAAGGTTCGGTTGCCAGCCGTAATCCCTCCACTTCCGAGATGCGTCCCTCCGTCATCGGCTGGATGCCGTTGATCCAGGCCTGGTTCATCGCCGGTTCCATCACGAAGAACGACAGAAACAGGGCCAGTCCGATGAGGACGACGTTCGGTGGGGTTCCCTGTGTGCTGAGCGCATTGCGGAGGAGCGACAGCACAATGACGATCCTGGTGAAGGCCGTGGTCATGACCAGGAGGCTCGGGGCCAGCGAGAGGACGGTGATCAGGACGGTGAGCTCGACGATGCGCGCGGTTGCTCCAGCCTGGCCGGCGGCGCCGAGATCGATGTTGACGGATTGCCCGTGCCCGATCACGGGAACCAGGAGCAGGACGAGGATCCAGGCGGAAAGCTTCATGGATCCTGCATCCAGCCGACCACCAGGTCCTGCCCGCCACCGGTCAGCAACACCACCTGCCGTTGGCCGCATTGGACGAGGTGGATGCGCCGGCGCGGGTCCAGGGCGATGGATTCGCGCAAGATCAGTGTTCGCCCGGGGCGGGACTGCGCCCGCCAGCCACTGACCTGGAACAGTTTGGCCGCGGCGCCGATCAGTGCGATCACGCCGATCAGGACACCACAGACCAGCAGCAGGGTCTGCGGGTTCATTCGGGCATGCCCGCGATCTCTGTCTTCAAGGCATGGATGCCTGCATCTGTTCGCATGCATCCATTTGGCGACCTGGAAATGAATAAGTCCTTAACGACCGCGATTAACCTTTTGTTCAGTTTTCTTCGCCAGAGTGTGGCCATGGACCCCACTCAGATCCCTCTGTTCGATCTGGCCGAAAAGCGGCTGACGTGGACGGCACAGCGGCAAAGCGTGCTGGCGGCGAATATCGCCAATGCCAACACGCCGGGGTTCCAGGCCAGGGATGTCGAGTCGTTCGCCAATGTGCTGGCTGGCAGCGTGCCGATCGAGCCGGCGCGGACGCAGCCCGCGCACATGGCCGGGACGGTGCCGACGGGTCTGGCCTCGCTGATCACCGATCCCCCCGAGGCGCGGGCGCTCGACGGCAATTCGGTCAAGCTGGATCAGCAGTTGACCGAGGTGGCCGATACGCAAACCACGCAGTCGTTGGTGACGAGCATCTGGAAGGAATACATGGGGATGTTCAACACGGCTCTCGGCAAGTCGAGTTCGTGATGGCAGGCGATCTCAACCAGGCGCTGAACGTTTCGGCCACAGGAATGGATGTGCAGACGACACGTCTGCGGGTGATCGCCGAAAACCTGGCCAACGCGGATACGACCGGGTCGACGCCGGGTGCGGATCCCTATCGGCGGAAGACGATCACGTTCGAAAGCGCGATGGACCAGACGGCGGGCGTGGATACGGTGCAGGTCAAGAACATCGGCGTCGACGACAGCGATCTGCCGCTGCGCTACGACCCGGCCAACCCGGCGGCCAATGCCCAGGGCTATGTGAAACTGCCGAATGTCAACACCTTCATCGAGGTGATGGACATGCGCGAGGCGGAACGGTCCTACAGTGCCAACGTGTCGGTCATGCAGGCGACGCGCAGCATGCTGAACAAGACGATCGATCTGCTGAAATGACCCAGATCCCCACAATGGTCATTACGCCGTCTTCGGCGGCGGAGGCTTATTCCCGTACCGCTGGCGGCGCTATCTCCGGCGGCGCTTCGGAAAGCTTCGGATCCGCCGTCGAACAAGCCTTGGGTCAGGCCGTGCAGACCGGTCATACGGCGGACGATCAGGCGATGACGGCGCTGAGCGGTGGGGGCAATCTGACGGACGTCGTCACCGCGCTGTCGCATGCCGAAATGACCTTGCAAGCGGCCACGGCTATTCGCGACCGCGTAGTGCAGGCGTACCAGGATATCATGAAGATGCCGATCTGAGCCATGAGCGAACTCGATGTCGCTGCGCTGATCCATGACTGCATGATCGTGACCATGAAACTCAGCTTTCCAATACTTGGGGCCGCGCTGGTCGTGGGCTTGCTGGTTTCTTTTGTCCAGGCCATTACCCAGATCAACGAGGCCACATTGGCGTTCCTGCCGAAAGTGGTGGCGATCGGGCTCGCCCTGATGATGCTGGGCCCGTTCATGGCAGCGACTTTAACGGGCTTTTCGCACAGGGTCTTCGACAGGATCGTCGCTATCGGTGGGTCTTGAGCCCGACGTTAGCCGCTCTACTGACTTGGGCACCCGCCTTTGCGCTGGTGCTGGCGAGAGTGGGGGCGGCGATGGCGCTGCTGCCCGGCGTCGGGGAGACGTCCGCGCCGGCGATTGTGCGGATCGGTTTGGCTTTGAGCATCACGATCCTCTTGCTGCCCGAACTGCGGCCGCTGATGCCGCCGGTACCGGACGCCGGTTTGAGCATGGGTTTGATGGTCGCCGGCGAAGTCGTCACAGGGCTCTGGTTTGGCTGGGTTGCCCGGATGATCGTCCTGGCGTTGCCGATTTGCGCGCAGTTCATTGGCTATCTGATCGGACTATCCAGCGTGCTTCAGCCTGATACCGAACTTGGCGCGCAATCGGGCGCGTTGGGGACGCTTTTTGAGATGGCGGCACCGGTATTGCTGCTGGCATCCGGGTTGTACCGATTGCCTCTGATCGCACTGGACGGGTTGTTCCGGCTGATTCCACCAGGGCACATGCTGCCGGCCGCGGACAGTACCCAGATCGCCATACACGCCGTTGGTACCGGGTTCAGCCTGGCGCTGCAGCTTGCCTCGCCGTTCGCGGTGATCGGGGTTGTCTGGCATGTCGCCATTGGCCTGATCGGGCGGATCGTGTCACGTATGCAAATTTATTTCGTGTCGATGCCGGGGCAGATCATGGCAGGGCTTGCCTTGCTGATGCTCACTGGGAGCACGATTATTCTGGCCTGGCGCGGCGGTACGCAAGCGTTCTTCATCGCACTCCCGGGCGGCGGTTGATCGGTGGCGGGGGAAGACGAAGCCGGCGGTGACAAGACGGAGGCGGCGACCCAAAGACACCTGGATCAGGCGCGGGATGAAGGGCAGGTGCCGGTTTCCCGGGAGGTGGCGACATTCGCCAGCATGGCTGCCGTGGTATTGGTTTTGGGCTTTCAGTTACAAACCTGGCTGCGGCATTTGTTGCCTGACCTGATCATATTCCTGTCGCGTTCGGGTGAGACAATCATGCCGGATGCAGGCCTGCTGCGCCTGACATCCCTTGGTGTATTGGGCGTGATTGTCCCGGTTCTCTGTGCTGCCCTGTTGGCTGGCGGTGCCAGCGTGGTGCTGCAGACCAAATTCCTGCTCAATCTGGGTGGTCTTCAGCCGAAGGTCTCGCGGGTCAGTCCGGCCGCCGGTCTGAAACGTCTGTTCGGCTTCAACGGTCTCGTGGAAGTCGTGAAATCCCTGGGCAAGCTGGGGCTGCTCGTCACAGCGATGTGGATCGCGATCAGGGGCGATTGGTTCGGGTTGACGCGTTTGCCGTGGCAGGATCCCCACAGCTTGCTATCGGCGATTGTTCGGCCGGTGTTTCACATTTTCATCGCAGCCGTGTGTATCCAGGGGATCGTGGCGGCCGCGGACCTGATGTGGGTGCGTTTCCGCCACGCACGTGACATGCGGATGAGTAAGCAGAGCATTCGCGACGAATTAAAGGATACAGAGGGAAATCCACACATCAAGGCGCGGATACGCCGTATTCGCGTGATGCGGGCTCGCCGGCGCATGATGGCCAAAGTTCCCGCGGCGACGGTGGTGGTCACCAATCCGACGCACTACGCGGTCGCCCTTGCCTATGATCGGGTAAACAATCCGGCACCCCGGATCGTGGCGAAGGGGGCGGATTCCCTGGCTGCCCGGATTCGGGAGATCGCGGAGGCCAACAACGTACCTGTCGTTGCCAATCCGCCGCTTGCGCGTGCGCTGTATCGCCTCGACATAGATACTGAAATTCCAGCGGAGCACTATAAGGCCGTGGCCGAGATCATCGCCTATGTCTGGCGTCTACGCCGGCCAGGACAGGCAGTCCTGTGATGCAAGGCAGTATTTTTCGAGTTGTCGGGGAATTTGGACCCGCATAGGGCTTTCCCGACTCGGCTGCCAAAGGCGATCCTTGTTGTGGATTACGCGTCACCGCCGCCCGCGCCTCTCGATTGGGATGGATATGCGGGAGGACGACGCTTTCGTTCGTTAAAAGTTCTTGCTCTGTGTGAAGGCCTAGAACATAGTGAATACAAAGGTTAATGGGGCGCGGAAAGCCTCAAGCTTGCACACGTATTGGTTGCATGTAAGCATCCTATGCGTGTAAAGCAGATAAAGACGCCTGCGGTGATATCCAACCAAGGAATCTGCGGAATGGAAAAGAATAAGGCGCTCGACGCCGCGATGGCACAGATCGAACGAGCCTTTGGCAAAGGGTCGATCATGCGCATGGGCGCACGGGCCGGGGACGAGCAGATCGAAGTGATCCCATCGGGTTCGCTCGGCCTTGATTTGGCTGTTGGAATTGGTGGCCTGCCGCGCGGCCGCATCATTGAGATTTATGGTCCAGAGAGTTCCGGCAAGACGACCTTGGCGCTGCATGCGATAGCGGAGGCGCAGCGGCGTGGTGGAACATGTGCGTTTGTCGATGCCGAACACGCTCTGGATCCGACTTACGCGCGCAAGCTGGGCGTGGATGTCGACAATCTGTTGATCAGCCAGCCGGACGCAGGCGAGCAGGCGTTGGAGATCGCCGATACCCTGGTCCGTTCAGGTGCGGTCGACATTCTGGTCGTGGACAGTGTCGCGGCGTTGGTGCCGCGGGCGGAGTTGGAAGGAGAGATGGGTGACAGCCACATGGGCTTGCACGCCAGGCTTATGAGCCAAGCGCTGCGCAAGATCACGGGCAGTGTCAGCCGCAGCAACTGCATGCTGATCTTTCTGAACCAGATCCGCATGAAGATCGGTGTGATGTTCGGAAACCCGGAGACGACCACCGGCGGTAACGCCCTGAAGTTCTATGCGTCGCTCCGCCTGGAAATCCGCCGTATCGGGCAGATCAAGGAGCGTGATGAGGTCGTGGGCAACCAGACCCGCGTCAAGGTGGTCAAGAACAAGCTGGCTCCGCCATTCCGCCAGGTCGAGTTCGACATCATGTACGGCGAAGGCATCAGCAAGGTCGGTGAACTGCTCGATCTTGGCGTGAAGGCTGCAATTGTGGAAAAGTCCGGCGCATGGTTCAGCTACGACAGTCAGCGCATCGGACAAGGGCGGGAGAACGCGAAGCAGTTCCTCCGCGAGCATCGGAGTCTCGCGGACGCTATCGAGGCGAAGGTGAGGGAGCATTCCGGCGTCATCGCGAACACGATGCTTGCGGCCCCCGATGATACCGAGGAAGCCGAAGCGGCTGAATGATGCGCTTCTGCCGGATGTCGCGCTGACAGACGGCGACCATGAACTGATCGCGGCCGCGAATGCGGTGTTGGAAGAGCATTACCGGCCGTTCTGGCATATGGTGGCGGCCGCGATCCGGTCCCGGGATGGTCGAATTTGGACCGGCCTGCATATCGGAACGACAGTCGGTCGATTGTCCATCTGTGCGGAAGCTGTGGCCTTTGGGCGGGCGCTATTGGATGGAGATGGCACGATCCAAACGGCGGTAGCTGTGCGGCATCCGAAGCCGGAAGAAGAGAACCGCGAACTGGCAGTCGTTCCGCCGTGCGGTGCTTGTCGGGAGATGATCTTGGATCATGCTCCCGATGCGATGATTATCGTCAAGGATGCCGATGTCCTGATAAAGCTCCCGATCCGGACGCTGCTGCCTGTTCCCTACCGGCGTTAGCCGGATTCAGGTTGCCCCGCCGTTACGGTGCGAGAATTCGGTTTCGGCGCTGGTCATAAATTCCAGCAAAGCGGTCTGGCCGTCCTCGGTCGCCCGTTTGGCACGCAGGATGGCGTTCGCGACATCGCCCGGGTCGGCAACCCGTTCTGACCAGGCGCCTAGATCCTTGGCAAGATCGGCATATTTGCCGCCTAGATCCCGTGCCTTATGTTTTTCGTGAGACAGCTTCATGTGGGGAATTTCGATGGCCATGGTGCTGTTATTCAGCACGATCGTGAGGCTCGGAATCCCCGCCCGGACGGCGGTCTCGAGGTCAAGGCCGGTCATCCCAAACGCCGCATCGCCCATGAAATTGACGCAGAATTTGTTGGGCGCGGCAACTTTGGCACCGATAATCAGCCCTAAGCCGGTTCCGAGCTGATGCGATTTGCCCCAACCTAAATAGCCCCGCGGCCGCGTCGCCCGGTAAAACGGAAGCAGTTGATCGCGGGGACTGCCGGAATCATGGGTCACGATCGCTTCGGCGGGATCGACCACGCGCATGAACTCGGACATGACGCGATAGGGGGTCATCGGGGTTTCGGAACTGTTGAGCTTGACATGCCAACGGGCGAGCCATGCCTCTCGCTCCGCCGCGAGTTCGGCCGCCGGGGATCGGTTGAGACGCTTGCTGCCCAGGCGGTCTTTAACCGCGGCGATCAAGCTTATCAGGACGAGTTTGGCATCCCCCAACAGAGCAACCTCGGTCTGGTATGACTTATGCAGATCGCGCGGGTCATTGGTTGCATGGATGATCGGGACGTTCGGAGGCAGGGCTGGGGTTGTCAGGGGGTGTTTGGTGAATCCGCAACCGATCCCGAAGATCAGGTCCGTTTTCGTGTGGAGGAAGAACCGGCCTGGCCCGCTGAACGTGTTGCCACCCGAACCAAGAGCCAAGGGATGATCCTCGGGAAATGCGCTCTTCCCATCCACGGTCGTCATTACGGGCGCTTGCAGGAGATTTGCGAGTTCGGTGAGTTCGTCAGACGCCTCCGCATACAGGACGCCTTGTCCGGCGAGGATCATTGGATGCGACGCTGCGAGCAGCAATTTGGCTGCCTCGTCGACGTCCCGGGTGTTGGGTGCTGAAATAGTCGGACCGATCGGCCGGTAAGATTCCGCGTCGTTCCCGGCGTCGAGATCCACGATGTCTCGGGGGACTTCGACCATAACCGGTCCCGGCCGTCCATTTTTCAGCGCATTGAACGCCCGCCGCATCGCGTCTGTCGTGGCGTGCGGGACCACGATTTCCTCCACCTGCTTGGTGACCGAGGCATAGGTTCGACTGGACCGGAACGTGGGAAAGACCTGAGATTGGTCGCGGGCGTGCGCGAGCGGCAGGAACAGGACGGGGACACTGTCGGAGAATGTCGTGGCGATGCCGGGAAAGGCATTCTCGGACCCGGGGCCATATTGCATCATGAAGATGCCCGGTGGTTTGCCGTTAGTCACCCGCGCGAATCCGTCAGCCATATCAACACCGACCCGTTCCTGCCGGCAGATGATAGGACGGATGCCGGCGGCGACCGCATTCTCGATCAGGGATGTCGTCGGGAAGCAAAAGAGTGTGGACACACCTTCCCGTTTAAGGATTTCTACGATGGCATCCGCGGTTCGCATTGGACGTCCCCTTGCCTTTCTTTACCGACCGCCAGCGTAGGCGGTGCGGTGGCGAAGGGGAAGACGCGCGGCTGCTGACTACGGAAACCTAGATCCGAATTCGGAATGGATCACGAGGGCGTGCTTGATAGCGGGATTCCCGAGAACGTCGCCCCCAAGGGGAAGTTCAAGCTCCAGCCGGTTCCAAGGTCAGCGCCGGCGTCCCAGCCGGCCGGCATTGCGATGGTCGAAAAATTGTCGGTAACCGCGTTGCCACGGCCAATTTGCACGGGACCGAATGGATAAAACAGTTGGCATGTGCTGGCCGCATAGAGGAGCGGGCTACTTAAGACGATCTGTAAATGAGTTGCGTCCACACGCTGGCACGAAATCGCCGATATGATCGTTCCATCACTGCCGGGGGTTCCCCCGTCCATGACCGCAAAACCGATGCCCGTCACAGCCTGCAACGGCACGACCAGGTCATTCCCGCCATCATGAACGACGGTAACAATGAGTGTCGTGGCTGACTGCATATACACATGCACGATGGAAGGTCCGCCCACTTTCGGCAGGACACCGGGAAGTGTCGTTATTGAATCAGTGTATCCTCCGGAAAGGAGGGCTTGTGCGACAACGGGAGCAGCCAGCATGGCGAAACGCAAATTGTCCGCGCTGTCGCGGTGCGATGAGTCGCCCCCCGTCGCGATACCGGTCGTGGGATCCCACGACGACCCGCGAGGATTGCTGTCACTGGTCTGGGGATTGCCGACAATAACGTTTTGTGCCGCGTTGGAAACAATACTTTGGACAACCTGCCGATGCATTGTTATGCCATCCGCCGATCCATACGGTATACCGTTCCACCAGACTAGGGGGATTCGGTTGCTTGTATCCCCGAGCATCGCTCGGAGTAAGGAGAGAAACCGAAGTGCAGCGGCCTCGAAAGTCGCGTATTCACTGTACTGGCGCAGGCTGTCAGTTTCATTCCATGGCCAGACTATCGCGCAGAGGTCTGACAGGTCCTCAGCCGGAAGGCCAGCCACTGCCTGTTGAACCGCCAGCCCATCCGCTCCCAACGACCAGCCCGATGGATTGGAACCATCTCCCGGATCCTGCACGAAGCTGCCAGGGTATCCGGCGCTGGTCACAACGTAGATGCCGTGCCCGCTCTGCATGGTATAGCTCGTCGGACTGCCTGTCGTGGCCAAGACGTTATAGGCAAGGACACCCAGATACCAGGCGATCCCTTGTGCCAGCAGAGCAGCGGCACCGTCGTTCATCGAATAATTGATCGCATTCGACTGGCCGTTTATTATGAGGTAGAGTCCCTTGCGAGCTCCGCGGACCCAACGGTTTACATACGTGATCAGAGCCGAGATTTCGCTGTCCGATAATGCCTGGTTCCATTCGGCGGCCTCGTGCAGCCAGCACTGGGCCGCGCCGTACAGCGTGCCGTCATGCAGCAAAAGGATTGGGCCGGAGAGTGTTCCCGGTGACCAGGGGACGGATTGCGCGACCTGGGTGTTGTCCAGCCACAGATCCGTCCCCGATGCCGGCGAATAGCGGATAACGATGGAATGGGTGTGGCGGCGGGTCATATTCGAATTGATGACGACCTGACCCGTACCAGGAAACAGTACGAGCCGGTTGGCCCCGCTATAGCTATCCACCTGTAAGATAGGCTGAGAACCCATCGTCAGAAGGGTGATGGGATTTGCATCGAAGCTGATGCCTTGCCGCCAATTGGGCCGAGACCATACCAGATACCAGGTCCAACTTGATGTGGCGCTCGCGACCGATCCAGGCAGTTGCCATCCGGAGCCTGGATCGAGCGCGGGTTGCAGTAGTCCGGCGGTGGTGGCGGGATAGCCCACGCCGCCCAGCAAGCCTGAAAGGTGTGACGAGCCTTCCGGCAAAGTTGAACTCGTCGGACTGTAGAATGGAACCAGATTCTGACCATTCCCTGAAAGATCGATGAGAGCCGTTCCTGCTGAGTTCCAAACAGTTACCGGCGAATTGCCGGGGCCGAGCAGTCCGGCTGGAGAACTGGCATCCCACCACCCGGTCGCTCCCGGAACCGCTTGGATGAGGGGCGATGAAGAACCACCGGAGCCGGATGATGTCGTAGAGGACTGCAGTGGCGCATAGAGGGCGAGCATGTTGTTTCCAACCCCCATCGCATGGCCGGGCTGGACGAAAACGAGGCTCATGTCCTATTGCACCAGGAATGAGCTGGTGCTGGCCGTCAACGCGCTGCCGTCCAAACCTTCCGCCCAGGTGTACCAGGTGCCGGCTGTTGCGGGGGTATTCACATAAGCGCCCCATAAATTGGTATTGACGGAGGCGTAGGTCGATTTGGCGGATCCAGGGGGCATCAGGATCATCAATCTGTCATACTGTCCGCTTGATAGACCCTCCAATTCCGACACTAGATAGAGGTGATGGGCAGCCGGTCGGTAGCCAGTATCTTTAAGTGCTTCTTCTGCCCAGGACCGGAGCGTGCCGCGGATTCGACTTCTCAAAAAAAGTGTTTGTTCGATAGGATCACTGTCATTCTGGATAGATACTGAAAGGCAAGTGCGCGCCAAGGCAATCTGTTGATCTCCCTGGAATGGTGAGTCACGAGGGACCGGCCGATGCCGTCAAACCTCGATCATAGGGCGAACCATACTCTATTTTGGGGTGTTTGGTCAAGCCTTTTTTCCTAGTGTTCGGAATTGTCGGTTCTTGAGGCATCGGATACGAGCAAACCGTGCGATATATACCCTTGTCAGACCCCGCTGACCCGCTTTACGCACCCCTGATGAACGTAGTGCCGACGACGACCACGCAATATGGCTTTCAAGCCTTTGCCGCTGACGGGCGGGCTCGTATCGGTGTCTTGCACACCGCCCACGGCTCTTTCGAAACGCCTGCGTTTATGACCGTGGGCACCGCTGGGACCGTCAAGGCCATGACCGCCGATGCGGTTCGGTCAACCGGGTGCCAGTGCGTCCTGGGCAACACCTACCACCTGATGTTGCGTCCCGGCGCCGACAGGATTGCGGATCTCGGAGGTCTTCATCGCTTCATGGATTGGCCAGGCCCTATTTTGACCGACTCCGGGGGCTTCCAGGTCATGTCACTGGCCGCTCTGCGGAAGATCGACCGAGATGGTGTGACCTTTCAATCCCATATCGACGGTAGCCGCCATCGCCTGACGCCAGCTATTTGCATGAACTTGCAAGACAAATTCGATTCGACCATCACCATGGTCTTGGACGAATGCACAGCATTCCCCGCGGCATATGAGGAGGCGGAATCATCGATGGAGATGTCGATGCGCTGGGCAGACCTGTCGAAGCAGGCATTTCGTCCACGACCAGGATACGCCCTGTTCGGTATTGTCCAAGGTGGCATCTACAAGGACCTGCGCTTGCGGTCAGTCAGTGCGTTGAAAGATATAGGATTCGATGGATACGCAGTCGGCGGATTGGCAGTCGGCGAGGGGCAGACCGCCATGCTAGAGACGCTCGACGCAACCGTTCCATATCTCCCCGAAGCCGCGCCTCGATATTTGATGGGTGTCGGGACGCCGGACGACATTCTCAGCGCGGTTGCGCGCGGCATAGACATGTTTGACTGCGTGATCCCAACCCGGGCAGGTCGTACTGCACGTGCCTACACAGCCTCCGGTGTGCATAACCTGCGGAATGCGCGCTTCGCCGGCGATCCAGCGCCGCTTGATCCCGAATGTGGTTGCCCCACTTGCATGAAACACAGCCGGGCCTACCTTCACCATCTGTTTCGGGCGGGCGAAATGCTGGGGCCAATGCTCCTCACCTGGCACAATCTCACCTATTATCAGGATCTCATGGGGGGCATCCGTTCCGCGATTCAAGCGGGCGAATTCGCGGGTCATGCCGCATGGTTGCGCGCAAGCTGGAAAAGCGGGAGGTATCCCAATGACCGAAACCCCGTCCTACGAACACCTTACACTCCTGGGTAAACATTCGGCCCAACCCACCAATCCCCATGCTGCGGTGCTGGAGCGCGTCGTCAATCCGGCTGTCGGCAAGCATTACATCGTGCGATTGACCTGTCCGGAGTTCACATCGCTCTGTCCTCTAACGGGTCAACCGGACTTCGCGCACATTATGATAGACTATATTCCTAATAACTGGCTCGTCGAAAGCAAGTCGTTCAAATTGCTCATGGGCTCATATCGAAATCATGGTGCCTTTCACGAGGCTTGTACTATGGAAATCGCGGGCAAATTGATTAGCCTTCTGGATCCCGTATGGTTGCGTATAGGCGCCTATTGGTATCCAAGAGGCGGCATTCCCATCGATGTGTTCTGGCAATCCAGTGTTCCGCCGTCCGACACTTGGGTACCGGCGCAGGATGTGCCTTCCTATCGTGGGCGTGGCTAAAATACAGTCGTGTGCGAAGAGGTTTGACTGCGATGGAATCCAAGCCCACACGCGGCGGTGCAACGGACAAGGGTCGCTGGGCTGATCCGCGAAGCCAAATCCGGGACAACGCAATGCGGATAGGTTTCGATGCCGTCGGATTCTGTCCGGCTACCCTAGGCCCGGAAGCGCGGGCGCGGTTGGCTCACTTCATTCAGGCGGGCTATCACGGCGACATGGGATGGCTGGCAGCCAAAGCCGAGCAAAGAAGCCATCCACAGTCACTATGGCCCGAAGCGCGGAGTGTGATCGTTGTTGGTTTTTCTTACGCACCCAAGGACGACCCCCTCGCGATCACGGCGCAACGAAGCAAAGGCGCGATATCAGTTTACGCCAGGAATCGCGATTACCACGACCTCATCAAGGGCAAATTGAAACATCTGGCCCAGGTCCTGGTATCACGCTTTGCGTGCGAGGTGAAGGTCTTCGTCGATACCGCCCCAGTTATGGAAAAGCCATTGGCGCAGAGCAGCGGACTGGGATGGCAAGGGAAGCATACTAATCTCGTTTCGCGCGATCACGGCTCTTGGCTTTTACTCGGTGAAATCTATACCACGTTGCAGTTGCAACAAGATGAAACGACAGGCGATCATTGTGGCTCTTGTTCGCGTTGCCTTGATGTTTGCCCAACCAAGGCATTCCCAGCGCCCTATCGGCTCGACGCAACGCGCTGCATCTCCTATCTCACGATTGAACATAAAGGACCGATCCCACACGATCTTCGCAAAGGAATAGGCAACCGAATCTATGGCTGCGACGATTGTCTCGCTGTCTGTCCATGGAACAAGTTTGCTCGGCCAACCACCCATGAGCAACTCATCGGCACAGACACCTTAAACGCGCCGCTCCTGGCGGAATTGGTTGCATTGGATGACCACCGGTTTCGGTCTATGTTTTCCGGCTCGCCGATCAAACGTATCGGACGAAACCGTTTCGTCCGGAACGTTCTGATCGCCATAGGAAATTCCAACGATCTCGCGTTGCGTCCGTCTGCGGAGGCATTGCGGCTTGATCCCGACCCGGTTGTGGCCGAGGCGGCCGACTGGGCCGCGGAACAGCTGGATCAACTCTCCCCATGAATCTGCAGCGCACGCGCATAAACCAGCTTCCGCGGCAACCCCGTTGCCGTGCTCACCAGGGCCGCTGCATCCTTGACCGTTTGTGTGGCCAGCGCGGCCCGTAGCCGCCCATCGAGGTCCTCGGGATCATCTGTTTCAGGCGGCCCAATCAGCAGCGTGATCTCACCGCGCGGCGGTTCCCGTGTAAACAAATCCGTGAGGTAACTCACTTTCCCGCGTTCAACCGTTTCGAAGCGCTTCGTCAGCTCTCGCGCTACCGCGGCGTGCCGATCTCCAAACACCTCAAGCAGATCGGCCAAAGTCTCAAGCAATCGATGGGGCGCTTCATGCCAAACCAGCGTCGCGGACAAGCCCGACCGTTCGGCAGCCCGCAATCCACCAAATGCCGCCCGTCGAGCCGCCTGCCTTGGGGGCGGGAATCCAAGAAACAGGAATGGCAATGGGGGTAACCCAGAGAGTATCAACCCGGTTATGGCCGCGTTTGGCCCCGGCATCGCCGTCACTCGTAGATCGGCTTCTATTGCCGCCCGGACAAGCCGGTATCCCGGATCGGACACAAGCGGAGTCCCGGCATCGGAAACCAGACAAATCGTCTGGTTCGCCCGCAGCCTAGCGAGAACCGATTGGATCTTGGCGTCCTCGTTATGCTCATGCAGGGCTTCGGTTCGGCTGTGGATGTCCAGGGCCGCGAGCAGACGTCCAGTGTGACGGGTGTCTTCGCACAAAATCAGGTCGCAGGCCTCTAGGGCAGCCCGGGCACGCGCCGAAATGTCCCCCAGGTTGCCGATCGGCGTGGAAACTAGCACAAGTCCGTGGAACGAGGCGGGCTGGCCGTCTCGCGGATCATCGGGAGACGCGGCCGATGCGGCAACGGGCATTCCTTCTCCTTATTTTCGCCCTGACACTATCGGGCTGCGGTGAGCAGTACTCCGGACGGTACGGAGCGGGATACCAACCTGGATCGAATGCTCCAACCTCGCTAGGTCCAAATTCACCCGGACCGGGTCAGACAAGGCACGCGGTAGCCATACTACTCCCATTGACGGGCCCACGAGCGGACCTTGGTCAGGTTCTGCAACAGGCGGCTCAACTTGCATTGCAGGATAACAGTGGCCCTTCGCTGGATGTTCTGGACACCGGCGGAACCGCCACAGGAGCGGCCGCGGCGGCCCAAGCTGCCATCGCCAAGGGCGACAGTTTGATCCTGGGACCGCTGACCTCGCCGGAAACCGCGTCTGTCGCGCCGATCGCCCGCCGGGCAGGCATCCCGGTCTTGGCGTTCACCAACGACACCTCCCAATCTCAACCAGGGGTCTGGCCCCTCGGTATCTCGCCGAATCAGCAAATCCGGCGGCTTGTCGCCGCAGCCCAGGCCCAGGGGAAATCACAGTTCGCAGCGTTGTTGCCCGATTCGGAGTTTGGTCAGGCGATGGCGACTGCACTCACGAAGGCGACCGAAACCGGCGGTCTACAGCCGGCGAACGTGAAAATGCATCCACCAGGCATGGCTTCCATAAACACGGCGGCGCGCGCCTTGTCCGATTATGCCGACCGGCGAGGACCGATCGAAGCGAAGATCAAGGCAGCTCGGGCGCTGGGGACCCCGGAAGGTCGTCGCGAAGCGCAGGAGTTGGCGAAGACCTCTATCCCCCCGGCACCGTTCAATGTCCTGCTTCTTGCCGATACTGGGGAGGCGTTGCAGGAGATTGCCGCCGTTCTGCCCTACTATGATATCAATCGTTCGGCTGTTCAGATCATCGGCCCATCTCTTTGGGCTGGCCCGTCGAGTGGCTCGGGAGCCTTTTCGGGCGCGTGGTATGCCGCACCCGACAGCAGTATGCGTACCAATCTCGAACGTGATTACGCAGCCAAATATAACGCTCCGCCCCCAACTCTGGCGGACTTGGCCTACGACGCGGCTTCTGTTGCGAAGGTAGCCGTTGGTTCGCGAGGCAGTGACATCGCGATCTTGACGCAGCCGGGCGGCTTTATTGGAACCGATGGCTGGTTCATGTTGCAGCCGGACGGCCAGGTAAAGCGCGGACTGGCGGTTTTTAAGGTTGAACCCGGCGGCCCGGAACTGATTGATCCCGCGCCCCAATCTGCTGCGGCGCCAGGGGTGTGATCGAAGGAAGGGGCCGTCAATCTCCGCGAAGGCCGACGAAGCCAACCAGTCGTTCGGCCTCCTTCACAATTGGGTCTGCGATCACGGCCGCCCGTTCTGCTCCGACTCGAAGAAGATTGATAAGTGCTTCCTGATCGCTGAGCAGCCGCTGGGTTTCTGAAGCAATCGGCGCCAATTTTTCGATCAGCAACATCGTAAGCGCATTCTTGAATGGTCCGAACCCTTGACCCCCGTGCTCCTTCAGTACCGAGGCGTGGTCACTATCAGTCAGAGCGGCATAGATCCCGACAAGGTTCCGTGCCTCTGGCCGCTCGGCCAACTCCTGGACATCAAACGGTAGTGGCAACGGATCTGTCTTGGCACGCCGAATTTTGAGGGCGATTGTATCGGCGTTGTCGTTCAGATTGATTCGGCTCTGATCCGATGGATCCGACTTCGACATCTTCTTCGTGCCATCGCGCAAACTCATGACGCGGGCGCCCGCGCCGAGGATCACTGGCTCAATGTTTGGGAAAAAATCAACGCCGTAATCGTGGTTGAACTTTTGCGCAATGTCGTTGGCAAGTTCCAGATGCTGCCGCTGGTCATCGCCCACCGGCACGCGGGTCGCATGATAGGCGTGAATGTCCGCGGCCATCAGGTTTGGATAGACATAAAGGCCGGACGAAACATTTTCCCTGTCCTTTCCCGCCTTGTCCTTGAACTGCGTCATGCGGTTGAGCCAGCCAAGCCGCGCGACACAGTTGAAGATCCAGGCAAGCTGCGCATGGGCGCGAACGGCTGATTGCAGGAACAGTATATGCTTCGCCGGATCGACACCGCAGGCCAAAAGAACGGCTGCCATCTCCAATGACTGTTGGCGGAGCACCGCCGGATCCTGCCAAACCGTGATGGCATGCAGGTCCACCACGCACCAGAGGCAGTCGTGGTTGTCCTGAATCTTAACCCAATTGCGAATCGCACCCAGATAGTTTCCCAATGTGGGAATGCCGGACGGCTGAATGCCGGAGAAAACGCGCTGCATACCGTTCAAGTCTCTGTCGTTGGGGGCGAACTGATGGCTGATCCGCCACCGCCACGCAAGCGACGACGCGACATCATCCGACCGATATCCCGAAAATCATAAGCGCCTAGGAGGGAAGCTGCGACCACGTAAGTTAACATGCCCGCACCCACCAATCCGCCGAGAGACGCCATTCGCATCCATCCATGCGGAGGAGCTTGAAACAGCAAAATCCGCAAACCCCACAAGACCAAAGCCATGGCGATCGAGGCCCCGATCATGCCAGTGCATCGGCGACGCAGTTGACGATCCGGCGCGAAGTGTCCCCGCTGCCTCAGAACGAACGCCAAGCCGCCAACATTACAGATCGCGGCCACACTGGTCGCCAGCGCCGGCCCGACGTGGGCCAGAGGCACCATAAATGCGAGATTAAGGATCAGGTTCAATGTCACGCAACCGACCCCGATCTTGACCGGCATACTGGTGTCGCCGCGTGCGAAGAACGCCGGCGCAAGAACTTTCACCAGCACGAAAGCGGGCAGCCCAAGTGCATAGGCGGCCAAGGACTGTGAGGAGAACAGCACACTTTGCAGACCAAACGCACCACGACCGAACAAGACAAGCATGATCGGATACGCACAGACCATCAGCGCCAGCGCCGCCGGCAGTGTCAGAAATAACCCGTATTCGATCGCCCGATTCAGCGTTCCGATAGCCGAGGTGGCCTCGCCAGCGCGAACCTGCCGGGACAGCAGCGGCAAAAGCGCGGTTCCAACGGCAGTGCCGATCACACCCAACGGCAACTGCTGCACGCGATCCGCAAAATATAGCACCGACACCGTGCCCGGCGGCAGCAAACTGGCGATGATCACATCGACTGTCAGATTGAGCTGGGTCACTCCAGCACCCACAAGGCCCGGTGCCATTCGGCGCATCAGTATACGCATCTGCGGCGTCATTCGAGGCCGCGGAATCGTGAGTCTCATACCTCCCCGCCGAACCGCTATCATCAGCAGGCCAAGTTGCGCGACCCCGGAAATCGTGACGCCCCAAGACAGCGCATGACCAACGGTCGGGACATACGGCGTCATCCAGATCATGCACGCGATCGAAATGATGTTGAACAGCACATAGGACGCCGACGCTGCAGTAAATTTCTCCAGCCCATTCAGGATGCCCGAGACCAAAGCAGCCAGACAGATTAGAACGAGATAGGGAAATGTGATCCTCGAAAGGCTGACGGCGAGGGCGAATTTGTTGGGATCCTCAGCGAATCCGGGCGCCAGCACGACCATGAATTCCGGCATGAATATCTCGCCCAGGATCGTCATGATCCCAAGCCAGAAGGCCATCAATGCGAAAGCTTCCTCCGCAAACTGTCTGGCCGCGCCGCTTCCTTCCGTATGCAGCAGCCCAGAGAAGGCGGGGATAAAAGCGGCGTTGAAGGCGCCCTCGCCAAACAGGCGGCGGAACAGGTTGGGCAGCTTCAAAGCGACGAAAAATGCATCTGCGATCGGGCCCGTTCCAATCAATGCCGCGATCAGCATATCGCGCGCGAAGCCGAGAAGCCGGCTAATCAGCGTCCAACCGCCAACAGTCAGAATTCCCCTCAGCATGTCGCGCCTTGTCGTGCCATGCGGTTCTTATTCATCCCGCTGCGGGCGCGACAAAAGTTGCGTGATCGCCTGATCCAACGTTTTCACCCCAGCCAGCAACTCCGCCACCGCGCGGCAGATTGGCAGTTCGATTTCCCCCGCTCGGGCGACAAGCGCGGCGGCCGTAAGAACCCCCTCTGTCACTTCCGATCGGCTGGCAAGTATGTTCGACAGGATTGCACCACGTCCCAGCGCATAACCCAGGCTGAAATTCCGGCTGGAAGGTCCGGTACAGGTCAGCAACAGATCTCCCAAACCCGATAGACCCATCACCGTTTCCGCCCGCCCGCCAAGTGCGACGCCCAGGCGGCGCAGTTCGCTCAATCCACGCGTCACCAGTGCCGCGCGAGCATTTTCACCCAGTCCCGCGCCTATGACGGCACCCGCGGCGATCGCGATGACGTTCTTCGCGGCCCCACCGAGCTGTGCGCCAATCGGGTCATCATTGCCATACAAACGGAAGGTGCTGGTCCCTAGCATCGCACGCACCTGTTCCCGAAGGCCGGCATTCACACTTGCCACGACCGCCGCGGCCGGCAGACCCCTCGCCACCTCATGCGCGAAGTTCGGACCCGTCAAAATAGCAAGTGGACGAGATGGAGACACCTCACTCGCCACTTCCAACGGCAACAAGCCCGTCTTCGCTTCCACACCCTTCGCGCAAACGACGATTGCGCCATCCGCGGGCTGCAGGCGTAAAAGTGACGAACGAAGATGCTGTGTCGGAATAGCCCACAGTAACAAATCGGCGTCGCTCGGCAGATTGTGACGCACCTCAAGCGAGTCCGGCAGGCGATATCCCGGCAGCCGTCGGTTTTCTCTGCTCGCCTTGACGGCGGAAGCTGTCGCTTCATCCCGCGCGATCAGCGCGACGTGATGCCCTGCTCTTATCGCCTGAAGCGACAATGCGGTCCCCCATGCTCCGGCACCAATGATGGCAACCTTACTCATCCGCCAACCTGATCACGGTTGCTCCCGCTCCAATTTCGTTGTCCCCAAGCCCGTCCAGGACGGCGTTGGCGATAGACTGCGCCTGACTCTCAAATTGGTATGGTGGATTAATCACGATCAGGCCACATCCATTAAGCCGCTCGGGATTTGTTGTCTCTCGCAGATGAAGTTCAATCGACACGATGTCCGGGATTCCGGATGACACCAGACCCCCGTGAAATTCTCGCACCGCGGCCATTTTCTTGACCGGGTACCAGCCGGCGAATATCCCGTGGCTAAATCGGGCATGACCGCGGCGAAGCCCATCCGTCAGCATGCTGAATTCGTCCCGCTCCTCGAACGGCGGGTCGATAAAGACCAACCCACGCCTTTCCCGGGGTGGCAACAGTGCGCCCAAGGCTTCCCACCCGGATCGTTCGTGAACTTCTACATGCGCATCCCGATGGAATCGTCGACGCAGGTTCGCCGCATCCTCGGGATGAAGTTCGCAGCAGGTCAAGTGGTCGTTCCCGCGCAATACCGCCCGGATCAGTGCAGGAGAACCCGGATAGAGACCAAGCTGTTCCACCAGCCCGAGATAGCGCCCCAGAATCGGTGATGGTCGCTGCAGCAAACGCCGTATTCCCGGTGTGGCCTCGTCGGTGCGCCGGGCCTCTTCGGCTTCCAGGTCGTACCCACCTGCGCCCGCATGCGTATCCAACACGAAATACGGCGCCAGCTTGCGACTCAGGGAATCGAGCAGCGCGACCAGCAGCGCATGCTTGAAGCAATCGGCGAAATTGCCGGCGTGATAGGCGTGGCGGTAATTCATCCTGCAACCGCTTCCAGAATATCAAGCGGCCAGCGTGGACGAGCGTTCACATCAAGACTGTCGCTCCATCCACGTCGCAGCCGCTCGACACCGGTCCAGGCAACCATGACCGCATTGTCCGAACATAGCCTGACCGGCGGCGCGACCAGGCGAAACCCCCGTGACATGGCCGCGTCCGCCAAGCCGGCCCGTACCGCGGCGTTCGACGCCACTCCGCCGGCGACCACCAGCAGGTTCGCCCGTGGAAATCGCCCTTGCATCATATCCATCGCATGTCTGGCCCGGTCGGCGAGGACCTCGACGACAGCTTGTTGGAAACTGGCGGCGACGTCGGCGCGCTGTTCCCGCGTCAGCTCCGGGCCTATTCGAAGCACAGTCTGCGCGACTGCGGTCTTCAGACCCGAGAAACTCAAATCGCACCCTGGCCGCCGTGCCATTGGCCGGGGAAATGGGTGGCTTGTTGGGTCACCTTCCGAGGCAATCTTCTCCAAGGCCGGCCCACCCGGCCAATCCAACCCCAGCAGCTTCGCGACTTTGTCGAACGCCTCCCCAGCCGCGTCATCGACAGTTCCACCCAGCCGCACATGCTGCCCAATGCCGGTTACCGCGATACACTGCGAATGCCCTCCGGAAAGTAGAAACAACAGGTACGGGAACGGGGCGCCCCCTTTCACCAACCCGGGCAAACGAGCTGTCAGTGCATGCGCCTCCAAGTGGTTCACGGCCACGAATGGGATATGACTGGCGATTGCCACACCTTTGCCGAACTGACACCCGACGATCAATCCGCCAATTAACCCGGGCCCCGACGTTGCCGCGACGCCGCCCAGATCAGTAAACCCAATCCCGGCCGCGGCCATCGTGTGGCGAACCTGTTCTGAGAGGTGTCGCAAATGCGTCCGGGCAGCGATCTCCGGCACAACGCCGCCAAATGGCGCATGTTCGCCGAGCTGACTCAATACGGCTTCGGCCAGGATACGGCCGTCGCCGTCGACCACCGCCGCGGCTGTCTCGTCGCAAGAAGTCTCGATCCCCAAAACCGGTTTCATCATACCTTTCCATGTCCTGCCCAGGCGCAAGGCATGCCGTCATCGGTCTTGCTGGCGGCAGGTCCAGAAGTAGGATACGACGTATTCACCCCACGCCACACATCATCGACCGGAGGCTCTTTGACAAGAGCAGCCTTTTGAAGCGCGTTTTGATCACCAGACCAGAGCCCGGTGCCACCGAAACCGCCGCTCGTCTGGTCGCGCTCGGTCTTTCGCCCATCATCGCGCCCGTCCTTTCCATCGTCGCCAGAGACGTTCGTGCTCCCAATCGTGTCGTCGCGACTCTTTTGACCAGCCAAAACGCTGTCGCGGCGTGTTCCCCCGCCTTGCATGACCACCCCGTTTTCGCTGTCGGCACCGCGACTGCCAAGCGGGCCAATGAGGCCGGTTTCAATCGCGTATTCAACGCGGATGGAGACGCCGGGGCCCTCGCCAATCTGGTCGCGAACATGCTGTCACCGGCGGATGGCAGCCTGTATCTGCCGACGGGGCAAGGGCAGGGGACCGATCTGGCCACCTTGCTCCGACGACGTGGCTTTCACGTCATCCGACGCGTCGCTTATCAGGCTATGGGCGTTCCCGCCTTGCCCGAGACCGCAGCGATCTGCCTGCGCCGGCACCAATTGGCGGCCGCGATGTTTTTTTCCGGCGAGACTGCCCGCCATTTCGCGCATCTTCTCCGAACAGCCGAATTGTCCGATGCTGTTCGCGATGTCGAAGCGGTGTCTATCAGCGAGCGGGCCGCCATGGCATTAAGGTCTCTCCCTTGGCGACGCATCTGCGTCGCCGCGAAGCCAAACCAGGATGCGATGCTGGTGCTGCTAAAATGACTGACCAACCGCTTCTGTTACCCCCCGACGAACCGTCCGAGCCCGTCGCGGCGACGCCGAATTCGCCAAAATACGACCTCGTCCCGTGGCTCTATGGCCTTGGTTTCCTCATACTCGCCGCCGCTATCTTCTATCTTTGGCAATACCCCGGTATGCCGACTCAATCGGTCGGGGATGCCTCGGCAACCCACGCGATCGAACAGCACCTCGCGGACATTGATGAACGTCTAACGCGGTTGGAGCATCGGCCCGTCACAGATCTAGGGAAAATCACGGCTCGGGTTGACGCTCTCGACGGACGAATCGCAGATCAGACACAGCTTGCCAGCCGATTGGATACATTGTCAGGCCGGATCGAATCTCTGTCGGGCCGAGACCAGACGGGCCTCGATGCAACCAAACAGCAGCTCGATGCGCTGACCCGCCGGGTCTCGGCTGTCGAGTCGAACGCTGTCAGTCTTGACGCCGTTACCAAACGGCTCAACCGCATTGCAAAGCTGCAAGAAGCTTCCTTCGCGCTCGCGTCCGGCCGGCCTATCGGCGATCTGCCGAATGCGCCGGAAGCGCTCGCGCGCTATGCCCATGCCGCGCCACCCACCGAGGCACAGCTTCGCCTTCGCTTCTCACACGATGAACAAATCTCCCTGGCCGCGAAGCCGGCGGATAATAGCGATGCACCCTTCATCAGCCGCGCCTGGCAACGGGCGCAAGATCTGATAACCATCCGTCGCGGCGACGATGTCGTGGTGGGTGATCCATCCGCCGTCGCATTGAGCGACGCCCGCGCTGCACTTGACGCTGGTGACCTCACAGGCGCGGTGACCGCGATCGAAACAATGAAAGGAGCGCCCGGTCAAGCAATGGCAAAGTGGCTAGCAGACGCCAAGGCTCTGCTGAGCGCACGGTCTGCGCTGGCCGGCATGGCTGATCAGGCGTGATGCTTAAGGTTATTCTTTTCGTTCTGGTCGGCTGCGTCACCATGGCAGCGGCGTGGCTGTTGGCTGGGATTCCGGGGCACGTCGTCGCTTCGATCGGAGCCTACACGGTCGAAACCTCGACCCCGATCGCGATCCTGATGCTGGTCGCTCTGTTGGTCGTGGTTCTCATTCTGCTGCGTATCGTGCGCGGCATACTGGCGGTTCCCCGTGCAGGTGCTGGTTGGCGCCGTCGGCATCGCCTTGCCTTGGGCGAAAGAACGGTAACCCGAGTCCTCATCGCTCTGGCGGCGGGTGAGCCGGCGATCGCCCGCAAAGAAGCCAGGCGAGGCCGTCATCTTCTGGGCGATTCGCCCCAGACATTGCTGCTGGTCGCTGAGGCAGCCCGATTGTCCGGGCGAGAGGATGAGGCGGAGGAAGCCTTTCGCGCCCTTACAAAACAGAAGGATGCCAGTTTTCTGGGACTCCGTGGCCTATTGCGTCAAGCCGTCGATCGCCGCGATTGGCCGGAAGCGTTGATTATTGCGAAGCAAGCCGAGGCGGCCCATCCCGGCACCGCGTGGCTCCGGCAGCAGCGAGCCGAACTGGCATTGCAGACGGAAAATTGGGCCGAAGCGCTCGAATTGATCGGACCCGACTCGCGTCGGTCTACCTATTATATCGCGGCGGCTGCCGTTGAGGCCGATCCATCTCGAGCACTTGCCTTTGCGAAACAGGCATGGAGGCAGGACCCTGCTTTCGCACCGGCCGTGCTGGCCTATGCAAGTCGGCTCCGGGCGGCTGGCCATGAAAAACGTGCTCAGTCGTGTATCGCGGATGCCTGGAAACGCGTGCCACATCCCGACCTTGCTGCGTTCGCCTTGGCCCTGGAGCCAGATAAACTGGCGCGCGCCAGGGCCGGCAAGCGCTTGGTCGCGGGAAATCCCACCCACCCCGAGAGCCGGCTGCTTCTGGCGCGGGTCGCCCTAGATGCCGGATTGACAGGTGAAGCCCGTCATCAGCTCGAAACCGCGGAGAAGGAAGGGTTGAAACAGCAGCGCCTGTGCCTGCTCCTCGCTGAAATCGAGGAACAGGAGTATGGCGATACCGAAGCCGGCCGGCTTGCCCAGCGCGACGCGCTTCGCCGAGCAGCGACCGCCGAACCCGACCCACACTGGCAATGCACGACCTGCCGCACAGATCATGCGATGTGGCATCCCAAATGCGATGTCTGCGGCGGCATCGGAACAATCCAATGGTCGAGTGCCGTGCGAACATCTGGCCTGTCCGTCGTCACCGTCTGACTTATTGGATCAGTGTCCAGACAACACCCGCGTGGAGCGAACACGAGCGTTCTGGCCGGTTTGCGTATCCGCACCACAAGGGACAACATTGAGATAGCTTGCGGGATCGACCGGACGGCCGTTGACGATCATTCCAAAATATAAATGCGCACCATAAGTGAGGCCGGAGCGGCCAACCGTAGCGATCCTCTCACCGCCGTGGACTGCTCTCCGACCCTCTGCCAGCGCAGGCGCGATTAATCCCAGATGGCTGTAAACGCCGATGAACCCGTCGTGCTGGATCAGCATCTCAAGGCCTCCGACTCCCCTTCGGTGAATCCGGATGATAGTTCCCGGGGCGACAGTTCTCACCGGGCTGCCGATTGGTACGGGTATGTCGATGCCACCATGGAACGTGCCGGCTAACGGCCTGCCCGGCATAATACGAGGTCCAAATGGTGACGAAACGCAAGCCGGTGTGACCGGCGGCAGTAAAACCGCATTGGTTGGCACATGAGATGCCACCGCCTGTGATAAATCGGGCATCGCCATAAGGGCGAGCATCACGGCACCACATCGCATCCACGGGTGATAAACTGCCGACCTCATCAATCCCCAGGCGTCCTCAGTCGGATCAATCCTTCGACCACGCCAGGCGGAACACGTCTTGGTTGTCCAATGAGGACCGCGTTCGACATGGCCAGCGCCTTTATGCTGATGCGGCTCGCTTAAGCTTCCTGACCGGCGGCACGGTGACGGGCGGCGTCACATCGTCGGGATTGTTCAACGCCAGAAGCAGCGCCTTCCGGAGTGGTTGCAGTTTCCGTTCGTTCTCGATCTTCAGGCCGAACACGTCCTTAACGTAGAACACATCCACGGCCCGGACCCCGTAGGTCGTCACATGAGCCGATGCGATTTGCAGTCCCTGATCGCTGATCGCGGCGGTGACATCGTGTAGCAAGCCGGGGCGATCCCGACCGTTGACCTCAAGCACTGTGTGGGTATTGGAGGCACGGTTGTCGATAACCACGCGCGGGGGAACATGTATCGCCTGCATCCGTCGGCCAAGCAGAACCTTTGAAACACGGCGAATTTCCGTCGACAGTCTCAACCGGCCCGACAGAGCTTGCTCGATCAAGACCGACAGGCGGGCCAATCTGTGCGGTGCATCGAAAGTCCCGCCAGCCGTGTCCTGAATCCAAAACGTATCCAACGCCATGCCATTCGTCATCGTATGGATGCGTGCATCTACGATAGAGGCACCGGCGACTGCCAGCGCTCCGGAAATCTTGCTGAACAATCCGGCGTAGTCAGCACAATAGACTGTTACTTCCGTAACGGCTCGCGCCGGCAGTGGTTGTGTATCGACGGTCAGCGGTGATTTTCGGTGCTCGGCGTCACGAATCAGCCTTGCGTGGCGTGCATGCGTTTCCGGGTCGAATGACAGCCAATACCCAGCGTACCCAAGTCCGGCAAAGTGTTCGATCTCCTCCGGAGCCCAGTCAATTAACAGCGCCTCCACGGCCTGCTTCGCCCGCGCGACGCGCACATCTCGTTCGGTGGTGGCCAGGCCCCCCGCCAACACCTCCGCGACACGCGAATAAAGTTCCCGCAGCAGAGTCGCCTTCCAACCGTTCCAAACTTTGCTGGAGACCGCGCGCATATCAGCGACCGTCAGGATCAACAGCAATCGCAAACGTTCAGGTGACTGGATCGTGTCGGCCAGGTCCAGGATCGTTTTTGGATCGTCGATGTCGCGCTTGAAGGCCGTAGCACTCATCAACAGGTGGTGAAGAACCAGCCAGGAGACGGTCTCGGTTTCTTCGTCGGTCATACCCAGGGCCGGTCCAACTTCCAGAGCGACTTCAGCGCCAAGTGCGGAGTGATCGCCTCCACGACCTTTAGCGATATCGTGCAGCAACATCGCGAGATACAGCGAACGCCGCGATTGGACGTTGTCCACCAGCTCCGAAGCGATCGGAGCGACCTCGGCGAGCTCTCCTCGTTCCAGTTTATTGAGTACGCGCACCGCCTCGATGGTGTGCTCATCCACGGTGAATATATGATAGGTATCGAACTGCATCTGGCCGACGATGCGAGCCCAATCGGGCAAATAGCGGCCGAAAAAACCTGTCTCGTTGAGAATACCAAGCCATCGAGCGCCGTCGGGATGCGGTCCGCCGGGCCGATGACGATCCGGCTCCTTGCCGCACAGCAAATCCATGAAGATCGCGGCCGCCTTCAAGTCCCCGCGAAGCGAAACCGCCCGGCGCTCGTTTTGGATAAAAGAACGTATGGCGAGAGGGTGAAGTTCCAGCCCCCGATCGCGTGCGACCTGCAGGATACGCAACATCTGGATCGGTTCAGCATCGAAATCGCGTCCAGCAATCGGCAATAACTGGCCTTCCGCCAGCACAAAACCGGCAGACAGCAGCGCGTTGTCAGTCTCAGCCTCGAGAGCGGGAGGGCCGAGCGCCGATCGCAAGATCGCCGGCTCCAGGATTCGCGTCAGACGGGCGATTTCCCGCGCGGTCAGGAAGTAGTGGCGCATGAAGCGCTCCACGCCATCCTGGCGGCCATGGCGCGTGTAGCCCATCCGCGCCCCGACAACCGGCTGCAAATCAAACGTCAGCCGTTCCTCGGCTCGGCCCGCCACGTAATGAAGGTGGAATCGGACGGTCCAAAGAAACTCCCACGCCCGTCGTCCATGCCGGGCTTCCTGCTGCGTCAGGATGCCGCCGAGATCAGCCAATTCGCCCATTGTCTGGGTGTCGAAGACGTAGCGTGCGATCCAGTACAAGGTTTGCAGATCGCGTAGGCCGCCCCGGCCTTCCTTTACATTCGGCTCGACAACGAACGGACTTTCGCCATAGCGCCGATGACGCAGCGCGCGTTCGGCCTGTTTTGCCGCGATGTATTCGGCCGCTCCTGCTTCCTTGCAGGCGGCCCGGAAACGGCGATGAAAGTCGCCAAACAGCGTTTTGTTACCAGTGAGAAATCTCGCATCGAGCAGTGCCGTCCGGATCGTCGTGTCCTTGCCACCCTCGATCAGACAGTCGCCGATCGAACGTGTCGCGTGTCCGACTTTCAGCCCCAGATCCCACAGGAAATACAACATGTATTCCACGACGCGCAGCGTCTCCGGCGTCGGATCCTCGGCGGTCAGGAACAGCAGGTCGATATCGCTGAATGGTGCCAGCACACCACGACCGTAACCGCCGGTCGCGGCGACGCTCAGATTCTCGACAAACCCCAGGTCGGTCTGGGTTGTACTATGCTCGAATAGCGCCGCGACCACACCGTCGATCAACGCACCGAGAAGTCGGGCGGCCTGGAGACCGGTGATCTGCTCGTGTTCAAAAGCGTGCTGCACATAAGACTGGATACGAGCCAAATGCCGCCGGAAAGCGCCGACGGCGGCTTCTCGGGAAATCGTGCCGCTCTCCTCGGCGATGCCAGCAAGGGCGTCCGAGAGCAATGAGGCCGCAGCTTCGGGGGCACGCGGCAAGGGAATGGGAGTTAACATCGTATAGATGGTACTATGTGGCCCCGTCCGCGCAACCCGCCACAAGCGTCTTAAGACGATATAAGGCGTCGAGCGCCTGTTTAGGCGACATGTTGTCGGGATTTATCTCATTCAAAGCGTCACGCACCGGGGCGAATTCATCAGGGGGCGGCGGTGGTTCCTCTTGCTCCGTCGTCACGGCGAATAACGGTAACGCCTGCAGTGATGCCGACTTGCCGAGTGGTCCGCCATGCTTTTCCATGGCCGCCATCAGCGATGCGGCCCTGCGGACCACTTGCGCTGGGACGCCGGCAAGTTCCGCGACATGTACGCCCCAGGAACGTCCGGCGGCACCCTCGGCGACTTCATGCAGAAACACCACAGTACCCTTCCATTCCTTGACCCGCATCGTATGCGGCTTCAGCCGTGGCAGGCGATCCGCCAGTTCCGCAAGTTCATGGAAATGTGTGGCGAAAATAGTGCGGCACCGTATGGCGGAGTGCAAAGCCTCCAAAACCGCCCAGGCGATGGCCAGTCCATCCAGGGTTGAGGTACCGCGTCCGATTTCATCGACAACAACAAGCGATTTTGGTCCCGCCTGATGCAGGATCGCCGCGGTCTCCGTCATCTCAACCATGAAGGTCGAACGGCCGCGCGCCAGATCGTCAGAGGCCCCAACCCGGCTGAACAACCGGTCCACGATGCCCAACACCGCCGTCTCGGCTGGCAGTGGCAATCCGGCCTGGGCCAGCACGACGAACAGCGCATTTTGGCGTAGAAAGGTAGATTTTCCAGCCATGTTCGGGCCGGTCAGCAACATGACCCGCTGATCGGGGGAAAGATCGCAGCGGTTTGGCACGAATGCCGCGTGGCTGGCGAGTGCGCTTTCCACCACCGGATGCCGCCCGGATTCGATACGGAACTCATTCGTGTCGGTCAGAGTGGGCCTTACCCAGGTGCCGCTTTGCGCCAGCCTTGCCGCGGATTGTGTTGCGTCCAGATAGGCCATCGCTTCCGCACAGGCCGCCAGTTCGTCCGCCTGTGCCAGGACGCCTCGAACCAGATGGGCGAACACCAGGCGCTCTCGCGCAGTCGCTTTCTCCGCTGCCTCTCGAATCCGTTGATCCAGTTCGGACAATTCGGGCGTGGTAAACCGTGCGCCGTTCGCCATTCCCTGCCGCAGCGTCAGTTCTGGAAAGCCCCGCAGTTTCTCCACCGCCACGGACGGTGCCTCTATGATGTAGCCAAGCTGTGCGTGATGTTTGATCTTGAGGCTGGCGACACCGAAGCGCTGAGCGAAATCGAGTTGCAGTTTGGCAATGACCTGGCGGCTTTCGTCACGCAGGGTCCGATGCGCGTCGAGTTCCCCATCGAAACCAGTTCGGATCGCGCCACCATCTTCGAGACGAGCCGGCACCGGATCAGCTAATGCTCGGGCCAATTCGTCTGCCAGGGCGGAATCGGAGGGGATCGCGGACCTCGCGTCAGCAAGAGCAGCGGGAAGAGGCCCTTCCAGAATCTCTGCCCCGCCAAACGCCGCGTTCAGTCCATCCCGAATGGCGACGAGGTCGCGCGGCGTCCCCCGGTTCAGCGACAAGCGGCTCAGCGACCTCGCCATATCCGGCACAG
Source organism: Acidisphaera sp. S103 (assembly GCF_009765975.1). GTDB lineage: Bacteria > Pseudomonadota > Alphaproteobacteria > Acetobacterales > Acetobacteraceae > Rhodopila. The sequence continues at coordinate 22,867 of NZ_LMUJ01000024.1, read as the reverse complement.
TTCGCAGGATCGCACGCAGCCGATCGGTCGCTTCGGGACTCGCGACGCACCACGACCATGCGTCCTGGCGCCCGGTGATGGCGGTCCGATCTGTCAGCGGTGCCGAGAGCCACGTCGCCAGCAGTCGCGCGCCCGCCGCGGTCAAAGTACGCTGCACCGCTGCGAAAAGCGTGTGCTGGCTGCCGCCGTCCCGTGTTTTCTGTATCTCCAGGCTCGCCCGCGTCGCCGCATCCATCAAAAGCGCGCCGGACTGCCCCCGTGGTTCCGGGCGGCCAAGGCGGGGCAGGGCGCCTGACTGGGTGCTTCGGATGTAGTCCACCGCCATGGCCGCGGCGACCGCCTCGCCATCGGTGAAAGTGCCGAACGCATCCAGGCTGGCAGTGCCAAACGTTTCAGCCAATCGGCGGCGTGCGATAAGCGGTGTCGACGGCACCACCTCGGGGGACCGATTGGCCGCCCAATCACCAAGATCGAGTGACTGGGGCGCCAAAACCTCCACCGGTTCCAAGCGCCCGAGCAGTGCCGGAAGCTCCGATGTTCCCAGTGCCGTGGTTTCGAAAAGTCCGGTGGAGACATCGACCCAGGCGGCACCAAGTCCGTCCCGGTCCCAGGTCAGGCTCATCAGCAGGTTAGGCCGACCGGCCTCCAGCAGAGATTCTTCCGTGATCGTGCCGGGCGTAATGACCCGGACGACCTCGCGTTTGATCGGCAGCTTCCCTGTTCGAGCCTTCGGATCCTCCATCTGCTCGACGATGGCCACGCGAAAGCCGCGCCGGATCAGGCGGGCAAGATAGATTTCCGACGCATGATGCGGGACGCCGCACATCGGAATGGGCGTGCCGGCGTGCTCCCCACGATGGGACAGTGCGATATCGAGCGCCGATGCCGCGGCTTCGGCGTCAGCAAAAAACAGTTCATAGAAGTCGCCCATCCGGAAGAAAAGCAGTGCGTCGGGCTGTTCGGCCTTGCACGCGAACCATTGTGCCATCGCTGGCGTCGCCCCTGCGGCCGACGGCGTAGGGGCCAGGCTGTTGCTGACGCTGTCCACTGTCTCGCTATGCCGCCGTGCGTTTACGGACAAAGGCGGCGATAGACGCAAGTGCCGCTGGTGTCATGCCTTGGATGCGGGCGGCTACACCAAGAGATTCCGGACGGGCGTGGTTCAGCTTCTCGCGGATTTCCGTGGACAGGCCACCGATGTCTTCGAACGTAATGCCCTCCAGGTCCACACTATCCTCCCGCCGGCTCAGCCGAACCTCGGCCTGCTGCCGATGCAGGTAGCCAGCATAGCGCGCATCGGTACGAAGTTGCTCCGCCGTGCGTTCCGACAGTG
>NZ_LMUJ01000024.1:14317-21351 GCF_009765975.1 Acidisphaera sp. S103 | reverse complement strand
CCCACCCGGTCCATCGCAACCGCCGGCAAACCTTCCTGGCGCGCCCGTTCCATCGCGGTCCGCAAGGCCGACTGATGCGCGTTGAACGCAACTTCCCGCGCCCGGCTGACGCAGCCCCACGCGATTCCCTTGCCGGTCAACCGCAGGTCGGCGTTATCCGCCCTCAGACTGAGCCGGAATTCGGCGCGCGACGTGAACATCCGATACGGTTCCGCGACCCCTTGGGCCGTCAGGTCGTCAACCATGACGCCCAGGTAGGATTCCGTCCGATCAAGCCATACCGAGTTCTGCCCACCGGCCGTGCGGGCGGCATTGATCCCAGCGAGTAGACCTTGTGCGGCAGCTTCCTCGTATCCGGTCGTGCCGTTGACCTGGCCGGCCAGGAACAGCCCCGGCATTGCCCGAAGTTCAAGCCCTCGCGTCAATGCGCGAGGATCAACGTAATCATATTCGACGGCATAGCCCGGACGGATCATGCGAGCATGTTCCAGACCCGGAATCGTCTTCAAGATCGCCTGCTGCACATCTTCCGGCAAGCTGGTCGAGATGCCGTTCGGGTACACCGTCGGATCGTCCAGGCCTTCCGGCTCCAGGAAGACATTGTGGCGATCCTTGTCCGAGAAGCGGACAATCTTGTCCTCGATCGAAGGACAATACCGCGGACCCCGTCCAGCGATCTGGCCCGAGTAAACAGCCGACCGGTGGATATTCTCCCGTATAACCGCGTGCGTCGCCTCAGTCGTCCCTGTCACCCTGCATGCGATCTGCCGATTCAGCAGGCGGGGCGTCATCGTACTGAACGGTTGCGGCTGATCGTCACCAGGGTCAGCGCGCAAACCCGCCCAATCGATCGTCCTTCGGTCCAGTCGCGGCGGAGTCCCCGTCTTGAGACGGCCAAGCGGCAATCCGAGCCGGCTCAGAGTTTGCGCCAACCCGATCGACGGCGCTTCCCCCACACGGCCGGCGGGCGTTTGACGGTCGCCGATATGGATAACCCCGCGAAGAAACGTGCCGGTTGTCAGCACGACCGCCCGGCAATCGATTCGTTGCCCTCCGGCACAAATGACGGCCGTTATGCACCCATCGCGATCCGTCTCAAGGTCTTCTGCCGCGGCCGCCCGCAATGTGAGGTTCGCCGTCTCCTCCAGCAACGTGCGTATTGCTCGGCGGTAAAGCGAACGATCCGCCTGCGCACGCGGGCCACGCACCGCGGGGCCCTTGCTGCGGTTCAGCAGCTTGAAATGGATGCCGGCTGCATCAGCGGCTCGCCCCATCAGCCCGTCCAATGCGTCGATCTCCCGCACCAAATGGCCTTTACCAATCCCGCCGATAGACGGATTGCACGACATCTCGCCGATCGTTCCCAGTGAGTGGGTCAACAGCAACGTGTGGGCACCCACACGCGCCGCCGCCGCCGCCGCCTCGCTTCCGGCATGCCCCCCGCCAATAACAATCACGTCGAACCGGTTGCTCATGACCACCTTTCTGCCATAGAAGCGCGCCCTCTCGCCATGCCTTACCGCCGCCCCTTTCGTCGAATGCGCGGCAAGGCCATGATGGGACAGCAGCCCCGACCGGGCACAAGTAAGCAATGGGGGAGATACGGCCATGGCCGATGGCGCGATCGATACACGCACCGCACGGATTTCCGCGGAAGAGGCATTGGTCATGCATGCCACTGGCCGGCCGGGCAAGCTGGAGACGCGGATCAGCAAGCCGATCACCACAGCCCGAGATCTCTCCCTGGCCTATTCGCCCGGTGTTGCGGCGCCTTGCCTCGAAATCGCTCGCGACCCGTCGCTTGCCTATGACTACACGACCAAAGGCAACATGGTCGCCGTCATTTCGAACGGCACCGCCGTTCTTGGCCTCGGCAACCTGGGGGCGGTCGCATCCAAGCCGGTCATGGAAGGCAAGGTCGCGCTCTTCAAACGGTTTGCCGACGTCGATGGTATCGATCTCGAAGTGGGCACCGAGGACATCGAGGAATTCGTCAACGCCGTCCGCTTCCTGGGGCCGGGCTTCGGCGGGATCAACCTGGAGGACATCAAGGCGCCGGAATGCTTCGTCATCGAGCAGCGTTTGCGCGAATTGATGGACATCCCGGTCTTCCACGATGACCAGCACGGCACCGCGATCGTCGCCGCTGCTGGCCTGATCAATGCCTGTCACCTCACCGGCCGCGAGCTTCGTGAAACCAAGCTGGTCGTGAACGGTGCCGGAGCGGCAGCGATTGCCTGCGTTGAATTGTTGAAAGCAATGGGCATGCGTCCGGACCACGTGATCCTGTGTGATACCAAAGGTGTTGTCTATCAGGGGCGCATGGAGGGCATGAACCAATGGAAATCGGCCCATGCCGCGGTGACCAAAGCCCGAACCCTCAGTCAGGCCATGGAGGGGACGGACGTTTTCTTCGGTCTTTCGGTGAAGGGCGCCCTGACCCAGCAGATGGTCACGTCCATGGCTGACAAACCAATTATCTTCGCCATGGCTAATCCGGATCCGGAAATCACCCCTGAGGAGGCAAGGGCCGCCAGTCCGCATGCGATCATTGCCACCGGGCGCAGCGACTATCCCAATCAGGTGAACAACGTTCTCGGCTTCCCATACATTTTCCGAGGCGCGTTGGACGTCCGGGCCAGCACCATCAATGACGCCATGAAGATTGCCGCGGCGGAGGCTTTAGCCAAGCTTGCTCGGGAGGATGTCCCCGACGAGGTCCATTCCGCCTCGGCCGGCCGCCGTTTGGCCTTCGGTCCAGAATACATTATTCCCAACGCGTTCGACCCGAGGCTGATCGCCCGGATACCGCCGGCGGTTGCGAAGGCAGCGATGGACTCGGGGGTTGCCCAGAAGCCGATCGAGGACATCCGTCGCTATACACGCGGTCTCTCCGGGCGGCTTGATCCCACGGCTGATGCCTTGGACGCGACGATGGAGATGGTGCGGGAGAATCCACGCCGGGTTGTCTTCGCGGAGGGCGAGGAAGAAAAGATCGTGCGGGCCGCCGTCGCGTTCCGCAACGCGGGCTATGGGCAGCCGGTCCTGATCGGGCGGGAGGATCGTGTCAGGGCAACGATGGCGGGCCTCGGTCTCGGTCATCTCGACGGCATCGAAATCCACAATGCCCGTCTCTCCGGAAACAACAAGAAATATGTCGATTTCCTGTATGCTCGGCTACAGCGCCAGGGGCACCTGCAACGCGATATCCAGCGCATAGTCAACCAGGATCGAAACGTTTTCGCCGCCTGCATGGTGGCGACAGGCGATGCCGATGCCATGGTGACAGGACTCACCCGATCCGCGTCGGTTTGTCTGAGCGACATCCGCCATGCGATCGGGCCAGCCAAGGGCGCGATACCGTTCGGACTAAGCCTGTTGGTCGGCATGCGTGGAAAAACCATCTTCCTCGCGGACACCTTGGTCAATTTCCGTCCCGACGCCACCCAATTGGCCGATATCGTGGTCGGGGCCGCTGCGGCTGCTCGTCATCTTGGTCATGAGCCACGGGTCGCCTTGCTATCGCACTCGACATTCGGCGACCCTGCACACGATCGCGTTATTCCGATGCGTGATGCGGTCGCTATCCTCGATCAACGGAAAGTTGATTTCGAGTACGACGGTGAACTGAGCCCGGACGTAGCCTTGCAGCCATCCATCCGCGCACTTTATCCGTTCTGTCGATTGACTGGGGACGCCAATGTCCTTGTCGTGCCAGGGCTCCATTCTGCTCACATCGCAGGACGTCTGGCACATCATCTTGGCGGCGGTACCACAATTGGTCCGCTGCTTCTCGGCTTGGAAAAGCCTGTCCAGATCATGCCGATGGATGCATCATCCAGTCAGATCGTCGATCTGGCGTGCCTCGCTGCCTATCAGGCCATCAGCCGATAGGCAGCAGGCAACGCAACAGAAAAGCCGAACCGGTTAGATCGCCGGTTCGGCGTTTTGGCGAGGCGGCAGGTCGCTTTGAGGTTGATCAGTAATCATCTCGATTCTGCCGGTGATCTGGCCACCATCCTCGACCTGCAGGCGCCGGCAGCGAGCCGTCCCCAGAACCTTGCCGCTGCCACGGATGATCATGCTGCCACGAGCGGTCAGCGTACCGTCGATGGTGCCCGCGATCTCGGCGTCTTCCACCTCGATTTCGCCCTTGAACACCCCTCCCGGCGCGATCGCGAGTTCCGTCGCATGGATCATCGTCGCTTCGACGGTGCCTTCGACAACAAGGCGTTCGGCGTCCTGAACCACACCCTGCACACTGATGCCACGTCCGACAACGAGCGTCCGGCGCTCAGAAGGGTCGCGTGATCCCGGGCGGACCATCGTTGCACCAGGTCGAGCGGACGCGGGTGGGGCGGGGGAGGCAGGTGTAGTCGGAGCAGACGGAAAAGGCGGTCGGGACATGTTATGCGCATCCTTAAGCGGAGCCGGGCGGAAAGGAGGAACACCAAGGCCGTTATCCAATGGTGGCTGGACAGGGCTCACGGTGGCGGGGCGAAAATCCGAATCGGATTGTTCCGCCCTTGATGTCTCCGGAATGACCGGCAGACCCGCTGGTAGCGGGCCATCGATCGAGGCCGAAGACGGCTCGTCGGGTTTGCGACGTTTGAACAAGACACTCTACCAAACTGAAAGAGAAGCCTTCGCCTACCATGGAGCATGCCCGGCAAACAACATCCCGTTTATGTTACCAGCGCCGATGGCCCTCGAAATCCGTCATGCGCCGGGGCTCTCCGCCGCCGCCAGGGCCATGTCGAGGGCGTGGACCATGGCCGCAACGCCGATGATCGGCACCAGCAGATTCAGGATGGGGATGTACGACGCCAGGGCCAAAATCGCACCTTGCATGAGAACCACGCCCCGACTCGTCCGATACAGCGACTCCGCCATCGTGCGTGGCATCCGTCGCATCGCGACGGCGACGAACAACCCCCGTCCGATGGCGTACGCGCCGATCATCCAGCCCAGTACCAAGCCGATACCCGGCAGTAGAAAGATCAGGATCAGCGCCGCGATATTCAAAGCCAGCACTGTCAGGGCCACCGCCACACCGTCCCAAACCTGTTCCAGGAGAGAGGCGCCGTGGGGTGGTGGAAGCCACGGATACAACCGGCTCTCAACGGCTCTGGCGATCCGGTCGAGGTACAGCATGCCGATCGCCGTCGCGACGGGCAGAAACAGCCACAGTGTGAGCAGCGATACGCCGACTGAGCCAAGAATGTCGGCGGCCCATGCCAGCCAGCCATGCAGAGCCAGGATACGATGAATGATCCAAACGGCGCCGGCATGCAGTGCCGCGAAGCAAGCGATCGACCAGGCGATACTGCGCAAGAGGACTCCCCTGAAGGTTGGGTCGTCCAGCTGACTCAGAGCGCGGGTAATCGGTGCGGACACGTTTGACCTTTTAGAGGCGATATTTCGCAGGAACACATAGCATCGCCTATAATCTCGGCACACATTCCGAGCGCCCAAAAGGAGAGAAGCGGATGACCTACGTCCCATCCCCCCACTTCACCCAGAATTGGGTGTTGTCGAAGCCATCCGCCCAAGGGCGTCGCGGTATCGTTGTTTCCCAGGTTCGCAGCGCCGCCGAGGCCGGAGTCGCGATTCTGGATGCCGGCGGCAATGCGGTGGACGCCGCTGTGGCGACCGCGTTGGCACTGGCGGCGGTTGAGCCATGGAATTCGGGTCTCGGTGGAATTGGCTTTGCGCTGATACATCGCGCGGGGCAGCCGACTGCGGATGTCGTCGATTTCGGCCCTGTCGCCCCGCGAAATCTCGTTCCCTCGGCTTTCAAACTGACCGGCCGCTTGAAGCAGGATCTGTTCGCATGGCCGGAAGTGGAGGGTGACGCGAACATCCACGGCCCGCTATCGTTCGCGATCCCGTCCTCTGCCGCCGGATACGCCCACATGCACAACACGTGGGGGAAATTGCCGCTGGCGGAGATTATTGCCCCGGCTATCGCTCTCGCGAAACGGGGATTGCCCCAGGACTGGTACACGACATTAAAAGTCGGCTCCTCTGCGTCCGTATTGCGCCGCTACGCCGAAAGTGCCCGTATCTATCTGCCTGACGGCCTACCGCCGGTCGCGCCCTACCAGGGCACCCCGGGGTTTTTCCGCCTTGGGGCGCTGGCCGATACGCTGGAACACCTGTCCCGTGCGGGATTGCGCGACCAATATGACGGAGACATCGCCGCCGCGATCGCCAGCGACGTCAAAGACATGGGCGGCGTGCTTTCGGCCGACGATCTTCGGTCCTGCCAGGCGCGGGTACGCCCGGCGATGCAATTCCCCTGGCGGGGCCAAACCTTGCAACTGGCGGGCGGACTGACAGCCGCACCGACCATGATGCGGGTGCTGGAGCAAATGAAACCTGTCCGCGCGGGCACCAAACCGGATGCCGATTGGTACGTCGCCCTCGGACGGGCGATGAAACAGGCTTACAAGGAACGGCTGGAAGGGCTCGGCGACGCCGACCCGCTGGCGGCCGAAACGTGCACCACGCATCTGACCGTCTGCGACCAGGAGGGAACCATGGTGGCACTGACCTCGACCCTTCTATCGTCGATGGGAAGCCGCGTGGTACTGCCCAAGACAGGCATTCTGATCAACAACGGCGTCATGTGGTTCGATCCGCGTCCGAACCAGCCCAACTCGATTGCCGGCGGAAAGCGGCCGCTGACGAACATGCTGCCGATCATCCTGCGCGACGGGGACCGGCCCTGCTTTGCGGCCGGCGCATCGGGTGGGAGACGGATTCTGGCGTCTGTCACGCAAATGCTGGCCTTCGTCACCGACTTCGGCATGCCTCTCGAGGAAGCCGCGCATCATCCTCGGATCGACGTGTCCGATCCCGAATACCTCTCCGCGGACCGGCGTCTGCCGGCGGACGTCATAGACGCCCTGTCCGCGGATGGTCGGACCGAGGTCGTGGAACACGGCGTCATGCCCATCAACTTTGCCTGCCCCAACGTCATAGTTTCACAGGCTGATGGCAATCGTATGGGAATCAGCGATGCGGCATCG
>NZ_LMUJ01000024.1:0-14149 GCF_009765975.1 Acidisphaera sp. S103 | reverse complement strand
GGAGGGCGGCCCTCCCCCCGCCATGACGACGAGGGGCCGACGCCCTTTTCTTCCGAAAAGATGCCCCGGAATGAAGAGCGATCCGCCGTGTCAACGCATTGGATCAGACCGCCACGCGACCATACCGCCGCGTAAAACGGCGACTTCAGTTTTGCCCGCCCGACGCAGGTGGTCCGCTGCAGCCGCCGAACGCCGGTCGGTGTGACAAACCAGAACCAGCGGCCGCTGCTCACCCAGCAGGTCAGCGATGCGCGTCGGAATCTGGTCTAGCGGGATATTTTGCGCGTTCTCGATGTGACCTAGCGGGCCGGTGAATTCCCCCGGTCCACGGACATCGATCACCAACGGCGGTGTAGGGCCGTTCAGTAGCGCCGACAGTTTACCGGTCTCCACCCAGGCGACTGCCTCCGTGGCTGACCGGCCCAACAACCTCGCCAGCAGGCTCATCCCCCAATCTCCTATTCCGTCGATTTCGCATAATTCGGGCGGCGCGATAGGATAAGTGAACCCCCGGACGCAACCTGGAAAGGCCTCAGTGATGGACTTCGCATTGACCGACGCGCAGCAACAAATTCGCGACGAGGTCCTGCGACTGTGCGCACAGTTCGACGACACCTATTGGCTTGAGCGCGAGAATACCGCGACATTTCCGCATGCGTTCTTCGACGCCATGGCGGCCGGCCAGTGGCTGGGCATCGCGATGCCCGAAGCTTACGGCGGTGCCGGACTGGGGATCACCGAAGCAGCCATCCTGGCGCAGGCCGTCGCCGAATCGGGCGCGGCCATGAGTGGCGCAAGTGCGATCCACATCAACATCTTTGGCCTGAATCCGGTGGTCGTCTATGGCACTGAGGCGCAGAAGACCCGAATGCTGCCTCCGCTGATCGAGGGCAAGGACAAGTCATGTTTCGGCGTGACAGAACCGAACGCCGGCCTCAACACGACAGAAATCACCACCAGGGCTGACCTGCACGGCGACCACTACCTCATCAACGGGACGAAGATCTGGACCTCGACGGCCCAGGTCGCGAACAAGATCCTGCTGCTCGCCCGGACGACCCCCTTGGACAAGGTCAAGCGCAAGTCGCAAGGAATGACCCTGTTCTACACGGACCTCGACAAGACGCATGCCGAAGTGCGGCTGATCCATAAGATGGGCCGGCACGCCGTGGATTCGAACATGGTGTTCTTCGAGGATATGCGCGTACCGGTCGAGGACCGCATCGGCGAGGAGGGTGAAGGCTTCCGCGCGCTGCTCCACGGTCTGAACCCCGAACGTGTGCTGATTGCCGCCGAAGCAGTCGGTATCGGCCGAGCGGCCCTGTCCAAAGCAACGCGGTATGCTCGGGAGCGCGTGGTGTTCGGCCGCCCGATCGGACAAAATCAGGGAATTCAGCACCCGCTGGCAAAAAACTGGGCCGAACTGGAAGCTGCTAACCTACTGACATTCAAGGCCGCATGGCTTTACGACACAGGCCGCGAATGCGGTGCCGAAGCGAATGCGGCGAAATATCTCGCGGCCGAGGCGGGTTATCGTGCCGCTGAACAGGCGGTGCTGACGCACGGTGGCATGGGTTACGCACAGGAATACCACGTGGAACGACTGTTCCGAGAAAGCATGTTGCCCCGTATCGCGCCGGTAAGCCGCGAACTGATCCTGAGCTATCTCGCGGAGCGGGTCTTGGACTTGCCCAAGTCATATTAGTCCACGCCGACAACCGCACCCAACGTATCGCCGATTGATCTGTTTAGGACCAGGTCGGCGACTTCATTGAGCCCGGTCTGCTGCAGATTCAGGATGACCAGGGCTGAACCATTCCGCTTCGCCAATTCCGGGAATCCCGCCGCAGGATACACCACCAGCGATGAGCCGATCACAATGAACAAATCCGCCAGCAACGTTTCCCTTTCCGCTCGGCGCATTTCATTGATCGGCATCGACTGGCCAAACGATACCGTTGCGGTTTTCACCCACCCTCCGCAAGCGCAATGCGGAACGATCCGGTCGTTCTCGAAGTCGACCCGCAGAGCCTCGATTTCGTAGCGGGTGAAGCACTCCAGGCAATGCGCGTAGGTGGTGTTGCCATGCAGTTCGATGACCTTCTCGTCCGGAATGCCGGAATCCTGATGCAATCCGTCGATGTTCTGCGTGATGACGGCGGCGGCCTTACCGGTGCGGATCAACTCCGCAACCGCGCGATGTCCGCGGTTTGGTACCGCTTGGCGCAGGATCGGCTCCATCGCAAATCGCCGGCGCCACGTTTCTCGCCTCGCGTCATCCGAACGCATGAAGTCGGAAAAATCTATCGGTGTCTGCTTGGTCCAGATCCCCCCAGGGCTGCGGAAATCGGGAATCCCGGACTCCGTGCTGATGCCTGCGCCAGTGAACACCACGATCCGTTCGGCCGCGTCGATCAGGCGCACGAATTCCCTTACCTCTTGGTCCATATGGGTGGCTCCGGATGGTGGCCGGCATCGAACCCGATCAGAGTTCTCCGCCAGGGTTGGCAATGTTCCCGGGATATTAACCGGAAACCGGAGCGAAATCGATGTCGGCTGCCCTGGCGCCCGGCCTGCCGCCGGTTTCGGTCGGAGCGGGCCTTTCTCGACAGCTTCACATGTCCCGGCTACAGACGACTGCGGAGATATACGGACAATGCGTTTCGGAATTTGGGCACTCGTTCATGGCAGCCGCGGCGCCTTGCAGGACCCGGAGGAGCCGTACGACGCCTCATGGGAGCGCAACCTGGCGCTCATACAGGAAGCCGAGCGGCTCGGGTATGACAGCACCTTGGTCGCGCAGCACACAATCAACCCGCACCACGCGCCGAATGATCAACTTGAGGCCTGGACGTCCTCCGCGGCGCTGGCCGCAGCGACCAGCCGGATCGAAATCATAACGGCGATTAAGCCTTATCTGTATCACCCGGTCGTGTTGGCCAAGATGGCCCTTCAGGTCGAGCATATCAGCCGGGGCCGCTTCGCGCTTAATCTGGTCAACGCATGGAACATGCCTGAACTCGAAAAAGCCGGGATTCCGTTCGCGCCACACGATGAACGTTACGCTTACGGCCATGAGTGGATTTCGGTCGTCGAGCCGCTGATGCGCGGTGAAAGCGTGACGTTCCACGGTAAATATTTCAATGTTAACGACTATATGCTGCGTCCTGCCGACCCCTATCGTCCCCGGCCGAAAATCTACGTCGGTGGTGAATCGGAACCAGCACGTGCGCTGGTGGCGGATCGCGGGGACCTTTGGTTCATCAACGGCCAGCCACTGGCAGATGTTCAGACACTCATCGCCGATGTCGCTTCCCGGCCACGTCTAGGGGCGCCCCTGGATTTCGGCCTGTCCGCCTTTGTCATCGCTCGAGAGACCGAGGTCGAGGCACAAGCCGCCCTGCTTCGGCTCTCGGAACTTGCCAAGCTAGATGCGCCGATACGGGTGGTGCAGCGCGCCAACACGGATCCTTATTCGGTGATGGCGCAGACCATGTCGAAATCACCGCGTGTCGGCAGCAATGGCGGCACGGCGGCCGACCTCGTCGGTAGCTACGATCAGGTCGCGGAACGCATCAGGCAGTTCGGCGAAGCCGGTATCGAGCTATTCATGCTCCAGTTCCAGCCATTCGAAGCAGAAATGCGTCGCTTCGCGGCCGAGATCATGCCGCGCGTTCGCCGGCTTTGAAACGCGACGACAAGTCGATGGCCTGCCGGAAACAGCATCGCCGCCAAGGTCATGACCAACGTGTATGTTTCTACACGTTTTGGGTGGCCTGGACGGTTTCGTCGACATGGTCGTTCCGGAATACGACGTCACGGCCCGTTCCGGACGGAATACGAAGGTCGGACGTCGCCCGAAAACCTCGGATTGCCAAAACCCGTCAATCGGTTCTTTCCTCCGAACTAACCTGACGTCTGGGGATAATTTGCATGAACAACCCGCCAATCGGCATCTACATCGACACGGAACATCCACACGACGCCCGTGACATCGAACCGCATTCGACCACCGGCGCTAATGGGAGCCACTCGACCAAAATCACCCATGCCGCCAGTTTGAACATCTTTCAAAGGAAAATACCCTGATGCCCGCGACCCCGCTCGCGGGCCTCCGCGTCCTTGAGTTCAGTCACACCGTGATGGGTCCGACAGCCGGCTTGATGCTCGCCGAACTCGGAGCCGATGTGATTAAGGTCGAACCCGCTCCGAAAGGCGACCACACCCGTGGTCTGGGCGGTTTCGCAGCCGGCTTCTTCGCCGCCTTCAGCCGGAACAAGCGTAGTTTGGCCATAGACCTGAAGAAGCCCGAAGGGCAGGCGGTGATCCACCGCTTGGTGCCGACTGTCGATCTGGTGCTGGAAAACTACGGCCCTGGTACGATGGAACGCCTTGGTTGTGGCTACGAGCAGCTTGCACCGTTGAACGAGCGCCTGATTTACCTCGCGCTGAAAGGCTACCTCGCCGGGCCCTATGAACATCGGCCGGCTCTGGACGAGGTCGTCCAATTCCAAACTGGCCTGGCCTTCATGACCGGCCCGGTCGGCCAGCCGCTTCGGGCCGGCGCTTCGGTCATAGACATTCTCGGCGCGGTCTTTGGTGTGGTCGCTGCCCAGGCCGCACTGCGAGAACGTGATCAAACCGGCAAAGGTCAGCGCGTCGGCAGCGCCCTGTTCGAAAGCGCCGCTTTCCTCATGAGCACCCACATGGCTGGCATGACCGCCACCGGACTCGAAGCAAGGCCAATGCCTGCTCGTCGCGGTGCGTGGGCCATTTATGAGGTGTTCAAAACCGCCGGCGAAGGCCAACTCTTCATCGGCGTGACCTCCGATCAGCAATGGGCGCGCTTCGTCGAGGAGTTCTCTCTCCAGGAATTGGCCGCCGACCCACGCCTCGCCACGAACTTCACGCGGTTACAGGAGCGTAGCTGGTTGATTCCCACCTTGCAGGAGGTTCTCATAAAGATCCCACAAACCGAGGTTGAAGCCCGCTGCGAACGGGCAAACGTATCCTGGGCGCCGGTCGGTCAACCCGGCGACCTTTTCACCGATCCACACCTGCTGGCGACAGGTGGGTTATTGGACGTGTTCATCTCTCGCATCGGTGGCACTGAAGGGAAGAAAGTCGGATTGCCGGCTCTGCCGATCGAATTTGGACCCAACCGGGACCGTCCCGGGATCAGGCGACAGGCCCCACGCATGGGTGAACATTCGCTGGAAGTGCTTGCTGAGGCAGGATATTCCAGTTCTGATATTGCCAATCTCGTCGGTAGCGGTGCAGTGGTCGCCATGACCGACTGAGCGTTGGAAAAGGTCCTGTGGCAAAGCCCGTTCCGGTTCTCCGTGAAAGACGCTATGACCACGGTATCGCGGTGACACCCGCTTATGACCCCGGGGGCCATCATCACCAGTCCACTTGTCCTGGCCGTAGCGAACCAGAAAGGCGGCGTCGGAAAGACGACCACTGCGATCAATCTCGCCGCCGCACTCGCGATCGCCGGGCTGCCCGTCCTGCTGATCGACATGGACCCACAGGGCAACGCATCGACCGGCCTCGGCATCACCCGGTCGGAGCGGCATGGCGGCACCTACAACCTGCTGATGGACGGTGACCTCGGAGAGGAAGCCATCCGCCCAACGCCGGTGCCCAATTTGTCGCTGATCGCATCCGACTCCGACTTGGCGGGTGCCGAAATTGAGCTTGTCCCGGTCGCAAAGCGCGAATTCCGCCTGAAGGCAGCCCTGACTGACCTGCCCGATTTCGCGGCCTTCCGCGTGATCCTGCTTGATTGTCCTCCCGGCCTGGGGTTGCTGACCCTGAATGCGCTGGTCGCATCCGCCGGCGTTATTGTGCCCCTGCAATGTGAATTTTATGCATTGGAGGGAATCAGTAGCCTGATGCATACGATCGAAGCCGTGCGCCGCCGTTTCAACGCACGGCTACGACTGTCCGGCATCCTGTTGACGATGTTCGATCGTCGCAACAGCCTGTCAGGCTTGGTGGAAAAGGATGCCCGCGACCATTTCGGCGATTGGGTTTTTGACACGACGATTCCACGGAACATTCGCGTTTCGGAAGCGCCGAGCCATGGCATGCCGGTTATCCTGTATGATCCCAAGTCGGTCGGTGCATTGTCCTACACGGCCCTGGGGGCGGAGATTGCGAGGAAAGAGAAGGTCGAAATGTCGGGACAAGTGAAATCTGATGGCTAGTAAGAACACGCCGCCAAGGCTCGGGCGGGGACTTGCGGCGCTATTGGGCGATGTCGCGCTGCGTCCGCAATCCGAAAAAGGCACCTCTGTAAGCGCAATCCCCATTGACCAGATTGACGCAAACCCATTCCAGCCACGTACCGATTTCGACGCCAGCGAGTTGGAGAGTCTGGCCGAATCGATCCGTGTGCAAGGCATATTGCAGCCGATCCTGGTGCGATCCCATCCGACCACGCCCGACCGGTATCAGATCGTGGCGGGGGAGCGGCGCTTCCGTGCCGCCATGCAGGTGGGATTGACGGAAATCCCCACGATCCTTCGGGACATGGATGACAGCGATGCCGCGGTGGTGGCGCTGGTGGAGAACCTGCAGCGGCAGGATCTGAATGCGATCGAAGAGGCTGAAGGGTATCAGCGCTTGTTGGCGGATTTTGGACTCACCCACGAGTCCCTTGGCTATGCGGTCAGCAAATCACGCAGTCACATTGGTAACACCATCCGCCTGCTGCGCTTGCCAGACCCGGTGCTGAGGGACGTGCGATCCGGCGCCCTGTCTTCGGGCCATGCCCGGGCATTGATCAACGCGCCCAATCCGGAAGCCTTGGCCGATCAGGTTCTGAAGCGTGGGATGTCGGTGCGTCAGACGGAACTTCTGGTCAGCAAGGCGGTCGCTGCCCGCGGCGCGCCGCGCCAGCCAATGGCGAAGAAACTGGACGTCGCGGATCTGGAACGTCGGGTGAGTGACGCAATTGGCTGTCGCGTCACGATCACCACGACGCGTAAGGGCGGTGGTGAGATCGCTATCCAGTTTCGTGATCTTTTCCAACTCGATGACCTGATCGGCCGCCTGACCGAACAGCGTGAGAAGATCGACGCGACAAGGGGCTCCTAAAGAAGCTTGCCTTGTAGAAAGCCGAGCGCCGGCAATGGTCGCCAGGATCGTGGCAGATCGGAGCGACGGATAGGCCTGACGGCATATGACGGTGTCGGCTGCCGGCTGCTTCGCAGGAAATTGGCGTACGCCTTGACTTGCTGCTCTCGCCAGGCCTGATCAGCAAGGGCAGCCAAGCGGCTGGAGAAAACCTCCGCCACGCGGGAAGTCCGGCCAATCGAGGCGACCACGGCCCATAGTGTGTCGTCGCGATAACTGGCAATGCTGACGGGTTCCACCATGATCCGAAAGCTGCCGTCCCGCGCGGCGGAAGGCAAGGGCCTTCAAATCAGGCCGGCGAATCCGATCGTTGCGCCGCCGCTCTCGACGCCGATCCCGTGACGGGCGTAGCATTTCCTGAAACCAACTAGGGAAGTGCCACCAATGAGCGGAGAAAACTGCCTGGCTGGGCTGAAGGTCCTGGATCTGACCCAGTTCGAAGCCGGCCCATCCTGCACCGAAGCTTTGGCCTGGATGGGCGCGGACGTCGTAAAAATCGAGAATCCAAGGGTCGGTGACCCTGGCCGCTCATCCGGTGGGAAGGGCGCACACGATGCGCTTTATTTCCTTCAATACAACGCCAACAAGCGTTCCGTGACGGTCAATCTAAAAGATCCGCGCGGCCTCGAATTGGTCAAGGAGTTGGCCAAAACAGCTGATGTGATGATCGAAAACTTCGCCCCCGGTGCGATCGAACGGCTCGGTCTGGGTTACGACGTTATCAAGGCTATCAATCCAGCGATCATCTTCTGTCAGGTCAAGGGTTTCGGCACGGGAAGCCCGTTCGAGAAAAACCTCGCGTTCGACATGATCGCCCAAGCCTGCGGTGGTCTCATGTCGATCACCGGCGAGGAAGATGGGCCACCCTGCAAGCCGGGTGCGACGATCGGCGATACCGGGACCGGCATGCTGATGGCGATCTCTATCCTCGGCGCCTATGTCCGGCGTCTGCGCACGGGGCAGGGCGAGCATCTTCAGGTGGCGATGCAGGATGCCATCCTGCACTACATTCGTAACGCCTTTGCGTTCATGGAGCGGACGGACGGCAAGGCGGCCCCTCGCGCTGGCTCGAAGACCGTGGGCGGCGGCAACCCGCCGATTGGGGTCTATCCATGCAAAGGCGGCGGTCCCAACGACTACGTCTATATCTACACCAGCGCCGCCAACCCCGAACATTGGACCCGGCTGCTGAAAGTCATAGGCCGTGAGGATCTGATCGGTGATCCGCGCTTCGCCAGCCCGGCCGCTCGCACCGAACATCGTGCGGAGGTTGATCGGATTGTTTCCGAATGGACGATCCAGCACGACAAACATAATGCGATGCAGCTGGTCGGCAGTGCCACGATCCCGGCCGGTGCGGTATTGGATACGCGTGAACTCGCCGATGACCCGACATTCCTGCAGCGCGGTATCCGGCAAACCATGAAGCATCCGGAAGTCGGCGATTACACCATGAGTGGATGGCCGGTTCGCTTCAGCGGCCGTCCACCCGAGGTCAAGGCCGCCCCGTTGCTCGGCGAACATGGGGCGCAGGTTCTGGCGGAGTGGCTAGGCTACAATGCAACCCGGATCGCCGATCTGAAGACAAACGAGGTCGTGGGTTGATGCCCTATCAATTTTGCACCGTTCAGGACGAGGGTCATGTACGGATCGTCACCCTCAACCGACCAGAGGTGCTGAACGCTCTCCATGCCGATGCCAACGACGAACTCGCTACTGTGTGGGACGAGTTCGCCGCTCGCGACGATCTATGGGTCGGAATCGTAACCGGGGCAGGGGAGCGGGCCTTCTCTGCCGGCAATGATCTGAAGGTCCAGGCTGGCGGCAAGCGTCGTCCCAACGGACCGCGTGGGTTTGCCGGCATCTGCAGTCGCTTCGACCTAACGAAGCCGTTGATTGCTGCAGTCAACGGCGTCGCCATGGGGGGAGGATTCGAAACCGCCTTGGCATGCGATATCATCATCGCCGCGGAAAATGCCGTCTTCGCCTTGCCGGAACCGCGCGTGGGATTGATCGCCGGTGGTGGCGGTGTGCATCGCCTGCCACGCTCGATCCCGATCAAAAAGGCGATGGGCATGATTCTGACCGGCCGTCGCGTCCCGGTTCGGGAAGGGTTCGAACTCGGCTTCGTCACGGAGGTGGTGCCTGAAGGCCAGGCTCTAGCCTCAGCCAGGCGATGGGCAGCGATGATCCTGGAATGTTCGCCGAAGGCCGTCCGCGCCTCAAAACAGGCGTCGTATCACGGCCTGGACGAACCGACGCTTGAACAGGCAATGCGAACGATTTATCCGGCGCAGCGAGAAAACCTGGAGAGCCAGGACTATATAGAAGGTCCGAGGGCCTTCGCGGAAAAGCGCAAGCCGAATTGGCGGAACCAGTGACCATCGGGCAGAGCCGTTGACGGCGAGGAAGACAAGCCAGATCACTGGCTGCTTGGGCTATAGGATAGTAGACAAATGAAAACGATCACGAATTTCGGCGATGACGACCTCAAGCCCTTCCGAACGGCGAATGCGCTCTGGATGGTGCTGATCGTCACCAGCGGGATTTGCCTCAGCACGTTCTTCGCCTGCGCCACGCCGTTTGCTGCGCTGGCGACGTTGGCGGCCTTGAAACTCGGTCGCGGGCAGGCGATCGCCGTCATAGGTTTGGTGTGGGCGGCAAATCAGGTCATTGGCTACGGCTTTCTTGGCTATCCGTGGACCTGGGACAGTGCCGCTTGGGGCCTCGCCATAGGGGTGTCGGCTGGCCTCGCCATGCTGGCCGCGAAGAGTTTGGCGACCACGCGGCCAGCCCCGTTGGTGATCAGTCTACCGTTCGTGGCAGCCTTCGCGGCATTTGAATTGGGCCTTTTCCTTGCTGGTTTCGTTCTTCCAGGAAGCGAAGGCGCGTTCAGTGCGTCGGTTGTGGGCCACGTGTTCTTGATCAATGCCGTTACGTTGTGCGGTCTGATGGCTGTCAATCAGTTGGCGGTAGTATCAGGGCTTCTCGTGCGGGCCGGCAGACTGGATACACAAGACCTCGGGATCGCGTCTTAGCGGTCAGGGGCACGTTACGCCCTGAGCCGCGGCCACCTTGATCATGCCGCTACGCATGCTCCGAAGATCCGCTGAACCGTCGCTTTACTCTCTCCCGTATCGTTTGGAACACGGCGTAGAGCATCGGGATCAGGAAGACGCCGATCGAGCTTGCGACGATCATTCCCGCGAATACCGCGGTACCGACCGCTCGCCGGCTCAGCATCGCCGCGCCGTTCGCCCAGACAAGTGGGACCAAGCCACAGATGAACGCGATTGACGTCATCAGCACGGCTCTGATTCGCATCCGGGCACCCAGCGCCGCGGCATCCCTGATCGATAACCCCGATTCCCGCGCTTCCTTGGCGAACTCGACAATCAGGATCCCGTTCTTCGCCGCCAGTGCGATCAGCACGACCATTCCGATCTGTGCATAGAGATCGAGCGACAGCCCCGATATCTGCAAGCCAAAGAATGCCCCAAGCACACCGACGGTGACCGAAAGCAGCACCGGAATGGGGATCATCCAACTCTCGTACAACGCCACCAGAAACAAGTAGGCAAACAGCACGGCCAGGGCGAGGATGTAACCGGTCTGTCCGGATGCTTCCCGCTCCTGATACGCGGTGCCGGTCCACTCGTAGGAAAATCCCGGCGGCAGTGTGGTTCGCGAAAGCTGATCCATTGCGACCAGCGCCTCGCCGGATGAAATTCCCGGTTTCGGACTCCCGTTGATCGTCACACTCCGGTAATTATTGTAGCGACTGATGACCTGCGGACCCAACTGGATGCGAACATTCGCGATGGACCGGAGTGGAACCATCTCACTCCGATTGTTCCGGATATAAATCTTATAGATCGCTGACGGATCGCTTCGGTCGATCGCATCGCCCTGGATATTGACCTGCCAGGTGCGGCCGAACAGATTGAAGTCATTGACATAAAATCCGCCCAATGTGGTTTGCAGGGCGTTGAACACATCGGAAATCGCCAAACCCAACGCCTGAGCCTTTTCCCGGTCGATGTCCAGCCAGATCGACGGGTTGGAGGCCGTGAAGGTCGAGAAAACCCGGTTCAACCGAGGATCCTGATTTGCCGCGGCCACCATTCCCTGCATCACGCTCGCCATATCCTCGGGCGGCCTGCCTTCCAGATTCTCCAACTGGTATTCAAACCCGCCGCTGGTCGACAGTCCGATGATCGGTGGCAGGTTGAACGGGAAGACAACCGCGGATCGGATCCGTTGCGCCGCGCCAAAAATGCGGCCGAGAACCGCCCGCACGCCGTCATTTGGGCCCTCGCGGTCCGAGAATGGTTTCAGCCGGATGACCAGGAACGCCGCATTCGGCTGGTTGCCCCCGTCGAGCAGAGAGAACCCAACGATCGATAGCACGGCTTCGACCTGCGGCATGGGGCGAATCAGGTTTTCTACCTGCTCGACCACGTTACGGGTCCGTTCGACAGAGGCACCGTCAGGAAGTTGGACAACGGTGAAGATCGCCCCTTGATCTTCTTCGGGCAGGAACCCTGTCGGCGTGATCTTGCCCAAAAGGAAGATCCCCACACCGGCAGCCGCAATCGCGACTAGTGAGAGGGTTGCTACCCGCAACAACCGGGTTACGACGCTGGAATACCCATCCCTCACCTTGTCGATCCCTGTGAGGAGCCAGCCGACCGGACCTCGTGGCCGGCGGCCGTGACGGAGGAACAGGGCGCATAAAGCGGGCGACAAGGTCAGCGCAATGATCGCCGATAGCAACATAGAGGTGCTGATCGTCACCGCGAACTGCCTGAACAATGTGCCCGAGAGGCCAGGAATGAAAGCCACCGGCACAAACACGGAAAGCAGTACCAGGGAGATCGCGATGACCGGTCCGGTAATCTGGTTCATCGCCTTGATGGTCGCATCTTTGGACGACAGTTCAGGCTCTTCCGCCATCACGCGTTCAACATTCTCCACCACCACGATCGCGTCGTCCACAACGACGCCGATTCCCAGCACCATGGCGAGCAGTGAAATCGTATTGGCGGAAAATCCGAACGCCAGCAGCACTGCGAATGTGCCGATCAAGCTGACGGGGATCGCGACCATTGGAATAATGGTCGCGCGGGCGCTGCCCAAAAAGACAAACACTACCGCGACAACCAGAGCAAACGCGATCGCAAGCGTCTTCACCACCTCGTCGATGGTGGATGAAACGAATGAACTGCTGTCGTAGAATACCCTTGCCTTGAGGCTTTCCGGGAACCGAGTGGACAGATCGGCCAATGCCTTGCTGACCCGAGCGGACGTCTGCACTGCGTTGGCACCCGGCGCCAGGTAGATGCCAATCGAAACCGCCGGGTTGCCGTTCAGCCGGCTGAGCGTATCGCTATTCGCCGCTCCAAGTTCGGTTCGCGCCACGTCGCGGACACGGAGTACCGATCCATCCGGATTGGCCCTGATGACAATATCCCCGAACTGTTCGGGTGTCGTCAGTCGTCCTTGAGTCTGCACGTTCAATTGGAACTGGGTTGCATCGCTGGTCGGCCGCGCACCGATCCGCCCGACGGCGGCCTGAACGTTTTGTGATTGGATAACGGCGATGATATCTGCCGGAGAGAGGTTCAGCGCGACCAGACGATCCATGTCAAACCAGATACGCATCGAGTAATCCAGCCGGCCGAACAGCGTTGCGTCGCCCACGCCAGGAACCCGGGTCAACCGATCCAGCACGTTGATAGTCACATAGTTGCTGATGAACAGCGGGTCTTGCTTGCCGCCTTCACTGTAGAACTGGAGGAATTCCAGGATCGCGGCGGATTTTTTACGCACTGTCAGGCCGTAACGCTGAACCTCGGTCGGTAGCCGGGCGATGGCCTGCTGGACGCGGTTATTGACGTTGACGGTGTCGATGTCGGGATTCGTCCCCAACTCGAAACTGACACTCAACG
This sequence comes from Acidisphaera sp. S103, assembly GCF_009765975.1. Classification (GTDB taxonomy): domain Bacteria; phylum Pseudomonadota; class Alphaproteobacteria; order Acetobacterales; family Acetobacteraceae; genus Rhodopila. Next base: position 1,055 of record NZ_LMUJ01000024.1, on the reverse strand, counting down.
AATAGCTGCCGTCGTTCGCGCTGTTGGACTTCATGTAGATCATCTTGTCCACACCGACGACAGCCGCCTCCAGTGGCTGGGCCACCGTCTGTTCCACCACGGCGGCGGAGGCGCCGGTGAATGTCGTGGAGACAGTGACCTGCGGCGGCACAATATCGGGGAACTGCGACACCGGGATGCGCAGCAGCGACAGGCCGCCCGCCAAGGTCAGCAGAATGGCGATGACGACCGCGAGCCTCGGCCGCTTAACGAAAACCGCAGAGATCATGCTATGACTTGCTCGTGCTTCGCGGCGCGGGTGGCGGGCTCGCCGGACCCGGGCTGACCTCGGTTCCCGGACGAACGCGCTGGATGCCGTCAGTGACAACCATTTCGCCGTCTTTCAGGCCGCCAGCGATGACAGCGGTGGTCGGCGTGGATTGTCCCAACTGAATCCGGCGTTGCTCGACCCTGTTACCGATCCCGACCACATAGACGTAGTCGCCCTGCTGATCTGACAGCACCGCCTTTCGGGGAATCCCCAGCGCCATGACGGGTTGGACGCCTTCGACGAGGACTGTTACGAAGGCGCCATCCACCAGTTGCCGTTCCACCGGTTGGCCTGCGTTTGTTTGACCGCGGGGCGGATTGGCGATCTCGGCGCGCAGCAGAATAGTGTCTGTCGTCGCGGAGACGGTGGGTTCGACGTAGTCGATCTTTCCAGCATGATCATACAGTGAGCCATCTGGCAGGCGCAGCTTGACCACGACCGCGTTGGTACCCCCTTTATCGGCATAGCGCTTCTGCAATTCTGTTAGTGTTCGGGACGCCACTGGAAAAAGGACATACATTGGATCCTGGCTGACTATGGATGCCAGCGGCCCCGAACTTGGCGATACGACGTTGCCGACGGTGATGCTCGTCCGACTGATCTTGCCGGAAACCGGCGCATGGATTTCGGTGTAGTCCAAATTGATCTGCGCTGCTTTCAACTGCGCCTGTGCCGAGAGCACTTGCGCTGCGAGGGAACGTTGGTTGGCGACAGCGTCATCAACGTTGGAGCGCTGACCGGCGGG
>NZ_LMUJ01000023.1:6933-11065 GCF_009765975.1 Acidisphaera sp. S103 | reverse complement strand
AAGCCGGCCTGCGCAAGCACCCGCCGCACCACGCCGTTATGGATGTGCAGCTGACGCGCGATCGTGCCGATGGTCCATTTTTCGGCATGGTAGAAGCGCAGGATCTGCGCCTCGATGTCAGGCGGTGTCACCATGGTCCTATCCTGTCGAATCGTGTCGCACAACGCCTCGACGACGAACCCGGCGACGCAGAAATCCCCAGCGGACGAGATCCAAACATCGCCGGCCGCACCAGTGACAATGCGAGGCCGGCGGCGACGATCGGTCAGTCGCGGCTTTTGCGTCGCCCGCGATCGCCTGCGAGCCGGGCACCACAAGATCATCCGCCGCGAGCAGGGGTGAACCCTGATGCGTCACTTTCTTGCCGCGCGCCCGGTAGCGACGCGCCCGCACAGCGTGGGCGAGCCGTCCCCGACGGCTGATTTGGTAGCGCCGTCCGGCCGCACGCTGGGCGTGGTGGCGCGCGCGATCAGCGCAATCGTCGGCGCAATAGATCTGACCGCGATCGCAGCAGCTGCAGATCAGCGCCTGGCTGCGACATCCCACGCATACAAATAGCCGGGCCGGCGCGCCATCACCGCGGTCGGATCGGCAAACATCCCGTGGACGAACGCCACGTTGGCCGCGATACTCGCCTCGCATGCGTGCCCGGCACCATGTAGGGCACGGCGTCGAGTGTAACCGCCAAGTTTAACGTCGACGCCGTGCCTGCTTCTCGATTGGAGCAAGCCTTTACCCGCTGTCCGACGAACCGTCAGCCGGCGCCCATCGCAACGGCCGTCATCCCCCAACACGCCCCCGCCATCCGTCAGTCGCTGCCGGCGACCGCCGCCGATCCCACGTCGCCGAATTCGGGCGGGTTTAGGCAGCCATCGACAACAGCCACAACCCGGCCTGATTCATCGTTATGGGCAACCGGAGGTGACGGAACATCAGCGTCTTGCCAGTGCGGGCCGCCGTGCCGCGCAGCGGAGCCGGTTCGATCAGCTCAAGGTGCTGCAGGCCGCTGGTAAGGGCTCGAGCGAGATCGTTCGGGAGACTGGGCTTAACTGGCGCACGGTCACGAAATGGACCCGGCTGGATATCCTGCCCGAACGCGGGATCATGGCACCAAAGCCGACGACGCCGAATCAGTTTCGGAAATACCTGGCCCGACGGTGGGCGGAGGGGTGCACGTTCGGGCGGCAGTTGCTCGCCGAGATCAGACCGCTCGGCTACACTGGAAGCCTGACTCACTTGCAACGGCTGCTCAGAACATGGCGTCAGGCTCACTTCGCGGCGCTGGCGGGGGCCCCGTTGCCGCCGGTATCTGTGTTGCCGCAGACCATCTCCTGCGTGGTCGCGGCCGCGTTGTGTATCAAACCGCGGGGGCTGCTGACGGCACCACAGGCGGAGAAAGTCGATCTGCTGAAGTGCAGCTCTCCCGACTTCGCGACGACGCGCCAACTCGTCATGCGGTTCCGCGGCATTTTGCGCGGACGAGACACGGACAAGTTAAGCACGTGGCTGGATGACGCACGGGCCTCGGGCATCCACTGCCTGCGCCAGTTCGCCCTCAAGGCGCGGCAGGATCTCGCCGCAGTCCGGAACGCCGTCACTGAGCGATGGAGTAATGGACAGACCGAGGGACAGATCAATCGGCTGAAAACTCTGAAGCGCGCCATGTACGGCCGCGCAGGCATCGATTTGCTTCGGGCCCGAATGGTTCCCCTACGCACCTCTCACGTCCACACCAATTGAGGAAGACCCGATCAAATCCGGTTTGACGCAGCGCGCCATCGAGGCCCGGACCACGATGAAGCAAGCGTACACTTCCCAAATCGAGGGCTGCAAGTAAAACCTGACGCTCGGAACTATGATCACCCTCGCTCGTGCGATCGACGAAAATCTTCTCGCCCTGCTCCAACAACCGGCTTCGACCACCAAATCGAAATAGTCCTCGCCGTGCCAGTTGAGCACAGAGCGCCGCGGCGGCAGCCCAAACCGGCTGGGTAGGTTAACGGCGTCACGCCGCAAATCTCAACGCCGCCTCGAAAGGGGCGGCTCTTTTGCCGACGGCGACAAATCAGACCGGATGACTCTCATCCGCCATCGCGGCCAGCTTCGCTTCCAGGTGGGCGATCAGGCCGACGATGGTCTGCCTTGGGACGGGATCCCGCATCATCGTCATGCACTCCCCGAAACGAGAGTGGCGGACCTGTTCCCCAGCCGGACCGTGGCGATGTCGATCACGTTGATGTGATGAGAATTTGGGCTGTCTGATCACCGATCGAGCCCGATGGTAAAATGGTGCGGCAGAGCGTAACGTCCATGGACGACGCGGACATGACGCCCGGGTGAATTGATAACCCGATACCGCGGTTGTGGGGGGTAGATGTCAACAATCATCACGACGATCAACCACGGTATCACCCTCGGGCAGCCAGGCTATTACTCACCCCTGACGATAACCAGCACTGGCTACGTCAACTATGGCGGCCCCCCAGCCGCTGTCTACTCCCGCGACAACGCGACGGTCGTGAACTATGGTGTCATCAGAAGTGAAGGGGTAGGAAACTACGCTGGCGTCGAGTTCCTGTCCTCCACGAGCAGTCTCGACAACCACGGCACGATCGTATCGAACTGGTATGCCGTCTATATTTATGGCGGCGTCCTTACGAACGAGGGTACAATCTCGTCCGGGAGTCGTTTCGGTGTTTTCTCACGGGGCGCGCTCAGCATAGTCAATACAGGTTCCATCAGCGGGGCCGTCGGTATCAAAGCTTTGAGCGGCGTTACGCTGTCCAACACCGCTGGCACAATCAGCGGTTCAGTGGGCGTGGAGGTTTCGGGCGGCACCGGCTCGGTCGTCAACTCGGGCGTGATCGCCGGCGGGTACGGCAATGGCGTCAATCTCGGCGCGGGCGGCAGCGTCACCAATACCGCGGGCGGTTACATATCCTCCCATGGGAACTACACGGGTGTCACCATCAGTGGGGGGGCCGGCGTGGTCGATAACGCCGGCACGATCAGCGGCTACCAAGGCATAAACTTCTATGCGAGCGGCACCGCCAGTCAAACGGTGATCGACAGCGGCACGATCGTCGGGTCCGGCGGTGTGGCCGTGGCATTCGGGGCCGGCAACGACCTGATGCAGCTTCAGCCGGGTAACCTGCAGATCCAGGGCACCGTGGACGGCGGTGGCGGCGCGAACACGCTGGAGTTCGCCGCGGGCGTCGGCACGCTGACCGGCGTAGGGGCGGATTTTGTCAATTTCGGCCAGGCCACCGTCGACTCCGGCGCCCAGTGGAGCATCGACGGCAACGTCACGCTGGGTGCCGGTATCGACCTCACGATTTCGGGCATCTTGAGCGTCGCCGGCACGCTGGAGAATGCCGGTTTGATCGCGCCAGTCAGTTACCGGGGCCTGCAGATCGCCGCCGGTGGCTATCTGCTCAACGATGCGTCCGGGACCATCGTCAACAACACGGCCACCGAAAAATTCAATCCCACCGTGTTCGGAGTGAACGCGAGTGGCATCACCGTCGTCAATCTCGGGGCGATCGAGGATCCGGCGGGCGACGCGTCGATATACCTGAGCGGGGGCGGTACGGTCGTTAACGGTTCGGCCATCGATACATCCGCGCTGATCAGCGGCCCCCAGGGGATCTACGCCTATTACGCGCCTGCGACCGTCACCAATTTTGGTTCCATCGTCAGCCGCGTTGGTCTCGGGGTCGCATTTATACGGAGCGGGGCCGTCACCAACGGCGCCGCCGGTTCCACTGCTGCCGTGATTTACGGTAACGAATACGGCGTCTTCATGGTGTACGGCGCCGGCACGGTCACCAATTTCGGTACGATCTCGTCCGATTATTACGCGATCTTAATGCGCAGCGGCGACGGCACTGTCGTCGATTCGGGTGTGATCACCGGCGGCAGGAGGGCCATCTCATTCGGCGGCAGCGACAATCTGCTGGTGCTGGAAGATGGTTTCACCATCACCGGCGCCATCACGGCGTCCGGGATCGGCAACGTGGTGGAATTGCAAGGCAGCGCCGGCGCGCCGGTTGCGGCGACCTACAACACGCTTGGCCTGTCCGGCTTCCAGACCGCTTCATTCGCCCCTGGCAACGGCAACTATGCGACGTGG
>NZ_LMUJ01000023.1:0-6790 GCF_009765975.1 Acidisphaera sp. S103 | reverse complement strand
CCCGCCACGATCGCCGGATTTACCGGCATCCACGACGCGATCGACCTGACGACGCTGAGCGACGGTGGCAACGATGCCACCACCAGCTTCGACACGCTGACCAATGTGTTGACGGTTACCGGCGACAATGGGTCTGTCGCGTTGCAACTCGGCAGCGAGGACTACACCGGCAATGCCTGGACGGCGCAGAACGACGGCAGCAACGGCGTCGAGGTCACCCCACTATGCTTTTGTGCCGGCACGTCTATCGCCACGCCGCAGGGGGACGTGCCAATCGAGCGCATTGGCATGGGCGACCTGATTCTGACGCACACCGGCGCGGCGCGAGCGGTACTCTGGGTCGGCACAGGCCGGGTCTTGGCAACGCGCGGGCGGCGCGGCGCGGCGACGCCGGTGATCGTGCGCAAAGGAGCGATTGCGCCCAACGTGCCGAACCGCGATCTGCGCGTGACCAAGGCCCATTCGCTCTATTTCGACGGCGTGCTGGTCCCCGTCGAGTTTCTGGTCAATCACCGCACCATCCTGTGGGACGATCATGCGCAAGAAGTAACGTTGTATCATATCGAGCTGGAAACGCACGACGTGCTGGTAGCGGACGGCGCGCCGGCCGAGAGCTATCGGGATGACGGCAACCGCTGGCTGTTCCAGAACGGCAACACCGGATGGGACGGGCCGCCGAAGCCGCCTTGTGCGGAGGTCCTGACCGGTGGGCCGATCGTCGATGCGATCTGGCGGCGTCTGCTGGATCGCGCCTACCTGCTCGAGGCCGGAGCCTCGCTCCAGCATGGGCAGGCTGGTCCTCGTCCGCATCAGCTCTTGACCTCAGATCCGGATCTGCACTTGCTGGTGGACGGACGTCGCCTGGACGCCAGACAACGAGCCAAGTCCGCGTACATCTTCGCCGTGCCGGCGACGGCGCAAGTGGTGCGCATCGCCTCCCGCGCCGCCGCGCCCGCCGAACTGGGTCTGGCGCGCGATCCCCGGGTCTTGGGCGTCGCCCTGCGCCGTATCGTGGCGCGCGCCGGCAGTCGGTTCAGCGTCATCGACGTGACGGATGACCGGCTGGTCCAAGGCTTCCACGGCTATGAACCAGATGACGACTTGCGCTGGACCGATGGCGATGCGGCCCTGCCCGTCGATTTGTTCAACGGCTTCGGCGATCGTGCCGAAGTCGTGTTGGAGGTGTGTGGAACAACGCAGTATCGCGCGGACGACCAATCCGGCCAGGCAGCAGCTTAGTATCCGATCGCGGAGAAGCTTGAGTTGTGGCCACCTTTCAGGGCGAGGGCGGCTACCGGCCCGCAAACACCCCTGCTCGCCTGAATGCCTTAACGCAAAGCTCTCCCCGCCACCGACCGAGCCTCAGATCAATGCGATGAAGCGATGAAGCACGGGTCGATGTTCGGCCGGGACACGCCAGGCGCGAACCCCCGCTTTTGGCAGCGGCGGGATGCGCCATGACCAGTCCAACCTTCCTGCTCTGCCTGCCAGCTTTGCGAGAAGGAGCACTCTGGACGACTGCGCGCGACCTCAACCCCTCCCCTTTCGGACGATGAATTGTGGTGTCAGTTCAGTTCCGGAATAGCATTGAGGCCATATTGCCATCGCGCCCGGTCCATGCAACGCTGACGTTAGCGCTAACCAAAAATATAGAGGGTCGTCCAGCATGTCTGCAATCACACGCCGCGGCTTGATCGGTGGGCTGGCGGCAGCGCCGCTTGCGCGGCCGGCCCTGATCAGGGCGCAGACCACTTCCAAATCCATCCGTATCGGCCTGCTCTCGGACCTTAACGGCCCGTTCCACGACGCCGGCGGCGTCGGCAGCAAGGTCGCTGCCCAGCTCGCGGTGGAGGATTTCGGCGGGTCGGTGCTCGGCCGTCAGGTGGAGGTCATCCAGGCCGATAATCAGAACAAACCGGATGTGGCAAGCGCGCTGGCCCGCCAATGGATCGACGAGGGCGTCGATGTGCTGGCCGACGGTGCCGCGTCCTCCTGCGGCCTGGCCATGCAGGAAGTTTGCTACGAGAAAAAGCGTATCTTTCTCTGCACCGGTTCGGCCACGTCCGACATCACCGGCAAGCAATGCTCGCCCTATGGTATTCAGTTTGATTTCGACACCTATGCGCTGGCGCATGTCACTGGCGGTGCGCTGGCCAAGGCGGGCGGTGATTCCTGGTATTTCATCACCGCCGACTACGCGTTTGGCCTGGCGCTGGAGCGCGATGCAACCGCGGCAGTGCTGGCCTCCGGCGGTAAGGTGCTGGGCCACGCGCGTTCCCCGATCGGCACCAGCGATTACTCGTCTCTTCTGCTACAAGCGCAGTCGTCTGGCGCGAAGGTGATCGGTGTTGCGATCGCCGGCATCGACATGCAGAACTGCGTCAAGCAGGCACACGAATTCGGCGTTACCCGTAACGGCACGCGGATCGCGACGCTGTTGACTCAGGCCTCCGATCTCGTCGGCCTGGGCCAGGAAGTCTGCGAAGGGCTGGTGTTCAGCGACACGTTCTATTGGGACATGACGGATGGCACGCGCGCCTTCTCAAAGCGGTGGGTGGCCAAGATGGGTGGCGGCATCCCCGGCATCCAGCATGCCGGGAATTACAGCGCGGCCTACCATTGGCTGAAGGCGGTCAAGGCCGCCGGCACGACGGGTGCCGATGCTGTCATGGCCGAGATGAAGCAAACGCCAGTCAACGACTTCTACAATAAAGAGGTGAAGGTGCGCGAAGATGGGCGCGTCCTGCACGTGAACTATCTCTGGCAGGTCAAGCCGCCTTCGGAGGCCCGCTACAAATACGATTTTTGCAAGCAGCTCGCGGTGGTACAGCCGGCGGATGCCTGGCGGCCGCTTTCGGAAGGCGGATGTTCCTTGGTCAAGGGATAGCGCGGCGCTTGCGTGTCCGCCACATGCAGGCCATGCCGGGCCGACCGAGCCATGACGATCAGAGTCAAGCGCTGGCACGCCTGATTATCTCAAACCCAAGATCGACGATCGCCCGCCCCGAAGAACGTCCGGAGAGGCGGTTCAGCAGCATATCGGCTGCCCGTCGGCCTATTTCGTAGCGAGGGAACCGAAGGGTCGTCAGTGGTGGCGACACACTCTCCTGAAGTTCGCTGTCGTCGGAGCCAGCGATTGCTATTCGGTCGGGAACGATCCAGCCACGCCTGTTGGCTTCCAGCAATGCTCCCGTCGCCAACACGTCTCCCGAGAAGAAGACCGCGTCAATCTCCGGTACTACCTCAACCAGATAGGACAGTGCTTGGCCTCCGCTCTTCAGGCCCGGCGGGCTTTCGATAACGATCCTGGGATCGGCCAGGAGCGAGGCATGAGAGAGCGCGTTTAGGTAACCGGCCTTGCGCTCGGCTGCCCGGTCGTTGTCCTTCGTCGGCAGGCACACGAAACCAATATGGCGGTATCCGCGCCCGAGAAGATACATCGTCATCGCGCTCGCCGCATCGCGGTTCGAAAAGCCAACGGCCATGTCGATGGGCTGTTGAGCAAGATTGCCGGTCTCGATGCATGGGATACCGGCTTCCAGAAGCATTGCGCGGCCGCGCGGCGAATGTTTCGTATTATGCAGAATAATGCCGCAGACCCGTTGCCCCAGGAAGGCGCGAATCGCGATCTCTTCTCCCTTGAGTGAGTAGCCGCTGTCAGCGATCATCAGGGGGTGCATGGGACCGAGGATGTCGGAGACACCCTTGATCGTTTCGGCAAATAGCGAATTGCGCAAACTAGGAACGATCAGTCCGACGATGTCAGTCCGGCGCGACGCCAGGCTGCCGGCGACCCGGTTGGGAACGTAGCCCGTTGCATCGATGGCTGCCTCTATGCGGCTCAGTGTTGCCGGCATGACGCAGCTTCGATCCCGGAGCACACGAGAGACGGTCATCGACGACACGCCCGCCATTGCAGCGATATCCGCCATGCGGGTACCGCGGCGGCCGTGCGTCTCCTCTGAATCGGCCGTCTCCTTCACCGTCCTCCCTCCACCGTCCGCGGCCAGCCCCAATCCACGGTAACGCAATCCCTAATCTGGTCAGAAAGCCTTTTTGAGTCTTGCCCGCATGAACACTCCAGCATACGTTCGCGCTAACGTCAGCAGGCGATATGTAGCCTATACTTATCGATAAGGGGAGAGGTCAGCTTTGAGCCGTTCAGCACGCTTCCGGGAACTCTTGAGGACACCGCCATTCGTATGCATGGGCGCGCACGACGCAGTCACGGCCAAGCTCGCGGAACAGGCTGGTGCTCCTGCCATCTATGTCAGCGGCTTTGTCGCGTCGGCGATCGTGGCGGGTGCTCCTGACGTCGGCCTGCTCTCTCAGACCGAGATGTTCGATCACATCCGCCGGATTTGCCGCGTGACGAATATTCCCGTCTTCGCGGATGCGGATACAGGCTACGGCGGCGTTCTCGACGCCGCACGAACCATTGCCTTGTGGGAGGAAGCTGGCGCTTCAGTCCTGCATCTGGAGGACCAGGCGCTTCCGAAAAAATGCGGGCACTTCGCCGGCAAGCAACTCGTCAGCCCGGAGGAGATGCAACAAAAACTTCGCGCCATGCTGGATGCCCGCCGCGATCCTGATTTCTTTATCGTGGCCCGGACTGATTCGTTGGCGGTAACTGGCCTGGACGACGCCATCGCGAGGCTGACCGGCTACGCCAAGGTTGGTGCGGACGGGCTGTATGTCGATGCAATCGAAAGTGTCGAACAGATGAAAGCAATCAGTGACCGCTTGCGTCCGCTCGGCAAGCCGTTGCTGTTCAACATGGTGCGATCTGGGAAAAGCCCGTTTCTATCATTGAAAGAAGTCCATGAGCTTGGCTTCGACTACGCGTTGTGTCCCGTTGAGCCAATGTTGGCGATGCACAAAGCGGTCAAAACCATGATGGAACGTTTCATGGCCGAGGGTTGTTCGACCAACGCCGTTGCTGGCCTGATGACACCTTTCGAAGAGTTCAATGAGTTTGTCGGGCTCTCCGAGATGATCGGGCGCGAGCGCCGCTATACCCCGTAGAAGACGCGTTCGGCGTCAAACAGCGAGCCGGCGGTCAACAGGGCAACCAGCGATGCGGTTCCTCTGCATGGGGAGCGAGGAGCCAACCGCTCGCAACCCGCGGGTCTTCCATTGATCGTGCTGAGTATGGCAAGTGTGGCCCGCAGCCGGTCAGAGCAACGTGGTGGCCGAAGGAGGAGAAATGTCTCAAGTCGAAACGAGCCGGCATGGGCGTATCGCAGTGCTGACGATGAAGCGCCCTGACGCCGGCAACCGCATAACCCAGCAGATGGCGGAGGAGCTGACAGCCGGCCTGGACGTCGCGCGCCGTGATGCAACCGTGGCCGGCTGCGTGCTGACAGGCTATGGCGACGTCTTCTGCCTCGGCGGTGACTATAAGGGGGCGGGTCCCACCTCGGCAGGCCGAATGGAATTTGGGCGGGCTCACATAGACCTGCTCAATGAGATGGCTCGCTTGGGCAAGCCGCTGGCCGCGGCGGTGAACGGCAATGCGCATGCCGGCGGGTTCAGTCTTGTTATCGCTTGCGACCTTGCCTTTGTCGCCGAAAAGGCGACGCTCGGTCTACCGGAAGCTGCCCACGGGTTGTTCCCGTTTCTTGCTCTCGCGATCGTCCGCGATGCGTTGCCCAAGAAGCTTCTGTTCGATTTAGCTTACAATGCCAGGCTCATGAGTGCGGAGGCAGCTTGCTCCCTGCACTTAGTTAATAAGGTCGTGTCTCCGAATGAGGTTGTTTCCGAAGCAGTCAAGGCCGTCGAACAAGCCACTGGCGGCAACCCGGATGTGCTGGCTCTTGGTCGTGATTTGTACTACGCCACGGGTGGTCTGAGCCTTGCCGAAACACTTGATCAATCACGCTTTGCTCTTGGCGCCGCGCTGGCAGCGCGAGGCGAACGCAGCCAATGATGACTTGAGTCAATGAACAGAGTTGATCCGGTTTGGTGGAGCCTGTGAGACTGGTTCTGTTAGCGCTCGTGCCAGCAAGTATTGTGGGTTGCCACTACGCAACAGTTTTGAGAGTGTTGGAAGCCGCCTGAAAATCTCATCCTTCATTGAGCCAGCTATACTTGCTGGCACGAGCGCTGACAGAACCCGACCGCGAGCCTTCTGTCTGCTGGATCCATCGACAGGCCACGCGTCACCGCCCAGGACTTGAACACGCCGTCCAGTTCGAGACGCAGGTCGTAATGCAGGCCGGTCGCCGCATGCTCCTGGATGATAAAACGGCGCCGGTTTATGGCGACGATCAAGGCTTCACCGCTGGGTTCCTCCGTCTGGGTGAAGTCGCGCTTCACCTGGTAGGTCGAAAGCTTCTTGCTTGCCGCCACACCCGCGTCAATTGGAAGGTTGGAAACTGGTGCCCAAAACATCGAGCAGACGCCCGGTCCGCTACGTCCATTGCTCTAAACGACGGGATTGACGGTGAGTTCCGCCTATGGCGTCACATAACAGATACGCGACCGAGACCGTGACGTCTGACAACGGCAGCGAGCGTGGGCCGAGAATCCCCGACAGGGCATTTGGTCTTACCGGTGTCAAAGGACAGTAACTGTGAAAAGGGTGGCTCGTCTCGACTGGTCCGTAGTGTTCGTCGCAACGAGCCGCCGATCGCCCGTCTCGCGGGCGCCTCGGCAATCCCGGGCGTGGTCACGCCATTACGTCGACCCATCTCAAATGCCGAGTTCGATACGCAACCGCTCCCCTCCTGGCGTCGATGCTGGTTGTGCGTCAGCAGGCGCCTTTCGCCCACCGCCTACCCGCGCCGTT
>NZ_LMUJ01000022.1 GCF_009765975.1 Acidisphaera sp. S103 | reverse complement strand
TCATGGCGGTTTGGAGCCTCCCCCTACAGGGCGGCTCCGAAGGGTCCTCCTTCATCTCTCGCACAGCATGACGCTTACGCGTCTTCTTGACACAATGCCCTTCACCTCGTTGCAGAAGACTGCGATGGCCATCAGGTAGGTCCTAAGCGGCAGCTTGTGCCAGGCGAACAGAGTGCCCGAGGTTGCCGAGAAATCCGCCCGGCACGCCTTGCAGCGCCAGCGCGGCTGGTGCTCCGAGCGGCGACAGTCGTAGCAAATTTGGCAGCCGCAATGTGGACAGACCGGTTTGCCGTCGGTCTGCGGCCAGCGCAGGCGGACAAACACATTTTCCGCGCCTCGATCAGACATCCGCATGACTTTGCCCGGGCTGAGCGAACGGGCAGCCGCGGACAAAAGGAAGTGTTGCGCCATCAGGGCCGTGTCGATCTATAGAACATAATAGGAACATGATCGAGATCGCATAGCCCGTCAACCGTGGTGGCGGTTGCTACATGATGGCGCGAGTTCCTCCCGCATCCAGTTGATCCGAAAGCCGTGGCCGACGTAGTTGGTCGCCTCCTGGCTGCATCCGAGTGAGGATCGTATCGGCGGTTAAACTGGACGTGCTGGAACACTCGGGGTCGTTATCGAAAATCACGGAGCCGAACCATGATTTCAGGGGATGCACGTCACCCGGCCTCCACAACGAGCGGTCCATCGCGCGCGTCGGGGCCCACGGAGTGCGTCGGTTGCTCGCCGCACCCATATGCCAGCTTGCACATATGACC
>NZ_LMUJ01000021.1 GCF_009765975.1 Acidisphaera sp. S103 | reverse complement strand
ACCACGACGATTCCGGTCTGATAATTGCGCGATGGTGCGATCTTCAGCAAGAAAATCCCTTATGCCGGTTTTCTGTTCCACTCAGCCGCACAGGCCTTCACCTGCTTTATCCGTCTTGGAGCGTTCGATCAGCAGTTTCAGGCCGTCGCCGGTCCAAGTCACCTGTGCCATGTCCAACCCGATGAGTTCGGAGCGACGCAGGGCACCGGCAAAGCCGATCAGAAACAGGGCGCGGTCACGGGCGCCGGCGAGATCGGTTCCGCAGGCACGGCTCAGCTTCCTGACCTCCGCCGTGGTGAGCGCGGTACGCGCTGCGTCGCTCTGGAAGGCGCGAGCCATCACCGCGTCGACGATCTGGTACTGCATTTCCGGGACTTCGAAGGAGGGGGAGGCAACGGCTGCCACCCGGCGATAGTGCGGGCCTGTACCCGGGCCTGCTCGTTGTTGGCAATGCCGGGGAACCGGCGGCGCAACTCGATGGCGGCCGAAAACTCGCCTTCCTGTTCGAAAACGGTGCGGATCGCGGCGGCATTGGCTTCGGTGACAACGAACATGGCGGAAATCTAGGACGTCCTGGCGACGGCTTCCAGGCTCGATCGCGACAGGCCCCGGCAGAGAACCCGAAACCCTGCCGGGGGCCGTTCGGTCATCTCGGGTGCCTCACCGGGATGGTGATACCAGGAAGCGTTCACTGAGACGGCAACCCGGAACGTGGTGTCAGTGCCGATCCGAATCAACAATATATCCAAGCTGTTATGCATGGCTTGTCGGTGATTTTACCTCCCAGTGCATAGCTCTCATGCTGCATCGCAGCATTATCATCCAGCCCACGAAGGCC
>NZ_LMUJ01000020.1:42835-51915 GCF_009765975.1 Acidisphaera sp. S103 | reverse complement strand
GACGGATCCACAAGCGTACCTCAAGCCAACCCCAACAACTCCGCCAGCGCTTCCAACCTCACGCCAACCCACGCCGCCGCAAAATCGCGCCCCCAACCGCCCCCAGCCCGAAATTCAACAGTACCCCCGCCAAAGCCAACAGCACCAAAGCGGCAAACATCCGAGGCATCTCCAACCGGAAACTCGCCTCCAAAATGCGGTATGCCAATCCCGACGCGAATCCTCCCGATCCAGCGACCAATTCCGCCACCACCGCCCCCACCAGCGCCAACCCCCCGGAAATCCGCAGACCGGACAGGAAGTAGGGCAGGGCGGCCGGCAATCGCAGCAACGCCATCGTCCGCCACCGGCTCGCCCCATACAACCGGAACAAATCGTTCAGCTCCGGCGGCGCGGAAGCCAGCCCCGACGCCGTATTCGCGAACAACGGAAAAAACGCGACGATCGTGGCGCAGACCACCAGTGCGATAAACGGCTCACCCACCCAGATGATGATCAAAGGCGCGATCGCCGGCAGCGGAGTCACCTGCAACGCCACCGCCCAGGGCTGAATCGCCGCCTGCGCCAGCCGGCTGGCCGACATCGCCACCGCCATCGCCCCGCCGAGGATAGCCGCCACCAACAACGCGGTGAACGTCACGAACAAGGTGGAGGCCAGCGCCGTCAGCAACCCAACCGGATCGGCCAGGAACGCCCCGACAACCGCAATCGGCCCCGGCACCTCATAAACTGGCACACCGCCGATCCGCACCGCCGCCTCCCACAGCGCCAGCGCCAGCAAACCGAACAAGGCCGGCGCCCATTTCACCGCAGCGCCTCCGCCATGCCATGCGAAATCTCAGCCACCAACGCTGCGTAGGCCGGATCCAGCCGTGTCTCCGGACCGGACACCAGCGCCGACGCGATCTCCCGATCGATCCGCCCCGGCCGAGGCGTCATCAGCACGATCCGCCGCGCCAAAAACGCCGCCTCATAGATCGAGTGCGTCACGAACACCACCGTACACCCAGCATCCCGCCAAACCCCCAGCAGATCGGCCTGCAGCTTGTGCCGGGTGAATTCGTCCAGCGCCGCGAACGGCTCATCCATCAGCAACAACCGCGGCTTGGTCACCAAAGCTCGGGCGATCGACACACGCATGCGCATGCCGCCGGATAACTGCCGCGACCGGGCTTTCTCGAACCCCGCCAGACCCACCCGGTGCAGCGCCGCCGTCACCGCCGGCATCGCCGCCGCCCGAGACACACCGCGCAACCGCAGCGGCAAGAACACGTTTTCCTCGGCCGTCGCCCAGGGCAGCAGCGTCGCGTCCTGGAACACATAGCCAATATCGCCCGGCGCCGGTGGTCCGCCGTCCCACACCAGTTCACCGTCGTCCGGTTGGTCCAATCCCGCGATCAGCCGCAACAACGTCGACTTCCCGCATCCGGACGGTCCCAGCAACGCGACAAAATCCGCCGAGGCCAACCGCAGCGACGCATCGCGCAACGCCACCACCCCCCCTGGAAATCGCCGCCCGACAGCCCTGACCGTCAGCACGGGCAAGCAACCCTAAGCATCAGGATAGCGACGCCGGAGAGAAAGATTTGTCGGGGCGCCACGCTCTCACCGTCATGGCCGGGCGTGTCCCGGCCATCTTCGCTCCGGCGGACGAAGCGCGAATGGCCCGGACACGCCGGTTCATGACGGGTAGACAACGGAACAATCGGCCAAAGAATTCCAGGTTTGGCGCTTATTCTAATGCTTATGGGACGCGTCCCGACCGTCCATGTCCACCCCGCCCTCAATGCTTCAAATCCATCCCAACCTTCCGGTTCACGAACTGCAACGTATAAGCCTTGGTGACATCCAGCCCCTTGGGATACACCCCCGCCTCCGAAGTGGTCTGATAGAACGACGCCCAACGCGCAGCCGTCATCGCGCCAATCCCCTGCGTCGCCGCGTCCCCCGAATCCAAAATGCTGTGCGCCTTCAGCGAATCCCGCCCATACGCGATCAGTGCATCGTTCATCTCCGGATTTGCCTGCTTGATCAGCGCGTTCCCCGGCGCCGGATCACCATACAGATACGAGTACCACCCCTCGATCGAGGCATCCACGAACCGCTTCACCAGATCGGGCCGTTTGCCGATATTGGCGTCAGAGGTGGCGATCATACTGCCGTACCCCTCGAACCCCGCATCCGCCATCAGCAGCACCACCGGCTTGAAGTGCCCCTCCTGCTCGATGGAAAATGGCTCCGATCCCAGATACCCCTGCTGGATCGCATGCTTATCCGCCAGGAACGGCGCCAGATTGAACGTGTACGGCCGGATCTGGCTGTCCGAGTAGCCAAACCTGGCCTTTAGGAACGTCCACCATCCCACGCGCGAATCCGCGCTGATCATGATCGGCTTACCCTTCAGCGCCGGGAAACTGTCGTTCCCCATCCCCGGATGCGCGATCAGTACCACCGGATCCTTCTGGAACATCCCCGCCACCGCGCGAAACGGAATGTTCTCCTTGACGAAATTCAACGCCAGGAACGAATTGGAGGAGATGTTGAAATCCAGCCGCCCCGCCAACAGCAACTGCGTGTGGTTGACCTGCGGCCCACCCTGCTGGATCGTCACATCCAACCCATGCTTGGCATAGATGCCGGTGGCGAGGGCCTGATAGTAGCCGCCATATTCCGCCTCGGCCGTCCAGTCCAAACCGAACGTGACCTTGTCGTTCGCCTGGGCGACGCCAGAGAATAGCAGCAGACACAGAATCGCGACCAAACGACGCATGGCATGGTTCCTTCCCCGGGAGTCGCGGCGGAGAATGGCACCGATACACCGGGAGGCAAGATGGGTAACGATTTAAGCTACGGATTGGCCGGCCGCAGGGCCATCGTCACCGGCCACCGCGGCGGCATCGGCGGCGCCGTGTTCGACACGCTGACCCACGACGGCGTGGAGGTGATCGGCCTCGACCTGCCCGATTTCGACCTGTCCGACACGGCAACCCTGGAATCCCGCCTGGCCACGCTGCTGGCCGAACGCGGGCCGGTGGACATCCTGGTCAACAACGCCGGCGTCACCGTCCTCGGCACCGTCCTGGAAACCTCCCTGGCCGAGACCGAACGTGTGTTTCGCGTCAACTTCCTGGCCGCCTACGCGCTGATGCGCGCCGTCCTGCCCGGCATGGTCCAGCGCGGCAAGGGCGCCATCGTCAACATCGCCTCCGACCAGGCGCTGATCGGCAAACAGGTCAGCGCCGCGTACGGAGCCTCCAAAGCCGCCATCGCCCAACTGTCCCGCTCCGCCGCATTGGACTGGGCCCGCCACGGCATTCGCGTCAATTGCATCGCACCAGGCAGCACCGACACCGCGATGCTGGCCCAAGTGATCGGCGATCTGTCGGCGAAATACCCGGACCAATTCCCGGTATCTTCCGCCGATGCCTACAAATCCGGCGTTCCCCTGGGCCGCTTCGCCGCCCCCGCGGAAATCGCCGCCGCCGTCGCCTTCCTGGCCTCCGACGCCGCGTCCTTCATCACCGGAATCATCCTGCCGGTCGACGGTGGCGGCACCGCGCAATGAAACAGGCCGTCGTCACCGGGGGCACCAGGGGTATTGGCCGCGCCATCGCCGATCGCCTGGCGACCGAAGGCTGGACCGTCCTAACGCTCGCCAGGCATGCCGCGGACACGCCCCACCGCTTCCAACCCTGTGACGTGGCAGACCCCGCCGCCGTGCGCGCCGCCTTCGAAAACCTGTCCCGGATCGACGCCCTGGTGAACTGCGCCGGAATCGCCGGCGCCAACCGCCTCGACGGCGATGACGACACG
Organism: Acidisphaera sp. S103; assembly: GCF_009765975.1. Taxonomy (GTDB): domain Bacteria; phylum Pseudomonadota; class Alphaproteobacteria; order Acetobacterales; family Acetobacteraceae; genus Rhodopila. Next base: position 48,102 of record NZ_LMUJ01000020.1, on the reverse strand, counting down.
CTGTGGCACGCGATCATCGGATCGAACCTCCACGGCACCTACCATTGCTGCAAGGCAGCGCTTCCCTTGCTGCCCAACGAGACCGGCCGCATCGTCAACATCGCCTCGGTCCTGGGCCTGCGCGGCGTCCGCGACCAGACCGCCTATTGCGCCGCCAAGCACGGCGTTATCGGCTTCACCCGATCCCTGTCCCTCGCCCTCGCGCCACGCGGCATCACCGTCAACGCCCTATGCCCCGGTTGGGTCGGCACAGAAATGGCCGAACGGCGCTACACCGAACTGAACATCACCGCCGAACAGGCCGCCGCGGGTGTCCCAACCGGCCGGATCGCCTCCCCAGCCGAGGTCGCTGATGCAACGATCTGGCTGCTGCGCCCGGAATCCCGAGGCATCACCGGCCACGCTTTGCCGATCGACGGCGGCGGCCTGGCGCTGCCCTGATCGTTCGGCTACCGGCGTTTGCGTCGTGATCGGGATGTGTTAGCAATGACCCCTGCCGCGGAATGACGGAACAAGAGGGAAACGAACGATGCGCCATCTTCGATGTGGGTTCGTGGCGGCGGCGCTGCTGCTGACCGCATCGCCCTCTTTCGCCGCGGACGACGTCATCATGTTGCCGGTCGCCAATGCCATCAACACGCCGGAGGCCCAGCAAAAACTGCCGAGCTCGGTAAAATTCTATTTCGGCAACCAACCGGTTGGCCGGATCGCGCAAACCTTCGATCAGTTCGTTTCCAACCGCAAAACAAACGCATTCGCCAAGTCGGACGATGCCGCGTGTCAACGGGCTTTTCTGTCGGCGCTGATCTCGTTACATCAGCGCGCGGATGAACTCGGCGCCAATGCGGTGATCCATATCGTCAGCTACTATCGAAAGCACGAAGTCTCCAGCGACACCGAATACGAATGCCACAAGGGATTCCTCATGGCCGGCGTCGCCCTGCGCGGAGACGTCGTGCGGCTCGCCGACCACTGACCGGGCGCGCCTCACCTCTGGCCCAACCGCCCAACCCGTGACAGACTCCCCCCATCGCATAATGAGGGGAACGGACATGGCCACCATGGGCAGCGGCGACTACATCTACGAACCGGTGGAAAACTGGGCAAAACTGCCCCCCAACTGGACGTTCAAGGAAATCGGCGGCGTCGGCGTGGACGACAAGGACAACGTCTACGTCTTCAACCGTGGCGAGCACCCGATGATTGTGTTCGATCGCGACGGCAACTTCCTCCGCTCCTGGGGGGAGGGCATTTTCCCCCGAGCCCACGGTGTCTTCGTCGCCCCCGACCAGACCCTGTGGTTGACCGACGACGCCGACCACAGCGTTCGCCAATGCACCCAGGACGGCAAAATCCTGCTGACCCTGGGCACCCCCGGCAAACCCCAACCATACATGAGCGGGGAACCATTCCACCGCTGCACCCACACCGCCATGGCCCCCAACGGCGACATCTACGTCTCCGATGGTTACGGTAACGCCAGGGTCCACAAATACAGCCCCGACGGCCGCCTGCTGCTGTCCTGGGGCAGCTCCGGCACCGACCCCGGCCAGTTCAACATCGCCCACAACATCACCTGCGACGCCGACGGCTGGGTCTACGTCGCCGACCGGGAGAATCACCGGGTCCAGGTGTTCGACGGCAACGGCAAATACGAAACCCAGTGGAACAACCTGCACCGTCCCTGCGGCATCTTCATGCCCAGCGGCAAATGCCCCATCTGTTACGTCGGAGAACTGGGGCCGGTGCAGCGCGTGAACCGCGACGCCCCCAACCTCGGCCCCCGGGTCACCATCGTCGACAACACCGGCAAGCAGCTCGCACGCCTCGGTGGTGTCTGCGCCGGCCTCGGCCCCGACCAGTTCCTCGCCCCGCATGGCCTGTGCGTGGACAGCCGGGGCGACATCTATGTCGGTGAGGTGTCCTGGACCCAATGGCCGCAACTGTTTCCGAAAGACCCGATGCCCGACAACCTGCGGTCGCTGCGGAAATTCCGTAAAGTCACCAACTAAACAAACGGGGAAACGAAATGGTCACCCTGGGCAGCGGCGACTACACCTACGAACCGGTGGAAAACTGGGCGAAACTCCCGCCCAGTTGGTCGTTCAAGGAAATCGGCGGCATCGGCGTCGACGACAAGGATCAGGTCTACGTCTTCAACCGCGGCGAGCACCCGATGATCGTGTTCGACCGCGACGGGAACTTCCTCCGCTCCTGGGGCGAGGGCATCTTCCCGCGCGCCCACGGCGTCTTCGTCGCCCCCGATCAAACCCTATGGCTGACCGACGACGCCGACCACACCGTCCGCCAATGCACCCAGGACGGCAAAATCCTGCTGACCCTCGGCACGCCGGGCAAACCCGCCCCCTACATGGCCGGCGAACCGTTCCACCGCTGCACCCACACCGCGATGGCCCCGAATGGGGACCTCTATATCTCAGACGGCTACGGCAACGCCCGCATCCACAAATACACCCCGGACGGGCGCCTGCTGAAATCCTGGGGCGGCCCCGGCACCGACCCCGGCGAGTTCAACATCCCGCACAACATCACCTGCGACGCCGACGGCTGGGTCTACGTCGCCGACCGGGAAAACCACCGTGTCCAGGTGTTCGACGGCAACGGCAAATACGAAACCCAGTGGAACAACCTGCATCGCCCCAGCGGCCTGTTCATGCCGCCCGGCAAATGCCCCGTCTGTTACATTGGAGAAATAGGGCCCGCCCAGCCCGTGAACCGCAACGTTCCGAACCTGGGACCACGGGTGACGATCGTCGATCACACCGGCAAGCGCCTGTCGCGCCTCGGCGGCCAGTGCGCCGGCCTGGGACCCGACCAGTTCATGTCGCCGCACGGCCTGTGCGTGGACCGCCACGGCGACATCTATGTGGGTGAGGTGTCCTGGACCAACTGGCCGCAGACGTTCCCCAATCAGCCCAGGCCGGACAACCTGCGCTCGCTGCGGAAATTCCGGAAAGTGGGGTAGGGGACCCCAGCCTCTCTCGCGACCGCATCCTTCGCCACATACACTTGTACCCCGCCGAGCCGGCCAGTCCGTCCGCGACCGGCCGGCTCGGACGGTTTACCGTCGCCGCGGGGCGAACGAAACAAAATTGACATTGGATTCCGACTAGCCTCGGCTGAATTTTTGTTGCACTATCTTAGCGATCATAATGGGCCTGAGCTTTGGTAGCGTGGATCGGAAGCGATGCAATTGAAATCATTCATTGAAGAGTTTGTCCAGATTATCCGACGGACGGCAGCGGACACGGGCGCGAGAGTCATTCCGACTCTTGTAACCGGATCTGACAAGGTTCCCACTGCGTTTCTGGAGCCGGACGACTTCGTCGGCCTCTTTCGCCACAGCGCCGCGCGCGTGATTTATATCACGGAGCGCCGGTTCAACGCCGAGACAATGGCCATGGGTCAGATGGAGGAGAACGAATCGGGCGTTATCGACACTGCCGATTTCGAAGATGATGTGAAGCGGTACGTTGGTAGGATACCAGAGTTCCAATCCCTGGTAACACGTTGGACCAATTGTGACGGCCTTCTATGTTCGGTCACGGCCACATTCATGATGGACGGGATCATGCACGTCATCATGAGGAATGAAACATGGTTGAGCGAATTCGAAGAGGATGCGGACAGAATTCTTGAAGACCTTCAACACCACCTCGATGGTCGTCGCGAGAGGGCCCAGGTAACAGTGTAACAAGACATAACACCAGCCACCGTTGAGGCCGATTCTTGATTCGTCATCGCCCGCCGTCTCTTGATTCGTCATGGCCCGGCGTCAGTCCGGGCCATCCGCCCCAGTAAGGTGCTGGGTCAGATGGTGCAGAAAATAGGTCGTAATTTCAACGGCAGAATTACCATTGGGCGACATCGAAGCGAAATCCTGCCACCATGATCAGAGACACGGCTCGTTGTCATCATCATCACTCTGCCGCCCGGTGAGCGGGAAATCCGACCATCACCCCTTACGAGCCTCCGCCACCGCCTTCTCCAGGTCCGGCAACTCCACCGCCCCCGGCACCAGGTCGTCCCCGATCACCAGCGCCGGAGTCCCCTGTATCCCCAGATCATGCGCCAGCTTCAAATTCGTATCGATCCGGGCCTGCACTGACGGATCGTCCATGTCGTGCTGCATCCGAACCCAGTCCAGCCCCAGCCCGCGCGCCGCCGCCTCGATCTGCGGCAGGGTGGTGTCCGGCGGCAGCTTCATCACCGCTTCCCGCATCGGAACGTAGGCACCCTGCTTCTGCGCCGCCAGCAGCGCCCGCGTGCCCAGCACGCTGGCCGGCCCCAGGATCGGCAGGTCCTTGTAGACCAGCCGCACCTTGTGATCCTGCGCCAGGAAGCTTTCCATCGTCGGCTCCATCTTGCGGCAATACGGGCAGCGCGTGTCGAAGAACTCCACGATCGTCACGTCGCCATGCGCATCGCCCGCCACCGGGTCCGCCGCGGTCACCAATTGCCCCTTGGCCTGCGCAATGGCGGCGCGAGTCGCCTCCTGCGTCCGTTCCCCGTCATCCGCTTGCAGCGCAATGATCGCGTCGCGCAGGATGGACGGGTCCTGCTTCAGCGCGTCGCGCACGATGCCGACGATCTCGGCCCGTTGAGCCGGGGTGAACTCGGCGGCCGGCGCACCGGCGGCCCACAGCACGATCGGCAGGATCAGGCTGGCGGCCAAGGCAAGGCGGATCATCGACAGGCGGATCATCGCGGGTCCTTCGGCGAGGGGTCGTGCCGGCTGCTTAAGCCCCGGAACGCCCTTCGTGGCAAGTCAAACCATGGGGCGTGGTTGCCGCTGATGCCGAAGCCGTTTATGGCAGCCACCCTTAACGGTGGCACGCGGTCCGGTGGACCGGCGAATCCGATGGCTGGCGAGACCGACAGGATGGATGGAATGCGTCGCGGCACGATGACCGATTTACCGCTGCCCGAGGCGCGGCCGTCCAACGACAGGTCCCGCCTGTTGCCGGCCCGGGTCTTTTTGGCGCTGCTGACGGTCCTGTCCGGTTGCAGCACCATCGGCAACTTCAAGGACAAGGTGATGGGCAGTACCGTGCCCACTGCCGGCCAACAGGGTTTCGTGAAGGGCTTCCTCGGCGGCGTCGTGGCGGATGAACCGCGCGCCGCGCTGGCCGGCCGCGACGTCCTGTCCGGCGGAGGCAGCGCCGCCGATGCGGCCGTCGCCGTCGCCCTGACCCTGACGGTCACCTATCCGTCGCGCGCCGGCCTGGGTGGTGGCGGTGCCTGTA
>NZ_LMUJ01000020.1:41351-42750 GCF_009765975.1 Acidisphaera sp. S103 | reverse complement strand
TATGCGCCGAACGAGGACGGCCAGGCCAAGGGCGTGCGGGAGGCGGTGATCTTCACGCCGCTCGCCCCCGCCACGCCAGGCGCCGGTGCCGATCGGCCCGCCGCGGTGCCGATGATGGCGCGCGGTCTGTTCCTGCTGCACGCCCGCTATGGCGTCCTGCCCTTCGAGACGCTGGTCCAGCCGGCCGAGCAGTTGGCGCGCACCGGCGTGCCGGCCTCGCGGGCCCTGGTTAAGGACCTCACCCTTGTCTCCGGCCCCCTCCTCGCCGACCCCGCCGCTCGGAAGGTGTTCAGCCAGAACGGCACGCCGCTGGCCGAGGGACAGGTGTTGCTGCAGCCGGATCTCGCCGGGACGCTCGCGCAGATTCGCACCGCCGGCGTCGGCGACCTGTATCAGGGCGCTTTGGCCAGTCGCATCGTGCAAGCCTCGGCCCAGATCGGCGGCCCGCTGCAACTGTCCGATCTGCGCGGTGCCCTGCCCAGGCTGACGGCCCCGCTGATCCGTGATTATCAGAAGGACAAGGTCGCCTTCCTGCCGCCGCCGGCCGATGGCGGACTGGCCGCCGAGGCCGCCTTCGACGTGCTGGCCCACAACCCGAACGATCTTGCCGCCGCCGCCGCGCGGTCCCTGGCCGTCGCCGCCCGCTATCGTGCCGGCGGCATCACCTCCACGGCCGTCCTGACCGACCCCAACCTGCCGGCCGGCGGCCCGACCCTGTTTCCCGCCTCCACCAGCTTCGTGACCGTGGACCGGGCCGGCAACGCGGTGGCCTGCGCGCTGACCTTGAACAATCTGTTCGGCACCGGACGCATCCTGCCGGGCCTCGGTTTCCTGGCCGCCGCCTCACCGTCCGCCGTGCCCCAGCCGCTGCTGGCGGCCGGCGTGGCATGGAACGACCGGAGGAAAGCCTTCCGAGCCGCCGCCGCCGGGTCGGGGCAGGCCGGAGCACCGCTGGCGGTGGCCGCCGCCCTGATGAATACACTCAATACCGGCCGCCCGATGGCTGTGCCCGTCCCCGATCCGGGACGCGCCAACGTCATCGCTTGCGCCAGATACCTGCCAGGGGAGAGCAGCCAGTGCGGCTGGGCGAACGATCCACGCGAATCCGGACTGGCGGTGGGGTCCAACTGATCCGCTCGGCCACCCGCCCACTGCTGGCTGGGTGCGCCGCATTGGCAATCGCCGCATTGGCACCGGCCACACCGGCGAATGCGCAGGAGACCGCGCCGACGTCGGCCGGCCCCGATCGCATCGTCTGCAATGCCGCCTTCTGCGAAATGGGCAGCGGCGCCCACCCGAGGGAGCGTATCCGGGTCATCGTGTCCAACCTGCCGCAGGACGAAATCCGCCGCCTGCGCAAATGTACCGGCGTCACGAAGCCCTGCATCGTCACCATCGA
>NZ_LMUJ01000020.1:0-41218 GCF_009765975.1 Acidisphaera sp. S103 | reverse complement strand
CTGGCGGGATTAATGGCCGCCCGCCCAACCCCATCACGGCCAGCCAACCCCATCACGCCCACCCAACAACCGCCACGCCCGCCCACTTCCGTCATGGCCCGGCGAAGTCCGGGCCATCCGCAACCGCTCGGTGCCGCTTCAGCAAGCGCAGGAATAACCGAATGACCCTGAAAATCGGCAAAGGCGCCGCCGCCCCACCGTTCCTCGTGATGGACGTGATCGCCGCCGCCAACGCCCGCCAGGCGGCGCTTCCCCCGAACGCCCCCCACATCATCCGCATGGAGGTCGGCCAACCCGGTACCGGAGCCCCCGCCGGTGCTGTCGCCGCCGCCCAGGCCGCGCTCCGTTCCGGAAATCCGCTTGGCTATACCGAGGCGTTCGGCCTCCACTCCCTCCGCCACCGCATCGCCGCCCACGCCGCGAATTGGTATGACCTAACCCTGCCGATCGAGCGCATCGCCGTGACCGTCGGCGCCTCCGGCGCATTCCCGCTGGCCTTCCTCGCCGCCTTCGATCCTGGCGACCGCATCGCCATGGCCGCGCCGTTCTATCCGCCCTACGTCAATATCCTGACCGCCCTGGGCATGATCCCGGTCATCATGGAAGCCACCATGGAAACCCGCTTCCAGCCCACCGTGGCAATGCTGGAGCAACTGGACCCGCGCCCGGACGGCCTGATTGTCGCCAGCCCCTGCAACCCCGCCGGCACCATGCTGCACGCCGACGAACTGGCCGCCATCGCCACCTGGTGCGACCGCAACGGCGTCCGCCTGATCAGCGACGAGATCTACCACGGCCTGAACTACGACAGTCCGGTCGCCTCCGCCGCTCAGTTCAGCGACAGCGCCATCGTGGTGAACAGTTTTTCCAAATACTTCTGCATGACCGGCTGGCGCATCGGCTGGCTGGTCCTGCCGCCCGACCTCGCCCGCCCGGTGGAATGCCTGGCGCAGAACCTGTTCATCAGCGCCCCCTATATCGCCCAGGTCGTTGCCGAGGCCGCCTTTGACTGCCACGACGAACTCCAGGCCAACATCGCCCGCTACCGCCGGTCCCGCGACCACCTGCTGACCGCACTCCCGGCCGCCGGCTTCACCCGCCTGTCCCCCGCCGAGGGCGCGTTCTACCTGTTCGCCGACATCAGCGACCGCTCCAACGACAGCGCCGCCTTCTGCGCCGGCATGCTGCGCGAAGCCGGCGTCGCCGTCAGTCCCGGTGTCGACTTCGACCGCACCCGCGGCAACCGCTTCGTCCGCTTCAGCTATTGCGGGCCGGAGGACGACATGCGCGAAGCTGCCGAACGCCTGAAGGCGTGGCGCTGACCGGTCACGCCGGCAGCGGCTTCCCCACGGTTTCCGGCGCCATCGCGATCATCGGCAGGCCCAGCAGGTAAATCAGCGACACAGCCGTAATCGCCGTCGGATAGGACCCGGTCAGCACCACCAGCGCCCCAACCAGCGTCGGGCCCACCGCCCCAAGCACCCGACCAAGACTGAACGCGAATCCCGCCCCAAACGAGCGTTGCGCCGTCGGGAACAACTCCGGCAGCCACAGCGTGAACAGCGCGAACACCCCGTTGGTGAAAAACCCCAGCGGCGGCAGCAGCCAGATGAACAGCGTCACGCTGTTCATCCACATCGCCGCGACGAGATACGCGGCCACGACCGACACCAGTGAGCCGATGAAGAACACCGCCGCCGCCCGCCGGCGCGGCCCCAATGCCACCGCGATCCACGGCATCAGCCCACATGCCAACAGCGTGCCGCCATTCATCATCAGCCCGCTGTAGGACGCCATCCGTTGTGCCGCCGCCATCGGCGTTCCCGCCGCGGTCAGCCGGCTGATGATCAGGGTCGGCGCCCAGAACGTGCACGACCACAGCCCGAAGATGATGCACGCCATCATGCCGGCCGCCGCCCATGTGGTCCGAGCCTGAGGGCCGCGGAACATAGGGGCCACGCTGCCTGCCGCCGACCGCACGCCCTTCATCCGCCACGCCCGCGACTCCGGAACGTTCCGCCGCAGCCACACCGTCAGCAGTGCCGGCAGCACACCCAGCAGGAACACCCCGCGCCAGCCGATGACCGGCACCAGGAAGGACGCACCGACCGCCAGCAGGCCGCCGATCGGCGTCGCCGTGTGCAGCCAGCTCGCCAGCCGGATGCGCATCCGTTCCGGCACCGATTCCTGCAGCATCGGCGTGCCGGCCGCCCATTCGCCGCCAACCCCGAACCCGGCCAGGAACCGGAACACGGCAAACGACATCAGGCTCCACGCCAAGCCGCACAGCGCCGTCGCAACCGAGTAGACCAGGATCGTCAGGCACATCACCCGCACCCGGCCGATCCGGTCCGCCAACCAGCCCCAGAACATCGAGCACGCCCAGCCCAGCATGAAGATCGAGAACAAATACCCGCCGTACTGCGCGATATTGCCCTTCGTTGGCTCCAGGCCGCCGCTGTGCAACAGTTCGATCAAAGCCGGCACCAGCACGAAGATGTACAGACCGCCATCGAAACCATCGAGCATCCAGCCGCTCCACGCCGCCCAGAAAGCGCGCGCCGGCGAAACGTCCTGTTCGTCCATGATAGGCGTCACGCTGCCTGTCGGCATCCTCATCCCTCCCGATTCGTGTTTCGCCACGCTGTGTCGAAAACACGAAGGTTGTCCACCCGGACGGCCCACGCCGCAGGGATGGCCGGGAATGGCCAGACACCGGATCAGTGGTATACGCTCAAGCAATCGACCGTAACGACGGCAACACCAAAGGCCCCCCGGCCAAGATCGACCCCGAGGAACCCCCATGCCCCAAATCCTGCCATCCCTCAGCCTCGTCGCCGTCCCCGGCCGCCGCCGCCGCACCATCGAAATCGCGCAGGAGATTGAGCGCCGTGGTTTCGCCGGCATCTACAGCCCCAGCATGTTCGGCAACATGTCGCTGTGCGAGGCGCTCGCCTGGAACACCACGACGCTGCCGTTCGGCACCGCCATCGCACCGATCTACCAGCGCACCATCGGCGATTTCGCCCAAAGTGCCGCTGTGATGCACGAAATCTCCGGCGGCCGCTTCCGCCTGGGCATCGGCGTGGCGCACGGCCCGTCGCACGTCCGCATGGGCGTCACCCCCGGCAAGCCGCTGGGCGACATCCGCACCTTCGTGGAGAAATTCCGTGCCCAGGACGGTCTCGGTCCCCTGCCACCGATCGTCATCGCCGCCCTGCGCAAGAAGATGGTCGCGCTGGCCGGCGAAATCGCCGAGGGCGTCGTGTTCGCCAACGCCTCCCGTTCCCACATGGCAACGTCCCTGGCCGCCCTGCCGACCGGCAAGCGAAACGATCCCAACTTCTTCATCGGCAACATGATCCCCACCTGCATCAGCGACGATGTGGAAGCCGCCAAGGCGGTCAACCGCCGCACCCTGACCAGCTACGCCTTCCTGCCCAACTACCGGAACTACTGGAAGGAAGCCGGCTACCAGGAAGAAATGCAGGCCATCGAAACCGCCATCGCCGAGGGTCGCAACACCGACGTTCCCACCTACTTCTCCGACAAATGGCTCGCCGACAACACCCTGTTCGGTCCTGCATCGAAAGTCCGCGAGGGCGTGGAAGCCTGGCGCGACGCCGGCGTCCGCGACCTGGTCGTCGTCCCGTCGTCGGCCGCCGGCAATCAACTGAAGGCGCTGGAGGAGATCTTCGCCGCGTTCGATTGAAGCCGGCCGCCGATCAGCCCTGGACGAAATGGTCATCGCGAGAGGCACAGTGACGTGGCGATCTCCAAGGCGGAGAACACCAGGCAGGTGATCGCCGTGCCGAACCATGCCGGAGCTTATTTCACGGCTCCTCTCGTGCTTGAGGGTGAGTTTTGCCCATCGATTCTTTCAAATCGGATCTGACCGAGCCGCTGTTTGTTTACGTCCCGGAATTGTTTATACAATAGTGAAAGCATGTAAGTCATTTTGAATGGCCTGGAAATCGCCCGCCGACGGACTATAAGGGCTCGCCGGGAAATAAGCGAATTGTCCGGCGAACGCCGCCGGCCTCTCATCGTCATGGCGGGCGAAGGCCCGCCATCCACGCCTTGCTGTGTAGGTCTCGGAAAAGGCGTGGATGGCAGGCCTACGCCTGCGATGACGGGACTGGGCGACAGTGCCAACATCGAAGCATTTGTTTATGCACGAAGCCTAACACAATCCGAACGGCCCCCGAATTGGCTCATGCCAATATCGACTCGATCCCTCGGTCTTGCCTCTTATTGCCCCGCGATCTGTCTCCGGCCGGCTGGCTAAATCAAGGTGATGCTCCTATAAGAGTTATGATGGCGTCCCAATCCGGGCGACGGGCGCTATCATAACCGGCTCGTAACCATGGTGAGCCCGAATTTGACCGCGGTGGAGAACCATCATGTCTAGGGTAGTACACGCCTGCCGCGTTTTTGTCTCCGCCGTTTGCGCATCCGCCGCTGTTGCGCTTTTCGCGGCGACGCCATTGACCCCGACGCCTTGAAGCCCAGTCGTGCGCTCTTCCTCGGGCCAGTACTACCCCGGCCTCGACCACCTACGCGCCCTGGCTGCATTTCTCGTCTTCGGATGGCATTTTTCGCATGGGTTCCATGGCCACCCGGCACCCTTTGGACAGAGTTTCACGCCTTTTCTGGCTCCCTTCAACGAAGGGCATTGCGGCGTAGCGCTGTTCATGTGTTTAAGCGGCTACCTTTTCGCCAAGATCCTCGACGGCAAACGGATCATCTGGCGTGGGTTCTACTGGAATCGTTTCGTCCGCCTGGCCCCACTGCTCATCACCGTATTTTTGCTTACCGGAGCGCTTGTTGCCCACGATGACCCCGGCGCCCTTGGACACTATGCGCGGGCCTTGGCAGTTGGATTCGTCGAACCGATACTCTGGCCGAACGGCGCATGGTCCATCGCGGTGGAGGTCCATTTCTATCTCCTGCTCTGGATTATCATTCCACTCAAGCGCGCTGGCCACCATCGCTGTTCGGCTTCCTGGCCGCCGGTTTCGCGGTGAGGTGCCTGATCTATGAAGCTGGGGGAGATGTGGCATATTTCGCCTATTGGACCATCGTTGGCCGCATCGATCAGTTCGTGCTGGGTATCGCCGCCTGGGAGTTCCGCGGGTTTTTGCGCGGACGGCACCTCTGGATGGGCATTGCGACCGTGGCGTTCTTCAGCTTTTACCAATGGTTCGTCCGCATGGGGGGATTTTACGCGACCCAGGGAGCCCGCGCGGTCTGGATATTCATTCCCTTGATCGAGGCCGGATTTTTCTCGTTCCTTATCGCCTACTATGACGGTTTCGTATTCAGCCGCCGGTGGTACTGGCGCTTTGTCGAGGCTATCGGCGCGGCCTCGTTCTCGATCTACCTGCTGCATACTTTTGTCGTCTTCACGTTGGCCGAGATTGCCAATTCCTACCTTCCCGCCATGGCGACGTGGGAAGTCGCCGAGGCGGTCGCGGTTGCGGCATTCGTCGCCGTATTACCGGTGGCTTGGCTGTCTTATCGCTTTGTGGAACGGCCATTTCTACGGTTTAGAACGAACTATGTCGACCGAACGGAGGAAGCCTGGACCAATACGACCGGTTGGGTCAGGCCGCAGGACAGGAAATGCTGACGGGCGGTTGAAAACATGGCCCGGTATATGCGGATCTTCGACGCTCTGATGCCGCCTGGGAATTGAACGAACCCCCATCCGTCCCAACGCCCGCCTTGACCACACCCCCCACCCCAGGCCACCGTCAGCACCACACTTGAAAGGACACCCGCATGGCAACGCATGAGGGCCTGCGTTTCGGCATCTTCCTCGCCCCGTTCCACCGCGTCGGCGACAACCCCACCCTCGCGCTCGGCCGCGACATGGAACTGATCCAGTGGCTCGACCACCTCGGCTACGATGAAGCCTGGATCGGCGAGCACCACTCCGCCGGCTGGGAAATCATCGCCTCCCCCGAGATCTTCATCGGTGTCGCCGCCGAGAAAACCCGCCACATCATGCTCGGCTCCGGCGTCACCAGCCTGCCGTACCACCATCCCCTCCTGGTCGCCCAACGCTTCGTCCAGCTCGACCACATGACCAAAGGCCGGGCGATGCTGGGCTGTGGCCCCGGCGCACTGGTGTCCGACGCCTACATGATGGGCATCGAGGCCGAGAAGCAGCGCACCATGATGGACGAATCCCTCACCGCGATCATGGCGCTGCTCGCCTGCAAGGAACCGGTCACCATGAAGACCGACTGGTTCCAACTGCGAGACGCCCGCCTGCACCTGAAGCCCTATACCAAGGGCGGCTTCCCCATCGCCGTCGCCAGCGCCACCACCCCATCGGGCGTGCTGGCCGCCGGCAAGCACGGCGTCGGCCTGCTGTCCCTGGGCGCCGGCCTGCCCGGCGGGTCCGCCAACCTCGCCAAATACTGGCAGATGGGCGAAACCGAGGCCGCCAAATACGGCAAGACCCTGGACCGCGATAACTGGCGCCTGGTCATCAACATGCACTGCGCCGAGACCGACGAACTGGCCATGGAGGAAGTCCGCCGCGGCGAACGCGTCGAGACCCTCAGCTACTTCAGCGAAACCCTGGGCCGCCCCCCGATGCGCAGCGAAAATCCCCTGGCCGAGGGCCTCGCCGCCGGCTCCACCCTCGTAGGCTCCCCCGAAACGATCATCGCCGGAATTCAGCGTCTGCTCGGTTTCACCGGCGGCGGGGCAGGGGCCGTCTTGTTCCGCTCCCACGAATGGGCCAACCGCGAGCAAACCCTGCGCAGCTACGAACTGTTCGCCCGCTGGGTCATGCCCCGCTTCCAGGGCAGCCTGGACACCACCATCGGCTCCCGCGAGTGGTGCAGCGAAAACCGCGCCGGCATCTTCGGCCCCTCGATGGGCGCGTTCCGCAAGGCTTTCGTCGATGCGGGCCAGGACGTGCCGGACCACATCCGGGCGCGGCTGTACACCGGCAAGACCGAGGTTTCGTAACTGCAGCCGCAACAAACCGGCGCCTCCTGTCCCATCACAGCCGGGCCATCACGGCCTGGCCACCACCTCCCGTCACGGCCGGGCCATCACCTCCCGTCATGACCCGGCCATCACCTCCCGTCATGGCCCGGCCATCACTTTCCGTCACGGCCCGGCGTCAGTCCGGGCCATCCGCAACGGTGACGAACCGGTCCGGATCGGCACCGACCCCCCACCAAAACCAAACCCCGGAACGCAACGAAGACCGCGGCGCCGCATGCACCTGTCGGAAAATCTTACAACCTCGGCGTGTCATCCAAGGCCGACCCATCTACACCCCTGAAATAACTAATTTATTGTTTTTGGCACGCGGATTGCTACCGGCAACGCAAGGATACCAGCAAGATCGGGGTGTACTATGCGTGTGTTATCGTTCAAGGCCGGGGCGCTCGGCTCCACCGCTATCGGTTTGGCATTTGGCCTGGCGGGGCCGGCGATGGCGGATCCGTTCCTTCCGGTGTCGAATCTCACCTTCACGGATGTGAACACGCCCAGCACGCCACCCAAGGCTTTATTCTCCTCCGTCAACCCGGCCGACTGGTTCCGCGGGCAGCCCGCGGGAAGTGGGGACCTCGTCTTTATCGACGCGCCCGGTACCGCCACTGATGATACCGTCTATGGGGTCTACGGTCCCTTCGCGAATCCCCCGCCCGGCGGGAACTTCGTGCAGGCGGACGGCAATCCAAAGTACGAAAGCACGTTTGAGCAAACGATTACCGGCCTCACCCCCGGCGAGCAGTATACGCTGAGCTTCTGGCAGGCCGCCGGCCAGCAGCAAGGGTTCTCCGGCGCAACGACCGAGCAATGGAAGGTCTTTTTCGGCACCAGTGGCAAGGTCAATGTCGATTGCGGCGGCGGCAACTGCACGGCCTCCTCCACGGATGCGGAAGTTGATTCGACGCTGATGAACACCCCGTCGGAGGGCAGCAGCGCCTGGAATTTGGTGACAATGACACTGACGGCAACCGCCGCCACCGATATCTTGACGTTCCTCGCCTGGGGCAACGGCGGCAGCACCGCCAATGAGCCGCCGACCGTGTTCCTCGCCGGCGTCAACACCCCGGCGGTGCCGGAACCGGCTTCTCTGTCGCTTGTCGGTGTCGGCCTCCTCGGCCTCGGCCGGGTCGTTCAGCGCCGGCGCGCCAAGCGCAAGACCGCGGTGTGATCATGCGTCCGGTCTTCGTGCCCGGCACATTCGGCCCCGAAGACCGGAGACACCGTTTCGCCTGCTAGTGGGCCAAGTCACCCAACACCTGGTTCTCAGGCGTTGGGTGACTTGGCCCACCAAATCGATGCTGATAGAGATAATCCGGCGGTCCCTTCCGTCGGATTATACCCACTGGCCGGGACAACATCTTTGCCTGCGTTTTTGGACTCGCACCATCTTCGGTCGTTCCTGCTGAACCTGGCACACGCGTCCGCCTGGCTCTTGCTTCTCGCCGTGATTTTCCTGCCGCTTGAGTGGCTGTTCGCGCTGCATCCGCGAAAATTCTTTCGCAAGGGCCTGGGCCAGGACATCGGCTATTATTTCTTGAACAGCCTGGTGCCGGGCCTGCTGCTCGCCACACCTCTTGCCCTGGTCGCGGTCGGCGTCCACCACTTCGTGCCATACCGTTTTCAGGCCGCCGTCGCCGCTTGGCCGTTATGGCAACGAATCCTCGTCGGACTGGTCGTGGGTGAGATCGGTTTCTACTGGGGCCATCGCTGGGCACACGAGATTCCGTTTCTGTGGCGCTTTCATTCGATCCATCATGCGCCGGAGCACGTGTACTTCCTGATCAGTTCCCGCGCCCACCCGATCGACAACGTGTTCATCAAGCTGTGCGGCCTGATCCCGGCCTACATCCTGGGTGTGGCCAGCCCGCTGACCCCAACCGGCAGCCTGGTCCCCGTGTTTATCGTGCTGGTCGCCACGATGTGGGGTTTCTTCATCCATTCGAATCTGCGTTGGCGGTTGGGGCCGCTGGGATGGATCATCTCCACGCCCGCTTTCCACCACTGGCATCACACCCTGGCCGATCATCGCGATCGCAACTATGCGTCCATGCTGCCTTGGATGGACCGGATTTTCGGGACCTACTATGTGCCCCGCAACCAATGGCCGTCAGCCTACGGTATCGAGGACAAGCTGCCCCGATCCCTGGCCGGACAATTGTTGCACCCGCTGCAGCAGCCCGCGGACGCCGATGTGCCCGCGCCGGCCGCTGCGAACCGGCAATAGAACGAAAGCCGCGCCGGCGCACACCCCTGTCGGAAAATCTTACAGTTACAGCATGGTATCTAATTTTGAGCGATATATACCTTTGACATTGTTCCATAAAATAGTTGGCACGCAGATTGCTAAAACTGCGCCAAGGGTATCAGGAAGATGAGGTGTTCTATGCGTCCGTTGTCGCTCAAGGCTATCGCGCTCGGTTCCACGGCTATCGGTTTGACACTGGGCGTGGTTGGTTCGGCTCAGGCGGATACGTTCCTTTCGGTAACCAATCTGACCTTTACCGACTACAGCGGCCCCGCACCCAAGAATTACTTTTCGACGGTCGATCCGTCCGGCTGGTATCGCGGACCGGTCATCAGTGACGACCTCGTCTTTATCGATGCGCCCGGCACGGCGACCGTCCAAGGTGGTGGCCAAAATTCCTATCCGGTGTATGGTCCGTTCGCGAATCCCCCGCCCGGCGGGAACTTCGTCCAGGCGGACGGCAATCCATCATTCGAAAGCACGTTCGACCAGAACATTACGGGACTGGTCCCTGGAGAGACCTATACGTTGAGCTTCTGGCAAGCGGCCGGCCAGCAACAATCATTTAGCGGCGCCACCACCGAACAGTGGATCGTCTCGTTGGGCACCTCACCACTGACCGTCACTGTTAAAGGTTCGGGGGGCACAGGCACAGGCACGTATGCCAACACCGACCCGAACGCGACTGTTGTGGCGTCGACGCTGATGAACACCCCCTCGCAAGGCACCAGCCCCTGGCAATTGGTCACGCTGTCGCTGACCGCCGACGCCGCGACCGACGTCCTGAGCTTCCTGGCCTGGGGTGACGGCGGCAGCACCGAGAACGAGCCGCCGACCGTGTTCCTCGCCGGCGTGAACTCGCCGGCGCTGCCGGAGCCTGTCAGCCTGTCGCTGTTCGGCGTCGGACTGGTGGGCCTCGGCGGAGTCGTGCGGCGCCGGCGCGGGAAGCGCGACACCAAGGCCTGATAACCTTGTCGCTTAACGGGCCCGGCACGTCCGGGCCTGAAAGCGCATGAGTAGCCCGCGTCGTTGAAAATGAGTGGTTGGCCTGGGTGCCTGCCCGACCCGCGATGGCGTTGCCGACGCCCCCATTACTTTTAGAGCATGATCGCGCTGGGCGGAACGTCCAGAGCGCGTGAATCATACGATCAAACAAAACGCTCTAGCGACGCCGTACACGAATTGCCTGTCTGACGCACAATCGTTGAGACACAGCGCAAATTCGATGAGACGGACGCGCAATAGATGGTCAACGACGCACGACCGCCGGATTCGACCCGACGGGGACGATGCCTGACGGGATAGTCACAACGTCAAGCCTGGTCTCTCTTGCGCGTTCCGCTGCCCCGCTTGCGCCGTCAGAAAAGCTGTGGATGGGTCGCGCCAGATCACAGGAACCGACCATGCCCCTCGACCATTGGCTCGCCTTCGTTGCTGCCTCTGCTGTGCTGCTGGCCATTCCTGGCCCCACAGTGCTGCTCGTCATTTCCTACGCGCTCGGCCACGGTAGAAAGCCAGCTGCCGCGATCGTAGCCGGGGTGGCGCTCGGCGACCTCACTGCAATGACTGCTTCCATGCTGGGCCTGGGAGCCGTGCTCGCGACCTCGGCTTTGGTGTTCACGGGGCTGCGCTGGCTTGGCGGCGCCTACCTCATCTATCTGGGCATCAAGCTGTGGCGCGCGCCAGTAGGTTCGGCTGGGTTCGAAGCTGCACCTAGCGCAGGTCCGCTCCGGATGTTTGCCCATGCTTACGCTGTGACGGCTCTAAATCCCAAGGGCATCATCTTCTTCGTCGCGTTCGTTCCGCAGTTCCTGGATGCCTCGCGCGCTTTCTTGCCACAGGTGGCGGTTTTGGTGAGCACCTTCGTCACCATGGCGACGCTGAACTCACTCGGCTTTGCGCTCTTAGCGTCAGCGGCCCGGCAGCGGCTGAGGCAACCGCGCGTGCAGCGCGTTGTGAACAGGACAGGTGGCTCTCTGCTGATCGGGGCAGGAATATTCGCGTTCGGATGGAGGCGTGCGGCAGGATAGAAACCGCCGCCCATCACACCACCCCAAGACCGAGCAGATCCCGTCCAACCGCCGCCACCACGGCCTCCCAATCGCCCGGCCTCGGCTGACGATACAGCCGCATCCCCGGATACCAGGGGCTGTCACGCCGTTCGGTGAGCCACCGCCAGCACGGATCGAAACAGGTCAGCAGCCAGACGGGCTTGCCCAGTGCCCCCGCCAGATGGGCAACCGACGTATCGATCGAGACAACCAGATCGAGGCAGCCGATCAGCGCCGCCGTGTCCGCGAAGTCTCCCACTTCACCCATGAAATCGGTCAGCGAGGCATCCGCGGGCGGCGCCACGCCATCCTTCTGCAAACTGACGAAATGCAGGTTCGGCAATGCCAGCAGAGGTGCCAACCGCTCCGGCGCGATGGACCGCTGCCGGCCGATCGCCGCCGTGCCCGGCAAATGCGCCCGCGGATTGCCCGCCCACACCAATCCGACCCGCGGACCCGGGCGGTCCAGCGCATCGAGGCGCACCCGCCAGGCCGAGCACTGTCCCGCGTCGGCCTGCAGGTAAGGCCCATCGCCGGGAATGGTCGCCAGCGTGGTGCCCAACGCCAGCGGCAGGCTCAGCATCGGGCACTGCAGGTCGAAGTCCGGCAGGGCCTCACCGAACGCCACCACCCGTTCAACCCCCGGCAGACCCCCCAGCAGCCGAACCAACGGCCGAGGCACCTCCAGGACCACCCGCCACCCCATAGCCGCCGCCAGCGGCGCATAGCGGCAGAATTGGATCGTGTCGCCGAACCCCTGTTCCGCATGGATCAGCAGCGTCCGTCCGTCCGCCGCCTCACCGAACCACTGCGGCTGCGCAAACCCCCGATAGCCCCGGCTCAACTGCCGCGTCTTCCAGCGCCATTCATGCTCCGCCCACCCCGCCGCCATGTCGCCGCGCGCCAGCAGCGCCATCGCCAGGTTGTAATGCACCTCCGCATCGTCCGGCCGCGGTTCCAGCGCCAGGCGATAGCTGCCAACCGCCTCATCCAGCCGCCCGAGTGCCTTCAGCGCGTTGCCCAAATTGTTCGCCGCCTCCGAAAACCCCGGCCGGAGCGCGATGGCTTTACGATAGCTGGCAACTGCCTCCTCCAGCCGTCCCTGTTCCAGCAACAGGTTGCCCAGGTTGGAACGGGATGAGGCTTCCCGCGGGTTGATCGCGATCGCCTTGCCGATCAGCTCCATGGCCAGATCGCGGCGTCCGGTCTGGTAGGCGATCACCCCCAGCAGATGCAGGCTGTCGGCATGGCGGGGCTGGCTCGCCAGCACTTGCCGGAACATCCGTTCGGCAATGTCCAGCCGCCCGGCCTGGTGATAGTGCAGGGCGGCGGCAAACACCGGTTGAACGGCCGCCGGCACGGTTTGCGTCATCGGCCCGCTCGGTTTGCGAGCCACGCCTACGCCGCCTGGACGCCGTCCACGCCCAACCCCTCCAGCAAAGGCCGCAGCAACGCCGCGTCAGGCCGCCAGCGACCGACCGAGCCCCGGTAGATCGGCTGCCGCACCTGCGCCACGCTCGCCGTATGCACCGGCCGGGCCGTCTCGTGGAACGCCAGGCAGGCATCATCCCACGGCAACCCGCAATGGGCCACGATACGGCGTGCCTCGGTCCCCAGATCGGCCACCAGCCGCTCGTAATGCACCTCCAGCAGCACATGTGCCGGCACGACCGCCCGCCAATGCGCCATCAGCCGCTGATACGCGCAATGGAACCGCCCCAATTCGCCAAGATCGTAAGTAAATCTCTGTTCAAAAGAAAACAACTTGGAGAAGCACGAAAGGCAATTATCCACCGGATCGCGGATGACATGAATAATCCTGGCCTGCGGCAGTATAAGGTGGATAAGGCCAACGAAATGAAAATTCGCCAGCATCTTGTCGGTGATACGCATCGCATCCGGACCCAACGCCCGCAGCGAGGCGACATAGCCGGCCCCCATCCGCCGCAGCTCCGTTTCGGCAATGGTCCAGACCGTTTCCGGGAACGGCAGCGCGCCATGCCGCGCCAACTGGTCCACCGCCCGCGGCAATTCCAGCCGCTCACCCGCACCAAACACCGACGCGTGGCTCGCCAGCACCTGCTCGACCAGCGTGCTGCCGGAACGCGGCATCCCGACAATGAACACCGGTTGGGTGGACATATCGCCGAGGCCCCGCCGCGCCTCCATCAGTTCGGCGGTGAAAACGGTTCGGATACGGTCCATCCCGCTCAGCGCGTAGGACTCGTTATACTTGATATGACGGCGCTTGACTGCATTGCCCTCCAGCAGATGAGCAAAGCCTCGATCCGCCTCACCGATATCGTCGTACGCCTTGCCCAGGGCAAAATGCAGCAGGCACTGCTCGCGGACCGACAGCGCGGCCGCGCGTGGCAACATCGCTTCCAGCGCGTCGATCACCGCGTCCCCACGTCGCACCTTCGTCAGTTGAGCCAGGTTGAAGCAAGGCTCCGGATGGTGCGGCGCCAGCGCCACCGCCCGGCGGCACTCCACCACCGCCGCCCCCATGTCGCCCATTTCCGCCAACGCGAGGCCCAGCACACTCATCGCCGGGGCGAAATCCGGCTGGACCACGATCGCCTGGCGGCACAGCGCGATCGCCTCGGCATGCCGGCTCATCCCCACCAGGGCGCCGGCCATGCCCACCATGGCGAGCACATCATCAGGCTCCCGAACCAGAGCGGCCTGGAAATGCCCGATTGCCTCTTCCTCCCGGTGCTGGCGGCACAGGATCGTCGCCAACCCGTAATGTGCCACCGTGCGGTCGGGTTCGGCCTGCAGCACCACACGATACGCCGCCATCGCTTCGTCGTCCCGCTCCAACTGCTGCAGTGCCCGGCCAAGCTGCAACCGGGAATCGACGTAATCGGGATCGACATCCAACGCCTGCTGGAAACAGCCGATCGCCTCCTCGGACCCGCCTTTCCCCGCCAGCATCACGCCCAGCCCATGGCTCGCTTCGGCGAAATCCGCATCCGCCGCCAGTGCCGCACGATAACAGGCAATCGCCTCGTCCGGCCGGCCCAGCTCGGCGAACAGCGTCGCCAGACCAAACTGAGCCTCCGCATGCCCCGGTTCGGCCGCCAAAATCACTTCGTAGCAGCCAATCGCCGCCTCACGCTGCCCCAGCGCCTGCAAACACGCCGCCAGCCCGAAATGCCCGTCCACCATGTCCGGCCGCAGCGCGACGGCCCGCCGATAGTGACCGACCGCCTCCTCATGCCGCCCCATGGCCTGCAGCGCCGCCGCCAAATTCCCATGCACCTCGGCCGTCTCCGCCACCGCCGCCGCTCGGCGCAACAGCACCTCGGCCTCGGCCGGCCGACCCTGGCCCAGCCGCAGCACACCGAAATGAACCAGCCCATCGACATGCGCCGGTTCGGCCACCAACAGGGCCATATACAGACCGGCCGCGTCCTCGAGCCGGCCCTGACGATGCAATGCGAGTGCTTGCTGGAACATGGCACCGCGATTATCCCGCCCGCAGCGAAATCGCAATCGTGCATGTTCAATATTCACGACCGGATTCGCGATGTCTTTGACAGGGGGAAAGACCAGTAATAACCGCCGTTGAAGCAGCCTTTTGATTCGTCCCGGCGTCAGTCCATTCGTCATGGCCCGGCGTCTCTTGATTCGTCATGACCCGCGATTCGCCATGGCCCGGCCTCAGTTAATTCGTCATGGCCCGGCGAAGTCCGGGCCATCCGCCCCAATAAGGTGCTGGACCAACTGACCCGGACGTCGCTGCCCCAAAACGAGTCCGATGTATCAACGTTAACGGCTGCTGGTATAAGAACTCGGAACCGCAAATGAACGCAAATATCAGTCAACAATATCCACCAGCGATATCGAGCCACCCAAGCTCGATCATCGCCCAACCTTTATTTCACTTATCCGCGTTCATCTGCGGTTCCAAACCTTACTTGGATCAACTCAATCCGCCGGCGGCCGGCATCGTTGCCGATTTCAAGCACGATTGCCCCGTTCTACGACCCCAGCGCCGCGCGTATCCGCTGATCGTACCGGTCCGCCAGATCGCGCAGCGCCTGCCCGCAATCCCCCGCGTAGGACGACCCATGCATCACCGCCAGCGTCCGCGGCGCCAGTCCCGCCAGCCGGCGGATCGTCGGCCCGGTCGTCGGCGTCAGGCTGCTGTAGCCGAAGGTGTCCTCTGCCACCATCGCCGGCCCCACCACGTCCGCCTGGGTCACCGACGGCCCATTCCCTGGATGCGTGAACAAATCGCCACACAGCAGCGTCTCCGAGGTTTCCTCGAACAGCACCCCGGCCTCCCACCCATGCGGCACATGCGGCGTATCGAGATACCGCAGCCGCTTTCCCCCAATATCCAGGACCTCGCCATCCGCCAGCGTCCGAGGCGCCCGGTCCGCCATGTCATCCAGCGATACCCGTGACGCGATCGCCCCATGCGCGATCGTGGCATGCGGGGCGATCCGCAGCCATTCGTTCATCGCCCCGCATTCGTCCGCCTCGATATGCCCGAACGAGATCCACCGCAGCCGTTCCGGCGGCAACACCCGGGCCAGTGCCGCCGAAACCAGCGGGAACATCCGCCTGTGCCCGCAGTGGAACAGCAACGGTTCCTGGCCCAGCACCAGGAACTGGTTGAAGGTGAAACCGGCCGGCGCCGCCACCTCCGGCACGAACGTGGAAATCCGGTAGATCCCCGCCGCGACTTCGTCGATCCTGGTGTCCATTGTCCTGCCCTTCCGTTGCGGCACAAGAATTAGCATCTCCATGCGCCCCTGCAACCCTGCCTGCTGCGTCCGGCGGGGAAGACCGCTCAGGGTCCGACGCGAAATAACCGAATCGTCCAGCACAGCGCGGCGGCCCTTCGTCGTCATGGTGGGCGCAGGCTCACCATCCACGCCTGGCTGCGCCATGGCGGCATCGAGCAGCCGGCTTTCCCCTGAAGCGGTTATTTCGTGTCGGACACTTAGCGCGTCCCGGCTGCCACCTTGTCCCCCAGATGCGCCAGGCAGGTGCGCATGATCGGCGCGCAATAGGCATCCGGCGCACCCGTCGCGTTCTTCTCGCCGGAGTAGAGGATCTGCGTGACCCGACCGTTCTGTAGCTGGAATGTCGCATGGCAGTACGCGCCATTGGCAAACGAAATCCCGCCCACCACCGGCAACGAGTAACTGTCGGAACTGGTGGAGGTCGCATAATACGTCAGGATATCCGTCGTCCCGAACTGGCTGTGCTGATCCGGCACGCCCAGGCACGATTCCAGGTTCACCTCCGACATCCCCAGCAGGCGGGTCTGCGCCTCATGCGCGATGTGGGAATCCTTCGCCGCGCAGGCGGTCAGCAGCAGCGGCGCGAGGTAAATCGGGCGAATCCTGATCATGCGGCCGAACATCCTTCATTCCGGTAACAGATTGGAGTGGGAGACTCCTCCCACCGCGAGGCCCCAGGTTGCAACCAAGCCGCCCGCCGCGGTCAACCCGCCAGGGCCGGCCATGCCGTCGATTTGATCCCACACACGGGGGCTGGCGTATCCGCCTTCGGCTTTCTACCATCGCGGCATGCAATCGCTTCGAACCTGCCTGATCGTGCCAGTCCTGCTCCTCGGCCTCAGCGGGTGCGGATCGCCATACGATCCCCCCATCGCGACCGACCACGCGTCCGCGAAATACAAAACCGACATCGACAAATGCCGCACGACCTCAACCGAGGCAGTCCGCCGCGGCAACGCCGACACGCCATGGACCTGGATGAAGTCCCCCTTCACCGGCCCGCCCGAGGTTCGCGCCGCGATCCGCGCATGCATGGAGCACGACGGCTACGTGGTGGAGAAGGCAGAAAACTGAACCCGCTTGCCCGATGCGCGACCACAGGCAGCCAACGTTACGAACAGCCGAATGACACCGGGCGCCAAATGATACCGGGCGCCAAATGATACCGGCCGCCAGGCAATATCAGCCGGCGTTCTCATTGACCCACTGGCGCCACCGTACAACCGTCATGGCGGGCGCAGGCCCGCCATCCACGCCTTCGGTTGGGCACCCCAAACAGCCTGCGCGCCGACTACAACCTGTGCGGATCGGCACGACGGGCGGACCAACCGAGGAGTCGGCATCAACGCCCCCCGAATAAATCCAGGCTTTTCCTTGACGCGAAAACCCCGGATGACCAAGTTGCCGAAATGATCCAGACCTCGACCGCCGATTTGGAGAAGCTCGCCCGCGACGCCGCCCGCGAAATAGCCGGGCCGGAGGCGTTGGAGCAGGTCGAAGTCGAAACCGTCACCGACCTGGATGACCGGCCCGCCTATCACTTCACCTTCCTGCTGAACCCGGAACGCGTCAAACAGCATGCCGGCCTGGTCAGAATCGACCTGGGCCTGAAACTCCTGGACGACCTGACCGCCCGCGGCGACGAGCATCGTCCCTTGATTCGGATCCTCGATCGGACCGATTGGGAAAAGCGGGGCAGTGCCAGACTCTACTGATCTGCTGGAAGTCGCTCGCGTTCTTTCGATCGCCGGCACCTCGACCGACGCTGCGTTGTGCCGAGCGGCTTCGGCTGTTTATTACGCGGTATTCCACAAAATTCTGCATGCCGCCGCGCGGCGCTTCCCGGGGCCGGACCAGGTCCGGCTCAGGGACTGATCACGATGAACCTCGAAACGGCCGGCCCCCGAACGGAAGCCGGCCCGCCATCATTACTCTGCCGCGACCTTCTGCCCGGCGATATCCGTCGAATACCGCAGGTGCACCGGCGCGTTCGCCTCCCACGGGTCCTTCAGGCCCAACGTCGCGCCGTACTCCTTGATCGCCGGCATCACCTCGCCAACGAGCAACTGGATGCAGCGGCGGCGGTCTTCCTTGCTGACCGTACCGTCATTGGCCCAGATGCCCATGATGCCCGGCCGGGTTTCTTTCACCAGATACTTCAGCCGCTCGATCACCTGGGCCGGCGTGCCGGCGATGATCATCGTGTCGTTGACCTGCTGCTCGAAGGTCGGGTTGCCACGCGGGTTCTTCGCGCGACCAGTCGCGAATTCCACGAAGCCACGACGGCCGGACGGCGAGAAATACCCCGCCGGATTGGCCCACACCGGGTTGGCCAGGCCGGTGAACTCGCCCTGCATCCACATGAACTGACGCGCGTTCTGCATCGCCTTTTCTTCGGTATCCTGCACGTGGACCCGGATCAGGTAGCCGAAGTTCTCCGGCCCGGCGGTATAACCCACCTCGGCCGCGGCCTTGTCGTAGGTTTCGTGGATGGTTTTGGTCGCCTCGATCGAGGTGTTCAGTGCGATATACGGATAGCGCTGCTGCGCGGTCCAGATCACCGTTTCCTTCGACAGCACGCCCGGAATCCACACCCGCGGATACGGCTTCTGCATCGGCACCGCCCACGGATTGACCACGCGCTGCTGGTAGTGCGTGCCCTCCCACCGGAACGGTCCCGGTGTGGTCCAGGTCTTCTGGATCAGGTCATGCGCCTCGACAAACCGCTCGCGGTTGAACGCCGGATTGACGCCGTTGGCCAACTGTTCCTGCCCGCCGCCGCGCACGAAGCCCGACACCACCCGTCCTTTCGAGATCATGTCGATCATCGCCAGCTCTTCCGCGAGCTGCACCGGGTTTTCCGTGAGCGGCAGCGGATTGCCGAGGAACACGATCTTCGTCCGCTTCGTCACCGCCGCCAGGATCGCGCCGAACATGTTGGTGCGCGCCTGCATGCAGAACGGCGCATTATGATGCTCGTTCAGCATGATGCCGTCGGCACCAAGCTCATCGACCATGATATATTCTTCGAGATACTCGTTATACAGCCGGCTGCCTTCGTTCGGATCGAAGTGGCTGTTGGAGAAGTTCAGCGCGGTAGCCCCAAAATCCAGTCCAGCCTTGGCGTCATACGCACCCATGGGCTGTTCGGTGAAATACATCATATGCATGACAGCACTCTCCCTTCAGTTGCGAGACAGGAAATCGATCGTCAGCTTGGCGACGGCGTCGGGCTTTTCCATTTCGGCGAAATGGCCACAGGCCGGAATGGTCGTCAGGGTCGCGTCGTGCAGCGCCCTGGCATAGGCATGACCGGCGCTGAGCGGAACGATCTGGTCGTCGTCACCCCACAGGATCAGCGATGGGGACCGCACGCCGCCCAGCAAATGCGGCAGGGTTTGCGAATACATGTAGGGTTTCCAGGCGGTCCGGAAACTCATTTCGCGCGCGATATCCCACGCCTCCAATTGGTCGGTGGTCACATCGCCATAGACCGCGGTGAACGCGGCCTGGTCGTGAAATCCCGCATGTGGATACACGATGTAGGACACGATCGCTTGGTCGGCGATATCGCCCTCCGGCGGCTTGATCCCCATCGCACCCACCAGCACCAGTTTCCGGTAGGTCTCGGGCGCGTGGCTTGCCATCTCGGCGGCGATCCAGCCGCCGAAACCCAGCCCGACCAACGATACGTTGGAGACGCCCAGGTCCGCCAGCAGCCACGCATGCACCGCCGCGATATCCCGCGGATGGCGCATCCATTCGGCGCGCTGCGACTTGCCCCAGCCGGGATGATGCGGGATCACCACATCGAATTTCTCCGCCAGCGCGTCATAAAACGGCAGGCGGTCGACAGTCCCGATATCGTGATGCAGCACCAAAACCGTCGGCCCGCTCCCCGCTCGGGATACGTGCAGCTTGATGCCGGCGATCTCTTTGACCGTGTCGGTCCAGACGACGCTCATTCTTGGTTTCCTCTTTGGCGGTTGGCGGCCGCAAGAGGATACTCACCAGTAGCGCGCGCTGTCGAATCCGGATCAGACCACGCCGGCCGGACGCAGGCGGCAGACGGCGGCATCCGTCTCCGTCTCGATCTGGATCGTTGTGTGGCCAATATGAAACTGTTCGTGCAGGGCAGCGGCCAGTTCATGCAGATCGCGCTGCGCCGTTTCGTCGTCGCACACCAGGTGCGCGGTCAGCGCCGTCTCGGTCGTGCTGAGGCCCCAGATGTGCAGATCATGCACCTCGGACACGCCGGGCAGGGCGGCCAGCCAGTCGTTCACCGCCTGCTTTGGGATACGGGCAGGCACCGCATCCAGCGACAGATCGAGCGACTCCCGCAACGTTGTCCAGGTGCCGGCGACGATGACCACGACGACGCCCAGACTGGTCACAGGGTCCAGCCAGGTCAGCCCGGTGAAATGGATCGCCAGCGCGGCGAGCACCACCGCCAGCGAGACCAGCGCATCGCCCGCCAGGTGCTGGAACTGTGCTCGGACGTTCAGATCGCCGTCCCGGTCGCGCATGAACAGCAGTGCGGTGCCACCATTGACCACGATGCCGGCGGCGGCGACCGCCATGACGATGCCGGAGGCGACCGGCTCAGGCTCCAGCAGGCGGCGAATCGCCTCCACCCCGATGGCGCCGACCCCGATCAGCAGCACCGCGGCGTTGACCAGCGCGGCCAGGATCGAACTGCGGCCCCAGCCATAGGTCCGGCGGGCAGTCGGCGGCCGGCGGGTCAGCCACGCCGCCGCCCAGGCCAGCAGCAGCGCCAGCACGTCGCCCAGGTTATGCGCCGCGTCGGCCACCAGTGCGACCGAGTTGGCGGTCAGTCCGAACACCGCCTCGGCCACCACGAAGGCCATGTTGACCGCGGCACCGACCGCGAAGGCGGTGTCCATGCGAGCCGGCGCATGGTGGTGGTGCCCATGGCCGTGATGATCGTGGTCATGCCCATGGTCGTGCGAATGCGCGCGGGCATCATCGTGTGGATGCGAGTGGCTGTGATGCTGTGCCGTCATGCCACCGATCTTGCCATGAAAGCGGGTACCGTGCGACCAAATGGTAAAATTTCATACCGCAATGGCGTACTGGTGATGAGGTTTGCCCCCGCCCGGCGCCTATCTCTCGTGTTCATTCCACGGAAAGGCTTTCGCCCCGAGCCATGCTGGCGAGTTCGATTACCTCCCTGCTGGCCCTGGCCGGCTCGTCCGTGCTGTTCCAGGGGGGCGCGATCATCCTCGGGACCTTCATCCTGGAGGATGCCGCAACCGTCATCGCCGCCATGCAGGTGGAGGATGCCGGCCTGTCCATCCGGGTCGCCCTGATCTCGCTGTACGCCGGGATCGTGCTGGGTGACCTGGGCCTGTACGGCCTCGGGCGCCTGTCCGCCCATGTGGGCTGGATCGCTCGGCAACTGCCGCCGCACCGGCAGGAGGCGATCAAGGCGTGGATTTCCGGAAGGATCTTCAAGGTGGTGCTGGTCAGTCGCTTCCTGCCCGGCATGCGGCTGCCCACTTACACCACCTGCGGTTTCGTCGCCGCCGATCTCAGCCAGTTCACCGTCGCGGCCATCCTCGCCACGGCCTGCTGGACCAGCCTGCTGTTCACGGTATCGATGCGCGTCGGGCAGGTGCTGATGGATCATATGGGGGTGTGGCGCTGGGCCGGCGCGGCCGGTTTCGTCGTCTTCGTCATCGTCGCCGGGCGTGCCGCCGCCGCCGGCCTGCAGGCCGCTCGGCGATGAGGCTGGAAACCGCCGTCGCCACACGGCAAGTCGCCGAAAAATCCGGCAACCCGCTGTCCTTTTTCGAGTTCTGGCCGGGCTGGATGTTCTACACCCCGGTGGTGATCCACTGGCTGATCCTGGGGGTACGCTACGGCGATTTCAGCCTGCCCACCGCCGCCAACCCCCACATCACCACCGGCGGCCTGTGCGGCGAGTCCAAACTGTCGATCTTGTCGCAGATCGGTCCGGAGGCGCAGGCCCTGGTCGCCCCCGCCTGCGGCGTAACGGCGCAACCCAACGGTATCGCCGTGGCCGAGGCCGCGATGCAGGGGTTGGGCCTGGACTATCCGGTGGTGGCGAAGCCCGATATCGGCTGCAACGGCACGGGTGTCCGCCTGATCCGCGACAAGGCGGCCATGGAACGCTATCTGCGGGCATTTCCGGCCGGCGAGACCATGATTTTGCAGCAATATGCGGACGAGCCCAATGAGGCAGGGATCTTCTACGTCCGCCATCCGGACGAACCCCGCGGGCGGATCACCTCCGTTACCATCAAGCAGCCGCCGGTGGTGGTCGGCGACGGCCGGTCCACGCTGCGCGCCCTGATCCTGGCCGACGAACGGGCGCGATTGGTGCCGCATTTGTATCTGGATCGTTTGACGGACAGATTGGACTCCATTCCGGAACAAGGCGAGAACATCCAACTGGTATTCGTCGGCAATCATTGCAAGGGGTCGATCTTCCAGGACGGAACAGCGCTGGTGACCCCGGCACTGACTGAGGCGATCGATCGCCTGGCCTGCTCGATGCCGGATTTCTTCTTTGGCCGCATCGATGTGCGGTTCGCCTCGACCGTCGCCCTGCAGCGCGGCGTCGGTTTCCGGGTGATTGAGATCAACGGCGCGGGGTCGGAGGCGACGCATATCTGGGACCCGTCCACCAAGCTGCTGGACGCGTGGCGGACGCAGTTCTTCCATTACGGCGCGGCGTTCCGCATCGGCGCGGCCAACCGGCGGCGCGGATTTTCCCCCTCCGGCGTACGCGGGATGTATCGCGACTGGATGAACCAGCGGCGGCTGATGGCGCTGTACCCGTTGAACGACTGACGTCACGGCGGATAAAGGCTTGTTGCGCAGCGTTGGGTCACCGGTGCGAGCAGGTTTGAACACATCACCTGCAATGTGTCGTCGTGAAAGCAAGGGGTGTAATCCTTCTCCGCCGTCCCCAGTGTGCTGGAGGCGTAGCCGGGCGACCGCGACACCACCGCGATGATGGCCTGGCCCGCCCGATCCTGCCGTGTCCGGTCGGCGGCGAAGAAACGTTGAATCATCACTTGCGAAAACACATGGAAGATGCGCTGCGTCCCCAGATAGGGGGAGTTGAGGACATCGTGTTCGGCCAGGATCACCGGCGGCAAGCCGGGTGGCGGGCAGGTCGCCTTGTAACGATCCACATACGATACCAGGAAGTGCTGAAGCGGCGTCTCCGGATGGCGCAGGTCGGCCAGAGTGGCCGCGGCCAAAGGCGGCCGCCGGCAGATC
Source organism: Acidisphaera sp. S103 (assembly GCF_009765975.1). GTDB lineage: Bacteria > Pseudomonadota > Alphaproteobacteria > Acetobacterales > Acetobacteraceae > Rhodopila. The sequence continues at coordinate 17,867 of NZ_LMUJ01000020.1, read as the reverse complement.
CAACTGACATTGGTGAACGTTCCCGGCAGCAGGTCGGACCCGAGGAACCAGCATCCAAGCCCAACCGCCACAAGCCGACCCGGCCAGGATGGGCCCAGCGACCGCACCACCGCTTCGGCCCGCTCCGGGTTCAGCAACAGCAGAACGGGAAAACAGAACGACAATGGCAGGAAGTAACGGCCTTGCGACAGGAAGGCCAGGAATCCGGCATAGCCGGCAACGAACAGCAGGACGGAGATCACCCCCGCTGGCCGTGGCACGCCGCCAACCAGTACGAACGCGGCGAAGCACAGCGCCAGCAACGGCGCGCGTGACGCCGGAAACACATGGAACCCGTCTGTATCAACGCCTTTGTATCCCGTCGAGCACAGCGCGGCCAGCAGCCATATGTTGCAGGCGGAGTCCCGAGCGTTGTTGACGATGCCGCCGCGGACCGCGGTGTCGTAGCGGTTTTCGCCCGCCGCCAGGATCTGGTTGGGACCGGGTGGATCGGTGTGGGTCGCCAGGGCCTCATCCATTCCGAATATGCGTCCGGAGAAGATAACGTTGCGGCCAAATTGCGGCACCAAGACGAGCGCGCCGGCCAAGGCGGCGATCGCCAGTCGCCCGGGCGAGATGAAAAACCGTCGGTAGCCAAACACGTGATACGCCACCACCACCGGCGCGATGAACGCCGCGCTGATCTTCACCCCGATCGCCACGGCCAGAAACGCCGGCCACATCGGACAGCGGATCAGCGAGGCGACCAGGAACAGCAGCAGCAACGGCTCCTGATACGACGTGCCTTGGGCGGTGCCGGCCTCGGACAGCACGAAGGCCGAGACTGCCGCGAACGCGACGACGGCGCGTCCGGCGGCGGTTCCGCGCCGCTCGACCGGGAACGCCAACGGGGTGATCAGCAGCAGCAGCACAAAACTGATGGTGGATATGAAGGGCGGCAGATAGTCGCGGGTGATCGCGACCAGCAGGCCGTTCAGCATCTCCTGCAAATTGGTCCCGAGCATGAAGACGTCGGGGATGGCGGTGTCGCCGGTGCGCCATTCGGCGAGTTGATAGGGCAGCGTCGTCTTGTAGGTCAGGCTGTCATAGGCGATGTCCGGCAGCTTGCCGCGCAGCACCGCGAACAGCAGCAAAGCCAGCGGTATGAAGCGCGCGATGTCGGGAATGCGCCCCGCCGCCGGAAGTTCGCGCCGCATCGAGCCGATCACCGGAACCGACACGCCAGCCGCCGCGATCGCCGCCAGGTCGAGCAGCCATCGCGGTGCGACGACGCCATGGAGGGTGAACGGAATCTCGCCGAACGCCGCCAGGAACCCGAGCGTCGAGACCACGAACAGGCCGCAGATCGCCGGCAGATGCGGTTGCATCCACTGTCGCCTCGGCACCAGCGTCAGCGGGATGGCGGTCAGGACCGTGAAAAACAGGACGGTTCCGGGGTATGGGTAAAAGATCTGGAACAAGCCGATCGCCACGAACGGCAACACCATGAGTTGCGAGATACGATATGGCCTTGCCCAATTCGGCGACGCGGCGGAGGCCAGATACAATGCCGTTTGTCCGCCAGAAATCAGGGCGAGTATCGTCGTCGCGGGAAAAGCCTCGGTTCGTCCGCACCAGAAAATCGGCGATTCCAGTACCTGGTAGTAACCACCCGCGGCGATCACGGCGCAAACAGCGAGCAGGCACCATGATAAAACCCGGGTCATCGGCCGCCGGTCCTGGCGGCACTGGCGTTAAGGGGCCGACGCGGAATAACCGGATCGTCCAGCACAGGGCGTCGGCCTCTCGTCGTCATGGTGGGCCTTCGCCCATCATGACGGTATCAAGTAGCCGTGCTTCCGCTGCAGCGATTATTTCGCGTCGGACGCCAAGAAGCGGTTCGGAACGCACCTGGTTCGATACGGGAAGGATCAGCCGATGCCTCAAAGCGGTCATATCACCTTTTCGTGAAGTCCGCGCACCCGCGTTACACCCGAAGCTGCGACGGCCGTCAACGGGTTTGCGGGACCGGCACGCCTGATTCCACTGTGCCACGCCAGCGGGATTCCATTTCCGCGGCCATCGTTTACGGTCTTCAAGGTTCGGCCAGGACGATCGAGGAGCCAGCATGGACAGCAACGACGAGCATCCCGAGGTCGAGGAACTGGAGCGAGCCGCCGCATGGCGTCTGCGGCTGGTTGATGCCGATCCCGGCGACACCGCCAGTGCAGCCGCGGCGGTGGCGCTGGAAGCCCTGGCCGGCGATTTGCGGCGGAAGGATTATGCCTCGCTGTGGACGGAGCTGCGGTCGATCGGCAACTGGCTGGGGGAGTCCGACGCCATTTCCGACTATGCCGACCTGGCGGCCGATTACCGGGTTCGGATCGGCATCTCGGTGCATCCCGGCGATGGTTCGGAATACCTCCTCGAGTTGCTGGCCATCGCGCGCGGCCTCGTGTAACGGAGCGCCCGAGTTTGACGGGTCCGGTCCGGCAGTGTGGACGTGGCCGAGAATTCTTTAGTCTATCCTTCCGAATCGGCCGGAGCCACGCATGGACACCATACAAGCGCTTGTCATCGCCATCCTGCAGGGGGCGACGGAGCTGTTTCCTGTCAGCAGTCTGGGGCACGCGGTGGTGCTGCCGGCGCTGCTGCATTGGAAGAATATCGACCAGCATTCGCCGGAGTTCCTGCCGTTCCTGGTGATGCTGCACCTGGGCACCGCGACCGCGCTGCTGGGGTATTTCTGGCAGGATTGGTGGGCAATCCTGACCGGCCTGCTGGGGATCGGCGGAGCGCACCAGGTCGGCGAGAGCCGGCGGGTGTTCGTCCTGGTCGTCATCGCCACGATCCCCGCCGTGATCCTGGGGTTCGTCCTGGAGAAATTCTTCCGCGGCCTGTTCGGGACCCCGGTGGTGGCGGCCGCGTTCCTGATCGTGAACGGATTTTTGCTCCTGTTCGGTGAGAAGTTGCGCGGGCGCGGCGACGCGCAGCGGTATCTGTCCACCTTGTCGCGTACGGATGCGCTGGTGATCGGCTTGTGGCAGTGCACGGCGTTGATTCCGGGAATCTCGCGATCGGGCGCGACCATCGTGGGCGGGCTGCTGCGTGGCATCAATCATGAGGGGGCGGCGCATTTCTCCTTCCTGATCGCGACCCCGATCATCCTGGGGGCGACGGTGCTGGAGGTGCCGAAGCTGATGCACGAGCACGTCGCGCACGGGGTGCTGGCCATGTCGGCGATGGCCGCGGTGGTGGCGGGGATCACGGCACTGCTGAGCACGGCGTTCCTGATGCGGTATTTCCGGCAGCATGATTCCTGGGCGTTGAACCCGTTCGCTTACTATTGCGTGTTGGCGGGCGTGGGCAGCCTGGGTGTGCTGTTCCTGCTGTAATGGCCGGACGCGCGCGGGGCAGTGGGGGCCTGATCGCGTGGCTGATCGTCTGCTATGCGTTTCTATACGCACCGATCGCGTTCCTGATCGTCTTCAGTTTCAATGACTCCCGGCTGGTGACTGACTGGTCGGGGTTCTCGACACGCTGGTACTCGGCGCTTTGGCATGACCAGCAAGTGATCGACGCCACGTTCCTGTCGCTGCGGATCGCCGCTGTGTCGGCCTCGATCGCCTGCGTGGTCGGGGCGACGGCGGGGTTCTCGCTGGCTCGTTTTGGGCGGTTCCGCGGGCGCGGGCTGTTCGAGGCGGCGCTGGCGGCGCCGTTGGTGATGCCGGAAGTGATCACCGGGCTGTCCCTGCTGTTGTTTTTCGTGACGTTGGAGCAACTGACGGGGTGGCCGCACGGGCGCGGGGCGGGGACGGTGACGTTGGCGCATGCCTCGGTTTCGGTGGCGTATGTCGCGGTGGTGGTGCGCGGCCGGCTGGCCGACGCGGGCGTGGCGCTGGAGCAGGCGGCGATGGATCTGTACGCGCCGCCGTGGAAGGCATTCGTGGCGATCACCTTGCCGTTGATGGCGCCGGCACTGGTGTCCGGCTGGCTGCTGGCGTTCACCTTGTCGATGGATGACGTGGTGGTGGCGAGTTTCACCTCCGGGCCCGGCGCCTCGACGTTGCCGATGGTGGTGTTTTCGGCGACGCGGCTGGGGGTCACGCCGGAGATCTATGCGCTGGCGACGGCGATCGTCGCGGCGGTGGCGATGGTGCTGCTTGGGGTCTCGCTGTTGTGGCGGCGGCGGCGGATTTAGTGTTCGACGCGAAATAACGCTGCTGGGGAAGCAGGGCTGCCGATACCGTCATGACGACGGGAGGCCGGCACCCTTAGCTGGTGCTGAGCGACGTGCTGGCCAGCAGTGCGGCCTTGCCTTGGGTGGTGCCGCCGCTGGTGAGGTGGCCGACGGCTTCGTTGAGCGCGCCGATGCGGAATAACGTTCCAGGGGAAGCAGGGTTGCCGATACCGTCGTGGCGGGCGGAGGCCCGCCATCCACGCCTTTTCCGAGATCAGCATGGGAAGGCGTGGATGGTGGGCCTGCGCCCACCATGACGACGGGAGGACACCCTTATCCGGTGCTGAGCGACGTGCTGGCCAGCAGTGCGGCCTTGCCTTGGGTGGTGCCGCCGCTGGTGAGGTGGCCGGCGGCTTCGTTGAGCGCGCCGATGCGGATGATCTCGGCTCGGCGTTGGCTGGGCGGCAGCCTGGCGAGGTTGCGGGAGCACTCGGCGGCGACGTCGGTCATCGCGCCGGCCCATGACTGGACCCGGGTGTCGCCGGATTTCGCCGCCGGCTTCGGTTCGGTGGGCTGCAGCCTGGTTGGGGTTTGTTCGAGCGTGGCAAGGATGGCCTGGTGGTCGGCGGAGTCCCGAGTGTCCCGGCGCTGGCTGTCCAGGGCGGCCGAGCTGTGTTGGGCGGCGCGATTCAGGGCGTTGGCGTTGCCCCTGAGTTTCAGGGTCATGGATACCGACCGATCGGGGGCGGCGGACAGGCGGAGGCTGTCGAGCGAGGCCAGCGCGAAGCCGACGATCTGGGCGACGGTGACAAGCTGGTCGTTGCCGGCGGTGTCGTAGGCGTCGATGGCCTGGCGGGCGGCCTGACGGGCGAGGTCGATGTCGGTGATGCCGCCGGTCAGCAGCAGCGGGGTCAGAAGGGCGACGATAAACGTCATCAGGGGGCCGATTTCGGCCTGCGGTCGGGTCATGTCGGGTGGTCCTGGCGGGGGGCTATGGAATGAGGTCGCCGGGGCGGATACCGCGGATTTTCGGCATCTTGGTGATGCCCTTGCGGCGGTTTTCCTCGATTTCGCGCTTGTACATCAGGCCTAGGCGGCGGCCCATGTAGGCGGCCTGCTGGGGGGTGGGATTCTCCATCAGGATCATGCCGCCGCCGGGCAGGATGCCCTCGGTGTTGGCGATGTCGAGGCCTTCGTTTTCCTTGTCGATGCGCCGTTGTTCCCGGAGGGCTTCGAAGGCGGCGCGTTGCTCCGGTGTCCAGGCGATTTGCGGGTCGGGTTGGCTCTCGGGTTCGAGGTCGCCGTGGCGGCAGCGGGTTTCCATTTCGTCCATGTATTCGTCCGGCTTCGGATCCGACCACGGCCGCGACGGCGGACGGCCGACGGGGACGGATAGCGGCTTGGCCTGGCGGCGTTCCAGGGCGCGCAGCAGGGAGTCGAAGGTCCTGGCGGCGGAGCAGGCGGCAGTGATGTGGCGGGTGCTGTCGCCGTTGGGGTCGCGCAGGTTCATGCCGATGCGAAAACAGGCCGCGGCGGCGTGATAAGCGGACAGGGCCTGGACGGCGAGCGTCACTTCGGTTTCGTCCCTTGGGTGGTAGGCGGCGAGGTTGACCAGGGCGCAGAACATGCGGCGGTTTGCCCAGGCGGGGGGTTCCTTGGGGTCTATGGGGAGGTTCCGCATGAGGGTGCGGATGGCCTCGGTGATGAAGAGGGGGTTGATGGGGCCGTCGGCGTGGAAAATGGCGTCGCGGTCGTAAGGGGCGGTGGTTTCCATGGTCAGGTCGGGGGTCTGGTCTGGGATTTGATCTGGCATATCGTTCATGTTATGTTCTAAATGGGTCTGGAAATGGGGAAGAGGGGGGCTGGTTCAAGGGGGATGGGGGGAATTTTCGGGTGCCTGGGGCGAGACAGCCGTACGCATGGGTCAGTTCCGCCGGACATGCGACGGTTCACGGCCTGAACGCGCGCCGTCTTCTGCTTCGTCACCGCAAGCGGCGCGCTCGATCGGTACGGACGGTCATCACGAGCGGGTCCAGCCGTGTGGAGGCCAGAGCATGATCGCGCTGGGCGGGACGTTCAGAGCGCGTGAATCATGCGATCAAACAAAACGCTCTGGCTCTCTGTTTTCAGTGGCCTGTCGATCCCAGAAATCCGTCGCAGAATGCGACGAACTTCTGGGGCAGGACACTAGACCTTTCGTTCCTATAACGGTGTTTCCTCGCCGCGAAATTCGCGATGAAAGACCGCTCCGGCGCCATTGGAAGGCAGACCATTCAGCCTGTGTCTATTGGTCGTCGGCCTGGCGGGAAGGTGAGGCACATCGCGATCCAGCCAGCCGTTGTTGACCGAACCGTTGGTTGACCGTGAAAGCTGCTGGCGTCTGATATCCGTGTCGACCATCAGCTTGCAGAGCTCGCGGAGGCTCATCTGCGGTCGCCACCCAAGCTCCCGTTCGGCTTTGGAAAAGTCACCGATCAGGGATTCCACTTCGGCGGGACGATAGAATTCCGGAGAGACGCGTGCGACTATCTGGTTACTGGCAACAGCGACCGCACACTCTTCCTCACCTTTGCCATGCCAGTCTATCTCGATACCAGCACTCGCGAACGCCATGGTTGCGAACTCGCGAACGGATTCGGAACATCCGGTGGCAAAAACATATGTGTCCGATGCATTTGTCTGAAGCGTGCGCCACATTCCCTCGACGTATTCCTCGGCGTAACCCCAGTCTCTTATGGCATCGAGGTTGCCAAGTTCGAGGACAATGCTTTCACCGCATGCCAGACGAGCAACGGCATCTGTTATTTTTCGCGTAACGAACTCGATCCCGCGCATCGGCGATTCATGATTGAACATAATCCCGCAACTGGCGAAAATGTTGTGGGATTCGCGATAGTTTATGGCCATCCAATGAGCGTACAGTTTAGCGACGGCGTACGGACTGCGGGGGTAGAACTGCGTAGTTTCCGATTGGGGTATTGTTTGAACCAGGCCGAACATTTCAGCGGATGATGCCTGATAGAACCGGATCGATCGGTCGATGGTCCTGATCGCTTCGAGGAGATTGAGGGCGCCTATACCGTCGATCTGTGCCGTAACGGTCGGCTGGTCGAAGGATGTCCCGACGAAGCTTTGTGCGGCGAGATTGTAGACCTCCTGCGGTTGAGCCAATTCGAGTATCCGGAGGCATGATCCGGGGTCGGTAATGTCACTGACAGACAGCGTAAGGTTCGGATGGTTACGGATACCCAACTCATCGAGACGCCATGCGTTGAAGGAACTGGTCCTTCTGTGGGTACCATAGACGCGGTACCCCTTATTCAGAAGCAATCGCGTGAGATAGGCACCGTCCTGTCCCAAAACGCCTGTGATGACTGCTCGCTTCATATCGTCACACTTTCAGGTTCATGATGGATCTGGCTGCGGGCAGGTTCGTTCGATGCCGACGCGATAAAGGGTTCGGGGACGGCGATGTTCCGTTTGTGCTCCCGCCACCTGGCATAGACATATTGCTTGAACTCGCTCCTGAATCTCTCCGTTGAAAACCGCAGGGCATTTTCGCGAATGATTTGGGGATCGAAGCTGTCTTCGATGGCTTCGAAATCCTGTACGACACGTTGGATCGCCGCGGCGCTTTGTTCGTGGAACAGCAGGCCCGTTACGCGATCTACGACGGTCTCGGCGGCGCCACCTTTGCCGAAGGCCAATACGGGTGTGCCGCACGCCTGTGCCTCCACGGGCGTGATGCCAAAGTCCTCCTCGGCGGCGAAAATGAAGGCTCTCGCCCTTTGCATGTGCCAAAGCAGGGTCGCGTACGGTTGATAGCCGAGTAATTTAACGTTGGGGCCGGCCAGCGCCTTGCAGCGCGAAAATTGTGGGCCTGTGCCGATGACGACCAGTTGCCGGTCCGGCATCTTCGAGAACGCTTCCACGATCAGGTGCATCTTCTTGTACGGCACCATTCGGGAGGAGGTCATATAGAAATTGGCGCGCGGTCCATCGACGACGAAATCATCCACCGCGACATTGGGATATATAACCGTCGACTGGCGGTGATAGGCCTTTTTGATGCGCCTTCCGATGTAGGCCGAACAGGCGATGAAATGGTCGACGTTTTGCGCCGCACGGTGATCCCAGCCACGAATGCGATGAAGCAGCCATCGCGCGATCAGGCTGCGCACGCCATACTGAATGCCTGACTCGGTGAGATATTGCGCTTGCAGGTCCCATGCATACCGCATCGGCGAGTAGCAATAGCATATATGTACCTGGTCCGGTCCGGTAATGACGCCTTTGGCCACCGCATGACAATTGCTAATTATGATGTCATATGAAGACAAATCAAATTGCTCAATCGCAAATGGCATCAAAGGCAACAAATAGCGGTATATCTTGGATACAAAAGGAATTTTTTGCATATAGCTTGTTTTGAAAGGCCGATTGAAGGACCCGACACGATGCTCCGCGGGCAGGTAGTCGATAAGGCAGAAAACGTCGGCCTCGGGAAATTCAGACAGCATTATTTCGAGGACTTTTTCCGAACCAGCATAAGTTGTCAGCCATTCATGAACGAATGCAATTTTCATCAGGGGCTCCGAAGAGTATTTGATGTGCTCTGTTAATATCTGCCATACATTCCAACGAGATGATAGGACTTCTGAAGCGACCAAATGAGGGGGGACTTGAAATATAGCAGCCGAACGACTGAGGGACGGTATCATACAAAGGAGGCGTATGTGCCCTGCGCCCACCCCCCTGCTTTCAGATTTGAGTTCCGCGTCCATATGAGATGCCTATACAAAAAGGGGGGCGTGCGGGTTTCTGGATTGAACCCGGGATCGCGACCCTGGGACTTCCGGTTGCCGCTGGCGGAAGTTTTTTGATCGCTTACGTCGTTGCGTGGCTGGTTTACGGAAATCAAGATATCTGAAGCAAATTCAGGCGCTTGATCGGATGGGTTTTCCGATGCCTATATTTGGCGCAGCACGAGGCTGCCCAGGAAGGCGGTCCATGGGTTCTGAAAATGATTCATTGTGAGGCAGCTCGCGGGCGGCCGGCGGGGGCGTCCGTCTGTATATCCGATAATGTCCTTTGTAATATAGCGTCATATCGCATCGAAATCTATGGAGGGAAATGAGTCAAGCGCGCGTCGCCGCAGTTGACTTGGTTTCGCTTCCGAGAGCGATGTACTTCTTATCTCGGATCCACATGGCGGCGACCAGTGCTGTGATGCGCGTTTCTGGTGGCCGCCAAGAGATCATGGCACCTGCGCCACTTCTACTGAGGCCAGTGCGAATCCGTTTCCCGAGCGAGCAGTCCGGCGCTGGCGGGACCAGTCCTCGAGACCTGATCGATGACCGAACCCGGTTCTCTGGACAACCGCCTTTTAACGGGTCGACCCGGCCGGCCGCTTCGTCGTGGCGCGAATGGTCTTCGGTCGCGAAAAGTCGTATTCTGCCGGCGCCGGCCGCGCGGGCGAAGGTGTTACGCGCGTTGGTCAATCACGGGAGGAATGGAACATGGCGATCAAGGTCGAACGATTTCAGCCGGAGGGCATGAATGTCCGGATGTCTGCCGGTCAGCCATCCTACTCGCACGTCGTTACGGTCAGCGGTCCCGGCAAGCTGGTCTTCATCGCCGGTCAGTTGGCCCGTGACATCGACGGCAATTGCGTGGGCAAGGGCGACATGCGCGCGCAGATGGAGCAGACGTTTCAGAACCTCGGACGCTGCCTGGCCGCGGCCGGTGCGACCTGGGCCGATGTCGTCAAGACCAACACGTACGTCACCGACTTTGATGAATTCCAGAAATGCGGCGATGTGCGGATGCGCCATTTTGGCGTGGCGACGCCGACCAGCACGACGGTGGGGGTCACACGGCTCGCGGGTCCGGATTTCATGATCGAGATCGAGGCTATCGCCGTCGTCAATGAATGAGGCGGCATTCTCCAGGTGGGTAAGCCATGAAAGCGTTCAGTCTGGTTGGCGAATGTGCCGAAAAATCCGAACTCGTCCGGCGCCTGGTCGTTGAATGCGCCGGGCGGGGTTTGCGGGTTTCGACGATCAAGCGGGTGTCGGACGCTGTCGACCTGGAGAGGTCGGGAAGTGGCACCTGGAAGCATCGCGTGGCCGGCGCCGCGGAGGTGATGATCGCGAGTGCCAGCCGCTTTGCCTTGCTGCATGAAATGCCGGCGGGCACGATCGAACCCGATGTGGGCGCGTTGCTGGCGCAGATGACGCCCGTCGATCTGGTCTTGCTGGATGGTTTCAGGCGGAGCAGCTATCCGAAGATGGAAGTGGTGCCGGCCGGGCGGGATTCTGCCGTGTTGGCGCCCAAGGACCCGATGATCCTGGCGATTACGGCCGAGGTGCCGATCGCGGCCCATGTGCCTTATTTCGCGTTGTCAGACATTGCGGCGTTGGCCGATTTTGCGATCGCGCATGCTTGGGGACCGAAATGACATCCGATCCGCCATCGGCTGAATCCGTGGCGAGACGCTTGCATCGACGCTACCGGCGCGGAAAGCCGTGTGTCGGCGTTCGGACCCGAACCAACCTTGTTGCCCGGCCGCTTTGACAACCGCGGCGTCCCGGCGCTTTTCTGCCCATACACAAGACCTGAGGAAACGAACCCATGCGCCCCATGGAAGGCATGCGCGTGATCGCGCTGGAACACGCTGTCGCTGCCCCGCTCTGCACCCGGCATCTGGCCGACATGGGTGCCGACGTCATCAAGATCGAGCGGCCGGGCGACGGTGATTTTGCTCGTGCTTACGACGACTACGTCAACGGGCTGTGCAGCCATTTCATCTGGCTGAACCGGGGCAAGCGCAGTGTCACGCTCGACGTGAAGAACCCGGACGCCCGGACGGCGCTGGACACGCTGATCGCCGGGGCCGACGTGCTGGTGCAGAACCTCGCACCGGGGGCAGCGGCCAGGCTCGGTCTGACGCATGAGGCGCTGAGTCCGGCCAATCCGAAGCTGGTGGTTTGCGACATCTCGGGCTACGGCGAGAGCGGGCCGTTCGTGCAGAAGAAGGCCTACGACCTGCTGATCCAGGCTGAATCCGGGCTGATCAGTGTCACCGGATCGGAAGACGAGCCGTCCCGGGTGGGGATTTCCATCGCCGACATCTCGACGGGGATGTACGCGCTGACCGGGATTTTGGGGGCACTGCTGCGGCGGGGCCGGACGGGGCAGGGGGCTAACGTCAAGATCGCCATGCTCGATGCGTTGGGCGAGTGGATGACCTATCCAATCCTGCGCCATGCCTATGCGGGATCGGCGCCGCCTCGGGTGCCGACGACCCATCCCGGGATCGCCCCGTATGGCGCGCACCGGACCAAGGACGGCCAGATCATCATCGGGCTGCAGAATGAACGGGAGTGGGCGGTGTTCTGCGCCAAGGTGCTGAAGCAGCCGGCGTTGCAGACCGACCCGCGCTTTGCCTCCCAGGCGATGCGCCGGCAGAACCGGCCGGCGCTGACGGCGCTGATCGAGGACCTGTTTACCACGATGACCTCGATGGAGGTGGCGGCGATGCTGGACGAAATCGGCATCGCCAACGGAAGGCTGAATGAGCCGATCGACGTCTGGAACCATGCGCAGTTCACCGCTCGGGACAAGTGGCGGGAGATCCAGACCGAGGCCGGGCCGGTGCGGGCGTTGCTGCCGCCGTTCACCTTTACCGATGTGGAAGCTGTGATGGGCGACGTGCCGTCCGTTGGTCAGCATACCGATGAGGTGTTGGCGGAGATCGGGTTCTCGCGCGAAAAGATCGCGGCGATGCGGGCGGCGGGCGCGGTATGAGCGATTTCGATCCCGCGCGGCACCGGATGGTTCCGGAACAGCGCTGGTTTGAGGACTTCCGCATCGGCGAACGCTTCGTGCTCCCAAGCCGGACGATGACGGAGGCGGTTTTTCTGGCGTTCCAGGCGGCGAGCGGGGATGCGCATCCGATCCATTACGATGTGGAGTTCTGCCGCGCGCGGGGGATGCCGGGGTTGCTGGCGCATGGGTTGCAATCGCTGGCGCAGACGGCTCCGGGGGCGGGGTTGTTCCCATATATGACGGAGGACTCGCTGGTCGGGTTCATCGAGCAGTCGAGCCGCTTCCTGAAGCCGGTGTTCGCCGGGGATACGGTGTATCCGGCGTTGGAGATCGATGAGCTGACAGCCGGGCGGACGACCGGCGTGGTCGGGTTCAAGAGCACGATCCATAACCAGCGGAAAGAACTGGTGCTGGAGGGGCGGCAGCGGTATCTGCTGCGGCGGCGGGTTGCCGAGGCGCCGCGGACGTAGCCGGCGGCCGATCCGGTGCCGGGAGCAGAGGCTGCATGTCGGCGGGGCGAGGAACGAATTGCTGAGGCGGAACGCTCTACCCATCGGCTTCGTGGTTTTGGTCTTGCTCGGGGTTGGAACGCTTTTCGTTCGTCGGCTCGCTCCTCCCGGTTGTGGAAATGGTCAGGCCCTGGATCAGGTGTCCTCGATATTGCGTGGCGAATTCCACCTTGGTGGAATTTTCGTGAACGATGTCGAGACCGTGTCCGGCTGGTACCTCAGTGCGCGCCACGATTGTTCCGCCGAAGTCGCGGAGATCAGGGGCAATGTCAACGCCTCGGCGATGGTGTGGCGGCGGGTTCACTATCGGATTGTGCAACAGGATGACGCTGAGCGTCCCGTTGTGACCGTTGAGCTGGGCAACGTGGTGCCCTTGACGCCGCGCGCACCATCGTTTTGGAAACGCTTGCTCGCTTCCCTCTGAAAAAAGCGGTTTCGGTCGGATGGTGCGGTGCGACGAAAAATTTCCGTCAACTGACAATAAGGCAAGGTTTGCCATTTTGCTGCCATGACTCCCCGTCATGGTCGGTGCCATAGAGAACCAAACAGGTTTCCAATGGCACGCATGGGTCGCAGGATGCACCCCGGACGGGTGTTGCGCGAGGAATACATGGAGCCGATGCAGCTCGATGCGACGGGTCTTGCCCAGGCGTTGGGTGTGCCGCACAGCCAGATCGCCCCGGTGATCGAGGATCAGGGACCGATGACCTCGGACCTGGCGCTGCGACTGGCACGCTGCTTCCGCACCAGCCCGCAATTCTGGCTGGGGCTGCAGACGGCGTACGACCTGTCGATGGCGCAAGCCCAGTTCGGCGCGGAGATCGAGGCTCGGGTTCAGCCGCTGGCGGCCTGAACCGGCGGCGGCGGTAAACGCCTTCCGGGCAAGGCCAGGCGTTACCACACGGTTTGTCCGAAGATGTATTGCACCTCTATGATGCGCGTTACTGGCCGCTGTTCCGCCGCCTGATTCAATTGCGCGTGGCCCAGGCGAACCTAACCCAACTCTTCAAAGGCCATCAACGGATCGGGTCGTGGTTTGTCCATCGGCAGACCGGCCGCGGCCCAAGCGTCGCGACCGCCTCGATACCATAAAACGTTGCGATACCCCAGCGCGGCGGCCCGTCGCGCGAGATTGTAGCCGGGCCACTGATACGCATTCAGGGCCAGGGTGACGATCGGCCGTGTCTTGTCTCCTCCGGTCAATTTGGCCAGCAAACGAGCGAACTCAGGCTGCGTGTCATCGGTCACGGCGCCGCCGCGGCTCATCCATGGCAAGGATACCGCGCCGGGAATGGAAAGCTGCCCGAATTCGCCGTCGAGAACGACAACATTGGAACCGCGCAGAAGCCTGGTCAGCGCTTCGGTGGCGATTACGTGTCCGCCAAGGATCTCCTTAGGAGTCAAACCGGCAATTTGCGGCGGCAAGTCAGTGGGCTGGGTCGGTGCGGCGGGCGCATCCTCAGCCACATGGGCCTGGAGACCAGCTTGTGTCAGGCCCTGGCGCACGCGGTCGAGCTGGACGGCGTAGGCACCGGTGCCGGTGCTCGTGCCCCAAAATGAGAAGGAACTCGCATAGGGAAAGATTGCGATGGCTTCCGCCATTTCGGCTCGAGCGGCATCGACGTGGGCCCCCAGAGCAAGGGCACTTGCCGCCAGCAGATAAGGCTGGGCGCGGGCGTGTGGCGGGCGCTCAGGATCGGCGATCTCGGCCTTCCGGAGCCAGGGAACGGCCTCATCGTAGCGACCGGCAAACAGAAGTGCCTCGCCCAGACGTATGTAGCGCGAAAAGAGGTCGCCTTTGCCAGCGCTGGCCGCGACCGCGTCTTCGAATAAGGGAACCGCTTCGGCGGCTTGACCATTGTCCAGGCGGCAGATTCCCAACTGGAAGGCGGCATAGTAGGCATGCGGATACAGGCTGAGCACATGCTCGAATGTCGCCTCGGCCTCCGGCAGGCGTTGTTCCACGCGTAACAGGTAGCCTTGCTCATGCAGTACCGAATAGGCCGTCGGAGCAATGACCTCGGCTTTCGCCATCAATTGTTCGGCGTGCTTCAGGTCGTGTTCGGTTACGCCGTCGTTCAAGTCGACTTCATTCGTAATGATGGCATTAAGCAACGCCGTTATCGCCAGGTATGAATTGGGGTCCATTTGCACAGCTCGCTCCAGGAGCGCTTGAGCTGTGCGCAAGCGAAGGCGCGTGGATGGCAACGACAAGAGAGCCCTGCCCTCCAGGTACAGATCGGTCGCATCGGGATTGTTGGGATGCTCGCGCGCGCTGCGTGCGGCTTCGAGGCCAAGCACCGCGTTGCCGATAGCAAATTGCAGCCATGAGCCCATGCGGGCCTGCGCCGTGACGGCATCGGATGACGGCCAATCCGTCTGATCCGTCCACAGCTCCTTACCCGTCTCGCCGGAAACCAGATCCACGTGCAGGACAATCCGTTCATTCTCTGCATACAGGTTACCTTCGACCAGGTAGCGGACGCCAAGCGTCCTGCCGACGCTGCTGGCGTCAAAAGCCTGATTCCTGAAGCGAAGGGTTGCCTGAGGTGCCGTGACGGACATCGTCCAGAGCTGGCTTAGGTCCAGGGTCAGGTTTTCGGACAGCCTGCCGGACAAATGGGTGAGCGTTTGCGTTTCTGATTCGGTCGCAAACGGCAGCACGGCGACCGATAGGCGCGGCGGCTGGTGGCGAAAGACATGTGTCAACACACCGGCAGCCCCCACGCCGGCGGCACCCACGCCAACGAGCAGGACGGCAAGAGCAGCGAGGATGATGCGCCGGCGGTGTCGTGACGCACGCCATGCATGCGGACGATCGACAGGAGGGAGCGGTGCAGGTTCGGGAAGGGGCGTCGCGCGTGCGTTGTCGTGCGGGATCCCGACGTTGCGTGTCACCTCGGCAACGAAGCGATAGCCGCGGCCCGGGATCGTCTGGATGTAGCCGGGTCCCTGCTGTCCGAGGGCGCGACGGAGTGCGGAGATCTGCACGGTCAGATTGGCTTCTTCGACGGCAAGGCCGGGCCAAACCGCAGCCATGATTTCGTTCTTGCTGACCAACTCGCCGGCGTGGGAGACGAGGAATGCCAGGATGCCGAAGGCGCGGCTGCCGAGTGCGATGGGGATCGGGGTGCCGGATTCGTCGAGCTGGTATAGCCTTTGCTTTCCAAAATCGATGCCAAATTGCCCGAATGTGGCGCTTTCGGCGTCAGCGAGAACGTCCATCTGGTAGATCCCGGCTGCTCTTATGCGATCTTAAAAAACTGCGCGAAGGCAGTCCAAAAAATGAGTTGGCGCTGTACCGTAAGTTGTAAATCCGGTCAATGCGCCTGGATTGGGCGTCCGGGGCCGGACGGATTTTCAGGGCCTTCAGGCCAAGGCAAACATTGGGATGAGTCCGGATGGTCGCCCGGCCCGCGATTGGGGCGCCAGTCCTGCAAATTTGGAACTATTTGGACCAATTAGCCCGATTTGCAGCGCCCGGTCTGTAAGGTCGTCCAGGGATGGGCCGGCCACGACGCCAGCGTCAACAGTCCAGTTCAACCGGTAATTCGATGGTGCAAATGGTCATTCCGCATGTCTGATTCTCCTCCACCGCTTCGCAAGATTGCCCTTGTCCTGGCATCCACCGACCACGGAACAATGATCGTCAACAGGTTCGACTATCACAGCGTCGGCGATGGCCAGGGCTTCGGTGTGGGCTTCAAGATATTGAACGAGTCATCTCACGAGTTTGGTGAAATCTCCGTTGCGGCATTCATCCTCGATTCGAGGAGGCGGCTTTTTGGCGATGGCGTGGTCGTCGTGGATTGCGGTGCCAATATAGGGACGCACACCATCAGTTGGGCAAGACAGATGACGGGCTGGGGATCGGTCATTGGAATTGAGGCCCAGGAAAAGATTTATTATGCCCTGGCCGGAAACGTTGCGATCAATAATTGTTTTAATGCCCGGGTTATTCATGCGGCGGCCGGCGACAAGAACGGCACGATGAAAATTCCCAATCCTGACTACTTTGCGCCTGCGAGTTTTGGCAGTCTCGAATTGAAGCCTGCCAAAAAAACCGAGCAAATTGGGCAGATGATTGATTATTCCGATGCAAAACTCGTTTCGGTGGCCGCTATTACGATCGACTCTCTGGCGCTCAATCGTCTCGATCTTCTCAAAATAGATGTCGAGGGAATGGAGTGCGAAGTGCTGGAAGGTGCTAAACGAATTATCAGGCGCTCGCTGCCTGTTATAATCATTGAACATTTCAAGACGGGATCAGAGGAGATCGAAAGGTTTTTGAAGCATCATGGATACCACATGGCAGCGCTGGGCCTGAATATCTTGGCTATTCACCCAACAGATAAGACAAGTGAGGCGTTTGGCCGGAATGCGGTATTCCGGACGCAATGAAGGTGTGATGGCGCACCCTGGTGTTGGTCACCACGCGATATGTCCAAACCATAGGCTAGGGCGCTTTGATTGATCGCATGATTCACGCGCTCTGGACGTTCCGCCCAGCGCGATCATGCTCTAGCGGGCCGCTCGATCCGGATGGCCTGATGTGCGTGAGGGCGCGGCCCGGCGCAGGCGCGGTTTGGGTTGGTGGGCGGTCGTATCCAGCACCGCGTGCAGCGCGGCGACGGTTTCCGGGGACAGGCGGTGGATGACCTGTGCCAAACGGTTCGCCAGGGCGGTTTGTTCCGGTGTCAGGCCGGCGGTGTTCACCGTGACGCGCGGGTTCGACAGGCGGGCCAGGCGGGACAGATCGTCGGCCTCATCCCAGATCAGACCGAAATACTCGTTCACCTGATGCACCAGGCCGGCGCTGGGCGAGCCGCGTTTGCCGTGTTCGAGGGCGGATAGGTAGGCGGTTGAGACCTGTAGCGCCTCGGCCAGTTGCTTCAGCGTGACGCCGCGGTCGGCGCGCAGGGCTCGGAGGCGGGCACCGAACGGGGTCATCGGATCCGCCGCAGGATCAGCCGGACGGAGCCGGTGTTGAGCGCGTGCGGATGCGTGGCGCCGAGGATCAGCGGGCGGATTTCCGGAAGGTTGAGCCAGTGGGGGAACTCGCGGCGGATGACGCCGCCGGTTTCGCCGCTGCCTCGGCCGGTGACGACCTCGACGCAGCGGACCTGGTCGGCGTGGGCGGTGCGGAGGAACGATAGCAGGGCCTGGAAGGCTCGCTGGGCGGTCATGCCGTGCAGGTCGAGGGAGCGGGCGGTCGCCAGTTTGCCGGAGCGGAACCGGTGCCAGGTGGCTTTGTCGATGCCGCCAGGTTGGGTGCCGACGGCCAGGGGGCTGGCGAAGGGGCGGGGTTTCGCGGGCTTGGTGGTGGTGGTGGCTGTCGGGCGGGGTTGGGGCGGGGGGTGGGTTGGTGG
>NZ_LMUJ01000002.1 GCF_009765975.1 Acidisphaera sp. S103 | reverse complement strand
GGATGATTTTCTCCAGGTAATCTTGGTTCCAGCCCGCGCGTTTACGGCGGTTTTTCAAGCTGGTGATCGGTTTAGCCTGTGACAGCAGGTTCATGGCGGTATGTTTTACGATCGCCATGTTGGCGGGACCGTGGCCTGAGCGCAGGCGCGCGAGATCGTCGTGGAAGACGACGTCCAACACCCAATGCAGGCCATTCTCGATCCCCCAGTGACTGCGCACGACCCGAGCGAACGTATCCACGTCCAGTTTTTTCGAGCACAGGTAATAACGCCGCTCTGTCGCGACGCCGCCGCCTCGCTCTGTTTCGCTTTCGATCATGCCGATCGCGGCCAGACCAGGGAACTGGAACTCACCGGGATAACGGCGGTCGGAGAACAGCCAATCAACCTTGTGGCACATGGTATGGCGGCGGGTTTCGATGCGGCCGTGATCGCCATCGACGGTTTGGCAGCGTTGCAGTTTCAGCGCCGCTGGCGGGTCAGCGAAGACCTTCTCGACCTCGGCATACGTCGCCGGCCAGTTTTCCTTCAGCGACAAAACATAGTCCCCACCTCCCTCGATGATGGTTTGGGCGATCTCTTTCTGCGTTCCCATCGCATCG
>NZ_LMUJ01000019.1 GCF_009765975.1 Acidisphaera sp. S103 | reverse complement strand
ACCGCCGCAAAGCGTCAAGGGCGTGCCCGGACAGGGTGTCCTGATATGAGACAGTCTGATACCGTATCATATCAAGAAACGTGCCAGACAACCGTGCCCGCCGGCAGGGTATGGCGATCAAGACGGGCGATGTCGCGCCATACCGGCTCGCCGAGACGCCCGGCAGCCTCCCACAACCGCGCCATATCAGATAGCACAAGATACTCAGACCGAGATTGCCGCGGCTTTGGGCGCCGCGCACGGGCGACGAGAGTGCATGGGTTGATTTGGATATGACCGGCGTCCTGGCACCAATCGAGGAATCGCGACAATGCGCCAAATCTCGCGTGGGGATTGTCGCCCGCGTTCTGGGCATCGATCAGCTTGCGAACGGTGACAACGTCGATATCAGCAGCCGGGCTGTCCGTGGCTTCCATCGCCTCCAGAGCCAAACGGACCTGCGCTACCTCGCCGGACACGTATATTGGCGAGGGGAGGCCACTACCGCGCATTTTCGGCCGCTTTGGGAAAGCATCTTCGTATCCCTTCAGTAGGCGGCCCGCGGTCGCCGAGCGTTTGCGCTGCTCCTCGGCCGCTTTCGCCTTCCTCGCTGCCGCCGGGTCGGCGCCGGCCACCATCTGACCTTTCACGCGGTTCGCCTCGGTCCTGGCATCGTCCGGTGACAACGTCGCCGGGTTGCCCAACGTGATCGCCTTGTTCGGCCACCGGCGCCCCGTCAGAGGATCGACGCCACGAGGACGGTAGCTGTAGGACCAAACCAGCGTGGTGGCGTTCACGATCAGCGCCAGGCCTCGGCAATCCTTGTCACGAATGATCAACCGACTCGCCTTCTGTCTTCGCTTCCACGCGGCGTCGATCGTGGCCTTGGTGATTTTGAGGGGTCCCTCGCTTTTGACCTGCATGTCCTGTTCGCGTCCTGTCAGCGAGTGCGGCGTGACAGGACATATGGTGCGTAGGCAAGCGCGAAGTAGCGGAACTGTGCGGGCAACCAGTCAGGGGAATCTGGCCTGTAAAGCCATTCTTAACGGAAGCGCACGGATGGCTGCGGGACGGCACGGAGGTTAAGCCCCACTATTCCTAATCTGGGGGCCGTGCGTTCGAATCGCGCCGGGGACGCCATAATTCGTACATCGTTATAGATCAATATGTTATAGCGTCTACTGCTAGAATTTTGACCAACGTTTTGACCACCGGTAGGCAAGCTGCCAGGTCGCATCTGATGGTCGTTCAAGTGCCGAAATATCCTCACTTGATCCAGCGACGCCGGGTCTGGTTTGTCCGCGTCGTCGTCCCCATGGACGTCCGGGGGATGTTGAACAAATCCATCTACATGGTGACGACGAAGGAGACTGACATCCATCGCGCCTTGCTTGATCGCCGCGCCGATCATTGCGGCGATCAAGCAGACGATCGCCGATGCGCGGGCCGGCGCCGAGCCGCCAATCGAAATGCGGGCTGAAGCCTTGGCAGCGCGGTATCGCGAATTGAGCGGGCCCGAGGCTGAGCGTTTCAAGCTCGATGAGGTGGTGAAGTTCGTCCTGCAAGAGACGGGGCGCGAATTGCACGCATACGCCGCGGACCTGGTGCCTCAGAACCACGTGGCATTCCCGAACGAAGATGCACACGCGGCCCGTCAAGTTCGGATCATCACCGGCAAAGCCACCGTTCCTGGAGCATCTGGAACCATGGAAAGCTGCGGTCACGGTCAGCCCGAAAACGCGAGATGAATACGAGTCTGCGATTCGCGAGTTCGCGGCCAGGGTAAACCACCCGATCGAGGATCTGACGCAGGCGCACGTGCAGTACTGTGTCGATCGCCTGTTGAGTACGGACGAGGACGATGGCCTTGACGCGCAGACCGTCACCAAGAAGCTGAGCGGCCTGAGGAATTATTGGAGGTATATGAATCTGCGAGGAGCCGTGGACCGGGTTCGGAAGATTTTCAATGACCTTGATGTCAGGAACCACAGCGTAGGCTAGCAACGTCAACGATACGTCCTTTGCTGATGTCACCGGACTGCGGCGAGAAGCCGGGCCGCTTTGCCTTCAAGGTCGAGCCGGGCATCCTCATGCGGCTTGCTGCGCGTGAGCGCCGTGATCACCTGCACGAAATCGAAGATCGATTCGGGTGGACGACGTTCCTCCGCCAGGACCGTGGCGATAACCTTGGTTGCCTCGGCACCGGTAAAGCCGCGCTTGCGCAGGAAGGTCTCGCGATCCTCGTCCTTGCGGGCGACGATCCGCTCTCGCGCCGCCTTGATACCCGCCTTGAACGGGGCCGGGGACGAACGGGCGAACCGCTCCAGAGCTGGGACAGCCTGGTGGGCGAAGCGATGAGCGGCGAACTTGCTATGGCGTATCGCGATCTCCTCGAAGCCTTCCGCACCCCGGATATTGCGGTTCATCAGACCGTCCGGAGACAGAACGAGGCGATGCCGAGCGTCTTCGAGCCGACCTCCGAGTTCCAGCCATAGAAGCCCCGGAAGTAGAGGTCAGGGTCGCCATTCGCCAATCGGGCCGCCTCGATCGGATGCGTGTCATCGACCAGGAAGAGAAAAACATCGCGGTCGCTGGCGTAGAGCGTCGGCGCATGATCTCTTTGATCGCCACGCCCCGTTTCGAGAACGCCAGGATTTCAGCATTCTCTGCCTCCCGGCGAAGTCACCCATCATGCTGGCGACATTCCGCAGCACTTAAAGTTTCCGGATCGACTGTGCCCGCACCGACCGCTTTGCGGATCGCAACTCTCGACCGTTGTACGGCGGTGAGAAAGGCGGCAGGAATTTTTTTGCTCGATAGGCGGCGACCGTTTTTTATTTTACTCTAATTTAGAAGCCTTCTGCGGTAATTCCATTAGTCTCAGTGTCTGTCCGGGATCAAAGCGAGTCATTGGAATCGGTTAAGATGAGGGGTTGACCGGCTCGAATCGAATGTGAGTCCCTGCTAGGCCTCACTTGACGAGGTGCCTCATGTGGACCCCAGAGACCCGTCGCCTGCATGACCGCAAGGGCCTGCGCTACA
>NZ_LMUJ01000018.1 GCF_009765975.1 Acidisphaera sp. S103 | reverse complement strand
CGTGCCCGGACAGGGTGTCCTGATATGAGACAGTCTGATACCGTATCATATCAAGAAACGTGCCAGACAACCGTGGGACACGCCCGGCCATGACGGCAAATTATAGAAACCGGCCACGACACAATAAGACGGGCCGTCTTACGTCACCCGGAAGTTGCCGAACTGCCAGGGGCAGGACGCATCGACATCCTCCGGGAACAAACGGGCCCGATCGAGCAGCGGGGTCCAGTCGCTGTACGCCCCCACCATGTCGCCGAGGTAGGGTTCAGCCACCTGCAACACCCGTTCGTGGTCGAGGTGATCGGCCTCGACAATGCCCGCTCGGGGATTTTCCATCGCCCACACCATGCCGCCCAGCACCGCCGCCGTCACCTGCAGGCTCGTCGCATTGTTGTGCGGCGCCGCCGTTCGGGCCTGCTCGATCGACAGGCGCGACCCGTACCAATACGCACCACGCGCATGCCCCATCAGCAGCACGCCGAGTTCATCGATCCCGCTGCGGATTTCATTCATCATCAGCCGCTGCGCCGGCTGCTGCTGCCAGTTCCGCCCGGCCAGTTCATGCACCGACAGCACCGCGTCGTCGCACGGGTGATAAGCGTAATGCACCGTCGGCCGATAGCGGACCGAACCGTTGTCGACCACCGAGTAGTAATCGGCGATCGAGATCGACTCGTTATGCGTGATCAGGAACCCGTGCAGCGGCCCCGCCATCGGCGTCCAGGTCCGCACGCGGGTCGAAGCACCGGGGCGCATCAGATAGATCGCCGCGCCACCACCGAAATCATGACGGTGCCCATCCGCCGGCAGCGTCTTCTCATGCGAGCCCCAGCCGAGTTCGGCCGGCTGGCAGCCTTCGCCCACGAAGCCGTCGATCGACCAGGTATTGACGAACTCGCCCGGCCGCTTGGCGAACGACGCCGTCTGGGTGTCGCGTTCGGCGATGTGGATCACCTTCACGCCCAGGATCTCCGCCAACGCAGCCCAACCCGCTCGGTCTGTCGGGACATCTCGATAGACACCTGTATCGCGCGCGAGATTCACCAGCGCCTGCTTGACGAAATGCGAGACCAGCCCCGGATTGGCGCCATGTGTCAGCACCGCCGTCGGGCCTTCGCCACCGGCCAGCGTCAGCGCACTCTCCCGAAGAGCGTAGTTCGATCGTTGCGAGGGCGTCAGCGACAGATCGGTGTAGCCGCCGGCCCACGGCTCGATGCAGGTGTCGAGATACAACGCTCCCTGTTCCCGGCAGAACGCGATCAGCGCCACGGACGACACATCGACACTCAGGTTCAGCAGGAAATCGCCGGCGCCCACCAACGGCGTCAACACATCGCGGTAGTTGTCGCGCGTCAGCGGCGTTACGGTGAAGCTGATGCCGCTTTCAGCAGCGACATCGCGGCCGCGATCGTCACCGGAGACGATGACGATGCGGTCGTGCGGGATGTCGATATGACGCAGGATCAGGGGCAGAACGCCCTGGCCAATGCTGCCGAAACCCAGCATGACCAAGCGTCCGCCGAACGCGACGTGTTTCATCGGTCGGTACTCCTTCGTGTCAACCAATCAAGCGGCCTGTTGCGACTCCGCCTGATAGACCGGGGTGTCACCCATGGGGTTATCACCCACCTCGACGATCCTTGCCCTGTCAAAGCCATTAAATGCGGTGCGCAGGCAGGCGCCGTAGGCGCCAAGCTGGCCGACCTCGATCCAGTCGCCCTCAGCCACGTCCGCCGGCAGCAGGAACGGCCCGCGCATCACATCCGCGCTGTCACAGGTCGGCCCGAACAGCGAGAACGCGGTGGTGTCAGCGGCGGCCTCGGCGTCCGGACGGATCAGCCGCACCGGATAGCGAAACCCCAGCGCGCCGGCGTCGGCGAGGCTGCCGTACACGCCGTCGTTCACATACAGCGCGTCGCCACGTCGAGCCTGCACCTGCACCACGACCGAGGTTCCGGCGGCCACCAGGGCACGTCCCGGTTCCGCCCACAGGCGGACACCAGGCAGGCCTAGTGCGTCGAAGGAGGATTCGATCTCGGCGAAGAACGCGCCCAGCGGCGGCGGATCCTGGTCCGGATAGGCAACGGGAAAACCGCCGCCGACATCGATAACATCCACTGCCACGCCAGCCACTCGGATCACCTGCCCGGTCAGCGCGATCGCGTCGCGCCAGGCCAGCGGATCGAGGCACTGCGACCCGACATGGAAGCTGACCCCCAGCGTCGCCGCACATCCACGCGCCGCACGCAGCAGATCGACCGCGTCATCAAAGCACGCACCGAACTTGCCGGACAGGTCCAGCTTCGCCCCGCCCTTCGGCAGTGCAATGCGCACGATCAGCCCGAGCGCGCCCGGGATGCCGGTGGCGGCGATCTCGGTGCGGATTTTTGCCAGCTCATCGGCGCTGTCGAGGACGAAGTCGCGGACGTCATGACGGTCCCACGCCTCGCGGATCGCGCCGCGGGCCTTGATCGGGTGCATAAAGTGGATCGCGGCGTCGGGGAACATGTCGCGGACCAAACGGATTTCCGGCAGCGATGCGCAGTCGAAATGGCGCACGCCGCCGTCATGCAGCGCACGCAGCACCCCGGGGTCCGGGTTGCACTTCACGGCGTACAGCACGTCGCCGGGGAACGCCTGCACGAAGTCGCTGGCGGTGTCGGCAATAACGGTGGGACGCAGGCAGTGAACCGGCTCCTCCGGGCGATCGGCGGCGACCACCTGGTCAACCGTCGGACGGCGAACCGGATAAGCAAAGAACGGGCGGCGCAGAGGGGAAACGGCCGAACGGGTACGGGCAACAACAGACATCGTGGTCATCCTCGCGGACAAACGGGCACGCGCAAACGCACCCGTAACGAAACGTGGGACTTGGGCCGGTACCGCGCGAAAACGCAGCGGTAGCGGGTCAGACGATGCTGGTGGTACTTCGCATCCAGGGCGTGCGGTCGAACATCGGCGTGTTCCTAAACGACCCCGGCCCACTTGTTTGGCCGGGTCTATCGAAAAGGACGCGTTATACGTCGTTGCTGTGCCCTGACGGGCTCGCGGCACGTGCGATGCGTCACCGCCCCCGGGGATCGGAAGCGAGAAGCGCTATATAGGTCCGCTATCCCCGGGTTGTTATGCGTTTTTGGGGGACGGGTAGACCCTCAGCGCATAGCGCGGGCGCCCTGGAGGGCGAGATATTCCCAGACCATTGTCGCAGCGGCCAGAGCGGTGATCTCCGAGACGTCGAACGCGGGGGAAACCTCGACAATATCCATGCCAACGAAACGGACTTTCGTCAGTTTCCGCAGGATGGCCTGGGCCTGCCAGGATGCGAGGCCGCCGATTTCGGGCGTCCCAGTGCCGGGCGCGAACGCCGGGTCCAGCGCATCGATGTCGAAGCTGAGGTAAGCCGGGGCATCGCCGACGACATCGGCGATCCGGGCGGCGACGGCGGCGGGGCTGGACGCGTGGACATCCTGGGCGGACAGCACAGTCACGCCTTGCGAAAGTGTCCAGTCCATCACGTCTTTTTGCACCGGCGACCGGATGCCGATCTGGATCATGCGGTGCGGATCGACCAGGCGTTCGTTGATCGCATGGTAGAAGGGCGAACCATGTGCGTACGCCTGGCCGAAATTATCCGGCCATGTATCGACATGGGCATCGAAATGCACCAGCGCGACCGGTTGGCCAGATCGTTTCGTCAGCGCACGCAGCAGCGGCAGGGTGATGCCGTGCTCGCCGCCCAGAGCGATCAGGTGGCCGATCGGTTCGGCCTGGGACTGAATCGCCGCCAGGCTGCCCTGGATGTCGCCCAGCGCCAGTTGGAAGTCGCCACTATCGGACAAGGCCATGCGGGCCGGCTCGACCCAGTGTTCGGGGTGGTCGCCGTCGGTCAGCATCCGGCTGGCGCGCCTGATCGCCGCGGGTCCGTCCCGGGTGCCGGAGCGGTTGGTGGTGCCGATATCCATCGGAACCCCGGCGATCACGTACTCCGCGTCCTGGTCGGTGCGGGACACGCCCAGGAAGCTGGATGGAACGGCGTAGGTGGGGATGCCGGTCATGTGGGATAGTGCTCCGCGGGATTGATCCGCCTGAACGAAGATCGTTGGTGGGCTATCGACCTCGTTCCCCGTAGATCGCCGCCACATCCAGAACGATTCCCGGCGGATCGAGCCGGACGACACCGACATTCACCGCGTGCGAAACGATCTCGTTCCCAGCCCGCCAGTGATGGATGATCTCCTGGCGACGCGAGCGGACGACAAGGTAGTGCTGAATGGTCGGGACCCGGAAATAGTCCGCCAGCTTCTCGCCGCTATCCACGGACTGGGTGGATGGCGACAATACCTCTACGACGATGATGGGGTTGCTCGCCGCTGTCGCATCAGGCGGAAGCCTTGGGCCGCAATTCACCACCGCGTCGGGTTCGTAGTCGGTTTCCTCGTCGACCTCGATGGTCACGCCATCCGCGAGAGCCTCGCAATCAAGCCCTCCTTCACGAATAGCCTGGTCCAGGGCAGCCCAGACGCGGCTTTTGAGCCGGATGTGCTGAATACGCTCCGGCGACATGGCCACCGGTTCACCGGCGATGCGCTCATACCGCCGGGTCTGGCCTTCGGCCCAACGATGAAACTCCTCACGGGTCAGGCGTGGTGCCATCCGAACCTCCTGCCGCTGTCCCTGTAGCACGTCGCGCAGGTTCGGACATCTCAGCTTGTCGGTTCGGCGCCGTCGACCAGCAGCCGCAGCACCGCCATCCATGGGAAGCGCGTGTCCAGCACCGTCCCGTCCGGGGTCGCCAACTTGCCATCCAGCGTCACCGGCACCTGATTCATCGTCACGGAATCTTCAACGTTGCCGCCAATCGCCGAGATCCGCCCCGGAACGGACGTATCGACAACGATGTCACAATGCGAGGTGAACAAAGCCGGCGTCGGCAGGTTCTCGTACCGCAGCCCTTTCGCCCCCCCACGGCCGAAGCACACCAGATCGCCGGGCTGGGGCGCGTAATCCTGCACGCGTTCGGCGGACACCAGCCATTTGTTCGTCTGGCCCAGCGACTCGCGCCTCGCCGCGTTGATGTAGTCGGCGTGGTCGGCGGAGTAGGGGAAGCGTGCCCCGGCGCCGGCGATCCGCATGACGTAGGACACGAACGCCGCCGACCATGCGTAGTCGCCGTCGATGTCCCGGGAGAAAACCGCGCCGTGGCCGTCATGCTTGCCGGTCCAGCCGCTTTCCGGCGCGCCGGCGTTCAGGCCGAGCCACCAGTATTCCCCGACACGCTGCCACAGGCCTTCCTCGCGTTCGGGCTTGATGACGCGGGTGGCGTCCGCCGCCGGGTCGTACATGTTCTGGCCGAACAGCCGCCACTCGCGCAGGGCGATGGCAACCACTGCCTGCCGGCTAAACTGTTGATAGGGGACCTTGGCGAACGGCGGCACGTGGGCGTCTGGCATCGGGCTTCCCATGCAGGCGGCGAGCAAAAACAATGGCAGGATGGATAACCAGCGCATCGACAGTCTCGTATCGGCTTTCGGCGATTTTCGATAGAAGGTTCGCATAGGCCGGTGTCCAGATGGACGATGGTTCATCAAGATGCTGTCCAACCGGACACGAGCGTGGCACCTTTCCGCCATGCGCATCCACCTGCAAAATCCCGGCAATGATCCGCTGTTCGATTTCTCACGGGCGATGTGGGACGCCGTCGCCGCGCAAGCCCCGGATGTCGGCGAGGGCCACGACGTGTCCATTGGCGTCACACCCGCCGATTTCCTCGCCTGTATGCGCCATGCGGAGGCCCTGGTCTGCGACGCCAGTGTAATCAGGGCGCTGTTTCCCTGCCCCGCGCCGAACCTGAAGCTGATCTTCCTGACCAATGCCGGGCTGGACACGCTGGCGCCGTTCACCTGGCTGCCGCCGAATGTGGTGCTGATGAACAACCGGGGCACTCACGGGGCGAAATCGGGTGAGTTCGCGCTGATGTCCATCCTGATGCTCGCCAACCGGATCCCGGCCATGGTGGCCAACCAGCGCCATGGCGTCTGGCGTAAGCTGTGGGGCTCCGTCCTCCGCGATCGCAACCTCACCGTGGTCGGGCTTGGCACGCTGGGCGGCGCCACCGCCGAACACGCCACCCGCTTCGGCATGCACGTCACCGGCGTGCGCGCCCACCCGGCACCGCACCCCGCTTGTGCTCGTGTCATCGGCACCGATGCGCTGGATGAGGTACTGCCGGAGACCGAATTCCTCGTCCTCGCCTGCCCGCTGACCGAAGCCACGCGCGGCCTGATGACCCGGGACCGGCTGGAATCGCTGCCGTCCTCCGCCGGCGTGGTCAATATCGGCCGCGGCGAATTGCTGGACCAGGATGCACTGTGCGACCTGCTGGACCAGGAGCATCTGTCCGGCGCGGTGCTGGACGTGTTCACGCCGGAGCCGATTCCGCCCGGCCATCGGCTGTGGTCCACCCGAAACCTGGTCATCAGCCCGCATACCTCGGCCGATGACCCGCTGACCTACAACAAGGACAGCCTGGCGATCTTCCTGGATAATTTGCGTGCCCTGCGGGACGGGCGAGACCTGCCCAACCGCTACGACATCGCGCGCGGCTACTGATGCTGGCGACACTTGTTGCGCTGCTTGCCGCCGCCACCATCGCGGTGCCGCTGACACGGCGGTTCGGGCTTGGCAGCGTCCTCGGTTACCTGCTGGCGGGCGTGGCGATCGGGCCGTCGGGTCTCCGCCTGGTCAGCGACGTTGGTCAGATCGCCGATATCGCCTCGCTGGGCGTCGTCATGTTGCTGTTCCTGATCGGGCTGGAGCTGCGGCCCCGGCGTCTGTGGGTGATGCGGCGGGCAGTGTTCGCGCTGGGGTCGTCGCAGGTGGTGATCAGTGGCGCGGTGCTGGCGGTGCTGGCGCACATGGCGGGCGTGGCGTGGGCCGGTTCAGTTGTGCTGGGCGCGGGTCTGGCGATGTCCTCGACCGCTATCGTGCTGCCGATGTTCGCCGAGGCCGACCTGCTGAAAAGCCGAGCGGGGCGGGATGGGTTCGCGGTGCTGCTGTTTCAGGATCTGGCGTTCATTCCGCTGGTCGCTTTGGTGCCGTTGCTGGCGCAGCACAGCCTGCCCAACCAGGTGCCTTGGCACGACGTTGCCCGCGGTGTCGCGGCCGTCGCCGTCATCCTGGTGGGCGGGCGGTTCGCGGTTCCGCCACTGATCCGCATACTGGGCGGCGCCCGCACGCCGGAGCTGTTCACCCTGGCGTCGCTGCTGATCGTGGCCGGCACCGCCTACATCGCCAACCTCGCCGGGCTGTCGATGTCGCTTGGGGCATTCATGGCGGGCGTGCTGTTGTCGGAATCGGAATACCGGCACGAATTGCAGGCCGACATCGCCCCGTTCGAGGGCCTGCTGCTGGGGTTCTTCTTCATCTCGGTGGGAATGTCGGCTGATATGGGGCTGGCGCGCACCCATCCCGGGCTGCTGGCCGGCGCCACCGCCGCGCTGCTGCTGGCAAAGGCCGTGGTCTGCTTCGTCCTCGCCTTGGTGTCGCGGCAGAAGCTTGCCGACGCGGTCCGGTTCGGCCTGGCACTGCCGCAGGCCAGCGAGTTCAGCTTCGTGCTGTTCGGCGTCGCCGTCGGGATCGGGGCGCTGGCGCCGGAAAACGCGGCGATGGCCACGCTGGTCGCCGCGGTCTCGATGGCCGCGACGCCCGTGCTGTTCGCGGTGTCGGAACGGTTCGTGATCCCCGCGCTGGAAGCCGAACCTGTGCCGGATTTCGACACGATCGAGGCGGCGGACGCGCCGGTGATCCTGTGCGGCGTTGGGCGGTTCGGGCAGATCGTCGCCCGTGTGCTGCGGATGCACGGGATCAAGTTCACCGCGCTGGAACGCGACCCCGGCCAGGTGGATGTGCTGCGGCGGTTCGGCAACAAAGTGTATTTCGGCGATCCGACCCGGCCGGACCTGCTGCGAGCATCGGGGGCGGAGCAAGCGAAGCTGCTGATCGTCGCGTTGGATCACATGGAAGACTCGCTGCGGGTGGTCGAGGTCGCCAGACGCAACTTTCCGCAACTGAAAATCCTCGCCAGGGTGCGCAACCGGCGTCACGCCTACCTGATGATGGACCGGGGCGTGGACGGGCTGGTGCGGGAGACGTTCTACTCCAGCCTGAAAATGGCGGAAGACTCGTTGCTGGCACTGGGGATTTCTCCCGAGGATGCCGCACGATCAGTCGAGCTGTTCCGCACGCACGACGAACAGACCTTGCTGGATGCGCATGCGATCTACCGGGACGAGAAACAGTTGATCCAAAGCGCCCAGCAGGCGACCGAGGAACTGATGGCGCTATTCGAGGCGGATCAGCCGAAAACCACCGGTCATTAACCGATCGTTCATGTTACAACTCTACTGGTGTCGCTGACCGCTCCGGATGGGACGGCCAGGAGGCCACAGTTGGACCCGAGCAAATCTATTTCGCATCCGGACCGCGAATTCGGACGCGTCCTGGACCTGCACAAGGCGTTCTTCAGCCGCGTCCCGGGCGGGCGGCGGGCGAGCCTGAAATTCATGGATCTCTCCGGCCTGGACCTCGCGGGGCGCTGTCTGGCGGAGGCGGACCTCAGCGGTGCCCGCTTCCGGTTCGCGGATATGCGGGCGGCGGACCTGCGCGGCGCCAACATGTTCGGCGCGGACCTGACTGGGGCCAACCTGACCGGCGCCAGGCTGGAGGCCGCGGACCTGCGCGGCGCCACGCTGCGGGACACCGTGCTGATCAAAGCCGACCTGACCCGCGTTGATCTGCGGGAGGGTATGCTGGTGGCCGCGGCGAGCGGCGATCTGCAGCACAGCCACGAAAACAAGGGCACGGTGCTGGAAGGCGCCGACGCACGCGGTGCCGGCTTCCGCCATGCTCGCTTGTCTGATGCGGTGCTGAAAAAGGCCGATCTGCGCAACGCCGACCTCCGCAACAGCATCCTGGCGCGCGCCACCCTGGGCAACGCCGATTTGACCGGGTGCAATCTGCGTGGCGCCGACCTGACCAGCGCCAACATGACGGGGGCGATCCTCGATGGCGCGGCGCTCGACAACGCCACGATGGTCTCGGCGGTGCTGCAGAAGGCGAGCCTGATGGGCGTCGTGCTGGACGACGTCGATCTCAGCCGGACCGATATGCGGGATGCCGTCGTTCCCCGGCCACCGCAGGCCAGCGTGTCCGAGATCATCGCCCAGCATGCGCGATGGGTGGAGAACAAGGGACAGACCGGGGCGCGGGCGGACCTGACCGGGACCGACCTGGCGGGTGTCGATCTGCGCGGCGTCGACCTCAGCGCCGCTGTGCTGAAAGGGGCGGTGCTGCGTGGCGCCAACCTGACCGGGGCACTGCTGGCGATGGCCGATCTGTCGCTGGTAGACGGCCGGCAGGTGACCCTGGCTGGAGCCGACCTACGCGGGATCAGGCTGGAGGGGGCGATCCTGACCGGCGCCAACCTGTCGGAAGCTCGGTTCGGCCCCCTGCCGATCTCCGGGCACGTGCATTGGCCGGCGAACCTGACCTACGCTCGGCTGGGGACGGCATGCCTGGCCAAGGCCGACCTGACGCAGGCGAACCTGCGCTGGGCCGATCTGAGTCAGGCCGATATGCGGGGGGCCGATCTGTCCGGCGCATCGCTGTGCGAGGCTGTGCTGCGGGGCACGGATTTGCGCGGGGTCAAGCAGGAGGGCGCCGATTTCACCGGATGCGTCGGTTTGGCGGCCGCGAAGGGTGTCGCGGTGTAGGGCCGTTTTCCGCAGGATCAAACACGGCTTCTCCGTCACGGCCCGGCACGACCGATTCGTTGTCGACCGGCACACTCTCACCGTCATGGCCGGGCGTCAGTCCCGGCCATCTGCGCACAAGCGGACGAAACGCGGATAGCCGGACACGCCCGGCTATGACGGATAGGCCTCCGACGATCCGGCCAGAACGTCAGGCCGCCGCGTCGGCGTCGATCTTGCGTTCGAAGCGCTTGCGCTCGTTGGGATCCAGATAGCGCTTGCGCAGGCGAATGGCGGTCGGGGTGACTTCGACGAATTCGTCGTCCTCGACGTAGGCGATCGCCTGTTCCAGGCTCATTTTACGCGGCGGAATCAGCAGCATCGCGTCATCCTTGCCGGCGGCTCGGATGTTGGTCAGCTTCTTTTCCTTGATCGGGTTCACTTCCAGGTCGGATTCCCGGGAATGCTCGCCCAAGATCATGCCCTGGTAGACCTTCTCGCCAGGGTTCACGAACATCGTGCCGCGTTCCTGGATGTACCACAGCGAGTAGTGGACGGCTTCGCCCGCCTCGGTGGAGATCAAGGAGCCAGCCCGGCGGCCCTCGATCGGGCCTTTCCAGGCGCCGTAGCCGGCGAACAGGCGGTTCATGATGCCGGTGCCGCGCGTGTCGGTCAGGAATTCACCGTGATAGCCGATCAGCCCGCGGCTGGGGATGTTGAAGGTCATGCGGACCTTGCCGCCACCGGACGGGCGCATATCGCGCATGTCGCCCTTGCGGCGGCTGAGCTTTTCCACCACCACGCCAGTGTAGGGCTCGTCGACGTCGACCAGCACCTCTTCCATCGGCTCTTCGCGTTCGCCGGTCTCCGGATTGCGCCGTGTCAGCACGCGGGGACGGCCGATCGTCAGCTCGAAACCCTCGCGGCGCATCTGCTCGATCAGCACACCGAGTTGCAGTTCGCCGCGGCCGGCGACCTCGAAGGCGTCGGTTTCGTTGGAGTCGGTGATCTTGATGGCGACGTTGCCCTCGGCCTCGCGGAACAGCCGCTCGCGGATCTGGCGCGACGTCACCTTCTTGCCTTCGCGGCCGGCGAGCGGCGAATCGTTAATGCGGAAGGTCATCGCCAGGGTCGGCGGATCGACCGGGATGGCTTCCAGCGGGCCACCCAGTTCCGGCGCGCCGATGGTGTCAGGGATGGTGCCCTCGGACAGGCCGGCCACGGCGATGATGTCGCCGGCCATGACCTCATCCACCGGCACCCGGTCCAGGCCGCGGAACGACAGCAGCTTGGTCAGGCGGCCGGTTTCCACCACGGAGCCGTCGCGGCGCAGGACCTTCACCTGCATGTTGACCTTGCCCATGCCCTGTTCGACACGCCCGGTCAGCACGCGGCCCAGGAAGTTGTCGTATTCCAGGATGCTGGCGACCATGGCGAACGGCTCATCCGGCTTCACCGTCGGTGCCGGGACATGGCGCACCACCAGGTTGAACAGCGCCGACAGGTCCTGCCGCGGGCCGTCCAGCGTCTCATCCGCCCAGCCGTTGCGACCCGACGCGTAGAGCATCGGGAAATCGAGTTGGCTGTCGGAGGCGCCGAGGGCAGCGAAAAGATCGAAAATCTCGGTGTGGACTTCGTCGGGGCGGGCGTCCTGGCGGTCGACCTTGTTGACCACGACGATGGGGTGGATGCCGCGAGCCAGGGCCTTGCCGACGACGAACTTGGTCTGCGGCAGCACGCCCTCGGCGGCGTCGACCAGCACGATCGCACCGTCCACCATGTTCAGGATGCGCTCGACCTCACCGCCGAAGTCGGCGTGGCCGGGGGTGTCGACGATGTTGATCCGCGTGTCCTGCCAGACCACCGAAGCGCACTTCGCCAGGATGGTGATGCCGCGCTCCTTCTCCAGGTCGTTGCGGTCGAGCGCACGTTCGGTGACCGCCTGATGTTCCCGGAACGCGCCGGACTGGCCAAGCAGTTTGTCAACGAGCGTGGTCTTGCCGTGATCGACATGGGCGATGATAGCGACGTTACGAATCTGCATACGGTCCTGGCTTTGGGATGGTGCGGCGCACACTTAGGCGGTATCCCGACGGGATACGAGGGAAAAACGGGCCAACCGGCGCGTTTCTGCCATGCTTCGCAAAAGCGTCATGAAGGGCGGCGGGACGGACCGCCGGGGGCCTTTTGCACGCGATAGTCGAACAAAGCAAGGACGAATCCTGCCATAGCGGCGGCTCGGCGACGGCATTTATGTATTGGCCGTGGGTGAGGGAGGCTCTCGATGAGCGATCTGGCGAACAGCGATGTGCATGGCGGCTACGCCGACCCGGTTCGGCGGCTGTTGGCCATTCGAAAAACTAACAACGCCGAACCTGACAAGTGGATTGACTATCCTGCTCGGTTCGGCCTCGGGGAGGAGCATGTCGGGACGCTGATCCAAATGGCCCTCGATCCGGCGCTGCTGGACGCCGAATTGGAGACGGCCGAGGTGTGGGCGCCGGTGCATGCGTGGCGGGCGCTGGGCCAGTTGCGGGCTGAGACATCGGCCGCGTCGTTGCTGGATTTGCTGAGGGTGCCGGAGGTAGACGACGCCGCGGTCGGGGATTTGCCGGTGGTGTTCGGCATGATCGGGCCATCGACGCTTCCACTGCTCGCCGGGTTCCTGGCCGATCGGACGAATTCGGAATACGGGCTGGCAGTCACGATATCAGCGGTTTCGACCGTCGGCGAGCGCACGCCGGCGTGCCGGGATGAATGCGTCGGCATTTTGATGCGGATGCTGGACCTGGCCCGCGACATCGATCCGTCGACCGGCGGCTTCGTGGTGGTCGCGTTGCTCGACCTGAAGGCGGTGGAGACGATTGATGCGATCCGGGATGCGTTCGCGCGCGGAGCGGTCGAGCCCTCGATCGCCGGCGACCTTGAGGATATCGAGATCGAACTGGGGCTGCGAGACCGTCGGGCCACGCGGCGCCCGAATTATGGGTTGATGGCCGCAGGCCCGCCGTCGCCGCCGGATCGTTTTGCGCCCGAGGTGCTGCCTAAGCGGCAGGAGGTCGGGCGCAACGACCCGTGTCCGTGCGGCAGCGGGAAGAAATACAAAAAGTGCTGCCTGGCGGCGTGATATCGCCGGGCGGATAGCGGAGATCATGGCGACGGCTGCTCGAACAGTCGCCGCCATGACGATCGCCTCATATCCCGAGCGGAATTGTCAGTTCTGTTTCGTCCGTGTTCAGCACGAATACCGCGAGGAGCTTGGCCGGGTGCGTCTCGCTGGCATTGGCGCTGACGCTATGGCGGTCTCCGGGCATTTCAGAGAAGCTCTGCCCGGCCTGGTAGATCGTCACCGGTCCATCGTTGACCTGGCTGCGGATCGCCCCCTCAAGAACGGTCGCGTAGATGAAGGCGGATTTGGGATGGGTGTGGCCGGGCGAGTAGCCGCCTGGGCCATATTCAACCAATACACCCTTGATGCTCTTGCCGGGGACGTTCGGCAGCTCGTGCTGGTAGACGAGAGTGACCTTGGCGTTCTTCGATTTCGGTGTCTCCGCGAACCCGCCGCTGAACGGCAGGGCGGCGATCAGCAGCGCACAAAGGATGCGTTTCATCGGCCTATCCTTCGGTTGAGGGGATGCGGGATCAGGCTCCCGCCCGGGACCGGCGGAGCCACTCGTCCAAACCGATACGACCGAGGCGCGCTTCGCCCAACGGCACGAGCGAGCGCTCCTCGACCCGGCCGCCCCAGTATCGGGCCTCGGGATCGCTCACGACCTCACGCGGGTCGCCGACCGCCTTCAGATAGCGGGCAATGATTGCGTTGAACGGTGCGCATTCCGGTCCAGCGATCTCGACGATGCCGTTTCGGGGCGCCGCGAGCGCCACATCGGCGACGACAGCGGCGACGTCGTCCGCGGCGATGGGTTGGAACAGGCCGGGCGAGAGCCTGACCCGGTTTCCATCCGCGCTTGAATCGGCGATGGCACCCAGGAATTCCAGAAACTGGGTCGCGCGGATGATGGTGTAAGGTATGCCGGAAGCCTCGATCAGTTTCTCTTGGGCGACCTTGGCGCGGAAATAGCCGTTGTCAGGCGACCGGTCGGTTCCCACGATAGAGAGTGCGATATGGTGCCCGACGCCAGCCGCGGCCTCCGCCGCGAGAAGATTCTGGCCGGAGGTCTCGAAGAACGCCAGCACCGTCTTGTCTTCAAATGACGGCGAATTGACGAGGTCGATCACCACCCGTGCGCCGGCCATGACCTCTTTGAGCCCGTCGCCGGTGATGGTGTCGACCCCGCTTTTGGGCGATGCGGCGACGGCTTCGTGGTCCCCCTGCCGTAGAATGGTGACGGTCTTCGAGCCAATCAGGCCGGTGCCGCCGATGACGACGATCTTCATTGGTTGTACCTCCTTCATTGAATGCCCGCCGCGCTTCGCCGTTCCGCGGCACCGTTCGCCGAGAGGCTTAAGTCCCTCTCGGAGGCCGGTGGGATCTCTTTCTCCGTCCCGGCCCGCATCATCTAAGTGCGCCGAACGGAACGGCGGTCAAGACTGGCCTCGGGCCACCGCCGGGGGCGGCGCGCAGCCAGCCTTGCCGGCCGCGGGCACGACGAAATGCCCGATCAGGTCAGGATTCTTGTCATGAAAGATCGAATAAGTGCCGCCGGTCGGACGGCAATTCCCGTGCCCGCGTCATGCCGAGACATCATCTGTCGGGTACGCATACGACAGAGAGCGGTTCACGCCTCGGCATGTCGATCAATCCGAGTTGGTCGTGCCTCTGGTGTTTTCAGTGGCCTGCCGATCCCAGACGCCCATCGCAAGATGCGACGAACGTCTGGGACAGGACACTAGGTGAAATTCGAGCGGTTCAGAGAGGTCACATCCTCGAACGTGATTTTTGTCCCGTCCGACAGTCCGATCGTGACAGAGCCGTGACTGACCGTTTGACTGGCCAACGCTTCGTTGATCGCTCCGTGCCCGTATCCCTTCAGGTCGATCTTGATCGAGGCCGGGTCGAAGATGTTCTGCACTAGCTCGGTTCCGCCCGCCTGATGATTGATGAATTCGAACACCTGATTGCCGAACCCAGCCGATACTGTCGCATTCCCGGAACCGCCGACGAACGTGTCGGCGCCCAGGCCGCCTACCAACAAATCATTGCCGGAGCCTGCTTTCAGTTTGTCATTGCCCGTGGAGAAGGCCGCCGACAGGGTCTCGTTGCCAGACCCGGCGATGAGAAGCTGGTGTCTGTCCCCGTAGGCGAACAACTGATCCTGGTTCCCCCCACCGACCAGAGTGGCGACCCCGTCGCCGGCAAACAGGAAGTTGTTGCCGCCCGACCCACCGACAATGAACTGTTTCCCAGTCGAGCCTGCCGATCCGAGATAGGTGTCACTGCCGGTGCCGCCCACGATGGTCGCACCGCCTGTGCCGCCAATGAAAACCAGATTGCTGCCATTGCCCTGGACGAAATCACGGCGCGCGCCGGAGGCATCGATGGTTTCGGCGCCTGATCCACCCACGATTGTGTCATCGCCGGTCGAAGAGATGACATCCTTGCCACCCCCCAGCAGGATCGCGTTGTGGCCGCCACCAGCACCGATCGTCGCATTGCCCGTCCCAAGCGCGGCAATGATGTCGTTTCCCCCACCGGTGTAGAGCAACCAATTGCCGGATCCGCCAACGTCCAACCGATTGTTGCCGCCACCCGCCACCACCGTTCCCGACCCGCTTGCGGCGAGGAACGTCAGATCGGTCTTCGATCCCGACAGGATCGTCTCGTCCGGTGCCCCCGAACTCAACACCACGGCTGAGCCACGCTTGGTGACGAGGTCGATCGTATAGCCGGGCGGCATCACGAACAGAGGCGTTTCCGTCTGCACAAAGGCACCGGTGACACCGGCCGGGACCGTCGGAGGCGTCCCATGTTGATCGGATTCAGTAACAATTTTACCGGCAGCGATACCGGCGTTGATCTGGGCGGCGACCTGCTGTGCTAGCAGAAAATTCGAGGTTTTATCAAACCCGATTCTGATGTTTTCCCCAGAACTACCGTGTACCGTAACAGACGAAACCATTGTGGCTCCCCTTCCCGAAGTGTCTATCGCCTTGGTGCGGGTCCATCATTGCCACGGCCTCTTATGGCATTCCACCTGGATCTGATTGTTTCAATTCAGTTACTGCAACAAAATATTTGATTAATAAAGTACATCCCAGCAATCTATGAGAGCGGCGCTAAATTTAGAGTGCAACGCCATGCGAATTTGCGATTTTGGCACGTGCGTTGCTTGTATATCAGGCGCTGAATAGAAAGATGTGTCATCGAGTTACCTAACGCACCCGTTGTCATCAGAAAATTTAGATTCCGCGGGCCTCCGCTCGCTCGATCGTGAACGCGTGTGTGTGTCGCGCACAACTACGTCTATTTTTGACGACAGTTTCTTACGAAACTTACCCCTGAAGCGCTCAAACTGGCGGCGATGTCGCCCACAATCGGGGATAGGTGACACTGGCGAAGGCCAGGCCGACGCAATGCTGACGATGTTTCTCTATTCGGCTGAAAGGGCCGTTTCTCCGTCCCAGCCCGCATCATCGAAATCCGCCGAACCGAGCGGCGATCAAGAGTGGCCGCAGGCGACGCGCAAGCGGTCTTGACGGCCGCGAGCACGGCACCACGCTCGATCAGGTCGGAACTCTTGTCATGAAAGATCCAATAAGTCCCGCCGACTGCACGACGGCTTCGTCCAGCGCGAAGTGCCCCGCGTCGAGAATGTGGGATTCCGCGTTCGGCAGGTCGCGCCGGAACGCCTCGACTTCGGTGACCGAGAACGACGGGTCATAGCGCCCCCACAGAACCAGTGTCGGCGACTGCCGGTCGCGCAGCCACGCCTGCCAGGCCGGATAAGACGCCGGATTGGTCCGATAGTCGTAGAACAAATCGAGCTGAATGCGTCCCTGACCCGGCCGCGCCAGGAACGCCGCTTCGTCGTTCCACAGGTCCGGATCGTAGCGCTCGGGATTGGGTGACGTGCCCACATGCCGCTGTCTGGCCGCCTCCGGCGAGATCAGGTTCGCTCGAACCCGGGCTTCGTTCGCCGCCGGATCGGCCCAATACGCCTTCCGAGGGTCCCAGAGCGGGCCAGAAATCCCTTCCTCATGTGCCACAGCATTCTGCACGATCAGGGCGGTCAGGCGACCAGGGTGCGCCAAGGCGAGGCGGAAGCCGACCGGGCCGCCATAGTCCTGCATGTACAGCGCGTAGCGGGTCAATCCGATCGCTCGGGTAAATCCGTCCATCACCCGGGCGAGATGGTCGAATGTATAGGCAAACGTATTCGGGGGCGGCGCATCGGAGTTGCCGAAACCGGGATAGTCGGGCGCGACCAGGCGGAACCGGTCGGCCAGCAGCGGCATCAACGTCGCGAACATGCGCGATGATGATGGGAACCCGTGCAGCAGCAGGATAACCGGCGCATCGACCGGCCCCGCCTGGCGATAGGAGATCCGCGCGCCGTCTACGACAACCGCGTGGTACGTCGTCGGGGGAATCTGGGAATGCATCCTCGGCTCCTTGGAAACGCACCACACACATATCGACGATCGGCGCTGCGGGAATAGCGGCTGACAATGATCGTCAGAATTCCGTAAAACGGAAGAATGGGCAGATTTCGACGATGATCCTGCCGCTGAGCCGCCGCCGCAATCCGATCCCGATTGAACCCGGCGATCGGAGATGGCAGCCTGCCGTATCCACAGAAGGACCCCCCGCCATGGACCCGACCTTCCTGTCCGCCACCCAACTGGCGGACCTCGTTCGCAGCAAGAAAATCGGCGCCCTGGAGCTGCTGGATCATTATATCGGCCGCGTCGAACGGCTCGACCCAAAGATCAACGCCGTCGTGGTGCGAGACTTCGACCGAGCCCGCACCAGGGCCAGGACGCTGGATGACAAGGCGGACAAGTCGGCACCGCTGTTCGGCGTGCCGATGACCACGAAGGAGAGCTTCGACATCGCCGGCCTGCCCACCACCCGCGGGCACGCGGCGATGAAGGACACGCCGGTGCGCGTGTCCACCATCGCCGTCCGCCGCCTGGAAGCCGCCGGTGCGGTCGTCTTCGGCAAGACCAACGTGCCGGTCGATCTGGCGGACTGGCAAAGTTACAATCCGGTCTACGGCACCACGTCCAACCCGTGGAACGCCGATCACACGCCGGGCGGGTCCTCCGGCGGGTCGGCCGCGGCGCTGGCCGCCGGGCTGACGGGGTTCGAGATCGGCACCGATATCGGCGGGTCGATCCGCGTGCCGGCACATTACTGCGGCGTGTTCGGCCACAAGCCGACGTTCGGGTTGCTGCCGAACTACGGCGATCCCGCGACCAGTTCCGCCGCCGGCGGTGCCGATATCTCCGTGATGGGACCCATGGCCCGGTCGGCGTCCGATCTCGCCGCCGGGCTGGATATCCTGGCCGGCCCTGATCCGGACGAGACCGGCCTGACCGTGACCCTGCCAACGCCCCGATTCACCGGCCTGAAAGACCTGCGCGCGGCGGTATGGGCAGAGCAGCCTGGCCAGGTCACCGACAGCGAGACTTCGGCACAGCTGCTGGAACTCGCCGACGCGCTCGAACGCCAAGGCGTCACCGTCAGCCGCACCGCCAGGCCCGCGTTCGACGCGACCGAGGCCTATCATCTGTACCTGCAATTGCTGGATTGCGCCTGGAGCAGCCGCCTGTCCGACGACGTCGTCGCCAACAAGGTGGCCCGTGCGGCTGCACTGCCCGACAACGCCAAGAGTGCCGACGACGTCATGGTACGCATGGCCGAGCTAACCCACCGCAAGTGGCTTGGTTTGAACGAGAAACGATTCCAATGGCGCCGCCTGTGGTCGGCGTTCTTCCGAGACTGGGATGTGCTGCTGTGTCCGGT
The DNA here is from genome assembly GCF_009765975.1 of Acidisphaera sp. S103. Taxonomy (GTDB): domain Bacteria; phylum Pseudomonadota; class Alphaproteobacteria; order Acetobacterales; family Acetobacteraceae; genus Rhodopila. The sequence continues at coordinate 530 of NZ_LMUJ01000018.1, read as the reverse complement.
GATCGCGTCGGCCGCCTTGCCGCACCGCCAGGACGGCCCGACCTGGGAGCGCCGGATCACCATCGACGGGAAGGACATCGCCTACAACGACATGCTGTTCTGGCCCGGCCTGACCGGCGGCTATCACCTGCCGGGGACGGTGGCCCCGCTGGGGATGACGAAGGCCGGCCTGCCGCTGGGCGTGCAGATCGCCGGCCCAATCCACGGCGACCGCACCACGATCGCCGTGGCAGCGTTGCTGGAGCAGGCGTGGCTTGGCTTCAAGCCGCCGCCGGGGTGGTGAGGGTTAAGTTATACTGAGTTCGTTGAGGTTGACCCGCCGGCCATTGCCGCGCACTCGTCATGGTGAGCGAAGGCAGGCTATCCACACAACCCGTCATGGTGGGCGAAGGCCCGCCATCCACGCCTCTGGCTCGACCAGCAAAAGGCGTGGGTGCCGATCTTCATCGGCATGAGTGCGTCCGTGAGGGCGCTTTGTCAGCACGGTGCGAGTCCGTGCCTGGGATGGTCGCAATCCCAGAAATCAAAGG
>NZ_LMUJ01000016.1 GCF_009765975.1 Acidisphaera sp. S103 | reverse complement strand
CGCTGCATTTTCTTCCCGGCTATGCGCCCGAGCTGAACCCCGACGAGTTGGTTTGGAGCCATGTGAAGCGCACTGGTGTCGCCAGAACGCCTCTCCGCAAAGGCGAAACGCTCGGCGACAAAATCGGAGCCCAACTTGCCGCCCTCAAGAAGGCACCCAGGCTGATCCGATCATTCTTCCGGACACCAAGTGTCTCCTATATTACCGACTGCTGAGTAATACCGCCTCAGTTGGCCAAGCCCTACGTCAAGCGCGGCAAGAACGATGCGGCTGACGCCGAGGCGTTGTGCGAAGCGATGAGCCGACCGACGATGCGTTTCGTGCCGGTAAAGACGGCTGAGCAACAGGCGGCCCTGATGCTGGTCGGCGTGCGCGACCGGCTGATCCGCAATCGCACCCAACTGGCCAACACCATCCGCAGCTATGCCGCCGAATTCGGCCTGACTGCCACCAAGGGGATTGCTCAGCTGGTTCCGTTGCTCGAGCGCATCGCAGCCGATGAGAGCCTGCCCGCCCTGGCTCAAGAGTTGTTCGCCATGCAGGCCAAGGAATATACGCAGCTACAGGCGCAAATCGGCGAGGTCGATGCCAAGCTCACGACCTGGCACCGCGCCGACGAACGCAGTCAACGCCTTGCCCAGATCCCTGGCGTTGGTCCGATCGGCTCGGTGTTGCTGACAATGAAGACCCCGGAGCCCGAGCTATTCCGATCTGGGCGTCAATTCGCGGCCTGGATCGGTTTGACACCAAAGGATCATTCGACCGGAGGTAAAGTCAGGCTTGGCGTCATCACCCGCGCCGGCGATGAGGGATTGCGCAGCGTCCTGGTCATCGGCGCGACCTCGGTAATCCAACAGGCTCTACGCAGCGGAAAGGTGTCGCCGTGGCTGGCCGCAATTCTCAAGCGCAAGTCACCAAAGCTGGCCGCGGTGGCGCTGGCTAATAAGACGGCACGCATCGCCTGGAAGATGATGGTAACAGGCGAAACTTATATCGAGAAATCCGTGGTCGCTGCCGTTGCGGGCACGGTCTAGAGATCGGCCAGACACGGGGAGCAACTCAACTGCAACCGTGCTGAGGCGATGCCAGAACTTGCAAGATGATAAGCAGGTGGTGTGATCAATCGATCCACGGCGCGAGATACTCCGATAGCTCCAGCGGCCTCCTGCAAGGTCGCCCTTCTGTTTGGAACTCGTGTTGCGGAAACCATCTTGGCCAGCGTTCATGTGCGAGCGCGCCAACAGGCCGGACATATGGACGCAAGCGATTTGGTCAAAACGCTGCAAAACGCCTTGCGAGGAGGAGGCCGTTCTCTAATCGCGTCCCTCCTGTCAATAGCTTCTTGCTTGAAAGCGTTTGGATGCCGTCCATCAGTCAACGCCGAGAGAAATGATATCCCGAGACGGCAAGGATACAATGGTGTGTCGACGGCATATGGCCGCCGTGGCTCCGGCCAACAGGACCGCACGCATGGCGTGGAAGATGATGCTGACAGGGGAAGCTTACGGCGTGGAAGCCGCGGCCGCCGCCTCGGCAGGCGCGGTCTAAAAGCCAGCCATCGATGGGTCAGTTTCCGCTGCATTTCGTTACGTAACGCTATAAGGGCCTCACCATGCGGCCGATGCAACATTCAACCAAGAGAAACGATATCCCGAGACGGCAAGGACACAATGGGTGTCGACGGCATGTCAAGCCGCCTTTCGATGCTGATCGTCGAGGTCAAGCCGCGCAGCGGAGCGTCGCAGACGCCGGGCTTGAGGTCGACGATCAGCATCGGGAAACAATGGAACCGCTGTCCTTCCGTGGTTCCAGATAAATCCGACACTGCGCAGTCGGTGACGGGGTGAATTCTCGCAGCTTACTTCTGTCGCCGTGCCGGGGTCACGGTTCTCTCCGCGGTCGAAAAGGCTCCGCCGCAACATCTGGTCCGAAGCACAGGCACTGCAATGTCCACAACGAGCTCACACGGAGTACGCGCGGCTCAACGGCCTCCCTCGCAGCATACCTGCACCCTCGCCCCGGTGGGGCAACTTTCATCCGCGCCAGAGCAATCGCGCGAATGTATCTCTGCGAGACAAAGTCAGGCGCCGACTGGCTGCGCCGACCAACGGAACGGTTCGCCCGAGCGCCAAATGCTGTGCAGGATCACGCAAAGCTTCCTTGCTAGCGCGACGCGCGCCTTGCCAATCCCGGACCGCTTCGCAATTGCCTGCGCCCAATCCTTCAATCCTGAGGCCTTCTTGACCCTCGACAGGATCACCACCGCCGCCTCGTACATTAGGGTGCGGGCCAGCGTGTCGCCACATCGCGAAATCCTGCCGCTGCGGTCGACCTCCCCCGACTGATATTGTCTTGGTGTCAGCCCCAGGTGCGCACCCACCGAGCGCGATCGGGTGAAGCGGGCTGGGTCCTCGACTGTACTCACGTAGGCCAGCACGGTGACGACACCAATACCGGGCACACTCATCAAAAGCCGGCACGTCGGGTCACTTTTCGCCAGCGCGCGCACCGCCTTATCGAAGACCGCAATCTGTTCGCGCAGCTGACGCCAGGCCGTGAGCATGGGTCGAACGATGGCCGCCAGGTCAGCACGATCAACCAGCAGAGCCTCGACCCGCCGATCGAACGGAAGACCGCGCATTGCGCCGGGCAGCATCCCAAACGTCTTGAGCACGCCTCGGATATGGTTCGACAGACGTGTCGTCATGCCGACGAGTTGTGCTCTCGCGCCGAGCAGCGCACGCGTCCGATGGGCATCGATCGACTTCACGTGCACTGATCGATACCATCCCGTGCGCATGATCTGCGCCAGTCCCTCGGCGTCGTTCTGATCGGTCTTGTTCATCTGCATCTTGAGCGCGGCACTGGCATGTCTCGCATCGAGGCAAACAACGTTAAGCCCCCGATTCCGCAACTCATGCACGAGCCACGGCGTCATCGGGCCGGTTTCGATCCCAATGCTGGCATCTCCTCCCGCATGCCCTCGCACCGCCCGGCCGATCGGCTCCGGCTCTGATCGGCATTGACCACGCCAGAGCCTGCGTCCCGTCTCGTCAACGACGCAGATCGACGTCAGCTTTTGCGAAACGTCCAAACCAACAAATTGGGCCATCGAGCACCCTCCCACATGTGAACTGCCGGGCGACAGCGCCCGGACCACGGCACTATGGAGCTTTCAAGCCTTCAGCCGCGATTACCCGATGTCCACACAAGGACTCTAAGAATTTCCAATCTGCACGGCCCGACCGAGCCTCGCGAGCGCCATTGCCAGTACCGATGGATCGCATTCGAGGGGTCTTGTTGCACTTGCATTCACGCTATGCAACAAGGGGTTCCAAACTAACGGCGGATCGGATCGACGCTCGTCGACTGCCGCGTTCGTCTCAAATATCATGAGGACGTTCGCCACTTCCGCCATGCCAAACCCTGCCGATGCAACCCGCCGAGCCTATGGCGCCTGTCTCTTCCAGCCCGAAGCTTATCGCGCTGCTTATCTGAGCAGCAGCGTCTGGTACCGGCGACCGTTCATCCACTACCTCACGATCGGCGCCCGACGCGGCCAACGACCCAATCCCTTCTTCGATCCTGCCTATTATCGAGCGCAACTTGCCGCTGCCGGCGTGCGTCGAAGCTTCCCGCTTCTGAACTTCTACCTGCGCCACGGCGCTGATCGCCCGGAATCGCCCTCTAAGGAGTTCGACCACTCCTGGTACGCCGCCGTTAACCATGATTGTCTCGGCGGCAACCACCCTCTCGAACATTATCTTACGCGTGGTCTCGCCGAGGGGCGCGATCCGGCGCCGCACATCGATCTCCAGCGATGGATGGCCTCACATGGCGCGACATCAGCCACTGCCCCGGCTCTAATGCTTAGGCAGATCGCTGCCACCGGTCGGCTCGAAGGCGAGGGCGTTGACTACGGCTTCGTAAGTCTTGAGGCGCGCCAAACAATTTTTCGTGACAATATCGACTGGCGACCACTCCGCCGCGCTGCGGCACCACAACGGCCGAACCTCGTCTTCGTGCAGACTGCTCCTGACGCCGCTTATCGCTTCGCAACGCCGGAACGCGGCTTCGATCTGATGCTCAACTACTACGAAGACCCCGGCGCGGAACCTCATGCAGCCTGCGAGTATGCCATCTTCCAGCGCGGCTCCAAGGTGACCGCCATCGAGGCTATCTTGCGCCGTGACCCGACTCTGCTGCGCAGCTACGAACGCGTAATTTTCCTCGATGATGACATCGATCTCGGCGCCGGCGATCTGGACCGCTTCTTCGACGTGATGCAGTCGCACGACCTGGTGCTGGCGCAGCCCTTGCTCACTCCGGATTCGGACTGTTCTTGGCCGATCTTCCGCGACAGCGCACATGCCGGCCGTGTGGTGCCGGTTGATGGGGTGGAGGTGATGATGCCGGCCTTCTCGAGGGCGGCACTCGATCGGCTAGCCTGGACATTCAGTGAGGGCATTAGCGGGTTCGGCATTGACCTGCTCTGGGGTCAGACATGGCCGGAAGCACAGCAGGCGGGCCGCATTGCAATCATTGGTGAAGTCTCCGCGCGTCACCTGCGCCCCAGAGACCAGGAGGCCGGACTTTTCTACCGCTTCCTGGCGCGCCATGGAATCGATCCACAACGCGAGCTTTTCCGGATCATGCAACGAAACGGCCTGAAACTCGGATTCGACCGCATGCCGGTTCTCCCGCGCTCGCTGACACCGGTAACCTGCATTACTGCCGCGGCGTCATCGTAGGCGACGCGCCCACTTCGCCTTGCAGCGGCAGTCATGGTGCGCAATGAGTCTGATATCCTGCCAGTTCCCTTACACATTGTGCCGCCCTGTTCGACCACATCGTCGCCATGGACCACCGATCCACCGACGGCTCGCGCGAGATACTCGAGGCGGCGTGCGCTGCCGGCGTCCCGATCGACTGCGGTGTTCGCGGCTATCCAGGCGGCGATTACGAACCTGCTGGTCCAGCGCGCCTTTGCTGCTGACGCCGATTGGGTCTTCCCGCTCGACGCCGACGAGTTTGTCGACATCACTGACCGCCCCGCTTTCGAGACTGTGCTCGAGACGCAGGCCCGTGGAGCGTGCAAATTTGTCTGGCGTAACGTTGCACTCGTTCGGCAACGCAGCTGGGGTCATTTCGATGTCGCCGGGGACTACCTTTGCCGGGCTAGGCCCTAGACCAGATGTTCGCCTGAGATAGGGGCGACCCGTCTCACAGTATGCAGGCTTTCGAGGGTTGCACCGGGTGGTCTGGTGCCGAGCCTCATGCA